>CALDYU010000005.1 GCA_937944485.1 uncultured Flavobacteriaceae bacterium | reverse complement strand
CTTGATGATTTAAGAAATGATGCCAGTATCTTTGAGTATTTCTTTAACGGCGTTGCTGGTTTAGAAGAAACACTAACTCTTAATACCGAAGGAAGATACATTCGCATTCAACTTGCAAATAATGGCATACTTCATATGGCCGAAGTTCAAGTGATGGGTTGTTTGATTACAGGTGGTGTTTCTGGTTTAACAGCTTATATAGCTCCTAGTTCATTTTTAGAATTAAGTCCTGTGCCGACAAATAGCACTTTAAATGTAAATTACTTCTTTGCTAATGATTCTGAGAGTACAGTGCAACTAACTATCTTTGATAATATCGGTAGACAAATTAAAACAGCCATTATATCCCCAAAGGATTTTGACGGCCAATTCAATATTTCAGAAATTTCGGCAGGTTCGTATTTATTAAGGCTTACCAAAGGTGATGAGGTAGTTATAAAACGATTTGTAGTAAGAAGGTAAGCGTCAAAAAAGTGTTTTATAAAAAAAGCCTTTTCTAATTAGAAAAGGCTTTTTTTATAATTCTAACCGCATTAACCAATCAGTCTGCTTGTCTTGTCCAATAAAGTAGGGGTGGGTTCCAAATTTGACAAAACCATGCTTTTCATAAAATCGAATAGCTCTTTTATTTTTTTGCCAAACCCCAAGCCAAATGAATTTCTTGTTTCCTAATATGCCCATATTTTGTACTTCACGAAGTATATATGCTCCTAATTGCTGGCCTTGAAATTTTTTTAAAATATAAATTCTTTCAAGTTCAATTGAATGCTCCGTTTTAAATTCTGTTTGCGTTTCACTTTCATTGAGCTTAAAATATCCTGCTAGGTGTTCCTCTTTATAAACGAAGTAAAATTTTGAATCTTTATTATTTAGTTGTCGCTCGATAGTACTTTTATCAAACGCGTCTTCAATATAGGTTCTAAAGTCTTCTGGCTTATTACCTTTCTCAAAAGCATCAACAAATGTTGTTTTTGAAATACGAACCAATTCGTCTAAATGAGCGACATTACATTTTCTAAAAACAATACCCATAATCGATAATTTAAGAAAGCATCTAAAGTTAATAAAACAAAAAGAGCAGCTCCTAATGAAGCTGCTCTTTTACATATCCTTAAAAAATATTTACAACATAAATAACTTTCTTGTCAACAATAAAATACCACTAAAAAATTCATTTTGATATACCTGAATTCTTTTTCTGGTACTTACTCGGTTTAACTGGGCTTCCATGATCGATTTGGTTTAAATTCTAAATAGGTGTCTAGGACAATTTTATTCGTTAGTAATTTTACACAATTACCATACAAAGGAAGTACTTAACGCAAATAAGATAAAACTATTGTTGCGAAGTCATAAGATACTGTTGTAAAAAATACAAGATGTTGATTTTTTCGATGAACTGCACAAAAAAAGTAGCTAATTGCTAAAAGCCCAAGTCTAAATCATCTTCGGAATCAAGATCTTCTGCTGCGGCTTCTTTAATTTTATTACAATCTAATTCAATAGACAAACCACTAGGTTTCGGAAAGTCAGCATCTGATATATCCAGATCTTTATTCTCGTAATTCTTCTTCATATACACTCCCCATATCGGCAATGCCATCGCAGCACCCTGGCCATAGGTTATACTTTTAAAATGAGCGGCTCGTTCTTCACCACCAACCCATACGCCAGTAACCAAGTTAGGTACCATACCCATAAACCATCCATCACTTTGATTTTGAGTTGTACCGGTTTTACCTGCTATTGGGTTTTTAAACTCATAGGGATATCCCGTAATGATTTCTTTATAAACCGTGGTATTCTTCTGGTGCTTATGCCTCAGCCGGGTTCCGGAACCTCCTTCTGTAACGCCCTGCATTAAATTCAACATGGTGTAAGACACTTCTTTACTTAAAACATCTTTGGTTTCGGGCACATATTCATAAAGTACAGTGCCGTTTTTATCTTCGACGCGCGTCACTGTCACTGGCTTAACATATACCCCTTGATTGACGAAAGTGCCATAAGCACCAACCATTTCATGAACATTCATATCAACGGTGCCTAGAGCTATTGAAGGTACTTCAAGTATTTCACGAGATATTCCAGCGTTTTTCGCAATAGAAACTACTGCTTTCGGGCCAACCTTATCCATCAACTGTGCGGTGACTGTATTCATAGAATTAGCCAAGGCATTTTTTAAAGTATATGCCCGCCCTGAATACTTTCCGTTTGAATTTTTAGGGCACCATGGTTCTACATTTCCATGCGCGAATGCCTCAATACAGTACTGGGTATCTGGCAAGGTGTCACAAGGCGACATCCGCAGTTGATCAATAGCTGCTGCATAGACAAATGGTTTAAAAGTAGAACCTGCTTGTCGAGCTCCTTGCATCACATGGTCATATTGAAAATGTTTGTAATCAACACCTCCTACCCAAGCTTTAACGTGGCCAGTTTGAGGCTCCATTGACATCATAGCGGCTCGCAAAAAAGTTTTGTAATACCGTATGGAATCTAAAGGAGTCATTACCGTATCTCTTTCTCGTGTTTCGCTGTTCCAGTCGAAAACCGACATTTCCCGTTTTTTAGTAAACGAAGCTCGAATTTCTTTTTCTTCTTTACCCTCTTTTTTCATTTGGCGCCAGCGATCAGAAGATTTCATGGCGCGTTCCATAATTTTATCAATCTCTTCTTTCTCTAAATCAAGAAACGGAGCTGTTTTGTTACGATCAGGCGTATTTTGATTGAAAAATTCTGCCTGCAAATTCTTCATATGCGCTTCTACAGCAGCTTCTGCATTCGCTTGCATTCTTGAATCAATAGTGGTGTATATTTTCAATCCGTCTAAATACAAGTTCCAAGTATCGCTTTCTCCTTCTAATGCTGGTTTAGGGTTTTTTGCTATCCATCGATTCATAAATCGCTGTACATTCATTCTAAAATAAGTGGCAATACCATGACGATGTGATTCCGGTGTATAATTTAAATCCAAAGGGAGTTTCTGAAGAGAGTCTTTTTCAGCCTCATCGATATATTCATATCGCGCTAACTGACGAAAAACTAAATTTCTTTTTTTCCAAGTACGTTCTTCTCTTCTTAAAGGGTTGAACAGCGATGAATTTTGTAACATGCCCACCAACATGGCAGACTCTTCTATTTTTAATTGCTTTGGTTCTTTGCCAAAATATATTCGTGCTGCTGAACGAATACCATCTGCATTATTTCCGAAATCATAAATGTTCAAATACATCGTCATGATTTCTTCTTTGGTATATCTTCTTTCTAACTGCGTGGCAATAACCCATTCTTTAGCCTTCTGCTTGATGGTTTCAAAAAGATTTCTTGATCGCGGCCCCACATATATTTGACGCGCCAATTGCTGGGTAATTGTACTAGCACCTCCTCTTTTTCCTAAAAAAGCTAAAGCTCTTAAAGTGCCTCGTGCATCAATGCCTGAATGGTCGTAGAAACGAATATCTTCACTAGCAATCAATGCATCAATTAAATTCTGAGGTAAATCTTCATAGCTAACATCAGTACGGTTATCGTCTAAGTAAAATTTACCTAGTAATTCATCATCTGAAGAAATAATTTGAGAAGCTAAGTTAGTTTGTGGATTCTCTAATGATTCATAACTCGGCAAAGGTCCTAACCAACCCCATGAAGCTGATAAAAAAAGAAGTGCTATGGAAAGAATTCCGATTAAAAATAATATCCAGAACCATTTGACAAACTTAGAAAAAGATGATTTTTTCTTTGCGGCTTTTGCCATCATATTGCTATTTACTTTTTACAATTTCGAATCCTACATCAAGAATTCCTTCTAAATTTTGAACGCCATTGACATTGCCATTTTTTCGCATGGCATGAGAAACATTCAAAGTATATACGCCAGAAGTAGGAAAAACGATGTTCTGTTTATACCACAATTTATTCTCTTTTACTCCTCCATAACCTGTACCTAACCAAGTGCCATCAGGTAGCGCCATTTCATATTCTAAGGTATCGGTTACTGATGCTCCATTCGGATACTTCAAATCTGCTATCAAAAATAAGTTGCTGTAAGGAAATGAATTGTCATTTCTAATGTGAAGGAACATATCATGTTTTTGAAGGGTATCTATTTCAGAAAAACTAAAATCAATTGCTTCATTCTTAGCCCAAACCCCACCATCAGTTGACTTGAATTCTGACTTAACAATAGCATTAGAACAAGAAATTGCAAGAATAATAATCCCTGAAAAAAATAAGTGCTTAAGCATTTTTCGGACGCTTTTTTGACCTATTCCTATTTTTGTTACCACCTTGTTGGTTGTTTTGTTTGTTTCGATTCCGTTTTTGACCGTTTTCACTTGTATTCTTTCGCTTTTTATTACGATTTCTATTACGGTTATTTTTATTCCGTTTTGGTTTATCAAAGCGTGTAAGACTATCTTGCCCAACCACGTTTTCAAAAACTACACGCTCTTCAATTTCTACTAGATTCTCAACAGCATACTCTTCTAAGCTCGCTACTTTTTCTTTCTTTTTGTTTTTTGCAATTATTTCTTTGACCTGTTCTGAAGATAATACATGCCAATTAGATGGATCATCTTTATACGAAAACCAAAGTGTTGCTTTAAAAATATCTGTTTTCTGGCAAAATGCCAATCCTTTTTCCGTTTGAAGCTTGGTATCTTGAGATGGAAAATCTTTAAGTGCATCTAGATAAACATCTAACTCATAATTCAAACAACATTTAAGTTTTCCACATTGCCCTGCCAATTTCTGAGGATTCAAAGACAATTGCTGATAACGAGCGGCAGAAGTACTTACTGATCTAAAATCAGTTAGCCAAGTAGAACAGCAAAGCTCTCTCCCACAAGATCCAATTCCACCCAAACGTTGCGCTTCTTGGCGATAACCAATTTGCCGCATTTCAATACGAATGCCAAAGGCTTTCGCCATATCTTTAATTAGCTGGCGAAAATCTACGCGTTCATCAGCCGTGTAGTAAAAAGTTGCTTTCGAGCCATCTCCTTGAAATTCTACATCAGAGATTTTCATTTGCAATTTTAAAATAATTGCAATCTCTCTTGCTCGTTTTTTAATTTCTTCTTCACGATCACGACTTTTTTGCCAAATGTCAATGTCTTTTTGCGATGCTTTTCGATATAGTTTCGGAAGTTCAGGATCTTTGAAGTCTACTTTTTTTCGCTTCATTTGCACCTTTACCAATTCTCCTGTAAGTGTTACCATACCAACATCATGGCCAGATGTTGTTTGGGTGGCTACGACATCGCCAATTGACAAGGAAAGGTTTTCAGAGTTTCTAAAAAACTCTTTTCTACTATTTTTAAAGCGAACCTCAACACAATCGAAAGGTTTCTCACCATTCGGAAGTGACATGTTAGAAAGCCAATCAAAAACTGTTAATTTATTACAACCATCGGTACCACAGGTGCCGTTATTTTTGCATCCACGTGGTTGTCCGTCTTTACCAGTCGAACAACTGCTACAACCCATATTTTATATATTGATTTGGTATAAAAACATCATTAAAGTAAGCGGAATCGATGAAATTATTCCAAAAAAGGTTCATACTAAACTTGAAAGTAAAGATAGTACAATTTGTGGTGGCAAGAAAGTGTGAGATATGCCGTAAAGCTTGTCAGCTTGTCATTAAATTTCAATTTTGATCTTCAGTACGGCTTTAATTCGTTAATCATCGTCATCGTCATGAAAATTTATTTCCACGTCATCAAGGTCATACTTGAAATAAAGAATTAGTCCAAGAATAATTAATCCTATTCTAAAAATCCAGGCGATAAAATTTCCAAAATAATCTATCCAAGAAAGTATGATAAAATTATAATCAAAAAGTGCTCATAGTATGGAGCCCAATCCTATCAGCGCTGAGAAACCTCCGAATTTTTGCAATTTCATTTTCTGTTGCGCCTCCATAAAAATTATCGTTTGTACTTTAAAACTTCTGAACGACCCTTTTTGAAAATTTTATTACTTACCTCTTTTCCTCTTCGAAGTAATTTTTGTTCTTCATACGGAAGGTTATACACCTCTTGACATGCTACAGAGCAACAGTTGTCCATTTTCATAGCACATTCTTCACATTGAATAAATAAAAGATGGCAGGCTTCATTAGCACAATTTTCATGGGTGTCACAAGCTTGGCCACATTGATGACAATTTGCAATAACATCATTCGAAATGCGCTCGCTACGACGATGATCAAAAACGAAATTCTTCCCTTTAAACTTATTCTCAAGGTTTTGTTTTTTAACTTGTCTGGCGTATTCTATTATTCCTCCTTCTAACTGATATACTTGCTTAAATCCTTTGTGTTTATAATAAGCACTTGCTTTCTCACAGCGTATGCCCCCCGTACAATACATCACCAGTTTTTTATCTTCTTTATGATTCTGCAAATCTTTTTCTATGATATCTAGCGAATCACGAAATGTATCAACATCTGGAGTTACGGCATTTTTAAAATGACCTATTTCACTCTCATAGTGATTTCTCATATCAACCAAAACGGTATCCGGATCTTCAATTAATTTGTTGAATTGCTCGGCATCTACGTGTATTCCTTTATTGGTAACATCAAAAGTATTATCATTCAAACCATCAGCCACAATTTTATTCCGAACTTTCACTTTAAGCTTTAAAAAAGACAAATTATCTTGTTCAATGGCTATATTCAGTCGAACATTTTTTAAAAAAGAGATGCCATCTAAATGTTTTTTAAACTCTTCAAAATTTTCAGCAGGAACGGATAGTTGCGCATTAATACCCTCATGAGCTACATAGATGCGCCCTAGCACATCGAGTTCGTTCCAATGAATAAATAAATGATTTCTGAAAATGGAGATGTTGCCGATTCGTGCATATTTGTAGAAAGAAATCGTAAGGCGCTCTTTTCCCGCTTCTTTTATGAGCGAGGCTCTTTCTTTGGCACTTAGTGTATTGTACAGTTGCATGCTATACCAATAGTTTAAGTTAATAGAACGGCAAAAATAATAATAATTTAATAGGAGTTTGCTAGGTCAAGGATTCACTTCTAAAACTAAAATGAAGATTTTAGGAGGAGCCCTGCTGAAACAAGTGCGGTATAAATAAAAAAAGAGCCTCGAAAATCGAGACTCTTCATCGGCCATTCCATTTTTCTCTTCTTCATAGCAGTTTCAGAAATACCTAAAAGAAAGTGGCCATCGTTGCCTATTGCCGTTCAAAACAATAGTAATTTTTTGAGTTAGTTTTAATACTTTTTAAACTAGATGCGACTTTCTTAAAAAGGTTGCGTGGCAGATTGCTATATGCAAAAAGAAATAGTAATTTAGCCTTCCCTTAAATAAGAAAAGTATGAGTTCTGAAAAAGATGCAAAGTTAAAAGCTCTCAAATTAACCCTTGACAAATTAGATAAAACCTATGGTAAAGGTGCTGTCATGAAAATGGGAGACCGCGTTATCGAAGATGTTGAAGTAATTCCTTCAGGCTCATTGGGACTAGATATCGCACTAGGTGTAGGCGGCTATCCTAGAGGTAGAGTGGTAGAAATTTACGGCCCTGAATCATCAGGTAAAACAACGCTTACGCTACATGCTATCGCGGAAACTCAAAAACAGGGAGGTATTGCCGCTTTCATAGACGCAGAACATGCATTTGATCGTTTTTATGCTGAAAATTTAGGGGTTGATATTGACAATCTTATCATTTCACAACCTGATAATGGAGAGCAAGCTTTAGAGATTGCTGATAATCTTATTCGTTCTGGTGCGATTGATATTGTAATTATTGATTCTGTTGCTGCATTAACACCTAAAAGCGAAATTGAAGGTGAAATGGGAGACTCAAAGATGGGGCTCCATGCGCGACTTATGTCACAAGCCTTACGAAAATTAACAGGTTCTATAAGTAAGACTAATTGCACCGTGGTCTTTATTAATCAATTGCGTGAAAAAATTGGAGTAATGTTTGGAAACCCAGAAACTACAACTGGGGGTAATGCGCTTAAGTTCTACGCTTCTGTTCGATTAGATATTCGAAGATCAACGCAAATTAAAAATACAGACGGTGCTGTAATGGGTAATAAAACTCGAGTTAAAGTTGTTAAGAATAAGGTTGCTCCTCCATTTAGAACTACGGAGTTTGACATTATGTACGGCGAAGGCATTTCTAAAGTTGGTGAAATTATTGATCTTGGTGTTGAGTATGAAATCATAAAGAAAAGCGGTTCATGGTTTAGTTATGGTGATACTAAATTAGGCCAAGGTAGAGACGGTGTTAAAAATTTATTGCTTGACAACCCTGAACTTTTTGAAGAACTAGACACTAAAATTCGTGAAGCTATACAAACTGTAGCCTAAAACCGCTCATATTTTCTTTGATAAACGCAACCTTTGCGTTTAATTTACATCTAATTAGCAAAATTGTTAGTTGATGAAGAAATTATTTTTCATTGTATTTGCGCTAATGCTGACCTTAAGTTCGTGCATTAAAGATGATGGTCCTAATTTTTATTATGTGCCGCTTCAAATAGAAAGTGCAGAACTGCCAGATTCATTTGAGTTAAATGAAACCTACGAAATTCGTGTTACCTTCAACAGACCCGATGGATGTACTAGTTTTGGAGGATTTGATGTCACTCCTCATGATCTGACTACTCGTAATGTTGTGGTAATAGGCACAAAACGAACAGATGCCGAAGCATGTACAGAAGCTATTGAACAAGAGTCGAGGACTTTTAATTTTAGAGTCATTCACGCTCAAACCTACGTTTTTCGATTTTGGCATGGACAAGATGAAGACGGAAACCAAGAATATTTTGAAGTAGAAGTACCTGTTAATTAGCCGCCAGTTATTCTATTAATCTAACCAACAATTTTTTGAGTCTAGAAGAGCTTATAGACTATTGCAAAAAAGGAGATCGCAAGGCGCAGGCCCAACTTTATAGAAAATATGCTTCTATTTTGTTTGGCATTTGCCTCAAGTATTCGCGCAACAAAACGCAGGCAGAGGATAACCTTCATGATAGTTTTATAACTATTTATGATAAAATTGGTCAGTTTAAAGGCAAAGGTTCTTTCGAAGGGTGGATGAAACGAATCACTGTGAATACGGCCTTGCAAAAATATAGAAAAGAAGAACACTTAAACGTGGTTAATGAAAATGTTACTGAAGAAATAGAGATTGATTCAGCATATACAGCTCTTAATCTTCAAACCTTATTACAATATGTTCAAGAGTTGCCTAATAAATATCGATTGACATTTAATATGTATGTTTTAGATGGATATTCTCATAAAGAAATAAGTGAGCAATTAGGAACCTCTACCGGAACTTCAAAATCAAATCTAGCACGAGCTAGAATGATTTTAAAAGAAAAAATTGAAACTGAACAAAACAAAGCCATCATCGGATTTATTTTATTTTTTATTGAAGGAATGATATGACCGATGAAAAAAATAATATCTCAAAATGAGCAAAAAAAACCTTGACAAATTGTTTCAAGAGAAATTGAATAATTTCTCAGAGCTGCCAGACGATAAAGTGTGGCAAGCCATAGAAACATCGCTAGACAAAAAGAAAAAGAGACGTCTTATAGTTCCTATTTGGTGGAAGTTGGGCGGTGTCGCTGCAGTATTACTACTTGGATTTTTTATCTATAATTCGTTTCAAAATGAACAAACAAGTATCAACACATCTGTCTCAACTAAGGGTGATTCTAATATCAAGAATTCAGAAAAAAATCAAGAAATTGTACCCTCAAAAAATACATTTGAAAAGGCTGTAGCACCGAACAAAAATGAAGTTGTAATCGAGGAGCATCAAATTATCAAGGGAGCGGAATCAAGTTCTAAAGCACAAAATACTTCGCCTTCTAATAATGCTAATAACTCTTTGAACAGCGCCGTATCATTAGCCCAAAGCAAAGCAGCACCAAAAAATACTATTGATCAGGAAAATAATGTCACCACAAAATTGACTCCTTCCTCCATACCTCATAACGGTAACAATGTGGTAGTTGCTGCTGAGAAAGAAAAAAATAAAACCTCTTTAAGTTCCGAAATAAATACCTTAGAAGAAGAAAGCGTTCTGGTGCAAAATGAAGAAAAAAACACTAACAGTAGCACAGATACAACTAAGAAATCTATCTATGATGTCATTGCTGAAAAAGAATCAAAAGAAACATTAGCGGAAAACCAAAGTGGTAGATGGTCAGCCGGCCCCAGTATTGCACCCGTTTATTATGATGCTATGGGACAAGGTTCTCCTGTACATTCCATATTTGTACCGAATGCAAAGTCGGGTGATATAAATTTAAGTTATGGCTTATCAGTAGCATATGAAGTAAATAAAAAACTAAGTATTCGTTCAGGAATCCACAAAGTAGACTACGGCTACAATACCGACGATATTGAGTTTTCATCTTCACTGAATCCTGCTGCAGACACACGTATAGCGAACATTGATTTTGCGCTTACCGCAAGCAACCTTATAGTTAGCAGTACTACCAATAATGCGATTCAAGCCTTAAATCAAAATCCTTTTTTAAATACTTCAGAAATTTCTGCAACTACTCCCAATAGAAATGGAAGTATGCAACAACAGCTTGGCTATATCGAAGTCCCTGTAGAATTGAAGTATGCTCTGATTGATAAACGAATTGGCTTTAATGTGATTGGCGGAGTTAGTTCTTTATTTTTAGTAGACAACTCCATTTCCCTTTCTTCTGGCAATCTTACTACAAATGTTGGCGAGGCTAATAACGTAAACGCAGTAAATTTCAGTACCAACGTTGGTTTTGGTATTAATTATAAATTTTCGCCCAAAATAAAATTTAATGTAGAACCTATGTTTAAATACCAACTTAATACCTTTTCTGAGACTGAAGGCACTTTTCAACCTTTTTCGGTAGGTGTATATAGTGGGTTAACATTTAAGTTCTAAAAGAAGTTGGTTGGTTATCCATTGCATTGCGCAATGGTGCTTTGAACGCTCTGTATCTCGTATGGAGCGTTCATTTTTTTATTATAAACGCTTCTTGATCTTGCCCTCAGGTAGGTGACTAAGCTCCTTTAAGATTATTGCTCGCACCTCTTCACGCAATGTGCCTTTGTCTTCCTCTTCTAAAAGTCCTGTTTCAAAAAAAGAATGCACTTTAGCTCGCAATCGCCCTGGACTACCACTTAAAAAAGTAAATGAAAATCTTTTTTTGCAGTCATAAAACGTCATCGGAACCACTGCTATATTGTGAGCTATTGCCATTTTAAAAGCACCATCTTTGAACGCATCTAAAAGAATATGTTCTTCGGGTACGCCTCCCTCTGGAAAAATACAAATACTTAAACCTTGCTGCAATCTACGTTGCGCTCTTCGATAAACCGTTGTTCTACTTTTAGAGTTTTCTCTATCTACCATGATACAGACTCTTTTATAAAAAAAGCCAAACACAGGTATTTTCGATAGTTCTTTTTTTCCAACAAATACAAAGGGGTTTTTACTAACCCTCAACATAAGCATGATATCAAGCATACTCGTATGATTGGCAACCAACATATAACTTTTCCCTTTTTGTAAGTGTTGTTCTCTTTGAATTTTTGGCGGACAACCCATAGTGTATAAAATAGGAGCAGCCCATAAATTGCGCGCCAACCAAAAAAATTGTGGATACGTTTTTTCAGATAATACAGAAAGCAATAGCAATGGAAAGAACAAAAAAATAGGAAGCGCCACCAGTATATAAAACCAGATGCGATATAAAACGTGGCCAACATTTTTTAAAAAACGAAGCATGTATTCAAAAATACATATTCGACAGCGTTTTTTCTGATTTGTTTTTACCTTTGCCTGCATACCGAAAAATAACTATGGCAAGAATTTTAACAGGAATACAAAGTACGGGGGTACCACATTTAGGCAATGTTTTAGGAGCCATTATACCGGCCATACAGATGGCGCGAGATCAAAAGAATGATGCCTATCTTTTTATTGCCGATATGCATTCTTTGACGCAAATCAAAAACGGAGAAGAGCTTCGGAATAACACCTATGCCACTGCCGCAACTTGGCTTGCTTTTGGATTAGATATCAATAAAACCGTTTTTTACCGACAAAGCGATGTGCCTCAAGTAACAGAATTGGCATGGTATCTCAGTTGTTTTTTCCCTTATCAACGGCTAACACTTGCGCATTCATTTAAAGACAAAGCCGATCGTTTAGAAGATGTGAATTCTGGCCTCTTCACCTACCCAATGCTTATGGCTGCGGATATTCTTTTATATGACGCCAATATCGTACCTGTGGGAAAAGATCAATTACAACATCTAGAAATGACTCGTGATGTTGCCTCTCGTTTTCATGCACAATTGGGAGAAACTTTTGTTTTACCCGAAGCTAAAGTACAAGAAGAAACCATGTATATACCGGGTACTGACGGACAAAAAATGAGTAAGAGCAAAGGTAATTTGATCAACCTTTTTCAATCAGATAAAAAATTACGGAAACAAATTATGGGGATTGTATCTGATAGCACCCCTATGGAAGACCCAAAAAATACAGAAAACGACACCACTTTTGCGCTGTACAAAATTCTTGCTACACAAGCACAAGTATCGGAAATGGAAGCCAATTATGCCAATGGAAACTATGGTTACGGACATGCTAAACAAGTCCTCTTTGAAGTTATTAAAGATCGTTTTGAAGAAGCCCGTACCAAGTTTGATTATTATATGAACAATCTTAATGAGATTGATGACGCGCTTGCTTTGGGAGCAGAAAAAGCTAAAAAAACGGCTGACGCTGTACTACAACGTGTGCGTTCTAAAGTGGGCTACTAACAATTAAAACTCTTTAGTTTGTTACAATATCAAGCAATTCCATTTCAAAAATCAAAGTAGCATATGGCGGAATGGGTGGTCTCCCATTAGGGCCGTATGCAATTTGATATGGAATATAAACGATCCATTTTGAGCCAACAGGCATCAACTGCAAAGCTTCTTGCCATCCTTTAACCACTTCATTTACCTTAAATACTGCTGGCACCCCTTTTTCAACAGAACTATCAAATACTTTTCCATCTATTAACATGCCTGTATAGTGAATCTTAATTCGATCAGATATTTTTGGAATGGCGCCTGTCCCTTTTTTTACAATTTCATACTGTAGTCCACTGGTAGTGGTTACAACTTCAGGTCTTTTTCCATTTTTAGTTAAAAATTGAATTCCCTTTTCACTTTTAATTTTAGCCTCTTTCTCTTGTAATTTTCGCACTGTGGTTTGTACAATTCCCTGCGCCTCTCTTACTGCAATTTTTTCCTTGCCGTGAATGCCATCTTCCAACGCTAAAACAAACGCGTTATATGCAATGGTATCGAAACCAATTGTCTTCAAATTATTACCAATACTGACTCCGAAGGCATAGCTGAAATTTTGTAGGCTATCTTTTAAATTCAGTTTCTTCGCCTCTTTAAAATTATTCAACTGCTCTTGCATTGCCGAAGTTTGACTTTTTAATTGGGCAATTTCGTTAAGTAAATCTTTCTTTTTCTGACCAAAAGCCATTACACTCATCAAGAATACTAGACTAACAATAGAAAATTTATACATTTTAATGATTTTGTTGGTTGCTAAATTAGTCATAATCGGAAAAAACAACTTTACTATCAGGTTTGTCTTGTTAACTATCGGTGTATGAAACGTAGCTTACAAAAAAGCAATAACTTTTCAGATTAGCAAAAGAGCCGAGAACCTTTCCATATAACACTTAACTAGTTATGTTTTACGTATTATATACTAGCTTTATTTCCATATTTCCCACCATTTTTTTAATTCATTTCTTTTAAGGTTTGCACTTTGTTTTGATATAAACTTCTTTTTAGATTTGACCAATGCGTATGTTTCTAAGTCAATAGTAAAATCTGTTTTATCATATTTCCCGCCAGCGTTAAAGTCATTTAATACTCCACTTATTATTCCGTTTTCTAATTCAATATCTTCATAAAATCGCGGCATAGATTTTTATACCGCCTTATTTTTTCCGAATTCTCAACCATAGCGATGTTCCTAGTTCCAATTAGAATACACTTTCCATTATTCTCAATAACGCGCTTAAAATCATAACCGAAATCCGTAATGCTTTTTTCTTTGTTTCTATCAATTATATAACAACACCCGTTTGAAATCACAAGAATTTCAGTTGGATTATTTAATTCGTTGATATAATCACATCCTTCTTGTCCGTATTCAATATTCGCAACCCATTTCGTTCCGTCGTCTTTTGTGAATTGGACAGGTAATCCTTTCGACCAGTTTCCTTCTGGAATTGGTATATACATTTTTCCGTATGGAGGAAGTCCTTTTAAAATTTCAAATGTCGTATTCAATTATCACAGTTTTTTAGGTTGCTTCTAACATAAGACTAACTAGTTGGTTTTCTTGAAACATGTTTCAGGAGAGTTTTATAAATAACCAGAAAACCATTCATTTTAATCGCTAAAATACGTTTTCCGCCTAAAAAAATTAGCGCTAATTCGTATTACAAACCAAGCAGCTTGTTTAAAACGAGTCCAGATCCTCTAATAAATTATAACGCCTCAAATAATTTACCAGGCAAAGGGCGTATTACTCCTTTCATCTCCATATTTAAAAGCATCGATGAGGTTTTAAAAACAGGTATTTTGCATTCGAGTGAAATACGATCAAGCATCTGTTTGCCTTCTTTGTGTAAATACGAATAGATGGTCTTCTCCATAGCATCTAAATCGACGAAAAGTTGTTTTTGAATTGTTTGAGAGGGTTTGTTTTCAACATTCCAACCTAACAAATACACTAAATCAGCAGCCGACGTCAACAGCTGCGCTTTCTGTTGCTTTATTAAGTTGTTACAGCCTAAACTATACTTGTCTTCAGCTCTTCCCGGAACGGCAAAAACATCACGATTGTATCATTAATTTACTTATTGTTTAGCAGTATAAATATATATTTACAAATTAGAAATCTTATTTTCATTAAGTTAAATATGCTGCTAACAACCTCTCTACTCTTCCTAATCCTGTGCTTCATCCAATAATGGTGATGCAGATGAAATAATTACTTCACACTTAATTATGACTGGTAAACGTAACTTCTTTTTTAAATAACTTGATGCTTTCGCTCCTGATCCTCTTTTTATGTCAAGACCATATTCGAATTGATTTGAAGCTGTAGTAAAATATATCTCAAAAGGTACGTTTTGTAATTCCTTGAAGCCATTAGGTGGAGTTATTTCTATTGTGACATTTCCATCACCATACAATTTAGCTTTGCATAAACCCTTATTGATTAGTTCACTTAATTTGTAGATTGTGTTATGATCGACAAATTTAATTGAAATGTTATAATCTTCAATAAATGATGTCCTAAAAGGTCGAAATTCATCAATTTTGAGACTTTTTTTTGCTCCAAAAAATACAGACCAATCTCCACTATGATTCCCCTTAGGAACCTTAGGTTTAAAAAACAATTTATCATCAGTCTCTGTTATGATATTAGCATATAAAACTTGGAAATTAATTCTTAGTAAATCTCCCTGACTTAATGATAAGGAATCACCCTTGATTGTATAGACTGTATCTCTCTTTGAAAGTTGCTCAAACTCATTAAAAGCTTGAACATTTTTTTTAGCTTGAGCATTATTTGAAGCAAATGGAAATGGGTAATCGTAATAATATTTTCCTTTGAGGCTGTCGGTGTCACCCTGAACATTAGAATACTTCTTTTCTATTCTAAAACTATTCCAGATTTTTTCTTTAGTTAATGGAAAAATATTAAGTTCAGAATTTTGAATCAATTCTTGATTTAGATTCATTAGTCCTTTGATACTGGGACTTGTTATAATCCAAGCTGATTGAAGGAGCTCAGGTTCAGTGTATTTTTCAGGATTACCGAAATCTTGAAAACTTGTTTTCATCCCTAAAAAGCGATTTATTAGCTCAACAGTTGAATTATTTATTGTCTGCGACTTAGTTTCTAAGTCCTTATCAATCAACTTAAGTGCATCCTTTATGGTTAATGTTTTATCATATTTATTTTTGACTGGAATATTATAAGTCTTTAAATCACCAAACTGGTCTATTATATTAAGAGTTGAAGTATGCATTTCTTTCAACCTATTTAAGTTAGATGGAATAAATTCAATGCTATTATACTCAAGTAAATAATTTTGAATCTTCAATCTTAAAGTACTTCTGTTATTTACAAGCTCAAAAATTTGGTTTGTAGATATCTTATCAAATTGTATTGGTATGCTATAAAATGGGATTTCTTTATCACTTGGGTAGACTGTATGGGCTCCTAAGGATTTTACATATAGTGTGTTTTTCTCAATACTGTCATCGAAGGCATCAACTTCTACGATTTTGATTTCAAGATTTTTAAATAGAATAGGATTTTTACCACTATTTGATATTTTTAGGCCAGTTCTAATGAAACCATCATCAGCATTATATTCAATAGTATTTGTACTAATCCATTCAACAAATTCTTTTGATTTTCTTTGAAAATCGCTGATTCTTGTTTTAGTTTCAACTGTATTGAGTTTTTGAGTATTAGTCGAACTTAGCTCCCCTTTAAAAATCTCATTACTAGTAGCAGTGGATAAAGGTTCTGTTGAAGAACCTCCTACTTTATCTTTTATTGTTTTCGAAATATCAATGGCAAAACTACTAATGAATTCGGATGTTTTGGTTTTAGTTCTGACTTTCTTAAAATTTTCTGTGAATGTGTTAGTAATGCTGATACTCTTTTGTTGAACTTTTTTTTCTGAACCGCTTAGTTGATAGTCAATACCGACTACCAAATCTTCATTAATAAAAGTAAAAGAAGGAGCGTCCATTATCAATGGCTGAGAGTCACTTACATTTGGTATACCATCAAAATCTGCATCTTTGTTTTTTTCACATGATGACATACCACTCAATAAAGCGAAAAAAATCAAATAGCAATATAGTTTACCTATATATATCTTATGTTTCATATAATGAAATGTTGAACGATTCTACCGATAACCAAAAACGATACTAGCAAGGTAATTATTTTTTCTATGCAATTTTATTACGCTCGTTTATAAAAATAATTAAAACGCTTGAGTCCTTTTTTATATAATAAAAGTTATGTACTCTCTAATGACATACTGAATTAAGTCAATTATCTAATTATTGGGTGCACTTTCTATTGACAAGTTCTTAACTCCCTTTTTTCAATCATGAGGTATTTTTTTATTTTGAAAAATGAAAAAAAGGTGGCTGGCGATTTTTATATGACGGACTCTGTTATTTTGAAGAAAACAGTTGAGAGTATTTTTGGATATTGAAATAAAAGGGAGCGAGATTGCACTCCTACGGGGGATTTTTTATAAAAAAGGTCTGTCAGTATAAAGGTAATAAGATACACTCTAAGGAAAAACTATATTGGATGAACTGCCTGTTTACTGGATTGTATTTTTTTCTGCTTGCTTCTCATTCAGAACATATTAACCTTTAGGGTACTATTACCTTTACACGTATTCAGTAGCCTTGGGAGAGGTTCAAAATATGATATATACTAAACCTTTGAAGTATACTTATAACGTTGATAGGTTGGCTTGATGAAGATAGGTCTTTGTTCTATTCTATTGGTTAGATACTACTAGTTCCCTCCAATCCAACTATTCTTGTTCTTGTGGCTACTTTTTAGGATTAGAGGTAATATGCTATTTGTGGAAATGATACTCTTGTAGGTGTTCTATTCTAGCTGTGTAGATGTCTTTTGCTAGCTGTACTGTTGAATCAAATCTATTTGAATACTTTATATAGATATGATGTTGCCTTACTTAGACTGCCTTAAAACGCTTCGTTTTAAATAGCGTGTCAGTATAAAGATATGAAGAAGCCCCCTTATTACAAACTAAATTGGATCAACTGCCTGTTTAATAGATGGACTGTATGAATAGCTTATTTATCATATCCTAACAACTCATTGTAATCTATTTCAAATGCTTCTGCAAACTTCACAATAGTAGATAATCTTGGCTCTTGAAGACCTTTTTCGTATTTCCTTATGTTTTCCCGATCTATACCCAATAATGCCCCTACGTCCATTTGAGACATCTCTCTTTTCAATCTAATCTCTAATATCTTTTCTCCGAACTTTTTTAAAGGTTCGTTGTTGTCTTTTTTATTCTTAGCCATTTGTTCGCAACGTTTAATGGCAATTTGACAACAAAAGCGAGTAAACAAGGGATTGAATACTCGGCAAAATCATATATTTGATTCTCACTTTAAAAATCAAAAAACATTATGAAGAATACCATAAGCTTACTAATTATCATGCTTTCATTAAGTCTTAATGCACAGACAGCACCAACAACTGGAAAGAAAGTTCTTGAAGTAAAAGAAACATTTGAAGGCGAGTATAATCAAGATGTATCTACTTCGGGATTATCTAAGGCCGTTATAAGTGCTATGGAAAAACGATTACCTAAGAAGCTAGAAAAGTATGGTTTTACTGATATTACTATTAATGAAGTAGGCAAAGTAAAAACTCCAAAAAGTCTTGCTACCAAAATGTCCGAAGCTGCTGGTGGTAATGATGCAGTTGGAAAAGCACAACTTAGACAAGCGGAAACAACTGAACAAATAGAAACTGCTGTAGATAAGATTTATGCAGATGATGCTGATATAGATTGGAAGTTTCAAGTAAACTTTACTGATAATACAACAGGTTATGTTTATAAAGTGAGGTTATCAATGACTTATGCGCCTAAGTATATTGTAAAGAAAGAATAGATTATTCTCAACTATATACATCTATTAAAGCTGACTATGTATTTATAGTCAGCTTTTTTATTGTCCACCCTTCGTTTGATTTTAAAATCAATAAATTGAAATTTTACTCTGCTATTAATGATAATTAAATCAAATGCTAACTATAGTATGTAGTTAGTATTGAATACTATAGTTAGCTTTACTCACATTAAAATTAGCAATGAAAGTAGATTCTAAAGTACTTCAGTTGTTCGGCCGTAAAGTGAGGATGTTAAGAAAACAAAAGGGACTTTCCCAAGAAGAACTTGCTCATAGAGCTGACTTACATAGAACATACATCGGAATGATAGAGAGAGCTGAGAAAAACATTACTCTCATCAATATTGAAAAGGTTGCTAATGCATTAGAAATAACATTAGAGCAACTTTTTAAAAATGAAAAAAAATGATTACGGCACAGGAAGAATTGGCGAAATAATAAAAAATCTACAAAACGTTTATGGCGTAGAAGATGTAACTGATTTACCTGAAAATATAAAATTACATTCTTTAGTAGATTCTCTACAATTACAAAATTCAGATTTTGATAGTTTAATTGCTGATAACTCTCCAGTTTTCAGGACGGTTAAAGGACATGCTTTTGAATCTGTCTTTAAATACGTTTTGGAAGAAAACAATCATGAAGCGATTCAGATGGGTGGCGATGATGTTGTTGACTTAAAAGTCAATAATCATACTTTACAGCTTAAAACTCCTAACATGGCGGGAACTAAGAATGGATTTGTTCAATACAAAACCCATAAGACACATGGTGCAAAATCTGAGCGAGAATCAATGGATTATTATCATAGTATTGACCATTTTGCGGAATACTTAGTAGGTCTTATTTCATATGAACCACTGAATATTCTTTTCTTAAACCACAAAGAAATTCCTAGACATCAGTTGGATAATAACAAAATTATGAGTCCATTTAAAGTAATGTGGCAAACACATGAAGGATTGAATAATTTTAAACGAATAGGGGTCAATAAAATTGATTTGGAATCGCAAAATCATATCCCAAAGGATTTCGATTTAGAGCAATTACCTAAATCAAGTCAGAAGTTAAATTTAAAATCGGAAATCATTTTAGATACAATTTTAACTGATGGTAATTTTAGAATATGGGATATGTCCATTCGAGGTTTTGCTCGAGAGATTGCAATAAATAATTTTCTGTCTCAATATAAAATTAAGTCCTTAAATCCAGTTCCATTAAAAAAGGAAAGAGGAGATAAAGCCGATTTTGCCGTTAATATTAAAGGTGCTTATAAGTTTTTCCAAGTTAAAGGAGTGTCAACAAACAATTGTCGATTTAGAGGTAAAGAATCAATCGTAGCAACTGAAACCCAATTAACAAGAGGTAGAGTTAATGACCATCCTACACAAAGTCGATTATACTTAAAATCAGATTTTGAATATTTAATGTTAGCACTAGATCCTCCACTAGTGAAGAAATACTCTAATGAAATTGGAATTGATTGTGAATTAAAGTGGCAAATATTTTGTATCCCTACCGACCTACTGCAGCAACATACTGTTATTAATCATCGTATAAATGCTCTTCAAAAAATAAAATATGTTGACCTTTTGAAATTTGAACTTAATGAAGAGTCAATTAGAAACATTTTCAAAGTATAACGCTATAATTGGTTATGATTAGCTCATTGCCTTTCATTCTTGATTCTCCGTTACTATTCGCAGTATTATATAGCCAGCTCTTTTCATAAATATTTGCCCAGTTATACAATTCACGTATCTCTTTACAATCATCATACGAAAGACAAAATTTATACTTAGTATTTTTCAATGTCTTCATTAACCTATTATGGTCATTAAGTTCAAAAGACTTTGTGTAAGCTCTTTTTTGGTCAGCTAAAAAGTAAGGTGGATCAAGATACATTAGAACATCCTTGCTTTTTGATTTAGCATTTATTACTTTTTCAAAATCTAAATTGGTAACTTTTACATCTTGTAGTTTCTTGTTAGCATTTAATAGAAAATTCTTCCAATTTTCAGGCGGTGAACTTTTCCCATCCTTGTAGCCCCAAGCAGGTTTATTTATTATACCAGAGTATGACGTTCTATTTAGATAATAAGTTTTAAAAGCTCTTTCAAGCTCTGAATTTACTGACAAATCTCTCACTTGTTTGTGTCTGTCTTTTGATGCAATTTCATTATTGAATAAATCCTTAAAATGAATGAACTTTGCATCATTAGATAATTGGTCATAAACATTAATTATCTCAGGTTCTATGTCATTTATCCAATTAGATTCAACTTTCTTTTTTCCAAAAAACACACTTCCACCTCCAACAAAAGGCTCTCTATATTCGTCATGTTTGACAACATCTAAAAACGGAATTATATGCTTTAAAGCATAAAACTTCCCTCCCGGATATCTAAAAGGAGATTTACTGTAATCCGAAGATTTTATGTATTGATTTATTTTATATTCGTGCATTTTTATTCTTCAAACAATAACCCTTGTTTGGGCAAATCGTAGTTAGTAATTATTAATTCAAACCCCATTTTCCTTTTACCATTCTCAGCATTCGAATTATCAACACGATAGAAAAATTTTACCTCATGTATTCTAGCCCAAGAATATAGATTTCTAACTTCTTCGCAATCATCGTAGGTCAAGAAAAATTTATGCTGCGTTTTACTCAAAGATTTAGCAAGTCTTTCATGGTCCTTTAAATCAAAACCATTTCTATAATGCTTGGTCTTAGGTGGTTTAAAATATGGAGGGTCCACAAACATAAGAACTTCATTTTTACTTTTTGCGGAGATAACCTTTTCAAAATCTAAGGAAGTTAGCTTTGCCTTTTCTAGTTTTTCACCACATGGTAAGATTCTTTCATGCCATCGTTCAGGTGGTAAACTACGTTTAGGACGATAGCCCCAAGCTGGAGAAACCAATTTTCCACTAAAAGAAGTCCTATTCAAATAATAATATTTCCAAGCTACATCTATATCAGAACTAGGAATAAACTCATAAACCTCTCTCCACCTCTCTTTGTTAGCAACCTCAGTTTGGAATTTATTTATTAAAATATTTCTGCCCTTTTTACTTTTTATGCTCTTATAAGTTTGGATTAATTCGTCATCAAGGTCGTTTAACCAATTTACATTAGCCTTTTTCTTTGAGAAAAACACACTTCCACCTCCAACAAAAGGCTCTCTGTATTCGTCATGTGAGACATTTTCCCAAAATCTCGATAGCAGTTTTATGGCATAAAACTTACCTCCAGGGTATCGAAATAAGACAGGCGTTTTCTTTGTCATATAGGGTAATAAATATTGATAACTATAGTATGCGAAATTAATTACAATTTTTGGAAAGCACAAGTCAATGGCAACACGTTTTTAATGAATCCATTGAGGAATCATTTCTTAATTTTTCATATTTCTTCTTTCATGCATAAATCAAATTTAGAATTGGGTTTGTGGCTGCCGCCGTATGGTTTCTGTTTTATCAATTTAAATATATTGGAAAAAATCCAAAAATAAGGAAATATTCCAATACATCTAATTTTTAATAAAAATTGATGCCTAATTGATGTTGTAGAAATTGACTTACTGCAATTGCAGTTGCTGAAACGACTAACAGATTTTTTCTTAGTTGTTTAACATTACCTAATTCCAGTTTATCCAATACATTTTCCATTTTTCTTAATATTGCTATATGGAAGACCTTACTTGGTATGAAATTATTGGAGGTGTAATTGCCTTTGCTCTTGTATGGGTTATAGGCCTGTATATTAATAATGCTGCATACCGACAGAAATACAAGAAGTAAAAAAAAGACCAAAAGGATTGCTCCTAATGGTCTTCAAAAAAGAATCAGTTAAACAAAAACTAATTTTCTTAAATATGGTGTGCCTTTATGGTAAGGTTGTTGTCTGTTCTTCAAATGCAATTACAGTTAAGTCCTTTACTTGTTCTTCTGTCAATTCTGTTTTATAATCAACATCTGTATAATACTTGCCATTCTTTTTGAATACTAAGGGGCAAGTAGCATCATTTGCATTAGGTGTCTTCTGTGATATTCCCTCTCCAATCTTTCTTAGTGTACCCATGATGCTATGCTCTTTTGCTTAATTCATCCTTAACTGACTCAATCAATTCTTTCATCTCATCTTCATCAAGTCCTAACATTTGGGATTTTATAGATTCTGCCTTTGGTAGTATGTATGATAGCAATCCTAAGTGAGTTTTAAGGCGGTTGTTGCCATTCTTTAACTGAATATCGTGTAAGTAATCTTCTGAATTAAAGTAGTTCTCTAAGGTCTTGGAAATCTTCTTTTTTATTTCAAATCGCAATCCTAATTTTTTAGGTCTGCCTATTTTTTTAGTTTCTTCCATTATTTTATGCTTTATGATAGGTTAATCTTAGTTTTCTAGTATTGGTTTTTCCAATGTTTATGGATTCTCCGATAAGAAATACTAATAGAAAAATAAATTTGGTACTCTCAACTAAAAAAAGCCTGCGAATATGAAACGCAGGCTTCGGGTGTTGACAAATGTAGGTGGCTGAATGTCAACCATCTATTTCTTACAATCTCGCTATGTAGCGGTGATTTATCTCTCCTGTGTTTATATTGATAATATTTTCGGCATTTGTACCTAATCTGTTTGATGCTAGTACACCGTTATCTATTGCTGATTTAATCAACTTGGATAGTTTATTTGCTAGGTCTCGTACCTCTTTTTGCTTCTTGTTTGTGCAATAGGTGGTTGACATATTTTTTATCCTACCCTTTACTTTGCTATTCAAGGAGAACTCATCATTCAATACGAAGTGTTCTATTGTTATCCCCTCTCCTTTTAATCTAAGTTGGATATTGGATGCAATTGAGATTAGTTGTTCTGCTACCTTTTCTGTTTCCTCTTTGAATATAGATAGTGCTTTCTCTTGGTCTATATGAGGAAAGTTTGTCTTTAGGTTCTTTAAATCCTCTTTGTGTCTCAATTTAATGAACTCCTCTACTTCATTACCTGTATTGATTGCGTTTACTATTTCATCAATTGGTGCTTCTTCGTTGATTTGCTCCTGATATACTTCTTTGTACTCATTGAGTAATGTTAGTACGCCCTCTGCAACTCTTGTTTTACTGGCTCTTATGGCTTCGTTGGTGTACAATACTTCTCTTTTTTTACTAACTGAATCAGTCATGTCTATTCTCTTTTTTAAAATAATCTTGCGCTCTTTTCTGTTTATTATTTGGAAGTGGAGAGTGCAATGTCCATTTCCAAATTGTTTTTGTCCTTTGTTTGGAACAATCTTTTTAATTTATAGTATTCCTCATAGCTTAGGCTCTCTTTGAACAATGTTCTAGCCATGCGGTATCTTGGTATATCACTTTTACCGTTTGCTATAACTATCGCTCTCATTCTGCGTGTGAACGCTTTATGACCAGAGATGAGGTTGTTAAATTGTGTATGTTCTATTTTGATATGATTTCCGTAGGTTCTATTAATCTTGAACTTACTTTGGTATCTACCTCTTGTTATCTTGATGAAACCTAGTCTTTCCAATTTCTTCAAAGACCTTGATTGCCCTTGCTGTACAATGCCGCACACCTCAAATATGTTTGTCGAAGAGATGAGATGTGCTTTCCTTGCTCCATTTGGTAGTATTCCTAATATGGATAAGTAAATGGCAAAGTCATTGAACGTAAGTGCTGGCTCAAATATAACGTTGAGGTCTATCTTGCGGATAGACTTCTTCATTGTGTTTATTTTTGATTAATTGGAATCTGTGAGCAATTCCATTTCGCGTTGAATTGTAGATGAAAAATTCGCCACCTCTTTTTTATTTGACTACTTAAAATCAAATATTCTATTTACTACCTCTAAATCTCCAATTTATACTAACTCCCTAATAATATATTTAATACTAAAAATATATCTTATTAATCCTTATGTTAACAAGTGTCGTGAGAACAATATGTTGTATATATTGTTTATGGACATATTTTTTGGCAACATGAAGGAGCATGAAAACTTGCATTAAGTAAGTGGTTATTTAACGTATGTATCCAATTTAAAAATCAAACTTTTTTCTTTAGCTAATACCTCTATAATATCAATAACCTCTTGTTTGTCTTGCTTGTGAACTGTAATACTATCATGCCTAGAAATGGCATTAATATTTCTTTTGTAGCATTCTGTCAATACACCATCAATCCAAAAATCAGATTCCATTCGTTGCAATCTAATAGGTAATGCCTTGTAATAATCCTTTTGGCTTTTAATAGTTCTTGATTGGATGTTCTCGGGATTTTTCTTTTTATACTCTTCAATGAAATTGTTTGCATTTGAGTACATCTTTTTAAATGCTTCTTTATGTGGAGTGTTATTATCCAACTTACCAAATACAATAAGCATCATTAAACTCTTGGATTCATCCCTAGAAATATTGAACTTATCTTTGATTTTATCATACAATACGCCTTTAGTTGCATCGTCATAAAACAAAGAATCTTCTTCTCCAATTAGATTTGCCAGTAATGCATATTGACTATTCTTTGCATCTATTTCAACTAATCCGTTATGCTCTTTGATTACTCCAAACAACTTTTTGCTAAGATTACTAAAGGGGGTATCAAATCTATAATTGGTTTCATTTCTGCCACATTTATAGCATCCATCAATTAATCTGAATAATGCATTATGGTTGGACATTTCAGAATCTAATCTTCTTTCATTTATGAAACTATCAAGCTTTTTCAAATACAACTTATTTTCATGTAGTATCAAATCTTTGTTAAGTTCTCTAGCTTTTTCTAAAGCCTTCTCTTTACTAGAATAATACTCTTTAAGTTGGGTTCTATTATAAATTATTTTATAGTTTCCATTAGGTATATCTTCATTTAGAACGACACTATTTTTATCAATAGAATCTGCCATTGATTTAAGTTCGCTCTCTAATTTCTCTTTTGGAAATTCAATGCTTTTAACCGATTTTTCAAAACCCTGTTGCAATAAACTCTGTTTGAGTTTAGGAGTTTCCTTATACTTTATGGTTGTGGTATTTAATTTATAAGTACCATCAATAACCTCTCTATTCACTCTGTATTGCTTGCATTTAGTATTCTCTCCTCTATTTTCATAGTGATTATCAGTTTTTACTACTCCTGATTCTAATAATACATCTAACCACGATTTATAACCACTTGACAAATCCTTTGAATACACTTGAACATAGTTATCTGAAAAGCCATTTTCTTTTATCGAAATACTAATTAAGTTGTATATAAATTCAAATGATTTTTCTTTTTTGTTTTCAGTTAGATTTAAAATATTTACTGCATCAATTACAGTTTTAGGTAGTTTACATCTATAATTTTTTTCGATTGGTCTTTTCTTAACCTTTCTTCTTTTGTTCGGTACTTTCATAATGTCCATGTTGACTGTTAGTTATCTTTTGGATTTCTCCATCTTTCACTTTACATCTGAATGCTCGGGATGTTATTCCCAATGCTTCTCTTAGTTGCCTCATATTTTCGTATCTCCTGTCTTTATGGAGATAATAATGTTGTTCATTTCCGTTCATTTCTTTTTTATTTAGAATTCTTGACTTCCATTGCGTGAGCCTTCAATTTTTCAAATATGCTTTTGGATGGTTGAACCTCCGATTTTGAATTTCTAGCTGTCATAACATGATTCTTCAACTTATCGAAAATGTTATTTGCTCTTTTTTCTTTTGCAACTTCTTTAGCATCGTTGTTTTCTAACATTCTTACAACTTCATTCGCAGAGAAATGTTTTATTCTTTTAATCATTGTTTGTATTATTATCGATTAATAATGTCTAACGCAGGTTTTATCTTCTGTGAGACATTTTATCTTTTCCAGTATATAAATTGATGCGTGATAATAGAAAGTCTCTTACAGCTCCTAAAACCTATGTCAAGATTTAAACAAGTGGAATGCTTTTGGGGGTAATTTGGGGATGAAAATTGATGCTAGATTTTGGATTGAATTTAACCTAAAAAATCATGTCTTTTCATCGAGCTATTTTTGACTCAATTTTTACGTAAAAAAATCAAAATGAAAAAAGCGCTTTGTTTCTATAACATCGAGTTAAAACATTTTTCAACTAAAAAAAGCTTTGAATCCATTGTATTCATTAACCTTTAACATTTCGTTTACTGAAAATAAGCGCATTGCCAGTTTTAGTGCTATTTCAAGCCTGTTGCGATACTGATTTTCTGCCAATTTTTCGCATCATAATTTACTGCTTTTATGATGCCATTTTTTCGGCTTCTAATTTCTGTTTTACACGCTTAATTGTAACGAATGCTTTTCCAGTCAATTTTGATGTCTTGTTAATACTCAATCCATCTTTCAAAAGTGACACCACATCTTTATGACGAGATAGATAATTTTCTTCTTTCATTACTGCTCCATACTGTCTGCCCTTATACACTCCTTTTGCTTTTGCTAATGCAATTCCTTGGCGTTGTCTTTCTTTGATAGCTTCTATCTCTAATCCCGCAACTGAACCTAATAAATCAATTATCATCTTGGCTATGCTATTCATACTTCCATCCTCATTAAGCAACTCCATCTTAATATTCTCGGCATAAATTTGAACTCCATTACTAATGAACCAATTTAATTGCTTCTGCATTTCAACAACGTTTCTACCTAACCTATCTACTGAATGGATGGTTACGTGATTAATCTTTCCATCTTGAATATCCTTTATCAGCTTCTTACCTGCAGGTCTTTCATCAAATGGTATTAATCCTGAAACCTTATCGACATACATTTTAGATTCAAGACAGGTTTTAGCTTGTCTGTTGGTGTTTTGTTCCAACGTTGACACTCTTATATACTTAGCTTTTTTAATGATGCTTGTAGCTGATGATTCTAATTGTAGGTTATCCATAATGTTTAAACTTTTGGGTTCTATAAGTCTAAATATAAATAGGAGTTTAATCGGAAAAAACTATTTATTCGGATTCTGGATGAACTACCTCTATCAAAGATTTAGGGAATAAAAAACAAAATGAAATAATGTTGCTATTATTTTTTCGTTGATGTAATAGAAAATAAGAATGCATAATCTAGAAAAACCGAAAACAGCATAGAAGATATGGAGAATAAATATGAGAAATACAATGAAGAGGATGCTGCTTTCTTTAATGAAATGGAAGAGTTTTTAAAGTCCTTGGAATCAAAAGAGAAAGTTGAAATAGAACCTACAGTTATTAAAACAGATGGATTAATATTTCATTCTTCTAAACAATTAGGAGAGTATTTAAGAACTTTAGTAGGGATTCAAGAAAATCTCAAAGAGTTAAAGGAATATGGAAAAGCAACATCTGAACAATTAGCACGGATAGATGAG
This sequence comes from uncultured Flavobacteriaceae bacterium, assembly GCA_937944485.1. Lineage (GTDB taxonomy): Bacteria > Bacteroidota > Bacteroidia > Flavobacteriales > Flavobacteriaceae > Maribacter_C. The sequence goes on along the minus strand of CALDYU010000005.1, from coordinate 487,822 downwards.
ATTGACTTAATTTTTAAGGAGAAAGTTTGCCCATGTTGTGGGGAACATTGGTGGAATGAATAACCACTAATAGAAGTTTCTTTATTCTTCTTCCAAAAGATGTTCTCTATCCATTTCTGTCAATAAATCTTTGAAATCTGAATAAGTCATATCGGGATTTTCTTCAACAAGCTGCTTGATTGTTTGTAAATCTTCACTTACAGTTGTTACTGGGAATATATTTAACGTGCCTTTGTTGTACTTGAACAATTCAGAACCTCTGTACAGCTTTATGAGATACTTGAAGCCACCTTTTACTTTTAGTATTCCCATTGTTTGACCAATCTTTAAATACTCGACATTCTTTTTAACGGCTCGTTTTAACTCGCTTAAACTATCTAGGTTACTTGTATGAATTCCATTCTTCATAAAGTTCTCAATACCTTTTATTTCTTCGTTAACCTTGTTTAGACGCTTTACACTCAATTCTTTTTTCTGTATGAGTGCATTATTCCGTTCGGTATAAATCTCTTTGGTAATGGTATCATCTAGCAGATTATCCAATAGTTTCTCTTGCCTACGTTGAATAGGTTTGATGATTGATTCTATTTTTTTCTTAGTGGCTTGTTCTAACTCTAAACGCTTTACAGCTTCATCTTTCTGCCTATCATAACCCTCAATTTTTTTATAGGTCTCCAAAATGCGTTGCACTTGTTCAATTATGAATGGTCGATTAACTGGCTTTATGGAGCAACTAGATTTTAGATGCTTGTACTTATCCGTTCTATATTTCGGTGCTACGTTTTGATATAAAGGTTCGCCACATTCTGCACAAAATATCTTTGATGCAAATGGATTGATGTAAACAGTATCTAAATTAGTTCGTTTACGTTCCTTTGCGATGTCCTGAACTTTGTTGAATACATCAACATCAATAATTGGTTCAACGTCTATTATATAATCGGAAATGTACCATTTACCAATGTATATTTTATTCTTTAGCATAGACCTTATGCCACCCTCTGTAAATACCTTTTTCTTTGCATGACTATAATTTTCATTGAGGTAGATATTAAGCTTGTAAAGGTTTTCTAATTCTATGTACTTATTGAATATCATTTTAACGATTTCGGCTTGCTCTTTATGAACAATAGGCCTACCATCTTTATCACGTTCATATCCTAGTATTCTTGCATTAAATCCTCTGCCATCTTTGTATCGAGTATTCAAACCTGACTTAACTCTGTATGCTAGTTGTTCACTCTCCATCTGTGCCATTGATCCTAAGATTGGCAGCATTATATTGAGCATCCAATTTTTTGTGCCATCTTCATTTAGAGTGATTACACCATCTTTCTTTATGTGGATGCAGATACCTTTATCAGTACAATGTTCAATAAATTTTAAAGTTTCAATCAACTTTCTACCGATACGACTTATTTCTGATACAACTATATTTTTGATTGGATGGAGTTCAATATATTCATTCAGCAATTGGAATTGTTCACGTTCTGAGTATTCAACACTATAACCTGAAACCTTATCAATAAAGGTTTTACCAACTTTTAGCTGTTGTCTTTGGCAGTAACTTGTTAACTCATCTATTTGCCTTTGTTCGTCTTGCTCCTTTGTTGAAACTCTAATGTAGATTACTGTATCGGCTATCATATTGCTTTAATTACACTGCAATATAATACATAAATTATTGGTAACTATTCGCAATATCGGCTGTTACTAAACTTCCCCCTTTTTCTGCTGATTCAATCACTATCGTAGCTTCAGACATGCCAGCAATAATGCGATTGCGTTTTAAAAAGTTTTCTCGCTCTGGGTTAGAACTGCTCCAAAAATCGGTCATAAACCCCCCATTTTTCTCAATATCAGAAACATACTTTGCATGAACCTTAGGATATATTTGATTTAACCCATGCGCCAGACAGCCAATAGTTTGCAAACCATGTTTAACTGCCATACGCTGTACACAAATATCAACACCATAGGCAAATCCGCTAACAATGATAGGGTTTAAGGGAGCAATATCTTCGATAAATTTTTCACAAAATGCAGTCCCATAACTTGTGATTTGTCGCGTGCCTACAACACTTATGATCTTTCTTCCTGTCAAATCAATATTCCCTCTCTTAAAAAGGAGAAGTGGACCGTCAATACAATGCTTTAAATAGGCAGGGTAATCAGCATCCATGAAATAAGAATAGGCAATACCGTTGGTTTTAATATAATTATATTCTGATTCGGCAGCTTCAATATGTACTTTGTCATGTAAACCGCGCAAGGCAAAACTTCCAACACCTTCTATCTTTAATAGATTTTGCTGTTTATCGGTAAAAACGGCCGTTGCACTACCACAATGTCTAATCAATTTTTTCGCGATTACATCACCTATATTCGGGATTTTATGAAGTCGTAAAATCGCAATTAATTCATCTTCCGATATTTGAGAGTTGCCCATAGTAAATAACAAAATACGACAATTATAATGTTAATAAAAAGTTGCTCTGAGAGTTTTGAACCTCTATATTTTTTGTAATATTTGTTACTTATGGTATTAGACGGCTATATTTCAGAATTACTCTATCGATACAACTGTGTAATGGTACCAGGCTTAGGTGCTTTCTTAACACAAATGAAATCTGCTGTAATTAATACTAGCACAAACTCATTTTATCCCCCTTCAAAAATAATTTCGTTTAACGAACAAGTAGTTACCAACGATGGTTTGTTGGTCTCTCATATTGCTTCTGTAGAAAATTTGAGTTATGAAGAAACACTTACTCAAGTTTTAGAAAGCGTAGCTGATTGGAAAGGTAAATTGAAACAGAAAGAACATATTAACATCGCTGACATTGGTGAACTATGGCTGAACAACAATGATAAAATTCAGTTTCAACCTGTATACGGTGTGAATTATTTGACGTCTTCATTTGGTATGTCTTCATTTGTGGCGGCACCAGTTACTAGAGAAGTATTGAAGTCAGAAGTAGAAGCAATCGAAGAAAAGACACCTTTCGTATTTACTCCTGAAAAACGTAAAGAATTTAGTATCCGTCCTTATTTAAAATATGCAGCTATATTTCTGCTCGCAGCTTCGGCCAGTCTATCGGCCTTGCAGTTCTATAATCAAAATGCCGGCGGCAACGACATTGTACAAGAACAAGCTCAGGAACAAGTCATAAAACGCATTCAAGAAGCCACTTTTTTTGATTTAGAACCTCTAGAACTCCCATCTATTTCTTTAGATGTGCTAACTACTTCGAAACAAGAGATTGCTAATTTAAGGGTTCACCATATCATTGCAGGGGCTTTTCGTTTTCGAAAAAACGCAGATAAAAAAATTCGTCAACTCAAAAGAAGAGGCTATAATGCGAGCTATATTGGTACGAATCGCCATGGTCTTCATATGGTAAATTATGATAGTTACACTGACGTTGATGAAGCTTTAAATGCACTTCGCAGTATTAAGGTAAAAGATAGCAGAGATGCTTGGCTATTGTCTTCAAAATAATAATTCTTCTTCCGTTTTCATCCTTCTAACTTAAGAGTATCTTTGTCAAAAATTTCTTTATGCAGGCTAAAAATCCTAGTGATACGCGCACGACAATGACCGATATTGTTCTTCCAGGAGAAACAAACATATTGAATAACCTTTTTGGAGGAGAATTACTGGCTCGTATGGATAGGGCGGCAAGCATTGCTGCAGGAAGACATAGTGGTGGTATTACGGTAACAGCTTCAGTAAATCACGTGGCATTTACGCAAGCCGTACCCTTAGGTAGCGTAGTGACTGTAGAAGCGGCTGTTTCTCGGGCATTTTCTACTTCAATGGAAGTATTTATTGATGTTTGGATTGAAAACCGCTTTAGCGGAAAGCGCTCTAAAGCAAATGAAGGCATTTATACCTTTGTCGCTCTTGATGAAAATGGAAAACCAAGTCGGGTACCGCCTCTTGAACCAGAATCTGCTTTAGAAAAAGAACGCTTCGATGCTGCTTTACGTAGAAAACAATTAAGCCTTGTTTTAGCTGGGAAAATGAATCCGAATGAAGCTACAGAATTAAGAGCTTTATTTATGAATTCTTAAAGCTGATACACCCATTCTTCTGGGTTTAATTTTGAAGTATCTTGGTACAGATAAAATTTAAGGCGGGTTTGCCCATTATTTACATTTGTAAATATTTTTCCTAGCTCCGCTTTAATAGCCACTTTATCTCCTTTTTTTACGTACAAATCAGATAAATTATAATAGGTACTTATAAAATTGCCGTGTTTAATTTGAACCCCTTTATTTCCTCCAGGTACCGACAGTATCGCTATTACTTCACCTTCAAATATGGCGCGCGCAATCGCACCTTCATCTGTGGTTATAATAACACCATTACTTTCATGCTTTATACCAGGGTATAGGGCATCTTGGTACACCCCAAATCCTTGACTTTTTATTCCTTTTTCAACGGGCCAAATGAGTCTTCCTTTATTCGCTATAAAGTTATTTGCAATGAGCGTAGCTTCTGGCGTGAGATCAAATTTAGCAGCGTTCGTCCCTTTTTTTCCTGATGCTTTGTTGGCAGCTGCAATAGCGCTTCGAATTAACTTTTCAATTTGCTTGTCGATTTTTCTGGATTCTTCCTCTTTCTTGCTTATGATAGCTCTATATTGACCTTCATTCTTTCGAATGTTAGCCAAAAGATCTTTTTGTTCTTGAATTTCTTTAAATAGCTGTTTTTTGGCTTTTCGATTTTGAGCCAACAGAACAACTTTGACTTTACGTTCTTCGTTCAAGTCTTTATTTAATCGTGTAAGTTCATCGGTTTTTGTAGCGATTGCTTCGCCTTGTGTTCTTCTAAAAGCAGTGTATTGTTCTAAATACTGAAGTCTCTTAAAAGCCTGAAAAAAATCTTCTGATGACAATAAGAACATCAACCGGCTTTGCTTCGATCGATTCTGATATGATTTCTGAATCATTAAAGCATAATCTTCTTTAAGCACATTGAGTTCAGCCCTTAATTGACTTATGGCCGCGATATTCGCATTGATTTTTTGATTCAATACAATGGCTTGCTTATTTGCAACTTCTATTAACTGTTGCCGAACATTGATTTTTTGATCGAGGGCAGTCATTTGGTCAAGTACCGTACCTCTTTGCTTCTTTTTAGCAAAAAGCAGTCGATTTATCTCTCGTATTTCGTTTTGAAGTTGTTCTCGTTTAGCTTCTAAAGATTTCTGCTCTTCTGATTGCCCAAGTATTATATGCGATGTCAGTAGAACCATCGCTAAAAAGATAACAAAGTTGCGTCCTTTATTTAATATCATCTTTCTTCAACACTATTTCTCTAAAACCTTTAGGTATTTTAAACGGGAATTTTAATCGCTGATCAAAAACAACATTGCGATATTCAATATCTATCATCGATTTTCTTCCCGCATCTTCAGCTAAAATAAAAATTTCTCTGGGTAGTATTCGGTTTTCTATTTGTTGGTAATTTTTATAATTTATCTGAAGCACTCTGTTTTTTGAAGGCTGCGAAAGCTCTTGTTTAGCCATTTTAAAGTGTTTAGGCTCGAGCTGAAATAGCATTTCAAACAATTTTCCTGCTTTCTTCGGTTTTAATTCGTAAACATTTTTATCGGCTTTTACTGTATACGCGTCGTTATTTAAATCAAGAAGTGATTGCCCTAAAAGCAAATTTTGTACTTGCTGAAAATCTAAATCTGTGCCTAGAAGTTCACTTAAAAACGTAAAATCTCCGTCAAAATACTCATTTTGTAAACGATTATAAAAGGCAATTCTACCCGGTGTTATATATATTTTTACTAAATCTAGCGTCGCACTCATCCAAATGGCTTTGTCTTTTTCCATTCTAAAACTAAGTGAAAACCCTTGATTGGTTTTGCCGTCGTTATAGTTGATTTTTAACTTGCCTCTTGCAGTTTTGAATTGAAGTGCATTTTTATAATGTTCTTTAACGATTACTTTGGCGGCTAATTTGGAATTCACAACACCATCACTGGGTATTTTAGTGGATTTACAAGAAACAAGTAATAGAAAAATAACTACGAAATAGCTTAAGAACTTTATTGGGGCATATTGCTTGATCATATTACAATCCGGGAATTACTTTACTAAGATACTTATTTGCCTTTTCTGGCTCATTCAACTGCTGGTACGCCTCCCCTAACGTGCCATAAATTTTGTTGCCTAATTGGGGGTCGTCAATTAATATGTCTAAGGCTGCCTCTAAAAAGTTTACGGCTTCTTTATGTTTGAGCGATTTGTTCAAAGCATACCCATGCGCAAAATAAAAATAGGGTTGGGAAGGATATTCTTCAATAGCCTCTTCTGAAGTCTTCAACAACTTTTCAAAATCATTATTTGCTATCATTTCTTGCAAGAGCACTTTGTAATTTTTTAATGGATCTACTTTGTCGTTCTCCGCAATCACGTTAGATACAATCTTCAAACGCTCATCTCTTGCTTTAATAGCACTCTTGATTTTGCCCTCCAATTCAGTAGATATCGGTGACTTTTTAAGATTATCAACAACGGATAGAGCTTCTTCAAAATCTTTTCTCTCGAAATAAATAGTAGCTAAATGTGTCCGTAATTTTTCATTTTTAAAAGGAATACGATCTTCAATTAGTGCTAGAGATTGATTTTGTTTTCGTAAAATTTCAACAACCGTATTTAAATACCATTTATTCTCGGGTTCAGAATTTAGGGCAACTATGCCATAATCTAACGCAAGATTATATTGTTTGTCTAAAAAATATGTCTTGGCTAGCTCATGATCAACAGTATAGTTTTCTGCATCTAAATTCTTGCAGGCTAACAAATGATTAACTGCCTTATCATAATTCTCAATGCCTTTTTGTTTTAAGGCTTCAAAAAAGCTTTCTTGAAATTCGTCAGAATACGCTTCAAGAAAAACCTCAGCGCTTTCTTCTACATTAATTTGCGGAGTAGGTTCTTGGGCATAAAACTGAAATGGAGTTAGCACTAACTCCATAAAAAATATAAGAAATGCTCGCTGTTTTTTCATTATAATTCTTCGAGCTTTTTATAGCCCGTCTCAAATTTTCATAGGAATAGTAACACAATCTCAAGAACTATTCCAGAACCGAGTAATCGCCAATACTAATTGCTTCAAAATTACCGTCGAAAACTACATGATTCCCAATCATAGCATGGTCTAAATTAGCATTCGCTATTTTAGTTTGAGTTTGTATCAAACTATTCTTTATCGTTGAATTCACAATCACTGTGTCATTTCCTATAGAAACGTAAGGTCCGACCGTAGTATCTTTTAAGACGACATTTTCACCTATAAAACAAGGTTCAATGACATTTGCATTATCTAACTGGACTGTATTCGAAATCAAGGTTTCTCCGTCTTTCTCAAGAAAGCCAAGCATGCGCCTATTTGTTTCAAGTGTTACTTTTTTGTTACCACAATCCATCCATTCATCAACCTTACCTGGTACAAATTTCATTCCCTTTGCCATCATCTGCTTGATACCGTCATTGATTTGATATTCCCCTCCATTGATAATATTATTATCTAAAACCTTTTGCAATTCAGCTTTCAACTGACTGACATCTTTGAAATAGTAAATGCCAATTACGGCCAAATCAGAAACAAACTGCTCTGGTTTTTCAACCAATTCTACAATCTCTTGCTTGTCGTTAAGTTTAACCACCCCATAGGCTTCAGGCTGGTCTACTTGCTTTACCCAAATTACACTGTCGGCAGATTTATCTAAATTGAAATCGGCTCGAATTAAAGTATCTGCGTAAGCTATAACCGCTGGGCCATCTAAAGAATCTTTTGCGCACATTATTGCATGACCAGTACCCAAGGGTTGATCTTGTCGGTAAATGGAAGCTTTTGCACCCAATCCTTCAGCAAGTTCCTTTAAACTAGCGACAACGTCATCACCAAAAAAAGCAGGGTCTCCTAGTACAAAAGCTACTTCTTCTATAGGTTCTCCTAACACCTTAGCAATATCACCAACCAAACGATGAACAATAGGTTTTCCTGCAACAGGAATTAATGGTTTTGGCACCGTTAAAGAATGTGGTCTAAGCCGCGAACCTCTACCCGCCATGGGGACTATTATTTTCATAAAAAACTATTTATAATCATTTCCGAAAAGACGGAAATTTTTTCTTTTAATCTTTCTGTTTAAAGAATATACACATGTAACGGCAATATGATAGGTCAATTGCCTTTTAATAGACTATTTTACCCCGGTACTTCCAAAGCCTCCTTCGCCTCGAGAAGTTTCTGAAAGTTCGTCAACCGCTACCCATTCGGCTCTTTCGTGTTTAGCGATAACCAACTGGGCAACACGCTCTCCATTTTCTATTGTGAAGGCCTCATTCGACAGGTTAACTAAAATCACCCCTATTTCACCTCTGTAATCGGCGTCTACTGTTCCTGGTGCATTAAGAACTGTAATGCCCTTTTTAGCCGCTAAACCACTTCTTGGTCTCACCTGTGCCTCATAGCCTACAGGAAGCGCTATAAACAATCCTGTTTTGATGATGGTACGTTCTAAAGGTTGCAATGTTACTGGCTCATCGATGTTCGCTCTTAAATCCATCCCAGCAGAGGCAATGGTTTCATAATGCGGCAGTTGATGCGCCGATTTATTTATAATGTTTATGGTCATTTCTTAATAAATATTTGTTTGAGTTTGTCGCTTTCAAGCTTATATATTAAGGTTAAAAATATGAGTAATAACGGCACTCCGACATAAAGGCTTCTGTCAAAACCGTAAAATGAAATGGTTGCAAATAAAATGGATATGCCTAAATAAAACAGGATTTTTCTAAAATTATAAGGAATAGGATATCTCGATTTGCCAAAGTAATACGATAAAACCATCATAGTGCCATAAGCCATAAGTGTAGCAACTGCAGAGGCCATATAACCTATTTTAGAAATAAAAACAGCATTGATTATTATGGTAATTATAGCGCCGATAATTGAAATAAAAGCCCCAAAACGGGTTTTGTCTGTCACCTTGTACCATACAGAGAGGTTATGATAAATGCCCAAGAAAAACCCTGCCAATAAAATAATTGGTACAATATTCATTGCTTCCCAATACGATTCATCGCGCACAAATAAAACTTTCAAAATATCTGAAAAAACTACCACTGCTAGTAAAATAACACTACCAAAAATCACGAAATAATTGGTGATTTGCGCATAGGCCTTTTGAGGATTTTTTGTGCCCGCATGACTAAAAAAGAAAGGTTCAATACCCATTCGAAATGCCGTAGCAAATAAAGTCATGAACATACCCAATTTATAACAAGCGGCGTACATTCCTGTTTCACTTTCCGCAACATCTTCAGGCAACAATTTTTCTAGTAAAATTTTATCAAATACTTCATTAATTGTGAATGCAATTCCAGCTACCAAAATAGGCCATGCATAGCCCATCATACGCTTCCATAAAGTAGTGTCAAAATGGTACGTACTATCTAAATATAAAGGAAATAGTATTGCCAAGGTGATTGCACTGGCTATAAAATTTGAAATAAAGACATAGGCAATTTCGTAATCCGGTTGGTATAAGAAGCTCCATATTCCTTCTGGATTACTTTCTGCAATGCCAGGAAGATACAGTAAGAAAAAAATATTCAGCCCGAAATTGATAATCACATTAGCAATTTTAATGATCGCATATTTAATTGGTTTTTCATTAGCACGCAGCCAGGCAAATGGAATGATCACTAAAGCATCTAATGCTACTATAAATATGGCATATCGAATGTACTGTAAATCAATTCCTGTAACCGCGGCTATTTGATTTTGAAGAAGTAGAGCAACGACCAGAAAAATACAAGTCGTTATTATTATAGAGATTAAAGAAGTAGAAACCACATTTTCTTTATCGTCAGATTTGTTAAAGAATCTGAAAAATGTGGTTTCCATGCCATAAGCTAAGAAAACATTAAATATTGCGATATACGAAAAAATAACAACTAACCTTCCGTAGCCAGCAGTTGCAAGAATACCCGTATAAAGTGGTAATAAAATAAAAGAAATCATCCGCGGTAAAACCGTAGCAAGCCCGTAAATGGCCGTTTGTTTAAAAAGTTTTTTAAGCGGATTCAATAGCGCGAAGGTTAAGTTTCAAAATTAGACAATTCAGAATAAACGCTGACACCTTTCTTAAAACTTTACTTTATAACCTTCAAATAAGACTAAATGGCAATTTCTAATAACTATTAATCCATAAGTCCTTTTAATACCAACAGTTCTTTCTTAATCTCTCTTGCCATAAAAAGACATAAAACGAATAGTGTTATGATGCCCGAAATTATGATGTAATTATAAAACCCCGCAGATAGACTTTCTTTAAAGGCCGGTAACAACATCACAAAGCCAATACAATAAACAAGAATAATTATAGGCGTAAGTATAAAATGTACTTTCTTTCTTCGTTTGTAATAGCTCATGATTTCATTCTTAAAACTTTCTACACTAGCGGAAACATTCATTGTATTCAAAGCTCGAATACTTGAATACTCTAGCCCTATTCTGAATACTAATGCACCAATCATTAGTAGTAGACCAATCATTACTGATTGAAATTTATATGCTGTAACATAAAAGAAAAAGGCAATAAGTATACTGCCTGTTACAGCGAGAACCCCATTAGTAATACGTTGTTTGTTTCGGACGGATGCAATTTGCTTCAAAATCTGTTTTGCTCCATCAACAGGCGGTTCAGATTGATTTTGATTTCCCCATTGTGACTTTAAATCTTCAAATGCTGTCATTTTGTACACATTTAGTTAAATTATTTTTTATACGATGTATTCGCACACGAATCGCTTCATGCGACAATCCTGTTATCTCCGCAATATCTTTTTGAGGCAAGCCTTCTAATTCTAACAAAATAATGGCCTTATTTGTTTTAGGAAGCTTTTGAATACACTGATACATCTTTTTTAATTGTTCTTCTTTCGATGGTAAGGATTCCTCTGGAGATTCTACATAGTGCTCAAATACTTCGGCATCACTTAAATACTTTTTCTTTCGAAATTGAAGAAGACACGTATTTACTGTAATCCGATATATCCAAGTGGATAGGCTAGCCTCTTCTCTAAAAGATGAGAGATTCTGCCAGACCTTAATGAAAACCTCTTGTGTTAGATCTTTGGCCAAAGCTTCATTACCATTGACATAACCCCTGCAAACCCGAATCACCTTTTGATAATTTGATTGATATATATTTTCGAAATGAGCTTGCTTTGTATGCATTACTACTTCAGTGCTTTTTGAACCTTGCTTAAAAACCATTCTGGTTGGTCATACATTATAAAATGGGCAGCACCCTCTGCAAACTCCATTTTATAATCTTTCAAATTCGCATACTGTGTCTCGTAGGTCTGTTTCGCCATTTCCAATCCAAAAGGATGAGTTGCACCGAGTACCGTCACAGGAATAGTTATTTTGGCAATATCTTTTCTCAAGTCGAGTTTTAACAAATCTGTATACCCGTAAACGTAAGTTTCACGGTCACTTTGAATAATCCAATTTTTGATTTGTTCAATCTTTTCTTTATTCAAAGTCATTCCTGCAGCCATTTGTGCGGCCATTTTTTCAAAAGCTTCATCATTCATCTCAAGCGTTTGTTTGTTCCATGGGCTATCATAAACCATATTTTCACTTTTAAAATTGGGCATCATTAAAGCCCCTACCGAAGGCAAGGCGTCTACGATAATCAGTTTCGAATACGGATGGTCTTCATCAGTCGCTAACCACAGCCCCAAAGCACCACCCATACTATGACCAATTACAATGGGGTTTTCTAACTTATGCTCTTTCACATATTGAACTATTTCTTCTTTTATCTTAGGAAGCCACGGTTTTTCAATCGAAGGAACATTTCCAAAACCAGCAAAAGTAAAAATATGACATTCGCAATTTTTCGCAAGTTCGATTACGGTTTCTTGCCATACTTCTCCTGTGCAAGTAAAGCCAGGGAAAAATAAAATTGGTTGCCCTTTTCCTTCTACTTTAACTTCAAATGCATTTTGGGCATTTAGTTCGAAAACGGATGTGAGTAGCAAAAGGAATATAATTCTTCTTAAACTTTTCATGTTGTTATTTTTAAATGATTCATTCTTTAGATACCGTTTCTAAAAAATGTTACATCTTACAACAACAAAAAAGTAACCCGGTAAGGCAAAATACTACTTATACAAAGCTTTAACTAGAAGATGTCTCCTCTTTTAAATCCATTCGTTTCATAGCCAAGATTGCGAAAATAAATGCTATAAATAATAAGATAGCCGCTAAGGCATATGGTGCACCTGGAAAGTAATTGTCCGTTTCTGGGCGTATGAAATAGTAAAACACTGGGGCAAATATCAATTGCCCTAAGATCGCCGTTACACTTACTAAGCCTGTAATCGCACCTTGAAGGTTGCCTTGTTCATTTTCAGAGACCTGATTAGAGATAACACCTTGAATAGTGGGTCCCGCAATTCCGCCTAAAGCGTAAGGAATTAAAAACGCATAAAGCATCCATGGTTGGGAAGCTTGAGAGAATAGAAACATACCTACAGTCCATAGAAGAAATCCGATGATAATCGTTTGCTTCTTCCCAATCTTTTTCACCACAATGTCAACCAAAAAACCTTGAGCCACGGCAACTAATAGACCTACTACCATTAGAGAAACACCAATTTCTTTGGGACTCCAATCATAACGTTCAATGCCATAATACGACCATACTGAAGGTAAGGCTTGCCCTGCTAAATTGGCAAGAAAAAATGCAAAAATAAGTAGCAGCACCCCTTTGTAATTTCTTAGGCTTACCAAAGAAACACCGGGAATCATTTTTAACGGATTGATAGGCCTTCTATTTGCTTCAGCCAAAGATTCTGGAACAAAGAAATACCCAAACAGGAAGTTTGCAAAAGTCAATCCGGCGGCAATATAAAAAGGTAAACGAATATCAAATTCGCCAAAAAAACCACCTATTCCTGGGCCGATAATAAATCCTAAGCCGAAAGCAGCTCCTATTAAGCCATAGTTTTTTGCTTTCTCTTCCGGAGAACTTATATCTGCAATATAAGCAGATGCAACTGTAAAACTGGCACCTGTTATTCCTGCAAGGAATCGCCCAATAAACAAAAAGGTAATGGTTGGAGCCCAAGCATGAATTAAATAATCAATACTTAAACCTAATAAGGCAATTAATAGAATTGGTCGTCGACCGTAACGATCCGAGATTTCGCCTAATACTGGGGAAAATAAAAACTGCATTCCCGCGAAAGCAGTGGTCAACCACATTCCGTAAATAACAGCTTGTGCAGTACCCTCGCCTGTAAGTTCCATTATTAAATCAGGAATAATTGGAATTATTATCCCTATTCCAATAACATCTACCAGAACGGTAATGAAAATAAAAAATAAAGCGGTTTTTTTTGATTGCATCAGAATGACAAAAATCGGTTAAAAAAAGAAACCCCGCATGACTGCGAGGTTTTATTTTATATTTGAAAGTATTCGCTAGTTGTTTAACGCTTCCGCACCACCAACGATCTCTAAAATCTCATTAGTAATAGCTGCTTGTCTTGCTTTATTATAGGTCAATTTCAACTGATCTCTTAATTCCGTTGCATTATCTGTTGCTTTGTGCATTGCGGTCATACGAGCACCATGCTCACTAGCAAACGAATCCCGAATGCCTTTATACAATTGTGTTTTTAATGACTTCGGAATCAACTGCTCTACGATTTCAACCTTAGATGGTTCGAATATATAGTCTCCGCTTGAACCTTCTGCTCCTTCAACAGGAACAATAGGCAAAAACTGCTCTGTCATTACAATTTGCGTTGCGGCATTCTTGAACTTATTATAAACGATGTCTATTCTATCATACGCTCCTGAAGTAAATTTCTCCATCAAGTTCTCAGCAATTATAGCTGTATTGTCAAAACTTAAGTCTTCATACAAATCACTATGGTTAGAAAGTACGGTTCCTTTTTTACTTAAAAAGTCATTTGCTTTTTTCCCAATAGCAACAAAGTCGACTTGTTTTCCGGCGTAGGTTTCATCAATTAAAATTGCACATTGCTTTAGAATATTGGAGTTGAAAGCTCCAGCAAGTCCTCTATTCGAAGTAATGGCAACTACTAATACTTTATTCACCTCTCGGTTATCTGAAAATTTACTTCCAGAATCACCATCCATACTTGCGCTTAAACTTTGTAAAAGTTCCGTCAGCTTATCAGCATACGGACGCATGGCGGTAATAGCATCTTGAGCTTTCTTCAACTTCGCAGCAGATACCATTTTCATAGCACTGGTAATCTGCATCGTTGATGAAACTGACGCTATTCTATTTCTAATTTCTTTAAGATTGGCCATTCTTTTTTATAGTATTTAGTAATAAGTACAAAGTAATAAATTCACTATGCTTGGTACTTAATACTTTGTACTTCGTACTTTTTTAAGCTATATACTTACCCGATAAATCTTTAGCAACAGTTGTCAAAGTGTCAATCACTTCATCTGTTAGTTTACCTGACTTTAAAGTATCTAGAACACCTCTATGCTTAGCATTTAAGAACTCAATAAAATCAGTTTCGAATTCTTTCACTTTCTCCACAGGAACATCTCTTAACAGGTTCTTAGAACCAGCATAGATAATCGCTACTTGATCTTCTACTGTAAAAGGATCATTTTGTGCTTGCTTTAATATTTCAACGTTACGACGCCCCTTTTCAATTACATTTAAAGTTGCAGCATCTAAATCAGAACCGAACTTCGCAAAAGCTTCTAATTCACGAAACTGTGCTTGATCGAGTTTCAAGGTGCCTGCTACTTTCTTCATTGATTTAATCTGAGCATTACCTCCTACACGAGATACAGAAATACCCACGTTAATTGCTGGTCGAACCCCTTGGTTGAACAAATCTTGTTCTAAGAAGATTTGTCCGTCAGTAATCGAAATTACGTTTGTTGGAATGTATGCAGATACATCTCCTGCTTGCGTTTCAATAATAGGAAGTGCCGTCAATGACCCTCCCCCTTTTACCATTGGTTTCAACGAATCAGGTAAGTCGTTCATATCTTTCGCAATCGCATCATCATTAATCACTTTCGCAGAACGCTCTAATAAACGAGAGTGTAGGTAGAAAACATCACCAGGATATGCTTCACGCCCTGGAGGTCTTCTTAACAATAGCGATACCTCACGATAGGCAACCGCTTGTTTTGATAAATCATCATAGATAATCAAAGCTGGACGACCAGTATCACGGAAATACTCTCCAATCGCAGCACCTGCCATAGGAGCATAAACCTGCATTGGCGCAGGATCTGAAGCATTTGCAGCAACAATAGTTGTATAGGCCATTGCGCCTTTATCTTCTAAAGTCTGTGCGATACCTGCGACAGTAGACGCCTTCTGTCCGATAGCTACATAAATACAATATACAGGTTCACCTGCATCGTAAAATTCTTTTTGGTTCAAAATGGTATCGATACAAACCGTAGTCTTACCTGTTTGACGGTCACCAATTACCAATTCACGCTGACCTCTACCAACAGGAATCATCGCGTCAATTGCTTTAATACCCGTTTGTAACGGCTCGGTAACAGGCTCACGAAAGATTACCCCTGGCGCTTTACGCTCTAGGGGCATCTCATAAGTTTCACCTGAGATAGGACCTTTACCATCTATAGGAAGACCTAAAGTGTTTACCACACGGCCAGTAATTCCCTCACCAACATTAATAGAAGCAATTGTTTGTGTACGTTTTACTACTGAACCTTCTTTCACATCACGTGACGGACTTAATAATACAACCCCAACATTATCTTCTTCTAAGTTCAAAACGATACCTTTCAGTCCGCCTTCGAACTCTACCAATTCGCCGTATTCAGCATTTGAAAGGCCGTATACACGTGCGATACCATCACCTACCTGCAATACTGTACCTACCTCATCTAAAGAAGCAGATGCTTCAAATTCCGATAATTGTTTCTTTAAAATTGCTGATACCTCAGCGGCTTTTACTCCTGCCATTTTATTTAGATATAAAGACGAAAAGACAAAAGGTCAAAGACTTTTATCAACTCGTTATTGATATTTATAAACTACTTGTAAATTCTCTTTTTAAACTATTTAATTTATTAGCGATACTGGCGTCATATTGTAAGTCCCCCACACGCAAAACGAAACCACCAATAATGCTTTCGTCAATTTTATTTTCTATGGATACTTTGTTGCCTGTCATGTCTGTAACTTTGTCTAAAATCTTTTTCTCCAAATCAGCGGTCAAAGGAACTGCAGTGGTTACGTGAGCAATGTCTTTACCTTTCAGCTTTTCATTGAGGATAAGATATTTAGAAGCAACTTCATTCAGCATTGAAACTCGCTTGTTGGATACCAACATTGAAAGCGTTCCTTCCGTAATTGAATGACTTCCCTTGAAAACAGACAACAACGCTTCTTTCTTTGCGCTACCCTTAATAACCGGACTAGCCAACATTTTGCGAAGTTCTTTACTACCAGAAATCGTTCCTACTACATTCTGCATATCCTTTTCCAAGGCATCCGTTGCTTTGTTCTCAACAGCTAGGTCGAGAATGGCTTTTGCATAACGTAAGGCTGCTCTAGAATCACTCATGAGTTCTTAGTTCAGTTTGATATCTCCTAATAAATCGTCAACCAGTTTCAACTGCTTGTCTTTATCAGAAAGTTGTTCCTTAATTACTTTTTCGGCAATATCAACAGAAAGATTAGCTACCTGACTTTTGATATCAGCAACAGCAGCTTTCTTTTCACTTTCGATAGCAGCTTGCGCTTGCTTTATCATTTTATCTCCCTCTACTTTTGCTTGCTCTTTAGAATCTGCAATCAATTTATCTTTGATTTCACGAGCTTCTTTTAACATTGCTTCACGTTCTGCTCTTGCTTCCTTTAATAGTTTCTCGCTATCGGCAGTTACATTCTGCATTTCTTTCTTTGCATCTTCGGCTGCTGCTAGAGCATCTTTGATCCCGTCTTCACGCTCATTTACAGAATCAAGTATTGGCTTCCATGCAAATTTGCGGAGCAACAATACCAATCCGATGAACAAAAGCGACTGCCAAAAAAACAATCCTAACGAAAACTCTTCTATTAACTTTTCCATGCTACTATATTATAATCGTTGAATTTTTAATAGTAACGAACGGTCATAACCAACCGTTACAACCGTTCGTTAAATGGTTATTAACCGTCTAGTTCAGTAGTTGCGAATAACGCTGCAAAACCGATACCTTCAATAAGCGCTGCTGCAATCAACATCGCTGTTTGAATCTTTCCGTAAGCTTCAGGCTGACGCGCAATTGCTTCCATAGCTTGGCCACCGATTTTTCCGATACCAACACCTACACCAATTACAATTAATCCTGCACCTACAATTCTTGGAATTGTCATAACATATATATATTAAAAAT
Source organism: uncultured Flavobacteriaceae bacterium (assembly GCA_937944485.1). GTDB lineage: Bacteria > Bacteroidota > Bacteroidia > Flavobacteriales > Flavobacteriaceae > Maribacter_C. Next base: position 470,346 of record CALDYU010000005.1, on the reverse strand, counting down.
TAAACATTCAATTTAATGTGCTTCCGCATGGTCGTGCTCTTCTGAAGCAAAACCGAAATATAATGCAGAAAGCATGGTAAAAATGTAGGCCTGTAAAAGGGCTACTAAAATTTCAATCAAAGAAATGGCAAATGCCAATCCGAAAGAAAGTGGACTTCCAATCCAACTTTTGAAAATAAACATCAATCCAATCAAGCTCATAACTACAATATGGCCAGCTTGCATGTTTGCATACAAACGAATCAATAATGAAAATGGCTTAATGAAGATTCCCAAAATCTCAATGGGAATCAAAATAATATATAAAGGTAGTTTTCCTAACCACGGCATCGAATCTCCTAGTGGATCAAACAAGTGCTTCCAGTAGTCTTTAGTTCCGGTTAAATTAGTCAGTAAGAAGGTTATAATTGCTAAAGCAGTGGTAACCGCTATATTTCCCGTTACATTTACCCCTAGTGGAGTAAGCCCAAACATGTTTAGAAACCAGATAAAGAAAAATACTGTCAATAAAAATGGCATGTATTTTTTGTAGTGCTTTTCACCAATATTTGAAATGGCAATATCGTCTCTAATATAAAGTACAATTGGCTCGAAAAAACGACCAATGCCTTTTGGGATGCTTCCATTTTTTGCATACGACTTTGCCAAACCTCTAAAAAGGAAAAACATCAACAATCCGGTAATGAAAATCATCACCACGCCTTTGGTAATTGAAAAATCTAAAGGTTTGGTATTTGTTGCATGATGCTTATCATCATAGTTGATGGTTCCGGCAGCATCAGTTTTGTAAATTTTACTGTGGTATAGTTTGTAGTGATTTCCATCTACCTCAGCAATTGTTTCACCGTGATGAAATTTCGAAGATGAAAAAACTTTTAATCCCTTATCCCATAGAATAACAGGAAGCGGGAAGCCAATATACTTCTTTGAACCATCATCTTGTTTTATAGAAAATAATGAAAAATCATGAGAGTCTTTAAGGTGATGATCAATGTAGTTAGTGATTTCAGTTTTCAGGTTCTTCCCACCTTCATCATTCTTGCTTTCCTCTGCAGTAGCAAAAGCACTCATGCTTAAAAATAGTGCAACAAATAAAAACTGACTTAAAAATGGTTTTCGCATATCGCTCAAAAATATCGGTCCCAGAACTCCGTTTTTGGTTCCCTAAAAATCGCTGCAAATGTACGCTAATATCCCAAAAAGAAAAAAGCATTTTGACTTTTATTTTCAAGCATCTTAAATCCTATAAAAACAAGCTTTTAATCGATGCCTTTAAGCAGCTTAACGAGCGACAAAGTCTCCAGAATCAGGCAGGCTATATATGGAATAAAAAAGGTGAAGAATTCTAACTTGGAAAGTCCTCCATCCTGCATAAAAAGCGGATTGAAAATAAGAAAGTAAATTGCAAATTTTAATGTGCTTCCAAACAAAAAGACAAACCCTAGATTTTTGTTTTGTTTTTTTGCCACTTGAACCATTACGTAATAGATGGCCAACGCCATGGCAAAGTTCACCAAGTAACCTAATCCAATTAAATCGAAAGGGATCTCAGTTGCTCGGGCATAAAAAAATGCCATGTGAAGCAAACCCAAAAACACAAGTAAAGCGGTAAGTTGAAGTGTGAAAGAGATTATTTTTTTGTCCAAATCAGGGGTTTAGTTTTTTAGTTTGTTTAATTACTAGGTACATAGATACCACTACTGCTAATAGCGTCAAAATTATGGTAAACATACTATTCTCCTTTGCATACTTCTCATCAAGCCATCTCCCTAGCCAAGAACCTAAATAGATGACAACACCCATTTGCACGGCTATGCCGGTAAGACTCAACCAGTATTTTGCTTGATTTTTGGGTTTGGACATTGGACAATTATATTTCTTGTGAGGAACAAAATTACCCAAAATAAAAATTGCCACACTACATTAGCATGGCAACATTACAATCAAAAAATAAATTTTCTTAGGATGCTTTTGCAGAGCCATTTGAGTTTCCGCCAAGTGAAGCTTTGAATCCGCCAGTATTTGAATTACTGCTTGCTGCTGCGCCTCCTTTGCCTTTCATCGTACAAGAAGCATTAAATGTAGCCCCTGGCTCTACGGCGAGTTTCGTAACAGAAACAGTACCTTCAATAACCGCAGAAGATTTTAAAGAAAGTAAATCTGAAACCAAAAGTTCTCCGTTAAAACTACCTTCAATATCGGCGTTTACACATTCTACTTTTCCGTGAATATAACCTCCTTTTCCAATCACCACCTTGCCAGATGTCTTTACATTACCATCTAATTTACCATCGATTCTAAAATCTGCTTCGGATACAATGTCTCCTTTTATCTTCGTGTTTTTTTCGATTCTATTTGGTTGTCCGCCTATTTCATTCATAGTTCTAGGTTTTTTGTTGTCTGAAAACATTGTTTCTTACGGTTTTGGGGTTAAAACTGAGTTCTTGTAATCTTTTAAATTTTTGTGCACTTGCACTGTTTTGTAGTTCGATGATAATATCACAAAACTTTCATTCCGAATTCTATAATCTTTATTGTTTGCTAACAACTCTACAAAGCCCAAAGCGCGGTCTTTTGACTTAAAACCATGTACGATTACAAATTGGTCTTCCAAGGTATAAATATCTTTTGATATTACATTACTATATTTTAAATCTTTTATAGCTTCTTCTAAGGCTACCTTCAATTTTAAAGCCTCTTCGTTTTTGAATCTTTTAAAAGGAAATACCACTTTCCAATTTCCTGACCCACTTGATCCTTCTTCTGAAGTAAAGGCTTTTGGTTCTAATTTTGGAAGTTGTTCTGCAACCATTATCTCTGCTTTTTTTCCTTCAGGGTTGTTCGGATAGGTCAGTGCAACATAATTCAAAGCTTCTTTGAACTGCTCAAACCCGTTTAACCGGCCTATAGCATTTGCTTTTAACATTTCAAATTTAGGAACAATAGGGTCGCCCGTAAATTTATTGATGTTCTCTTCTGCTTCTGTAATTACCGTTAGGTATTCTTGATTACGATACTTGGCGTATAGCTTACCATAGCGCACGTCAGGACTATCAGAATCACTGGCTAATACCGCTGAAGGATTTAAAAGAATTTCCGCATACCGAGAATCACCATGGTTTTGAAGAATATTTTCCTTCATGCCGGCCAATAAAGGACTCTCTTCTTCTTCATATATTTTATACAAGTTATATTTAGAAGGAAGTATCAGGCGCTCTTCTGGTTGCGATGCCAATACATCTTCTAGTTTGCCAGCCGCCAGTCTATTTTCTTTAAATTTTTCTTTATAAATCAACCCCAATTGATAGTTGGCAAAATTCCGTTCCCCTTTTAAACTGTCAATAACACTTTTATCTTTCGGAATACGATCCATATAAAAAGCCAGATCATATTTTACTTCTTGGGTTGAATCACTATTAAGACTATCTTTCGGAGTATTCTTGTTCTCAGCAACTTCCGCAGATGAAGTTCTGGTTTTATTGCTCCAGCGCCAATCATCTTCTAATTTACGGTTACCCCATCTATTAGTAAAGTCATTTTTGCCGTAACCTAAGCTTGTAAGGTTATAGAAATAAAATTTTCCCTTATTTTCTTTGCCTCCTTTTGATTCGCCAAATGAGGCAAAGCTGGCTGTAATCTTCTCCTCTGCTTTCTTTTTCGCTTCTTCTTCGGCAGCCTTCAATTGGTCAATATATTCTTGAAAATAGGACAGCCTATCATCTGCCGACATATTATATATCCCAATAATACTATCCGTTTCCGTGACGATCTCTTCATACTTAATTACATCTTCAAGGTTGTCTAATTTTTTTTGGGTTGCCCTATGCTTTTTGGTATTTAGGGGGAGATTCGTCAGCATACTATCATAGTATGCCCCAGCTACTTTATATATATTCTTGTCGAAATTATACTCAGCTAGATTCTCGTAGTTCAATGCATTTAACTGTGGTTCTTCTTGTGATGCCCTAAGTGATTTGTCAAAATATTGCAAGGCTAAACTATCTGAAGCATTTTCTAAATGAAACTCAGCTATTTGTCGATAAATTTTATTCAAAAATGGCCTGTTTTCTCGATCTTCTTCTAGCTTCGTTAAGTACTTTAAAACTTCTTCTTTATTAGAACTTGTGATTTCTGTATTCCGTATTTTTTGAATTTCAGCATTGATCATGTATACTCTAGGCGATCTTCTTTTAAGTTCAATCACTTTTTCAAAGGCATAATTTGCACTGTCTTTATGACCTAATTGATTATATAATTGACCAATAATGTATAAGTATCTTCCCTTTTCTGAATTCTTTTTCGTGTAATACGAAGCAATCTTTAATTGTTGAATTGCGGTGTCTGGTGCTTTTAAATTGATAAAAGCTTGCGCCATCATCGCTCTGGCATCAGCATATTCTTGGTCTTTGAGCTCTTCAAACTTCAATAACCTACGCAAATTAGTAAGTGCTAATTCTTCATTTTCTAAACGAATATTAACTTTCTCACGCCATATATGAGCTTCATTTAACTTATCGCTATAGGAATACTTCTTTATGATATAATTGAACGCTTCTAAGGCTGGAATATAACGTTGATCGAAATACCGTGTTTTGCCCAAAAGCAAAAAGGCCTCATCGGTTTGCGGATTACGTTCTTCATCACGAATATCCATACTATGTTTCTGTATGGCTTTGGTCGCTTTTTCTTCTCCAATAATAAAATTTGGATTATTATCTTCTGAATCTAATTTTATCTCTTCACTTACAGCAAGGCGTTCAATAGGCAGTACTTTCCAATAGTCATCTTTATAGTTGGCATTCAATTCTGCGCGTCCTTCTTCAAACGCAATATTACCATTATACAGGGTATTGTATTTGGTATTCAGTGCATGCCAATTACGGTTTAGAAAAGCATCTTTTTTGGTAGAACAAGCATTGAATATAAGGCTTGTCATTAGTGCGGCTAAAATAAGTTTGTATGATCGCTTCAAAATTGTGTGTATACGTATGTAATCTAAACTGAAAAAGAGCTATATTATTATGTAATTCATCGACAAAATGCAGTAAAAATTAGGAATAAATATATACTACTTTATAAACCGTTCAGTTTGTACCCATTCTTACTTCATCTAAAAGTAATATAATGCCGTCTTTAAAGGATCATTTTGGGTGTTCGTCGAAATTATTCTAGTTCACCTTGCGGTTTTGAATTAAAAAACTGACCGTATGGTCGGTTGTAGCTATTTCGGTTCGTTTTCTATAGCTTTATACCTTAGTGCTTACGAAATGCTGTTGCTCCTTATTTTAAAGCATGATTTTCTCTGTATTGACTACACATTTTCAGTTTCTTAAAATAAGGAACGACAAATCTTTTTTATACTTCTCGTTTCAAATGCATTTATCAATCCCTAAATTTGCAATCTAATTTTTGAAAAAGGAAATATGTCCAAATTCCATTCACTCACGGTAAAGCGTATTAAAAAACTTACCCCTAGTTCTGTCGCAATTACTTTTGACATTCCTAAAGACTTAATTCAGACCTTTGATTTTGACGCAGGTCAGTACATTACGATAAAAAAGGAAATTAAGGGAAAAGAACTTCGAAGAGCATACTCTATTAGTTCAACGCCTAAAAAGGACTCTTTTACTATCGGTGTTAAAAAAGTAGATCGAGGTGGTTTTTCAGAATATGCGCATTCAAAATTAGCTGAAGGTGATGTACTTGAGGTAATGCCTCCTGAAGGCCGTTTTACCTTTGTTCCTAACGAAAATTCAATGAACATCGCGGCATTTGCTGCAGGAAGTGGAATTACCCCAATAATGAGTATTGCTAAAACGGTTTTAGACAGCAATATTGACAATACTTTTGTGTTGGTTTACTGCAACAAATCGTTTGAAGAAACTATGTTTTATAGTGATTTAGTAAAATTGCAGCTAAACTATGCTGATCGATTTTATATATATTTTACCAATACAGAGAAGCAAGAAAAAGACGCTCTATTCGGGCGTATTGACACCTCAACAGTGAACTATGCGCTTAAAAATAAGCACAAAGATGTTGATTTTGAAGCCTTTTACCTTTGTGGGCCTGAAGCTATGATTCATACTGTTTCTGATACTTTAAAAAATAATGGAATCGCCGAAGCAAAAATTCATTTTGAACTTTTTACCACTACTGAAATTAAAGATGAACTTCCTGTTAGCGCTGATGGCGAAACACAAATTGAAGTGCTGGTTGATGACGAAACTTTTTCTTTTACAATGGATAAAAAAATGATCGTTCTCGATGCGGTCTTAAAAGAAAATATTGATGCCCCATATTCTTGTCAAGGTGGCGTCTGTAGTAGCTGTATTGCCAGGGTTACAGAAGGAAAAACGGAGATGGCAAATAATCAGATTCTAACTGATAGTGAAATTGAAGAAGGTTTTATATTAACCTGCCAAGCTCATGCAATTACACCCACCTTAAAAATAAATTATGATGATGTATAAGATTAATTAGCACCTAGCCTTTAGGTGCAGTTATTTTTTTGTCATTAGAATCTTCAACATTGGTTTTTACTTCTTAATCCTCAATAATACACACTTTTTTAAAAGACTTTTAAAGTAGTGTAATTGTTTTAGCATATTGTCGACTATAAGCCCAGTACAATTCTTTGTAAATTTGTACAGGTCATGCATAATCCTGTAAAACATAAAACGGCTGTTTTGATTTTTGCTCGCTCGCCTCATGAAGAGATGGCGAACAAATCAATCTTCAACGGTGAACAATTATTTGATGCATTGACACATCATGTTATTGAAACAGTTGAGAAAACGCAACTTCCGTATTTTCATTTTTCTGAAAAAAAACAAATCGGTAATACCTTTGGTGAACGTTTTATAAACGCAATAAAAGCGGTTTTTGAAAAGGGATACGAACAAGTTATAACAATTGGCAACGATACGCCTCAACTTACCGTTTCCCACATTTTAATAACAGAAAACCAATTGTCGTCAAACAAATCAGTTTTGGGCCCTTCTTCGGATGGTGGTTTTTATTTGATGGGATTGCATAAGTCTCAGTTTGACCCTACTAGTTTTTGTGAAATGGCATGGCAGACTTCATGTGTTTATGAACAATTATTAAAATATATTACTCACGAAAATAAAGATGTTTTTCAGCTTCCAAGACTCAGCGATATTGATACACAGGTTGATTTAAGATCACTTATCAACTACACCAGAGCGTTTTCCGAAAAACTACTCGTAGCAATTCGTGGTGCTCTAGAATGGTGTGAAAACAAGTATATCATTTTCTTACAAGCATTATATCAACTGGCACTCGGGGTACAACAAAATAAGGGATCTCCTTTATTTTCCCCCTCATAGTTTTTTTCCTTTCTAGTTTTTATTTTTTCTATTTAATTCTATGACATCATTCTAGACAGATGAATGTCATTAGTAATAGCAACATATTCATTACTAAACATATAAAATATACCATGGCAGATTCATATTACAATTCCGCAGACCTAAGAAAATTTGGCAAAATCACAGAATGGAGTGAAGAAATCGGAAATAAATTTTTCGATTATTATGGTAAGGTTTTCGAAGAAGGCGCACTAAGTGCTAGAGAGAAATCTTTAATTGCGCTTGCCGTATCACATGTTGTTAAATGTCCGTATTGTATCGATGCCTATACCAAAGATGGGTTACAAAAGGGAATTACTAAAGAAGAAATGATGGAAGCCGTTCACGCAGGTGCCGCCATTGAAAGTGGAGCAACATTAGTTCATGGCGTTCAGATGATGAATAAATATAATAAGTTATCGATGTAGGCTCATTGAGCTAACGATACAATTTTAAAATATGGAAAAAAGCATTTTACCAAAAAAAGTAAAAAAGCCAATGCAAAAGTCCTTAAAATCTAGGGACAATGAGCTTGCGGTCACAAACAAACAACTCGAAATCTTAAACGGAGGCATTTTCGCCGATGGAGAACTTCCATATTTTAAGGACAAGATCAATGAAATAGGTCAATTCCCGTTGCGCCCTAAAAAGCTTGAAATTCTTCAAATAAACGTGGGGTATATGTGTAATCAAGTTTGTGAACACTGTCATGTAGATGCAGGGCCTGATCGCAAAGAAATCATGACTCGAGAAACGATGTTGCTGTGTTTAGATATCATTCGCAATACGGGTGCGCATACTTTGGACCTAACAGGAGGAGCTCCTGAAATGAACCCCGATTTTCGTTGGTTTGTTGAGGAAGCCGCCAAAGCAGGTATTAAAGATTTTATAGTGCGTTCGAACCTAACGATAATACGTGCAAACAAGAAATACTACGATTTGCCTGATTTCTTCAAAAAGCATAATGTTCATGTTATTTCTTCGATGCCACATTATACGCGAGGCAAAACTGACAAACAACGAGGTGATGGGGTTTTTGACAAATCAATTAAAGCTTTGCAAGAATTGAATGCCAGAGGATACGGAATGCCGGAAAGCGGTTTGCGCTTAGATTTAGTATACAATCCATCGGGAGCTTATTTACCTGGAGACCAAATGGCTTTGGAAGCGGATTTCAAAAAGGCTTTGAAAGAAGATTTTAATATTCAATTCCATAATCTTTTTGCCATTACAAATTTACCTATCGCACGTTTTTTAGATTACTTAATTGCTTCTGAAAACTATGAAGATTATATGTACTCGTTAGTTGAAGCCTATAACCCAGCCGCAGTTAGTGGTGTAATGTGCACAAATACGATCTCTATAAGTTGGGATGGATGGATATACGATTGCGATTTCAATCAAATGCTAGATTTAAAAGTGGCAAGCAAGGTGAAACATATTAAAGATTATAATGAAGACATCATCAATGATAGAAACATTATCATTTCACAGCATTGTTATGGTTGCACTGCTGGAGCCGGTAGTAGTTGTCAGGGTACAGTTGCCTAAGGAAACGCTACAACCGTAACTTTTTCGTTGTTTATTAAGAAGTAATACGGTATATGCTTTCCGACTAAATAGTCTGTGAACTTACCTTTCGTCGGGTATTCCTTGTTTCTAATTGCATTTCATCGAAAATAGACTACAGTTTACACCTAATAAGATACGATTTCAGAAGAACTAGAGTTCTTTAAACAGACCAAAAGGTCGGTTAATTCAAAACTCTAAAACTATGCAAAAATCTATCAAAAGAAGGGCGACAATTAATCGAATGCAAATCACTGGCTTAGCATTATTCTATAAAAATGGCTATTACAACACTAGTGTTGATGATATTCTAAAAGAACTTTCGCTTTCTAAAGGTGCTTTTTACTATCATTTTGATTCAAAAGAAGATTTCTTCGTTCAAATTATAGAACAACTCCTCGTTCGTAAAACATATAGTATGCTCATTGAGCCTATTGAAGGTCATTCAAATACCTTAGAATTAATTACAGAATGTTTTGAAAATGCCCTTGAAACAGCGGTACATAATGAATTAGATTACGGATTCGCTTTAAGTAATTTCATCAATGAGTTTAATGGAAAAAATGCAGACATTATGAAGCATCTTAATGAAATTCTACGCATATGGGAAGTGACTTTAGTTTCAGCAATTCAGCGTGGTAAATTTAATGGTCATATAGATCGACATGTAGATGCAGAAGGGGTAGCCGTTTATTTAATGAGTTCATATATCGGCATACGCACCTTAATGGCTGAAAATACACCAAGTGCTCGAAAGTATCGATTCATGTCTCAGTTGCGTCAATATTTTAAATCTATTGAAGTTAAAGAAAGCTCATATTAGGTTTGTCTCTTTTTAATAATGTATTCTATTTTCGCTATGATTTCTTTAGGAGTTATTGTCCGCATAACATCGTTATAGCCATCAGGAGTTTTATTTCCATAAATTGACGTTGGTATTAAAGGATATTCGGTTCGGTCTGCCAGCAATGCATTATCCTTTGGTTGACCGAAAGGATAGAACCCCGCAAAGGGGTGGGTGACCCCCCAAAGTGTTACCGTAGGAATGCCGAAAAGAGAAGCTAAATGCCCATTTCCGCTATCCATAGCTAGCATTACATCCAAATGCGAAATAAGATCCAATTCTTCTGCAAATGCAATTTTTCCTGGAATGCTGATAACATTTGGGAATTGTGTTTCCCAGATTTCGAGTTGATTTTGTTCTTTTTTGCCTCCCCCGAAAAGTAGAATTTTATTTGCTGTAGATAAGTTTGAAATAACCTTTTCCATTAAATCTATAGGATAAATTTTGCCTTTAAACGCAGCAAAAGGTGCGATTCCTATGACACTTTCCTTTTTCGAATCAATAAGAATTTTGGTCTTTTCAGTGAGTTGTCGCTTGGACAAAAATTGAATATCCTCTAAAATCAAAGGAAATCCCATTGCCGCAAAAACATCTGCATAACGTTGATGGGTTGTTTTGAGCGGTTTGAAAATTTTATTCTTGCTTGCCGTCAAAGATTTCTTTTGCGCTCTTCCCTTGTTGATTTGAGCAAATTGAAACCCTCCTAATTTAAAATATCCCTTAAGAATGTTACTTCGAAGTACGTTGTGTAAATCAGCTACAGCGTCTATATTCATTGCTTTCAACTCTTTGAAGAGCCTCCATAGTCCGAATACGCCTTTATGCCTTCCACCTATATCTGCAATGTAAACGTTGACGTTTATTAGTTGAGAAAATATGGGTCCGTAAAATTCTTTGGTAAGTACCGTAACCTGTACATCAGGATATTGCTGCGTCAAAGCAGAAAGAATTGGAACGGTTGCGGCAACATCTCCCATGGCGGACAATCGTATCACCAAAAGATGTTTTCTTAAATGCATAAATATCTTATTTCTGACCTCTCAGAACAGGATTAAGCTCTTCGTCATTATACATTTTCATCTGTTTGTAGACTTTCATGTATTTAACACCTCTTTCAATATCACTCAAAAGTTGATCAATTGCCGTTGACAAATCTTTCTTTTGTTCTAACAATACTTGCAGTTTTAGTCGACATTTTTCTATATGATCTTCTGAAGCGTCGGTTCGATTGGCCTCCTCATTCATATGATACACCTTTAAAGCTAAAATAGACAGGCGATCAATAGCCCAAGCGGGGCTTTCTGTATTTATAGTAGCATTACTTCTAATTTCTACCGATTGGTATTTATTTAAGAAATAGCTGTCTACATATTCCACTAAATCCGTGCGGTCTTGATTACTGGCGTCAATTTTGCGTTTCAGCACTAACGCTGCCTCTGGGTTGATATTTGGATCGCGAATAATATCTTCATAATGCCACTGCACCGTATCAATCCAATTCTTCCGATAAAGTATATGAGCTATTTCACCTTTTGGATGTGGGTTTGTAAAGAGCTGGTTCACATCATCTTTTACGTGATACGCTATAATACTTTCTTCAAAAATTTTAAACGCAAATTTGCTGAACATAAGCAGTACTTTGAATTTTAACAAAGTTACAATTATTTCAAAGCTAGTTGTGTAATGAAAACTAAAAAGGGGCCAAGTATCGAAAACATTAAAACAATTTCTTTGATGTTTGGTTTTTTAATAGCTTCCACATAATTCGTAAAAAAAATAACTGCCGGAAAAAACGTAATTATAATTAAAAATGCATCGGTGCTGGGGGTCATTATTTTAACAACTAAACCAATAACAAAGGCAAAACCTATCAGGCGCATTGTAACGATCTGCCCGACACCCGCTTTTCCTAATTTTAAGAATGCAAAAATACTAACCAAAAGTGTTAATAGTACGTATATTAATAATTTAGAACTGCTTTCCCAGTTCAAAAAATATATCGAATTAAGATCTGCAGAAAATTGATAATGCGTTGCCAAATAATCAGTCTTGCCAAGAAGAAGTAAAATTGAATACGTGATCACAAAAACCACAAAAATACTTGCAAACGGAACCAACCAATTTCTGATATTTTTGGGTTCATATATATAAATAGCCGCAAAGACTAGAAGAAGATACAGTGCCATCCATTCATAAAATAGACTTGAAATAATTACCCAAAAAGTTGCATCGAAAATTTTAAGCTTAATTTCTTTTAACGAACGCAAGCTAATTAATCGCCTTATGGTTAGTAGTATGAAAAGACTACAAAAGATTGCTTTATTATCTGAAATTGTTTCTACAAACAACATAATCAAAAGACCGTAAAACAAAATGCCAAAGGTATTAGGTGCCGTAACCTTATTTCGTTTCATTATAAAATCTGCAACAAAAACGCTAAACAACAGAATGATTAAGGTGAACAAGTGAAAAATTATCGTTTCAGTGTCAAACTGCTGCTTATTAATGAATAGATGTGTAAGCCCGTATAACAGTGTTACAAATGCAAATACAATAATAAAATTTATAGGTTTTGTTTTACCAAATATGTTAGAAATCATATTATGTTTTTGTACTTTTGCGAAGTAAATATAGCTAACATGACTTCATTTTTTAGAGGGATAGAAGATTTATTTGTAAACTACATTTTTAAATACACTATGGATCCTTTCCGTTTTATGGAGAGTTGGTACTTATCTAACCTGATCAATTGGGTGCTCGCAATTATAGGTTTTATTGCTTTTGTTTATTGGATGCTTGAACTTAAAAAATACAATGACAATGGTGAGGAAGACAAAAGTATTAGTTCGCATTCATACTTGTAACCTCAGCCTTTTCTTAAGCACTTAAATTTATCGGGTTTCTACAAATCGAAGCCTAAATCTTTTCTGTAGTTCATTTGGTCAAACTCAATATTTTCAATGTTTTCATAAGATTTTCGGAGTGCTTCTTTGAAGTCGGTTCCGTATGATGTTATTGCCATTACCCGACCACCATTCGTCAATACCTGATCTTCAAATAATTTTGTGCCTGCGTGAAACACATGTGAATCTTGAATAGTATCAAACCCGGTTATTTTTTTTCCTTTTTCATAAGCCTCGGGGTATCCCCCAGAAACTAACATCACTGTAGCCGCAGATCTTTCATCGATTTCAAGAATGTACCCATCTAATTTTTGATCAGCCACCGCTTCAAAGATGTCTACCAAGTCATTTTTAATTCTTGGTAAAACAACTTCCGTTTCAGGATCACCTAAGCGAACGTTATATTCTATGACAAAAGGATTATCTCCAACCTTTATGAGACCTATGAAGATAAATCCTTTATACGGCATATTATCTTTTTTAAGCCCTTCTATGGTCGGAACAACCACGCTATCGTGTATTTTGTTCATGAATGCCTGATCAGCAAAAGGAACTGGCGAAATGGCCCCCATACCGCCAGTATTTAGTCCCGTATCTCCTTCTCCTATACGTTTATAATCCTTGGCGGTAGGTAATACCTTATATCCCGTACCATCAGTAAGAACAAATACACTCAATTCAATCCCTGCTAAAAATTCCTCAATAACCACAGTCGTGCTAGCACTACCAAATTTTTGATCGACAAGCATAGTTTTAAGCTCGGCCTTTGCCACTTCTAAACTATTTAAAATTAGCACCCCCTTGCCCGCAGCCAAACCATCAGCTTTTAATACATACGGTGCATTTAGGGTTTCTAAAAAAGCGTAGCCTTCTTGCAACGTAGCATTGGTAAAGCTTTGATATGCCGCTGTTGGTATTTGATGGCGCATCATGAATTGTTTTGCAAACTCTTTGCTCCCTTCAAGTCTTGCCGCTGCTTTCTGCGGACCAATAACTGGAATTTTTGACAGTTCAGTATCGTTAAGAAAATAATCATGAATACCATTGACTAGTGGGTCTTCAGGCCCAACTACGACCATCTCAATTTTATCAGAAAGTGTAATTGCTTTGATGGCTTCGAAATCGTTTACATCTACCGATCTGTTCGTGGCAATTAAAGCCGTGCCTGCATTACCGGGTGCAACGAATAAGTTCGTCTCCTTGGAACTTTGATTTAATTTCCAAGCTAATGTATGTTCTCGACCTCCTGCGCCAAGTATTAGAATATTCATTTGGTATAATTTGAAGGCAAAAATAGAAATGTTCTCTTCAAAAAAGCCTAACCTTGGCTTAAAAGTTTAAATAGTGGTTGTTTTATCAATTTGCAACGAATTTGAAGATGATTAATAAGCAGGTTTTCGAAAAGGACTAAAACTGGCGAAAAAAGTCAATTTATAACATTTTATCGATGAAACACATCAGTTAATCGTCGATCACCCTGATTGTATGCTAGATTTATGCAAAATCGTATACGATTTCAAAAGTTTTAACACTTACCTAAAATCCAGTAATATCTTTGTTAAAATTGAATCTTTACAGCATATTGTATTTCGAAATCCCCCGATATCTCTTTTCATTAAAATTATCCCTCCGAATACGCGTAACTCTATAATTAAATGTACAAAAAAACCGCTCTTAATTCATAAGACCGGTTGGTATAAATAGATTGCCTAAATTATTTCTTGTTCCTTTCTGAAAAGTCACGGTGATCCGTTTTTTCTAATTCTTCTTTAGATAGCGTTTGGAAATATTCATATGTTTTTTTCATTCCTTCTTCGCGGCCTACTTTAGGTTCCCATCCTAAAATTTCTTTTGCTTTAGAAATATCTGGTTGTCGTTGCATGGGATCATCTTGTGGCAAATCTTTATAAATAACCTTTTGCTTGGTTCCCGTAAGCTTAATAATCTCTTCTGCGAATTCGCTTATTGTTATTTCATGTGGATTACCAATGTTTACTGGATACACATAATCACTCATTAATAGCCTATATATACCGTCTATTTCATCATCAACATAACAAAAAGAACGTGTTTGCGATCCATCACCAAAAACAGTCAAGTCTTCTCCTCGTAATGCTTGTCCCATGAATGCAGGTATCACACGGCCATCATTAAGTCTCATTCGTGGTCCGTAAGTATTAAAAATTCGTACAATACGGGTCTCTATGCCGTGAAAGCGATGATATGCCATGGTAATCGACTCTTGAAAACGCTTGGCTTCATCATAAACCCCCCTCGGGCCAATTGTATTTACATTGCCATAGTATTCTTCTGTTTGCGGATGCACTAAAGGATCGCCGTATATCTCAGATGTAGAAGCAATCAAAATACGTGCTCGTTTCACTTTTGCAAGTCCTAATAAATTATGAGTGCCTAAGGCCCCAACTTTTAAGGTTTGAATAGGTATTTTTAGATAGTCTATTGGGCTTGCAGGTGAAGCGAAATGCAGAATATAATCAAGTTTTCCAGGTACAGAAACAAACTTAGTAACATCGTGGTGGTAAAATTCGAAATTCTCTAGTTTGAATAAATGTTCGATATTTTTCAAATCTCCCGTAATTAAGTTATCCATGGCGATAACGTGAAAATTCTCCTTAATAAATCGATCGCAAAGGTGTGAACCTAAGAAACCTGCTGCTCCGGTAATTAAAATACGTTTCATTTACTTTTATAAATTTTAAGTTGCGCCAATTTAATTGAATGCACATTCCGGTTTGGTTAATAGCGGCAACTTAACAACCTTATTAGCATAACTAACGCTAGAAATTGATAAAAATTGAGGAGTTTGAATATTTAATTGTAAAAGATAATCGAACACCATTCAACAATGTAATAAATCAAATACCTCTTGAGAATAAAACCGTAGTTACGGTTTTAAAAATAATTCTTAAATCTAGCGTGATCGACTTATTTTTGATATAATAAAAATCGTATTCCAATTTCTTTATAGAATCTTCGAGATTTTCTCCATACTTATATTTTACTTGGGCCCAACCTGTTATACCCGGTCGAATTAAGTGTCGAACGTTATAAAAAGGGGTGATTTTATTAAGTTCCTTAACAAAGATCTTTCGTTCAGGTCTAGGCCCTATAAACTGCATATCTCCTTTAACCACAGATATTATCTGCGGTAACTCGTCTATTCTGAATAATCTTAAAAATTTTCCGAAAGGCGTAATGCGATGGTCGTGTTTCGTTGCCATTTTAGCTCCTTGCTTTTCAGCATCAACTACCATAGATCTGAATTTATAGATCAAAAACTCCTTCCCATGCAAACCCACTCTTTTTTGCTTATAGAACAACGGCCCCTTATTAAACCCTATATTTAACAACCAAACAAACGGAATCAATACTATAAACACCAAGCCAACCGAAAATGATAGTGAAAAGTTTATAATAAATCCGAAAATTCGCTGCAAGTATCTGATTTTTATATTACGTAATTGCAAAAGTTCATAAAAACTATCATTGTGCGATCTAATAGGTAATGCTTCATACGTGTTCTCGTAAAACGAGGTAAAGGATATAACTTCTTTACCTGTTAAAAGTGCCTTCAAAAGCATTTTCTCCATATTCTTTGGTAAATCATTATACGACGGCACATTTATTATAATGGCATCTATTTTATCAGCAGCCGTTTGAAAGAACTTTTTATCAGCGGCTGAGTCCTTCTGTAATGAATAGGTGAGTTTGACACGGTAAAATGTTTTCATCTCATTGCCGTTAATAGTTTGAATATCCTCATCAAAACTAATATTAGTACTTTCATCATAAACGTACAATACATTTTTAGTATCAGATATAATATCAAAAATATTTCTAAAAAGAAGTCGCCAACCGCCTATTTGAATTGGTGTTAATACGAGAAAGCAGAGTAGTTGAATACGCCAAAAACTAGCATCATAAACCAGAACGGCAAAAATAAAGACTAAAAAAACGTAAATAGCAGATATGTATAAAGACTGAGAGAAAATATATCTTCTTTTCGTAACCTTTTCTAGATTATAAAACTCAAGAACATAAGCCAATACGAAGTACACAGAAACACCAAAGCCAAACACTCCTGTTTTCAAACGAAGTGAAATATATTCCGCATCAATAGCAAAATTGACAAATACATTTAGCGAGGCAATAATGATAATGAGATCGCCAATAAGCAAAATAAATTTTCGCTCAACAGAATTTAGTATCGATGGTCTTCGCATGGTAAAAAACCTGATCTATTAAATCAAAAGTAGGTTTTCAATTTTAGAATAATTGCTGAAGTTAAATAAAATAACGACTGAATAATAGAGAACCCTTCCGATTCTCTATAAATTCTCCATTCATATTTAATCAGATCTACTTTATTTGCCGAAATAGAAGCAGTTCCTGTACGATAGCTCGCAAGACATTCATTTAAACCATACCCATCGGTTTTTTTTAATAATTTTAACCAAAGCGCATAGTCTTGACGCTTCCGAATCGAAGGCATATATTGTTTTCCAAAGAAATCAACACTATACATCGCCGTTAAGCAGCCAATAGGATTTTTATAGAGTGCTTTTTTATATGTTAGGTGCGGTATAGCTTTCCTGATTTTCGGTTGTTCTTCTCCAGACACTTTAATTATATCATAATCAGTATATGTAAAATAATACCCATTGTTCTTCATAAAATGTAACTGGCGCTCTAATTTATTCGCATACCATTTATCATCACTATCTAAAAAAGCAATGTAATTGCCCTGTGCAAATTCTATGGCCTTATTTCTTGCGATACCAGCTCCACTATTCTTCCTAAGCCGATAGTATTTAATTCTTGAATCTGATTTTTGAAAGGTCTTAATTATGGTCTCACTATTGTCTGAAGAACAATCATCAACCAAAATATGCTCCCAATTCGTATAAGTTTGAGCTTGAACAGAAGCAATATTAGCTGCCAGATATTTTTCTGAATTGTATACAGGGGTAACAACAGTTATGAGTGCATTCATATTAATAAATTATCTGAATAAACGCAAAGACAATTTAATGTGTAATTATTAATCAAATCTACTCATTAAAAACCAGTAAGTATGAATTTTAATAGGGGGCTTTATGAAGTTTCTAAGCCTTTAGCAGTTCTTTGACGATTAATTCTCCAGAGTTTCCCGTTCCGTAAAGATTCATACTAAAATTAATATTAGTGTCTGCAATATGTTTGAAGGTATCTACTATTTTAGATTTATCAGTACCAACTAAAAAATTCACCTTATTATGAATAAGCTCCACCCATTCCGTTTCTTCACGGACTGTAATACAAGGTTTGTCAAAAAAGAAAGCCTCTTTTTGCAATCCGCCACTATCGGTTATAACACAACTACAATTAGAAAGCAACCATATCATTTCAAAATAGCCTACAGGTTCAATGATTTGAATGTTTTTAGACGGTTCAATACCAAAACCTTTTAATTTTTTTGTGGTTCGCGGGTGCAAAGGGAGAATCACTTTCTGACTTGCTGAAATTTCTTCAAAAGCATCAAAAATTGAACGCAACTTAGACTCATCATCCGTATTTTCTTGCCTATGGATAGTAGAAAGAATAAAATCGGTATCTACTTCAACACTCGCAGGTTTTTCAGATCTTTCGGTATAGTAAAGTGCCGCATCATACATTACGTCGCCAGACAATACTTGTTTGGCTTTGATGCCGCCATATCCTTCGTTTTTCAAATTAGTTATTGCCGTTTGTGTAGGGCAAAAAAGGATGTCACTGATGCGGTCAGTCAATATTCTATTAATTTCTTCAGGCATACGCATGTTGAAAGAGCGCAGTCCGGCCTCAACATGAGCAACTTTAATATGTAACTTTTTAGCGGCTAACGCCCCAGCAATTGTTGAATTGGTATCGCCGTACACCAATACCCAATCTGGTCTTTCTTTCAGTAATACCTCTTCAATCTTCTCAATCATTCGACCCGTCATCGCACCATGTGTTAGACTATTAATTTCCAAACGGTAGTGTGGCTTAGGAATATTCATTTGTTCAAAAAACACATCACTCATATTGGCATCAAAATGCTGACCCGTATGAACAATCAACTCATCAATAGTGTCATTTGGGTTTTTATGATTTAATTCTTCAATTGCTCTACTAACAACTGCTGCTTTAACAAACTGAGGTCTCGCGCCTACAATGGTGATTATTTTCATAAAATTTTGATGTCTTATGTTTCTGATTTATACCAAGAGACAAATATTCCATTTATTAAAGAGCTAACCTATTTTAATCTATAATTATACCTTATAATGGGATATATGGTTAAAACATTGCTGGAAAACAACATGATTTTAAATCAAACAGGCTCAGAAAATTTCACAACAACTTGCCAAGCATGTTTACGTAAAAAAGGTAGTAAAGTAAAGAGAGCTTTATCAAAGGCATTACAGAAATCAATAAGAAATTTTGGTTGCTTTTTTTTGAAAAGAATAGGTACTCCCAGAGTGGTTAAGTAGAAATATTGAACATTAACATTCTTAAAATATTTTCGAGCTAGCTTAAAATCATCCATTAATAAAGGATGCTCATCTTCTGTTCTAATGTCAGGGGTTTTATTCCGAAAACCGTTTATTAATGGGTTATGACCTAAGGGCTCTATAAAAATACCTGTTCCATCTTTTTTCAATTTCTTAGCGATGCTTTCATAAGATTTGTCTAAATCTAAATGATGAAGAATACCAGTACCATAAATAATGTCAAAATAGTCATCATTGAATGACATGTCTTCAGCATTCATTACTTGATAATCAATATCTAGTTTTTCCTCTTCCGCTTCTTTACTTAAAAAATCAATGGCGTAGTCAGAAATATCAATGCCATGTACTTTAGCACCCAACCTCGCTAATCTAACTGAACGACCGCCTTTTGCCATGCCACAACCATACTCTAAGTACGTTTTACCCTCTGGTGCATTAAAAATAAAATCTTCATAAGCGGAATGGATAGCGTCATTAATAGAATAAAAGCGCCCAATTTCTTTGGTTCTTTTATCAGACTCAAAAATTTCATTGTGAAATTTTTGTTCATCTTCAAGTCGTTTTTCAACAGTTTTCATGATATAATTTTATCTAAGGTACTCAAAAATCCAATGAATTGTATAAGGTTTAGAGTTACTTATATAACAGGGCTTTACTAATATTCACCTTAACGGAGAGTCAATAAATAGGAAGCGTATTTTGATTAAAACTAATTATGAAGATGTTACTTCATGACTAAGTCTATTGTATAATTCAAGTAACTTTTTTTCCTCTGCAGTCCAATTAAAACTTTGGTTAACACACTTTATTCCATTCAAACCCATTGTATTTGCTAAATTATTGTTTAAAATCAATTTTTCGATTTTCTTAGCAAGTTCAGTCGCAGAATAAGGTTCAATACAATATCCAGTATTCCAATGTTCAATAACATCTTGGTATAATGGAAAATTTGAAGTAATCACGGGTAATCCAATCGCCATATATTCAAAAATTTTTGTTGAATATGACTCTACGTAATTTTTGATTGGCTTTAAAACGGAAAGGCCAACAATACAGTTTTTGGAGATTTCAAATCCATCTTTCAAATCCATTCTTCCATAAAACTTAATTTTATTGGAAAACTTTTTAATAGGTAACTTTTCAATCTTTTCAGCCTGAACCCTACCTATGAAATGCATGAAAAAATCCACTCCTTTATCGTGCAATAAGTTTAAAGCCTCTATGGTGATGTCAAGACCCCTTTCATTTGAAACCCCTCCGATGTAGAAAATTTCATGACCATTTCTATTATTGTTAATGTATGGTCTGAAATGATTAATATCAGGCATATTTAAAATGGTGGTCAAAGACTTTCCTTTCTCGATATAAGTTTCCTTATACGAATATTCTGCAATAACTAGATGCAAATGTTTTATTAGATAGTTTTCCACCGTACGATAGATGAAAGCAGTAGTTCTTCTTAAGAATTTAGGAATATAGGATTTGTCTAAAATTTGAACTGCAACATTCTCATGAATATCAAATATAATAGGGATGTTATATTTTAGATATAGTTGATAACTAATTATCATTAGTTCTGGGTCATGAAAGTGAATTATCTTTGGCTTTATCTTTTCTACATGACTTTTTATTTTAGACAGGCTTCGAAGAAAAGTCTTTATTCTAGAGTTTTCTGAGCCTATATCAATAACCTGTATGCCTTCGACTAATTCATCTCCTTGATTATCTGCAACTAAAAGATACGTTTCATAGCCACTTTTCGACAGACTTAGACACTCTCGGTAAAAAATGCGAGTATCCCTTCTTGGATGTACTGTCGATATATGGAGGATTTTATGAATAGTTAGTTCGGTTGTTTCTTCTTAAAACTGAAAGTGACAAAATTATCAATATAATTCCTCCATGCGTTACTAAAACAGTAGAAAAAGTAGTTGTAAATATATTATAAATAAAGAAAAAGAAAATTCCGTAGAATCGACTATCAATGTGACAATTTTTTATAACGTTAAAAAAGCAAGCAAGCATAAAAACGTTCAACAGTACACCTATAAAACCCGCATTAGCAAATCCATCAGAAATTATACCATTATTTGCTGCTATATCAGGCCTATCAAAATAAATTTCGCCTATAAGTCTGGGTGGAGTTACATCATAAGAATACTCCATAAAGCCCTTCAAAAAACTACTTGACCAATAAAGATGGTTGTCATCAAAAAAATCGTAGTAAGCGCAATCTAAAAGACTAGGAATAAACATTAATCTTCTAAAAACAATTACAGCAACCATATTATTGTCGGCATCAAAAAAGGGTATTGAAACAAGAGCTATAACTGCTAAAATAACTAAGCCACCAACTATATAGTTCATTAGTTTTTTTGCTGGCAAAAAATAAAAGAAAACCACCAATATGCTTCCCAAAAGCACTGATTTGACGGCCCCCATTAAATAAAGTGTAAGCAATAATAAAATATTAAAAGCAGCCAGTAGCTTAAGACGGTATTTTAATGCGAAAACAAATATTATTGGTATAATAACCCGTGTAAACCATGAATGCGAATAACTAGAATAAGTATCAAATAAGTTTCTAAACTTATATCTAGTGGCATAAACATCAATGAGAAAGAGATTTTTAAAATTTATATGCTGTAAATACCTTAAGAAAGGGAGAACTCCAACAAAAGTTATCGCAAATAAAAGAAACATTGATTGCTTTTTACTTAGAACTGGCCAATTAATATTATATCTGATTTTTAATGCGAAAAACAGCGTGAAAAACAGTGTTACATGTGCTAAATAAATAATAGGACTTACATCTGTGCTTGAAAAAAAAATTGAACTTGGGATAAAATAAACCAAGAGAATAATGCCAATTGTGTTTTTACTGAAGATATCAAAATGGGTTTTTTTATAGAGGCGAATTGTAAAAAAAACGAAAATACTAATCGCCAAAAATTTAATAATATTGAAGTTATATTCAATCTCTGTTTTTTGGTTCAGTTTTCTGAAAAACCAGGTATTTTTCACTACTAAAAAATATAGTAGTGATATAAGTATATAATATATCTCGTAGAGATATTTACCTAGTTTAATTCTCATTCTTCAAGAATCTTATTTCATTAATAATCAACAATAGGTAAAGCATATACATAAGGGCCGCCCCATATGCGTACCACTCTATGAATGTTAAAAAATCTAACTTGAAAAAATAGACCAAACAGAGCATGTAAACCAGCATTATAATAAATCTTCCATATTGCCAAATGGCATTTAGCTTTAGTTTTTTCAATGAAATAAGAACAATACTAATTGGCCCTACAATAAGTTGTAATAAAAAAACGAGCGACAGCAATTTGGCTATTTCTCCGGTCATTGCCCAGCTCGCCCCAAACAAAATAGGAAATAATTGCTTGCTTCCTAAATATAAAACCAAAAAAGCAGGAACTCCAATTACTGTCAACAATACAATTGTCTGAGAAAAAGTCTTCTTAGCCAAATGCCCATTACCGTTATTGATATGCTCACTGGTTTTCTGAAAAAAAATTGCCCCAACACTTTGAGTTATGAAAGAAATAGGCAATAAAACAACCATGTTGGCAAGCCCAAAATACCCAAATTGTTCTTTTGAAAAATAAAACCCTATAAACAATACAAGCATCTGAAGGCTCATAA
This sequence comes from uncultured Flavobacteriaceae bacterium, assembly GCA_937944485.1. GTDB lineage: Bacteria > Bacteroidota > Bacteroidia > Flavobacteriales > Flavobacteriaceae > Maribacter_C. The sequence continues at coordinate 447,452 of CALDYU010000005.1, read as the reverse complement.
CGTTAACAAAGCTAGAAGGCATATAGTGAATTGGGAATTCTCGATAATCTGACAGTAATTTTTTATAATACTCCCATGTTCTAATCTTAAATTTTAATTTGGAAAAAACAAGTAGTAGCGCAAATGCTATGCTAATTCCTAAGAATTTAGACAACGCCAGCCCTATTTCATTTTGTCCTTTTAGCATAAACAATAGGCAAGCAAATAGCACGTAGCTTACGTTTTCTATAATTTTTGAGTACGCTTTTAAATTGAATTTTTTAATTCTTACAAACCAGAAATTGACTAGGTTTAAAAAAGAAAGAACCAAGACATAGAAAGGTATGAATGTAACACTATTGTGAATTTTAAAACTGTCTGCGATTCTATCTTTAAAAACAATTGAAATCACAACTGTAACAATTGAAAACAAAATCGCTATAATAAATGCCAATACCATTATTTGCTTTCCTCTATCATCTTCTTTTTCTGTCACAATAGCATTCTCCAATTTAAAAGTAGAGAAGACCAGGAGTATGCCACTAATCGACATTAAGCCTGTGATTTCAGCCATCGCATATTGATCGTATATTCTGGTCAATAACGGGCTAAAGATTAAGGGTATTAGTTGTGCTACCATAACCAACCCTGCTTGGCTAAAAATATCCTTGAAGTATCCTGTTTTTATAAAATTCAAAGACTCTATCTTTTATTGATTTGATTTATATTGGTAATGCGAGTTGTAAGTGAAATCTGTTTGTAACAAAACTAAAGTGAAAAACATAAAACTAAAGGCGCCCCATACTCTTGTTAAGTAATTTTCAAATAATAAATTGGCAAATATCACTATAAGAATGATTAACAAAAAGCGGTTTTGTGAAAACGCTAAAGAGAACAATCTTATCAATAGAGCGATAAATAAAAAAAGCCCAATTATGCCTCCTGAGATAAAATAATCTAGCGGTTGCGAATGTGTGTTGTATTTCAATTTAGTCTCGCTGAGACCAGGCCATTCGTCGTCTGGCAAACAAGAATTCAAATAAGGCTGAACGTCGCCTTTGCCCATACCCAGAAAAAAATTGTCTGGTATCTTATAAGAAATGCACTTATAGATATGATATCTATAGAAATCAATAATAGACGTTTCTGTTGATATCAAATTATCCGTTTCAACTAATTTAATTGTCTGTATTTTATCATAATTTTTGAAGATCAATTGCCCTACTCCGATAAAACCAATAAGTATGATTGCGATAGCTATTTTCTTTCCGTAAAAAGAGTATAAAAAGACAGGTAATGTTATTAGTAATGCCAATTGATTCATAATAGATGGCACGTAAAAAACAAAAAGTAAAAAGACTATAGCAATCAACAACAAAGCAAATTTCAAAAGTAACTTCTTTGTAGAGTGAATGCTCTTTAAAGCCGAATAAAAACCAATTGTTACATATGAAGCAATATAATTATGATGAACAAACAATTTCATTTCTTCGTCAGCCAAACGATACCCCCGAATAGAAGTTCCGGAAATCCAATAATACCCCTTGTTAAAAAAATAACTGATTTTGTCAATAAATTCATACTCTTTAACTGGCAATTCTTTTAAATCTAAAACCTGGTAATAACTAACACCAGTGATATAAGACTGCCACCAAAGTACCAAATATCCAGCCATTACAAATACGAATAACAAGAGAATATAACGCAGAGTATCTTGTGAGATTTTCGGGAGAAAAAATAAAAAAATTACTGGAAAAAATAGTAATATAAGACTTGATTGAGCGTCTACTAGGGCTTCAACAACACCATTTGACCATAACGCTGACAACAAGTACCAGAGATAATACGAAATGAAAAACAAAAAGGATACTATAACTTTTCTGTTTTCGATTCTTTTCAAAAAGTTCTTCCTGTACAGAATTATTGAGATCAGACAAAACCCAACTATAAGAATTGATTGAGCTGCTGGAGGTAATATTGGAAACAATGAAGCCGCTATTAAAAAAAATCCTAAAAATTTAAGCTTTTTATCGCTAAATTCTTCCATAGAACATTCTATTATTTGACTTAAAAATTAACCTCCATTTAAAAAAAGTTAACCCAAATTTATTGGTTGTTCAGCCAATTATACAAAAATAAGATATTATTAATCTTAACAAGATTGACTTACTTTTCCTTTGTGCCAAAAAAGGCTTGTATTTAATATTAATCTTCTTGAACAAGCTTTGTACTAGTTCGCAAAAAAGCACCCACATGATCATTAGAAAAAACATCTTTTATTGGCTTCGAATTATATAGAGAATCAATTTGGTCAAGAATAGCAGCTTTAATCACATCTGAATCCTGATCTAAATTTTCTGCTATTACATAATCAGCACAAAGTGATATCAGTGTATATCTTCTAAGGCTTGTTTCAAACCAATCAATATCGTTCATTATTCTTTTGCGAATAGCTGGATCTTTTACACGCCTTGAAATTGACAGCCATTTCTCTTTTAATCCTCTCTGCATTTCCAGTGATTCATTCAACCCTATAAATTCACTGCTTCCATATTCATCTTTCTTGTTTGTATAGCCATCTAACACATGCTGTAAGCCACCTTTTTTATATTTTTCAATTAACTCAATCACTTGGCCTTTTTTAAAGGGAGGTCTCTTCCAATATATTTTTTGAAACAAAACGGAACTTAATGAGCCTGTTTCAAAAATATGTTTTGAATTGCTAACAGCTTTCATCATTGCATCGTAAATGTGTTGCCACTCTTCTGCCCACCTGCCATATTTACTCTGAAAATAGCGAATGATTATTTTTTCCTGTAATTCTTCTCTCTGTTTAGATGATTGTTGCCATGTCATCTTAGAAATCAATTCGTTTGTTAATTCGAATGGCCCAGGATTGTCTTTTACTGGGTGCATATACGCATATAAAGCGTCTTTTTTGGGGAAATAATACTCAAAGTCAGATGCTATATTAATGTGATTGGTAATGGCAATGCCATAATAATTGCTCTTATGGTTATAATCAACAAATCCGTATGAGAAGTTTGCGGTCTTTTTCCAAGAATCTATTGCCTCAGATAATTTTAAATTTGTTGGACTCAAGTTGTTATTCAAAGCATATGTCCAATCTCTTGTGCTAGGGTAGAAAAGATGCACATAATTTTTGCTTGCTAGTGCTTTTATAATCTTTTTATTAGATGGTGGCGCGAGTGTTTGATGATAGGATATGCCAGCAAGTATAACTTTTCTTGATAAAATCTTATTTTCATAGGCTCTTTCAAGGTTATCGGCTATAATTGAATAAAAATATAATAACGCATCTGAAAAATTACCCATTGATTTCGCCGCCTCACTTTGGTCTTGAAAGAATCTCTTTTTGTCAGCAGGCCAAATATTTAAAATATCAATATTTTGTAAATCTCCCTCACTTAGTCTTTTGATAAGTTGTTTGGAAAAGTATTCAGCACCTTCTTTATTCGCAAAAGACGGGTTGATATAATTTCCCTTCATTTTGACCGGATGTCGTTTGTTTTTATTCAGAATAAACCATTCTGGATGTTCATCAAACACTTCTTTTTTTGAAAACTCTTCTTGTATGATTTTATGACCACCTCCCCAAATTTTCAATCCCAGCTTTTTTGCCAAATAAGGCTTTGTTTTACCCGTTAAATTGAACTTATTTCTGGCAAGCCATAGCGCATATTCATCTGGCAAATACTCTTCCGAAACTGTCCAAAAACCTCTTAATTTAACTTTTGGAGAACTATGGGTTTCATATAATTTTAGATTTTTTAAAAAGTATTTGGGAACAATTATTTCTTTGGGGTTATACCATGAAAAACCTAGCTTATTAAGAAATTCATAAACTCCGTATAATCTTCCAATTCTAGAATTTGCTATTATAAAAAGTGTCTTTTTTTGAGCCATTATAGAAAACCCCTGGTCTCCTAACTCATTAAAAGGTATGCGTTGCGCCAAACTTGGGTGATTTTTTTCGAGTTGTTTTCTGTCAATAATCACTATTGTACTTCCAATTGACTTAGGCCTATATTTAAGAACTTTCAGTTTGCTCCCCAGTAGTCTAAAGTGCATTTGAAGTTCACTAGCAGCGAACGCATCTGTAATAGCTTCTGCTTTATCAACTTCTCGATGCCAGTTGATACCTTGTTCATCATCCAAAGCTTGGTTAAAAGAGTTATAAGGGCTCAAAGAAATCATAATATTTTTGAACCCTAGTGTTCTTGAAATGGATGATTTGCCTTCTTCTTTACTATTCCCAACCAATAAGGAAGATGACGTGGCAAATAGTAACAAGAACAGCCGAAATTTCATAAAAGCGTTTTAATATTAAGAAGAGCTGCTCAATGCAAATGAATGATACTCTCCCTTAAGACCTATTGGTTCAGAATTGCGAATATCATGAACTATCTGAATCGCATTTTTAGCAGCGCTCAAACCATAGCCTTTGCCCTTCAAAATATCTTGATAAACCAAGGTATGAAGATCGGCAAAACCACTACTAAATTCTAACTCTTCACCATCAATAACAATTGATCTATAGGTAGTTTGTTTCCTCTTTTTAATTTCTTCTGGAAGATATTTCGCATTGATTGATAAAAACCAACGTACTCTGGCATTGTCAAATTCTAAGTAGCCTGCCGCTCGATCTTTTTCATGTATATGAACCACGTTTTCTTGAACATCTCCAAAAATCCAGGAAAGCATATCGTAAAAATGCACCCCAATATTAGTGGCTATTCCTCCAGATTTATTGTAATCTCCTTTCCAAGATGTATGATACCAATTACCTCTAGATGTCAAATAGGTCAAATCGACTTCGCATTTAGTATCTTTTTTAGATTGCTTCATTTTTTCTTTTAAAGCAATAATACTCGGATGCACTCTTAGCTGAAGAATATTATAAATTTTCTTACCTGTATTTTCCTCGACACGTTGCAGTTTGTCTACATTCCAAGGGTTTAATACTAAAGGCTTTTCACAGATGGCATCAGCGCCACTTCGCAGGGCAAAACGAATGTGAGCATCATGTAAATAATTGGGGGAACAAATACTAACATAGTCTAACATCGTATTCGATTCATATTTTAACTTCTCAATATGTCGATCGAAACGTTCAAATTCCACAAAAAAGTCTGCTCCTGGAAAGTAAGAGTCAATAACTCCAACACTATCTCCTTTGTCAAAGGCTGCAAGCAAATTGTTATTCGTGTCTTTAATCGCTTTCATATGCCTTGGCGCGATATACCCCGCGGCTCCGATTAGTGCAAAGTTCTTCATTGATGTTTTTTGGTTATTTGGTTCTGCTTACTACTCCGTTATCTAAAATATATTCTTGTTTGCTTTCTTTACATATAGCCAAACCCTCATCATCAAAATCAAGGCGATGTCCATATTCACTTACCCATCCTATTTGCCTTGCGGGATTCCCCACCAAAAGAGCATAGGGCTTGACTTCTTTGGTAACTACCGCACCTGCTCCTACTAATGCATATTTACCAATCTTGTTTCCACAAACAATTGTAGCATTTGCTCCTACAGAAGCTCCTTTCTCAACTAAAGTTTCTACATAGCTATCTCTACGGACAATAGCGCTTCTAGGGTTCAAAATATTTGTAAAAACCATCGAGGGTCCCAAAAATACATCGTCTTCACAAATCACCCCCGAATAAATGGAAACGTTATTTTGAACTTTTACATTATTCCCCAATCTTACGTTCGGGGAGATTACTACGTTTTGACCAATATTACATTTTTCTCCCAAAATACAATCAGGCATCACATGCGAAAAATGCCAAATTTTTGTTTTGTCACCTATGCAACAGCCATCATCAATAACGGCCGTTTCATGGGCAAAATAGTTCGTATTACTCATAGGGGTATATAATCAAATCTTCATACTAAAACACTATTCTTAGGTCTTCTCGCAAAAGTACGATAATTCTTATCTGTTTCAAGATGAACGTGATCTAGCAATTCGTTTTCTTGTAAAATACGATGCGCAAAATCATACCATGTCATAGGTTCTCCATCTGTAAAATGATAAATTCCATAAGCCTTGCTATTGCGGTGAATTAGGTTTAAAATGTACGTAGCAAGATTTGAAGCCTTGGTTGGACAACCCGTTTGTTCATCCGTAATATGTAAAACCTTCTCCATTTTTGCCTTCTCTAATATAGTTTTATAAAAATTCTTTCCGAATTCTGAGTATAGCCATGAGGTACGAATAATAAAGTGCTCTTTTAGATTCTTTTGAATGTGCTTTTCGCCTGCTAGTTTAGACCTGCCATATTCATTTATAGGATTAGTCTTATCAGAAATGTCATATGGAGTTCCTTTTTCACCATCAAACACATAATCTGTTGAAATATGAATTAGAGTTGTAAAATAACTAGAACAAGCCAACGCCAAATAACGTACCGCTTCTGCATTTATCAGAAATGCTTTCTCGGGTTCCTTTTCTGATTGCTCGACATTGGTATACGCTGCACAGTTGATACAGTAATCGTAATGGCATGCAGCAAATACATTATTTATCAATTCGGGATTTGTAATATTCAAAGAATTTGAATTGTGAAAAACAAATTCAAGATTCGTATACCGCTTTGCTAATTTCTGAATACTCCTGCCTAATTGACCGTCCGCTCCAGTAACTAAAACCCTACTCATATAAATAATTCATTAAACCTTGGTAATACTGCGTCTTTCGAAGAAACAATAATCTCTTTTTCAGCAATTTCCCAATCAATTTGAAGAGTAGGGTCATTATAAATAAGGCCCCTTTCCGAAGCTTTGTGATAATAATTGTCACATTTATAGGCAAAAACAGCAGTTTCTGATAGTGTCAAAAAACCATGCGCCATACCTTTTGGTATAAAAATAACTTTCTTATTATCTCCCGTTAGTTTCAATTTAAAATGTCTCCCAAAGGTTGCACTCTTTTGTCGTAAATCAACAACAATATCTAATACCTCTCCACGTAAAACCCGCACCAGTTTTGCCTGGGCATATTTTCCTTCTTGAAAGTGTAAGCCGCGAAGGACACCTCTTTTTGACACCGAATGGTTATCTTGAACAAAATCAACTTTTTGTCCTATTGAAGCTTCAAGCCTTCTTTTATTATGAGTCTCAAAAAAAACGCCTCGTTCATCTCTAAAAACTTCCGTTTCAAGAACAAAGCAGCCTTTTAATTTTGTTTCAGTACAAATCATCAACAGAACAATTAAAGTTGTAACAAATATTCACCATAACCACTTTTTAATAGTGGCTTAGCCAAGCGATGCAGTTGCTGTCTGTCAATATATTCATTGGCATAAGCGATCTCTTCAATTGCACCAACTTTAAGCCCTTGCCTTTCTTGTATCACCTCTACCAATTGCGATGCTTGCATCAAAGAGCTGAATGTGCCTGTATCTAACCATGCAATTCCTCTATCTAAAATGCTAACCTTTAATTTGCCTTTTTCTAAATAAACCCTATTTACATCGGTGATTTCTATTTCACCACGTTCGCTTGGAGCAATACTTTTAGCAATTTCAACAACAGAATTATCGTAAAAATAAATGCCCGGAACCGCAAAATTTGATTTTGGCTTATTGGGTTTTTCTTCTATCGAAATAGCCATGCCGTTAGCATCAAACGAAACTACTCCATACCGTTCAGGGTCTTGTACATGATAGCCATAAATAATTCCTCCATCAGGATTATTATTCGCCTGTAACAACTTTGCCAGGCCTGATCCATAAAAAATATTATCTCCTAAAATAAGTGCCACCTTATCACTTCCTATAAATTCCTCTCCAATAATAAAGGCTTCTGCAAGCCCGTTCGGATGTTCCTGAACTTCAAAATGGAAGCTACAACCAAGTTGAGAGCCATCTCCTAGAAGTTTCTTAAATAAAGGAGCGTCTTCTATTGTTGTAATAAAAAGTATTTCTTGTATTCCCGCTGACATCAAAGTTGCCAAGGGGTAATAAATCATTGGCTTATCGTATATCGGCATTAATTGCTTACTTACCGCTTTGGTAATTGGATGCAATCGCGTGCCTGAACCTCCAGCAAGTATAATTCCTTTCATTTTATACTTTTTGGTATTTATTAATGTACCATCGAATGGTTTTATCAATGCCCGAAACAAAAGTTTCGTTTGGTTTCCAGCCTAATTCTTTTTTCATTTTATCAGCGTTTATAGCATATCTAAAATCATGCCCCAAGCGATCAGTAACAAAAGTAATTTGCTCTGAAAAACTGCCATTCGTTTTTGGCTGAATTTTATCTAATCGCGAGCAAATTTTTTGAGCTATATCTAAATTACTAAACTCTGTATTACCACCAATAGCATAAGTCTCTCCTTTTTTACCTAATCTATATACAAGTTCAAGGCCTTTACAATGATCTTGCACATATAACCAATCACGCACATTTGATCCATCGCCATATATTGGTATATTTTCTCCTTCAAGTGCTTTTCGAATAATTGTAGGAATCAACTTTTCGTCGTGTTGTTTAGGCCCATAATTATTTGAACAATTACTTGTAACCACATTCAAGCCATAGGTGCGACAATAACTCCGAACTAAAAAATCGGCCGCGGCTTTTGATGCACTATACGGACTATTTGGTGCATAAGCTGTTTTCTCAGTGAAATACCCTTTAGCCCCCAAACTACCATAAACTTCATCTGTAGATACATGGTGAAAACGCGCGTTTTCAAATTCTTTTTTAGGCTGATTTGGAGCTTTCAACCAAAACTTTTTGGCAGCTTCTAGTAAGACAAAAGTCCCTTCAATGTTTGTCTTGATAAAATTATCTGGTTCACTTATAGAATTATCTACATGTGACTCTGCTGCAAAATGAATTACCCCATCAACACCATATTTCTCAAATATTTCTTCTACAAGTGCTCGATCACATATGTCACCTTCAACGAAATGGTATTGTTTGTTTTTAGCAACTTCACTAAGGTTATTTGGATTACCCGCATAAGTTAATTTATCGACATTGATCAACCGTACTTTAGGGTGTTTTTTTATGAAATAAGGAATATAGTTGCTACCAATGAAGCCGGCTCCTCCTGTCACCAAAACACATTGATTTTCGATTCCAATGTTCATTGTTATTCAATTTCTTTTGATTTTTGATTAAGATACCCTATTCCAGAAAATAGAAAGAAAGCCAATACCAAGAAAATCGGAATAATAAAAATGGGCTGATTGAAAAATTGTTTACTCACTTCTTGAGGTTCCCCAATATTAATTATTCTCAAAATATCAGCTTGCTGAGCCAACTCCAAATTCTTCTCTTCAATTTCTTTTGACCAAAGACTCTTTTGACTTAATAGGCCTGTAACATTTAACGGATTTTCTTGCTCTAAATAAATGGTTCCTGAATTCTTTTTGTCAGTTAACATTCCTTTAGTAAAATTCTCTATAAGTTGGTCTATCTGAACAATTCGTTTAGTGTTTTGTTCTATGCGCAATTGCGCGTTTTTAGAATAGACTTCTTTCAACTTTTCAAAGTAGGGGTTATTATTAATATAGTTCATCAGCTTTCCTGCAATTACCGGACCCGCATCCCTATCATTGTATGAAAAACTAATTCTATGATTAAGTACACTTTTTTCAGATAGTTCAGAGCGAAGTATATCTAGTACGAAACTTTCCTCCTTAAAATTCTCAAGTATTTCAAGGTATTTCATCTCATTTGATACGGCATCCTCCGTTTTAATCTCTTCATCTTCGATAGCCTCAACTGAAACCTTAAAGCCATTAAGGTCTTCCACATTAATATCAAGAGATTTAAAAAAGTTAGCGTTCTTAGCTTTTACATTCGCCTCTATTTCATCAACAACTTCATACAAGTAGTTTTTACTATCAAAATTTGGTTGAACAATAACATCCGTTTTTAGCTTTTTGGAAATTAATGCATTAAGCCCTAAACTAATGGCAACACCTAAAACAATTAGACCTAAAATCTTAAAGACGTTTTTTCTCAAATAGATAAAAATTCGCAAAAAGAAATTCCCTAAATTGTGAAATCCTTTTTTAATGAGGTTTAACAATTGCCCCAAATCTATTTCGTCAGCAGTATTAGAGTTATTAGGTTGTTCTTGGTTTGCCATAGGTTATGAATTAAATATTTGCGCAAGTATTTTGTCTGTTATTAAATAGGTGGGTTTAACACCCGTAGTTCCTAAACCTCCAGAAGCCAGTGTGCTTCCTGTTTCTAGAGGATTATCAGATGCATAATACGCGTATCTCACTTTGACATCTTCGCGAATACTCTTACGAATTTTAGATGCCGATTGAATGGCCTTTTGATAATGTACTCCTTCCATTTCTAATCCGATGACGTTCCATGTTGATTCATGAAAGAATTTTAAAATGTCTTTATTCTGTAATGAGGTTCCTAAAACGGTTACCATTGTACCTTCAAAAACCTTTAATCCGTGACCCTCAAAATCAGCTGCGCACAATTCATTCTTAAAAGGGTAATTATCAGCAGTGCCTTCAAATATATGCGACGAAGGAATCATTAAATCTCCTTTTCCTCCTTCTAAAATACCTGCTTTACCCATAATAGAAATGGAGGCGATATTTAAATACGTTTCTTCTTTCTTTCCATTCTGAAAGGGTTTGAGTAATTCATCAATAGTTTCATAAGCTTGCTCGCCGAACGCATAATCCATAACAAAGATAACGGGTTTTTTACTATTTGATAAGTCGGAGTCGAGCTTATAATTACAGCTATTTTCAGTCATTTTTGCTAAGTCAAACAATTGAACATCGATATTCGTACCAGACATATCATCAATTGCTATCATTCCATTTTTCTTAGCCAACTTTTCAACTTTTTCCCGCAAGGCTTTATTACCAGAAGAACTCAATGCTTCGTATATTTCTAATGAATTATGTTTCGGAAATTCTTTTAATAAAGCTGTTCGCGCAAATAACGAATTCATAACACTATGCATATTTGCACTAATGATATGTATTGGGCGCTCTAAAAGATTTTCTTTTTTCAGAAGCTGCTTTATTGTATTTGCCCATCGTTCACCGTGAATATGATGCCCTAGGCGTTCTCTTAATTGGGCGCTAAATGTAATGACTCTCTTCTCGCCCGTAAGTTCTTCTTCTATCGCCAATTTGCCTAGCCACCAAATAATTTTTAAAAAACGTTCGGGGTTATTTTTGTTTGAAAATTTTTCATAGATCCAAAGTACTTCCTCAAAGCTTCTTCCTAAAATATTCGCCGTGTGGATCAAAGCCACTTCACGTTCGCCTTGATCTAATTCTTCTTTTTGAACTGCTGCTTCTAATTTCGACCAATCACGTATTGTTTTATTCGTATCTTCAATTAAAACACGCTTGCATATTTTTTCAGATTCAATAAAAAGAAAGGTCAAGTGCGTTAGAATATCATAAATATCCGAGCGTCCTCTGGTAATTTCAATATTCATTTGCTCATCATCAATACGATAACAATTTCTGCGCCTTTTAGGTGGAACTATTGGGTCAAAGTGTGATCTTCCGTAACCCTCATCAGAAGTTAAATTGATGAATCTGCATTGTTCAATACCCTCTGGCAATCGTTCTAAAACATAAATCAAACCATTAAATTCTGCCTTTTCTTCTGCAATGGTACCGTAAATTTCAGGTCTTAATTGCAATAATGCGTTCTTTAATGATTCTCCTGAAACGCCAGTTGGTTTGTAAAAACCGCGGTTGAACAGATGGCGCATTGTGATATACAGGCGCTCAATGGCATTGGTAGATTCTTGCGCTCGCGTAGTATTGGTTGTATTACTCATGAAAGAATTTCACCCAAAATTACAAAAAAAATCAGGTTTGTACTTCCCCCTATATCGCTACCTTCTGTAAAACAAGTTTATCTGCCACTTTGCGATCATTGCTTAATCGCTGTACTTTATTTTGCCCCCCTAATTTACCAATGGACTTCATATAGGCTTGAAAACCTCCAATTCTAATACTTGTTATTTTCAAAGGTTGCAAAATTTTGCCAGCGATCAAATCAAAATAATAGCTATTCTGTTCTTGTAATGATTGGTCAAGAATGCTACTAAATTCTAACAAATCGTCAGGTTCTTGGTCGAATTCAATAAGCCATTCGTGAAAGGGAAGTTCTTCATTTGCTGGAGTAATCTGTGGCGCCACAGTAAATTCATTAACTTGTGCATTTGATTTACTAATTGCCTTTTGCATCGCCTCTTCGACTTCTTTAGCAATCACATGCTCGCCAAATGCAGATATAAAATGTTTTATGCGTCCAGAAACTATGATTTTAAAGGGGTTTAATGAAATAAACTGAACGGTATCTCCTAAATTATACGCCCATAGCCCTGCATTTGTAGAAATGATCATCACATAATTCACATGCAATTCTACTTGATTCAAAGTGATTCGCTCTCGACTTTCATCATAGAAGTCATCCGCTTTTATAAACTCATAAAATATGCCTGAGTCCAATAATAGAAGCATTCCTTTTTCTTTTTGAGAATTTTGATAAGCAAAAAATCCTTCACTTGCAGGAAAGAGCTCTATACTATCTACCTTTCTACCAATTAAATTTTCAAATTTCGATCTATAGGGTTCATAATTAACGCCTCCATAAATAAACAATTGAAAATTGTTAAAGAGATCCCCTACTTTTTTCTTGGAACGCTCATTCAATTTTTCAAAATACATTTGTACCCATGAAGGTATACCTGCTATTACCGTCATATCTTCTTCTATAGTCTCATCTACAATTGTATTGACCTTAGTTTCCCAGTCCGCTATACAGTTGGTCTCCCAGCTTGGCAATCTATTTTTCTGTAAATAATTCGGAACGTAATGTGCTGAAATGCCTGAGAGTCTCCCAAGTTGAATACCATTCTTTTCTTTCATTTCAGGACTCCCTTGTAAAAAGATCATTTTCCCATTTACAAAATCTGCATTTGCCGTTTCATGAATATACGTGAGAATAGCATTTCTTGAAGCTTTCACCTGTTCTTTGATAGACGCTGCCGTAATAGGAATATATTTGGCGCCTGAAGTGGTTCCTGAAGTTTTGGCAAAGTATTTTGGTTTGCCAGGCCAAAGTATATCGGGCTTACCAGCAATTACTTTTTCAACATAGGCCTTTAATGCTTCATAATCGCGAATTGGTACTTTATTTACAAAGTCAGAATGTGATTTAATTGAGGAAAAATTGTGATCTTCTCCGAATTGCGTTTGTGAAGCTTTTTCGATTAATTTCTTAAAAACCTCATTTTGTGTGGAAATAGGATCGTTGATCCAGCGCTGCGATCTCTTGACGACATTTCTAGCAAAAATTTTAGCCGCGATCGATTTAAGGGACATAACTTTTATTTAAAATCGATAAAATCTTGAGGGTTTATTGGCGTTCCCTTGTTCCAAAGTTCAAAATGAAGATGAGGTCCCGTAGTTAACTCTCCTGTATTGCCTACAGAAGCAATTACCTCACCTGAACGCACAAGTTCACCTTGTTTCTTATTTAATGCCCCGTTGTGTTTGTAAACACTCAAGAGACCGTCTTCATGCTCTAAAATGATAACGTGACCCGTATCGGCGGTCCATTCCGCAAAAATAACGACGCCATTTGCAACTGCTTTGACTGGTGTTTCTCTTGGCGCAACAACATCTACCGCGTAATGCAATTTCCGAGCATCATACTTTTGTGTTACGGTTCCAGTAATTGGGGGAAAGAGCACTACATCTGTTCTACGAGTATCTCTTTCAAAAAGATTATACTTGTCTTCAAGAGCAACTTGCGCCCGCAATACAGAATCTTGCTTTATGGGCGTTAGATCTATAGTCGAAGGATCTAACTTAAATTGTTCTCGCAAAGAATCTCTATTTATTTCATTATTTTCAATATCCCCAGTTAATACCATTTTAATATTTTCTAAATACTGATTGGTATTATTTAATACACGTACTAAAGAATCAGTTTCATAAGAAAGGTCTGCCGCTTGTTTTTTTAATCGATTGCTTGAATAACCAGGTATGTATTCGCGTAATGGCGTAAACGCAATTAATAGGGATGTTAGCCCAATAAGTCCAATAATACATAAAGAGCCAGTTACAAATACATTTAACCGGCTTAGTTTGAAAGAAACCTTTTCTTCAAAGGTATTCTCATTTAGAATCACCAAGCGATACTTATGAAGTAGCTTTTTCCTAAATTCTTTTCTCTTTTTAACCTGTTTGGCCATTTAACAAATATAATACTAGATTTTAATTTCATCTTTACAGAATGTAATTTAAAGTCCTGTTCTATTTAAAGCAGCACAATTTTGGCATTAGATGTTTCCTTATCACTGTGCTTTGCAGTTTTTTATTACCTTTGACATTCAATTTAAATTCAATTGTTATGATTGCTCAAAGCATATTTTTAATTCCAGGTCCTATGCAGATTGTTATAGTTGTTTTAGTAATACTTCTATTATTCGGTGGGAAAAAAATACCCGAATTAATGCGCGGGTTGGGTAGTGGCATCAAAGAATTTAAAGACGCTTCTAAGGAAGATGAAAAAATCGAAGATAGTACTAAGGAATAACAAAGATTTTTTTTCTTATTTAATTTATTCTAGCCCTCTTTATTAAATTTACCTTTTAAAGGTTTTTACTACAAAAATCGCAATCGAATCTACACATTTCACGCTAGTTTATTGTAAATCAACTTTCTATTCTTGCCTGATAATGTCACTGTTTGACAAATATTGTGCAATGCTAATTCTATAATTATTTCATTCCACAACAACTAGACCCTGTTTCACAACAAAAATTAATACAAGTTGTCATTCTAAGTTACATTTGATTGTTATTCTTTATGGAATAATAGTTTAAAATCAGGGTCAGTACCAATCCTAACTAAATAAACATTCGGTGTTGTTATGGTAGAAGTTGTTTAAACCTAAAGCACTTTTGTTTAAAGAAAAGTTGGTTTTTAAGTATTGATTTAAATTTTATATATGAAGCTAAGAATTAGTGAATATTAATATAGTTGTTTTAGAATAAGCCGCTTTAACCACCATTTTGTTTAAAAGGGTCTCTAAATCCCAAATTATGAAAAAATTATTGCCCGCCTGCTTTTTACTTTTATCTATTAGCGTTCTCGCGCAGATTAATCCTATTATTAGTATTAATCAGCCAGACACAAAAGATACTATAGCCGAAGCAGACAAGAATATGAACAACGAAAATGATTTGGCTGTAAACGAGCCTTTCGAAGAAGTGGCTAAAAAGAATGGAATACCATATAGAACATTAAGTAACTTAAAAGACACTGAGGATGGTTTTTACGTGATCTCTGGGGTATTTAATGAAGGTAGAAATTTGAAAAGAGCGCTTCGAAAACTTAAAAAGAAAGGATTTAATTCTGGTTCTATTAAGAATTCTGAAAATGAATTGAATTATGTTTATGTTCAAAGTTATCCTTTTGGTTTAGAGGCCGTGGATGCTTGCATAAGCCAGTTTGAAGGAGCTTACGAAGAAGATGTTTGGATTTTACAAGTAGAAAATAGTACCCCACCGAATATTAAGGAACCTCTTTATAATAAAAATGAAGAGAAAGCTCTTACTGCAACTCAAAACGACATAGATCAAACAAGTGTAAAAGATTCTGGTTTCAAAACCAAACTCATCAAAAGAGCTGATATTTACTTTGATAAAATGTGGTACGCAGAGGCGGCCGCTTTATATGAGGAAGCTCTAGAGAAAGGTGATAAAAATCATTCTTACGAAATCATACAAAAAGCTGCTGATTCGTATTACTTCAATACGAATATGGAAAAAGCATATGAGTGGTATAATTTACTTTATGAAAAATATGGTGAAGAGATGTCGTCAGATAACGTATTTAAGTATGCACATTCTTTAAAAGGCACCGGTAAATACGCACGTTCCAAAAAACTAATGCGACTTTACAAAAGGAAAGTTGAAAATGGTGATATCACGCTTAATGAAGAAAAATCACTTCAAAATGAAATAGTTCTTGATAACATTTTAAACAGGGGAATAAATTTTGAATTAAAAAATCTAGAGATAAATACTGAATACTCCGATTTCTCTCCTATGTTTTTAGACTCTTCACAAATTGTATTTGCATCTGCAAAAGATTCTTCATTTTTTAATACCAGAAGGTATAAATGGAACAATCAGCCTTTTCTTGATCTTTATGTAGCAAAATTAAATGAAGAATCGCAAGAATTAAAAGATGCCATCAAATTTTCAAAAAAAATAAATACCAAATACCACGAAGCCTCTGTTACCTTTTCTCCTGATAACGAAACCATGTATTTTACACGTAACAATTACGGCAAAAAGCTAAGAAGAGATAAAAACGGAGATAATAACCTTAAAATATACATGTCAACTAAGGTAAATGACGAATGGACTGAGGCGATAGAAGTCCCTTTTAATAGTGATAGTTATTCTACAGGTCATCCAGCTTTAAGCCCAGATGGCAAACAGCTATATTTTGTATCAGATATGCCCGGAAGCATAGGGCAAACAGACATTTTTGTTGTAGATGTTCTGGCAAATAATACCTTTTCAGAACCTCGTAATCTAGGACCAGAAATTAATACTGAAAGAAAAGAAATGTTCCCTTTCATCAATGATAAAAAACTATATTTTTCGTCAGATGGACATACTGGTCTCGGTGGTTTAGATATTTATGAAGTTTCTTATACCCTTGAAGAAGGGTTTAATGAAGTAAAAAACCTTGGCAAGCCTATTAATAGTAATAGAGACGACTTCTCTTATATTGTGAATGAGGAAACTCAAAAAGGATTTTTTGCTTCTAATCGTATTGATGGAAAAGGAGATGACGATATCTATTCTTTCCAGAGATTAATCGTTGAAGAAGTTCCTGAGTACAAAAATGCCATTGCCGGTGTTGTTACCGAATTAATCACTGGTGACATAATGCCTCAATCTTTTATTGAACTTCTTGATGAAAACGGAATTAAGCTCAAAGAAATGGAGACAGATGCCGATGGCAGCTTCATTTTTGAAGACCTTGAAGCAGATACTAAATATACGCTAAGAGTAAATAATGATACTTATTTTGAAGATCTTAAAGAAATTGCCACTGTTGAAAATGATACCGTAAACGTTGATATTCAATTGCGCAAGCTTAAAGAAATGATCGCTATTGAAGATGGTATCAAAAAGCTAAAAACCGAAATCATCTATTTCGATTTCGACAAATCATATATTCGTCAAGATGCAGGACTAGAGTTGGATAAACTGGTTGAAGTAATGACTGAATATCCAACAATGGTAATAAAAATTGAATCACATACCGATTCAAGAGGTAAAAGAGCCTACAACAAATACCTTTCTGAAAATAGGGCAAAAGCTACGCGCGATTATATTATTTCAAAAGGTATCGCTCCAGAACGAATTCAAAGTGCCATTGGATACGGGGAAGAACGTTTGTTGAACGATTGCGATGGTAGTGTTGCGTGTACAGAACAACAACATTTCCTAAATAGACGTTCTGAATTTATTATTGTAAATATGTAAGCAACTAATAACGCCCAATTCATATAAAACAATAATCGCCATGTTATCACATGGCGATTATTGTTTGTAACTATTTTAACTTGTCTTTCTTGGGTTAAATTGTCAGATAGTTCAATGTTTATTAACATAACATTAATTTCACAACACTCGGATAGGTATTCACAACAAATATATCTTTCGTAATACCTAACTATAAGATTTTGAGTTATATATACATCGAAAGCGCTATTAAACCCAAATCCAAATCATATGAAACACGTTCTACTTATCAAAGAAATTTACCTAGAGGCATTTAAAAATCTAGGCACCGCTTTTGTTAAATCATACTTTAAAGTCTTCTCATGGTTCTGCTTTATTAGCTTCCTAGTTGTACTTTATGCTTTCATCTTTAGAGTCGTTACTGGCTTCTCGTTTGATTAACAACCTATAACTTAACCAACCAAACCAAAAAAACTCCCGAAATTCGGGAGTTTTTTTATTTTCATTACTCGTTGTTAATCAAACTTAATTGTCTTTAAAATAGCTTCTAGCCGAAACATGTCATCTCTCTTATTCGTCGCAGGGGCAAAGGTGAAGCCCTCTACAACCATTTTTCTATTATTCTTTTTATCGTTGATGATATAAGTTATAAAAGGCCCTGCCATTGGGTAGTTCTTAATGTCCCATATACCGCGTACCTCTACCCCTTTCAATCCACCTATTTCAACCGGAAATATAGACGGAGAAAATGCCGGTTCGGTTCTCATGTACGTTGTTTTATTTGGCACATCAGGACCAGGAACATGAAGTTTGCCAATCGAATCTCGCATTCGAACAATATCTCTAACCAAAGTAGAATCTACATTAAAACTATTTGCAGGCATTTCATAAGCAATAATGTTCATATGACCCTTTTGAATTTCACGATCCATCCAAACAAAATTATCTTTTTGAACGCCAACCTTGTAAATTGAAGGCACGTTCATTTTAATATTAAACTTTTCTTCAAGAACCCCTTCTTTATTTAACGATTTTAGCAACCTTTTTTGCGTTTCTTCTAATTCTACACTTTTAAACGTAGCGATTGCTTCAGCAGCAATAGTTGCTATGTTTTTAATAAGAATAGCGCTTGTAGGTCCTTTGATAACTGCCACGTTTTGAGGTGTGGCATACATCTCTTTCCGTATTACAGCTTCATCGACAGAATCTTTCTCAACATAAACTACAGCTCTGGTACCACGTAGTGCTCCTGTAAAAATTTTAGGCGGCACATGATTAAGCGTAAATATTGATTCTTCCCAAGTTAGGCCTATTGCTGAGGCTGCAAAGTGTTTCCGAACCTCATCTCCTACTTGGCCCTTCCAAAGTTCATTGTCCATAACAACCGTAACTTGATTAATCGCACCAATAGAACTTGGCAAATATTTTTGCTTCTGATTACAAGAGATAAATAATACCGCGGCTAGAAAAATAAATTTAAATGTCTTCATAATGCTATATTGAAATTTGTTAAGAGCAATCACACAACTTGAGTTTCATGCCAGGTTTTAAATTCTTACCACTAATACCATTCCATTTTCGTAAATTTTCAATACTAATTCCTTTATATTTTCTTGAAATCGTCCAAAGAGAATCTCCGCTTTTAACCACATGAATTTTATTGCTAGGCACATTAGTTAAATTAATTGGCTTAGCAGAACTCTTCTTTTTAGATTGTGTCAACCCTTTTGAGCCTCTAGGATAAATTGTCAAGCGTTGCCCTATTCTCAATTTATTGCTGCGCAGACCGTTCCAGTTTTTGATTTGGCTTACTCTTACGCCATACCTCTCTGCTATTTTTCCAAGAAAATCACCGCTACGCACTTTATACCGTATTCTATTTTGTTGGGCAGCTTTTACCAATGCCGGTAACGGACTTTCTTTACTCTTCATTTCTTTTTCAACATGTGCATAAATCGCCGCTTCATTATTCACAAATTTTCCTAACTCTTTGATCGGTAATCGCAGTGCATATTTTTTGCCTTTTACATACGGAATTACCTTTAGTTTATATGAAGGGTTAAGTACTTCTAATTCTTCTTTACTAATGCCAATCAGTTCAGAAATCTGGTCAAATGTTATTATATTTTTTATATGAACGGTATCTGTTTCAAAATAAGGCCGTTCAACTTTTTGCCCTTTCAGGTCATGTTCTTCAGCATATTCAAACAAATACATAGTTGCTAAAAAAGCAGGGACATAACCCGCCGTTTCTCTGGGTAAATTTCTTCTTATATTCCAATAGTTTGTATATCCGCCTGATCTACGAATAGCCTTATTCACATTTCCTGGCCCTGAGTTATAAGCCGCTAAAGCTAAATCCCAATCACCGAAAATCTTGTACACTCTATTCAAGTATTCACAAGCCGCTTTTGTCGATTTTATAGGATCACTTCGATCGTCAACATAACTATTCACATCAAGACCATGTTCTTTTCCTGTACCATACATAAATTGCCATAGGCCGGTTGCACCAACTCTTGAACGTGCCTTAGGATTCAAAGCAGATTCTACAATCGCTAAATATTTCATTTCAACAGGAATATTGTGATTGTCAAATTCTTGTTCGAAAAGCGGAAAATAGAACTGACTTATCGTCAACATGCGATTCATTAAACCACGTTTTCTAGTCAAAAACGATTTAATCACATTTTCTAAGGCCGGATTATAAACTACATTGAAAGGCGTTTTTTGATTAAGTAGTTTCAATCGCATTTTTAAGGTATCAGTGTTCAGTTCAACATCATACGATTTTTCAGGGTCTAAGGTGGAAACCCCTTTGTACATATCATCAAAAAGAGCTGCGCTTTCGTACAATTCTTTCATCCATAAACTATCGTATTTTGCGGCTTCCAAATTGTCTTGCAGATTGTACGCGCCTCGGTTTGCCTCTTTAATAAGAACCCGAGGATTGTCAGAAATTTTTTGAGAAGATTCCATCTGTTCCATTTGGTCAACCCCTTTCAAATCAATAAGAGTTGTGTCTAAAGGGATATCTATAGCGTCAATAATCTTTACTCTCTCTTCGCTCGGAATACTATCTTTATTTTGAGCTAGCCCAGAGAATGAAAAAATAAACATTATAAAAATTGGAAGAAAACGTGCTCTTTTCGCTATCATAAACAATCCTGTTTTGATTAGAAGACGAACGAAAATCGGCTTTTTTTCTTGAAGAATAAAATTTTACTTCGTTAAAACAGACTTAAAATAGTCCCATTACCTTTAAACGGTGAAACCTTAATTATTTAACGATTGCAGCTATGCCTGGCAAAGTTTTCCCCTCTAAACTCTCTAGCATTGCCCCACCACCAGTAGACACATAGCTTACTTTATCTTCAAAACCAAACTGTTTGACAGCCGCTACAGAATCTCCGCCACCAACTAAAGAAAATGCACCGTTTAGAGTCGCTTCGTCTATGAAGTTTCCGATTGAGATCGTCCCTTTTGCAAAATTGGCCATTTCAAAAACACCAATAGGCCCGTTCCAAAGAATGGTTTTACTTTTTAAAACAACCTCTTTGAAATTTTCTAAGGTTTTAGGCCCGGCATCTAACCCCTGCCAGCCATTCATGATTTTATCAACATCAACAACTTGCGTATTGGCGTCATTACTAAAATCATCTGCAGCTATAACATCTACTGGAAGATGTATTTGAACTCCTTTATCTTCTGCTTTCCTTAAAATATTCAATGCCAAATCCATTTTATCATCTTCGCAAATAGAATTTCCCACTTGACCTCCTTGCGC
This sequence comes from uncultured Flavobacteriaceae bacterium, assembly GCA_937944485.1. Classification (GTDB taxonomy): domain Bacteria; phylum Bacteroidota; class Bacteroidia; order Flavobacteriales; family Flavobacteriaceae; genus Maribacter_C. The sequence continues at coordinate 426,135 of CALDYU010000005.1, read as the reverse complement.
CTTAATAAAGGTGTACGTCATTCCGCCACCAATAATTAAGTGGTCTACTTTATCAAGAATATTTTCAATAATTGTTATTTTAGAAGAAACCTTTGCCCCGCCCAAAATAGCTAAAACAGGTTTTTCTCCTGTTTCCATTACCTTACCAATAGATTCAATTTCTTGAGCCAATAGATGCCCAAAACACTTATTTTCTTCAAAAAACTTGGCAACGACCGTTGTCGAAGCATGCGCACGATGCGCAGTTCCAAAAGCATCATTAATATAAATGTCTCCTAATTTTGAGAGCTGTTCCGCAAAACCAGAATCACCACTTACTTCTGCAGTATGAAATCTTAAGTTTTCCAAAAGTAAAACTTCACCTGCTTGTAAATTGGCAACGGCGGTTTCTGCAATTTCTCCAACACAATCTGAAACGAACTTTATCTGAACACCCAGTATTTCAGATGCTGTTTTACAAATATGTTCTAATGAAAAATCAGGATTCCGTTCTCCTTTGGGCCGTCCTAAATGACTCATCAAAACTGCGCTTCCTCCATCTTCTAAAACTTTAATAATTGAAGGTTTTGCGGCCTCAATTCTAGTTGTATCTGTAACATTGAATTCTGCATCCAAAGGAACATTAAAATCAACACGAATTAATGCCTTTTTATTTTCAAAATTAAAATCTTCTAGTGTCTTCATGTGCATTTGTTTTTTGACGAATAGCAAAGGTAAAGATTTATGTGCTTTGGATAAAAAATGTCATGAAACATGTCACTTCTATTTTGTGATTAAAACCCGATGAGGTGGTTTTGGTTCATTGCTTATCATTCATTATTATAATCAATATCATGTTAAACTTGGCAAGAGATTTTTCATTAGCACTTATCATTTAATTCTTTTAAGAAATGGGATAAATTAGTCCTAGGCATAGCAGTTTTTTGTAGGTCTAAAGGCGATTCGCGCGTAGGGCTTTTGCAACATTATAAATCCAGTATAATAAACTATATTTGGATCATGTTATTCCAGGACATTTTAGGATTATCTCATATCAAAAAGCACCTCACTTCGAGCGCTGATGCCAAGCGTATTCCGCATGCACAAATGTTTGTCGGCCCCGAAGGTTCTGGCACGCTGCCTATGGCTATGGCTTACATGCAGTATGTGATTTGCGGAAATCAAAATGGGGAGAATTCTGGAGGCAACTCCGCCTGTAATATAAAATTCGATTTACTGTCACATCCTGACATGCATTTTGCTTTTCCTGTTTCAAATTCTGAGAAAGTTAAAAGTCATGCTGTGAGCAATCACTACATGGAAGAATGGCGTAAATTTCTAAAAGAACAACCTTATGGAAATCTTTTCGATTGGTATCGTTTATTAGGAATAGAAAAAAAACAAGGTCAAATTGGCGTTGATGAAGCACTTGATGTAGTTAAAAAACTCGCTTTAAAATCTTATGAAGGGGGTTATAAAGTAATGCTTATATGGATGGCAGAAAAATTGAATACTGCCGCAGCGAATAAATTACTAAAACTAATAGAAGAGCCTCCTGAAAAGACAATTTTCTTGCTCGTTACGGAAGATGAAGAACAAATCATACAAACGATACGTTCTCGCTGTCAGATTATACATTTCCCTCCCTTAGCTGAGAATGATATCGCTGTAGCTCTAGAAAAGAAAGGACTTGTGAGTGCTGAAGCACTTCGAATAGCGCAAGAATCAAATGGTAATTTCAATAAAGCATTAGATTTGATGAACAACGATTCAGAAGACTTAGTGTTTGAGAAGTGGTTTGTACAATGGGTAAGAAGTGCATTTAAAGCGAAGGGGAATAAGAACGCCATTAATGAGCTTCTTCTGTGGAGTGAAGAAATAGCAAAGACTGGACGAGAGACTCAAAAGAAATTTATTCATTATTGCCTAGCAGTTATGCGACAGGCGATGTTGGTTAATTTTAATGTGAAAGAGCTCGCGTATATGCAAATTAAAGTAGATGGATTTAATTTAGAGAAATTTGCCCCTTTTGTACATGAAAACAACATTATAACTATTGTAAACGAGTTAGAAGATGCCATGTATCACATTGAACGCAATGGTAATTCAAAAATTATTCTAACGGATTTATCAATTAAACTAACCCGATTACTTCATAAAAAGGCTGCTTAATTTAAACTCATAATCATGGATGCTATATTAAATTATTCTACAGAAATTTTACTATTACTCTTTCTTGTTATCACTTTTTTACAAAGTGGCATTGACAAGATCACGGACTGGAAAGGAAACCTTTCTTGGTTAAAGGAGCATTTTAAAGACACGCCTTTGAAAAGTATTGTTCCTTTAATGCTAGGTGTTATTTTGATTATTGAAGTTGTGGCCGGAATGCTTTGTTTAATTGGTGTTTATGAAATATCAACCTCCGGAGAAAGTTTGATGGCACTATATGGAGCTATTCTTTCTTGCGTTGGGCTACTGATGCTTTTATTTGGCCAACGCGTTGCTAAAGATTACGCTGGAGCAATGACGATTGCAGTATACTTTATTCCTGCAGCATTTTTAGTCTTTCTGTTACAAGCATAAAAAAACCGTTTCCTTTAGGAAACGGGTATACTTCTTTATTAGATTATAAGAGGACTACTCCTTTTTGTAATCTGCATTTAAAACTTTCAAAATCTCTCCTGTTAAATCATGAGCATCATTACCATATAAAACAGCTCCTCCATCACCTCCTCCGAGGATATAAGCGTATTTATTCGTTTTACCATAAGCTTTAATGGCCTTTTTTATTCTACCAACAACACTGTCTAATTCTACTTGTCCAGTACTAAGTAGCATCTGTTCTTCTTGCTGTAATTGCTGTCCGATAAACTGACTTTTTTGCTGTAAAATAGCCCCTTCTTCTTGTGCTTTTTTAGTATTCGGATTTGGATATTTCGATTGATATGCCTGGGCTTCTAATCTAAAAGCTTGGGTAATGCTGTCTTTCTTTTTCGCCCATGCCTGCTTTTTTATTTCAAAAGAAGCGTCTATATCTGTTTTTTCTTGATAATCCTCAAGCAGTTTAACGTTATCCACATAACCAATCTTTGATTGCTCACAGGAAACAAATAGAATCATTGCTGTAACTACTAATGCTAATTTTTTCATGAATACTTCTTTTATTTTCATTTCCAGAATTCGTCGAACTTTTTTTAGAATTCATGGAAATCCATTTCGTTTCTTAAAGTCGCGCAAAAATAGGAAAGCTTTTTTTAATTTTTCTAAAAATTCTATGGAATAGTAAAATCTTAACCTTCTTTAAAAATTTGGGAGTCTTAATTCGCTCAGAAAATCATTGATTTTACAAGTATAACGAAATATTATTGCAAATAGCTATTTCAATCAAAAAAACCTATTAAAAATAATCGCCTAAAACAGTGCGATTTTAATGAATTATTTGAATTAAATAGGCCTGCTTCAGAGTATTGCAGAAAAGGCGATAAATCGGCTTAAAACGCGTTTTAACGCTTTTGCAGTACATAAATATGCGATGAGTACTCTTTGGATCGTATTGCCACGATATTCGACCATAAACCTAAAACGAAAGCTTTGAAAATATTCTGCCTTCCCGTTTTGTATTTTTCAGAAAGTAGCGAAACATAAAAAGAATCAAATAACATCGGCTTGACTTTAATTATTTTCATTTCGTGTTTTGCGAAAAGTTTTTCAATTGCTGTTTTCGAAAAATGCCACAAATGTCTTGGCACATCGTAAGCTGCCCAAAACTCTTTGTAATATGTCGCGTCGTACGATTTAAAATTCGGAACTGCAATTATTAAAGTTCCGCTTTCTTCTAAGTGCCAAACTAACTTTAGAATTTGGTTCTCCAAATCAGGCAAATGTTCGAGCACATGCCATAAGGTTATGACATTATATTTTTTGTTCGGAATAGCTTCTAACCTATCAATTAAACTAATTCCTTTTTCGAGAGCTTTCGCCCTAGCTTTGTGGCTAGGTTCAACACCTTCTGCATGCCAACCGTTGCTATTGGCCGTTATTAAAAAATCACCTGTGCCCGCTCCAACATCAAGCAGCGTTTTTCTCTTTTTCGAATAGTAGTTAATCAATTTTAGCTTCTTACGAATGCTGAATCTTTTAACATATTGATACAGTCTATCGATAAACGATTTGTTAGCATCTGTATGAGAAATATAAACTTCGCTCTCATAATATGCATCCAAATATTCTGGTTGCGGTTTAGAAATAAGCATATCCAATTCGTCATCATGATACAATTCAAATGCCTCTTGAGAAATCGAAAAATCTTTAGTCTTTAAAAATAGTTTCATTGTAATTATGAGCGGCGAGATATTCTTTCTTCAAAGCACGAAGATACTTTAAAACGTCTTCTCTTGAAAGTGAAGTTTCTACCAAACAATCTGGTTCCAAATCATTATAAACTTCTATCGCCAAATACCAATTTCCTTTTCGGTTCTCATATGAATCCTCAAAAGCAGTATCCATGTCAGCGACTGCAAAAGCCAAGTCCACGAAAACGGGAAGTAGATTAATTGATTTGTCTGGAATTTCAACCTCATACCATGCGAAGAAATATTGTTGCCCGTCAATCTCAAAAGGCACATCATCATAAACATTCGTGTCATCTAACTGGAAACTGACGTTTACAAAATTGTAAAATTGCTCCGCTTCTTTGCTGTCCTCGAAAATAAACATTTGCCGCTTTGACAAACTTCGTTTAAACTTCTTTCCCTTCTTGATTTTATAGTCTTCAATCTTCGGAGCTATGCGTAGCGGAATACAAGATTGAAGTGTGAATAGAACGAAAACTAGGAGTAGTGTTTGCTTCATTTTGGTTGGACTTAATGTTGTTTCGAAACTGCATCAAGAATTGAACCAAAGACGTTCTCCAATTAAATAACTACAAAATGTTCCACGTGGAACATTGCATGATTAGCGCCCCATAAAGACAAGAAGAACGCTGATGTCAGATGGAGATACACCACTAATTCTAGAAGCTTGTGCAATGGTCACAGGCCGAATAACCTCTAGTTTTTCTCTTGCCTCAAAAGACAAGGATTTTAGTTTTGAATAATCAAAATTATCAGGAATCTTGACATCCTCTAAGCGGTGAAGCTTATCAGCATTATTCTTTTCCTTTGCAATATATCCAGAATACTTTACTTGTACTTCTGTTTGCTCAAGCACTTCTCTATCCAAATTATTTTCTTCAACAAAAGTGGAAACCGATTCCAGTTGAAGCATATGATTCATTGTAACCTTTGGTCTTGAAAAAGCCTTTACCAATTTATCAGATTGCTTTACCAAACTAGAATTTACACTCTCCAAAATCGGATTTATATCTTCAGGAAGCACACTCGTCTTTTCAAAAAACTTAATAAAAGCATTTGACTTTTCCTGCTTTTCCTCCATTCGTTTTAGGCGCTCTTTTCCTGCCAAACCGATTTCATATCCTTTAGGAGTTAATCTTAAATCGGCATTATCTTGACGTAATAAGGTTCTGTATTCGGCTCGAGACGTAAACATTCTATAGGGCTCTTCTGTGCCCTTTGTAATCAAATCGTCAATTAAAACTCCGATGTATGCTTCATCTCTTTTAAGGATAAATTCCTCTTTTTCATTGAGTTTTAAATGCGCATTTATTCCCGCCATCAAACCTTGTGAAGCGGCTTCTTCATAGCCCGTAGTTCCATTAATTTGTCCGGCAAAATATAGGTTCTCTACAAGCTTAGTTTCTAAGGTATGCTTCAATTGTGTTGGTGGGAAATAATCATATTCTATGGCATAACCAGGTCTAAAAAACTTTACATTTTCAAAGCCAACCACTGAGCGTAATGCTTTGAATTGAACATCTTCTGGAAGAGAAGTTGAGAAACCATTTACATAAACCTCAACGGTATTCCAACCTTCAGGTTCTACAAACAACTGGTGGCTATCCTTATCCGCAAAGCGATTAATCTTATCTTCTATTGAAGGACAATATCTGGGGCCTATACTTTTTATTCTTCCATTGAACATGGGAGAGCGGTCAAAGCCTTCTTTCAGCAAATCATGAACCAAAGCACTTGTATGTGTCATATGACAATCACGCTGTGTCTTTAGGGTCTGAGTTTGTGCATAGGAGAATTTCTCAGGATTTGCATCTCCTGGCTGAAGTATCATCTTCGAATAATCTAAAGAGCGACCGTCGACTCTTGGTGGCGTTCCTGTTTTCATTCGGCCACTTTCGAAACCGAAATCTAGTAGTTGCTCTGTTATTCCAGTAGCTGCTTTTTCTCCTGCTCTACCTCCACCAAATTGCTTCTCTCCAATGTGGATTAATCCATTTAAAAAAGTGCCATTGGTAAGGACAACTGCCTTACCTCTTACTTCAATTCCTAATGAAGTTTTGACACCACAAACTTTACCGTTTTCCACCAGAAGTCCGTTGACCATTTCTTGATAGAAATCACAATTCGGAGTGTTCTCTAACATCAATCGCCACTCTTCTGCAAAACGCATTCTGTCGTTTTGTGCGCGTGGACTCCACATCGCAGGGCCCTTCGATTTGTTCAACATCTTGAATTGTATCGCGGACCTATCCGTAACGATTCCACTATAACCTCCAAGCGCATCAATTTCACGAACAATCTGTCCTTTTGCAATGCCGCCCATAGCAGGATTACAAGACATTTGACCAATTGTCTGCAAGTTCATCGTTACCAGCAAAGTTTTAGAACCTATGTTTGCGGCTGCGGCGGCAGCTTCCGCTCCAGCATGACCTCCGCCAACCACAATTACATCATATTCCTTTTCAAACATATCCTTCTTACTTAGCTGTTTTGTTCCACGTGGAACAATTTCATTTTTTCTTCTTCCTTGTCTCTCATCTGTTCTGCTTCCTCATCCGATCTGTCTCCATATCCCGATAAATGCAAAATTCCATGCGCCATTACTCTTCGTAATTCTTCATCAAAATCCACTTCGAATTCTGCAGCATTTTCCTTTACCCGTTCAATGGAAATAAATATGTCTCCAGCAATAGTATTCCCATCAGTATAATCGAAAGTAATAATGTCTGTATACGTATCATGATTAAGATACTGCTTATTTATCTCTAACAAATAGGCGTCGTCACAAAAAACGTACGCAATATCCCCTAGAACTCTGTTTTCAGAACCAATCACTTCAAGTAGCCATTTGGAATACAAATTCTCTTCAACTATTTGATAATCAGTAAGATAATTAAAATTAATCATCGCTTTTGAAATACTCCTTTACTCTATTCTGGAAATTTTGGCGCAAAGGTAGTGCTTGTCTATTTAAAATCTCAATTTCATTGCGATAATCCTCTAATAATGAGGGCTTAGTAGTAATTGGGTTATTAAACTGATTCTTGTTGGTATTACTTTCTCGCTCAGGTTTTTTTCCTTGCTTCATAGCAGCATTCTCCAACTTCAAGAGTTCATACTGAATGTTATTCATCTTGTTCAAACCCCTTTGCGTAAAACCATTCTCTAACAATTCATTTTCAAAATCCTCCATTTGTCTGAGCAATTTCTCTCCTAATTTTCGGTCACTACTATTAATCATATCTTGTAACTGCTTTTCCAAACGTTGTCGGATCATTTGTTGCTCCTTGTAAATCTCATAGATTTCTTTAAGCTCTTCTTCACTTGGCCCATCTCCTTGACCATTACCTTCTCCGCCACCTTGACTGCCTTGACCACCTTCGCCATCCCCGCCGTTACCCTTTCCTTTGCCATTTTTTCCCTGACCATCTCCTTCACCACCTTGGCCTTCTTTTCCATATCCAGATTCACCGGGTCCTTTTTCCCCTTCACCGCCTTTTCCTTTCTCACCACTTTGTCCAGATTCTCCTTCACCTTCCCCTTTTTGACCCTCACCCTGCTGTCCATCTCCCTGACCAGCAGGTTTGCCTTGTCCTGATTTTCCTTGGCCTTCCATCTTCTCTTGCAACTCTCCTTGTTGTTTGATGATATCAGGAAGTTGAAATCCATCTCCCTCACCCTGCCCCTGACCGGACTGCATACTTTGTTGCATGTTGTCAAGTGTATTTGCAAGAAAATCTGATAGACTATTAGCGGCTGTCAAAACATATTTTTGATAGGATACACCTTGGTATATTTGACTTTCGGCAATGGCTTCCAAAGCTTTGTCCGTATTATAATACACCTCTGTAATTTGTTCGTTTACAAACTCGGATAGTTCTGCTCGTCGCAGTGACAGCGCAAATAAACTGTCATCTACATGTTCAAAAAGCTTTCGCAGTTCTTGCTGCTCTCGAATAGAACTTGAAAACTGCGGCGCATCAACATCAACTTCTTCTAAAACCTCATATAAATTTTCTTGTTTAAAAGAGAAAATAACAAGGTTGTCCAAAATCTGACGGAGCATTTCTGCATCCTCTGTTATAGAAGAACCTCCTCCTCCACCTGAAGAAGATTCTGAAAGCTCTTCGCTCATCTCCTTCATTTTCTGAGCGGCAGACTTTTGTTTCTGCGATGCCTTCTTACTCGACTCCTGCTTTTCCTGAGAACCCTTTGGTTCTGTCTTCTCCTTTTCTAGTTGTTCTGAAGCCTCCTGCTGGTCACCTTTAATTCCCTCTTCCTTTTGTTTATCCAACTGTAAATCAAGTGGCTTCTTTAAATCGGCATTGTCCTTTTGAAGTTCCTTCATTTCCTCGGCAAGTTTCTCAAACTCGTCATTTAATTTTTCTTGTTCTTCTTTCTTGCCTTCTGAAGACTCTTTATCCCCCTCCTGTTCCTGCTTTTCTGCTAACTTTTCTAAGTCTTTTGCCAACTGCGCCGCTTTTTCAGTTACATAATACCGTTTGGTCAACTCTAGCAACTGTTCTAGATTACGTTCACTATTCTGTTGTTTCTTGCCCAATTCTTCCAAGCGCTTCGCCAATTCCTCTTTATCAATCTTTTCAGCAATCTTGTTTAATTCTTCCAACAACTTCTCATTCTTCTTTGCCTCAATCTCTTGTCGTTCTAGACGCTCTTTGAGCAACTCATTCATCTCGTCTTCTTTTTCACTCTTTTTGAGATTTTCCTTTAGCTGCTTGCTAAACTTCTGCATCATCTGCTCCTGTTGCTGTTGCTTCTTGAGGAAATCCTTTACTTGATTCTGGTCGTTAAAATTGAGTTGCTTTTTCTCCTTTTGATTTTGATTGATTTCTTTTAAAGTTTCTTTCTGCTCCTTGAATTTTTCTAAGGATTTATCAAGGTTGTTTATAATAGATTGTTGCGATTCGAGTTCTTTGTTTTTTAACTGATTTTCATCGAGCAAAACCGTTGAAAACACCTGGCTTTTGGACGTTTTACCATTGTGGACTCTATCATTGTCCGTTGCCTCGAAATAAAAGCTGTAATTTTTGCCTGCATCTAATTGCAATCCTGAAGGGAAGGTATAATAGAACTGATTAAAATTGGAGTTTGGTTCACCCAGCTCCAATATTTGTTGGTTCTCGGCATCTTCATCAGGATAACAAACCAAACGAATACGACGTAACTTATAATCATCTGAAGCCTCACCGATATAATAGGAAGTATTCGGATTCAAAGAATCCAAAACCTGCTTCGCCTTAATCGTCGGATACGCATCTTTTATCACATCAAAACGATAGGCTAACTTCTCATAATCGACAACATTTGTATTCGAAGTACTTAATTCATAGTTGAGATTTGAAAACACACGTTTCGAGATTTGAAATGCGTCTTCGGTCTTTGAAAATGCCAATGCCGTATCTTTCGTGACCAAATGAATGTTCTCGGTATGTTTGCCTTCTATTTGCCAAGTAACCTTTGTTCCTTCGGGAAACGTTGCATTTCCTGTACTTTTCAATATTTCTGATTTCCTATTCGTATACATCGGATAATTCAAAAGCAATTCAAAATTCTGAATAGATGGGGTTTTTAAAGCTTTCATCTGATATTCCCGAGAAAATATACCGTTTGCCTTAAAAGAGAAGCTTGTGGAAGTTAGGGGAGGTGTAAAGGTATATTGATAGATGCCATTTTGTTGCTGTAACAACAGGTCTCTTCCGTCAATCGTAATAAATACTTGGTCTGGGCGAATTTCTCCTTCAGTTGTTACTTGAACGGTGACCGCTTTGGAATCCAAAACATTTAAATCATTGGACAGTAATCGAAACGCAAAAGGTGCCGGCGGCTCGTAAGCTACATCATAATTTACAACCCGATTGTAGGAGCCAAAGAAATCACTCAGATTCCCGCTTAGCCATATCAACCCGAAAAGCAATGCTGGAATTGCCAAATACTTTACATATTTCACATTCTCACCAAAATCAACCGCTTTGGTAAAAGGAATAGGATTTAAGGTCTCTGACCGCTGTTCAATACTCGCCAGCAAAAGTTCAGATTGGTTTTTATCATCCGCCAAGTCCAGTAAATTGTAGAGCTTGTCATCCACGTCCGGAAAATGCTTCCCAATTAAAAGAGAGGCTTGTTTATGACTTATGCCCTGTTTCAGTTTAAACAAATAGAATAGGGGAGTCAAAATGTATTTGAACAATAGAAACGCTTCAATTACCACAAAAATCAGCAACAAAATCAAACGGCCTGTTGAGTTAAGCCACAGGAAGTACTCCACGCCTAAAGTGACCAAAAAAAACAACAATCCGAAAGCTAAAAAGAGCAAAAGACCTTTGAGCAATAACTTCGTGTAGTACTTTTTGGTAAAATCGCTGAGTTTGAGAAGTATGTTATTGTAACTATTCAAATTCACTATATTTAGTACCAAGATACTCGTTCTCACAAATTTAAACATCAAATTCGTGTTAAACCCGCTTACTGAAAATTATTAGATAAAAGACCGATGTTAAAAGATTTAAAGTACCTCGCAGCAATGACCTTGCCCATTTCGGCGGTGATAAGTATATATTTTAAGGGCTATTTCAGCTATTTTACACCTTTTTATGCTTTTGTTCTGATACCCATTTTAGAACTCCTATTGCCGCATGACCCTTCAAATTATGAAGGGGAGGAACGAGAGGAAAAGAAAAAAAGCAAGCTCTTCGATTGGATGCTTTATTTGAATGCACCCATAATATTCGGACTTCTAGCCTTTCTACTTTGGGATATTACCACAACGAGCTACGCCACCTACGAACTTGTCGGATTAATATTGTCTATGGGAATTGTTCTCGGCACGAACGGAATTAATGTTGCGCATGAATTGGGTCATCGCAAAACTACTAGCGAAAGACATTTGGGAAAGTTGCTGCTCTTGCCTTCTTTATATATGCATTTTTATATCGAGCATAATTTTGGCCATCATGCCCAAGCAGCGACTAAAGAAGACCCGGCTACGGCACAATACAACCAAACGGTATATTCGTTTTGGTTTACCTCTGTGATTCGTCAATATTTCAGCGCTTGGAAGCTGCAGTCAAAATTGTTGAAGTCCCATAAACAGAAGTTTCTCTCCATAAAAAATGATATGCTCTGGTATAGTGTATTTCAAATTACATACTTAGGAATTGTTTTCTATTTCTTCGGAAATCTAGGTGTTCTTTTTGCCGTTACTAGCGGAATTGTTGGTTTTCTAATGTTGGAAACCGTAAACTATATTGAACACTACGGGCTCATGCGCAACAAACTGCCTTCTGGAAGATATGAACGTGTTCGTGAAGTTCACTCTTGGAACAGCAATCATGTGATGGGAAGAATTGTACTTTATGAACTCACTCGTCATAGCGACCATCATTATAAATCCTCTAAAAAGTATCAGATTCTCGATTATCATGATATTTCACCACAAATGCCATTTGGATATCCGACTTCAATGGTGATGTCATTTCTTCCGCCACTATGGTTTAAAATCATGAATCCGAGAATTCCGGAAGAAATGAAACCTGCAGCGCCCTAGCCCCCGAAGGGGGAACTCTTAGTCAGGCGGGTTAAAAACTCAAAATATTTAGATTAGGAAAGTAATTCCCCCTTCGGGGGCTAGGGCGCTTTTGTTATCTTTGCAGCTCAAAAATTAGAAGCTATGAGTCAGAAAGTCCGTGTTCGTTTTGCGCCTAGTCCGACAGGTCCATTACATATTGGGGGAGTGCGCACCGCACTTTTCAACTACCTATTTGCCAAGAAACACGGAGGTGATTTCATTCTTAGAATTGAAGACACTGACCAGAATCGCTATGCTGCAGGAGCAGAGCAATATATAGTTGATGCTTTGAATTGGTGTGGAATTCCCTTCGATGAAGGAGTGGGTAAAGACGGTGGTTTTGGGCCCTATAGACAGAGCGAGCGCAAAGACTTGTACCGAAAATATGCCGATGAACTTATTGCAAAAGGGAAGGCGTATTATGCTTTTGATACTTCCGAGGAGCTAGATTTTCATAGAAAAGACCATGAAGCAAAAGGAAAGACCTTTATCTATAATTGGCATAATCGCTTGAAACTTGCCAACTCGCTATCGCTATCTGCTGAAGAAGTGGAGGCAAAATTGGATTCTGGAGAAGATTACGTCATTCGTTTCAAATCTCCTCAAGATGAAAAATTGATTTTGACTGATATTATCCGAGGTGAAATTCATATTGACACTAATATTCTTGATGACAAAGTCCTTTTTAAAAGTGACGGAATGCCTACTTATCATTTGGCGAATATTGTTGATGATCATCTAATGAAAATCTCTCATGTAATTCGAGGGGAAGAATGGTTGCCTTCTTTGGCTTTGCACCAACAATTATATGATGCCTTCGGATGGAATGCTCCCCAATTTGCACATTTGCCTTTAATCATGAAACCTGTCGGAAAAGGAAAGCTAAGTAAGCGAGACGGAGAGAAATTAGGCTTTCCAATATTTCCCTTGTCATGGAATGAATCCAAAGGATATAAGGAAGAAGGCTATTTTCCCGAAGCGGTTGTCAACTTTTTGGCCATGCTTGGATGGAATTCAGGTACAGAACAAGAAATTTATAGTTTGACAGAATTGGTTGAAGCCTTTAGTTTAGAACGTGTCAACAAATCAGGGGCACGATTTGACCCAGACAAGACGAAGTGGTACAATCAACACTATTTACAAGAAAGAAGTGATGCGGAATTGGCGGATTCCTTTAAAGTAATTCTTGATGAAAAATTATCCGCAGAGCAAAGAGGTCTCGACTGCGCTCGACCAGACAACGTAGAAAAGGCCGTTTCACTTATTAAAGAACGCGCAACATTCGTATCTGATTTTTGGGAACTTTCACATTACTTCTTTTTGGCTCCGGATTCTTACAATGAAAAAGCTTCCCGAAAGCAGTGGAAAGAAGGAACCCCTGAAATACTAAAACAATTGGTATCTGTACTTCAGGTTATTGAAGACTTCTCCTCTGAAAACGTTGAAATCTTAGTAAAATCATGGATTACCGAGCAAGAACTCTCTTTTGGCAAAGTGATGCCTCCACTACGTTTAGTAATTGTAGGTGATATGAAAGGACCGCACATTTTTGATATTCTTGAGATGATTGGCAAGGAAGAAAGCATTCAAAGGATACATGCTGCTATTGAAAAGTTAGGGTCATAAGGTGATGTACACTATTCAAATTTAGACCTACAACCCTTAGCCTTTACTGATAAACCTAATCCTTTGTAACAATTCCGAGGTAAACCCTACATATATGTAAAGTGAATTACGTAAATTCAATATATAAACCTAAAAACAAAAATTATGGGTAGTTTTATCTTTATACCAATTATCTTTTTTCTCCTCATCGTTCTGATATCAGCTTTTTTCATTGTGAAGCAACAAACAGCTGTCATAATCGAGCGCTTTGGTAAATTTCATAGTATTCGACAATCAGGTCTTCATATGAAAATTCCACTTGTGGATAGAATAGCAGGGAGACTGAGTTTAAAAATCCAGCAATTAGATGTTATTATTGAGACGAAAACTTTAGATGACGTATTCGTTCGGCTAAAAGTTTCTGTGCAATACAAAGTAATTAAGGACAAAGTATATGATGCCTTTTACAAACTTGATTATCCACATGACCAGATCACCTCTTATGTATTTGATGTGGTGCGTGCAGAAGTGCCAAAAATGAAATTAGATGATGTATTCGTTCGTAAAGATGATATAGCGATTGCTGTAAAATCAGAATTGAACGATGCGATGATGACCTATGGTTATGACATCATTAAAACACTTGTAACTGATATTGACCCTGATGCCCAAGTGAAAGAGGCCATGAATCGTATTAATGCCTCAGAACGTGAAAAGATAGCCGCGCAATTTGAAGGTGATGCGGCACGTATTTTGATCGTTGAAAAAGCAAAAGCAGAAGCAGAGAGTAAAAGATTACAAGGTCAAGGTATTGCAGATCAACGCCGAGAAATTGCAAGAGGTTTGGAAGAGTCTGTAGAGGTTCTTAACAAAGTAGGTATCAATTCACAAGAAGCATCGGCTTTAATAGTTGTAACACAACATTATGACACTTTGCAATCAATAGGGCAAGAAACCAATAGTAATCTAATACTATTACCAAATTCACCACAGGCAGGCAGCCAAATGTTGAATGATATGGTGGCAAGTTTCACGGCTAGTAATCAAATTGGGGAAGCCATGAAAAAGCAAAAACCTAAAAAATTAGACTAGAAGGTCTTTGTTAAAATAAAACCCGCTTCGGAATTCTGAAGCGGGTTTTTTGTTTTATGAAAGATATTGGCGCTAACTAAAGTTTTAAATACTCAAAAAAGTGCAATTCTTATTTTAAGAGCTTTTGAAGAACTTTCAGGGCAATTAGGCTACTATAACATTTATTGAAACTGACAATTGCTGAAAAACACTTATATCGTTACGTTTTTAATAGAATATACCAATCGATATATTGTTATAAATAAAGAAATCTTATATCAGTTTTTTTGTTCGATTTTGGCCCAAGAATCTCGCAAACCTACAGTTCTATTAAAAACCAATTTTTCAGAAGTTGAGTCCGGATCCACACAAAAATACCCTAATCGCTGAAATTGAACTTGAGTTCCAATGTTAGATCCTTTAAGGCTGGGTTCTAAATATCCTGTTATAACTTTTAAAGAATCTGGATTTACAAATTCCATAAAGTCTTTGTCTTTGTGTGTATCTGGACTTTCATCCGTGAAAAGACGATCGTACAATCTAACCTCAGCTTTAAGAGCATGTTTCGTGGAAACCCAATGTAAGGTTCCTTTTACCTTACGAAGACTTTCTTCCGTGCCACTTCCGCTTTTACTTTTTGGATCATAGGCACATTGGACTTCAATAACATTTCCATGGCTATCTTTAGTACAACTCTCTGCTTTAATGATGTAGGCATTCTTTAACCGAACTTCTTTACCTAGCTTTAGTCGGAAAAACTTCTTATTTGCTTCTTCCCGAAAATCTTCTTGCTCAATATAAATTTCTTTAGAAAAAGGAACTTTACGCATTCCAGCCGATTCATCTTCAGGATTGTTCTCGGCATCTAACCATTCCTCAGAGTCTTCCGAATAATTGGTAATAACAACCTTTAAAGGGTTCAGCACCCCCATAACCCTAGGAGCCACTTTATTTAAGTGATTACGAACTTGAAATTCCAACAGCGAAACATCAATAAGATTATCTCGTTTAGCTATACCAATAGTATCAGCAAAGCTCCGAATAGATTCTGGAGAATATCCTCTTCTACGCAATCCCGAAATTGTTGGCATACGAGGATCATCCCAACTATCTACTACACCTTCTTCAACCAAGCGGGCCAATTTTCTCTTACTTACCACGGTGTGACTTAAATTCCTTCTTGCAAATTCCCGTTGCTTTGGGCGTACCTTTTCTTTTTCCACAACTTGATCTAAAAACCAATCGTACAGCTCTCTATGCATGGCAAATTCTAGTGTGCATAAAGAATGTGAAACCTGCTCTATATAATCACTTTCACCATGTGTCCAATCATACATGGGATAAATACACCAATCGGTATTTGTTCTATGATGTGCCTTATGAAGTACTCGATACATAATCGGATCGCGCATCAACATATTCGAGGAAGTCATATCAATCTTGGCCCGCAAAACATGTTTTCCTTCATCAAATTTACCTGCCTTCATAGCTTCAAACAGTTCCAAGTTTTCTTCAACTGAACGATTTCGAAAAGGGCTTTCTGTACCAGATTCTGTCGGAGTGCCTTTTTGAGTAGCCATTTCCTCTGAAGTCTGACTATCCACATATGCCTTTCCGTCTTTGATTAAGAAAATGGACCAGTCATATAACTGTTGGAAGTAATCAGAAGCGTACCGTTCGGTATCCCACTTATATCCCAACCATTCTACATCTCTTTTTATAGCATCGACAAACTCCTGTTCTTCTTTTGCAGGATTGGTGTCATCAAACCTCAAATTAACTGGCGCGTTATAGCGCAGTCCTAAGCCAAAGTTCAAGCAAATAGAGCTCGCGTGACCAATATGTAAATATCCATTAGGTTCAGGCGGAAATCGAAAGCGTAATGCCTCTTTAGAAAAACCATTTTTAAGGTCTTCTTCAATGATATGTTCAAGAAAATTTAATGGTCTTTCAGAATCGCTCATAAGGTGTGTTTTAAACAAACACAAAAGTACCAAAAAAGCCTATGAATACACTTAATAAAATAAGCCAACCATACAAATACGCATGTTTCACAACAATAATGATTCCTATTACAACAATAAATTCTTCAAACAACATTTTAAAGACATATTTGTTATTGACATTTAATTAAAGTTAGATCTAAACTGTAAACTTGAATTTTTACAACAACTTAATATTCTATTAACTCAAGTTGCCCAAAAATAAGCCTACTCATGAAGTTTCATACTAAATCTGTAATCCCGCTAATGATGCTAACTCTTATTTTAGGGTTTAGTGGAGTTCATGCACAAATTGCAATGAGGCCACCAGTACCTACAGGCGGGTCGGCAGCATGGACAAAAATCTGTGCAGGATTAGACACCGGTTCAGGCCCATTTAATTCTTATGATATGACCATTTCTTGGGCAGGAGGACTGCCCAATACTGGTAATGAATTTATACTTGAATTATCAGACTCGAATGGAGACTTCACAAGCCCGATCGAACTTGCACGAATTACTGACCAAAATACAAATACATCAAAAGAATTCGATGTCAACTTCTCAGTGCCAACCGATGTGCGAGGAAATGGTTACAAATTTAGAGCAAGAAGTACCGACAACGTTAGTTCTGCCGAAACCGTTGATTCATATCATGTTTATTACATGACTGTAACAAGCAGCTTGAATATTAGCGAACTAGGCGATGGTAATCCTCCTGGCAGTATTTGTAGTGATACGCCTGTTGATTTACAAGTAGATAATATTGCCAATCCAGAAACCTATCAATACCAATGGTACCGTAGCGGCACTTTATTGCCCTCGGAGACGAGTCATACTATTACTGCGGCAACGAGTGGAATGTATCAAGCCCTAATTGACTATGGTGATTGCACCTTTTCAGGAAACACTGATTCAAATTTTGTAACGATTACTATCGGTGGAACTGGTAGTGGCGTTACTATAACAGCACCAGGGCAAACAGCTCTGTGTGCTGGGCAAACCGAAACATTGACTGTGGAAATGCCTGATGGTTCGGCAAGCTATCAATGGTACAAAGATAATTCGCCTATCGCTGGCGCAACAGGAACATCATATCTCGTTGATGGCAGCACAGCGGGATTTGAAGGAGAATACTCTGTGGAAATTTCAGGCAGTGGTATTTGTACCGAACAGTCTGATTCTATTGTATTTACTAATGCCGGAGGTTTTACGGTTACTAGAGATAATCCTGAAAATTTAGTGGTATTGCCTTCTCTTCCAGAGACCCTAAGCATAACTACCGATGCTGCTACCCCTAGCTATCAATGGTATAGAAATAGCATAGCGATTGGCGGTGCAACTAATGCTACACTTGACATTACCCAAGAAGGAACATACTACGTTGATGTGACTTCAACAGGTGCCTGTTCGTCTACTATCAGTTCTGAAAACACAGTAGCGGTGGTGCCTAGCAGTTTTGAAATCACTATAGATTATAACACTGCTTATACAGCTTGCACAAGTACAACTACTGAATTGAAGGCAATGCAAATAAATGCAGTGCAATCAGGCGGAAATAAAACAGATGTTACAACCCAATTAGAAAACCTTTTTACGTACCAATGGTTAAAAGACGGAGGAGCAATTGCGGGCGAAACAAATCGAATTTTGAGTGTTCCTAATTCTTCAGAAAATGGAGATTATGCGCTTAACGCTACTCTATCTAGCTACAATCCATCATCCAATACTTTAAATGTTCAACTACTCACAAGTGAAACAATCAGTATTAATTCAACAAGTACCATTTACTGTAATGATTCTGATATTATCACCTTAAGCACTACTACTGACCTAAGTGATGAAACATTTTCTTGGGAAAGAGATGGCACTTCAATTGACACAACAAGTTTTTCATTAGACATTAATCAACCCGGCACCTACAAACTCGTGCTTTCTAAAGACGGTTGTTCGCTCTCTTCAAATGAAATAATAATTGCTCCGCTAGACCCTAATCTAATCAGCTTAGATGTCGATGGAGATATAATTTTTCCTGAAGGCGGCTCAAAAACAGTTACCGCAAGTGGAGGAACAGCCTATGAATGGTATGATGGGAATAATGTGCTAATGGGCAGTTCCAATGCTATCACCTTTACGGAAGAAGGCACCTATAGATTACTTGCAACAATTGATAACTGTCAAATAAGCCGTCAACTTAATGTCGTGTATTTAGATCTTTTTAAAGTACCTAACGTAATTACCCCTAATGGAGACGGATCAAATGACCAGTGGGTTATCCCCAACTCATATTCTAATAAAGCTGATGTTAATGTCATCATTTATGACGATCAAGGTGGCGAAATAATTAACGAAACAGAATATCAAAACAATTGGCCTCAATCTTCATTTACATTTCCCAAACAAAATATGGTTTTCTATTACATAATTAAAAATGCAACAGAAACCTTAAAAAAAGGAACGATAACAGTCATTCGATAATAAAAACATGAAAATCAATAATCTTTTTATACTGTCCCTATTGGCTTTAATATCGTTAACAACTGTTAACGCACAAGAAGCGGACCCTATATTACCATTAAAAGTAGCACCACAAAATCTATTAAAATTTAATAGATTCTTAATCAATCCAACATTCACAACTGTTCGAGAAGATAATTCGTACATCAATTTTTTACATAGAAATCAATCACTTCAATTTGATAATAATGATCAAACCTATTTTGTTAGTTATAGTGGTCGGATAGGTGATAGAAACGGTTTAGGTTTGAGCCTATATTCTCAGCAAAAAGGACTTGTTTCTAATATAGGTATTATGGCTAATTATGCATACGGATTAAAGTTAAGTGATAAAAGCAATTTTACCTTTGGAGCTAATCTTGCCTATTACAATACTGGTTTTGATATTAATAGAGCAAGTCAATTAGATCCTAATGATCCCTTATTAAACGGAACCGTCGACAGCAATGTTCTTTCTTTTCAGCCAGGATTCAATCTGTCATATGGGCAATTTGATCTCGGCGTGTATGCCGAAAATTTGTTTGACTACAACATAAAAACAAGTGAACAACTTACTTCGTTTGAAGACAAAACATACTCTGGGCACTTACAATATACTCATCGGTTTAATAATGGTTCAGGTATTCTAGAAAATGCCCGATTAATGCCTTTGGCTCGAGTTCGTCTTAACGCACAAGATGGTCCATTGACAGCAGATCAACAAGATCTTTCATTTGGTGGGAGTTTAATATTAGATCTTCCAAAATTGGGGTGGTTACAAGGTGGTTATGATTCATTTTATGGTGCTTCTGCAGGGGCAGGTTTCAATCTTAATAAACGCTTATCGCTTGGCTATAGTATGGAGAAAGGGTTTGGCACTGACTTTAGTAATCTTGGTATTACACATGAATTATCTTTTGCATATTCTTTCTCACCTAATCTTACTGAAGATCGTGTCATGTTTGAAGACAACCCTGATGAGATTGTTTCTGGTGAAACTTTATTAGAAAACAGCATTGCAGAAAATGAAGAACTTGAAAAATTAAAGAAGCGATTAGCAGAAAACGAAGAGGTTCTTGCTGAATTAATTCACCAGCAAGATTCGTTAGAAGCGAGCCGTCAAAAAGACTTAGAGCGACGCTTTCAAATGGTCATGCGAATGGTTCAAAATGAAACTAAAGGACAAAGGCCTGATTTAGAAAAAAGAGCTGAAAACTTATTTAAAAAAGGTTTTGATACCGAAATCGAAACCAACAATCCTCCTACAAATACAGCAATAGCTGGCAGCCAAGTTCCAGACGAATTACAAGAAAACAGTTTTTCTCTAAACAAAAAACCAGTAAGGCGATCTAAAACTACATCAAATCAAGAAAATAGTTCTACCTCTTTACCTGAAATTGCACAAGACCAAACAGCAGTTACAAGTACAAATTTGTCCAAAGCCGACGCTATTAAAAGCAGAAAGTTTAGAAATCTTGAGGGAACCCAAGAAGGCTATTATGTGGTTGCAAACGTTTACAAAGGCGGAAAATACATGGATATGTTTATTGATGCTCTAAACGATAAAGGTTTTAAAGCTGATTACATTGACAATCAAAATAACGGAATGAAATATGTTTATTTAGAACGTTACGATACTTGGCAACAAGCAGCTGATGCCTATCAAAGTAAAATGAACGGTCAGTATGACGATGACCTATGGATAATGAATGTGGACAATCGTTATACAAATGAGGCTTACGCGAGCAATGTAACTCAATTGGAGCGTCGATCAAAGAAGTATGCCGAAAGTAATTCCTCGAAAACGGAAATTGCAAGAGATAAGGTAGCATCGACCAATATCGTTCCTAAAACGTATAATTTTGACGGAATAGGACAAGGGTATTATATAATTGCCAACGTGTTTGCAAAACCAAAGAATGCAAATAGATTTGTAAAATTATTAAACTCTTATGGGCTAAGTGCCAGCTATTTTATCAACCCAGAAAACAACTGGAGATACGTATATCTAAAGCGTCATGAATCATGGAGTAATGCTCTAATATCATATTATTCAAGACTAAATGACTCGTACAATGATCCTATGTGGATTATGCGAATCAAACAAACTTCGATAGCTTAGTAAAATTCTCTTATTATTTAAATCATAGGTTCCTCTCATATAAGCACTATTCATAGTATTATATCAAACAGCAATTTTAAACCTATTCGATCTAGCCTAGTATTATTATTTATCGCGCTATGCTAAAACAAAACCTAATCTGTTTGTCGACTGGATAATTTCTTATTCAACATTATTTAAGCATCTCTAAAATGCAAAAATTTCAGCTAACTAAAGGCTACCTTTCGTGAAAGATCAACTCTTTAAATTTCTTGGAAAACAAGGCTTCGCAAGCGAATATGTAGCAACTTGAATCGCGTCAAACAGCAGCTATATTAACTTTCACAACAATATTTCGGAATGAGACAACAATAAGTTCTGCTTGTCGGCATTTAGACCAATATTTGTTAGTAATGTTTAAGACCTTTTTGTGTTTTACAATTTCAACAGCGCCAAACCAAATTATCAACTAATTGCACTTTCTAAAGGTGGCATTTATTTGAAAAACTTACCTCAAATGACATCAAATTTGACCAAAATTGCTTTGTCCATAGGACTACTATTAGCTAGCTTCGCCAGTTTTTCACAAGAATACAATTCTTTTGAAATTCGCTACCAAGATAATATAAAAGGTGATCTGACCTTTATTGCAAATCAAATTGTTAATAGAAATGGTGGCTCTGCAACCACTGAACCAATAGATGGGTATAATAATTTAAACACAAACGGCAGCTTTTGGCCTGCAAGTAATCGTAATCACGAAACTGGGGGTAGGTACAATTATAATGACTACAAAAACATGCAATATATTGACGTTGATGGGGACCCCTCTACGTTCAACTCAAGCACCACAACTTTTTCTTTTCCAAACCCCAACTGTAACCTTATACGCTACGCGGGCCTTTATTGGTCGGCTACTTACCCCAGAGATAATACAACCGATCCAGTAGGAACGCCTAGACAACATCCTATTAATCAGGTGAAATTAAAAGTACCTGGTGGCGCCTATGTTGATGTTACAGCTGATGATATTTTATATGATGGTTTAAGCAATCCGGCTTTAAGCGCTAATGCCCCATACGCTGCCTATGCAGATGTTACCGCCTTACTTACTCCCTTAGCGAATCCGGCCGGAGATTATACGGTAGCTAATATTGCTGTAGCACAGGGTGTTGGATACGACTTAAACACAGGCACTAGCCATATGCCGGGTGGATCTGCTGGGGGGTGGACCTTAGTTATTGTTTACGAAAACCCAACGATAACAGGGAAACTAATTACTACGTTTGATGGTTTTGCTAGGGTAACTAGCTCAGACCAAATAGACATTAATTATAATGGGTTTACTACGATACCCGTTGGTCAAGTTAATGTAGATATTGGGGCCGCAACATTAGAAGGAGACTTTAGAATTTCTGGAGATCAAATGAGAATTCGCGCTGCTTCTAATGCAGGTTTTACAACCATGAGTAATGGTGCTAACCCCGCAAACAACTTTTTTAATAGTAATATCACCTTAAATGCAACACTATTGCCTGGTAGAACGCCGAGTAGCGCCAATACTTTGGGTTATGATACCGATATATTCACGCTTAATAATTTTGCTAATTCAGTAATACCAAATGCAGAAACAGCTGCCACTTTTAGGTTTCAAACCAATGGCGATCAATACTATCCGTTTTTCAATTCCTTTAATGTTGAAATTATTGAGCCCGACATCGTTCTTGAAAAAAAAGTTGAAGATATCGCTGGTAATGATATTACCGGTTTAGGTGTTAACCTAGGTCAAACTTTAGATTATGTGCTTTCATTTCAAAACATTGGCAACGACGATGGAACCAACTATACTATTAGAGATGTACTGCCTATAAATGTAACTTTAGACGAAAGCAATTTTGTCTTACCAACAGGAGTAACTTACACATATGACGCTCCTACTAGAACAGTACTTTTTACTATTCCTGACAATCTCATTGAAACAGGAGATCCCGTATCAGCAATTCGCATGCGGGTTCGCGTTGCAGAAAACTGTTTTGATTTCATTGACGCTTGTACTGATCTAATTCAAAATTTAGCGTATTCAACCTATGAAGGTGTTGTTAACAACAATCAAATTACAGATGACCCCAGTGTAACTGATTTTGACGACTGCGGATTTATTACTCCTGGTGCAACTAACTTCTTATTAGATGATTTGACCACCTGTGATTTTACCAGAACCGTTCAGCTATGTGGAGACAATGTAATTTTAGACGCAGGTGATGGCTTTGATAGTTATGTTTGGTATAGCGATGTAAATGATAACGGTGTAATAGATGGTTCAGACACAATTTTAAACGACGGTGATCCAGATAGTGATCCAAGTACGCAACTTGTAACGCAAGAGGGAACATACATTGTTGACAAAATAATCGCAGATCCATGTAAAGGATTTCAAGAAATATTGGTAGTTGAGCGATTTGGTTCAAATACTATAAACCCCATTGTCGATTACTTTAATACCGTAAATAGTGATGGCGACGTATCTAATGACATTGAAGGCGAGATAGCCACTTGTAGTATTGATGGCGACGTGCTTCCTAAGATCTTTTTATGCGGGGCTGGTGACACACAAATTCTGCAAACAAATATAACTGACGCGCAAACTATTTCTTGGGAACTATTAGATGAGAGCAGTTGTACTCTGGCGCCAGACGATTGCGCAAATAAAAATGCAGGGTGTACATGGAATCAAATTGCTACGGGCAGTACCTATACGGCAAATGCCGCCGGCAAATATAGATTAGTAGTAACCTATCAAAATGGCTGTTTTAATCGTTTTTATTTTGACGTATTTCAAAACAACTTAAATATTGAATACAATTCAAGAGATATTATTTGCACCACAGAAGGTAGAATTAACATCACAAACCTAGGGCTCAATTACGGATTTCAACTAATAGACATTACCAACAATGCTATATTAGTTCCTTTTAGCGCCAATAATGGTCCAGATTTTACTATCACAACTAACGGGCAATATCGAGTAGATGTAGTACAACTAGATGGAAGTGGAAATCCTATTGCAAATGCATGTGTTTTCAGCACTCCAGATATTGGTATTCTTGACCGTAATTTTCAAGTTGATGTTGCCACAACTCCATCAAGTTGTAATACACAAGGAACAATCAAAATTGATATTTTAAATGTAGAACCAAATTATACCTATGTACTTCGCCAATCAAATGGCACTCTAATCGATGATGAAACGGCTCAAACAAACAATACGCATACTTTTAATGTTAACGCGGGCAATTATATTATTGAAGCCTCAACGGATGACGGCTGTACATTTACCCAAAATGTAAGTGTAGCTAATACCCCTGATCCGATTGTCTCCGCGACCTTAACTAGAGATATTGGTTGCTCGGCAGGAATAATTACAATGTCTGCCTCAGGAGGTTTTCCAAATCCCGATTACGGATTTGCTATTTGGAGTAAAGACGGCACCAATTTTTATAGCACAATTTCCGATATACCAGGAAGTGCTTATCAGGTTGAAAATGAATTTAATTTTGGATGGAGAGATACTGATTTTGACTCGGTGGACGAATATTTTCCAGGCGAAAACGGCACTTATGTTTTTGTAGTAGTCGATGCAAATGGGTGTCATTCTCTTTCAAATCCTGTAACGATAAACGATAATGGGGCCATGACTGTGTCAGTTACTGATGACGCTCCTGTCAGTTGTAATGGCAGTGCAGATGCTGGAATCACCATTGTGCCATCAGGTGGTATTGGCCCATATACATATAGTATTGATGGCGGAGGCACAACCCAATCTACACCGGTTTTTGTCGGCTTATCTGCGGGTACTTATCCTATTCAAGTTGAAGATAGTTCTGGCTGTATTATTGACTTAACACACGACATTACAGAATCGTTTCCTTTGTCGGCATCTGCTGGTGTTTCAAGAGATGCAACATGTGACCCCAATGGAGCTGAGGTTAGAATAACAAATGTTACTGGTGGAAGCGCTCCATACGAATACAGTTTTGATGGCGGAGGTACCTATGGTGCTTCGTCCATAGCTATTCTAGCGCCAGGCACTTATACCGTAATTGTGAGAGACGCTACGGCTTGCGAATTTCCAATGGATGTTACAGTTGCCGGAACACCTCCTCCTCCAGGAGTTGACCTTACGCCTGAGGTAAATTATAACTGCGATGGCACAGGCACAATAACTGCAACACCCAGTATTTCAACATACAATTATACATATGAACTTGATGGTTTGCTAAACGCACCCGACCCAACGAGCAATGTATTCGTAAACGTGCCTCCAGGCACCTATACCGTAAGAACAAACTATCAATCGGCAACACCACCAACTCCAAGTCTTTTATTAAGTGAAGATTTTGGTTCTGGTGCAACCATTCCTAGCCCCAATACAAACGGATATAATTACGAAGATCAAACTAATAATCCTCCTGGTGATGCCAATAGTAACATAAATGATTTTGAATACTCAGTAACTAGTCAAATAGTGGCGCCATTTGGTAGTTGGCTGAGCCCCATTGATCATACCTCAGGAACACTTGCGGGTCAAGGTAGATATTTAGTAATGAATGTAGGTACTCCAACACCTACTCAAATAATATACTCAAAACAAATCAACGATATAATTCCGAATCAAGATTTGGAAGTTTCCCTGTTTGTGATGAATTTATTGAGACAAGGAACAGGTGGCTTAGATCCTGATTTAACAGTTGAGATTCGAGAAGTCGGTACTGGTACTATTGTTCAATCTATTCGTACAGGTGCCATCCCTAAAAACACAGGGGTTAACGATTGGAGGCCATTTAACGCTTCTTTAAACCCTGGTGCGAATACGTCATTAGAATTTGTAATTCGTTCAGAAATCACTGGAAATGGTGGTAATGATTTCGCTCTTGATGATATCGAAATTTTTCAAATACCTGAAGTTTGTTCCTTATTTGTAGAAACCCCTGTAACCGTTGTTGGCGGAAGAGTTTTTGAAGCAAACGGTATTAATTCGACCAACGCCAGTTGCAACGGATTATCAGATGGAACCATAACTTTCGAGGTCGAAAATTTTGATGTTGTAAACGGTTTTGATTATTCTGTAGATGGAGGTACAACTTATATAAATTCTACAACATCTCCAGTAACTACCGCTGCCATTTATGGAGCTGGTAATCACACCATTATTATTAGAAAAGCAAATGAAATAACTTGTACACGAAATTTATCGGTGAATATTACCGAGCCCACTCCCGTGGTCGGTTCTGCTTCAATAACAAGCGCATTGAGTTGTACTAACGGCGGCGCCACTATTACAGCTGCTGCTAGTGGAGGAACTCCAAACTATACCTATCAATTAGAAGACAATGCTGGTGCTGTAATAGGCACATATGATTTTGCAACTAACGGCACAAATACTGTTTTTAGCGGTCTTGTAGCTGGAGACTATATTGTTCGTGTTCGAGATAATAACTCTTGTGAAGACCCTATTGATAGCGCTATTACAATTAGTCCTACCAATAACATTGCTTTTGACCTTATTCCAACGGCATGCTATTCAGGAGCCAATGATGCGACAATACAAGTAAATGTTACCAACGGAAATGGTGGTTATACCTTCAGTATTAATGGAGGCCCTTGGGTAAGTCCTTCACCAACTACAGCCACAAGCCATACATTTACTAGTCTCTCAAATGGAACATATTCTATTAATGTTAGTGATGCTCTGGGCTGTACAGGTACTGCTCAAAATGTAACTATTAATGCTCCGTTAGAGTTAACCGCTACCGCTCCAAATATTACGGCGTGCGATACTTCAACAGACATTACAATAGGTACAACAGGAGGAGATACGAATTATGTATATGCTGTTGTCGCAAGTGGCAGCGCTGTAGTTGATGCAGATTTTAGCATAACAAATCCGATTTCAGTAAATGCTGCAGGTAATTATGATGTATATGTTCGAGACAATAATGGCAATCCAGGGTATTGTACTGATGTTGTTGCGCTTACCGTTGTTCAAGATGCTCCTTTGGATATTGCTCCTACGACAACAAATGTTAGTTGTTTTGGAGGTTCGGATGGTAGTATTTCCATAACTGTAAATTCTGGTGGTACTGCTCCTTATGTATATAGTATTGATAATGGTGCTAGTTATGTTCCTGGAACTAATTTTCCAAACTTATCTGCTGGCACATACGAGGTAAGAGTACGTGACGCTAATAACTGTGAGTCAGTAGCCCAAAATGTTGTTCTTACAGAGCCTACAGCTCTGGTAGCTTTTGCTGCTGTTACATCTCTTGTTGAATGTAACCCTACACTCGGTGCAGAAGTGCGAATTACTAACCCAAGTGGTGGCACCCTACCCTATGAATACAGCTTTAATAATGGTCTCAGCTATAGTACAAACTCGGTTGGAAACCTTCCTGCTGGAAACCATGTTTTAGTAATACGCGATGCCAACATGTGTACGTTTAATATGAACGTGACCGTTGAGCCTCAGCCTACGCCTCCTAATTTTAGTGACGCAGTTTCCTATGATTGTACAGGTGAAGGCAATATTACTATTACACCAGATAATTCTGGTTTTGACTATACATACTCCTTAAATGGAACCTTAAACACCCCTGCAGATTCTAATGTTTTTAACGGAGTGCCTGTAGGAACACATACAGTAACTGTAAACTATAGTAGTACCGCCCCTGTTTCAAATAGTATTTTATTGTTAGAAAGCTTTGGCACTGGTGCGCCGACGAGCATTACTGAAATTGACCCTTTATTCTGTTTTGAACCTCAAGATGGGAGTCCGAGTAGTTGTCCAAGTTTCGGAACGGACACGCACATTCAAGATGGAGAATATTCTGTAGCCAATACTATTGTAAACCCTTATACTTGGCTTGTACCGAATGAACAATCTGGAGATCCTAATGGTCGCTATTTGGCTGTTAATATAGGCGGTGTAGCAGGTGTCAATGGTATTATGTATGCTAAAAGAAATATCGAAGTAGTTCCTAATAGAGATATTACAATTTCTTTAGATGCTTTTAATTTAAAGTTTGTTGGTTCTACAGGTGCAGACCCAGATCTAGATATTCAATTAGTAAATAGTGTTGGTACTGTAATTGCAAGTCTAACCACAGGTAATATTCCGAAGAGTACAGATCCTGATGTATGGGAAAACTACAGCGTAACCTTAAATCCAGGTGCAGAAACTAATTTAGACATTGTTATTCGAACCAATGGCGTTGCCACCGCTGGTAATGACCTTGTACTAGATAATATTCTCGCTTTTCAAGCTCCAGAACAATGTGCTGGTTCCGACACATTTGACATAGTCGTTGAAGACGGACATGCTTTTGAAGCATCGATTACCAATTATGAAAACTTAAATTGTAACGCTGACAATTCAGGAACAATTACCATAACAGCTGACAATTTTGGTGCAGGAGGCTACGAATACAGTTTAGACGGTTCAACTTTTATTGGCCCTTTTACCAGCACTGAACAAATAACTAGTCTAGCCGCCCAGACATACACTATAACGGTACGAGATGTAGATAACCCTATTGCAGGTTGTACGCAAACATTAAATCAAACCTTAACGGAACCAGCTATATTAATTGCCTCGGCTACCATAACAGAAGCATTTACTTGTAATAATACTGGTGCAACAATTACAGCTAGCGCTAATGGTGGTACGCCAACTTATGAATACCAATTAGAAAATGCTATTGGCACAGTTATTACTCCATTTCAAACCGCCACAACATTTAGTAATCTTCCTGCCGGAGATTATCTAGTTGTTGCTAGAGATACTAATAATTGTACCGATGCTATAGATGCGGTAATCACTATTGTAGCACCATTAAATTCGATATTTACAGTTACGCCCACAGCCTGTTATTCAGGCGCTAATGACGGATCAATAATTGTTGATGTAACCTCTTTGCCTGGTAATGGAGGCTTTCAATTCAGTATTAATTCTGGAGCTTGGATTACACCAACACCTGCGACAGCAACGTCTTACACTTTCAATAATTTAGCTAATGGAAGCTATGATATTGATGTACGTGACGCGTTCGGGTGTCAAGCCACACAACAAACTGTTGTACTAGATCCGCACCTAACTGCTACAGTTGATGTAGTAGATATAAGCACTTGTAACGCAGGTACTATTACGGTAACGGCTTCGGGCGGTGATGGTAATTTTGCATATGCTTTCATTGCTAATGGAACGACTGTTTCTGCTGCAGATTTTGGCGCCTCCAATACTTTTAATGTGACTACAGGAAACGATGGTGATTATGATGTTTATGTATGGGACAATAATGCTGTCGACCCTCACTGTGAATTTATGCAAACCGTTACGGTTAACCCTGCTACTCCGATAACTTATACCGCTAATCCAACAGATCCCCAATGCCACAATGGTGTTGGCTCTATTGAAATTAATATAACTTCTGGAGAGAGTCCGTATATCTTACAAATTATTGATTTAGATAATGGAGGAGTCTCTAACGAAACGAATACTGGTGTAATTGCAACTACACACAACTATTTTAATTTAAATCCGGGCAACTATACCATCAATGTTACGGATGCCAATTCTTGTACTGTTACTCAAACCCCAATAACGATAAATAACCCTGATGAATTGACTGCTACTATTGCGCCTATTCTACCTGCTGCTTGTGGAAGTGTTGATCCGTTAGATTTTGGATTCCAATTTACGGGCTATCCAACCTCATATCCAGCAACAACGACTATTGAATTTAGCGCAGATGGAGGGGCAACTTGGACCGGAGATGATACTGTGCCTGGTACAACAGACAGACTAATGGGGTACATTTCAGGAACTAGTGTTTTTCCATCTATGAGAACCGTAATAGGGGGTGTAGAAATATGTAGAACAGATTTACCTAGATATATTATACCATTTCCATTAGATGACCTCGATATAAGTATATCTACTGTTGTTGTTGGGTGCAATGAACTTCAAGTAACTGTACAAGGTACTGCAGGTGTTCCCAATTACGAATATACGTATACCGATGATCCTTCAACCTTTAATATTGCTACTGCCACTTGGACAGCTGCAGTTCCTGGGGCTCATATATGGACAGGTCTTATCCCTGGAAGAACTTATGTTTTTTATGTTCGAGATTCAACGGGCTGTGTACGTCAAAGTAACGTAAATGTAAACGATATTACGACAAACCCTCTTGAAATTACATCAAGTTACGAGCCTTCTTGTTCTGGGGCTAATGATGCTGAAATAACATATACCATTACAGATACAGATGCAACTTCTCACCCAAGTATGCGTTGGGAATTCTATAATGTCAATACAGGTGTCCTCATTCAAACCAATGCTGGTCACCCAGCGCCAATTGCCGCTGCATCCTCCATTACAATCAATGGTCTTACGCCAGGCGAATACTATATTGTAGTCACAGAAGTAGATTCGGGAGGCATAGACGCTTGCGTTTCCGCTAGTGAAAACTTACTAATAGAAGAGTTGAATCCCATAACGGCAAGCTTGAATAAGCTCAATGATATTTCATGCGATAATCCTGGAAGATTAGCTGTTGAGAATATTACTGGTGGAGGTGGAATCTTTACGTTTACGGTAACAGGGCCAGCTCCATTCGTTACTATAACGGGTACTTCCGACAATCCGATTGCAATTCCAGCTAACTCACCAGCAGGAAATTATAACGTCAGAGTAACTGATCAATATGGTTGTTTCGCAGATTTTGGACCTGTGAACTTTAGTTTAACTCCAAACCCAACTATAGACACTATGGTAGTTGACAACTGTAATTCTCCAAGCACCTTAACCATTAGCGCAACTAGTTCAGCAGCACAAATACTTTATTCTATAGATAGTGGAACAACATATTTAAATAATGGCGGTGTGTTTAATAATATGGCCGTTGGCAACTACAACATTTCAATAATTGACAGTAATGGCTGTACCGATACTGATACCGTGACAATTCATCCCATATTAGAGGCCAATGTAGCATTAACCAAACTCCTTGATTGTACCGTTTCTCCTGATGCGGAAATCACAATTAATGTAACAAATGGCTCTGGTGATTACGACTATCAAATTACCGATGGAAGTGGCATTGTGGTAACACGAACAGGCTTGCCCAGCAATCCTTTTGTATTCAATACATCAACAACAGAAAATTACACAATTACTGTTTACGACAACAATACGAGTGCGCCAGAATGTAATAGAAGTTTCCCTATTGCGGTTCCACCTATCGTAAATCCTATATTTACAGCAACGCCTAATGATGTAACTTGTAATGGCGGTTCAGATGGAACAATTACTATAAATGAAACATCAAACGGAATTAATCCATATACCTACACAATTGCACCTGTTTTAGGAACTTATAATTCAGCAACTAAAACCTTTGAAGATGTTCCAGTGGGTAGCTATACCGTAACAGGTACTGCCACAAATGGATGTGTGCTTAATAGAAATGTTGTTATTGGCGAACCCGCGGCAATTGCAGTAACTCTTGATCCTGTTCTTGAATTTGGATGTACGACCGGAAATAATCAAAATTCCGCTACCATAAGTGTCGCCAACACTATTGGAGGCTCAGGCACTTATGTGCGCTATGAATTTATTAATGATCAAGGAACCGCAACAACTGCAGATGATGTGATTGTACAAAACGGAACGAATACCCTTTATATAGAAACGAATACTCTTGGTGGCAGTTATATCATCAATGCCTATGATGACAAGGGCTGCGTTGGCACTACTACTAGTACAATATTACCTTATGTTGAAATCACTGATCCAACAGTAACGGTTACACAAGATCTAACCTGTACTCCAGGTAACGATGCTGCAATTGCTATAGGTTTAACCATTAACCCTACTGCAGGAGCGACCGATCTATCTTATGCTGTAGCAGGAACTGATAATGTATATAACGCCCCCAATCAGGCTTCAAATTTATTTACAGGATTAGGAATTGGAAACTATTTAGTAACAGTTACGAATCACCTTACTGGTTGTGTTATACAAACAACTTTTGAAATTGAAGATCCAAATACTTTTGAGATTAGCTCAACGGTTACAGATGTTATCTGTTTCGGCGATGATGGTTCGGTGAGCTTTACTATCAATGATGTTATTAATCCATATGCTGGCGGTTTCTCTTGGCAAATTTATGAGTCTCAAGGGACCGTTACACTGGCCGACGATGTTATCGTTCTTGGTGCTAATGGAGTTTCAATAAACCCTGGCCCAAGTGCTGCTTTTAATATTGCCGCCGGAGAATATAGAGTCGAAGTCAGTCAAGATTCAGATCCTTCATGTGTAAACAACGCTTTCTTTATTGTTGCAGGGCCGTCAGCTGCTATAACAGCAAATACGGTAATAACCGATATTACTTGTGCCGGTAACGATGGGGTAATTGAAATTATTGATGTTATTGGTGGATGGGGTGATTACCAATATTATGTTGGTACAACAGCTCCAACATCAATAGGTGATTATGCAAATAGCCTAAGATTTGATATGCTTCCTCCTGGGACGTATCAAGCATGGGTCATTGATCAAGAAGGGTGTCAGCAAGAAATAGATAATGGTATCGTTTTAGCCGACCCAACTCCTATTGCAGCAACATTACAGCTCAACCAGCCTAATTGTACCAATTTTACCGGTGAGCTAGAAGTAATTGGCGTAGCTGGTGGTCAAGGCAGCAACTATACCTATCAGCTTATTAAAAACGGTACAGCTATTGGTGCTCCTCAAAATACTACTATATTTTCAGGACTAGATGCCGGAAGCTACACCGTAGAAATTAACGATCAATGGTCTTGTACATTTACAACCTTACCTGAAATTCTTTACGAACCCATTGTGCCTTTAGCCACTGTGGTAAAAACGATAGATTGTACTGTTGATTCTGGTGGGCAAATCACTATTACTCAGACGGGTGGTTCTGGCAACTTTGATTACTTAGTTACTTTCCCTGATGGACTAACAACAGCAACAAACACAACAGGTATCTTTACAAACCTAACACAGGTTGGTGATTATATATTTACGATTACCGATCAAGCTTTAGGCCATGCATGCCCAGTAAACATTACTCAGAACTTACAGGATAGAATTCTCCCCATTATAAATATAGATTCATTTACCAATGTAACTTGTAGCGGAGCTAATGACGGCACTATTACTATTAGTGCTCAAGACAATGGGGTGGGGCCATACACATTTGAAATTATCTCTGGTAATGGAAGTTCTATTGCTTCTCCTATTTTGCCCGCTTCAAGCACTTCAAATACAGCAATATTTAACAATCTTGTGGGTACAGTTTCTCCTGGTATTACATATACCATAAGAGCTACTGGTGCAAACAATTGTACAACAAATATTACGCAAGCCATTGAACAGCCAGAGCCTATTGCGAATGTTAACGTTAACATCATTGAATTTGGTTGTAGTGTAGGCAATAATTCAGATTACGCAACCATAGAAGTTGACCAACCAGCTATAACTGGTGGTTCAGGCGCCTATGTAAGATTCGTGTTTATAAACGATCAGGGAACCTTAACAACTGCTGATGATGTAGTGGTGCAAGATGGTAACAATACGGTATACACAGAAACTGACTTTGCTGGCGGAACCTACATTATCAATGTTTATGACGACAACGGTTGTCTTGGAACCCAAACAGCTGTTATTTTACCCTTTGTATCTATTGGTGACCCAACAGTAACCGTTACTCAAGACATCACTTGTAGCCCAACAATTCTTGAAGAAATTCAAGTTGGTATTACAGTTAGCCCTGTAACTGGAACACCAACATTAGAATATACTACTACTGGTACAAACGTTACCTATAATCAAACCAATAACACAGGTATCTTTACTAATCTCCTCATAGGAAATTATGCAATAACCATCACAAATATTGATACTGGGTGTGTCGTTCAAACAACACACGAAGTTATAGATCCAGATATTATAGAAGTAGTTGCCACGAAACTTACAGATGAAGAATGCCTAAATAATGGCGTAGATGATGGAAGTTTTAGTGTTGCTATAACTAATTATACAGGCAACTATAACTATCAAGTTTTCGACAACAATGACATGCCAATTGCAGGTCTAACAGGTACAGGAAATACTAGTTCACCTTTGATATTCTCTAACTTGCCTGGAGGTCTTTATTATGTTCGAATTACCGAAACTGACGTACCACTTTGTGAAGACGATTCTAACATAATATCTATTTTAGCACCCTCAGCGCCCGTTTCTGCAACCATCAGCGAACAAGCCGGTCCTGGTTGCTCTGACGATAAAGGTAGTATATTGATAGACCCTGAAGGAGGTACTGCGCCGTATGATATAATTCTAACGAATACCACAACGACGCAATCGTATACTCAAACGAATGTGCAAGCGCATATTTTTACTGGCCTTTCAGGAGGTGATTATGATGTAACTATAACTGATGCGTCAAATTGCCCAATATCTGATACGATTACCTTACTTACGCCTGACGCTCTTGTGCCAACAATTGTTGCAACACCTTTGGTTTGTTTTAATGGTGCAACAGGAACCCTTACCGCTTCTGTTAATACTAGAAATGTAACGCCCAATTACCTGTATCAAATTAACCGATATGACAGCACTGGCAGCACAATACTAACAACCTCTGCGAATCAAACCTCTAATATTTTTACAGGTTTAAATGCTGGTTACTATAGTGTTACTGTAAATGATGACGTTGGTTGTTCTGAAAACACACCTATTATACAAATTGTAAATCCTGCTGAGGTTGAAGCCTTATTGATTCGTACCAGAGCCTTAACTTGTGATACGACCATGGGGGTAGAGCTTGAACTTTCGGCAACGGGTGGAAGTGGCACCTATGAATATAGTGAAGATAATATTACATGGATCGCAATGACTGGTAGTACTGCCGTAATACCTGATGGCGCTAATATTAATGGCCCATTAGGTGCAGGAACATATCGTTACTATGTAAGAGATGCTATAAATGGTTGTATTGCCGTTCAAAGTAATGAAATAATCGAAGATGTTATTGAGCCTTTAACATTAACCCTAGATACCACTGCCGCATTTATTAATTGTAACGGTGATAATACTGCTGCTATTTATGCTAGTGCACAAGGAGGTTTAGGTAATTACATGTATGAGCTTTATACAGATGTTACTCTAAGCGCTACATCTAGAATAGCTGGTCCACAAAGCTTAGGTGAATTTAATGGTCTTACTGCTGGCACTTATTTTGTAAACGTTTTTAGTGAAGACTGTACCGTAGCAGCTCAACAGGTTGTTATTACAGAGCCCGACGCCTTAACCCATACCGATAGTGTTGAAAATGTACTTTGTTTTGGAGATGAGAATGGTAGTATTACCATTCAATTAACTGGAGGCGCTGGCGGATATCAATACGCTATTTC
The DNA here is from genome assembly GCA_937944485.1 of uncultured Flavobacteriaceae bacterium. Taxonomy (GTDB): domain Bacteria; phylum Bacteroidota; class Bacteroidia; order Flavobacteriales; family Flavobacteriaceae; genus Maribacter_C. The sequence goes on along the minus strand of CALDYU010000005.1, from coordinate 390,462 downwards.
GCCTAATTTAAATCAGTTTACCTCTGAAAATGTTTTTGATGAACTTGCGCCTGGCAATTATACAGTCATTGCTCAAGATCAAAACGGATGTTTTATTGAATTGCAATATACTATTACCCAACCTGAAGCCCTTTCTGTTTCTGCAACTTCTACTCCAGAGATTTGTGTTGGAGATGCCGATGGTACAATTGATTTAAATATTACAGGAGGTACAGCCCCATATAGCACCCGTTTAGCAACTGAAACTGACTTTGTTCAAGATCGTATATCTTTTACAGATTTATCTGCCGACAACTATATTATTTTCGTTCGAGATGCAAATAACTGCGAAAGTGATACGGGAATACTAGTAGAAGGAGGGGCTAATCTAAGCGCTTCGATCGAAGTCGTCTATGAATGTTCAGGGGACACTCCAAGCAATTATATTAATATTAGGCTTGAAGACGCCTCCGTAATTGGTGATGTTCTTTATGCACTAGATTCAACCGACCCTGCAGATATGCAACTGAATCCTGATTTCCGTAATTCGGCTCCAGGTTCGCACTATATTGCTATTGCACATTCAAACGGTTGTATTCAAACGGTTGATTTCGAAGTTCAAAATTTCGAACCATTAACACTAAGCCTAGAACAAGGTGGTATCAACCAAATATCCGCTACTGCAAATGGAGGAAAAGAAGGATATACCTTCTATTTCGGAGAAGACAACAATGGATCAGATAATACTTACATAGTAAATAGAACTGATACTTATACCGTTAGGGTGATAGATGCCAATGGTTGTGAAGCTACGGAGAATATTTTTATAGAATTTATTGATATAGAAATACCCAATTTCTTTACCCCTGATGGAGATGGTCAAAATGACGTGTGGATGCCTAGAAATCAAGAAGGATTCCCTGAGATACTAACTGTGATATTTGATCGTTATGGTAGAGAGGTTTATCGAATGAGTCTAAATACCCCCGGCTGGAATGGCCTTTATAATGAGACTGAATTACCTACTGGAGATTACTGGTATGTTATTAAACTTAGAGGGGAAAATGATGATCGTGAATTTGTAGGAAATTTCACGCTGTATAGATAATTATTAATACATATCACGTATGCGAAACAAAATAGTAACTCTCCTTATATCATTCACAACGTTCTTAGCGTATGGTCAGGAACTTACAATTCCGCAGCTCTCACAGTATCTTGCAGACAATCCATTTGTTATGTCGCCTACATATGCAGGAATTGGTGATCATGTTAAAATAAGAATTAATGGACTCACGCAATGGGTGGGTATCGAAGATGCACCTGATACCCAATCATTAGCCGCGGATATGCGCCTTGGAGAACAATCTGGTTTGGGCATGATGCTATATAATGATAGTAATGGAGAAACTAAACAACGTGGAGCAAGAGTGTCTTTCGCGCATCACCTTACTATTGATCGCTATGATGACCAGTTCTTATCATTCGGTATCTCTTATAACTTCAATCAATTTCGAATAGATATCGAAAATTTTGATGCATTAGATCCAAGTGTTACTGATGATAGGGCAACTACAAATCACAATTTTGATGTTGGAGTGCTATACCGCTGGAACAAATTTTATATAAGTGCAAATGCATCCAATCTTATTGGTAAAGATTTAACCAAGTTTAACCCTGTTTTTGAACCGAATACGCTTCGTAATTATTACTTGTATACCGGTTATCGGTATAAAAAAAATAAGAATAGTGATTTCGAAATAGAACCTTCATTATTTTTTCAGCTTTTCGAAAGTGACGGAAGATCAGTTACTGATGTTAACGCCAAATTTAGATGGTACGATTTTGAAGATTATTATTATGCTGGTCTAACCTATCGTTTCTTAAATGATCAAATTGGGGATCCATTATATATTGCTCCAATTGTAGGTCTTAAAAAGAGCAATTTCTATTTCGGTTATTCGTATCAGGTAATTTTAAATGAAATTTTAGGGTATAGTACAGGTACGCACGTGGTTACTCTAGGCGTAGATCTTTTCCAAGGCCTAAGTAATTGTAGATGTACTTATTAAAAATGCTTCTAAAATACACTTCCACAGAATAAACTTTAGAGATATTCCTTAGATTCATTTAAGTTTGCCTAAAAGCTTCATTTTGGGTATAATTAAAGTTGAAAATATTCGCATTTATGCAAATCACGGTTGTTTGTCTGAAGAGACTACTATTGGCAGTGATTATCTTGTTAATGTTGTTGTAAGTGCAGATTTAAAAAATGCCTCTCTTACTGATAAACTTAACGACACGATTGACTATGTACGTATCAATCATATTGTAAAGGAAGAAATGAAACTTCCCTCTAAACTTTTAGAGCATGTTGGAAAACGGATAATAGACAAGCTGTTTCTTGAAATAAGTAAGGCAAAAAAAATTACAGTTTCAGTTTCAAAAATAAACCCTCCGATCAACGGAAATGTCGAAAAAGTAACGGTTACATTGAAAGAAAAAAGGCAGGTTTAAGTTTTTCAATATTGAAAAACGCATTACCTTTGCCAACTATTCTGGCATCGTGGCCGAGTGGCTAGGCGCAGCTCTGCAAAAGCTTGTACAGCGGTTCGAATCCGCTCGATGCCTCTAAAAAACCTCTTCTAATTAAGAAGGGGTTTTATTATTTTAAAGGAAATAATATATGCAGCCTTTCTCTCGATGCTTCTAAAAACCTTCTTAGAAATATATTACAGTGCAATGAATGCTCTATTCTCCAATCTGTTCTATTTTCTCAATTCCTTTCTCAATATTAAACTTATCTGGAAGAAAGCCTTTCGTTACAAAAACCAAACCGCAGATAATCAAAATAACGGCAAGGCCTTTTTTAATAAAACGTATACGAGCCCCTGTCAATTTTCGCTTTAATTGTTTGGCCAATAAAATTTTAAAAACATCTGTAATAAAATAGGCCAAAATCATTGTTGTAAAAAAAGTAAGAATGCGTTTTGGATTATTATCTAAGCTTGTGCCTGCTGTAATTATGGCAACTAACCAAAAAGCTAAAACGCCAATATTTATAAAATTTAAAAGGAAGCCCTTAACAAATAATCCTAAATATCCCTTATTGTTATTTTTACTTGTCCGTTCATCAATGTTTGTTTTTGCGTCTTTTTTAATAATAATTGAAATTCCGTAAACTATTAATACGACACCCCCTAAAACATACAACCCCGGGCGGTTGCTTAAATTTTCAAGTAATTGACGGCTACTAAAATAGGCTATGGTAAGAAATAATATATCTGCAAGAATGACACCTATATCAAAAGCAACAGCAGCACGAAAACCTTTTAAAACGCTAGTTTCTAAAAGCACAAAAAAAACGGGTCCAATCATAAAGCTTAACAAAAAGCCTAGGGGAATTGCTGTTTGAACGTCTTCTAACATGCTTTTTGAACTATGGATGCTCAACTATTGACATCTCCTAATTTATATTTAAAATTTCAATTCTTTTTTCAATTTCTTCAAAGCTTGCACTATTAAATTATTGCATTCGTGTTACTTTTCCACCAAACACTGTCTTCTCATCCATTTTGACAGGATCTCCATAAACCAAAACTTCTCCTCCCGCTTTAACTGTTGCTTTTACGTAATCAAAAGCATGTATTTCGGCTCGAGAACCAGCATTCACATTCACTGTCGAAAATTTCGTTTTCAATTCTTTGCCTTCATAAATTCCTCCGGTATTAACAACAACATCTTGAAGTTGAGAATTTCCAGAAGTTTTTACAACGCCTCCTGTTACGGTTTTTATAAGTAACTGCTCTACTTCAGCAGAAATATTCAATTCCCCACCTTCCTGAGCTTTCAATTCTAAAACATCTTGTTTTAGTGTTCCCTCAGAGCTTATCTTAGCATCTTCATTTACATCAATAACGACTAGGTTTTCAGTATAATACAAGTCAATAAAAGTTCTATATCCATTAAAAATCTTATCGATTTGCATCCGAAGTTTAAGAACACCTTCTTTATTAACAATTGCCACCTTCTCAATATTTGCACCTGTTATTACTGCTTTATTTTTATCAGATTTTATTAGATTTATTGACAAACCGTCAAAACCTTTAACTTTTGTAAATTCTTGAAGGTCTATAGTAACTTCTTTTTCTTGCGATTGCACGGATTGAAACGCAAAAACTAACATTAATACCACTAGTATTTGTTTCATGATATTGTTTTAGGTTATTTGTCTTTAGACAATTCTCATTCTATGATTCAGAGACCAAAATGAGACTACTCATGTTTTCCTATCAAGGTAAAGTCTAAATGGCGCTTTATTAAATCAGTATTCTTAACCATTACTATAACTTCATCGCCTAATTGATATGATTTTTTAGTGCGCTCACCATAAATCATATATTCCCTTTCATCAAATATATAATAATCCCCTTTGATATCACTTATACGCACCATGCCTTCACATTTATTTTCAATTATTTCTACATAAATGCCCCATTCAGTAACCCCTGAAATCACACCTATGAATTCTTGATCTTGGTGATCTTGCATAAATTTAATCTGCATATATTTAATAGAATCTCGCTCCGCGCTTGAAGCTAAATATTCCATATCTGAAGAATGTTTACACCTTTCCTCATAAATTTCAGCTTTCGGAGAAACTCCACCATCTAAATAATGTTGTAGTAATCGATGTACCATAACATCTGGATAACGCCTAATAGGTGATGTAAAATGAGAGTAATAATCAAAAGCTAAACCATAATGACCAATATTGTTCGTTGTATAAATTGCTTTACTCATACTTCGTATAGCAAGCGTATCAACCAAATTCTGTTCTTTTTTACCTTTAACATCAGCGAGAAGCTTATTTAAAGAAGCGCTAATAGATTTTTTGTCTTTAAAGTCTAGCTTATGACCAAAACGTGAAACTATTCCGTTAAGCGCAATTAATTTATCTTCATTCGGGTTGTCATGAATACGATAGATAAATGGTTTTATCGGTTTCTGTTTACCAATGAAGCGTGCTACTTTTCTATTTGCAAGTAACATAAATTCTTCAATGAGTTTATTTGCATCTTTCGATTCTTTAAAATAAACACCTGTTGGTTCATTTTTTTTATTCAAATTAAATCGTACTTCTACTTTATCAAAAGAAAGAGCTCCTTCTTGCATACGCGCAGCACGCATAATTTTCGCTAACCTATCTAATGTTAATGTTGCATCTACGATTTCATTTGAAACTGAATAAGCCATCCCCCTAATGGATGTCTCTTCTGGAATTTTTCCGTTTTTATTTTCAATTATATATTGTGCTTCTTCATAAGCAAATCGCTCATTAGAATCTATTACAGTTCTTCCAAACCATTCATTTTTAATGATCGCTTTATCATCTAATTCAAAGATTGCAGAAAATGTATATTTTTCTTCATTCGGTCTTAATGAACATGCATTATTTGATAATACTTCTGGTAACATCGGTACAACTCTATCTACTAAATAAACAGATGTTGCTCTCTTATAAGCTTCATCGTCTAAGACTGTACCTTCTTGTAAATAATGAGAGACGTCCGCAATATGAATCCCTATTTCATAATTTCCATTTTCTAACACTTCAAAAGAAAGTGCATCGTCAAAATCTTTAGCATCTTTTGGATCAATTGTAAACGTAAGCGTCTCTCTCATGTCTCTACGTTTAGCAATTTCTTTAGGTTTAATAGAAGTATCTAACTGATTAGCAAAACGTTCTACTTCTAAAGGAAAAGAATAAGGTAGCCCATATTCTGCCAAAATAGAATGTATCTCTGTATCATGTTCCCCTGGCTTTCCTAATACTTCAATAACTCTACCAAAGGGTGAATCTACATTATCAGGCCATTCTGTTATTTCTACAATAACTTTATCGCCATTCTTTGCTTTTTTTATTTTGTCTTGAGCAACAAAAATATCTGTGTACATTCTAAAATCTGTAGGTCGTATAAATGCAAATGTCTCTTGCATATCAACAATTCCAACAAAACTAGTTTTGTTACGCTCAAGTACTTTAGTAATTTCACCTTCTAATTTTTTTCCTTTTCTTCTCGGAAAAATATATACCTCAACAGTATCTTTATGAAATGCCTTTTTCAACTTATTGAAAGGCACAAATACATCATCTTCTAAGCCTTCTACAATAATGTAGGCATTACCCCTGCCAGTAATATCTACAATACCAGTATGGTGTGTTTTTGTAGATAGTATCGCTCTATAACTACCTCTACTTTCTTCAATGATGCGTTTTTTTTCTTTTAATTGAACTAATCGTTTTATTAAAGTATTTCTATCATGAGCGTCGATTACACCTATTTTTGCAGCTATTTGTTTATAATTAAAATTTTTTTTTGGTTCTTTTTCAAGAACTGTAAAAATTCCTTTTGTTATTTCGTTTTTTCTATGATTTCTTGCCTTTTTCTTTTTTTTCGACATTAAATTTTATTATTAATTGGGTGGAATTTTATCTATTCTTCCACTTTATATTTTAGTTTATTCAGTTTTGAAGGGTTATTAACATATATATCAATTTATATATTTTCTTTTTAAAATTTAAAATAAAAAATGATGGTTATTATATACTGTTAATAAGGGAGATAAATAATTCAAAGAATAATTGCTTTGAACCAATTTTAAAGTTTATTGACATTTTATACAACCAGAATCTTTTTAGAAATCAGTTGTTTACCATTTTTATCAACTTATCTTTATAAGTGATATCAACATTAAATTTATAATAAGTATTTACAAAGGTAGTGTTAACTTCTCAATCCAAACTATTGATATCTTTCTCTTATGTTCTGAGAAGTAAATTGGGCATTCTTAAATTTGTTTTGTAAAGGCTCTTTTTAAGGAATTAACAAAAACTTAAAATTAATTTTTATAATTAGGTTATAAACAAATGTAGGAATGCTTGTGAACAACAAATTAACTATTTAAAAGTGCGACTTATAAATAAGTGTTGTCAATGTAGGAATAGTTGTTGCGAAATAACAGCAATTCGTACATTTGTAATACTAACCTAACTTTTAATGCAATGAAAATAGCTATCGGTAATGACCATGCAGGTACAGAATATAAATTAGCCATTATAGGTTTATTGAAATCTAAAAATATTGATGTCGTTAATTATGGTACCGATGGAACAGATAGTGTTGATTATCCTGATTTTGTTCATCCGGTAGCAAAAGATGTTTCCGATGGAATAGTGGAAAGAGGCATTATTATTTGTGGAAGTGGTAATGGAGCCTCAATGACTGCCAACAAACATCAAAAGGTGCGTTGCGCGTTATGTTGGAACAAAGAACTTGTTCAATTAGCAAGAGAACATAATGGAGCAAATATTTTAAGCCTTCCCGCACGTTTTATTTCTTTACCTCAAGCATTAGAGATGGTAAAAACATTTTTAGAAACAAATTTTGAAGGAGGAAGACACGAACGTCGTATTGAGAAAATACCTTGTATTTAATTAAAATTCTCCGTTCATATATTCAATTCTCATAGAATCATAATAGGCTATATTTAAGTTAAGAAAAAGAAAGACTATTACTCTAGTTTAGAAGTTATGTACAAGGCTTTTGAATTTTGAAATAATTTATCAAAGCGCTAACTCTCTTCGTAATAGATTAATAAAAGCTCAAGAATTAAATCGCACGCTCATATGGAATATGTTATATTAAGTAAGTAATGGTATAAGATTAATGATAAACATTTTAGTAAAAAAATTTGATGAATTAGGTACGACAGAGTTATATGATTTATTACAACTACGTTCAGAAATTTTTGTTGTTGAACAAAATTGTGCCTATCAAGATCTAGATGGAAAAGATGAGAGGGCCCTTCACGTAATTGGTTTTAAAAATGAAAAAATTGTTGCTTATACCCGAGTTTTCAGAGCAGGAGATTATTTAGCGCAAGCAAGTATTGGCAGAGTTGTAGTAAAAGCAAAAGAACGTGAACACGGTTATGGTATCGATATAATGAAGGCTTCTATAAAGGCAATTGAAAAACATTTTTGTGAAACATCGATTGCACTTTCTGCACAAACATATTTAAAACGGTTTTATAGTACTCTAGGCTTTTATGAAAAAGGTGCCGAATATTTAGAAGATGGCATACCTCACGTGTTGATGGTGAGAGGCTGATTTTTTAATGTGGCATGTTAAAAAGCAGTAATTTTCTAAAAGCAACTTAATAATTGGTGATCATGAAAGAATTAAAACACTTGCTGCAATTTATATTTGTCGGATTTCTTGTTTCGGCCTGCACGGTAGATCAAAATAAAACAAGTTATTTAACAGAAGAATTGCAGGAAATCAAATTAAAATTTGCCCCTGATAAACGAGTAGCTTTGTTTAATGTTTCAGCTGACAAGCAAGGTAATTCATATATTTTAAGAGGTGAGAGCAATATGAAAGATGCAGTTGTTGCGTTTAAAGACGAACTTGCGTCTAAAAATATTAGCTATGTTGATAGTATTGAAGTGTTACCATCGATGGAATTAAAAGGTAAAACGAATGCGGTAATAACTATTTCTGTTGCCAATTTACGCAGTAATCCGAAACATTCTGCAGAATTAGCTACCCAAGCCACTTTAGGTACTCCAGTAAAAGTCTTGAAAAAACAAGGAGGATGGTATTATATTCAAACACCAGACAATTATTTGTCTTGGGTTGATGATGGCGGAATTACACTTTTTAACACAGCGGAATTCTATCTATGGAAAACAAACCCAAAGATTATTTATAACAATACCTACGGTCATTCGTATGTAGAACCAAACAAAACAGCTGTTGTATCTGATTTGGTTGCAGGAAGTATTTTACAATTGATTAAGAAGACAGCCGATTTTTACCATGTACGTTATCCTGATGGACGCGAAGCATATGTTTCAAAGAAAGAATCAGAGGAATATGATTCGTGGTTACTAAAATTAAATGTTAGTCAAGAAGCTTTGGTAGAAACTTCACAAACTTTAAAAGGCGTGCCTTATTTATGGGGAGGAACTTCTACGAAAGGGATGGATTGCAGTGGTTTTACGAAAACTATTTATTTCTTAAACGGAATGATAATTCCGAGAGACGCGTCTCAACAAGTACACACTGGCCAACAAGTAGATGAAAACCAAAACTTTCAAAGTTTACAAAAAGGTGATTTACTATTTTTTGGAAGAAAAGCAACTGATAGTACAAAAGAAAAAGTTGTGCATGTTGGAATGTGGATAGGAAATAATGAATTTATTCATGCTTCGAATATGGTGCGCGTGAGCAGTATAGATTCTACTGCTAAGAATTACGACGCCTATAACCTGAATCGATACTTACGCACAAAACGCATATTAAAAGCCGAAGACAAAGACCTTGTCAATTTAAAGCAAGTATCTATTTATTAAAATTCGAAAGGAATAGGCTCGTTTTCTGAAGTTACTTTTTTAGTTTGTACGTTACCATTTTTGTTGTCGGTGATTTTAATCTGAACTACTCCGGATTCTCTATAGATTTCGACATCAAAATTTTGCCTAAAGGCCTTAATTTTTCTAAGTGCCATTTTATCCCATGTTTTAGGCAATCTTGGCATTACAGTAAAACTTTTTAAACCAGTAGGGTTGATACCGAACATTCCTTCAATAAAAACTCTACAATATAAACCGCTTTCGGCAGATAAGTGTGCCATACTACCCTCAGGAAAAGCCTCTACAACATAAGGCACTCGTGCCCCCAGTAATCGTTCTTTTGAAAACTCTTCTAATTTGTTTAGTGAAACTTCTGTTGCTCCCGCAAGTAATGTTCCCCGTAAAGCATATAATGTTCCTCGATCCCAAAATATTTTGGAGACGGCAGGGTCGGGATTATTCTTTTCTACATGCACGCCATTTCCAGACCAAAGTCGGTTGAATAATGCTTCAACGGTATCTTCTTTTCTGTCATTAATTCCAACAACAAGTGGCATACAGATCCAATGGCGAAGGGCGCTGTGCCCTTCATAATAACGGTAGGTTTTTAGCCCCTCTATTGTAGCTCCAAAATAATTTTCAATAGCTTTATTAAGCGCCATAGCCTGTTTGTTATATTTTCTCAACACCTTTTTCGGTTTCCCCAAAGAATTTCCTAAATCAACCGCATGACGCAAAGCACCGTAATAGAGTGATGAGGTTGATAAATTAGCGGCGCCTGTTTCTACACGACCTTCCATTTCATCAGATTCTGATTTTACAACACCTGCAGGGTTTAGCTGTCTATGATTATATTCTAAACACCAGCTAATTAACGGCCAAAGTTCATTGGCGATTTTCTGATTGCCGGAAGCCAGAGCAAACTGACTTGCACCATAAGCAATCATAGCAGCATCACCCCTATCTAAAGGAGCTGGTGGGGGTAAACCTTCTACTTCAAAAGCATAAGGTAGTTTGGTGTATTCAGGGTTTATCTTTTTAGCGAAAGCACGGTACATATTTATCGAAGATTCATTACCTGTAGTATAGCCTAAATAAGGAAAAAACGGACTTACATATTCCGCCTGGTCATTCGCCCAAATGCCAACATAGTAACGACCACCACCTGGAGAATGAATTAATCCTAATTTTGATTCAAAAATACTTTCAGAAGCTCTGATTTTAGAAAATTCGAAAAGGGTATTCAATTCTTGATTAGGCGTTTCTAGTTGCAATGAAGAAGACATTGCTTTTAAAAAAGATTCGCGTTCAATGAAGGTTTCTGAAACAGATTTCGAAGCTGGCTTTTCATCATTTAAGATAGCCTCAATACGAACAGAATAAGAAAAAGACGCTCCCGCTTTTATTTTGAATTTAGTCGGAACATCGGAAGATATATACGTGATGAAATTTCCATCGGTTCCAGCGCTTTGATATTCAAGCTTAGGGCTTCTAGAGTTTAAGCTAATCGTATGATTTGTTTCGTTGGTTAAGGTTATTTTTTCTAAGAAAAGCCTTTCTGAGCTTGACGGCAAGAAAGTTCTATGGAGCGTGATGCCTGATTTTGAAAGACGATGTTCGAAATGTAACATACCATTTATGCTCATTTTTTTAATGGCGCCTGGAGCAAAAATTTTGTTGTCAACATAAAGCTTAGGAAGAATTTCATCAGAATAGGTGTCTTTCAAATAAGAACGATAAACATACCAAGCAGGGTCGTTTTCTTTAATAAACGGATGCAGTTGTGGAAAAAACACTTCACGATTAATAGTCAGGCTTCCAAGAGAATCAATATCGTAAGAAATAATTGCAGCAACACGTTTTCCGGCCATTTCAATATTGTCTGAATAGGCTTGTGACGGTTGACCATCAAAAGTCCGTTCAATTTCTGTTGACGAGACTATTTTCCATTGGTTGTCTTGAGCGGCAGCCTGAAATCCGTAGAAAGCAAAAATTGAGAGAATAGTATATTTAAAAAACATAAGGATGTTTATAGTTCAAATGTTTCATTAAACTGAGCAATTTTAAATCCGTTATCGAGTACTTTTTTGGCTTGCTTACTTTTAATATCTAATAAGGCGTTAGTATGATTAAAATGTATGAAGTGAATTTTCGATTTTTCTGACTTAGAAAGAGTTTCAAACAAGGCCATACTTTCAATTACAAACGGATGCGGAATTTGTGAAATATCGCGCGTATTTAATTCATCTCCATCATAAAAACTAGCATCTAAAAATGCGTAATCTACAGTTTTTACTAATTCTAAAATAGAGCGACTCCATTTTTCCCATTTATCAATATCTGGAATAAACAAAGCGCTTTTATTCGGACCAATAATTTTATAACCAACTGTTTCTGAAAACTCATCACGATGCGGTACTAGTAATGGAATTACCTTTAGGTTAGAGGTCATCGAAAGGGGCACTGCATCTTCAATTAAATGTATGTCAATATTCTTTTGAGTAACTAGCTGGCTCCATGGCCCGTTTTGTTCTAAAAAGTTTTTCATTTTTGGCATCGCATATATTGGAACAGCATTGGCATTAGTGGCTTCTTTTCCTAAATACATGAGACCAGAGTAATGCCCTATGTGAGCATGCGTTAAGAAAATACCATTGGGCAATTCGCCAGTCGGCCATGAAGCATTCCTTTTTAGAAGCTTAATTTGTTCGGTTATATCAGGGGTGGCATCGAAAAGAAAAGTTTGCTTATTATCATGGTCAACAAACCCTAAAGAGACTACTTTTCTATTCGAATTAGGGTTTTCAAATAAGTTTGAGCAACAAGCTCTTTTACACGCAATATGGGGCGAGCCAGCATCTTGAACGGTGCCCAGAATAATAAGCGAAGCCTCCGATGAAATTTCGGATTCTTGTTCTAAAAGCGTTTTCTTTTCTTGTTTTTCGTTACAAGACAGAAGAATTATTATAAGGCCAATAACAAATAAACAATAATTTCTCAACGGTTTTATTTAAGTAATCTAAGGTAAAGAAAATTCTATCTAATAAAGCTTTGATTTTAATTATCAGCATAGTTTTAGATAATTGATTAAATTGAAGAACGAACCAATTAACTAAGCTGAAATGTCGCAACTAGCAGCAAATGTTTCTAAACGACTTTATTCTTTAGATGTTTTTCGCGGACTGATTATGTTTTTACTTATTGCTGAAGCAGCAGGCTTTCACCACAGTTTTACTGAATTGACAGAAGGAACAGCATTTTCAGGAATTGCACATCAATTACATCACCACCCATGGAACGGATTACGTTTTTGGGATTTAATACAACCTTTTTTTATGTTCATTGTAGGCGTTGCAATGCCTTTTTCATTACGAAAGCGGCTTGCTATAGATAGCCGTTCAAAAGCGACTAGACATATCATACGTCGTTGCTTCTTACTTTTCGCTTTCGGCACCTTATTGCATTGCGTTTATAGCAATGCTTTGGTTTGGGAACTATGGAATGTATTGGTACAACTGGCTTTCACAATTTTGATTGCTTATACTATTATGAATCTACCTCATAAATTTCAGATGGGCATTTCTATAGGGTTACTGATTATAACTGAAATATTCTATAGAATGTATAATCCTGAATCGCCTTACGCTCAAGGCCATGAAAGCTTTGGTTCATGGGTAGATAGGTTGACCATGGGTCAAGTTAATGACGGATATTGGGTGTTTGTTAATTTCATACCTACGGCGGCGCATACGATTTGGGGCGTTATTTGTGGGCAGATTTTATTAAGTCACAAATTACACGCAGAAAAAATAAAACCCTTTATAATTTGGGGCTCAGCTTTTTTAATTTTGGGTTTTACTATGGATTGGCTTAATATTACGCCAATTATAAAAAGAATTGCTACTTCCTCATTTACATTAGCCTCTGGCGGTTTTGCCATATTGACTTTAAGTTTGTTTTATTGGTTGATTGATATGAAAAAGAAACAACCAAAATGGCTGAAGATTTTTTCTGTAGTTGGCACGAATTCGATTTTTATTTATCTTTTTTCAGAGACCTTAGGCGTGCAATGGTTTCGAGGTTTTGGTAAAATTTGGACAAATGGACTTCTTTCACCGCTAGGCCTTTCTGAAAATGCAATTATGGTAATCAACGCATTATTTGTACTCTTTATCTTTTGGTATATTACCTATTTCTTAGACAAGCATAAAGTCTATTTCAAAGTATAATTTTAAAATAGTATCAAACTATGAAAAAGAGAACTGTTTCACTTTTGATGTTGCTTTTTGTTCTGGTAAGTCATGCGCAGAATGACACACTTACCAAAACTGAATTTACAAAGATGTATTTACCAGTTTGGATAGAGGCAACGGAGCATTGTATGGATGTCGCTAAGGCAATGCCCGAAGAATTGTACAGCTTTAGACCAACAACAGTGAGCAAAACTTTTGCGGAACAGATGGTTCATATTGCTGCCGCTAATAAACTTTTGACACAACGATATGTACAAGGCCTTGAGGTAATTCCAAACACACCTGAGGCCTCTAAAATGACGAAAACAGAGATCTTGTTTTTTATGAAAGCGAGTTTTAAATACACGACGGAAGTAATTCAGACTATTGAGCAAAAGAAACTAGATGAGATGTGTAAAATGTACCATAGTGGTAATATTGTCAGTCGTGCATTTGCATTATTTTATGTGCAAGATCATTTGGCAAATCATCGCGCAAAATCAAATTTGTATTTACGCATGAATGGCATTGAGCCACCAGAATATACTTGGTAAAACCCTACTTTAAAATTTCTTCGTATTTCTTCGTATTTCCCAACAACTCTGTAGCGGCTAAGATGGCATCGTCATTTTTTAAATAATAGTCATAAAGTCCTTCACGGTAGAAATAACGCTTTACAATCTCATCTTCTAATTTACTTTGAATCTCTTTTTGATGATTTTCTAAAGCCGCGATTTTACTTTTTTCTATATCTAATAATAAAGTTTTGAAATCTTGCGCTACAGCACTATTGAATATAGCATCTTCTTTATTCGACATTGCTTCTTTGATTGCCTTTTCAGTCTTCGTTTCAAAAGAGAAACCACTTTGAGCAACAAAGGTTTTAAAATCTTGAAAATCAGCGGTTGTAAATTTAAAGTTATTAATATCGCTCAATTGATTTTTATAGTAATAATCTGTAGCATAATCAAAGATGACATTGTTATTCAGTAAAGCAGTTGTTAATGGATTGGCCTGAACTGCTTCAATTTCGATCTCGGGTAACACTCCGCCACCATCTTCAACCTTACGTCCGTTTCTTGTTTTGAATTCATTGAAAGTAGTATTGCGCACCGCTTTGTTGTTTTCATCGCGATTCCAATAATCTAATGATTGAATACATCTGCCTGAGGGAGTAAAATATCTTGAAATAGTAACTTTTAATTGGGTTCCGTATGTAAGACGAAGTGGGCGTTGAACCAACCCTTTGCCGAAACTCCGAGCACCCATTATTACAGCACGATCTAGATCTTGTAACCCTCCTGAAACAATTTCACTAGCGGAAGCGCTACTTCCATTTACTAAAATCACCAAAGGAATTTCAGTGTCAACAGGCTTGTTTTTGGTCTTATATTCACGATTGAATTTTTTTACCTTTGATTTTGTTGTGACGATAAGTTCTCCTTTGTCTATAAAAAGGTTCGTCACTTCAATAGCCTCAGATAATAGACCCCCAGGGTTACCGCGCAGATCTAATATGATACTTTGCGCCCCTTTTCCTTGAAGATCAATTAAGGCTGCTTTGGTTTGACTAGAAGCTTTTGCATTAAATTTAGCCAAGACAATATAACCAGTTTTATCATCAATCATTTTATAGAAAGGAACGGCATCTACCTCTACAGCACCTCTAGTAATACGCGTTGTTTTGACTTCACCTTGTCTTTTATAAGTAACTTCTACTGCGGTATTATTTGCACCCTTTAAAAGCTCACTAGCATTATCATCAAAATCAGACACATTAACATCGCCGATTTTGATGATTTCGTCTCCTGCTTTTAAGCCCGCCTTGTCGGCAGGGTAACCTTTGTACGGTTCTATAATAACCAACTTGTCTTTAAAAGAGCGTACCGTTGAACCAATACCAGAATATTCGCCGGCATTATTAATTTTATAAGCCTCAACATCTTGCTCGTTTAAAAATTTAGTGTATGGGTCTAAATCGTTGAGCATATTTTTAATAGCCGTATCCATTAACTCTGCCGGATTTGTCTCATCAACATAGTTCATGTTTAACTCTTTAAAAAGTGTTGTAAAAATTTCTATTTGCTTGGCAATTTCGAAGAAGTCGCTTTTAAAACTACTACCAACGACTAAAATGATAACAGCAAACGTCGGAATGATTACTTTCTTTTTAAACATATTATTCATCATTTAATTTTTTGAATTTATGAAGTGCTGCTTTCAAATTTTTATCTACAAGTGTAAAATCAGGCATCTCCTTACCAAGGTATAAAAATAGAAACGCAAAAGAGCCTTTACTATTGTTAAAAACAAGTGCTTTATTAAGGCGATAGCTTTCTCGCATCAATCGTTTAATGCGGTTGCGTTTTACGGCACTTTTGAAGTTTTTTTTAGGCACAGAAACCCCTGCCTGTATAGCCACTTCAAAGGGTAGTTTCGTTTGCAGGTATATAAGTTTAATGGGAAAGCTTGAAACACTATTTCCTTCAACAAAAAGTTGTTCAATTAGTTTTTTGCTTTTTAGCTTTTCTTTTTTTGGGAAGGACAATCCCATACCTTAATTCTTTGACACAGGCGTTGGCTGCCAAATGTTATTCTCTTGATCCACATCGGCCATCAATTGAGATGGGTCGATCATAATTGCTTTGATATCTTCTATAGGACGATCAACACTAAAATTATATGATGGGTTTGCCCAGGGCCAATCTTCTATAACAGTTCTTTTTATTTGCGGGTACGGATTTTCTTTTTCACCACGCATCATTCGCAATGGTGCATAAAACGTTTCTTGTGAATCATCATTGTATACCACTAAAAGATCTATTGGCATTGGCATAAGACCTATGCGTTCAAGATTAATTTGTGTTTTTCGACCATCAGCGACTACCGTTTTTATGCCATAGTCAATAGTGTTCGTCGTTTGTGTCCAATCTGTCAGATACCAATCTAATTCGATGCCAGAAACCTTTTCCGCCGTCCGTTTAATATCATTGGGCACAGGGTGCTTGAATTTAAAATCGGCATAATATTTTCTGATGGTTTCCATTAGTTTGTCTTGACCGATAACATAACCCAATTGTGAAAGAAAAATGGCTCCTTTGCTATACGCTGAGATGCCATAAGGCGTATTTGAATCGTAACGGTCGGCATGTGTAGATTGTGGTTGTTCTTTACCAGATTTAGCTAAGGAATAATAGCCTTTGTAAGAACCTTCAAAAGGGTTTTCTTTATTCTGTTCTCTAATTTCATTACTACAAAGCGCTGAAACGAATGAAGTAAATCCTTCGTCCATCCATTCGTGTTTGGCTTCATTTGTTGCCAAAACATGTTGAAACCATGAATGCGCTAACTCATGAATCATTGTTCCAATAACACTTCCTGGTTTGTCGCCTCCTGTGATTAAAGTGCCCATGGCGTATTCCATTCCGCCGTCTCCACCTTGAATAACAGAGTACTGCTTGTACGGGTATTCACCTATATTCTTATTAAAAAACACCATTGCTTTTTCAGTTAGAGGCTGTACTTTCTTCCAAGTATCTCTATAAATCGAATCGTTTTTATACAAAAAGTGTAGGGTTGTGCCGTTTTCCATTTGCAGCGTGTCATGCACATATTCGGGGTCAGCAGCCCACATAAAATCATGAACCATAGGGGCCTTAAAATGCCAAGTAAATTTTTTGCGCTTTTGCTTTTTAAGCTTTGTTCCGGGAGCTTGATAACCATGTCCTATTTCTTGAGGGTTTTGTAGATATCCTGTTCCACCAACGATATAGTTTTTGTCTATTGTAAGCTTGACATCGAAATTTCCCCAAACCCCGTGAAATTCCCTTGCGATATAAGGGTCAGCGTGCCAACCTTCAAAATCATATTCAGCCAATTTAGGATACCATTGACTCATAGAAAGGGCAACGCCATCTTTATTATTTCTTCCTGCACGACGAATATGAACGGGTACTTGGCCTTTGAATTCCATATCGAATGTCGTTTTCCCACCCGCTGGAATAGCCTTTGCTAAATCAACTACCAGAATAGTACCTTCTTCATTGAATTTAACGTCTGTGCCATCCTGTTTTAATGAAATAGGATGTAAATAACCAATTTCAGTCTCTGTAAGCGAAGCAATTCGACTTTTCTTATCTTTAGTTGTCATTCTTCTATCTGGGTCTGCAATATTTTGAAGCCGCATATCCATTTCGCTTCCCGGTTGAAAGGCATTGAAATAGAGGTGATAATACACACGAGTTATTTGATCAGGAGAATTATTGGTGTATATCAGTTTTTGAGTACCTGTGTATTGAAAGTTCTCAACATTCATGTCTACCTTCATAGTATAATCAACATGTTGTTGCCAATAACTGGAAGTGTTTTGAGCCATTACACATGTAGCAAAGCAGAGAAACGAAATATAAAAGAACAATGAATTTAAATATGTATGTCTCATGATGTATTATAATTTTATATTACCTGAATTAACCCCTTTGGCCATAAGTAAGGCATTATAGGCATTCACAATTTTTCCGGACTTAGAAATTTCATTTAAACTTCCTGTTTTCGTTTCATCGCCACCTAAAATAACTTTAGCCTTTATAGACAGGCCTGATTCTAAGATTATCTTCTTTACTTGTGCTGCTTTGAGGGCAGGATATTGAGATCGAATTAAGGCCGCGACTCCGGCAACTGCGGGTGCTGCCATTGAAGTGCCCCCTTCAAATTCATATTTGTTATTTGGAACAGTGGAGAAAACATCGTGCCCAGGAGCAAAAATATCTACATTGATTTTTCCGTAGTTAGAGTAATCCGCAACTAAAGTCGTTCCATATTTAGGATCAAGAGCGCCAACCGTAATTACATTGTCTGAGATTTCAGGACCATTGTTTATGGCGTCATTCGGAAAATTGGGTTCATCGGGACTATCCAAATTGGCACCATCATTACCCGCAGCATGAATAAATAATACATCTTTTTTGGCGGCATATTTTAAAGCCTCATATACCCACTCGGCATTTGGAGAAAAAGATTTTCCAAAACTGCCATTAATTATTTTTGCCCCATTATCGACAGCATAACGAATACCTAGCGCAATATCTTTATCGTATTCATCTCCATTTGGAACGGCACGAATACTCATTATGGCTACGTTATTTGCAACTCCATTTGCCCCTTTGCCGTTGTTGCGTTCTGCGGCTATTATGCCGGCAACATGGGTTCCATGACTCTCATCTTCCGAACGACTCTGAGGGTTGCCGTTGCCATACTTTGTATCGTTAATATCATAAGGATTGTCCCCTACAATAATTCGCCCATTAAAATCTTTTTTTAGATTATAATTCAAAAGGTCTATGACGCCTTTTCTATCTCTATCTAAGGCCGAGATTATTTTAGTATTGTCTTCGGCGTTAGTGATTTCAAACATCTGAGACATAATACCTTTGCTTTCTGCAACATCTTGCTGCTTTGAATTAACATTTGCAAGATCTTTTTTGGTGTAAACCATCTTAGATAAATTTTTAATAATGAGGTTATTAGCATTTTCGATCACCGGATACATTTGGTCTAACTGCGTTTTATAACCTGAGTATTTTTGATATTCTTCGTCTAATTTGGCCTTCGCTTTCGCCTGAATTGCGTCATCTCCAATATTTAAACGTAGCATTCTAACATATTCTAATTGTTCGTTGTACGATTCTCCGAGAAAATTATAGCCATGAATATCATCTATATAGCCATTATTGTCATTGTCTTTACCATCTCCAGGTCTTTCACCCTTATTTGTCCACAGCACATTGTCTAAATCTTCGTGTTTTAAATCGACTCCAGAATCTAAAACAGCAACAATAACTTTTTGCCCTTTTTTATTACCGATAAGCTCACGGTAGGCTTTATCAACACTCATACCCGGTATGGTGTCTGTAACAAGGTCTAAGTGACCCCAATTCTTTTTTTCAACGGTAGTTAATTCCGCTATTTTGAGTGGCGTAGTGTCAATATTTTCAATGGGGGTTGATACTAATGTTGTTGCACCGCAACCTGCTAAAATTAGACTGGCTGTAGCCACAATAGTATTGTAAGAAAATAAAAATTTCATGGGAGATAAATTAGTTAATAAATATTTTTTAAAATTAAGAAAAAAGCATGCCATAAAGTGAAGAACCGTAGTGATTGTGTTAAGAGAATAATTCTTTTAAGGTGAAAGTTTCATGAAGTCTGACTCCTCGTTCAGTTGCTTGCAAGGTACAAATTTCGTTATGAGCATCATGTTCAAAGAAAAGCATATAATTATTTTTTATTGCTCTTTCAAGAAAAGATGATTTTTCATTTAAAGTCAACAAGGGTCGCGTATCATAACCCATAACGTATGGAACAGGAATATGCCCAACGGTTGGAATTAAGTCTGCGGCGAAAACAATAGTTTTTCCTTTATATTGAATATGGGGCAACATCATTTTTTCAGTATGCCCGTCAACGAAAAGAATATCAAAACCTAATGCCGTATGTTTTACTAAAGAACCCTCCCCTTTGGGAGCTGGGGGGCCAAATTTTAATTGCCCACTTTCTTGCATCGGCACAAGATTCTCTTTTAAAAAAGAAGCTTTCTCCCTAACGTTAGGTTGCATAGCCCATTCCCAATGATTTTCATTTGTCCAAAAAGTGGCATTTTTAAACGCAGCTTGATATCCTGTTTGGTCTTTATTCCATTCAATACAACCGCCACAATGATCAAAGTGCAAATGGGTAAGAAAAACATCAGTAATATCATCACGATGAAAATCATGTTTGGCTAATGAGTTATCTAAAGTGTGATTACCCCAACGATAGTAATAACTGAAGAACTTTTCAGATTGCTTATTCCCTAAACCACTATCAATTAATATTAATCGATTGTCAACTTCGATTAACAAGCTTCGAGCAGCAATGTCAATCATATTATTGGCGTCTGCCGGATTTGTTTTTTGCCAAATCGACTGAGGCACTACACCGAACATAGCACCGCCATCGAGTTTGAAATTTCCGGTTTCTATGGGGTAAAGTTTCATAAGTGCTAATAGTTCATTGTAAATTAAGAATAAGTACTGAGAGCTAAAATCTTTATAGCAGCATCTTGGGTGGACTTCTGCAGACGGTATGATTTGCCACTTGTTAGTGCTTGTTTTTCAATGCTGCCTTCCTATTTCATTTTATCTAGTAGGTTGGCTAATTTATTACCATAATCTATAAACGCAATGGTTTCATCAGTTCTTGCCAATTTGATTTTGTTAAAGATGATTAGGGCTTCGCCATTACTTTCTAAATGATAAATCTGATGATTTTCGAAAAAGCGAATGACTTCTTCCGTAAAAAAGGATCGGATTTCAGACTCTTTATTTCCCATGATCAGAAATTTCTTGGAAAAATCTGAGTACATTTCAAAATCAATATCCTTATAACCGGTATATGCCATCACTCGGTCAAATATTTTTTCAATCACGCCTTCTTTTTCCATTGTGAAAACGGGTATTTTTTTATTCAATTTTAAGACCATTAGCGTTGTGTTAAAGGTTTCGGCTGTAAAAGCCGCACCTTCACTGAACGTTACATCAGCAATTTCCCATGACACATCTAAATCTTTAAATGTTCCTTTGAGGCAATTTGATTTACGTTCGATCGGTCTAATTTCAAAAAAGTGAAAATCCTTCAAGTACTTTGTATTCCAATCGACTTGATTCGCATATTGATAGTCTTTTTCATTTGCTAAATGTTGTAATCGATTTTGCCTAGGCGATAATTTAGCGGCAGAATTGTTCAAAGAAATTTTTAAAGCTCTATTGTGACTAGATGACGAAACGTGCGAATCCAATCCATTTATAATGACCTTGCCGCCTGTGTTCTTTTGTATTTTTAGGTAATCTACGATGTAATCCATATAGGTCATGCCGACCAATCTTGTTTCTGACAAATCAATATTAACATCTGCACCTGATGGAATTTGAGACACTAATTTGTCGATTTTTAAGATGCCTAAAAAATTTGCAATTCCTTTGATCTTTAAATCGTAGCTACCATCTGGTTGCACAATCAAATCTGAACCTGATTTATAAATCATTTTAAAAAATCGAGGGATAGACACCCTTGCTAAAAGCATGTGACTAATCATGGCCAACAATAATCCGCCCAGCAATCCAATTAATAGATTAGTGTAAAGCGTTAAAACCATCGTGCCAACAAAGAAAATTAGTTGCTCGGCTCCTTGACTATAAACTTGTTTAAAAACCGCGGGTGAAGCTAATTTAAACCCTGTATAAACTAGTAAAATAGCAAAAGCACATAGCGGCACTTGCCTCATTATTGGACTTAATAATACAATGAAAAGTAACAGCAGAAGGCCTTGATACATATTAGACCACTTCGTCTTCGCACCATTATGAATGTTGACGGTACTACGAATGATCACGGCAATAATTGGCAAGCCTCCAATCAAACCAGCCGCCATTGTACTCAATCCAATTCCTGTCAAATCTTTATTCAAATCCGTCTTTCGTTTGTAAGGATCAATTTTGTCAACTGCTTTGGCAATGGCCAATGATTCAATACTGGTTATGATTAAAATAGACAATACGGTTGTCCAGAATTCAATGGTATTTATTTTGCTAAAATTAGGATGCATTATGGAGTCCATAATATTATCAGGAATGTCTAACAGCAGATTGGGCCCTACCTCATATGCTTTTCCAAAGAATGAAAGGGTATGTTGGTCAAAGAAATTGAAAAAATAAACAAACGGAATGGAAAGTGCAATGACCCACATTGGCGCCGGCAGAAAATGAAAAAATCGATAACTGATTTTGGAATGAAATAATAATAAAAGCAAGCCTACAAGCGCGATAATTACCACAAAAGGATTCGCTTGAGGCAACAGCACAACTGCATCAATAAGGTTTTGTATAATGCTCGAACTATCAGAATGTGTGCCCATGGCAACATGTATTTGCTTGGCAAATATGATAATTCCAATGGCAGCCAAAATACCGTGAATCACTGAAGAATGGAAGATATCAGCGAGTCGACCTAGTTTTAATATTCCTAATAAAACTTGAATAGCACCTGAAACAACGATCGCTGCCAAAACATAATTAAAGGCTTGCCCTGAACCATCATCCATTAATGCAATACCCAAAAGTATGACTGCAATTACCCCTTTAGCAGGCCCGTTAACTGAGATATGCCCACCTCTATAAAGCGTTGTTACAACACCCCCAACTATTGCAGAAATAATACCTGACATTGCGGGCGCCCCAGCTGCTAAAGCAATACCTAATGAAAGAGGTAAAGCAATGAGGGAAACACTCACGGCTGCAATTAAATCACTTTGCCAGTTTTCAATTAAACCTTTGAGTCCTGTTTTTGGTGTAATTTCCATGTATCTAATTATTTGGGCGTCTTAAATATAAGATTTTGAATATAAAATATGTTAACAGATCGTTTAACAATGTTTTAATATGTGATATGGTCTTGTTTTACTACTGATAAATTTGAATATAGATTAATGATTTGTAACATAAGCTTGTATTAAAACTATATTCAGTTATTTAGTGTTCAGCGTCTAACGCGTTGGGTTTTGTTGCATATTTGAGCAACTAACTTAGTAAATACAAACGAAAAAGAAAATCTTCGAGGAATTTTGTGAGCAGGTGAGTACTAGTCATTCAATTTTAACACCGCCATGAATGCCTCTTGTGGCACCTCAACATTACCTACCTGACGCATTCGTTTTTTACCTTTTTTCTGCTTTTCAAGTAGTTTTCGCTTTCTAGATATATCGCCCCCATAACATTTAGCGGTAACATCTTTACGCAGGGCTTTCGTGGTTTCTCGAGAGATAATTTTCGCCCCTATCGCTGCCTGAATAGGAATATCAAATTGTTGACGAGGAATGAGTTCCTTTAATTTCTCACACATTTTTTTACCAATTGTAACGGCATTGTCTGCATGAATTAAAGCAGAAAGTGCATCAACAGGCTGCGCATTTAAAAGAATATCAACTCGAACTAATTTTGACTTTCTCATACCGATCGGCGCATAATCAAAAGAAGCATAGCCCTTAGAAACGGTTTTTAAGCGATCATAAAAATCAAAAACAATTTCGGCTAATGGCATATCGAAATTAAGTTCTACCCGCTCTGTTGTTAAATAGGTTTGATTGGTAATCTGCCCTCTTTTCTCAATACATAATGACATCACATTACCGACAAAATCTGACTTTGTAATAATAGTTGCTTTGATATACGGTTCTTCGACACGATCAATACTAGAAGGATCTGGCAAATCAGTCGGATTGTTTACGATTACTGCCGTATCAGGGTTTTTTCTTGTAAAAGCATGATAGCTTACATTGGGCACTGTTGTAATAACGGTCATGTTAAATTCACGCTCTAAACGTTCTTGAATAATTTCCATGTGAAGCATTCCTAGAAAGCCACAGCGAAAACCAAAACCTAAAGCAGCACTACTCTCAGGAGTAAACACTAAAGAAGCATCATTGAGTTGTAATTT
The DNA here is from genome assembly GCA_937944485.1 of uncultured Flavobacteriaceae bacterium. Lineage (GTDB taxonomy): Bacteria > Bacteroidota > Bacteroidia > Flavobacteriales > Flavobacteriaceae > Maribacter_C. The sequence goes on along the minus strand of CALDYU010000005.1, from coordinate 366,303 downwards.
CTCCATAGAAGAACGCAGTTCTTCAAACTCATCGGTGTCTACTGGATAGATTCCAGCAAACACCATAGGCTTAACATCTTCAAAACCCTCAATGGCATTTTCAGTTGGCTTAATGGCATCAGTAATAGTATCACCAACTTTTACCTCACGTGCATCTTTAATTCCTGTGATTAAATACCCGACATCACCAGCTTTAATACTTTGTTTTATTTCTTGCGTTAATTTGAGGGTACCCACCTCATCGGCAAAATAATCTTTATCCGTAGCAACGAATTTTATTTTTTGCCCTTTTTTTATTTCACCATTAATGACTCTGAAATAGGTTTCCACACCACGAAAAGGGTTATAAACAGAATCAAAAACAAGCGCTTGCAAAGACTCGTCGAGGTTGCCTTTAGGCGCAGGTATGCGTTCAATAATAGCGCTGAGAATTTCTTCAATACCAATACCTGTTTTGGCACTGGCAGGTATTACTTCTTCAGCATCACAGCCTAAAAGGTCAACAATATCGTCAGTTACTTCCTCTGGGTTCGCACTTGGCAAGTCTACTTTGTTTAATATCGGAATTATTTCTAAATTGTTTTCTAAAGCCAAGTAGAGGTTTGAAATAGTCTGCGCTTGAATACTCTGCGCAGCGTCAACGACTAAAAGAGCTCCTTCGCAAGCAGCAATAGAACGAGAGACTTCATAAGAGAAATCAACATGACCAGGGGTGTCAATTAAATTGAGAACGTATTCCTCTTCTTTATATGTATATTCCATTTGTATGGCGTGACTTTTTATAGTTATGCCACGCTCGCGCTCTAGATCCATGCTATCCAACAACTGATCTTGTTTCTCTCGCTCAGTAACAGAACCTGTAAAATCTAAGAGCCGATCAGCTAGGGTGCTTTTCCCATGATCAATATGCGCTATAATACAAAAGTTTCTTATGTGCTTCATAAATTCTAAACCCAATAAATACCTAAATACAATAGTATAAGGCGATGTAAAGATAATGCAATTTGCAGAGGTGAAAGTCAAGTCCTACGGTTGAAATAAGAAACACCGATACGCATTAAACAATTCGATAAACTGCACAAATAACGTAAGATATTTCAACATAAATAAGTTACATTTGTTTATACAGCTTATAATATGAAGTATTACCAACCCCTCTTTTTATTACTAAGTTTGGCTACTTCGTTTTTGTTAGCTCAAGAATATACCATACAAGGAACTGTTGTAACTACTGATAGTACACCTATTGTTTTTGCAAATGTTGTACTGTTAACGGAAAAGGATTCGACCATAATTAAAGGAACTACAACTGACGAAGGCGGAATATTTTTTTTTCAGGAAGTTCGTGCTGGTAACTTTATTGTCAAAGCGAGTTATTTAGGCAATGTATCAAAACCGCTAGAGGTTAATCTTTCAGAAAATATTAATATTGGAGATATCACTATTTCAGAACTGGAAGAACTCGATGAGGTTGTGGTTACTTATAAAAAACCCACCTTAGAGCGCAAAGTTGATCGCTTGGTTTTTAATGTTTCAAATACTGCCCTTGCAGATGGTTCATTGTGGGATTTGTTAAAGCAAACCCCAAGTGTTAGTGTTGTTCAAGATGTTCTTAGCATCAAAGGGAGCAAAAATGTTGGAGTTTTAATTAATGGTCGAAAAGTAAATTTACCAGAATCTGATATTATTAATTTGCTTTCAGGAACTTCGGCGAGCAATGTTGAAGCGATAGAGGTTATCACAAACCCGCCTTTAAAATATAGTGCCGAAGGCGGCATGTTGATTGATATCAAAATGAAAAAAAATCTTGTTGCTGGTTATAATGGGGCTGTATTTAACAATTTTTCGCAAGGTGTTTTCCCTAAGAATACCACAGGCACAGACCATTATTTTAAAGGCAAAAAAACTGACTTTTCCGTCAACTATAGTTTTAGCACTGACAAACGAATATTTAGATATACAGATAGAACGAGTTTCTTCAATAATACAGACATTGTTGCTTTATGGACAGCCAATCAAGACCTTACAACGCGCCGAAAAAAGCACAATGTAAGTGCTTTTTTTGATTACGAAATAAATGATAAAAATGTCGTAAGCGTTTCAACTATTAACGTATTTAACCCAAGTGTTGATCGTTTTTCTTACAGTGAAACCAACATAAGTGATATGAATGATGCTCCGGTTTCAAGCTTTATTACAATAAATCGTTCAGATCAAGAGCAAATTAATTCATCGTTTTATTTAGATTGGAATCATAAACTCAAGAAAGAAGGCGGTAAATTTTCAGTTGGCAGCCATTATACCATTTATGATTCAAAAAGAGGGCAAGATTTAAACACCGATTTTCTCAATCTTAATAATGAAATAACGGGCTCTAATGATTTTACAACGCAATCAGACCAGAAAATCAATTTATATAATATAGAAATAGATTTAACATATCCATTAGACCAAGCAATGCGTTTAGAAACAGGCTTGCGATATGCTGGAATTAATGCTGAGAATACAATTAACCAAGAAGGTTTTGATCGAAACCAACCAGGAATAAACCCTACGGAGGCGGGCATATTTTTATATGATGAATCTATTTATGCAGCTTACGGCAGTTTAGATGGCAAATGGAACTTATGGAATTTAAAAACAGGCTTTAGAGCTGAGTATACCGAAACCAAAGGAGATTTAAACATAACCGAGGGCGCAAAAGAAAATTCGTATCTAGAATTATTTCCGTCTATTGCGCTTCAATATATTCCAAATAAAACCCACCAGTACAAATTCTCATACTTTCGAAGAATTCAAAGACCTCGCTATAGTGATATAAACCCTTTTCAATACTTTGAGAGCAATAATATAGTACGTGAAGGAAACCCTGATTTATTACCAGGAACACGTGATTGGGTGTCGGTTGAATATACTTATGATCGTGATTATTCGCTTACTTTCTTTTATTTGAAATGGAAGAACCCCAGCCAACAATTGGTTTTTCAAGACAATGAAAATAATTTGCTGCGGTATATAAGTTCAAATTTAGAGACTAGAAGAGGCTATGGAATAGACTTGGTTATTAATAAGGATCTTTTAGACGTATGGAATGTGTATACTTTTTTTTCTTGTTATAATAGTCAAAGCCGCTTCGCAGATCTAGACTCAGGTGAAATTGTAAGTAATAGTCTGTGGACGGGGTTTTTGAGACTGAGCAATAATTTTACATTTTTAAAAGACAAAAGTCTTGTGGCTGACATGACTTTTGAATATAATTCCCCACGGGTATTAGGTAACTCTAGAAGAGAATCCTTCCATAAATTAAACATGCAATTACGCAAGACTTTATGGAATAAAAAGGCGAGTCTTTCTTTGGGTATAGATGATATATTCAATCAAGGCAATCAGTTATGGTCTCGCGATTATCTCAATCAAAAAAATTCAAACTTTAACCGATTTGAAAACCGTTTGCTCCATTTCGGATTTCGCTATAAGTTTGGCAATGTACGTATTCGCGGAAACAAAAAATCTAAACGAGTGGAAGAACGAAGAAGAATTTAATGCTATTCTTGCCATTCGGCGATAAACAAGTTTGTATCACGAGTACCCCCATTATTTCGGTTGCTTGAAAAGGCCAAATATTTTCCGTCATTTGAAAAAACAGGAAAAGCGTCGAAGGTTTCTCCGTGGGTAACTCGCTCAAGATTTTTACCATCTATATCTATAAAATAGAGATTAAACGGAAAACCTTTTTCAGCTTCGAAATTACTAGAGAATAAAATTTTGGTCCCAGAAGGGTGAAAAAACGGACTCCAATTAGCATTGCCTAAAAAAGTCAGTTGTTCTAAATTACTTCCATCGGCATTGCAAATAAAAAGCTCCATTTCTGTAGGTTCTACAAGTCCTTCTGCTAATAAATCTTTGTATTTTTTAATCGCAGTTTCCGTTTTCGGGCGGGAAGCACGAAAGATTAATTTGCTTCCATCAGGTGAGAAAAAAGCACCACCGTCATACCCTAATTCATCTGTTATTTGCTGTACATCAGAACCGTCTAAATTCATAGTATAGAGTTCAAGGTCACCGCTACGATCTGAAGTGAAAACAATTTTATCTCCTTTCGGAGAAACTGTTGCTTCAGCATCATAACCTTTTTCATTTGTTAATTGCGCTGTGATATTACCATTTAAATCAGCTACAAAAATGTCGAATGAATCGTACACAGGCCAAACGTAATTTCCATTCTTTCTCAGGGGCACTTCTGGGCAATTTTTATCTGCTAAATGGGTTGAACCATACACATAGTGTTTATTATCTGGCAAGAAATAGGCACAAGTAGTTCGCCCCATGCCTGTACTTATCATGGGCGGTTTAGAATTTTGAAAGTTCTGCCCCACATTCATTAAGAACATTTGATCACAATTTAAGCCCCAGTTCGTGTTGTTAGATTGAAAAATCATTTGTTTGTCGTCCCAACTCCAATACGCTTCTGCGTTATCGCCGCCAAAAGTAATTTGACGCATACTTTTAAAATATTTCTCCTCAGGGTAGATAAGCGTATCACTACCCGCCATAAGTGAGCTTTTATTTTCTGATCTTATCTCTGGTTTTTTCGACTCCGATTTGCAACTGGCGAGTGCGAATATTAGAAATAGGGCTAAAAACTTCTTCATAGGATGCTTAATTTTACACAAAACTACATCCAAAAATGATGAAAAAGATTTTTCTATTTGTTTTTTTATTGGCATTTCTATCTTGTAAAACAGAAAAAAAGAAAGCTATTACCCTTCATGACGATGTTGCTTTTTTAGCAAGTGATAGTTTGGCGGGTAGAGAAACGGGCACATCCGAAGAACTTATTGCGGCAAAATATATTCAAAAACGAATGTTTGATTTAGACTTGCAACCCAAAGGAAATGAAGGCACATATTATCAGACCTTTACGTTCAAACCCAAGAGTGATCCTCATTCGGAGGTACAATTTGTGGCTGGAGACAGCACCTTAACCGGGACTAATGTTCTCGGATATATTGATCATCAAGCTGATAAAACAGTAATCATAGGGGCGCATTATGATCATTTAGGCATGGGTGGCCAAGGCTCATTATTTAGGGAAGGCAAAGCAGTGCATAATGGTGCAGATGATAACGCAAGTGGTGTTAGTGTTATGTTGCAATTAGCACAGAAACTAAGAGACTCGTTGTATGGGAGTAATTATCTTTTTATTGCTTTTTCTGGAGAAGAAATGGGTTTGTTGGGCAGTAATTACTTTACCAAAAACCCAACGATTGATTTAGCAAGAGCAAATTATATGATCAATATGGATATGGTAGGAAGGTTGCGATCAGATAAAACATTAGCCATCAGCGGAACGGGCACAACACCTATTTGGCTTCAGGTTTTAAATAGTACGAATAGTGAATTTAAGTTGGTTTTAAGCGAATCAGGGGTAGGCCCTTCCGATCATACATCTTTTTACTTACAAGATATTCCTGTTTTGCATTTTTTCACGGGCCAGCATGAAGATTATCATAAACCAACAGATGATTCCGAAAAATTGAACTATGAAGGCATGGCATTAATTTCAAATTATATCTATGAAATTATAAAGGAGTTGGATGACAGTCCGAAACTAACTTTTAAGAAAACAAAAAATGAGAGTGAGGAAGTACCTCGTTTTAAAGTTGCCCTAGGGGTGGTGCCAGACTATTTATTTGATGGTAAAGGAATGCGTATAGACGGAATTAGTGAAGATAAACCTGCTCAAAAGGCAGGTTTGCAAAAAGGAGATGTTGTTATTCAATTAGGAGATAGTACTGTCGTTGATATGATGAGTTATATGCGGGCACTTTCTACCTTTGAAACGGGAGATACCACAAAGGTTGTTGTAGACAGAAAAGGTGAAATGATAGCGGTTGGAGTCAAGTTTTAAATTTCCTTAATTTTGCCTGCCTAAAAAGAGTTGTGGAGAAATGCCAAAAATAGGAGACATACAATTACCTGATTTTCCGTTATTGCTAGCGCCTATGGAAGATGTTAGTGACCCTCCTTTTCGTGCTTTATGTAAAGAGCAAGGGGCTGATGTGGTATATACCGAGTTTATTTCTTCAGAGGGTTTAATTCGTGATGCGGCAAAAAGCGTAATGAAACTTGATATTTATGAAAAGGAACGCCCTGTTGGGATTCAAATTTTTGGTGCCAATTTAGATTCCATGTTGCGGTCAGTCGAAATAGTTGAAGCTTCGAAGCCTGATATTATTGATATTAATTTTGGCTGTCCAGTTAAAAAGGTGGTGAGTAAAGGGGCAGGAGCTGGTATTTTGAAAGATATTGATTTGATGGTTTCATTGACTAAAGCGATGGTTGAACACACCCAGTTACCCGTTACCGTAAAAACACGTTTGGGCTGGGATGAAAATTCTATTAAGATTGTTGAAGTGGCTGAGCGATTACAAGACGTTGGTTGTAAATCGATTGCTATTCATGGGCGTACACGCGCCCAAATGTATAAGGGTGCTGCAGATTGGAAACCCATTGCCGCAGTAAAGAACAATCCTAGAATGCATATTCCGGTTTTCGGTAATGGAGATGTCGATAGCCCTGAGGCAGCAATGCGAATGCGTGACGATTACGGTCTAGACGGTGCTATGATTGGGAGAGCGAGTATCGGTTACCCTTGGTTTTTTAGAGAAGTAAAACACTACTTTGAAACAGGGTCGCATTTAGCACCACCTACGATGATAGAACGTGTTGAGGCTGCCCGCAGGCATTTGCAAATGGCTATAGATTGGAAAGGGGAAAAATTAGGGGTTTTCGAAACCAGAAGGCACTACACTAATTATTTCAAGGGAATACCTGATTTTAAACCCTATCGTATGAAAATGGTAACTAGTGATGAAGCTGCAGATGTATTTGCAGCCTTTGATGAAGTACTAGAAAAATTTGGTGATTTTGAGTTTAGCACGGCCTAATTGGCAATGAGTTTTTTATTTATTCTACTACTTGCAATTTTCGACGCAATTACACCCAAGACAATTATGGTTGTCAAAACTATTAAAATATTTATAAATTGAAACGCTACGGGGTAGTCAATAACGCCAATTTTAAAGAAGCCAAATTGTAGTTGCAAGAGTATGGCAATGGTGCCGATAAGCACACCAATAACACCCCCAGCAATAGTAACAATAATACCTTGAATAAAGTAAATACGCCTTAATTCTTTAATTGTCACTCCCAAGTTATAAAGGGTTTTTGAATTTTGTTGTTTGTCTAAAATCATCATGATGATGGCGCCCACAACATTGAATAGGGCAATAATCAAAACCAAGGTGAAAATGAGATAGGTGGCCACATTTTCGGTGTTCAACATTTTATGAAGGGTACTATTCAGTTCTTGCCTAGTTTTTAAGGTAACTGTATTTCCAAAGGCATTAGCTATTTGCTCGCTCGCTTCCGTAACACTTGCGCTGGGTCTTAGTTTAAAGTTGACACCAGAAACTTGCGTACTATCTTTTTCTAATAAAGCTTGTGCTAAAGGCAATTCAATAAAAATATATTTTTGATCAAGAGATTCCTCAATTTGATATACGCCACTTATAACTAAGGGTAGTGTATTATAACTATCAGATAATCGTTGTTGTGAAATAGATCCTTTGCCTGGCTTTAGAGCAATTATTTTTAGTGGATTTCTTGTTTGTTGAACTGAAACGCCAAGCTTATTGACAATACCTAAACCCGCAACACCATGTTGGTCTGTAATGCGCCATTCTCCCAAATAAAGAATACTATCGATAGCCATGACATCTTCATAAGCAGTATCAACACCTTTTATATAGGCAAGCTCACTTTTTTCACGATGTTGAAGTAGTACTTTTTCTTCAATCTCACGTGTGTAAGAAGCTACGCCTTCAATCGCCTTAAGTTTTTCGTGGTGTTCTTCTGAAAAAGTAAAAGTCTTACCAGTAATGGGTAATGCCTTTAGATCGGGGTCGAAAACAGTGGTAAATGATAGGCTAAAATTCTTTAAACCAGCAAAACCACTAAGCACAATAAACAGGGCTGCCGCTCCAATGACAATAACTAAAAAAGTAACGAAGTTGATAATATTAACGGCGTTCTGACTGCTTTTAGCCCGAACATATCGCTTTGCTATGAAGACAGAAAAATTCACCTTAGGCTTTCTTTCTTTTTTCGAGCAAATCAGGATTTTTAACTGGATTTTCCTCTCCCTTTAATGACTTTTCAATATTCTCAATATAGTCTAATGAATCATCTAAGAAAAACAAAAGCTCAGGCACTCGCCGAAGTTGATTTTTTGTACGTTGTGCTAGCTCATGTTTGATAAGCGGTTGGTTTGATTTTATACCTTCTAATAGGGGAGAAGCCTCTTTTACAGGAAAGATGCTGAGGTATATTTTTGCAATAGAAAGATCAGTTGTAACGGCTACTTTAGAAACCGAAATTATAGTGCCTTTTAAGCCTCCGTCAATTGCGGCGCGTTGCAAAATATCAACGATATCTTTTTGAATAACCGCGGCAATTTTTTTCTGACGTTGTGTTTCCATGAAGCAAAAATACGCAGAATACTGTGTATTTTAGCATTATGAAGAAAATAGAACACATCGGTATTGCTGTTAAAAACTTAGAAGCCTCTAATCTGCTTTTTGAAAAGTTATTGGGTGTTTCAAACTATAAAATGGAAGAGGTCTTATCAGAAGGTGTTAAAACTTCTTTCTTTAAATCAGGACCAAACAAAATTGAACTTTTAGAAGCCTCTAATGAAAATAGTCCTATAGCAAAGTATATAGAAAAAAGAGGAGAGGGCGTTCATCATATTGCTTTTGAAGTAGACGATATTATTAGTGAGATGGCTCGATTGCAAAAAGAAGGTTTTCAGCTATTGTCTGACAAACCTAAGAAAGGTGCAGACAATAAGTTGGTAGCTTTTGTGCATCCAAAAAGTTGTAATGGAGTGTTGGTAGAATTATGCCAAGAAGCACCTTGATGAAGAGCCAATTATGGCTTAATGAATGGCAACCAGTATTAGTAATCAATTAACTTTGTCCGTAATAGACAATTACTTAAATTTGCCCTCTCTTTTTAACAAAAGACAGGTCCTATAGCTCAGTTGGTTACCTGCCTACCTGGCGGTAACGGCAGGCAGGGAGCACTGAAAAGACTTTGAAATAATGTATGTTTATGTTCTTAAAAGCGAAAATGATGGTAGAATGTACGTTGGCATGAGTGCTAATGCGTATAAAAGATTATCAGAACATAACGCAGGAAGAACAAAAAGCACAAAGGGATATCGCCCATGGAAATTAATCCATTTAGAAGAATATCCTACACGTTCTAAAGCTAGAGCAAGAGAAAAATATCTTAAGACAGGGTATGGAAAGCAATGGCTAAAAAATAAGTATAAGGGTCCTATAGCTCAGTTGGTTAGAGCACCTGACTCATAATCAGGGGGTCCATGGTTCGAGCCCATGTGGGACCACAATTTTGCTAAAAGCCACTTCTTTAGAGGTGGCTTTGTTATTTCAAACAGAATCACTAAAAATTTTAGTGTCACTACAATATTATGAAAGTAATATACATTGGCAATTACATATCGAGTAAACCTTCAACCTAAACCAATTAATAATAACCATAGCTTAACAGATGTCATATGGGCTAGTTTAAGTGTTAAAATATCGAGTATTACCGATTTTAACGGTGTATTGAAAGAATATATACACAAAAGAAAGGAGTGGAATCGCAAAAAATTGTATTTTGTCGCCCCCCTGTTCGGTATTTATGGGGTAATAAAGACGAAAACCATGGCGAAGAACAACGAAACAATGTTCAAATTAGAAGATAAGATTGAAAGTTCAGTCTCGAAAATTGATGTTATCAAAAACCTCATTTTAGGGGAAACGCTGCAAAATTATGATGCTGAATTTGAAGTACTTAAAAAAGATATTCTAAATAAAAAACAGGTTTTAGAAGATCTTATAGAAGAAATAAAAGCCGATCTACATAATTCAATCGATAGTGTTACCGCTGACTTAGATGTTAGAATTAATGATTTAGAAAACAACCTTGAGAACAAATTAGATAAATTGGAAAAAGGAGCTGTTGACAAAAAATTACTTGGTAAATTGCTAATGGAGCTTGGCGAAAAAATAAGTTCAAAATAAATCAATTATGTTCCCTAAAATGAAAGAACAGGATAAAATAGATATCTTAAAGGATATTCTGTTCGAAGACGGGCACAAGTTTGAAGAACGAATTTCAGAACGGGTTGAATTGCTGGAGAAAACAATTCAAGAGCGTGAAAAGTTATCTGAAAAAGTCGATCCGATTATAGCATACCAGCTTGAAGAATTCAAAAAAAGCATGCCCGATACTTTAGGGCCAACGATTACAGAAACCTTACGAAAAGAAATTGAAAACAATAAAGATATTGTTGTTGATGCGTTGTATCCCATTCTGGGTAAAATGATCAAAAAGTATGTGGCACAAGAGATGAAGCTGCTTACTGATAAAATGAATAGTCAGCTGAGCTTCTTCTCACTTGGAAAACGAAAGCTTAAATCTTTTTTCTCAGGCAAGAAAGAAGAAGAGTTAATGCTCAATGATCTTGCATCTGCAAAAATTGAACAAGTAATGCTGATTGAAAAAGATTCAGGAGTGCTTAAAGCAAGCTATGCAAAATCGAAAGCCATGGATGAAGAAATGGTTTCAGGAATGCTTACGGCGATTAAATCTTTTGTAGAAGATGCATTTAATCAAAGAAACCAAAATCTCGAACTCATAGAATATGAGCTATATCACATTCACCTTCAGAGTTTTGCTACGCATTATATGGCAGTGGTACTTTCAGGAAATTTTGTTACGAGTGCTAAAAACAAATTACAAGATATTATTTTCGATTTTTACAATAGCTTTATGGCTATGAATGTAGATCTTGTTTTCGAAACTAAAAATGCTAAAAAAAGTATTCAACCTACCGGAAAACGAAGAATAGAAAGAGAGATGGCAAAATATTTCGGCCATGCAAAGCTCTAAAAAAATAATAGTTTTGGGGCATTTTGGTGTTGGCAAAACATCACTAATTCGACGTTTTGTATCCGATACATTTTCTGACAATTATAAAGTAACCATAGGCGTTCATATTACAAAAAAAGTAGTAGAAATTAAGGCTGGTGATTCGATGTCTCTAATTCTTTGGGATTTAGAAGGCACCGATGATATAAATGCTGTTCGCCAATCCTATTTATTGGGTACGCATGGCGCGGTGTTTGTTTTTGATGTTTCTAGACCTTCAACTTTTCAGAACATACAAAAGGATTTAAAAATTGTATCAGAAAGAATTTCTCAGGTGCCTTTGATGGTTGTAGGCAATAAATGTGATTTGGTAGATCTTCAAGAACTGAAACAGGTATTGACAGAAAATCACATCGAAGCAGACTTTATCACCAGTGCTAAAACAGGAACTGACGTGAATCTTCTTTTTATGAAATTGGCAACATTACTGTCTCACAATGCTTGAAGGATTTCGTAAAAAATATGAAAAAGAAAATGTGCAATATATTCTTGTGGATAACACAGGAAAAATTCTTGAAAGTGACAATGTCCTTTTTGATTTAGAAAAAGACAGTCTTATTTATGATATTGATCCTTTTTTTGAAAGCCTGCCCTTTGATAGTGTATTATCTGAAGGCTTAGACTTTCGTTGCATTCACCTTCAAATAAAAAACCAATCGTACATTGTAGATATTAGAGTCGTTCACGAATCTATGGGTTGGCTCTTAATGGTAACGAATTATACAGCACATTATAATTCTTATCAAGAAATTACTCAAAAAAGAAATGAATCGGTGATCAAATCAGAGTTGACCATTCTTAAGAATTTAGAATTAGAAGAGCGTGAGCGTTTTAAGAATCAATTTATTCGAAATTTTAGTCATGAACTCCGCAATCCGATGGCGAGTATGACAGCGATTATTGATTTGCTTGAAGATACTAGCATGACAGACGAGCAAATTAGAATGTTCTCTTTTTTAAAAGCGTCTAATTCTAATTTAAGATTAATGCTTGAAGACACGCTTAGTATTGGAATGATTGATGCGGGTAAAATAGAAATTCAAGACAAGTTATTCGACCTTCGAAAACTACTTGATTTAATTCAATTTACCTATAAAGCGAAAGCGCAAAAAGCGGGGTTAGCCTATAGTATTGACATAGATAAAGAGTTGCCTGCTTATGTGGAAGGAGATCGGTTACGACTTTTTCAAATTATCACCAATCTTTTAGATAATGCTATAAAGTTTACTGAAACAGGTGGAGTTTCCTTGCGCGTTTCAGTAAATCAGAAGAGGGCTAATACAGTAAATGTCAGGTTTGAAGTTGAAGATACTGGTTCTGGAATTTCGCAAGAACAGCAAGAAGTCATATTTGATAGTTTTTATAGAGCGCCAAACGCAAAAAATAGACAAGGAACTGGCTTAGGGCTGGCTATTGTTAAAAAACTACTAGTACTATTAGGTAGTAAAATCCAGATGCGATCAACGTTAAATAAGGGCTCCAATTTTTATTTTGACATTACATTGACATACGAGTTATTTTCAGAAAGTAAGCAGACAAAAAGCAAAATAGAAATTGGAAAAACGGTATCAGATTCAAAGAAATTTAAAATATTGTTAGTTGAAGATGATGAACTTGTTCAAACGACATTATTCAAAATGTTATTAAATTCAAATAAGTATATCATTGATTTAGCTTTTGATGGGGCTTTAGTGCTTCAGGAGGTTATCAATAATAGCTATGATTTGATTTTAATGGATGTTAATCTACCCAATCTTGACGGAATACAAATTACAAGACTAATTCGCGAATTTCCGTTTAAAAACATAAGTACACTTCCCATTATTGGAATTACGGCGGATGGCTATCAAGAAAAAAAGGAAGAGTGTATCAAGGCTGGAATGCAGCATGTTTTAGTTAAACCCTTTGATAAAAAAGCTCTTTTTGACACCATGAAGAAATGTCTAAAATGAACATAAAGTAAGAATAATCTTACATTTAATGCATTTCATCGATGATATATGTATTTCACCGATACTTTTATTTAAATAAAGCAGCCCTTCTTTTTTTTACCAACTACCCAGTATGTTTGTTCAAGTAATGAGATAGTATATAAGTTATTTCAATCAAATAGAATACGACAAAGAACAAATGAATTTTTTAGAATTACCATTTCTTATTGAAATATTTTTTGCAATTAGCACTGTAGTATTTTGTATAACATTATATGTCATTGCACCATCAATTATTAACAATAGACGCGTTTTAAAATATATAAAAAAAGGGCCATACAAACACTAACCATTATGTATACCCTCTAAAGCAACTAACTTTAAAAACCGTAAATCTGACATACAATAATTTGGAGGCGTTTTGTTGTATTAAGATCTAAGTTCCCTTATAAGACGAGTTTGGTTTTTAATTTTTTATAGTTGGTTACAAAGCCCTGATTTTCGGGGCTTTTTTTTTGCTTTTGACTTATTTAAAGAGAATTACAACAGCACCTAAAGCAGTAAGTATCAAAATCATTTTTCTATAAAAATCTTCCCTGATTAGCTTCACGATTTTTATTCCAAGGAGTATCCCTAAAATAATTCCAGGAATTAGTTTTAAATCAAAAATCAAGGTCTCCTTTGTAATGGTTCCCCATTCGAATATATGTATGGGTAATTTTATAGTATTAATGATTAAAAACAACCAGGCAGCAGTGCCTATAAATTCGTTTTTCGGAATGCGCATGGCCAAAAAATAAAGATTACTAAAGGCTCCTCCAAGATTGCCAATCATTGTCGTAATACCAGCTATTGTGCCAACAGCACCAGCATAAAGCCAATGTTTCGGAACTTTTTTTGATTTTCTTTTATCCCACCAAAACATCATCACAACACTAATTAGAATAATAACCGCCATACCAATCTTGAAAGTCACCTCATCTAAACGATTACCCAACAACATGCCAAGCAAAAGTCCTAATAACATCCAAGGCAGAAATTGTACTATGTATTTCCATTTCGTGTGCCTATTGTAATAAATTACGGCAAAAAGATCACCAAATAAGAGTAAAGGAACTACGATACCTGTAGATTCCTTTGCATCAAATGCAATAGCCATCAAAGTTACATTGACTATAGCTATTCCTTTGATTCCAGCTTTTGAGAGACCTATTACCAGAGCAGCCGTAAATGCCAATACCCATGTTGTTAACAAAACATTATTGGCTACAATTGTGATCACATGTAAGGTTTAGCTATTAAGAAGTAAAAGTATTCTAAATTATTTTATCTTTAAAGATTAACGAAATAACCAAAAATATGGAATTAAGCACCCTTGATTACAGTTTTATAATTGTATTCTTTTCACTTGTTTTAGGAATCGGAATTTATGTTTCGAAAAAATCGGGAGAAAGCTCTTCTGAATTTTTTCTTTCAGGCCGAACAATGCCATGGTGGTTGTTAGGGCTTTCTATGGTGGCAACAACTTTTTCTACTGATACACCGAATTTAGTTACTGATATTGTAAGAACCAATGGGGTATCAGGTAATTGGATATGGTGGTGCTTTTTATTAACGGGTATGCTTACTGTATTTGTATATGCCAAGTTATGGCGAAAATCGAATGTCAATACGGACTTAGAATTTTATGAAATGCGTTACGGTGGAAAACCTGCAAGTTTTTTAAGAAAGTTTCGAGCGGTATATCTCGGGGCTTTGTTTAATATAATTACAATGGCTTCAGTAACACTTGCAGCTATAAAAATTGGGAGTATTATGTTGGGTCTTGAACCTGAAGAGACGGTTATTGGCGCAGGCTTAATCACTGTAGTTTTTAGTGCTCTTGGAGGTTTTCGAGGTGTTGTTTATACTGATTTTTTACTATTTTTTGTGGCGATGGCAGGCGCCATTGGCGCAGCCTATTATTTGGTAAACATTCCTGAAGTAGGTGGTCTTGAAGCCATGATGGCTAATGAAAATGTAATTGACAAACTAGCTATTTTACCTGATTTTGACAATACAGAAGTTTTAATAACGCTATTTATTATTCCGATAGCTGTTCAGTGGTGGAGTTCTTGGTATCCTGGTGCCGAGCCAGGTGGAGGAGGATATATCGCCCAGCGAATGTTGGCCGCGAAAGATTCAAATCATGCCATTGGTGCCACTTTCTTCTTTAATATTATGCATTATGCTTTACGCCCTTGGCCTTGGATTTTGGTAGCGTTAGCTTCTTTAGTGGTGTACCCAGATATAGCAAGCATTGCTGCAGCTTTTCCAGATGTTGCAGAAAATAAACTAGGACATGATTTGGCTTACTCAGCGATGTTGACAAAACTACCCAGCGGATTGCTTGGGGTTGTTTTAGCGTCATTAATCGCAGCTTATATGAGTACTATTTCTACTCAATTGAATTGGGGGTCGTCTTATATTGTCTTTGATTTTTATAAGCGCCAAATAAATCCGAATGCCTCAGAAAAACAAATGGTAGCAGTCGGTAGAATTTCAACCGTATTACTTATGGTGCTTAGTGCCTTTTTAGCGCTTAAGCTTCAGAATGCCTTTGAAGTATTTGATTTATTAATTAAGTTCGGTGCTGGTACGGGCTTAGTATTTATTTTACGATGGTTTTGGTGGCGCATTAACGCATGGAGTGAAATCGCAGCAATGTTCGCCTCTGGTATTTTAGTAATTTTACTAGCAACAACAGATTTAGGAGATTTTCTTTTCGCTGCCGAAACAGGTATTTTTCCTGAGTGGGCTAATTATCCTTTTGTCGTGGTAGTGACCACTGCTATTTGGATGACAGTAACCCTGATTACGCAACCTGAATCAAAAGAAACACTACGTAATTTTTATAAGAAAATTCAACCTGGAGGTCCCGGCTGGTCTAAAGTCGTTCATGATGCTAAAGAAGACAATGTTGAAATCGTAAATGCGAATGAGAAATGGAGTGTGCCTTCGGGAATTACAGCCATGCTTTTAGGGGTGGTTCTTATTTATACGATTATGTTTGCCACTGGGTATTGGATTTACGGTGAAACAACTTTGGCCATCGTCTTAACAGGAATAGCCGTAGTTTCAGGATTTCTGCTAATTAAAGCATGGGGTCGCATGAAAGAAAATATTTTATAAGATGCAACAGCGAATCTTAGCCGTAGATATATTTAGAGGGATGACTATCGTCTTGATGATATTGGTCAACACACCAGGCACCTGGTCAGCGGTTTTCCCTCCCTTGCTTCATGCGGAATGGAATGGCTATACGCCTACAGATTTGGTTTTTCCTTTCTTTTTATTTATTGTGGGCACTTCAATAGTCTTTGCTTATAAGAATAAAACGGCAAGGTCTGGCACCTATAAAAAGATAGCCATTCGCACGCTAAAATTAATCGGGCTTGGTCTTTTTTTGGGCGCTTTTACCTTGAGTTTTCCTTTTTTTAAAGACTTTGTGGACATTCGGTTTCCAGGAGTTTTACAGCGTATAGGTGTCGTTTTCTTTTTTGCATCGATACTATTTTTAAATTTTAATTGGAAGGTCTTAATTGGGATCGCCGTTTTCTTTCTAGTGGGTTATTGGCTACTTATGACGCTAGTTCCCGTAGAAGGAATTGCATCAACTTTAGAGCGAGCACCAAACAATCTAGCGAACTGGATAGACGTAAAAGTATTCGGATCACATAATTACAAACCAGATTATGACCCTGAAGGCTTATTAAGTACAATACCGTCAATTGTAAGTTCTCTTTTAGGAATATTCACAGGTTTAATCCTGACTTCTAGTCAAGAAAAAAAAGCAACTATTTTAATTGGAATAGGAGGTTCATTGCTAATAATAGGGCATGTTTGGCATATATTCTTTCCTATTAACAAAGCACTTTGGACAAGCAGTTTTGTTCTGGTTACGGCCGGATGGGCTAACCTGATTTTAGCATTGATCTATTACCTAACGGACGTAAGACAAATTAAATTTGGAAGCCTATTTCGATATGCCGGAGCTAATGCGATAGTACTCTATTTTCTTTCCAGTTTTATTAGTAAAGTAATGGGAATGATTAAAGTAGGCGAAACATCACTTCACGGATGGCTTTTTGATACAGTTTATACACATGATTTCATGTCGTTGCAATTATCCTCCTTGTTATATGGCCTTAGTGTTGTTGCATTCTACTGTCTACTAGCCTATATATTATATCAACGGAAGATCTTCATAAAGGTTTAGTCCAAATGTGAAATGCCTCCCTTTAACGGCAATAGTATTTTCATTAGGATTTTTAATTCTGAAAACAAATCCCCTCACGAAAAGGGATTGGAATATACTTCTTTATGAAAACTTACAGCATAGACATTAGTTCAATAGTTATGCAATAAAATCTATTGTTGCTGCATCAATTTTGCGACATATTTTCCGATAACATCAAATTCGAGATTCACAATGGTTCCTTTGGTATAAGAACTGAACCTAGTATTTTCATAGGTATAAGGAATAATGGCGACGCTAAAGGTGTTTTTGCCAGAATCAACAACAGTTAAGCTGGTACCGTCAATGGTTATAGAACCTTTTTCAATGGTTGGGTTTCCAAGAGTAGCATCATATTCAAACGAAACAATCCAACTTCCATTTCTTTCTACTACTGAGGTACAAATTCCAGTTTGATCTATATGGCCTTGAACGATATGACCGTCTAAACGACTTCCTAAGATCATGGCGCGTTCTAAATTTATAAGATCGCCAACTTGTAGATTTCCAAGATTTGTTTTTAGTAAAGTTTCTTCTATTGCGGTTACTGTATAAGAATCTTCTTCTAAAGAAACGACCGTTAAACAGACCCCATTATGTGCTAAGCTTTGGTCAATTTTTAAGGAGTTTGATAGCATTGAAGTGACAGTAATATGTAGATTACCCCCTTCTTTTTCTAATTTAGTGACTTCCCCTAAAGTTTCAATTATTCCAGTAAACATCTTCCGTTTATATTGTCTAGTTTTGTACTTTCAAAAAGCGATACAAAGGTACAGCATATCATGGAAGAAAACACAAAAATTAAGCTGGGCATATCTGTTGGAGACTTAAATGGAATTGGTTGTGAAGTAGCATTAAAGACCTTTCAAGACAGTCGAATGTTTGATTTTTGTACGCCTATTTTTTTTGCGTCTAATAAGACAATAGGGTTTCAAGCAAAAGCACTTGGTATTGATATAAACTACAATGGCATTCAAGACGTTTCGAAAGCACTTGATGGAAAATTGAACGTTGTCAATGTCTGGAAAGAGATTCCTATAATTCAATTCGGAGAAGCAACCGAAGAAGCCGGAAAATATGCCATAAAATCACTTAGAGCAGCGGTTGATGCCTTAAAAAACGGAGCTATTGATGCCTTAGTTACGGCACCTATTAATAAGAACAATATTCAATCAGAAGATTTTAATTTTCCGGGTCATACTGATTTTTTGGCAGAAGAATTAGAAGGAGAAAGCCTTATGTTCATGGTGACAGATGATCTGAAAGTTGGCTTATTAACTGATCACGTTGCAGTTAAGGATGTTGCTGAGGCGATCAACCCTATATTGATTCGAACGAAAGTACGTACTATTGAGAAATCACTTCAAATAGACTATGGTATTCGAAGACCTAAAATTGCGATGTTAGGAATAAATCCGCATAGCGGAGATAATGGTACCATTGGCAAAGAAGATGAAGAGGTTTTAAAGCCTGTAATTAAAGAAATGTCTGATGCAGGGCATTTGGTTTTTGGTCCTTATGCTGCGGATGGGTTTTTTGGATCTGATTCGTATAAAAAATTCGATGCTATTTTGGCTGCATATCATGATCAAGGCTTGATTCCGTTTAAGACACTTTCTTTTGGAAACGGTGTAAACTATACGGCAGGCCTGAATAAAGTACGAACCTCTCCAGATCATGGTACGGCATATGAAATTGCCGGAAAGAACAATGCAGATAGCAGTTCGTTTAAAGAAGCTGTTTTTGCGGCAATTCAAATATTTAAAAATAGAGAAGAATATGCCGAACTTACCGAAAACGTTTTGCAAAAGCAGCGCGTAAGAAGATAATGATAGAAAGAGATCGGAAGCCTTTCCTTTTTTAGTTTGAAGTTATTGTAGATATTTAAAATAATACTATCTTTGCAGCCGCCTTTTGATAGAGGTGGAGCGTTATAAACAAGTGTGTTATGATGAAAAAAAAGGAGTTTAGTATTCCTTTTTCAGGATTGAAACAAGGAAAGCACGAATTTGAATACGCAATAAATAATGAGTTCTTTGAATCTTTTGGATATACTGATTTTAATGATGCCAAGTTAAATTTGAAGGTGTTGCTTAATAAAACAAGTACCATGTTAGAATTTGAACTGATAACGGAAGGCATTGTTAATGTAGATTGTGATGTTTCAAGTGAAGCTTATGATCAAGCAATTGCCACAGAATTAGAATTAGTAGTGAAGTTCGGTGAGACATTTAACAATGAGGATGATGAAATTTTAATCATTCCACACGGAGAGCATCAAGTGAATATAGCACAGTACGTTTACGAGATTACAGTGTTAGCAGTTCCGCAGAAGCGCATTCACCCAGGAGTTTTAGATGGGTCATTAGACTCAGCGGCTTTAAAAAAACTAGAAGAACTTCAACCAAAAGAAAAAAAAGGCGATACAAATAATACGGATCCCAGATGGGATGCATTAAAGAAGTTAATAACGGATAAATAAGTTATAAAATGGCACATCCTAAAAGGAAGATATCGAAAACGAGAAGAGATAAAAGAAGAACACATTATAAGGCTATTGCTCCTACTTTGGCGACTGACTCAACAACTGGTGAAATGCATTTGTATCATAGAGCTCACTGGCATGAGGGTAAATTATACTATAAAGGTCAAGTATTGATTGATAAAACAGAAGAAGCTGAAGCATAGTCTGTTTAGATTAATAAATGAATAAAGCTCCTATTTTGAAATGGGAGTTTTTTTGTGAAAAATAGTAGCATAATTGAACTTTTTTCATCAAAAGCCATTAGGATAAACGAAAAATTCGTTTTTTTCAAAAAATGACGTTTTTTATCAAAAAGTCACAAAAAATGACTAATTTTCCATCGTTTTTTATCATTTTTGTGATTTTTTAGGCAAAAATTAAATTCTATGAGTAAAATTACAGCAGCTATTTCAGCTGTAGGATCCTATCTTCCCAAATTCGTTATGACCAATGCTATGTTAGAAGAATTGGTTGACACCAATGACGAATGGATAACTTCGCGAACTGGAATCAAAGAAAGAAGAATTCTGAAAAAAGAAGAAGGAGAAGGCTCCTCTTTTTTAGCCATAAAAGCGGCACAGAATTTATTGGAAAAGAGAAATATTGACCCTTCAGAAATAGATTTGGTAATGGTAGCTACGGCTACCCCAGATAGTATGGTCGCTTCAACGGCTGCCTTTGTAGCTTCAGAGATTGGTGCTTCAAATGCATTTGCCTATGATTTGCTCGCTGCATGCTCTAGTTTTTTGTTCGGAATGTCAACAGCTTCAAGTTATATCGAGTCGGGCAGGTATAAAAAAGTATTATTGATCGGGGCAGATAAAATGTCGTCAATTATTAATTATAAAGACAGAACTACTTGTATCATATTTGGAGATGGAGCAGGGGCAGTACTGTTTGAGCCCAATACAGAAGGTCTAGGCTTTCAAGATGAATATTTAAGAGCAGATGGTGCAGGCAGAAAATTTTTAGGTATGGAAGCTGGCGGATCGTTGCTTCCTGCGACCCATGAGACCGTAGATGCCAACCAACATTTTATTTTTCAAGACGGCAAGTCAGTATTTAAATTTGCAGTTTCAAATATGGCTGATGTTGCTGAAAAAATAATGCTTCGAAACAACTTAAAAAACACCGATGTTTCTTGGTTAGTGCCGCACCAAGCAAATAAACGTATTATTGATGCGACAGCGAATAGAATGGGCTTAGATGCTTCCAAAGTATTGATGAATATTCAACGCTATGGGAATACAACATCGGCAACGCTGCCCTTGCTACTTGCTGATTATGAAAAGCAACTTAAGAAAGGAGATAATTTAGTGTTTGCAGCCTTTGGAGGTGGCTTTACTTGGGGTTCCATATATTTAAAATGGGCCTATAATTAACTGAAAACAAAATCAAACTTATATGGACATTAAAGAAATACAAAGCCTAATTAAATTTGTGGCTAAATCTGGTGCTAGCGAGGTAAAACTAGAAACCGATGATTTAAAAATTACTATTCGTACAGGAGCGACTGGGAGTAGTTCTGAAACTACTTTTGTACAGCAAGTACCGATGGCTCAAGCACCAATGACCCAGATGATGCCGCCTGCACCAACGGAGGTGGCTCCGCCAGCTGCAGAAGCAGCGCCTGCCGAGTCTGATGACGATGCAAAATATATTACTATCAAATCTCCAATTATAGGTACTTTTTATCGCAAACCTTCCCCAGATAAACCTTCTTTTGTTGAGGTAGGGGCAACTATTAATAAAGGCGATGTACTTTGCGTTATTGAGGCAATGAAATTGTTCAATGATATTGAGTCTGAGGTTTCTGGTAAAATAGTTAAGATTTTAGTCGATGATTCTTCTCCAGTTGAGTTTGATCAACCTTTATTTTTAGTAGATCCATCATAAATAAATTTTAGGTGTTGCCGATTAAATACAAAGTCAATACTGGTATTTAGATCGCAGTGCTTAAAACTTAAAATTTTTAAAGATGTTTAAAAA
The DNA here is from genome assembly GCA_937944485.1 of uncultured Flavobacteriaceae bacterium. Taxonomy (GTDB): domain Bacteria; phylum Bacteroidota; class Bacteroidia; order Flavobacteriales; family Flavobacteriaceae; genus Maribacter_C. The sequence continues at coordinate 344,516 of CALDYU010000005.1, read as the reverse complement.
AATATTGATTGCAAATAGGGGAGAAATTGCACTTCGAGTAATTAGGACTTGTAAAGAAATGGGCATTAAAACAGTGGCTGTTTATTCGAAAGCCGATGAAGAAAGCCTGCATGTTCGTTTTGCTGATGAGGCCGTTTGTATTGGCCCTGCGGCGAGCAGTGAATCGTACCTTAAAATCCCAAACATCATTGCGGCAGCAGAGATTACAAATGCAGATGCAATACACCCTGGCTATGGGTTTTTATCAGAGAACTCGAAATTTTCTAAAATATGTGCAGAGCATGATATCAAATTTATCGGGGCATCTGGTGAGCATATTGATAAAATGGGTGATAAGGCGACGGCCAAAGCGACCATGAAAAAAGCAGGTGTGCCGTGTGTGCCGGGTTCTGATGGAATTATGAAAGATGTTGCCGAGGCTAAAAAAGTAGCCAAGAAAATGGGCTACCCTGTGATGATAAAAGCGACAGCCGGAGGTGGTGGAAAAGGAATGCGCGCCGTATGGAGTGAAGATGAAATGGAAGATCTTTATGATAGTGCTGTGCAAGAGGCGACGGCAGCTTTTGGTAATGGGGGCATGTACATGGAAAAATTGATTGAAGAACCTCGTCATATTGAAATACAGATTGTTGGTGATCAATATGGTAAAGCCTGTCATTTATCAGAAAGAGACTGTTCTGTGCAACGACGTCACCAAAAACTGACAGAAGAAACCCCTTCTCCTTTCATGACAGACAAACTGAGAGATGAAATGGGAACAGCAGCAATTAAGGCTGCCGAATTTATAAAATATGAAGGAGCGGGCACGGTAGAATTTTTGGTTGACAAACACCGAAATTTCTATTTCATGGAAATGAATACGAGAATTCAAGTAGAACATCCTATTACAGAGCAGGTGGTTGATTACGATTTAATTCGTGAGCAGATATTGGTGGCCGGTGGCGTACCAATCTCAGGAAAAAACTATCTTCCTAAGTTACATTCTATTGAATGTCGAATTAATGCCGAAGACCCTTATAATGGGTTTCGACCTTCACCAGGAAGGATAACAACGCTACATACTCCAGGAGGACATGGTGTGCGAATGGATACGCATGTATACAGTGGTTATATCATTCCGCCTAATTATGATTCTATGATTGCAAAGTTGATAACAACAGCGCAAACCCGTGAAGAAGCGATCAATAAAATGAAACGCGCTTTAGATGAGTTCGTAATTGAAGGTATAAAAACTACGATTCCTTTTCATAGGCAATTGATGGATCATCCAGATTATTTAGCAGGAAACTACACTACTAAATTCATGGAAGATTTCGAAATGGAACCTGAACAAGAGTAATTTTAAAACCCTGACAAAACTGTCAGGGTTTTTTGTTTGTATTTTAGAGGCATGAACTTTAGCTACTGGGAGTATAAAACATGGCTTTCCAATATTGATTTTACAATTGTTGGCAGTGGCATTGTTGGATTAAGTTGCGCTCTTGCGTTAAAGAAATTACATCCAAAAGCAAAAATTTTAGTTTTAGAACGCGGAATGCTTCCTCAAGGAGCAAGTACCAAAAATGCAGGCTTTGCTTGTTTTGGTAGTATTTCTGAAGTCTTATCTGATTTAGAAAATCATTCAGAAGCAGAGGTAGTTTCTTTGGTTCAACAACGGTGGCAGGGTATTCAATCACTTAGAAACACTTTAGGGGATAAAACATTAGATTTTCAAAACCATGGCGGGCATGAATTATTTCTGCGTGAACAAAAGGCGCTATATGAAAAGTGTTTAAGCAAGTATAAGCACGTTAATCAATTATTACATGCTGTTTTTGAAGGCAACGCATTCGCTCTTTTTGAGAACACCTTCCATTTTAAAAACATTCAAGAAAATTATATAACGAATCGCTTTGAAGGTCAATTAGATACTGGTAAAATGATGCAGGGCTTATTAAACCTAGCTCAGCAAAATCAAATTATGATCCTAAATGGGGTGAACGTAGAGCAATTCGTAGAAGAAGAAAATAAAGTTGTTGTAAAAACAAATCATTTTGAGCTAAAAACAAATAAACTATTTATAGCAACAAATGCCTTCGCACAATCTTTTATGGGTGATCAAGTAATACCTGCTAGAGCACAAGTTTTGATTACAAGACCAATTCATGATTTAGCAATAAAAGGCACTTTCCATTTTGATGAAGGGTATTATTATTTCAGAAATATTGAGAATAGAATTTTATTTGGAGGAGGAAGAAACTTAGATTTTAAAGGTGAAGAAACAGCGGAATTCGGACAGTCAGATAAAATTCAAAACGAGCTAGAAAAAGTATTAGCTACTTGTATACTACCTGATGTAAATTTCGAAATTGAACGAAGATGGAGTGGTATTATGGGGGTAGGACAAAAGAAACATCCTATTGTGAAACAATTATCGAATAATGTTTATTGTGGTGTTCGCTTAGGTGGAATGGGGGTAGCGATTGGAAGTTCAGTAGGCAATGACTTGGCAAGATTAGTTGTTTAAGAGAAACTGATTGAAATGAAAAAGGGTAGAAAACGTGGTTTCATACGTCGATTATCATAAAAAAAATTAGTTCAACGAATTAAAAAAAAGGTCTAAATACGAATTGCGAAAATGTGCTTTAAAATTTAATTAGGGAATCATTTTTTCTTCTTACCTTGTTTAACCAAGTCCTTACTAATTCATAGATATTTAACCGAAACTTGTGTTTGTACTGCAGACATAAGTCTTTGCAATGGTAAATTCAATTTAATAAATGTGTTTGACAAAGAACAGTCAATCGCTTTTATAAAATGAACTTTTATATCAAGAAGGTTAAATATGAAAAATGAAATCAACCTATATAAAATAGGTGGTCTTTTCGGGCTATTTCTGTTTTTGAGTAATGGCTTAATGGCGCAACGCACTGATGAGCTTTATGCTAGTGCTGATGTTGAAAGTGTTGTTATTCTAGAGCCTTCATTTAGCAGTTCGAAAACAAACATAGATTTTGAAAAACATTACCATTATTTAGTAGCGCGGGCCTATTTTAGATTGTTATCGGAAGCACAAAAAGCAGAGCGCAAGCTAAAAACGCAGTTTGAACAGTTTGTTAGTGAAAACGAAAAGTATAAAAGAGATCGTAGCACTTCTTTCCAAAACAAATTAACCCAAGTAGAAAGAAAATATAAAGCACACCGCGCCATGTTATCTGGATTAAAATCTTGGAATTTATTCAGCGAAGATAGAACTGCTGATATGCTCTATTTCATGAATGAGAATGAAGAGCGCATTTTTCAAATGCATAAAAGAAATTTGTCTGAAGACAAATTGGTGAAATATCTTATTTATAAGCTTGCCGATTTATATCATTTAGAAGAATATCAATAAGCGCTTCTAAGACTCCTATGTCCGAAAAAGAAGAACTCTATAATCATTGTAAATCTTTTGTTGAGGCGAAAATAAGACGCGTTGGAGAAAGTATCCACAACATTCAGGAAGCCTTGAATTCAGATCATAAAAGTAGTGCTGGTGACAAACACGAAACTGGCAGAGCCATGCTACAATTAGAACGTGAAAAATTGGGCGAGCAATTAAAACATGGGGAACGTATGAGTAAAACACTTTCCCGAATAGATATTCGTAAAAAGACAGCAAATGTGACCATAGGCAGTTTGGTTAGAACTTCAAAATCGGACTATTTTATTGCTATTTCCGCAGGGAAATTTGAGAAGTACCAGCATCCAATTTATTGTATTTCTAGTGCCACCCCTATCGGACAATTGCTTCTTGGAAAAAGCGTAGGAGATCGCATATGCTTCAACGGTGAAACAATCAACATCAAAGAAGTTTCTTAAGTGTTTATTGCGAAAGTTTATTTGTAACTTGATATTTTACAAATACTCATTTTCTATGAAAATTTCTTTCTTTTTGAACGGTATTTCTGAAACTATTGTGGTTGCAGATGGCAATACTCCGTTACTTTGGATAATTAGAGATGTTTTAAACGTTAAAGGAACAAAATTTGGTTGTGGCAAAGCTGCTTGTGGCGCCTGTACAATTCACGTTGAAGGAGAAGCAGTTCGATCGTGTTCTTATCCCGCGAAGTTCGCTGAAGGAAAACAAATAAATACAATTGAAGGCCTCGGGAATGAAGAAAACCCGCACCCAGTGCAACAAGCTTGGATCGAAGAAATAGTGCCTCAATGCGGCTATTGCCAACCAGGTTTTATCATGGCAACAGCAGCTTTACTAGCTAAAAATCCGAATCCAACCGATGAAGATATCGATCAGAACATTAGTAACGTTTGTCGTTGTGGAACTTACTTTCGCATGCGAAAAGCCATTCATCGTGCTGCTGAATTAACCCAATCTGCCAATACAAAAACTGAAGAAAATGTCTAAGGAAAAAAAGAAAATATCCAGAAGAAAGTTTTTGGTCCGCGGTGGATTAGGCACTGTAGGAGTTTTGGCAATAGGGTCTTATATTTTTAGAAACCCTATCAGAAGAGCCATATTAGCTATGGCGAATACCATGGATATGGCTTATATGGGTGATACAAGCAATCCTATGCTATGGTTTGAACTAACTAAAGATAATACGATTTTGCTGCATTCCCCAAAGGTTGAAATGGGGCAAGGTACGTTTACTAGTTTGGCACAAATGGCGGCCGATGAATTAGAAATTTCTATAGATAAGATAGCTGTAATACATGCAGCCACCTCAACAGGAAATATTGATGGCATGAGCACAGGAGGCAGTACTTCGGTGGCGGGGTTGTGGCAACCTTTACGTGAAATGGCGGCTACTTTTAGGGAAATGATAAAAACTGAAGCAGCTCATAAACTCGGGGTTGCTGTATCAGCTTTGGTCTCTGAAAATGGTATTTTTTCTGCGAATGGAAAACGATTAAGTTATGCTGAGGTGGCCGATGGTGTTGCTACCTGGGAAGTGCCAGATGTGCCTGCTCTCAAGGAGATTAAAGACTATAAGTACATCGGAAAACCTGTACCTCGTGTTGATTTGGCCGCAAAAGTTTTTGGCCATCCTATTTTTGGAATGGATGCAGAAATGTCAGATATGCTTTATGGCTCGGTGGTAAGACCTACAAAAATTGGAGCTAGATTCATAAGTGCCGATGTTTCTAAGGCGCAATCAATGCCTGGCGTTGTAAAAATTATTGAAGAAGACGATTTTGTTGGGGTGGTCGCTAATTCTGCAACGGAAGCGGAAAATGCTAAGAATGCAATTTTAGTTGAATGGGATGCGCCAAATCACCTACAAACAGCCGACATTATTTCTTTAATGACGGTGGGGAACGGTAAGTCAACTATTATTCAGAAAGAGGGAAGCGAAGTTACTGATGATGGTTTAGTAACAATGGAGTTTAGAAGTCCGATAGGAGCGCACGCGCAGATCGAACCAAACGGAGTTTTGGCTTCAGTGGTAGGAGATAAAGCGACCATAAAAATAGCAACTCAGGTCATTGGTCTAACTCGAAAAGAAGTAGCAGAGCGATTAGATTTAGACGAAGAAAATGTCAATGTGATACCTACCTATTTAGGTGGCGGCTTTGGGAGACGTTTACATACCCCACATGCCATTCAGGCTGCGGTGATGTCTAAAGCCGTTGGCAAACCAGTTAAGTACTTTTTCAGTAGAAAAGAAGAATTTCAACATGATATGTTTCGTCCTCCTACACATCACGTTATGAAAGGAAAATTAGATACTGATGGAATGTTGGAGCATTTAGAACATCATTTTGTTAGTGGCGATGTTGGAAATGATTCTGCATTAGTACCTGGAATACTTCCACCGATTATTGGAGCCGATATCGGTGCAATAAGGGGCGGGTTCATTCAATATGGCAAAGTGCCAAACCTTAGATCGGTATATTGGCATGTAGAGCTTCCCTTTGCGACAAGTTTTTGGCGGAGTCTAGGCTTGTTAGCAAATACCTTTGCCATCGAAAGTTTTATGGACGAAATGGCTGTAAGAGCCAAAAAGAATCCTATTGATTTTCGATTAGCCCATATTCAAGATGATGTAGCTGGCGAACGTTTGAAAAATGTGATTCGGGCGGCCGCTGATAATGCAGGATATGTTGATACTGTTATAAACGGAAAGGCAATGGGTTTTGCGGCCTCTACTGACGCGAATACCCCTTGTGCACAGGTTGCAGAGGTTTCCATTGAAGAAGGTGAAATAAAGGTGCATAAAGTTACATTAGCTATGGATCCGGGTGTTGCGGTAAATCCAGATCAGGTGAAAGCGCAATGTGAAGGTTGTGTGATTATGGGAATGAGTGCAGCAATGCACGAACAAATGTATGTGGAAGATGGCGAACTAATGCCGATCATTTATGGGCCCTATAATATGGCACTGATGAAGCATGCGCCTAAAGAAATAGATGTAGTTTTATTACAAGGAATAGACAAACCTGGGGCTGTAGGTGAGCCACCATTAGGCCCGATAGCAGCAGCAGTGGCCAACGCGGTTTTTAGGCTAACTGGAAAACGCTTAAATGAAATGCCTTTACGTTTATAGTAATAAATTAGTCGAAATCAGTATGGCTTCTGTTCGCTTTTTTTAAAGCAGTCTTTTTTTTGCTTTGTAGTCGCTTTTCAATAGCTGCTTTTGAAGGCTTTGTCGCCTTCCGCACTTTCTGAACTGTTAGGGCATCTTCAATAATTTGGAGAAGACGTTTAATAGCAAGCGCTTTATTTTTATGCTGACTACGACTTTCGTCACATTGCAGTAATAGCATATTTTCTTTAGTTAAGCGATGACTCAATTTTAAAAAAAGACGTTCCTTCTCTTGCTCTGACAATGCAAGTGACGTATCAAGAGTAAACGATAACTCAATTTTAGTAGCAACTTTATTGACGTGTTGCCCACCAGCACCGCTACTTCTAACGGCCTTGAATTGTAGTTCTTTAATTAATTGTTCTTTATCCACGATTTAAGTAGCTGCTAATCGCTGGTTTATGGTTTCAATAGATACGTTTAAAAAGACTTTTTCGCCTTTTTCAAGTGCAGTATGGTGGTGAAAATAAATAGCTTTCCCCTCGTAGGAGCCCTCAATCATGTAATGACTCCCCATATAAAAAGAGGTAATTACAGTTGTGGCTAAACCTGATTTTTCAGAAACCTTAAATTCGCTAGCATATACAATGATACGTCGTTTCGTATTAGCATAAGTCTTTATGATATCAATAGGAATTTTATTGGCTTCGCCAAAGAGGGAGGCGATGTATAAGTTCTTCGGATTTTGATATAAGTTTTTAGGACTGTCTTTGGCAATAATTTTATGATCGCGAATCACCACAACGCGGTCTGCAAACGGAAGCATATCATTGTAGTCATGCGTTGCTGTTAATACCGTAATATTTTGCGTTCTTAAATAGGCATATAAATTTCGTCGCAAACTATTTTTTCTAAAATTATCAATATGGCTAAAAGGCTCATCAAGCAAAAGTATCTTTGGTTCTTGAGCCAAGACTCGAGCCAAAGCAACACGCTGTTGTTGACCTCCACTAAGAAAGCGAACCTTCGTATTAGCAAAGGCGGTCATTTCAATCATTTCCAAAAGTTCTTCGGTTCGTCTTTTAAGAAGTTCAGGCTCAAAAAGCGAAAGGTATTGACTGACGTTTTCATAAACCGTAGTGAAAGGCATTAAGTCAAAGTCTTGAGAAAGATATTTCATATAATCTTCTCCAGGCACTAAATTGAAAGAAGGGCCTAAAATGGCTTTATCGTTCCAATAAACTTCTCCCGTCTGAATATCTAGAAGGCCATATAACACTTTTAGTAAGGTGCTTTTACCACAGCCACTTTCGCCAATAATACAAACTTGTTCTCCTTCTTTAACCTTTAAGTTAATATCTTCTAAAACCGAAATTCCATTTTGGTAAGCAAAAGTAACATGATCTACTTGCAACATTTTTTTGAGCAACTTTAATTTCAAAACCTTCTTTCATTATCAAAGATTTTGTATTCATATTGTCGTTTAGAAGTGATCGTAATTACTACAAGTCCGTCTTCAAAATAGAAAACGGACTTTATATTTAAATATTGAAGTTATTCTTTAAATTCTTTCAATACTGCTTGGTTGGGCAATTCTTCAAATCCCATATTAAATAGTGTAAAACCAAATATGTCGGCATACTGTTCTATGGTTTTACTAACAGGAGTACCTGCGCCGTGACCAGCATTCGTTTCAATACGTATTAAGGTGGGATTGGTCCCCGCTTGTTTTTCTTGTAATTCGGCTGTGAATTTAAAACTATGTGCTGGCACTACACGATCATCGTGATCTCCTGTTGTTACTAAAGTTGCGGGATAAGAAGTGCCCTGTTTTACATTATGTACAGGGGAGTAACCTTTTAAATATTCAAACATTTCTTTGCTGTCTTCTGCTGTACCGTAGTCATAATCCCATCCAGCACCTGCGGTAAATGTATGGTAACGAAGCATGTCTAGCACCCCTACAGCAGGCAAAGCAACTTTCATCAAATCAGGACGCTGAGTCATGGTGGCACCTACCAATAGCCCTCCATTACTACCACCTCGAATAGCTAAATAATCAGATGAGGTATAATCATTTGCAATTAAATATTCAGCAGCAGCAATAAAATCATCAAAGACATTTTGCTTTTGCATTTTCGTGCCTGCGTCATGCCATTTTTTACCGTATTCCCCACCACCACGAAGGTTGGGTACGGCATATATTCCACCTTGTTCCATCCAAATTGCATTGACAATACTAAAAGATGGCGTTAGGCTTATATTAAACCCCCCGTAACCGTAAAGCATAGTAGGGTTTTTTCCGTTGCGCTTAACGCCTTTTTTATGCGTGATAATCATGGGTATTTTTGTGCCATCTTTAGAGGTATAAAATACTTGATTGCTTTCGTAGTCATTCGGGTTAAAATCGATTTCAGGCTTCCAGTATTGTTTATATTGACCAGTTTCTACATTGTACTTATACGATGATCCAGGCGTATTGTAGTTGGTAAAAGAAAAGTAAAATTCTTTATCTGCTTTCTTTCCGCCGAATCCGCCAGCACTACCAAGTCCGGGTAATTCTACTTCGCGTACAAGTTTGCCATTAAAATCATATTGAAATACTTTAGAAATCGCATCAACCATATATTCTGCAAAGAAATGACCACCCCCACTACCCGCAGTAAGTACATTTTCAGTCTCTGGAATAAAGTCTACCCATTGATCTTCGGTTGGGTTTGATGCGTCTGCAACTACGATTTTTTTGTTAGGGGCATTCCTATTGGTTACCATAAATAGTTTCGAACCCTCATTCTCTATAACATAGGTGTCTGAATCAGTATGATTGAGAATGGTGACTAACTCACTATTAGGTTTTGAAAGATCTTGTAGAAATAATTTATTACCAGAAGTAGAGGTTGAGGCGGTAATAATTAAGTAACGCTCGTCTTCGGTTAGATAACCCCCAATATAGCGATGTTTTTCTTCAGGAGTAGCGCCGTAAACGACCTTATCTGAGGCTTGCGGTGTTCCTAATTTATGATAATACAGTTTATGTTGATCGGTTTTGGCTGATAACTCACTACCCTTTGGTTTATCGTAACTAGAATAATAAAACCCTTCGTTACCTTTCCAAGCAATTCCACTAAATTTGATATCAACCAAGGTATCTTCAACTTGTTCTAGTGTTTCAGTATTAATTATTAGCGCTTTTCGCCAATCACTTCCTCCTTCAGAGATCATATAAGTGGCTAATGAACCGTCTTTTGTAAAACTTAAGCCAGCCAATGACGTGGTACCATCTTCAGAAAATTTATTGGGGTCTAAAAAGACTTCTTTTTCTCCATTTTCTTGGCTACGGTAAACAACATATTGATTTTGAAGTCCATCATTTTTATAAAAGTAGGTGTACTTTCCTTCTTTGAAAGGAGACCCGAGTTTTTCATAATTCCATAATTTTTCTAAGCGATTACGAAGATCTTCTCTAAAAGGAATACTATCTAAATAGCCAAACGTAGTTTTATTTTGTGTTTTTACCCATGCTTCTGTTTCTGGACTGCGATCATCTTCAAGCCAACGATAGGGGTCCTTGATTTCAACATCGAAATAAGTGTCAGTAGAATCCGCTTTTACGGTAACAGGATAATTCACAATAATCGGATCTTTTTTAGTAGTTGTTTGGCAGGCAAACATGCCTATTGCAATAGCAATAATTAGACATTTCTTCATAATTTTTTGATTTGATTCCTATTAAAAATAACACAAAAAAACCTTTGACAATCATTAACGTCAAAGGTTTTCGTAGATCAGATTAAATCAAAAACTTAAACCAAGTTATTTTTTACTAAATATTCAGCAATTTGAACAGCATTAGTGGCGGCACCTTTGCGTAAATTGTCAGAGACAATCCACATGTTCATGGTGTTAGGTTGTGTTTCATCTCTTCGTATACGCCCTACAAAAACTTCATCTTTATCATGAGCGTAAATTGGCATGGGATAGGTATTGGTATCCGGATTATCTTGCACGGTTACCCCCTCAGTATCATTTAATACTTTACGAACATCATTAAGTTTAAAATCGTTATGAAACTCAACATTTACAGCCTCTGAGTGCCCTCCCGAAGTGGGGATACGAACTGCCGTGGCACTTACTGAGAATGTTTTATCATCTAATATTTTTTGGGGTTCACGTGCTAGTTTCATTTCTTCTTTGGTATATCCGTTTTCTAAAAACACATCACAATGAGGCAAGGCATTTCGACCAATTGGGTAGGGGTAGACCATTTCTCCTTTAATACCAGCTATTTCGTTTTCAAGTTGCCGAACGGCTTTAACACCAGTACCAGAAACGGATTGATATGTTGAAATTACCACACGCTTCATTTGGTATTTTTTGTGAAGCGGAGCCAAAGCCATCACCAACTGAATGGTAGAACAATTGGGATTCGCAATAATTTTATCTTCTGAAGTCAATTCATTGGCGTTAATTTCTGGAACGATCAACTTTTTAGTAGGATCCATTCGCCAAGCTGAGGAGTTATCGATGACCGTAGTACCCATTGCTGCAAATTTTGGCGCCCATTCTAACGAAGTATCACCCCCTGCAGAAAAGATGGCAATATCGGCTTTGGCAGCAACAGCATCTGCGAGCCCTATAACGGTATATTCTTTTTCTTTATATGTTAATTTTTTTCCAACGGAACGTTCGGAAGCTACTAGAAGTAATTCCGAAATCGGAAAATTACGTTCTGACAACACTTTCAACATTACTTCGCCTACCATTCCGGTGGCACCAACTACAGCTACTTTCACTTATAGGTAAATTTTAAATTAGAAGGTCAAAGGTAGTTATTGTAGGCAATTTTACAAGCACTTTTGATAAGAGCAATTAAAATATAACAAATTGTTATAAATTGAACAATAGAGTGTTTTCCTATAGTTCTTACCGTTGAAGATCGGCTTATCAATATACTGTATTAAAAAATCGCCAAATTTACTTTCAAAGTAAAAATGACGATTTATGGTTGGTTAGTAAGATAATTGCGCCCTTATTAAGAGCGACTTGGTAATTACTTTTTCAAAGAATCGCGTATTTCAGCTAGTAATTCTTCTGCTGTTGGACCAGCTGGAGCATCTTCTACAGGTGCTTTTGTTTTATTATATGCTTTGACAATTAAGAACATAACAAAACCTACAATTAGCAAGTTAATGATAGTATTAATCCAAGCTCCGTATTCGATTACAGCACTACCTGCTGCTTTAGCAGCTTCAACAGAGGCATAATCATTACCATCCATAGCTACGTGTAATTCGGCAAAATCCATACCGCCAGCAAAATGACCTACAAAAGGCATCGCTATATTATTTACAAAGCCATTAATTACACCACCTAGCGCAGTAGCCATAATTACAGCGACAGCAAAGTCGATAACATTGCCTGTCATAATGAAATTCTTAAATTCTTTTAACATGATAAATAGTGTTTTTGTTGGTTAAATAAACTATTTGCAAATCAATGCCTCGCAATGTAATAAAAAAAAAGACTCATAACGAAATGTTAAATAAGAAATTATTACCCAACAATTACTCTTTTGACGCGCTGTGATATACCCGTTACTAGTTCGTAAGATATGGTATTGGCGGTAGAAGCAAATTCTTCGGCCGTTGGTTGCTCACCAAAAATAACAACCTCGTCACCTTCTTTACACGTAATATTGGTGATATCTATCATAATCATATCCATACACACATTGCCTATAATTGGGGCTTTTTGCCCGTTTACGTTCACATAAGATTCTCCATTTCCGTACTGCCTACCAATACCATCGGCATGCCCTAAAGGCAGGGTTGCCGTTACTCTATATCCTTTAGAGGCATATTTTCTGTTGTAACCAACCGTCTCTCCTGGTTCTATCTTATGTATTTGAGAAATAATGGTTTTTAAGCTTAGCACTGGTCTTAATTGTGCATCAATTTTAGAGTCATTTCCAAATCCATACAGACCAATACCACTTCGCACCATATCAAATTGAGCTTCGGAATAATTGATAATTCCTGAAGTATTTAAAAGATGCTTGAACGGCTTGTGATTTATTTTATCATTGAATTCTTGAGCTATTTTCTCAAAAATATGAATTTGAGTTTTTGTAAATTCTTTTTCATTTAAGTCTTCAGATGCCGCTAAATGAGAAAATATAGAAGTCACCTTCACATCATTTTTATCCTTCAATTTTTCTCGAATAAAATCAACATCGTTTTCCCAAAAGCCAAGGCGATTTAGACCTGTATTAAATTTAATGTGAACCGGATAATCTTTTTGTTGCTGTGCAGCGCAAACTTCAATAAAGTCATTTAAAATTTTTGGAGAATAAAGGCTTGGTTCTAAACACCGATCAATAAGTATCTTAAAATTTGCGGCCTGAGGGTGTAATACTAAAATTGGCATTTTGATTCCCGCATCTCTTAATTGAACGCCTTCATTTACATAAGCCACCGCTAAATAAGTGGCGCCAAGGGCTTCTAATTTTTTTGCTATGACTACGGCATCAGCACCATAGGCCGAAGCCTTTACAACACTTAAAAATTTGGTATTTGCTTTTAATTTCGACTGAAAATAGCGGTAATTATGTTCTAAGTGGTTGAGGTTGATTTCAAGAACGGTCTCGGTAGTTTTAGCCATTCGCATTCTTTTTGTTAATGGTAACTTCTTCTGATTTAACGGGCATTACTTTAATTTTCTCTTTTAAAAAAGCCTTATAAAAAGCGGCTCGACTTAGAGGTTCGTAGGCTTCATTTTGGCCTATAACGACCAAGTCATCACTATTCGATTTTCGAAAACTATAACTCGCAAGATTTCCAGTTCTTGTGCAAACGGCATGCACTTTGGTTACGTATTCTGCAGTTGCCATTAATGCAGGCATGGGGCCAAAGGGATTTCCTTTGAAATCCATATCGAGCCCAGCGACTACAACACGAACCCCTGAATTGGCTAAGTCATTACAAACAGAAACTATTTCATCATCAAAAAACTGTGCTTCATCTATTCCTACTACATCACATGTGCTCCCTAAAGTTTTAATTGTTGCAGCTGAAGGCACTGGTGTTGATCTAATTTCATTAGCATCATGAGAAACAACCTTGTCGTTATCGTATCTGGTGTCAATTATTGGCTTGAAGATTTCTACTTTTTGCTTAGCAAATTGTGCGCGTCGAAGTCTACGGATTAGTTCCTCCGTTTTACCAGAAAACATAGAGCCGCAGATAACTTCTATCCAACCGAACTGTTCTTGATGATTAACGGTATTTTCGAGAAACATTTTGTAGTTTTAGACGAAAATAGGATGTTTTTTCGTTCTGTTTGTACACAAGTTTAAATTTAATAAAGAAAGGCATATTATTTGCTATATATTTTACAGAATAAGGTTTTAATATAATGTTTTGATGAAAAGAAAATTAAAAGAAGAATTGATACGCTTGTCTACTGATATTATTACGTCTCGCGATATGAAGGAGATTGGTGATTTGTATGAGACAGCTAAAACCTTATATGAGAAATTAGCAGTTTTAAAATTTATTGACGAAAAGCTTAAAGATGTTGAGATTGATGTTTCTAAAAACGTAATTGCTGAAAAGTTTGAATCTATGGCTAACGCTGTTCTAAATTCGAACTCCAGTGTCCCAGAATCAAATCCGCATACTGAAGATATTATTACACCGGGTATGGATACCATTAAAGATATGGTTTCTGAAATGCCAACAGAAACTCCTGTAGATGAAATTTTGAATGACTTTTTGGGGAAACCAAAATTAATGAAGAATGACAAAGCCGATCTCTCACCAGCCGTCGGTAATGCGATTAAGAAAGAAACCGTTAATAAGTCTCTTAACGACACCTTAAGCGGCAAAGAAATTAAAGTAGATTTAAACAATCGCTTGGCGTTTGTGAAACATCTGTTTAACGATAGTACAGAAGATTATAATCGCGTTTTATCTCAGTTAGGAACCATTGATACCGAAGAACGCTCTATTGCCTTTATTAAGAATATGGTTAAGCCTGATTATAATAATTGGGAAGGAAAAGAGGAATACGAAGAGCGTTTTATGGAACTTATTGAACGTAGATTCGCTTAAAAACCCTTTTCGAAAAAAATAGAACCCTTCTCCGTTTAGGATGAAGGGCTTTTTTATGCTCAAATATGTTTGCATTTACTAACTTGGTACATCATAAATGAATAGGTATATGAAAATACAAAAGATCTTGTATTGGATAGTAACAGGTTTGCTGTCTCTTATGTTTTTAGGTTCAGCGACCATGTATTTTGTCAAGAATGCCGATGTTACTGCCATATTTGAGAGTTTGGGCTTTCCCACTTGGATAATTTACCCTTTGGCCTTCTGTAAGATTGGGGCTGTAGCGATAATTTTGAGCAATAAAGGTGGCGTGTTGAAACAATGGGTTTATGCAGGACTCTTTTTTAATACAATCTTAGCCTTTTTTGCTCATTATATGGTTGGTGATGGTGAAGAAATAGGAGCATTTATTGCGATGACACTCGTTCTTTCCTCCTACTTTTTAGGCAAAAAAGTGAGACCTTAATAATAGAAGTAATAGTTGATGGGGAAGCTATTTTTGGTTCCAACACCGATAGGTAATTTGGAAGATATAACCTTACGGGCCATTCGTATTTTAAAAGAAGCGGATGTTATTCTTGCGGAGGATACCCGTACGAGCGGGAAGCTTTTGCAGCATTTTGATATTGCTACGCCCATGCATAGCCATCATATGCACAATGAGCACAAAACGGTCGATGCTTTGGTGAAACGCATGGCAGCAGGAGAAACTTTTGCGCTCATTTCTGATGCAGGGACTCCTGCAATTTCCGACCCCGGATTTTTGTTAACTCGTGCTTGTGTCGAAAAAGGAGTCGAAGTAGATTGCCTTCCTGGTGCCACGGCATTTGTTCCTGCACTTGTGAATAGTGCACTTCCCAATGATAAATTTGTTTTCGAAGGATTTCTTCCTGTGAAAAAAGGTAGGCAAACTCGATTGAAGTTATTGGCTGAAGAATCAAGAACTATGATTTTTTATGAATCGCCTCACAAACTATTAAAAACTTTGGGAGATTTTGTCCAATATTTTGGGGCAGAACGTCCTGTTTCCGTTTCGCGCGAATTGACAAAGCTCTATGAAGAAACCATTCGCGGAACTGCAGCGGAAGTTCTAAAACGGTATACGGCAAAGCCACCAAAAGGGGAAATAGTTATTGTTGTTGGGGCTAAGAAATAATTTCACCAATACTATCATTGCGAATCATGTTAGATGTTTTGTAAGTTTGCGACTAAACCCTTACTAATCAGCGCCTAATGGTAATCAAACTTTTTCCTGAAATAGAAAAGATTTATTTTATTGAAAAATACACCTTAATACATATCCTTAAAGGGTCAGGAAATATTCAAGTAGATTTTGAAAATTATTTTGATTGGCAAGACAAGGCCATTTATTTAGAAAAGGGGCAGTACATTAAATTTTTATCTGATGATTTTGTGGTTCGAAAAATAGAGTTTCCTGATGAAACTATGTTTCGGAATAAGGATGTACGTGTCCTTTTTAAACATCTAATTTCACTGGGGTATATTGATTTTGCAGAATGTTCTGATTGTAAAAGTTTTTTAGATAAATCTGTTTTTTCTGAAAAGACAGAGAAGATTATTGATATTTCTTCAAAACAATGGTATTGGCAAAATCCGTTTCAGGCAAGTAAGAACGAGTATCAAATTATTTTTGATGCCAAAGACATAATTGACACACAATTTCAGAACCGTCTTACAAACCAAGAGTTGGTCAAACTAATAAATGAAAACGGCGTAGATGCACAAGCTTTGGTTCGTAAGAAAATAGGAATATCTATAGGGAAATTACTCAGTAAAAAAAGACTAGTAGAGAGTAAACGAAAAATTGCTTTTACTGATAAGAATATACAAGAGATATCATATGAAATAGGGTTTAATGATGCCGCATACTTTAATAAGGTATTTAAAAATACTACGGGTAGCACTCCGTCTGAATTTCGAAAGAATTTTGATTTTAAAGAACGCGATACGTTTGTTCAAGACATTCTCGAATTGATAAAAGCACATCATACAGAACAACGTTCATTAGACTTCTATGCCGATAAAATGAGTCTTGCTGTAAAAACACTTTCCAAAAAGACCCGTGATAAACTAAACATATCATTAGGGCAGTTAATTCGCAATGAGTTGGTAAGCTCATCAAAGATTCGCCTAGCAGAAAATATGCCTATACAAGAGGTGGCATATCAATTGGGTTTTGAAGAATCGAATCACTTTTCAAACTTTTTCAAGCACCACACGGGTAGAACGCCCTCTGAATTCAAATCAGAAAAGTACAACTTTTAGCGTCTTTTTTGTAGCCACCAGATAATACATCTACTTCATCTTTGCAGTGTAAAAATTCACTAAATAATATAAAGATGAATATTAAAACACAAGTAACAGAAATGGATGCAATAGTGGCTAAAGGGGCCATTGTTGATGCCGTAAAACAATATTTTGCGGATGACGCTACAACTTCGGACTACGGAGGTGGTGGAACGAACGGAAAACCTGAAATGATTTCTAAAATGGAAGGTTTTGCTGGTGCAATTGCTGCGGTAAATGGCATTACACATCATCACTCTATTGTTGATGGAAATGTTTCCGCATCAGAATTTACATTTGATTTTGATATGAAAGATGGCAGTAAAATTTACTGGCATGAAATCATTCGTCGGGTGTGGAATGATGACGGAAAAGTTATTCAAGAACAATATTTTAATGCAGCTTAGTTAATAACAATAAAAAATTTATAAAAATGAAAACTTTAAAAACAATAACAACTGTACTGGCTTTGGTTTTTGCTACTACAATATTTGCTCAAGATAAGATGGCGAACAATATTGATAATAGTAATATCGCTTTAGCAGGTTATAGTCCCGTATCTTATTTAGATTTAGAATTAGCACAAAGAGGAAGCAAAGAATTCAAATCTGAGCACAATAAAGTAGCCTATTATTTTACTTCAGCTGAACAGAAGGCAACTTTTGATAAGAATCCAAGCAAGTACATGCCACAGTATGGAGGTTTTTGCTCCTTTGGTATGTATGCAGGAGCAAAATTCAGAGTAGACCCTACAAAATTTATGGTAAAAGACGGTAAATATTACCTGTTCTTGAATAATGTTGAATTAGACGCCAAACAATTGTGGTTGGCAGAAAATAATCACTCAAAACTAAAAGGTGTTGCAGATTCTAATTGGAAGGGTCTAAGCAAAACACATAATTAAAAATTTATTCACTAAAAACTAAAATCATGAAATTCATAACCAAAAGAATACACGCCTTTTTAGACTACCCAGTAGCTTTAGCACTGATAGCACTTCCATTTTTATTAGGTTTGGGAGAATCAAACCCATTGGCTTTACAACTTTCTGTAGGCACCGGTATAGCAGCTTTTATATTGACTTTACTCACAGACCACGATCTGGGAGTCGTTAAAGTTATTCCCTATAAGTTTCATTTAGCTGTTGATTTCTTGGTCGCTATAGTATTTATTTTGGCACCGTTTATTTTTTCCTTTGAAGGCATAGATGCCTATTACTATTGGATAAACGGTGCTGCGGTACTTATTGTAGTAAGCCTTCACAAAACGGAGGTTGCTATTGTATAGAAGGGTACTAAATTAACTAAAATCTAAAGATTTATAGTATCAATAGTAAGGTTTGGTTTTAGTTGGTTATGGTTCAGGGCATGTCAATCTTATGATTGATGTGCTTTGATTGTATAGCGTAAATAACAATTTCATTCAAAGGATATTTATGAAGGTCATATTAGTTGAAAATGCGAGTAAAGAGGGTATAGGTCAGTTGTTGTTAAAAACACAGCCTCAAAATGGCGAATACGTTGAGTTTGATCATAAACTATATTCCATCCATAGAATAATACATGCGGAAGGCGGAATAAAATTAATGGTGATTGGTATTCGCTAGGCTTTTCATACATTTAGACAAACCGCGAAAATGCAAAAATTACTCTCAGAAATTAGAGCTTGTGAGGTGTGCAAAGCGCATTTACCACTAGGGCCACGACCTATTGTGGCCTGCCACCCAAAAGCTAAAATCATCATTATTGGTCAAGCCCCAGGCACTAAAGTGCATGAAACGGGAGTGCCATGGGATGATCCTAGCGGAAGACAATTGCGCAAATGGTTAGGTGTTTCTGACGAAGTATTTTATGACGAAACCAAAATTGCTTTAGTACCTATGGGATTTTGCTACCCTGGAAAGGGAAAAGGAGGCGATTTACCACCGCGAACAGAATGTGCCCCGTTATGGCATCAACAACTGTGGGATGCCATGCCTAATCTAGAGTTAATTATTCTCATCGGAACCTACGCTCAGAAATATTATTTAAAAAAAGAGATGGAGAAAAATTTGACTGAAACGGTCAAGGCTTATCAGAAGTACCTTCCTACATATTTTCCATTGCCGCACCCCTCGCCGAGAAATCGATTTTGGTTGACGAAGAATCCTTGGTTTGAAGAGGAGGTTATTGTTAAGTTGAGAAATAAAACTTCTTCAATTATGAAATAAATATTACCTTTAATAAAAAAAGGGGAATAGGTTTTGGACACCCATCCGGAAGTTCCTTAATATTCTACTTATTAGGTTTGGACCCTAACAAGTGCGCACAGATTTTCGAGAACTACTTTTCCCTTTTAACAAAGATAGTAATAAAAAACCTTATTTAGAACGATTCTAAATAAGGTTTTTTATTACTTATTAACAATCTCATTAGTACCGACTCCCATCATGTTTTCCTTTTTCCCAGCCGTGTTTTCTGAGGTACTGGTCACCACTTTCAACAGCACCTTCTTCGATTGAAGTTCCCATAGAGTCGTTCCAACGATTGAGATATCCGAAGAGCGAAATCACGCCCAACATTTCTACAATTTCACCTTCGTTCCAATGTTCATATAAGCGCTTCTTAATTTCAGCATCTACGCCATTGGGCACTTGAGAGGCCAGTAAGGAAAAATCTAAGGCCGCACGTTCTGCTTCTGAGAAAGCAGGGTGCGTTCGATACTCCCAAATATTATCTAATTGTTCTTGTTCTGCTCCATAGCGTTCCGCCGCGCGAATAGCATGTGCTTGGCAATAGCGACAACCAGTAGCATTACTACTCACCCAAGCAATCATTCTTTTTAATGCTGAGGTAACACGACCTTCATTCGCCATCACCGCTTTGTTCAAATTGATAAAAGCTTTAGAAATTGCTGGGCGATGTTGCATTGTCAATACCGAATTTGGGCAAAAACCGAGCGTTTCATTAAAGAATTTGGCAAGTTCTGCTGTTTCTGGACTATGCGTTGGGTCAAGAGGATTTACTAAGGGCATATGGTAAAATTAGAAGTTAGAAATATGAGATACGAAATCAAAAACCAACCGTTTTCTATGGCTCTAAATTGTCGTACATTTATCGCTTACAAGAAACGAAAAAATTATGCCGACAACAAATCATATAACGACGAAATGGTTGGGCAATATGGCCTTTGAAAGTAATAATCCTTCAGGAGATACTGTAAAAATTGATATTGCAAAAGAAGATGGTGGCGATTCTAGCGGATTGCGCCCTAAAGCCTTGATGCTTTCATCGCTTGCAGGTTGTTCAGGGCTTGACGTTGCTTCACTCATGAAGAAAATGAAATTAGAGGTAGATGAGTTTACGATTGAGACGGTAGCGAATCTTACAGATGAACATCCCAAATATTATGACAACGTGGTCATCGAATATCATTTTCATGGAAAAAATCTGGACGAAAAGAAATTACAAAGAGCAGTTGATTTATCCATTGAAAAATACTGTGGCGTGATGGAGATGTTTCGGCGTTTTGCAGAACTTAAAATTGATACTATTTTTCATTCTAAGTAAAAAAGTTCAAGTGCAAGTGTCAAGTTCAAGTTCAAAAAATGATGAATAAAAAGTTTGATCTAGAAGATAGGCTTGTGAACTTTGCGGCTTCCGTGGTTTTATTTTGCAAGGACTTACCAAATGATATGACTGGACAATACTACGGAAATCAACTTTTAAGATCTGGAGGAAGTTCAGCTCTAAATTTTGGAGAGGCTCAAGGAACTAATTCTAATAGAGATTACATTAACAAAGCAAGTATTTGTCTCAAAGAGCTTAAAGAATCAAGAGTTAATCTGAAAATTTTGCATAAAGTTGAATACGGGAATAGTGGTAAAAGAGATAATTTACTTGATGAAGTCGAACAACTTATTCGGATTATTGCAACCATTATAAAAAACAAAAAGTGAAGTGATTAGGAAGTTGTCGGCCAATTGCGCTTGAACTTGATACTTGAACTTGAACTTAGTGAATGCGTTGGACCATAAAACCCAAACCAGAACAGAAAGAAATTGACCGATTGGCGGGTGAGCTAAAGGTTGATGGTCTTGTCGCGCACTTACTTTTACAACGGGGAATTAGTACTTACGATGAAGCCAAAAAGTTCTTCCGCCCGCAACTTTCAGAATTACACGACCCCTTCTTAATGAAGGATATGGATATTGCTGTAGCGCGTATCGAAAAGGCAATTTCTGATAATGAAAATATACTCGTCTATGGGGATTATGATGTCGATGGCACTACATCTGTGGCCTTACTTTCTTCTTATTTATTAAGCTATTATCCGAATGTAGCGACTTATATTCCTGATCGTTATGGAGAAGGCTACGGAGTTTCGTATAAAGGAATAGATTTTGCAGCAGACAATGATTTTTCACTGATCGTCGCATTAGATTGCGGGGTAAAAGCTGTTGATAAAGTAGCCTACGCTAAAGAAAAAGAAATTGATTTTATCATATGTGATCACCATCGCCCAGGGGATCGATTGCCAGATGCCGTGGCTGTTTTAGATCCCAAACGTGGCGATTGTAAGTATCCGTATGATGAGCTTTGCGGTTGTGGGGTAGGTTTTAAACTGATTCAAGCACTAGCGTCTCAGCAAGGAGAAACGATTGAAGATTTGACGCCCTATTTAGATTTAGTCGCTACTGCAATCGGAGCCGATATTGTGCCAATAACCGGGGAGAATCGAGTATTGGCTTATTACGGACTCGAAGTAATTAATTCTAACCCAAGAACAGGCTTTAAAGCTATAATTAATCAAACGAAGAAAACATTTTTTACGATTACAGATGTGGTTTTTATTATTGCCCCTCGCATTAATGCCGCTGGAAGAATGGAACACGGTCAACATGCGGTAAATCTTTTGACTGAAACCGATATTGAAAAGGCCACAAAATTAGCAGCAGGTATAGAAAAATACAATATTGATCGTAGAAGCCTAGATAAAGAAATAACAGAAGAAGCCCTTGCTCAAATTCAGGAGAATAATGAAGAAGAAGGTTTTACCTCTGTCGTATATAAAGATTCGTGGCATAAAGGGGTTATCGGTATCGTAGCCTCTCGATTGACAGAAACCTATTATCGTCCAACTTTGGTATTTACCAAAAGCGGAGATAAATTGGCTGCCTCGGCACGTTCCGTAAAAGGATTTGATGTGTATAATGCCCTGCAAGGTTGCACGGATTATATTGAGCAATTCGGAGGTCATAAATATGCTGCGGGCCTAACTTTACTTGAAGAACAGTATGGTAATTTCAAACATCAATTTGAAAAAGTAGTTTCTGAAACCATTGACCCTAATTTGCTTACTCCTGAAATTACGGTTGATATGACCATAGAAGTGAAAGATATCACCCCTAAATTAATGCGAATTATAAAGCAATTTGCTCCCTTTGGCCCAGGAAATATGACTCCTGTTTTTATGGCTGAAAAACTGCAAGATTCTGGTTATGCCAAAGGTGTTGGACAAGAAGGCGCCCACCTGAAACTTGCCGCTACGCAAGATGGTTGGGGCCCTATTGGAGGCATAGGATTTAATTTGGGAGATAAGCTTCCGTTAATTATTAATAGAAAATTATTCGATGCTGTTTTTTCTTTGGATGAAAATGAATGGCAAGGTAATGTTAGCCTTCAGCTTAAATTGAAAGATATTCGTTAATGGATCCCTACGCAGCGCTACGCTATAAAGAGTTCAACATTTTTTTATTCGCTCGCTTTGCCATGGTATTTGCATGGTCAATGCAATTTATTGTTATCGAATGGCAAGTATATACTATGACCAGAGACCCCTTGTCATTAGGGATTATTGGACTTATGGAATTCTTACCCGCTTTTTTAATGGCACTTTTTGCAGGACATATTGTAGACCAGAAAGAGAAGCGAAACCTGTTAATTAAATGCATTCTTGGCTTCTCGGTTATTAGTTTAGGTCTTTTTCTACTAAGTGAACCGTCACTTTCTAAAGCTTATAGTGCCACAACAATTTTATACTTGATTTATTTTTTAGTTTTTCTTGGGGGAATTGTACGTGCTTTTTTGGGACCAACGATTTTTTCTTTGATTGCCTTGATAGTTCCGAAGAAAATTTATCCAAATGCCGCTACCTGGAGTAGTACCACTTGGCAAATGGCATCAGTATTAGGTCCTGCTTTAGCCGGATTTTCTATTAGTTGGGTAGGTGTACATTGGTCAATGTGTCTCATTTTCGGCTTTTCGCTAATTGCTTTGCTTTGTATTTTAAAAATTTCTAGAAAACCAATATTAAACCCTAAAATTGGAGGACCTGTTTTTCAAAGTCTAAAAGAAGGGCTAAATTTTGTTTTTAAGTCTAAGGCAATTTTTGGAGCCTTAAGCCTTGATATGATTGCCGTCTTATTTGGTGGAGCAGTAGCTTTATTACCAATTTATGCACAAGATATTTTGCATGTAGGTTCTGAAGGTTTTGGCGTATTGAGGGCAGCCCCTGCTGTTGGTGCTGCGATTACTATGATTGGTTCTACTCGTTTTCCTATACACAAAAAGGCAGGCAAAAAATTGCTATGGGCAGTTTTCGGATTTGGACTAAGCATTATCATATTTGGACTTTCAACCTATTTTTGGTTATCCGTTTTTGCACTATTTACACTAGGGGCATTAGATGGAATTTCAATGGTGATTCGACAAACCATTTTGCAACTTAAAACTCCTGATCATATGCGTGGTAGAGTAGCATCAGTAAACTCTATTTTTGTTGGCTCGTCTAATGAACTAGGAGCTTTTGAAAGTGGAGCCACTGCCAAACTTATGGGAACAGTAACGGCTGTTGTTTTCGGTGGTGCAATGACTTTATTAACAGTAGGTATTACGGCCTTTGTTTCACCGTCTTTTAGAAAACTAGATTTACAATCGGATGTGGAGGAACATGAAAAAGAGGGATAAAGCGAAATTGTCATTTCGAGTGAAACGAGAAATTTAATGGTTGAATTTCTCCAAATTCAATTTCTCCCCATCAAAAACGGCGTAAGTATAATAATTAATCCAATCGCCGAGATTGGTATACTTTGATTTTTCGTTTAAATCGATTTCTAAAGGAAGATGCCGATGACCAAAAATAAAGTGGTCATAATGTTTAGTTTCTAACTTACGTTTGGCATATTGTACCAGCCATTCTTTGTCTTCCCCTAAAAATTGAGCATCTTCATCTCCGGAAATCAATTTGTTCTTCACAGAAAAGTATTGTGCCAAACGCACCCCCCAATCAGGGTGTAACCATCGATAAAACCATTTAGATAAAGGGTTTGTAAAAACTTTTTTCATACGTTTATATCCCTTGTCATGAGGGCCTAATCCATCACCATGGCCGACAAAAAAAGAAATACCATTGATTTCATATTGTTGCGGTTCATGAAAAACAGGAATATTGAGTTCTTCCTCGAAGTAACCATCCATCCATAAATCATGGTTGCCTACAAAATAGTAGATGGGAATACCAGCATCTGAGATTTCGGCTAATTTTCCTAAAATTCTGATAAACCCCTTAGGAACAACCGTCTTATACTCCATCCAGAAATCAAAAAGATCTCCAAGTAAAAAAATAGCCCCGGCATCTGCTTTAATTTCATCTAACCAAGCCACAAATTTTTTTTCACGAGGTCGGCTAGCTTCCATGGTCGGGGCCCCTAAGTGATTGTCACTGGCGAAATAGACTTTTTTACCTTGCGGAATGTTGATGGGTGTCATTTAGATGTAAAGATAGTAATTCCCACTTATGAGGGCTAAGGCATTTAGTTATCTGAAGCGAACCATTCTGCGAATGAAGTATCTGTTTCTTGTAATTTTAAGGAATGTAGTTCAATGTTTTTAGGTAAGCGCGCTTTTATCTTAGAAGCAAAATCAATGACCATATTCTCACTAGTAGGCTGATAATCGGCTAAAATCACATTGTGACCGCGCTCCATTAGCTCTTCTGCCAGCTCTATATGAGGAGTGTTTTTATTAAAAACTGTTGCATGATCGAATTGATCAACAATTTCTTCTTTTACGATTTTCTTTAAATCTCCAAAGTCGATTACCATACCCAATTTGACATGCGAGGTATCGATAATAGGATTTCCGATAACGGTTACGGAGAGCTTATAGCTATGGCCATGCACGTTTCTACATTTGCCATCATAACCATACAAAGCATGGCCTGTTTCAAAATTAAATTGCTTTGTTATTCTGATGTTGCTCATTTTAAAATCTTGAGCAGCAAAGGTAACAAATATGTATAAGCTGCTGTTCTAAGGAAAGAGTTTATAAATATCATTTCGCTTCACAAATCGGGCAAGAATTACGGTGCCCCCTTCTAAATAAAAGCCTAGTCTGTAATCTCCTATTCGCATTCTATATGCGTTTGGATGTCCCGCTAATTTTTTAATGCCTTTTAATTCCGTAATTGAAGAAGATTTCTTTAATTGTAGTAAGACATCCTCGATGTTTATTTTTAATTTTTTGTCTTTAATTTTTTTTACATCTTGCGCGATTGCGCCTAAATATTTTATTTTCATTTTAGTAATTCGAGCAAAAATTCGTCTTCTGTCACGAATGAATCCTTGTCTACTTGTTGCATAAGAAGTAAAAGGCCTAAATCTTCTTTTTCTTCTTTGGAAAGACTTTCCATTCTTTCGATTTCCTTTTTCTCCACAAATTCTCTAATGGCTTTTTCCATAAGAGCTTTTACGCTAAGGTCTTCGAAAGCAGAAAGCACTTTCAACTTTGTAACAAGAGACTTATCAATATCGATAAGTTTTTTAATTTTGCTCATTTTTTTTTGGGCGGCTAAACTTGGTCGGTTTATCTGACTAAAATTTTAAAAACGAAGATACGATATATAATATATATTATATATACTATAATTGAAATTTTTTAGAATCTAGTTAATAGTGATATCTGTATCCCCAGAAACGATACTAACATGACAACAATCTATGCCAACCTCATATTGGGCTTCAACTACCATTTCGTTATTAATGAAGCCCTTAAAAACAAGTGTTTTTGTTGTGTTTTGATTTCCTGAAATAAAGGAATCATTATATAAAGGATATTCACCATATTCTTGTGCCAATTGTAATTCGCTTTCACTCAAGGGCAAGGTAACATCTTCTGCTGTTTCTTTATCGGTTACTTGAAAAGCATCTAAGGAAACTGCTGTATTAGAGGGTCCATTTACGGATACAAATAAGGCGATAAAAATATTTGTACAGGCAACTTCTGTACAGTCAATGGCATTAACATCATCATTGACCTTGCAATTCAATAAGAATAAAATGAGATAACCAAAAAACAATAACTTTTTCATCTTTAGAGGAGATGAGATATGTATTCAATAGTTGCGTTAAAGACCTTAATTTAACGTTTGAACTTACGTCGCGTGCGCGTGCGTTGCACGAAATAGATAACAACAACAAAAAGGGCTAATATGGGAAAGACAAGGTCACCGTTTAAAAAATTTAAAATATCCATGTTATTCATTATCGCGTTAGAAAACTAGAACGAAAAATACATTATCTTATTATTTCTTGAATTTGGATAGTGCATTTTTGGTGAATTCAGACAGCACTAATTTTCCAGTGATGGCAGCCCGTTCAACCAATAAGGTTTCCCAGTGGGAGGTGTTTTTCCAAAGTATTTTTTTCCAGTCTTCTAAAGCCACTGGATTATAAGAAGCAAGTTTTTCTGCAAAGAATTCCAAGTCTTTGTCTAATTCTTTCGTAGAATCAAAGACCCTCGAAAATAAACCTTTTTCTTGCGCCCAATAGGCATTTTTCCATTCTGAAGGGGCTAATGATAGTTCTGAAATAGCAGCGGTTCCTATTTTTCGCTCTACCGCTGGCTCTATAACTAAGGGAGCAATTCCGATAGTTAATTCAGACAGACGGATAGATGCATCTACAGATGCAAACACATAATCACATGCTGACGCCAAGCCTACACCACCACCTACTGTTTTGCCTTGTACTCTGCCTACAATTACCTTTTTACAAGTTCTCATAGCATTGATAACATTGGCGAATCCGCTAAAGAAAACCTTACCTTCTTCTAAATTTGAAACAGTCATTAATTCATCAAAAGAAGCACCGGCACAAAAGGCACGGTCACCTTCTGATTTTAATATGATTACTGAGATATCAGGATTTTCAGAAAGTTTATGGAATTCTGCTGTGAGCCTATCTAGCAACTCAGCGACAAATGAATTGCTTGCAGGATGACCAAATTCTACTGAAGCAACCCTACCTTGTATATTGGTATATAAACTTCCGTTTACTCTATCTGTTCCCATGTATTACTATTTTTTTCAAAATTAGGGGTTTTGTAAGAGAGGTCGAAACTTTCTGCGAAACTTCCAGACTAAAGCGCCTCCTCGTATAAGCATCCAAATGGTGAAAGCAACCCAAATTCCATGAAGTCCCCAATTCATATATTTTCCAAGGAATAGCGCAGGAATAAACCCTAAGAAAGTTGCAGTCAGAAGGGTATTTCTCAAGTATTTCATTTCTCCTAAACCTTTAAAAAGACCATCCAATACAAAGGCCATTGTATTCATAGGCAAGCCTAGAATAACAATAAAAAAGATGGTATAAAAAGTTTCTAAAACCAAAGTCTCATTAGAGAATATGCTACCAATAGGCGTGTAAAATGTAAATCCGAGAAGCACCAAGACTAGACTTACCAGAAGTCCGTAACCCACAATCTTCTTTGCCAATAACCAGAGACCTTTGTAATCTTTGGCTCCAAGAAGACGCCCGCCCATAATATTTCCTGCGGCGCCATATCCATCAATAAAAAAAGCGGCAAACAACCAAATGTTAATAGCAATGGTATGAGCTCCTATGTATTGGTCACCAAGAGCTGTTGCCTCACGCACTGCTAAAATTAGCGCGGTATTTAACGCTATGGCACGAACGAAAAGGTTCAAGCTCATTACAACCAATCTGCCCAATTCATCATGTATTGGAAACTTCAATTTCAAACTGATATTGGTTTTTGTCATCAACAGAACAAATGCCATAATTGCCATAACACCTTGCGCGATCAAACTCGCCCAGGCAGCACCTTCTAAATACATAGGTTCAATAAAACCTTCTATTCCGTAGACTAAGGCAAAATCAAGAGCCACGTTTAATACTGCTCCGACAATGGCGATCATCATGGGCCAAAAGGTATTTTGTAGTCCGCGAAAAATGCCCATAACCGCGAAAACAAACAATGTTAATGGAAAACCCCAAACGCGGATAGAATAGTAAGAAATGCAGTACTCTAATATTTTGCCTGAAGCATTTAGCAATCTAAAAATGTCATCAACAATAAATATGGTGGAAATCAAAACCAAAATACTCAGACCGATATTTAAAAAGATTGCTTGGGCAGGGAGACTTTGTACTTCCTCCACTTTTCCCGCCCCCAAATATTGAGAAATAATTGCTGAGATGGCACTTCTAGTTTGCCCGAGAATCCAGATTAACATCGACAAAAAAGAACCTACAATTCCCGCAGCAGCAAGAGACTCTAATCCGTCAACGGGGATATTGCCAACAATGGCTGTGTCAGTAATAGATAAAAGCGGTTCTGCAATTCCCGCAATAGTAGCAGGAATGGCTAGTTTGTTAATTGTTTTTAAGTTGATTGCTGTTTTTTGAACGGTCATTAGCTAGAAAACAAGTTCATAACAATGAAAAGGATGTTCACTTTGCTTCGGATAGAAAATATCTTCTAAGCGCTGATAGCCTCTTTTCTCATAGAATTGCTGGTTGCGTTTATTTTGGCTAAAGGTATCAAGGCGAACCGAAGTAAAGCCGCTTACTTTGGCATAGTTCTCAGCATAATTCATCAATTGCTGCGCATACCCCTTACCTTGTTGCTTCGGATCAATTGCTAAGCGATGTATATAAATATGATTTGAGTTTGCCGTAAGCCATTGAACGGGAACATATTCGTTGTCCATAAGAGTAGATATGACGATAGTGCCAATAATTTTTTGAGCTACTTCTAACACATAAAGCTCCTCTCTTTCGATATCTTTTTCAAAGGCTTCAGCGGTGGGGTAGTGTTCATTCCATTGGTAAATTTTATTGGCGATCATATAGGTGGTGCAGGCTTTGCAAATAGTAAGAATGTCGGGTATTTCTGATATCTTTGCACGTCGAATCATTCGTGAAATCTAATTTAATTGTAAATTTAGAATATTAATTAATACCCTTTCCAATGAAAAACATCCTCGTTCCTATAGGCACTTCGAATACAGGTGAAACCTTGCAATATGCGGTTGATTTTGCGGCAGCGGTTTCAGCGCAAGTTTTTGTAATGGATGTATTTAATGTTTCTGCTGGGGCAGGTAATTTGGCTAATATTTCAGAAAAAGTTGCTCAAAGTAGTAAAGAGCGTTTGCGTGAAGCGATGGGCAAGGTTGATGCGAAGCAAGTAGCGATAAAAATAGCAACTTATAATGGGGATATTGTTGATGGGTTAAAGGAAATTGATGCAGAATTGGGGATAGATTTAATCATTCTTGCCCCTAGAAGTAATGATATAAAGGAAGAACAGTATTTGGGAAATACTACAGGTAGAATAATTAAAAAAACGAATATCCCTGCGCTCATCGTTCCACGAGGCACCGTTTTCGAGCCTTTCAACACTGCTTTAACAGCATTCAAGTCAGGTATATTAAAGAAAAAACGTATTTTAGAACCTTTGTTATCTTTCCAGAAAAGATTCGACACTTCCGTTAATTTACTTTTAGTGAAAACACCGGGTTACGTTGCTGATGATTTAAAAGTCAATCCGTCGCTGATGGATATTAGTGAACAGCTAACAATAACAGAAAATGCAACTACCTATCAGGGGGTATTGGAACATTTTCAATCACACCAACCAGATTTACTTTGTGTTTTTCGACGTAAAAGAGGGTTCTTTAAAAAGCTTTGGGAAAAGAATACCATTTTAAAATCAGAGTTTTTTGTTAAAATCCCCGTACTTATTCTTCGTATTAAGAAAGACTAGGAAAAGGTACTATTACTGAAGTATACATTTTGATACTTTGGACAAAAGTAGTTTCTTTGTCGCACGCCTTATGGGGGATTAGCTCAGCTGGCTAGAGCGCTTGCCTGGCAGGCAAGAGGTCACCGGTTCGACTCCGGTATTCTCCACTAAGTAAATACAAGCCTTCACAGATGTGGGGGCTTTTTTTATTATAGCTGCCTGCAATATATCTGCATAGTTTGTTGTTTTTAGTTTGATGGAAATTTTTCAACCTAAAAGTATTATTAGTCTTCAAAATCTATTATCTCAAGAAGGGATCTATAAATTAAAAAAGACCTTCATTAAAGAAAATCGTATGATAGATGAGTCATCATGGCAAATAGAAGATGATGATAGGGGAATAATTGCATATTACGATTCACAGGATGCTACTTGGAAGAATATAAATTTTGAAGATAAACTAGTTGAAACTTTAGAGCTTTCAGTAAACGATATTAAAAGAGAAATAGACTTTTATTCTGCAAAATTAGAAGGAAGGGAAAAGATTAAATTTTGGTATTCAATTTTAGATTCACTGGAATATATAGAAGAGGTTAATCCATTCTTTAAAGGACTATTTCCAGCTTGCTCAAAGGCCTTAGATGAAATTGAAAGTTACCTAGATGTTAGATATAAGTTTAGGAAAAAATCAAATTTTCACTCCAAATCTTACTTTGTTCTAAAATCAGAAGACCACTTAAAAGATTTGAAAAAGGTATACTATTTTTTATGTGACGAGGAATACCTAGATAGTGAGATGTACAATTTTGATGAATTTTCTTCTGTGTTCAGTAGCCGAATAACTGAAGATAAATTAATCTTTGAATGTGAATCTAAACTAATTGTTTGCATATTAGATAACATGGCTTTCTTGTTTAAAAATTTTAAACCAACAAGAATTGCTCAATCAGGTCGTTTTTTAACAGCCGATAAAAAAGTAAAAAAGAGTACTGTAATCAATACTGTTTGGTACTACAGATATAGAAGCAGACTGAAACAACTGCCCGATATTGATACTCAAAAAATTAATGAGTTCTTTTTCAATTTATCTTCAAAATAACCTTACACTTTTACTTACACAATTGTTACACTCCTGAAGTCTCAGTTGTGTAAATCACTCAATTTTGCCTCTCAAACAAATACCCAAATTGAATGTGCACAGGGTATCACAAAAATTGAGTGATGAAAAATTTTAATCAAAAAGAGTATCTAAAAAAGCTAAAAATAATAGCACAAAAAGAGATGCTGAGTTTTCAAGAAACATTGGTATATATAAATACTTCTGCTTCATCACTATACAAATTGACTTCAAAAAAGGCAATTCCATTTTCAAAACCTAATGGCGGTAAGCTATATTTTAAGAAATCTGAACTTGATGAATGGATGTTACAAAACAAGTCAATGAGTACCCGAGTTTTCTTAGATAAAACAATTAAACATTTAAAAGAAAATGGAAACAAGAGGTATTAAGAATGATTTAATTGATGAGCAGGTTTATAAAAATCTACCGTCAATATTAAAGGAGGTTACAGTCAATTTTAAAGAAAGAGAGAAGGATATAGTATTATTGTCATCTTTGGGAGTTTTAAGTGCTTGTTTACCTAATATTAAGGGTACTTATGACGGACATGATTTTTACCCTAACCTGTATACTATAATAATTGCACCGCCAGCTTCTGGAAAAGGAGTAATGAATTATTCACGATTATTAATTGAACCGATACATGAGCAGATTTATAGTAATAGTAGAGCTGAGGTCAATTTATGTGAAGATGAGAATAGAATGCTGCGTAAAGCAAAAAAAGGAGAAAACAAATCTTGTCCACCGTTAGAGGTAAAGGTAATACCTGCAAATATCAGTAGTGCAGAAATGTATTCGTATTTAGGAGCTTCGAATCATGGGGTTTTAATTATGGAGAGTGAGGCAGAAACTATGAGTAACATGCTAAAGAATGATTGGAGCAATTATTCTGATGTATTGTGCAAAGCCTATCACCATGAACCTATATCTATTAGTAGAAAGATGGAAAAAGTTTTTGAATATGTTAAAGAACCAAAACTTTCTATGGTACTAAGTGGAACGCCTGTGCAATTACAACCACTTATTAAATCTAAGGACAGTGGTCTTTTTTCGAGATTCATTTTATATACTTTCGATGAGGTGTCTGGATTCAAAAATGTTTTTGCATCGGTAACAAAAGAACATAAGAAAAAGTTTGAATTAGCAGCTAAAGAAGTATTTGAGCTATATAGTATATTAGATGCACTTGATGAGCCTATTGAGTTTCAACTTAGAGAAACACAGATGAGAAGATTGGTAAAAGAGTTTTCAGGGCTACACCAGATTGTTCTTGAAAAACATCCAAACTCATTTTTATCTAACTTAATGAGGCATGGTACAATACTCTTTAGAATATGTATGATTCTTACTGTACTTAGGGTGAAAGACTTTAATAACACGCTTACTTGTTCTCATAGAGATTTTTTGATAGCATTGAATATTGTAAAAGATATTCTAAAACATGCTTTAATAATTCATAATACTATTGAGGATGGTATTTTATCTCAATCAGACGAAGATTTACTGTTTAGTTTAAATAAAATTTTCACTAGAAAACAAGCAATAGAAAATGGTTTAAAATTTGATATACCACAACGAACAGTTGATGACAAATTGGTTCAATGGCGAAAAAAGCGGGCTATTATCAAAATAGGTCATGGTCAATTTAAACGAATCTTAAGGTAGTATGTAAAACTGTAATTGTTGCAGTTTCTGCAATATTCCGTCTCAATTTCTTTGTGGCGGATTTATAAACACAAAATTTATTAAAAATGATAAAAGCAACAGTAAAATTGGTGCTTGATGGGAAGCCTTTGTCTAATGGCAAGTATGCGGTTTACTTACGAGTACTTAAAGATGGGAAACGAAAGATGATTAGTTTGGGAATGCAATGCGATAAAGCACATTTTCTAAACGAGCAATTCACTAAACAACATTTAGATTATCAGATAGCAAATGAAACACTCTTAAAACTTAAATCAAGAGCTTATGAGATAATAAGAGAGTATAGAGCAAATGAGCTTGACTTTACATTAGGGGAGTTTGAAAATAACTTTAGAGGTAGAAAGTCAAACAATATAACGGTAGCTGAGATTTTAACTGAAAAAATTGATGATTTGATGAAGTCTGGAAATATTAGGAATGCAAAAACCTATAAAAGTTTAGAGAATTCTTTTTTCAAATTCAACAAGAATAAAAAATTAATCTTCCGTGAAATAACACACTCTTTACTAGATAAATACGAAGTATACTTAAGAAGTAATAATAACAAGGATGGTGGAGTAAGTGTAAAAATGAGGAATCTAAGAGCATTGTTTAATGATGCTATAAAAAAAGGAATTGTTGAACAAAAACATTACCCTTTTAAAGAGTATAAAATATCCAAATTAAAAGGGAAAGCAATTAAACGAGCAGTAAGTAGAACTGATATAAGGTTAATGGAAACCATAAATACGGATAAACACCCTCATTTGACGGATGCAAGAAATTACTTGATGTTTAGCTATTATATGGGAGGAATGAATTTTGTTGACTTAATGAAGCTAAAATGGGAGAATATACAAGGTGATAGAATTACCTATATAAGGTCAAAAACTAAAGGTAGGTTTACTGTTAAAATGCTAGAGCCTGTAAAGGAAATATTAACCTATTATAAAGCACAAAATAGACCTACAGAATACATTTTTCCAATTCTGTTACAAGATAATTTAACTCCTATACAAATAGATAATAGGAGAAATAAGACTTTAAGAGCGTTTAATAAAAAGCTGAAAGAAATTGCTAAAATACAAGGTGTTAAAACAAAATTCACATCGTATGTATTGAGGCATAGCTTCGCCACTAACTTAAAGTATGCTGGTATTTCTTCTGAAATCATAGGTCAATCTATGGGGCATAAAGACCCTAGTGTAACACAGGTATATCTTAAAGAATTTGAAAATGATGTATTAGACGATGCAATGAGAAGGCTCTTAAAAGAACCAGATAGTAAATACGCTGCTTAAAATCAAAAGAACTATTCGAAAAAGGCTCTCCATTTTGAGGGTCTTTTTCATTTTAAAATGAATTCAATTTAAACTTAAAAATTTTTAACAATGCAATTAAAACAAAGTAAAAGACAGAATGTAAAACTAAGGCTAGGCATATCTGGACCATCAGGTTTTGGGAAGACTTATTCAGCTCTTCAATTAGCTTATGGTATGACCCAAGACTGGACTAAAATAGCAGTTATAGATACTGAAAATTCATCTTCAAGTCTATATTCACATTTAGGTAATTTTAATGTATTAGACCTTTCAGCTCCTTATAGTCCTGAGAGATATATTGAAGCCATAGAGGTATGTGAAAAAGCTGACATTAAGGTTATAATTATTGATAGTATCACCCATGAATGGAATGGTAAAGGAGGATGCTTACAGATACAAGAACAACTAGGGGGAAGGTTTCAAGATTGGGCTAAGGTAACGCCAAGACATCAAGCATTTATAGATAAGATATTAAATGCAAAGTGCCATGTTATTACAACTACTAGAAGAAAAGTAGATTACTCCTTAGATGTTGGTGGTAATGGTAGAACTAAGGTAGTTAAACATGGTACAAAAGAAATTACTAGAGAAGGTTTTGAGTATGAATTGACAGTAAATTTCGAGCTTGTTAATGACCAGCATTTAGTAAAAGCATCAAAAGATAGAACAGGATTGTTTGCTAATAAACCAGAGTTTGTAATAAATGCTTCAACAGGTAAAAAGTTATTGCAATGGTGTAATGCTGAACCTTTAGTTAATAATTCCATACTAGATAGAATCAATGAATGTATGTCAGTCTCTCAATTAATGGAATTGTACAAGCAAAATCCAAACTTTCAGCAATCACATAATGCTCATTTCACTCAAAAGAAAGAGCAACTAGAAAAATTAATTAACCTACAAAACTTTAGTACAAATGGAACTACTACCCATACAAAAGCCGATTAAAGAAGTTAGCCAAATACCTTTAGCTAGTAATATGCAATCTAGTGTACTTCAACAAGCAGAGGTACAGGACAAAGCTACTCAATTTCAGCAGAAACCTTTTATAGAGGCGAATACAGAAGAAGTGCAGTTAAGAGAACTTACTGAAAACTGTATAATACCAGTTTTCAGTAAGGATAATGAGAAGACCATTGCACACCAAGAGTTTATTGAAGTAGCACAGGAATGTGTCGCTTCACTTTTTTCTGATCATAATATAGCTACACCTGAAATAAGAGTAAGTCATCAAGTAAAAGGGAGAACTCCCAGTGCTATTCATAAACCAGCAAAAGAATTGTTGCCACATGAAAAGACACAATACTATGAACGGATGGCTTTTATTATACGAATTCCTAGTATAGTTGAAACTGTAAACGGTAATAACTTATCTCTAATTGTTGGTGGAGTAAGGGCATATAATCATGAAAACCTTTATACTAAAAAGAGTGTAGAACGGTTCAAGTTTTTTATTGGGTTTCAGAATATGGTATGCTGCAATCTTTGTATTTCTACTGATGGGTTTCAATCAGAAATGAGAGTAGGTAATCACTCTGAGCTTAAAGGTAAGATGCTAGAATTGATGCAAGGTTATGCAATGGAGAAACATTTATCTGCAATGCAGCAGCTTCCAGAGTATAGCCTAAACGAAACTCAATTTGCCCAACTTATCGGGAAGGCTAAGCTGTACCATTATCTACCCAAAGAAGAGAAAGGAAAATTACCAAATCTAATGCTTACTGATGGTCACATGGCAACCATTGCAAAGGATTATTACCGAGATAATTCTTTTAGCAGAGATGATAATGGTAATATAAATCTATGGAATGTCTTTAATCTTTTTACCTCGGCAAATAAAGCATCTTACATTGATACATTCCTTGATAGAAATACCAATGTATTTGATTTTGCCAATGGCTTGAAAGAAACCATAAGTGGAGGTTCTAACCACTCTTGGTTTTTGAGCTGAAGGATGCCTAGTCTCTTATTGAGGCTAGGCTATTTTTTAATAAAATAAAAAACCCAGAGCAAGTCTGGGTTTTAATTTTATTCTTTTAAAGTGCAGAAACTAAAGCAATAAATTGAATAGCAGTGCACTACTGCAAAACTACAAAAAGTTATTTATATTTTATCTTGTCGGCAATTATTTTCTGAATCTCTTGATTTTCAGCATTTTTTTTAAACAATTCATCTATTTCTTTAAGGAAATCATTTTTTCTATTCACTGAAATATGCTCTAACAAGTATGAAATAACCTTCAAGCATGCATTTAATGAACTCCTATCACTACCTTCAAATTCTATACCGGGAATTACCGATAAAGCACGAGGGGTTTTAAAATCATATAATACATCTCCATGAGAACAAATATTCCTTATAAGCACTACTGTAGTCATAAGATTTTCAAACTTCTTAGGATTCAAGAAACCTAAACTCTCCGAAACTCTCTTTTTAATATCCTCATTTCTAACATTTTTAAATAAATTCAATAATACACCAAAAGTGAAAAATTCTAAAGTTTTCCATGCGGGTGCATAAGAATCATCAGGATTGTTTAAGTGATGATTTTTAAGTGTTTTATTATTCTTGATGAAATCTTCCGTATAAACTCTATTCAACATACTTTTTCTGTAAGGAAAAGTTTCATCATGAATAAAATAATTATCAACTATAGTATCATCAGCAAACCAAGCTGGCGATGTTCTGAATTTATTTGAAACATAATAAATAACCTTAGTCCTAAAATTTATCTCAATTCGATTTAAATATTTCAATAAAATGCTTCTTAGGTCTACATCTAAATAATAAAGAGCAATAACATCTGAGAGTTTACTTCCTTTAGCGAAATTATGATCATCATCTACTTCAAAATGATGCCAATAAAACCCAAGTCTATAATATCCTATATCTAATAAAAAATCTTTTATTTCGGCAGGTTCATAATCAAGTGTTAACCCTCTTCCTTCTAAAATTTTTATTTGGTCTTTTGTAATTGTTGCTTTCTTTCCCATCTAAATATTTTTCAAAACCTTATATATCTCAACCATGGCCAAAGTATCTAACTTACAGTACTCTAATAAGTTTTTTCTGGTTTGCTCAATATCTTCATTAAAATTAGGGTCAGAGACCATTCTACCCCAAGTATCTAAAGCCATAGTGCCATCTTGTACTTCTAATTCAGAATAGGAAAATTGGGGACATAAAACTGGTAAAACTTTTTTGATAGAACTAGAGCCATGACATCTATAATCTACATAGTCCTCCTTAAAAATGTTCATTAAATCATACATATGCTCATTCATGTAGGAAAGGTACCTTGCAAATTCTGGTAACCAAGCAATCATATCTTTGTTTCTGCCTATTTCAAAAGGGGCATTCCATGAAATAAAAGTTCCTGTAGAATCAGTAAAATTTTGCATTTGATGTAGCATTTCAGTTGGCAATTCTAAAGACCTACCCAGCCACTCAAAATGGGTTAATGTGCCATCTTCTTGCATGGTATGTATAGAAACTTGAAAAACAAGGTGTTTATGCGGACTCATACCATCTACTTTAGGCACTGCACTTGCATAGGTTTCATAATCCACAAAATGAAGTGGAAATTTCAGATTAGACAACTCCTTGTCTATCGCTGTATTATTTATGATTGGTTTTTCTTGTTTTAAAGACGCTACTTGGATTTGCTGTTTGGTATTCAACTCAAAATCTAGAGGAATATCTATGATGGCAGTATTGCCATCTTCAACAAGCTCAATAACTTTTTTAGCAGAAATTCTGCCTATTTCATAGATGCTGTAATCAGGTATATCTGTATTAAAATGACTAAAGCTATCGCAATGATTACTTCTTGTTTTATATAGGCAAGAACATTCTTGTGCATTAATGTTCTCTTTATTAATAAAGGTTATTGCAGCATTAATCTCATTTACTACACTAGAATACAAGTTTTCTATTTCATCCGTAACCTCAATAATATCAAGTAAACCTTCTGCTATAATAGTACCTTGCCTTACATATTCTTTGTTGAGGTTAATAATTGAAACTTTAGAAACCGTATACCCACATTCTTGCAATACATATTTCTGAAAACAAGCATCTTTTAAATGGTTATGCTTTTTATCTTTTTTAATGCTAGTAGATGACTTTATTTCATAAATGTGAAAAGAACCGTTAGGTAGTTTTTCTAGAACATCCACTCTAGCAAAAACACCTTTATCACTTAAAAAAGACGGCTGAAAAAACACAGTGTTATCAGAGGCTAATTTTGTTTTGGTGTATTCAGGGCTAGCATCTTCGGGTAAATCAATACTGTTTTTAAATAGCTGTTTAGCATAGCCTTCTACCTCATAGCCTTCTTGTATCAACTTTTCTAAAAACAAAGAGAACTCTCCTTTATACTCCTCATAAACTTGTGGTTTATTTTTTAATAGCCATAAAGATTCTGGGCAGTTGAGGTATTGTATAAAGTCAGTTTTGGTTAGTTGCATTATTTATAGTGTATATTTTATTGGATTGGCTGCACCTTGCTTTTTGGTATGGGCTATAGATTTATTGATATAAATGTTTCGTACTTCATCAGGTGCCATTACACCATTAAAACCCCAACGGTTTTTGGTTTTGTTGTTTTCTGTAAAAATGGAATACCATTCTTGTATTTCAAAAACTTCAATAATAATACCTGTATATTCTGCTAAGGCATATTTAGAAGTATGTCTACGCTTTTCGCCCACTACCCAAGCCTGTTTAGTGGCTTCATAAATAGCATCAGTAGACTGTCCTCTAGAGTATTTCTTATTGATATTGATAATCATTACAGGGTGTTCTAAAACTTTAAGAGGTTCGGCATTGTATCTTCTAATAACCTCATCACTGGTCATTAATCCCCTATCGGCTGCATGATGACCATCTACTAAATTACTAAGGTCATGACCTAAATAGTTGCCAAAATCTATTAAGGCAGCTTCAACCTCAAAGGCTTCTTTTTCAGTTAACCCATGACGTAAAATTAAGTGTTGTACCTCTAAGCCATTATTTACAATACTCCTTATGGTGTCTAGTTTTAAACTAGTATCATCAGATTTTAAAGCACTCTTTTTATGGTTAAAAACTCGATTACCAATTCCTTTACCAATGTAGAAAGGTGTGTTGTTTTGTGGATGAATTAAGGCATATACATAGTAGCCTAATTGTTCTATGGAGTTATTGTCAAACATTGATGGCTATTCTTCAAAGTAATCTAAGTCCAACTTTTTTATGACAACGGTCTTATCTTCCTGTACACCCAGATTATACTCAATAGCTAGCTTTGAAAGTTCTTGACCATTAATAAGTACTATTTTTTGTTGTTGACTTTCTAGAGCAGTTTTAACCGCACTATCAGAAAATTTAGAAGTAGTTAAAAACACACCTTTACTAACTCCTTTGATGGCTAGTGAACCGATAAAATTTCTAATATCTGGAGAGCCTACTGTACCAGTGGTAAAACGTTTAGCCTGTATATAAACTGATTCAAGACCTAATCTGTCTTGGTATATGATACCATCTATGCCATCATCGCCAGATTTACCTGTTACCACGCCAGAGTCTTCTCGGAATTCACCATATCCCATTTTTTGTAATAAGGCGATGACAAAACTTTCAAAATATCCAAAGGTGTTTTCTTTTAACTTGTCCAAAACTTCTGTAGCTAGTTGTTGATGTAATTGCCTAACAGTAGTGTCTAGAATTTCATCTGGTGTTTGATTTCCAGAATCTTTACTATTGGATATTAATTCTTGCTCGTTATTACCTTGACTAAAAGTATCTTGCCATTCCTTGTATTTTGGCATTTTTTTCAAATGCTTTAGTCTCAAATCACTAGGATTAGTCTTTAAATGTTCTTTGCCAAAATCTGTTATTTGGTATACACCTCTATTCGGATAATGTATTAACCCTGCATTTTTTAAATAACTCCTTGTCCAGCCTACTCTGTTTCTGAATAAACCCATTTGACCGCTAGGAACTTTTATTTTTAAATGTTCCTCCGTTAGCTTATAATGAGCTGTAAGTAATCGCATTACTTCATTAAGGGACTTTGATGTGCCATCCTCCAACAATTTTAACATGGGAAGCATAATGCTTTGGAAGTCTGGTATTTGATTTTTTAATTCCATAATTATAATTTGCTTTTTTGAGTAGAAGCCGATTATCTATCTAACTGTCCTATTTTATTCACTACCTCATATTCTAATTTTTGAGGTTAAAGGTTCTGAAACACTATATGTTTAGCTCTTTCGTATAATTCATCATAAGTAAGGATTTCTATATTTCTAGAATCTCTTCTAAACAATTCTAAAGTCTTTTTTTTAATTCTCATTAACTTAGAGCTATCACCAGAATCATCAACCTGTTGTTGTAAGTTCCCAATTATTAGTATTGTTTTGGAATCATAACTTCTTTGTTTAATGGGTTCACCATCATCATCTTCAGGAAAACCATCTAGCTTTATTTGCCCACTTGCTTTTTGTTCTAAAATTTGGCTCACACCATCTATTAAATCATGGGATAAGCACCATGAATTAGACCTGTTTTTAGAAGTTCCAAATAAAGGAGTGTTTGGCTTTTTTAATTCTACAAATGTTGTGAAGTTATTATCCCCAATAAGAAAATCTGCATTTACTTGTTCTTTGCCTGCTGCATCAGTATCAGATGCACTAAATTCTTTTTGAAGTATTCCTTGAAATCTGTAATCTAGACCATAGCCAAATATCCATTGGTTTTTATCAAAGAAGTGTTGCCATGCGATTTCGTCTTTCGATTTTTGACTAAGATTATCTTCACCTTTTTTAAATTCTTCAATAAAAATTGGTTCTTCCAATAGCCTTTTAAATATTTCCAATTGAGCTTTTCTGAAGCCTGTATTAACAATATCTTGACTTGTTACAATGTCATTATCCAGTAACTCTTGAATTAATTCAGCTCCCTCATTACCATTAAGTAAAGTGCCAATTTTCTTTTTAGTGGCATCATCAAGGATATCTAATGTACCATCAGCTAGCTTCAATTTTCTTTCAGAAATTGTTTCTAAATCTAATTCATCAATAAACTGTAAAAAAGACTTCAGTTGTTGAAAATTAAACTTGGAAAAATTAAGTTTTTGTTTTTCTTCTTCTCCAACAAACTTAACTAGCTCAATACTTTCAATATCATTCCTATTCGGTTTAAATACGATCTGCATGCAGGTTTTGGGTGCTAACTGTATTTTAGTCGTGTAGTCATCTTGAAAAATAACTCTAAAAAACCTACCCCCTCCAAAAGTATTGTTATAAAGAGTTTCTATTTTGTGATTATCTAAAATCTCAGCTCTACTTGCTTTAGCCCTTAATCCTGTGTTTGCTGCCATCTACAACCCTTTTAAAACTTCAATTACACTTTGTGCATTATAGGTGTTTTCAACTTTAGCACTTTGAAAGACCATGAAATATTTATAGTTGTCTCCTGCTTTCTTCTCCCATTCTTTACCTAACAAGTTTTTACTTCTGCTGTCTTCATTAACTCTATCGTCTCCTTTAGTTTCTAAGAGAATAATGTTGCCTTTTTTAGTATATAATATGAAGTCTGGGTAGTGGTTAGAGCTATGACCATTAAGAGCAAAACCTTTACCTCTTTCAAAGTTTCTGTGCCAAAAAACGATATTATCTAATGATGCAACCTCTAATATCATAGATTGCTCAAAATTGTTCATTTTGCCTTCTCGTTCATAGAGCGATTTGTTGATATTGGTGCTTAAACTTAGTGGCGTTATTTTATCAGGAAACTCAAAATTATCTCGCACAACAATTTTGTTGCTATCTATAAGTACTTTAAATCGTTCTTTTGCATAACTATTAGAAAGTGCATTGATTTTATCCTTGATTCTTTTTACATATATAAAATCGTTTTCTACAATATCGCGTATTTGGTCATTGGAAAGGTTATCAAAAACTCGGTTCACATATTTTTTTAGCTCCTGTTCTTTTATAGGCGTCATATCACCCAACTTAGAAACCACAATACTACTGACTTGATTTATTTGCGATTCTTTAGGTGTCGCCAATATGGTATCCACCAAAATATTTTTAGCTTGTTTATTTATATTCCTAACAGCAGCAGTTCCTTTAGATTCATCAAAATCTACTGCTATAATGTCTTTAGAAATTTCATCAAAGGTGACATCTGTATTGTATTTAGAAAGTTGAAAACCATCTAACAAACTGTTTTTGTGTAATAATTGCCATTCATCATTCAGCTCAGGGAATAAAGCACTATTTAAATCATCTTTCTTTTCAATAAAGAATTGAGGTAGTTTAATGCTACTTGAAGCACTTTTAAAATCATTTATTATCTCATAGTGCTTTGGTGATTTCTTCATGACTTCTGTAAATATTGACGTGGTATAATCTACCTCTATTTCATTCACTTTTCGCTCAAATTCCTTACCCTGTATTTCTGCCTTTTGCGTGATTTCTGAAAGTAGAGGATTGCTAGTTTGAATGGTTTCTAATGTGACTTCTTCATTAGGATTGTATTTAATTTCAGCTACGTTAAAATCTTCATCAGACTTTGGAGAATCATCATTGATAGTGGGATTATCAAACAATTCTCTATTTAGCACCTCATTTGGAGTTAATTCTTCTTCAGGTGCTTCTTCTGCATAATAATCATCTTTACTAAAACCTGCTTCTTGTAAACCTTTAACGATATTCTCTAAAGTGTCATTAAACTTGGCAGATGCAGTAAGTACAAAAGACATGTTTAATAATGCGTTTTGATGCTTAACTACATAAGGTTGTCGTAATACTCTACCTAAAATTTGCTCTACTTCTACAGCAGAAGATTTGTCTGCCAATGATGCCAATATGTATGCATTCGGGCAATCCCATCCTTCTTTTAAGGCATTAATAGTAATGATATATCTAACCGTACAGTCTTTACTGTTTAGGTTAATACCTTTAAGTTCATCTATACCACTAGTTTTAATTTTTATTTGTTCTTCAGGTATTTGCAGCTTAACCAGTTGTTCCTTTATCTTTTGAAACGTAGTATTGTTTTTTCCTTTGATGTTGGATTGAGCCTGAAAAAGAATAATAGGTCTTATGTATTTGCCTGTTACTTTTTCCTCTTCAATAGCTAACAGTTCTAATTGCCTTTGTAAGTGCAAAGCACTAGTAATTACCTCTTCTTTTTTATGGTGATTATACACTACTACAGGTAGTTTTACCATATTTTCTTTCTTTAATGCAAGTGCATTTACAAAAGAGATGATGTTGCTATTATCTTTAGGAGTTGCCGTTAAATCTAGTACTAATGAGGGGTTTAAGTTATTCAGCATTTCAACACTTAAATCACTTTCGGCATTATGGCTTTCATCAACCACCACAATAGGATTAAGGCTTCTTATAACATTTATTAATGCGGTTTCATCAGTATCTGGCAATACTAAACCTTTATCTACAATGATATTTCTAAAAGATTCTAAAGCACCATTTTCTTGAAATACCTTTCTATCATCTTTTTTTCTAGAGTTTATGCGTAAGCTACTGAAGTTAAACACAAAGATGTTAAGCTGTTCAGTAACCGAAGTTGGGTTAAAATTTGCACCTTGTAATAGTTGATTTTTTTCATAAACTTCAACTCTATTACCAAATAAACTATTCAGCTTTTCTCTATAAGGATGGCTAGGGTTAGATAAGTTTTTAACGGTTTGCTGTAATAAATTAGACCATGGTACTAACCATACTACGGCTTTTGCATTACCCTTATTAAAATGTTTATTAATACTATGTAATGCATTACAAGCAATAAAGGTCTTGCCACCAGCAGTTGGCACCTTAATAGCTATATGTACAGCATTGGGTATATTATCTTTATAGGGTTTCATGCCTTCAAAAGAGCCATCTAGTTGTGGCGTGTAAGGCATGCCTAATTTGTCTTCCCAATACTGGTTAAATGCTTTAGCAGCAGTTTTCTCTTTTTGAACG
Source organism: uncultured Flavobacteriaceae bacterium (assembly GCA_937944485.1). Lineage (GTDB taxonomy): Bacteria > Bacteroidota > Bacteroidia > Flavobacteriales > Flavobacteriaceae > Maribacter_C. The sequence goes on along the minus strand of CALDYU010000005.1, from coordinate 300,459 downwards.
TAACTTAGAAAATGCTCTAAGTCTTTAATAACGTTATGTTGGTATGGTTTTAATTCCATTGTAATTATTAGTGCTTAGAATCTTGTAATATCTCTTGGTATTTTTTTAAAAACAATATGGTACTTATCCATTAGTTTTTCATCTAACAAACATAAATCGGCGTAAATAATATATTGTTCAGCTTCTGTTTTTAAGGCTCTTAAATAACTTTCGTCTAAAGTGGTGAGCCTTTCTTTTTCATAGTAGAAATAGTAGGCGGTATCATTTTTTGCACCCAGTAGATAATTCTCTTTTTGTTTTAAAAAAGGTTCTTTAGTTTCGGTATACCAAACGTATTCTTGTATTTTAGCTAGAGGTACTTCTTCATTAAGCATTTTGTCTGCTTTAAAAATAGGTTTACCCAATTCATAATAAGTGAAATCACCATCTGTGCCTTCAATAGCTTTAGTGCCCTCTCCATATCCATTAATGACTCTTTTCACTCTTTCGGCAGTAATGGTATTGGCATATTCTTCCATTTCTATCATGATGAATTTTCTATTACCTCCATCTTGCTTGTTAAGATTGAGAACGGCATGAGCTGTAGTACCTGAACCTGCAAAAGAATCTAGAACTATATCATCCTTTTCAATTGCGATGTCAAGAATTTTTTTTAAAAATTTAGTTGGTTTAGGGGTTTTAAAAATTTCTGATGTTTTTAATTCTTCAAATATTTTTATTAGTTCGTATTTAGCATTTCTATTATGACCAGTATCTTCAACATCCCACCATATATTGGATGGTATAATTCCTGATTGGTCTTTTAAAAATGTCTTTTTTATAATCCTAGTTTGATCTTCAGAGAAAACAATAATTTCTTCTTTAATCATCGATTCAACATTTTCTTTATTCCATCTCCATCCATTTTTCGGAGGTTTTATAATTATTCCTTTGGGACTGATAATATTATACATTAAATTTTCCCTAGGGTTGGGAGAAGAAACATTTCCTGAGAACCATGGACCCCTAGAATCATTATCGGGATTTTTATAATGACTGTTGTTTTCTGCTTTTCTCTCTAGTCTTTTCGGTAACCAGTCATTCTTGGTGTATATAAGTGTATGATTAAAATCATTTGAGAATTTTTTTGCATCATTATTTGAAGAGTCCGCTGACCTCCAAATTAAGTCCGTTATAAAATTTCCCATTCCAAAAATTTCATCGCATATCAGTTTCAAGTTTGCTTGCTCATTGTCATCAATAGAAATAAAAATAGCACCATCATGAGCTAAAAGTTTATGCAGTAGTTTTAATCTCGGGTACATCATACATAGCCATTTATCATGCCTAGATAAATCTTCTCCCTCTTTACCAACTACTTCCCCCAACCATTTCTTAAATCTTGGGTGGCTTACATTATCGTTATACACCCAACCTTCATTACCTGTGTTGTATGGCGGGTCTATATAGATGCATTTAATTTTTCCTTCATACTCTGGCAACAGACTTTTTAAGGCTTCTAAATTATCGCCATGTATTATTTTATTTGCAGAGGTACTGTCTTTAGCTTCTTTTCCATTAATAAAAGTGTATTGTGGTTCTAGTATTTTATATGGTACATCTTGGTGATGGTTAATTACCTTTTCTTTACCTATCCAGTTTAGTGTGGGCATAGTTTTACTTGTTATTCAGATTTGGTGGCTAATAGTTCTTTTGGGTCTACATTTAAAATAGTGGCAATTTGGTATAATACCTCTAAACTTGGCTGCGTACGGTTTTGTACATAGCCATTTACGGTATTAAAGCTCTTACCTAATTTATCAGCAAGCCAAACTTGTTTAATGCCTCGCTCTTCTAAAATCTCTTTTATTCTGTTCATCATACATATATTGAGGGAATGTTAAAAATAAACATTATCACTATTAATACCATGTAATACGTTATGTTTTTATTCAAACCTATCAGGGGTTTCTTCCAAAAAAATATTTTTTTAAAAAATTTGATAAGTAGTAATGTAAGTGCAAACTGCCTTCTCAAATACCCCTACCCAATGTTGGTTGGGGAAATCCCTACCCCACTTTAGATTTGCAACTTTTTTACAGACCGAGATAAAAAACTCAAGGTGATAGCTGAGGTTTTACTTGGTAGTAAACTGTTGGTTCTAAATGGAAAATTTCAACTCATAAATTTTATAGAAATGGTTAGAATAATTGGTTTTAAAGAAAGAGAGAACGAGGAAGGAATTCCTTTTTTTCTTTTAGAACTGCAAGGTGGTATTGAAATGGTGTTAAGCCAAATCTCCAATAGGTATTATGCTACCGCCAAGAAAGCATACATATCTTCAACATTTGATGAGCAGACTTGTCAGGCTTTAATTGGTACAGAAATGCAAGGTAAAATCATCAAAGAAGAATGTGAACCTTTTGATTATGTAATCAAAGAAACTGGTGAGGAAATCACATTGTCACACCGATGGGTATTTGTGCCAGAAGGGGCAGAGGAACCTAAAAAGCCAGAAATGAGTCCGTTAGAGACCGTAATGGCTGACCCAGAAACCTTTAGCCAAAATGGAGTACCCGAATTAGTTTAATCTAAAGGGTGTTACTGTAACGGTAACGCCCTTTACTATATAGTATTTATGGAATTATCAGAAATAAAGGTCTCATACAGACCTAATAAACCAAGCACAATTAGCTTAAATAATAGTGAATCCATTTACAGAATGGTACTTGACCATTGGAACAAAGACACCATTGAATTACAAGAAGAAATGAAAGTGGTGCTGTTAAATAGAGCTAACCAACTACTAGGTATCTATGAACTCTCTAAAGGTGGTCTTTCAGGTACTATGGTAGATGTAAAGTTGTTATTGAGTGTTGCACTTAAATGTGTGGCATCAAATATTATCATGGTTCATAATCACCCAAGTGGTAATTTAAGACCAAGTAAAGCTGACATTTCAATCACCAATAAAGTAAAGAGAGCTACCAGACAAGTTGATTTATTATTGCTTGACCATTTGATTATTTCAAAAGAGTGGTATTATAGTTTTGCCGATGATGGTAAGGTGTAGCAAGAAACCTTTAGCAATGAAATACCATGATTTCTTGAATGTGTACCACTCAATTTATGGCATTTTTGAAGTAAAGTTTTGCTCTCAGTAAATAATGGGATAGGTATAAATAGCGGAAATTAATTAAGGTCTTTAACTAATTTTTCCAAAGGCACACTAAGATTTACTGCTATTTTCTTTAATGTATAAAGAGTAGGATTAGTTTTCCCAGATTCCAGTCTTGCCATATTGGACTTCTCAAAGTTACAAGCAGCAGCAAGGTCTTGTTGAGGGATATTTTTTTCCTCTCTAAGTTGCTTTACTCTTTGCCCAATGGCGTTCTGTAACTTTTGCTTATCTGTATCCAATTAAAAGTAATCATTTATAATAAAACAAAAGTCAGATGTTTACGTTCTAATACGGTTATCATTAATGATAACCATGTATTTGATAACTATAAATAATCAATAATTATGAAACAGATTTTTTTACTATTAATAGCCGTTTTCGCTTTGGTGGGTTGCACTAAGGAGGAAACTAGTAATTCAGAATTAAGTGCTATTGAGCAAAAATTGGTAGGCGTTTGGTATCCTACTACTGATTTTGAAAACAAATGGTATACCTATAATGAAGATGGCACCTCAATATATCACAATAATCTCAGCGGCGATATTGATGGTGTATGGGATGTTATTGATGAGAACGTTCTCATAGAGAAGTATCCCGATTCTGATGAAACCCTAGAGAATTGGCAAGAAGCTCCAGATTTAAAGCATAAAATTGAATTCTCCGATGGCGATTTTACTTTAAAAAGTACCGATTTAAATGATTCTAGTCGGATAACCGTAAAGTACAAAGAATGTGACCCATGTCCACCTAGAGCTGCACAATACTCTATTTATTTCAGTGGTTCTCATTCTGGTCAGTTTGACCAATACTCCTTAAAAACAACATATTATATGGATGATGAAAATGGAGAGCTTAATTCCGAAGTTTTCAATTCTAATTTATTTAGTGGTGAATTCTATAATCTAACCTCATATGACAAAATTGGTTTTAAATATGAAACTGATGCTGAGAGCAATGCTAATGTTGAACTGATTGAGATTCAAGATAAAGATGGAGAAGTAATTTTCTCCAAAAGTGACTTTACCATAGGGATTGGTAAAACCTTTATGTATGAAATATCAAAAGATACTTATACGGTTGATTAATAAGTCTCCTCAATGAATTTCAAAGAAATAAAGCGTAGGCTTTTAACAAAAGAGGAATATGGAGGTAGTTCTGGCTGTTTAATGCCTATTGGATTGTTCATTGCATTTATTGGAGCCTTATTTTTAATACCCATATTAATAAAGTTGTTTTTCTGTACAATTTTAAGTCTTGAATGCATAGATGAAGAAACTGGCAGTAAAGTAAAAGTAGCATGGCAGTTATTTATTCCACTCCCTTTGGGCATATTTCTGATGTTGATAGATATCGCTTACAGTAGATTGAAGAATAATAAATAATCTGAATTTACAGAAATTGCAAGAATTACATAGTTACATTTAAATCGTTGTCCATTTAATCTCCCTGCATTATATCTGCATAAAATAATCAGATAGATGAAAAAGAATGAAAATAAATTCTTAATTGTAAATTTATAATTTCATGATTTTCAAGTAATTGAAATTAAATGAAACGTATTGAAAAAGAATTACAATTGCCTGGCAGGCAAGAGGTCACCGGTTCGACTCCGGTATTCTCCACATTTAAGCCTGTTAACATAATGTTGATAGGCTTTTTCAATTTTGGTTGACAATCTAGTTGACAATTTCATTTTAAATCAGTTAAGTTGAGTTTGATTCAAAGGCGGTAATGTAGGTTTGTCTTTTACGATTGTATTTAACTTATTAATGAAGTTGATTAGCTGTGAGTTTTTAAAAATTGCATTGCTTCTTTCAATATCACTTTCAAATTCATCGACTTTCACCATATCGGCTGTAGCCTTGTTTAAATGATGAGTTAATGATTCTGCATCACAAAAGTCAAATAATTGCTTTACTGTAGTAATTAGTTTTATGTTATTTTCCATAATTGATATTTTAATGTTAATTATATTTAGCAAATATACATTTAAATATCATTTATTAAAATATTATATAAACGTTAATTAACATTAAAATATCAATTATTAATTAAAATATTGTTTTATAATGTATATTTGAAAAAAGAATTTTGTAAATATGATTAAGACAAAAATCAAATCTTTACTGAACGATAGAGGAATGACCCAAATTGATTTGGCTGCTAAACTTGGCGTTCAACCGGAAACCTTAAGCAGAACTATTAGCGGAAATCCAACTTTGAAAAGTCTTACCGATATTGCAAACGCACTAGAGGTAGAAATTATTCGGTTGTTTTCTTCAAATATGCCAACGGGTTATGTTGAATATAACAAAGAGGTGTTTAAAATCAATTCTGTAGATGATATAAAGACATTACTAGTTAAAATAGAAAATGCCAGCAATCATTGATTAAAGCCTAAAACCTGACCTATTCAAAGTATACTTTGCAAAATTAAAGGTAGTTTCTAGTTTTTTGCTAGCGTTCTCAATTTTTATAGAATTACATCCATTTTCAGCAAGACCTCGTATTAATTTTGTCATGAAAGAAGGAGAAATAAGATTTACTCCTTTTAAATCAATACACAAATTCGAACTGCCTTTTGATTCAGACAAAAGACTTTGTGAGACCTCCTTAAAATTCAATAAAGAAAGAAATTCAGTTCCGTAATCGCTTAATACAATATGTACGCTTTGTTTAACCATGTTGCATTTTTTCAGTCATTAAATCTTCAATAAAAACTTTAATCTTAAAGGGAATCTTCAAATGTAAGATAACACCTTTATAGTTAGCATCAAACTGGTCTAAATATATATTCTTGTTTTGAACAAGGCATATTGTACTTCCAGTTACTAAATTCATAGCCCCGCCGTTTCTTTTTATAAACTCGGAAACTAAATAAAGTCCTTGTCCATGACCTTTACCATTTCCCTCACCAAACTCTAAAGATTTAGAAAGGGTCTGCATTTCATCAAGACCTTTATACTTATCTACTTGATTCATTGCATTAAATATGCCAATACCACTATCTACAACGAAAAAATTCAAATATTGTTGGGCTGGGTATTTTTGACAATAAAAAACCGCTCCGCCTTTACATTCAGAATGCATATGACAATTATTCGCTAATTCACTTAAAACTAGTGCTATTTCTTCGGCTTGATTCTTAGTGAAATTAAAGTCGTTACTAAAGACATCTATTAAATCTTGGGCAGGGTAATAAAGTCCGGCCTTTGCAATATTTCTTATTTCTACAAACCTGCCTCCCCCGGCATTTTTATTTAAACCATAGTTATAGTTAACCCCCATGAACGTAAGAAACCCCATTCGCTCTGCATATTTCAACTGTGAACACTCATTGTCGCAATTAAAATTAACTGTGACTTGGTTTCCTAGACATCTAATTTCGTTTATCATTGAACATAACAAAGGGTACTTTTCAACTCTAACCCTACGATTTCTAGTGTGGGAAATTATAATCTCAAAATCTTGATTATAATCTATACCATTAAAAGCTTCAACAATTGGAGCCATTCCACCATAATCCAAATTTAATTCGATAATTTTTGCCATGTTGTTAAAACTTTGTGCAATAATACGAATTGGGAATTTGAATTAATAATATTTATCTTACAACTAAACTTAAATCCATTGGGAACAAAAAAACTACCGTATTGGCTTAGGTATTTGAGATACATTTATAAATGTATTTTCTACTATGTACTGTTCCCTGCAGACCATAGTGGGGATTACATTGTTAACAAGAACAAAGCAAAATAATAATAAGAAGGTAATCCTATATTCTAGCTCTCAATTGATTGCGAAATTTTTGAACCTCTGTTTGCTGATTGTTAGACACGGAATTTCGGGTATTTAAATCTTCAGTATTTGAAAATGAAGTTTTTCCAAGAGCAGCACGAAAATCATTTCTGTAAATCTGTAATTCTTGATTAGTTAATTGTTTTGGTTCGAGTGGTAAATTTTCTGTAAAAGATAGTGCAGGTTTTCCAAGAGCAGCACGAAAATCATTTCTGTAGCCGTGCAGTTCTTTTGGAGTTAATTGTCTTGGCTGTGGTTCGCTATAATCTTCTTCGACCTCAACTTCTTTTCTGCCAATCTCATAGCGCAGTTGGTTTCTAAACTTTTTCACTTCTGGGGTTAATTTAGATATCTTCATTTGAAGGAAGGTTTTTCAGTAGTTTTCCGTTACGTCCTAATAAGTATATCCTATAATCCTTTATACCTTGAATATAAGGTTTATGTTGACTAGGGCATCTAGGGCAGTCCGCTGTTTTTATAAAAGTGCCGTCTATTGTAAATTCATGCAGTTTTTTGGTAGTAGGATTCCAGTAAGCCCATCCATACCTCATAATCATGTATTCTTTGCAATTGTCGAATTCTTTATTTGTTGGTTTTTCCATATTTAAATTTAGCTACGGCCTTGTGTTGCAGTTAATATTGGTAGGTTGGTATTTGCCATAGGAGAAATTGATTCAATCATTTTACCCGGGTCGCTCAGATTAATATTTAAACCGCCTTTTATCATTGCCTCCCTGGTAGCATGATCACTCTTTGCTTGGTTCAATTCAGGACTATTCAACGGAATGGCATTGTTTACATTAATCTCATTTTCACCAGTGAGATCATTAATTTTGTCTAATCCGAAAGATGCAAATTTTCCTATTTTACCTGGTATACGAGCCAACAAACCAAGCATGGTTTTCATTGGAGTCAACATGAACTTTAAAATTGACTGACCTATATTTTTAAAGAATGCCATAAAATCAAATTCTTTAAACCACCCTACTACAGCATCCCAAGCACCACCTATGAAAGCAGTGAACCTACCCCATTGTTTACCAAACCATGCGGTAACAGAATCCCAATTATAGAATAGGGCGATTAATCCAGCAATGGCAGCTACTATTAAGGTTATTGGCCAAATACCTAAATTGATAGCTACACCAAAAGCGGTAGTAGCAGCCGTGGCCAACCAAGTACCTGCAGTGCCAATCGCCATTGCTGTGCGATAAGCCCCTAAAGCAATCGCATTTTGACCTATTGCAATAGATGCTGCGCCACTCACCGCCCCTTGAATACCTAAAGCAATATTATAGGCTACCATGGCTATTTGGGCACCCCAAACAATCGCTTTCATTAAACCAAAGGTTGCTAATAAACCAGCACCTACAGCAACCACACTTTCCATATTATCGGCTACAAAAAATAAGGTATCGCGAACCATTCCTAAACCTGAGCCTGCTGTAGCTGTTGCAATAAAAACATTGTTAAACTCGTCTTTAATATCTTGTAGGGCGGTATTAACAGTTTTGGTTGACGAATTAAATTCATCATTAACCGCAGCGTTGGCTTTATACAAATTACTAGAATCAGTAATTGCATTATTTAACAATTTGAAATTTGTAGCTAATGGTATAATTCCCTTTGATACCGTTTCTCCATTTAAACCTAAATCTGCGAGTGTTTTAGCAACACTCCCACCATTGTTATTTATGCTATTCAAGCCTCCTATTAATTTAATAAATGCGGTTTGACTATCATTCGCAAAAAGTTCTTTAGTCTCTTTGGAACTTAATCCTATTACATTAGAATAAGCCTTTAAAGATTTACCACCTTTAATGGTTGCCATTTCAATCCCACGAAAAACTTTTCCAACGGCAGTTCCTGCTGCTTCTGGTCGAACATCTAAAGATTTCATTGCAGCCGAAAGACCCAATATCCCTTTAGACTGTAGTCCATATGCAGCGGTTGAACGGGATATTTCACTTGCTACTCCTAATATTTCAGATTCTACCGCTGCATAGTCATTCCCTAAACCAACTATAGCAGAAGCAAAACGATCAATATCACCAATACCTTCGCCAGTAATGGTAAGTAATCTCGCAATTTTAGCAGCGCCTTCTTCCCCATGAATATCAGAGGCTTTTTCAAGTTTGGCCATTGTTGTGGCAAACCTTAAAATATTATCACTGCCTTTTACTCCTAATTGCCCTGCTGATTGCCCTAATTCGAGTAACTTAGAAGAAGAAACTCCACGTAAATCTTTAGAAGTTTGAAGTACATTATTACTAAAATCGGCTAGTGATTTACCTACCAAGCCAGTTGTTTTAGAAACACCCACCAAGTCATCTTCGTAGGTTTTCACTCCGTCAGCTGCAGCAATAAAAAGACCACCAAGGCCTAAACCTAAGGCAAGTTGTGAAATACGACCTAGTTTATTGAAAGTGGCAGTAACTCTAGTATCAAAACGTTTTACCGCAGCCACTCCAGTCGTGGCAAATTTTTTAGTGCCTGCTGCCATTTTACCAACCACATTACTAAACTTGTCTATTGCTGTAAATTGCGCTGGAATTTTAATTGACGCAGCCATAATTTTTTATTTAGTTCTTAACTTCAATTTTTAAAATTTATCCTCAAATGAGGTAATTTAACGGCTAAACTAGCAAGGAATGATAATAAAAATAGGGGTAAGGCTTACGTAAGGGGCTTCCTTTTAATCAAATAGTTCTTTGAAGCGTAGAGTTTTTTTACACATTCTAGAGTAAGAGAGTAATCTTTAATTCCAACTTATTTTCGTTCTCCTCTATTTCGGGTATCTGTATATTCTTCAATAGCTAATTTTATGTCCTCCGCTGATTTCTTTTTCACGTCTTTAATTGTCTTGTCCAGTTCAACCCTCATCATTTTATGCATGTCGGCTAAATCTTTTCCATTACCTCCAAGACGCTCAACAAAAATTGATGCAATGTTTTCATTTGCACCTTCCATTCCCCGAATCAAACTTTGAATATTAATTACTAAAATTTTCTCCATTAACTCGATGGGGATAAGTTTTCCTTGTGTTTTTTGCAGCTGAATGGCTTTTAGTTGTATATCTTTTTTCACCTTTTCCAAATCAGCCGCCTTTTTTTGCATGGTTATCGAATCAACCTCTGGTTTAAAAGGACTTTCATTTATTCCCTCAGGGGCTGGCAGTCTAATTTCAGGGGAATAATTCGAAACCGTTTGAGAATGATTTTTATTTCTTTCGGGTAAAAGACTTAAGTCTAAACCTTTCGCATTTGTTTGCTCAATTATGTATTCTCGATTCAATTGAAAATCAGTATCTATGAACTTTCCTGATTTATATACTTTTTCTCTTGCAATATGTTGTCTGAGGGTAGACGGTTTTATTCCAAGGGCAATTGCAAAATCATTAGGTTTAATTAGCATAATATTTCTGTTTTAGAAGTTGTTTAATTCTTGAATTGTCACAATTATATGTTTTTTTTAGTGTAAAATGTGACACATTTTGTTACACTTTTTTAAATGTGGTCGACTTGCTTATGAATCTCCGTGCGCAACGTATTCCGATGACTGTAAAAAGTATTTACAGTACCTTTTTTCATTAGCAATCCTCTCAACACGTTTAACAAAAGAATAATCCAGATGTTCCTGTTTTTACATACCATATGCTTTAGATAGTTTCCTTTGTCTTGATGTTGGTTGACTCCCCAACTTTGGGGATTCCCTCTTTTTCTTTCGTTTCGAATTATAATATCTATTTCGAATTTGTTTAGCCAACCACGCAATAATAGATTGTTCATACTTTGGCTTTCTCTTTTTGTTCTCAGGAATAAGCGTGGTTTTCAATTTCTCAAACTCTTGAGGGTTTTCCTTTTGCAAACACTTTAGGGTTGACGTTCTTGCGTAGGGTGAACCCACATCTTTAGAATGAAGTTTACGCTTTGTAATTATGCAGTACTTTCTAGGAATTGCCAAAAGGGTTGAAATTCCAATTATATTATTAGTTGAATTTAAACCCTTTTCGGTTCTAAGTAAAGCTGTTGAATTTAAACCCTTTTCGATTTTTCCTGTACATAGATTTTCTATCTTTTCAGCTATTAAACTCTGTAAGTCAACATGAATATTTCTACCTGTTTTGTTCAATAAATCGAAGTATCTCATTTTCTTTTTATAAAATTCGTTGGCATTTTTTTGAAGAGACGAGTACCAGGTATGGCTATTTAAATAGTCCTTTAGTTTTCTTGTCTGTCGAATATCTAGGTTCGTGAACTTCGTTTTATGGTCGAGAATCAATAAATCTTTCGAGAGTTGCAGTATTTCTCCTTTCATTCTGTGATAAATCGATAATTCTAACAAATGGCCAATGTGTTTTATACCAATTGAATTTATATACCTTGACTGTTTAGACTTTATTTCTATTCGAACGGTATTCGGTTCGCAATGATTTGGGAATTGAGAGGATTTACAGTACATCTTAATTATCTTAAAAGTGTTGGCGGTACCATTGCGCTTCACTGAATAGGATTTCTTAGAGTATGCCAACTCTGTATCGTTATAGAAAGGTGTTTTTTTCCAATATTCAGTGAAGGTTACTAAATCCCTCCCATAGTTAGGCATGACAAAGTTGAGGCCATACTCCATGTTGATAATTTGCCACTTTTCTTCATCATCTATTTTAAAGACTTCTATCAAACTATTTATTGTTTGAATGCAATCTAGGGCTGTGAAATCATCTGCATTGTGTACATCCGCATTTCTGTAGTAGTGAGGAGAAAATAAAACCTCTAGTTTGTGGTCGAACTTGCAAAAGAGTATGCCTTTATAAAATTTCTTATCTCTGGTACGGATGGTTTCCCAATCCATATGGTTTAAAGTTTCATTGTGGCTATAAAATATTAGTTTGGGGTTGCTCCAAACGCGCGCAACCTCATCTAAATCCAGTATCACCACTTTAAGATGATCAACCACAACTAATTTTACCTTTTTAAAAAGGTGTGCCCAACGGACACACCTCCCTGCAGAAAGTCATTGCTAAAGCAAACAATGACTTTTATATTCGAGATATTTTTTTGTAATCAGGTTTTACTCCCTCATTGCCTTTCGGAGTGTTGGCATAAGTGGTAAGGTTATCTGTAGCATCTGAAAATTCTTTTCTAAAATGAATACTTAAATAGCCCTTGTCTATAGCCTTATTATAAGTTTCGCACAGGATTTTTGATAACTTGTAAGCTTCGTTCCCCGATTCTGATTTAGTCCAATACTCACCCAGCTTTCCTATTTGAACAATTGCATTTTTTGATAATACAAACTCATTCTCTTTTATATCATATAAATCGACATCATATGTTGATGTATTGAAATACCTGTTAATTACTTTAGTCAAATTTGCTCCATTGTCACCATGAATATTTAATACTGTATCCGTTGAGGCATTAGGCATATTTAGTTGAGCTTTGAGTAAACGAATTGCCGCCTCTCTTTTTCCTGTTAGCACTAATTTTTTTTCATCGGGCGTTAGTTTCCTTGAAAGGAATTGTTCGGCTGCGGCAATTATTTCTTGAAATATTGGTGCTTTTTCCCGTGCCTCCTTTGTCTTTCTAATGATCATTGAGTTATCTGTGAAAAGTAAAATGGGTTTGAATGTCTTTTTTTGCATTGCTATTAATTTTTAAATTATGGAAACTATGATCTTTGATACTTCAATGATTTTACGTCTGAGCATACCCTGTCAAACTCATCTTGGGTTACAACATATTTTCGACCAAGTCTTTTGCCTTTTATAGTGCCATTCTTGAAAAACTTTCTAATAGTCTGATCGCATAAACCAGTATCTGCAGAAATATCTTGTACAGTATAATGCTTGTTAGAGGTGGCTTTTTGAAGTGTATTTTTTACCTCTTTTAGTTCAGATTTGAGTTCTAAAAAACCTTGTTTTAACTCGTTCTTTAAATCTTCGAAAGGGTTGCTCATAGCCTAAATTTTGAATTATTTAATGGCTAAACTAGCAAGTATTGATAATCTAAATGGTGGTAAGGCTTACGTAAGGGGCTTCCTTTTAATCAAATAGTCCTTTGAATGATGTCTTTCTTAATTCAAGCAGTTTATTGTAAGCTTTTTTTGCAACCTCATCATTATCTTTAATAAGTGAATCTAAATGTGTTTCCAATTCTTCAATGTGCTTGGGTATTGTTTTCTTTTCTTCCGTTCTGGCCACTCCATTTCGATTCTTTATAGCGGAATACCAATTATATACATCTGCGTTGAATTCTTCAACTAGTCCATTTTTTGACTTAGGAGTTCTTTCTCCAATTTCTTCATAGAGCCAAATCTTTAATCCGGTTGCTGGATTTGATAAGTTTTTTCTGAATGGGTTGTCACCTCCTTCACTCTTTCCTCTTATGAAATTTGTTTCAAACTTACCTCGAAGTTTTTTTGCTCTAGTGGAGAGTTCGTTATTTAGGTAAGGCTGCGAATTGCCAAGTTCCCTATCTAAATCCGACTTATAAGCATACCTTTCTTTTTGAATATTTGAGTTAATTATGATATTTTCTTTTGTTATCTTTTCCTTTAGAAAAGCCTTAAAGTTAAATGCATCAGTATACAATTGCTCGTATCTATCAAGTTGCCTAGTGTTATCATCGTCATTGACGAAGGTTAGTATTTCATGCATTAGAAGGTCTATTTCAATCAAAGCACCGCTTAACCTACTATATAACTCTATTCGAAGGTTTTCTTTTATAAAAAAATCGATAAAATGATGTTCTCTACTTATGTAAGCGGGTACCTTATCTGAAATAGGTGATTTTGGAATATTCTCGTAATTTAAAAATCCTTTTTCAAGGTCTGTTTTGTCAACCATTTTAATCAACCTTTTTTAGTGGAGCAAAATCTATTTTAAAAGTTTCATCTACAGCCATAGTCCTTTCCTCATCGTCTACTTGGTAATATTTATTTAGGGTTTTCATGTCCTTGTGCCCTGTGATTGAAGCTATCAACTTATCACTACGCCTCTGTTTTTTCATTAGGGTAATGAACGTGCGTCTGGCCGTGTGGGTGCTAACCCTATCATAGAAGGGAATTTTTTCTCGAATGTCTTTATTCCCACGGGTGGTTATTTTTTCAGTCATTTGTGTATATCCGGCAAGCTCGAAAATCTCTTTTATGTAGTCGTTTTGCTTTTGATTAGCAATTAAAGGAAGTTGATAATTATATTTTCTAAGCATGTGCATGGCCAAGTCGTGTAATGGAATATTTCTAACACGCTTCTTTTTTCCCTTTTCTTCTTTCAGATGAACATGTCGGTCAATTACATTTTCCCGATTAATCAACTTTAATTCACCAAACCTCATCCCCGTTAAACAAGAGAAAACAAAAATATCTCTTGCCTTTTCTAAACGCTCTGTTTCAAATTCCAATTTTAGAATATTCTCAATGTCTGCCATTTTTAAAGCAATCTGGTCGGTTACTATTCGTTCGGCAATTCGGATTTGCTTATAATCCTCTTTATATGTGTATTTCTCTTTCAAAGCCCAATGCATAAAAGTTTTAAATAACCCAATATTTCTTGCATATGTATTATGGGCGTGGTTTAACTCATTTACACAATAGTCTGAAAATTCAACACTAAATTTTGATGTAATGGAATTAAAGGTCAATTTATATTCCTTTGCTTGTTCAAACTTTCGAAGGATGTTTTTGATATTAGTATACCTCTTTATAGTACTTTCTGACCATACCATCTCTTTTGTCTTGAAATCAACAAACTCATCAAATGCCCTAAAAAAAATACCTTTCCCTGAAGGTGCTTTTTTGAATTCTGTATCAAAGGCATCTTTTAGAATTATAGTAGTGAAATCTTCATCAAATGTTTGACACCTAGTTTCGATTTCTTGAAATGCCTTTTTGTAGCGGTTCAGTTGTAATTGTATGGCTGTAGCTTTAGGCGATTTACTTTTTCCTCTGCTAAATGGCTGTCTATTTTTACTATCCCAATGAATAGGTAGTATTTTTTCCCCTGTAGAATAAACAAACTTCCTTTCCTCAAATTTGAAGTATGATGAAAACAAAATCAAAGTTTCTTTTTCAGACTTCGGATGCTTAAGAAAAAAAGTAGACTTCATTTTTTATTAGTTGACAGTTTAGTTGACAATAATGTTCTATTTAAGTATCATTTGCAATGATATCAAATATATGTAAATATAAGTTTTAAGGGGCTTTATACCGTTATTATTACTTCTAAGTGATAAAGCAAAGTATATAGTTCGATAACGGTATTCTCCACAAAAACCATCACTTCTTGTGATGGTTTTTTTGTGATTTAGTGTAATTTTAGTATTGAAGAATAAAAGATGATGCAAAACTTAAAAGGGAAAGTAGCTTATATTACAGGAGGGTCAAAAGGAATAGGCTATGGGGTAGCAGAAAAATTGATTGGGGCAGGAATGAAAGTAGCCATTAGCGGAAGAAATTTGAAAACAGTTGAAACGGCAGCTCAGTATCTAGGCGATAAGAATTCTGTTTTGGCCTTACAATCTGATGTTTCTAGGCTTGAAGACGAAAAGGAAGCCATAGAAAGAATAATAGCAACTTGGGGACAAATAGATGTTGTTTTAGCAAATGCCGGAGTAGGTCATTTTGCACCTATTGATGAGATGTCAAGTGACCAATGGCATCAAATGATTGACACGAATTTGAATGGTGTTTTTCATACTTTAAAAGCTTCAGTACAAGCATTGAAGAAATCAAAGGGTTATTATATGACATTGGCCAGTTTAGCAGGCACAAACTTTTTTGCTAATGGGGCTGGATACAATGCAACCAAATTTGGAGTTGTTGGCTTTACCCAAGCTGCTATGCTTGATTTGCGTAAATATGACGTGAAGGTTTCAACGATTATGCCAGGTTCAGTGGCAACTCATTTTAATAATAATGAGCCATCGGATAAAGATGCATGGAAAATTCAACCAGAAGATATTGGCGAACTGGTTTTAGATTTGCTTAAAATGCACCCAAGAACTTTACCTAGTAAAATAGAAGTGCGACCTACGCGACCTGACAAAAAATAACCCTAAACTTCTTTTTCGGTAAACGGAATTTCTGGATTGCAAATTTCTAAGATTAAGTTTTTCAATTCTTTATAGAAGAATGATAGGGTTTCTTCTGTAATAAGATGTTCTTTATTTCTGCTACCTGATTTTTCTTTAGTAGCAAACCTGAGGAGTCCTGCTTTGAGGTTTTTAAAAGAAATAATGCCCGATTCGATAGATTTGCTTTGATTTTTATCTGCATACATTAAGGCATAGCACATGAGTTGAAAAGCTTTACTATAATCATATTCGGTAGTTATTCCTCCCCAATCTACAATTTCAACATTTTTAGATTCTACTTTCCCAGTCTTAAAATCAATAATCCTTAGCATTCCATCTTTCTGGTCAATGCGATCAAGCTTTCCTTTTAATACAACAGGAAAATTGAGTTCTGAAAGCTTTAGTGTAATCTTCATGTCTTGCTCTACTCCGATAATCTTAATTTGATGATTTT
Source organism: uncultured Flavobacteriaceae bacterium (assembly GCA_937944485.1). Lineage (GTDB taxonomy): Bacteria > Bacteroidota > Bacteroidia > Flavobacteriales > Flavobacteriaceae > Maribacter_C. The sequence goes on along the minus strand of CALDYU010000005.1, from coordinate 283,973 downwards.
TAGCTTCTGCAATCTGGGCATCAAGATAATTGTCTAAATAACGTAAAATGACATTATAAGCTATTAGATTCTTGCCTCTAGTAGTATCACCATCGCCATAACTCTTTATAAAGTGTTTTTTTACTAATGTTGCAATTTTAGTTTTAGTAGCAATTAGCCTTTCGGGGATAAGAAATTCCCCGATAAAGGGAGTAAACAGGTCCTCTAAAGTATCATGCACAATGGTTCCAAAGGTATTAGCAGCTATGGTTTCTTCTACTTCTAAAGTGTCTTTTATTTTAAGCAAATTTTGTTTATAAAAATCAATCGGATTCCTAATGTAGTTGGTCAATGATGAGGGAGAGAACCCGTTTGCTGCATGATTTCGAATCAAAGCCATTAAACTTTCATCTTTGATGTACGATTGTAAGGTTTTGATTAGGGGTTGAATTGCTGGTGTGGCTACCCCCACGGTAATATCTTTTTCTTTATTTGGGTCAGTTAATAACTGAGAAATTAGCCTACTCTTTTCACCTCCTTCAAGCACATCAGGCTCCGTATTGTAAATAATATAAATATTTTTTGCGCGCTGTAAGAGACGATAAAAGTGATATGTATAAACAGCATCTTTTTCTTTATACGTGGGTAAGCCAAGTCTTGTTTTTAAATCAAAAGGAATGAATGAGTTATTTGATTTTCCAGAGGGCAAAATACCTTCATTAACGGAGGTGATGATTACAGTTTCAAAATCAAGATTTCTACTTTCGAGCATCCCCATTATTTGTAATCCTTCTAAGGGATCACCTTGAAAATCAAGTGTTTCAACCACCAAAAGTTCTTTATAAAGACTATGCAGTGACTTTAAATCGTTTATGAATGGATGTTTTTGAAGTAATTCTGCTAATTGATTGAAAAGGGTGTGAAAGCGATATAAATATTCTAGGGCTAAACTGTTTACGCTTGATTCTTGTTTATCTCTTAGCGCAATGATAATAGCAAGGCATCTTTCGACAAATTTTATTGGACTCATTGGTTTGTCAAAAAAGAGCAATTTTAATTTCGGGTTTTCAGATGCAAATTCTTCTAGTCTGGGTACCGTAATATAAGTCCAGTTATTACTACGGATAGTCTTTTGTAGATTTAAATGTGAATCAGAGGGTGTTTTTAGGAGTTGATTAATGTAAGGGTTTGATAAAAGCGAAAGTACGTTCTGATAAAACCAACCCTGCTTGTCTTGATTTATATATAAATCTATAAATTGATTGAAAAGATTGGCTAGTGGGGTTTTATTAAGCGCATAGCCCATTGTTATGTTTACGGTTTCAATTTGTTTAGGAATAGCGTTAAGTATAGGATTTAGTAGTGATTCATCACCCAGTACTAATGCCGTATTTATAATTGAATCAGGATTCTTAGTATAAATTTTATCCAATATTTGCCCTACATATTTAGCTTGCGATACGTATTTAGGAACGCCCGTAATTTGAATGTCTTGGTCATTTAAATAATAAGAACTTAAGCCTTTGATTGGATTTTCTTCGAAATAGACCCAATTCTTCAAATGTTTTCGAATAAAGAAGGATGCATCATGTATGGGGTCATTAAGAAAATAAGAATCAATGTCCCAGTAAGATTCAGCTTTACCATGCTCTAATAGACGTTGTATGATATTAGATTCCGCTGTATTTAGTGCATTAAAGCCAATAAAAATATGAGAGTTGTCTTCAACTTCGGTTATGTATTCTGTAATTCTCGCACTTGCGGTTCTATACACTAAACCCTGATGACCAATACCTTGTGCTACTAGAGTGTTGTTAAAATCGACATACAATTGATTTAGATTGGCCCAAAAACTCAGGTAATTCTCGACCAATGTAGTTTTTTCATTTTTAAGAGACCAATGATTAATTTCTTGTATGGCTGAAAGATTTGAAAATAATTGTTCAGCATTGATTAAGTGCCTATCTATTTCATTGAAATCTTGTAATATAGTCTGTCCCCATTTTGAGAAAGTAAAAAAACTATCGTGATCTTCCGTTTTGTTGTTGATATAGGCTTTATACAGTTCGAATAATTGTCGGGTATTTGAGGCATAGGAGAGTGACGCTACATGTTGCACGAATTCCTCAATGCTATATATTAAAGGGGCAAAACTAGTTTTCTTAGTTGATTTGGCAATTGTATTTCTTATAAATGTTCCAGCCCGCTTACTTGGAAGTACGAGGATTAGATTTTCTAATGAACTATAGGTATTAGAAATTTTTGAAACTACTTCTTCTAAGAAATGCTGCATAAGTAAAAATAAAAAAAGCCTCGCTATTGCGAGGCTTTTCTTTATACGAAATAGGAGTACTAAACCTTCTTATTTAATTAAGTTGATTTCAACTCTTCTATTTTCTTTTCTACCATTACGCGTCTTATTATCCGCAATCGGTCTATCTTCACCGTAACCAGCTGCAGTTAATCTATCAGAACCAATACCTTCATTGATTAAGAAATCACGTACTGCATTAGCTCTAGATTCAGAAAGCTTTTGATTAGATGCTGCTGGACCTTGGCTATCAGTATGACCTTCAACAGAGAATCTCGCGGTTGGATACTCACCTAATATTCTAATGATATCTACCATTACACCTGTAGATGCAGCCTTAATAGAAGATTTGCCAGAATCAAACAAGATTGTCTTAGCATAATCGTTTAATTGCTTTTGAACTTCTTCAGTTACTTCAGGGCAACCGTTGTTTGCAACAGTACCTGCAACATCAGGGCATTTATCATCTTTGTCTAAAACACTATCACCATCTTTATCTGGCCATGGGCATCCACCATTTTCTGCTGGACCTGCTTCGTTAGGACATTTATCATCGTTATCAGCAACACCGTCACCATCAGCATCTGGGCAACCAGCTAAAGATGCAAGACCTGCTTCATTAGGACATGCATCATCTTTATCAGCAACACCGTCACCATCAGCATCAGGACAGCCGTTCATCTCTTTAGAACCAGCTTCGTTAGGGCAGCTATCTTTACTATCTTCAATTCCGTCACCATCAGCATCAGGACAACCATTAAACGACTCTAAACCAGCTACCTCAGGACATGCATCATCTTTGTCATAGATACCATCGCCATCAGTATCAGTTCCACCAAATTTGATAGAAATACCTGCTAAATGTTGCCAGTGTTTTGGAAATGTAGAATTTGCCGTACCTCCGATAAAATACTCTTCAAAAGCATGTTTGTATGTAGTTTGAAGGGTTAAAGCAAGATTTTCAGAAAACCAAATATTAGCACCGATACCAACATTTGCTGTTCCTGCACCTATATCATTAAACCAAGTATAACCACCACCAACTTCAAGAAAAGGGTCAATAGTTTTATTTTTTAAGAAGCTATACTTAATAGTACCATCTACACCAAAGTGAGTAAAGCTTTCTACTGGAGTATCACCAAACTTAGTTATTTCATTTAATGAACCTCTGACTCCAACTGCGAAACCATCTCCAACCGATCTGCTAATTGCAATATAAGATAGCGCTGGGCCAATGTTCCAATGGTCATTAGCATTGAAAAATTCATTTCCGAAAGAGCTTTGATCTCCTGTAGGATATACATCAATGACATTTGTTCCAAATTGGAATTGCCAAGGATTATTCTCGTCTTGCGCTTGTATGCTGGTAAAGCCTATTAATAATAGGGCGACAGCCATTAATTTGCTAAGATGTTTCATGTTTAATTTTTTAAGTTTAAGTGTTTATTAGCTGCAAATGTAACTTGTTAAATATTATTAACAAAATACATTTATTATTTTTTTTGCTGTAGTTGATGGATAAAACCTAGCAGTTAAACGATTTTTAAATGCTTTCCAACCTCAATAAACGCATTTATTGCATGATCTAAATGTTTAATTTCATGAGCAGCAGAGAGTTGCACGCGTATTCTGGCTTTTTCCTTTGGGACGACAGGAAAAAAGAAACCTATAACGTAAATTCCTTTATCTAATAGCATGTCGGCCATTTTTTGCGAAAGCTTCGCATCGTATAGCATGACAGGTACAATGGCTGAATCACCATCTATAATATCAAAACCAGCTGCCTTCATTCCTTTTTTAAAATAGTCTGTGTTTTTCTGGAGTTTATCTCTTAGGCTCGTGTCATTTTTTAACATTTCAAACACCTTATTTGATGCGCCTACTATCGCAGGAGCTAAAGAATTGGAAAACAAATATGGCCTTGAACGTTGTCTCAGAATTTCTATGATTTCTTTTTTACCTGTAGTATATCCTCCCATAGCACCACCTAATGCTTTGCCTAATGTTCCCGTAATAATATCAATGCGATTCATCACCTTCTTTTCTTCTAATGTTCCTCTGCCAGTTTCACCTATGAATCCGGCAGCGTGGCATTCATCAATCATCACTAAGGCATCATATTTATCTGCAAGATCACAAATTTGGTCTAAAGGTGCCACTAAACCATCCATCGAAAAAACGCCATCGGTTACAATGATCTTGAAACGTGCGTTGTCCGCATTGGCCTGCCGCAGCTGATTTTCTAAATCTATCATATCACTATTAGCATATCGATATCGATTTGCTTTACATAATCTAACGCCATCAATAATCGAAGCGTGGTTTAGCGAATCAGAAATAATGGCATCTTCAGCAGTCAATAAGGGCTCAAATACACCACCATTAGCATCGAAAGCGGCGGCATATAATATGGTATCTTCAGTTTCATAGAAATTAGCGATATTTCGCTCTAATTCTTTATGAATGTCTTGCGTGCCACAAATGAATCTTACTGACGACATACCAAAACCATGAGAATCCATCGCATCTTTGGCCGCTTGAATTACATCAGGGTGAGATGATAGGCCTAAGTAATTATTAGCACAAAAATTTATGACCTCTTCACCAGTTGAAATTTTTATAACCGCATCTTGAGGAGAAGTAATAATTCGTTCTGATTTGTATAGCCCGTCTTCTTTGATTTGATTTAACTCGGCTTGTAAATGTTCTTTAATTTTTCCGTACATAATCTTAAATAAATTCTGGTGTAATTTCTTCGTTAATATAAATGACAATTTTGTTGGCAATTGAAAACCCCATTTCCGCTAAGGCTATAGCGTACGAATCAATTTGGTCTTTGTGGCGAATATCTCGTTTACCAGTTTTATAATCAATTATGGTAGCCTCATTGTTATGAATTACTACTCTATCGGGTCTAAGGATATTGCCTTTTTTGGTAATAATATCTCTTTCGTTTTTTATGGCACTCCCATCCTTAAAGAAAGGCAGGAGTTTAGGGTGTTCGACTATTTGTAGAATAGTACTTCTTAAGGGTTCAATTTCGTTCTCTGTAACATCGCCATTTCTTCGAACTATATCAAGCGCTTTTTCAACATCATTAAGTGTTTCGACTAAACTCATAATAAAATGAATAAGATTCCCTTTGGATATTGCCGTTTCACTCTTAGTATCCCAAAGTATTCCTGATTTAGTAAGAATTTTAAAGCTGTCTCTTTCTTTATACGAGTATTGATAGGCTATATTTTCTTCCTCTGATGTTTTATTTTCACTAGAAAATTGAAGAGAACCAAATTTATAAACATGTTTATGTTCTTCCCAAACATTCTTTTCTTTTAGAAAGTAAGTAAAAAGGTCACTATAGTTTTTCGGAGTATCAGATTTTGCTGGCGAGGAATTTTCACTTGTAATTATATAAAGCGCATTTACAGCTCTTGTAAGCGCAACATACAAAACATTAAAAGCATCTAATTCTAGCATGTTGTTTTCATCTTCGTAAGCCTCAGCTGCGGTAGTGTTATAATTTATTACCTCTTGTTTTTTATTAATTAAAACTTCCTCAAAACCAACAAAAGATGTTGCCTCAACAGGGAGCCATAATTTGGCATCTTTTTCGGCATATATTTTTGAGTTGGCATAGGGGAAAATCACATTTTCAAATTCAAGTCCCTTTGATTTATGAATAGTCATAATTTGAACAGCATTAATACTAGAGGGAGCTGTAATGCTTAGCTTATCCTTATTTTTTTCCCAATGGGATAGAAATGTTGAAATACTGGCGCCTTCTTTTTGCTCAATATCAAGAACAGCATCCATAAAGAAATTGATATAGGCATCTGAGCGGGGTGCCAAATCAAAATGTTTAATAGCATATTCAAGAGTGTCGTAAACAGACATATCTTGTATTCTATTCAGATCAAAGTTATATTCTTTTTTAAGAAACAAACTAAAAGTACTCAAATGAGTAGCGATGAACTTGTGTTGCTCCCTCTCATTAGTACTTAAAAAGGATAACAATTCGAAAACGATTTCAACAGCATCAGGCTGATTATGGTGGTGTAGTAAATGAACTAAAAATTGAATTTTGGCACTACTTTTTAAAAGCAAACTTTCTGAAGAAATAATAGGGATATCTGCTTGAGTTAAAAAATTTGCAAGTAAAACACCTTCTTTATTTCCACGAACCAGAATACAGATATCGCTATATGAGAATCCTTTTGAGTTGATATTATGAATCGTTTTCAAAACCTCATGACCATATTGCTCATCAGTACTTTCTTCATCGTTTTTCTTAATAAAAGTGAGTTGTACAAAACCATTTTTACGCTGGTTGTATTTTTGCTTGTTCCCATCAACGAAAAGTGTTTCATAAATCTGATTATTCAAAAAACGACTAGTAGAGGCAAAAAAATCATTATTGAATTTTATTATTTCTTCATGACTACGAAAGTTTTTTGGAAGCTGCTTAATTTCGGGTTGAATCACAAAAGGATTAGTTTTTGAATTCACCAAATTCAAAAACTGCTCTGCTTTACCTCCACGCCACCTATAAATGGCTTGCTTCGTATCACCGACTAAGAAAAGTGAACCGAATTCACTAGATAGGGCATTATCAATTAGAGGAATTAGATTGTTCCACTGCATTTCAGAAGTATCTTGAAATTCATCAATAAAGTAATGCCTGTATTTCTCTCCTAAACGTTCGTAAATAAAAGGTGCGGGCTGGTGCTTTATTTCGTTTGATATAATGCTGTTGAATTCGGAAATAGATAATTGGTCGCGTTCGTTTTGAAGCGTTTTTACTTCTTGCTGAATAGCGTTCAAAACGGTTAACGGAACAATATTTTTATAAACATTATTCAACAGTTGATATAAACGAGTTGTTTTCTTTATGCGGTTAAAAAGTGAAACGAATTGTGGTTGTAGATTATCTAATAGCGGCCTTTTATTAGCATCGCACTTACCAGCATAGAGCGGTTCTGAATCAAAATTTTGTTTCCATTTTGCATCGAAGTCTATTTTGAGATCCCCTGCTTGAATCTTTATTAAGAATTTTGGAAACCAACCAGATTTAAAATCGGAATGTTCTAATCCGTTTTCAGTAATTATTTTAAGACTTTGCGTGGCATGGTCAACCAGGTTTTTTTTGTGATAGGTAATTTTATTTAGAATTACTTTCTGTAATTCTAGAAAATCATCAATGCTTTTGTCTTTGAACTTTTCAAGATGTTGACCGTCGTTTTCATTAAATATCAATTGACCGACTTTATTCAAGTCTAAAGAAATATCCCAGCTTCTATCATCATCAATTTTCTCTAAAGCGAAATCTATAAGAACCTTCGTAATTTTTGAATCGCTTCCAGCTTTATTGATAAGTCTTGAAACGGCTTCGTTAAGCAATAAATCTCTATCTAGAACAACTTCAAAATTTTGTGGAATTTTCAAATCTTTTGCAAAAGTTCGAATTAAGCGATGTGTAAATTTATCGATGGTAGAGATATCGAAAAATGCATAATTGTGCAATATTTTTTTTAAAGTGTTTTTAGATTTTTTTTGTAGTTCTTTAGGCGTGCATGATAATTCTTTAAGAAGTTCAGTAAATAATGAAGGTAAAGTTGTATCCAGGTCAACTTTACTGAAATTAAAAAGGCTGTTTAAAATGCGTACTTTCATTTCATTGACAGCTTTATTTGTGAAAGTAATCGCTAAAATTTGACGATAGCTATTTTCATGTGAGAGTATTATTTTCAAATAGGCTTTGGTTAGGGTATATGTTTTTCCCGAACCTGCTGACGCATCGTAAATTTTGAAAGAATTTTTACGCACTTACTTTTTATTGCAAATTACACAGAACAGATCAATTTTTATTTCAATACTCACTAAATTATTATTCGTTTTAGGGTTTAAAATTCATTAAATTTGATTTTGAGTAAAATTTAATTAAAATAAGAATTATGGCTTTTGAATTACCGAAACTATCATATGCATATGATGCATTAGAACCACATATTGATGCACGCACTATGGAGATACACCATACGAAACATCATAACGGATATACTACCAAATTAAATGCTGCAATTGAAGGAACTGATTTAGCAGGGAAGTCAATTGAAGATATGCTTTCAAATTTAGATATGTCAAACGCAGCAGTTAGAAATAATGGAGGAGGCTTTTTCAACCACTCTTTATTTTGGAGCACAATGTCACCTAAAGGAGGCGGAGTTCCTTCAGGAGAATTGGCAGGTGCTATAAATGAAGCTTTTGGTTCTTTTGATGAGTTTAAAAGTAAATTTAGTGCCGCGGCAGGAACAAGATTTGGTTCTGGTTGGGCCTGGTTATGTGTACATGCGGGAGGCAGGGTCGAAGTTTGTTCTACACCTAATCAAGATAATCCACTAATGCCAAATGTTGGATGTGGTGGTCAACCTATTTTAGGACTAGATGTTTGGGAGCATGCCTATTATTTAAATTATCAAAATAGAAGACCTGATTATGTAACTGCTTTTTTTAATGTTATTGATTGGAACGAAGTAGCTGAATTGTATACTGCAGGAAAGTAGTAAGGAAATATATTACATGAAAAACACCCTATCTGAGTTTTCAGATAGGGTGTTTTTTTTAGAAAAAGGGTGATATAGAAAAGGGCGGAGAAGTCTCCACCCTTTTCGTCCCAAATCTTACCATAAACTTAACCTACTTATGCTATGGCAATACTAAATTACTGGTATTGACTTAAATAAAAAAGGAATTTAGTTTTTTTTTAAATGGAAGAATTGAAATAATTATTTGAATTCAACACCAATAATGTAGGGTTAACCCTGTTAAATGCTAGTCTTAAACAATAAAAAAGGCAGAGCTAAGCTCTACCTTTTTCCCCAAATCTTACCATGAACTTAACCTACTTATGCTATGGTTCTCCAAAGATAAAAGACCATTAACGTTGTCTAAAATTTCTTTGTTGAACTTCACATTATTCGGTTAAAAGGTACAGAATTCATTATTGTAATTAAATTGCATTTTGTTGCTAGAATAAAGGGATAAAATAAAAAAGGCGGAGAAGTCTCCACCTTTTTTGCCCCAAATCTTACCATGAACTTAACCTACTTATGTTATGGTGGTTCTAAAATAGGTTTGCTGTTTAGGACACTGATTAAAAACCCGTTAAACGGCACATATTATCGATGAAATACATCTTTTTTTAGTATTTCGTGAGGATATAGCTAATAAGCACGTTCATTTTTACCTTCAAAAAAGTTAATAAATGCTCTATTTACCACTCTATTTCCCCCTGCAGTGGGGTAGTTTCCAGTAAAATACCAATCTCCTAAATTCTTTGGACAAGCTTGGTGGAGGTTTTCAATAGATTGATATATAATTTCAACTTCGGCTTTAATATCTTTAGGACTTAGTAATTCTCCACTTTTTTTCGAAATTTCATCAGCTGTAAAAGGAGCATAAAACTCTTTAACATAATTAATAACATTTACATCTTTGGCGTTGACCTGAGTCAAACATTTTTTATAAATGTCTTCTACAACTCCCATCGTGCCTCTATCTTTATGTAAATCCAAAGCCGCTCTAAAGGCTATAAAATCTTCTAGTTTTGCCATATCGATGCCGTAACAGTCTGGGTATCGAATTTGTGGTGCTGAAGAAACTACGATTATTTTTTTTGGAGATAGACGATCAAGAATGCGAAGAATACTTTTCTTAAGAGTTGTACCTCGAACAATACTATCATCAATAATAACCAAATTATCTCCCTTATCAACTGAACCGTAAGAAATGTCATAAACGTGAGCTACCAAATCATCACGACTGTCATCTTGAGTGATGAATGTTCTCAACTTTGCATCTTTAATGGCTACTTTTTCTATTCGCGGTCGCACATCTAGAATTTCATGCAACTCTTCACTTGTAATTTTAGAGCCTATAGCAAGAATTTGCTCTTCCTTTTTTTTGTTCAAATAGTTTTGAGCTTCTTTTACCATTCCAAAGAATGATGTTTCAGCAGTATTAGGAATATACGAAAAAACGGTTTTCTTAATATCACTATCTATAGCTTTTAAAATTTTGGGAAATATTAGTTTCCCCAATTTTTTACGCTCTTCATAAATTTCTTTATCACTACCACGAGAAAAATAAATACGTTCAAAAGAACACGATTTTCGCTCCGTAGGTTCTAACACTTTTTTTAGTGAAGTGCTCCCATTTTTTTTGATAATAAAAGCATGACCAGGATCTAATTCTTTTACCTTATCGTAAGAAACGTTAAAAACAGTTTGAATTGCGGGTCTTTCAGAAGCGACTACGGCAACTTCATCATCTATATAGTAATACGCAGGACGAATTCCAGCAGGATCGCGCAATACAAAAGCATCGCCATGCCCCAACAAGCCCGCCATCGCATAACCACCATCAAAATTTTTGGCAGCTCTTCTTAGTATTTTAGCAATTTTTAGTCGTTCAGCAATCAAAGGAGAGGCTTCTTGTTTGTTGAACCCTTCTTTTTTTATTTGCTTATATAGTTTAGCGACTGCATCATCTAAAAAATGACCAATTTTTTCCATGACGGTAATGGTATCCGCCATTTCTTTTGGATGTTGTCCTAGCTGCACCAAGTTGTCAAAAAGCTCATGAACATTAGTCATGTTAAAATTACCGGCCATAATCAGATTGCGATGCATCCAATTATTTTGGCGTAAGAATGGATGTACACTTTCAATACTATTTTTACCAAAAGTACCATAGCGCACATGACCTAGTAAAAGCTCTCCTATATAAGGAATATGTTTTTTTTGCAAGGCAACGTCATTCGCATATGACGGATTCTGTTGTATTTCAGTATTGATGCGATCATTAATTTGAGCAAAAATATTTTGAATTGGCTGTTGTTCACTTGAGCGTACCCGACTCATATAGCGTTCACCTGCATTCATATCTAATTTGATACTGGCAAAGCCCGCACCATCTTGGCCACGGTTATGCTGCTTCTCCATCATTAAATACATTTTGTTAACCCCGTAGAAAGCAGTACCATATTTTTCTTTATAGTACTCAAGGGGTTTTAACAATCGTATTACCGATATACCACATTCGTGTTTAATTGCGTCGCTCATTAGATATGTAAATTAAAAAAGCCTCAAATTTTTGAGGCGTGTTTTATTTTAGTTCGATGTCGAATTGTGTTAATGTTTTAAATTGATGCAAGCGTTTATCTACCTCATCTCTTTTCAGTGATTCCATTCGTTCGGTTCCAAATTTCTCTACGGAGAAGGATGCCAAGTTCGAACCATGAATCACCGCCTTTTTCATACTCTCAAAAGAAATATCACCTGTAGCTGCTAAATATCCAACGAAGCCACCAGCAAAAGTATCACCGGCCCCTGTCGGATCAAAAACTTCTTCTAAAGGTAGTGCTGGAGCAAAGAAAACATTTCCATGATGAAAAAGTAACGCACCGTGTTCTCCTTTTTTAATAACCACATATTGAGGCCCCATTGTATGTATTTTTTGCGCCGCTTTGACTAAAGAGTATTCATTGGTTAATTGCCTTGCTTCTTCGTCATTTATGGTGATTACGTCGATACGTTTGATAACTTCGGTTAATTCTTTAAAGGCATTATCCATCCAAAAATTCATAGTGTCTAATACTATAAGCTTGGGTCGTTGCGTCATTTGATTTATTACACTCAGTTGCACGATAGGGTGCAAATTACCCAACATAACGATATCAGCATCTTTATAATTATCTGGAACAACAGGCTTAAAATCTGCAAGTGTATTTAGCTCGGTAATTAGAGTGTCTCTTGAGTTTAGATCATTATGGTATTTTCCTTTCCAATAAAAAGTTTTTCCTCCTTGTACAATTTCAATACCTGAAATATTTATGCCTTTTGAAGAAAGTAGATTTAAATATGCCTTTGGCAGATCATCACCAACTATAGATACGATTGTGGAGTCAACATTAAATTGCGAGGCTGCAAGTCCAATAAAAGTTGCTGCACCACCTAATATTTTATCGGTTTTTCCAAAAGGAGTTTCAATTTCATCAAAAGCAACTGTACCAACAATTACTAATTTGCCCATAACTAATTTGTGAGGTAAAAATTAAGCTGCAAATATAAGATTTTGTTAAGGTATTTAATAAGGCTGTTCATATCAAATAATAAAATCACTATCGATCGATTTACTTCCTTCCAAAATCAGCAGGAATCTCACCCCATGCTTTGGTTTCCCATTTGACAATTGGGGTGTCGTAATTATTGTTTTTTAACCAGTGAATAGCTCTACGAATTAAATCAAAAACAATTTTGTTTTTTGGTGTTTCGGCAAGTTTGGTATTACAATTTTTCTTGCGGATCCAACTCATGGCTGTTCTTGAATCTGTATAAATAATGCGATCGCTTTTACGTTCTTTGAGATAGGCTAGGCCATGAACAAGAGCCAAAAACTCACCAATATTATTAGTGCCTTGCTCAAAAGGGCCTTGTTTAAAAAGTATTTTTTTGGTTTTTGTATCCACTCCTTGGTATTCCATAACACCAGGGTTGCCGCTTGATGCTGCATCTACTGCAATTGAGTGAAAGTTTGGTTGCCCAATTTTTAACAATTGTTCTTGCGATAGTAGCGCTTCCCCTTGACTTTTACCCTTATACTCTTCATAATTTCCATTGTACGCTTCTTTCGCGAGTTCTAAGCTTGCAAACGACTTATATTGAGCTCCTTTATAGCCCGTTATGGCAGCTTTGCACTCGTTCCAAGCTGTATAAATACCAGGCCGTTTGCCTTTCCAAACCACATAGAATTTTGTTTTTTTAGCCATTACTCAGAATTGTATCAATACCGTTATTTCACCTCTTGGAGGAGGCCAACAATTGCCCAATTACCTTAGGAAAATGTTCGTATTCTAAAGCATGAACTTTTTTAGCGATTTCTTCAACCGTATCATTCGATGAAACGGAAGTTTTAGCTTGATGAATTATTGCGCCTTCGTCATAATTTTCATTGACATAATGAATGGTGATTCCCGTTTCTTTGTCCTTATTATCCTTTACGGCTTGATGAACGTGATTTCCATACATTCCTTTACCACCGTACTTTGGAAGCAGTGCGGGGTGAATATTTACAATCTTATTTGGATAGTGTTCAGTGATGTGAATCGGTATTTTCCAAAGAAAACCAGCAAGCACAATCAAATTAGGTTCAAGGGCTTTAAGCATTTTTAAAACACAATCTGTTTTCAAAAAGGCATTTTTATTAAAAACTAAACAATTGATATTCAATTTATTACATCGATCTATAACTTTGGCATCCCTTTTGTTAGTAAGCACAGCGGCAATCGTAACGTTTGACTTATTGTTAAAATAATGTACTATGTTTTCAACATTAGAACCAGAACCAGAGGCAAAAAGAACAATATTTTTCATTCAGTCGTAAACGTTTTCAACGAATAATTAATTCAGGCGAAATTACCACTCTTGCATTTAAATTTCTTAAATTACAGACATTTTAACGGCAAAATGTGTTATTAAACTAAAGTTTTTTATTTTTGCCAACAATTTAAATTTTTAAAACCAAATATTATTATGTCAGACATTGCATCAAGAGTTAAAGCTATCATCGTTGATAAATTAGGAGTTGATGAAAACGAAGTGGTAACGGAAGCTAGCTTTACTAACGATTTAGGGGCAGACTCTTTAGATACTGTTGAGTTAATTATGGAATTCGAAAAAGAATTCGATATTCAAATCCCAGACGATCAAGCTGAAAATATTGCAACAGTTGGCCAAGCCATAAGTTATATAGAAGAAGCGAAGTAATCTTTATGATCTCTTGAAATAAGAATTGAAAATATCCATGCGGTAAATTTATCGCATGGATAATTTTTTTAATTTGCTATTAAAGCTCAAAATTAAGTTCAATGCAAATAAAGCGAGTTGTAGTTACCGGTTTGGGCGCTTTAACCCCCATAGGAAATAACATTGAGGAGTATTGGAACGGGCTCAAAAACGGCAAGAGCGGATGCGCACCTGTTACTTATTACGACACCGAAAAATTTAAGGTAAAGTTCGCCTGTGAATTAAAGAACTATAATGCTGCCGATTTTTTCGACCGTAAGCAAGCACGAAAACTTGATAAATTTGCCCAATATGCCTTGGTGGCTTCAGACGAAGCCATTGAAGATGCTGGTTTAGACCTTGATAAACTTGATAAATTTCGAGTTGGCGTTATTTGGGGAGCCGGTATTGGGGGCTTAGAGACATTTCAGAATGAGGTGATGAATTTTGCGGAAGGAGACGGTACACCGAGGTTTAATCCCTTTTTTATTCCTAAAATGATTGCAGATATTGCCCCAGGTAATATTTCGATCAAACATGGTTTTATGGGGCCTAATTATACCACAGTTTCGGCCTGTGCATCGTCAGCAAATGCTTTAATTGATGCATTAAATTATATTCGTTTAGGTTATTGCGATGTAGTGGTTTCTGGCGGTAGTGAAGCGGCGGTAACTATAGCTGGAATGGGTGGATTCGGAGCTATGCACGCACTTTCTACTAGAAATGATAGCCCCGAAACGGCATCGAGACCTTTTGATGCGACGAGAGACGGTTTTGTATTAGGTGAAGGAGCCGGGGCCTTAATATTAGAAGAATATGAACATGCCAAAGCGCGAGGTGCAAAAATATACGCCGAAGTAGTTGGCGGTGGGTTGTCAAGTGACGCCTATCATATGACCGCACCACATCCTGATGGTGTTGGCGTTGTTCAGGTGATGAAGAATTGTTTAAAGGATGCGGGATTACAACCTGAAGATGTTGATACCATAAATACTCATGGTACATCGACCCCTCTCGGAGATGTTGCGGAATTAAAGGCGATTTCTGAAGTCTTTGGTGATCACGCCCCTAACATCAACATCAATTCAACAAAATCGATGACAGGACATTTATTGGGTGCTGCAGGAGCTATTGAAGCAATAGCCTCCATATTAGCAATGAAGCATGGTATTGTTCCGCCAACAATAAATCATACTACCGTAGATGAAAACATTGACCCTAAATTAAATTTAACTTTAAATAAAGCTCAAAAAAGAGAAGTAAATGTTGCACTGAGTAATACGTTTGGTTTTGGAGGGCATAACGCTTGTGTGATTTTTAAAAAAATAAGCTAATAGATGAATTTCCCTTCTAATATATTCAATTCCCATTCTAAAGAAGATGGGAATTTTTTTTTGGGAATGGTTACTATATTAGGGTTTAAGCCGAAAAAATTAAAATATTATAAGAAGGCCTTTTTACACCGTTCTGCTAATAAAAAGGATAAGGATGGAAACCCCATGAATTATGAGCGTTTAGAGTTTTTAGGAGATTCAATGTTGGGGACAATTATATCAAGGCATTTATATAATGAAGTCCCTTTAGGAGATGAAGGGTATTTGACCAAAATGCGATCAAAAATTGTAAGTAGAGAACACCTAAATGAACTCGGTAAAGACTTAAATCTTATACAATTTGTAGAGAGTCGAATACCTAAATCACACTTTGGCGACAACATTCATGGGAATGTTTTTGAAGCTCTTGTAGGGGCTATTTATCTTGATAGAGGATATAAATATTGTGAAAAATTTATTGATACGAGGGTTATAGCACCATATGTTGATATTGAACAATTAGAAGGCAAAGTAATTAGCTATAAAAGTTTGATCATTGAATGGTGTCAAAAACAAAAGAAAAGCTTCAATTATAAAGTGTATGAGGATACCGGAAATGATAGTCTAAAGCATTTTGCTGTAAAACTTTCTATAGGCAGTAACGTGGTTGCCAAAGCCCGAGGAACTTCAAAAAAGAAAGCTGAGGAAAGAGCTTCAAAAAGAGCTTATTTTGCACTACAAGACAAAATGAAAAATTGTTAATTTTCATAAAGGCTCTAAAACAAAGGCGTTGTGTACGAACACAATATGCCTTTAAAGCGTTAGGTTAATCTCGTATTTAGTTTTATATTTGAAGTTCGCATTTACATGATGGCCATACATAAAATCACAACTGATTTGTATGAAGATGCTTTTACACTACTGGCTTTGCACAGTAGTTTGAAAGATTACGCCATGGTGTATGCCATTAATTTATGTTTGAAAACTAATTTTGTAAGAGCTTCAAAAGATTTAGATATTTCTAAAAATGTTTCTTTTTCTTTTTTTGAATGGAAAGATGATAGCAATGATAATTATTGGACACTTTTAAGCAATCAAAGCGAAATTGAGGAATCATTTGACAGTGGTGATCTTTTTGAAAACGAACCCGCCATTACGAAACATTATTTGCTTCCGGAATATAAAGAAGTAGATTACCTTTTAAAAATTGAACATGAAGATGATGCTTTAGAGAAAGAAGTGCTGAAGCAATTGTTAAAAATACCAAATGTATTAACAGCTTATATTTTAAATATAGATCATTTAAAATATAAGGACAACCTAATTTTTTGAGAATGCCAAGTAAGAAGAAGACCAAAATAGTAGCAACACTAGGGCCAGCAACAAGTAAGAAAGATGTGCTAAAAAGTATGATCGAAGCAGGTGTTGATGTGTTTCGTATTAATTTTTCTCATGCCGATTATGAAGATGTAAAAGAACGCATTAGAATGATTCGCGAACTTAATGAAGAGATGCAAATTTACACCTCTATTTTGGCCGATTTGCAAGGGCCGAAATTAAGAGTTGGCGTTATGGCAGGAGAAGTTGTTGTTGCCCCAAACGATGAAATTACTTTTGTTACTGGTGCACCTTTTGAAGGCAATTCTGAGAAAGTGTATATGAATTATGCCGATTTTCCAAAAGATGTAAAAGCTGGGGAGCGTATTTTATTAGATGACGGAAAATTAATGTTCGAAGTAATAGCAACGAATGGTAAAGACGAAGTAAAAGCAAAAGTAATTCAAGGAGGCCCTTTGAAGTCTAAAAAGGGAGTAAATCTTCCAAATACAAATATCTCATTGCCGGCATTAACGGAAAAAGACGTTAAGGATGCTATTTTCGCGATTTCATTAGATGTGGATTGGATAGCACTTTCTTTTGTTAGATTTAGCCAAGACCTTATAGATCTTCAAAAAATAATTGAAGAGCATTCAGAGCATAAAATTCCAATTATTGCTAAAATTGAAAAACCTGAAGCAGTTGAAAATATTGATAAAATTGTTGCTTATTGTGACGGATTAATGGTAGCGCGTGGTGATTTGGGGGTAGAGGTTCCGGCTCAAGAAGTTCCTTTAATTCAAAAGCAATTGGTTTTACGTGCTAAAAGAGCTAGAATACCTGTAATTATTGCTACTCAAATGATGGAGACAATGATTACAAGCCTTACACCTACAAGAGCTGAGGTAAACGATGTGGCCAATTCGGTGATGGATGGTGCTGATGCTGTGATGTTATCTGGTGAAACTTCGGTTGGTAATTATCCAGTTCAAGTTATAGAAAAAATGGCTAGTATTTTAGCCAGTGTAGAAGGCTCTGAGTTGATAAGTGTGCCACATGATCCACCACATATTCGAACAAATAGGTATATCACAAAATCAGTGTGTTATCATGCCGCCTTTATGGCCAACGAAATAAAAGCTAAAGCTATTTCAACACTTACAAATAGTGGCTATACGGCATTTCAAATTTCGGCATGGCGCCCAAGCGCCCATATATTGGTATTTACTTCAAACAAACGAATCTTAACGCAATTGAATTTGTTATGGGGGGTAAAAGCATTTTTCTATGACAAATATGTTTCGACCGATGAAACCATTGAAGATGTAAATAAAATTGCATGTCAAAAAGGCTTTTTAGATGTAGGTGATATGCTGATAAGTCTTGCTGCAATGCCAATAAAAGAGAAAGGGATGGTAAATACTTTAAGGGTTACTGAAATAGAATCGTGTAATTTTTAATAAGACCTAATTTAGGCGACCTCTTTTTCGTAGGCAATAAAGTTAATGACTTCCCCTGAAGTATTAAAAACAGGGTGTCCTTTAATCCAACAGTTGTAAGACGACCCATCTTTTCGATAATTTAAAATGACCGCTTCAAAAGACTTTCTTTGGTTAACAGCTTCTCGAATTACTTTTGTGGTTTTTTTGCATGTTTCTGTACCCTGAAACATTTTCGGCTTTTTACCCAATATTTCATTTGGTTTGTACCCATTCATTTTTTTGATATTTTGACTAGCATACACAATATTTAATTGCGTGTCTGTCACAACAATTACCAAATCGTTATCAATAAGTTCTGTGTCATAAGTATTCCGATAATTCCATTTGTTGCTTTTAGCCAATTGCGTTAGCAATAGGGCATCATTGAAACTATTACAAAGGGTACTAAAAAAGGAAATATAAAAATCAGAAGAGCAAATAGGAAGACTATTAATCTTTATACTATTGTAAAATTTATGGGCTGCTTCATCGTAGTTTCTTAAATCATTCATGCAAAAAAAATCTTGTTAAATTCGATTTCGGTTAAAAATATCATAAGCGGTCAGAAATTGAAAATTTACACTATGTATTAACAATAGTGTTTAACAAACAGCACGTTTTTAGACAATTACGATGCGTAAGGATGAACAAAAATAAAGACTAAACATATCTAAAACCTAAGTTTTTACAAGAAGATTTATGTTACATGAATATTACGACAATAAATTAGGGGCTATTTTAGGGTTCACGAGTGATGTGAAAACCTATAAGAATAAATTTTCTTTACAAACAGGAAATATTACCATATTATGGAATAGAAAAGAAGAGTCCATTTTGTTAAAAGTAGATGATATTCCGGTACTATTGAACCCAAATCAATTAATGACGACCACCTATCTTCAAAAAGTTTCCTATAAGGATACAGAGTTACCATTAACCGCTTTTTTATTTAATAGAGAGTTCTATTGCATTTCTGATCACGACAGCGAAGTCTCGTGTAATGGAATTTTATTTTTTGGCACACAAGATATTCCCATTATAAGCATACCAAAAGACCACGAGCGAAAATTTCAAACCTTACTTGAAGTGTTTATCGATGAATTTACAACGGCTGATAAAATTCAGGGCGATATGTTACAAATGTTGTTAAAGAGGTTAATAATCATGTGTACAAGATTGGCTAAAGAACAGCTAATTGTTAAACAACTCGATAATAATCAAATAGATATTGTTCGGAAGTTCAATGTGCTTGTTGACACGCATTATAAAACAAAACGTAAAGTGAGCGACTATGCCGAACTATTATTTAAAAGCCCGAAGACGCTATCTAATATATTTTCTATTTACAACCAAAAGTCTCCCCAACAAATAATATTAGATCGTCTCGCTCTAGAAGCCAAAAGGCTTATTCGCTTTACAGATAAACAAAATCAGGAAATTGCTTATGAATTGGGGTTTAATGATGCGGCTCATTTTAGTCGATTTTTCAAGAAAATGACAAGTCATTCTCCATCTAAATATAGAGAAATAGAGCAAATTTCAGCGTAACGGGAAATTTCTACAAGCCTTCGGGCAATGCGTAATAACAGTTTAATACACTTCTACCGCATCTTTGTCTTGTAATTAAAAATATAGCAAGATGAAAGAACAAATAAAATCAATTTTTAATCTTATTGAGATTTTTAGAACAACTAGAACATCACATAAAGAAGCGACAATTACACATTCTCATTGTGAAAATAATCATCATCATGATTTTTACTGTGATGCTGAAAAACCATTTATATCTCTTTAATTAATCCTATAAATTTTGAAATCATGAATACATTTAATGTGCCGAACCGAGAAGAAGTAAGCGAAAGAAACAAAGCAATATTTGATAATCTTGATAAAGCCTTAGGGTTTGTCCCTAATCTTTATGCTACCTATGCCCATTCTGAGAACGCATTGCAAAATTATCTTAATCTAAGCAATGCTAAAACATCTTTGAACGCGAAACAAAAAGAAGTTGTAAATCTTGCAGTGAGTGAAGTAAATAGTTGCACCTATTGTCTTTCTGCTCACACGGCTATTGGAAAAATGAATGGTTTTACAGACGAGCAAATTTTAGAATTGCGTAGCGGACGAGCTTCTTTTGATTCAAAGTTAAACGCACTTGCTGCTCTGGCAAAGAATATCACTGAAAACAGAGGAGCGATCAGTGATACCGTAGTCACTAATTTTTTTAATGAAGGATGGACGAAAGAAAATTTAGGTGATACTATTGTATTAGTGGGAGATAAAACGATATCAAATTACCTACATAAAACCACTGATGTACCTGTTGATTTTCCAGCGGTACAAGCTCTAGATGTAATGGAAGCATAATTAACAGTTTAATAAAGAATAATCGATTACCGCCTTTGCGGAAAAACTTAAAATCAAATAGAATGAAAAAAATAGTAACAGTAATAGCATTAGTATTCGGAATTGTATTTACAACAAATGCGCAGGATAAAATGATGAAAAAAGACAAAATGGCTCAAGAAATGGTTAGCACAATTTCTTTAGAACAAACACCAGGAGAGTTTACACAGAAGAAAATTACAGTTTCTGAAGGCATCTATGTTTTCGAAATTGCAAATAATGCGGTAGATCATGAAGTAGGCTTTGTATTAGTGCCTAAAGGGAAAGATATTAGTAAGCCTGAAAATCATATTAAAACAGCTTATGTGACTGAAGTCGTGGGTACTGGAAAGAAACAAACTTCTAAACCAACAAAATTGGCAAAAGGAGAATACGTGTATTTTTGTCCAATGAACCCTACAGCAACAGATAATGTCTTAACAGTAGAATAGACTAAAGTATTAAAGGGTAGGAAGCCATGTTTTATACATGGCTTTTTTGCGTTGAATACGTATTTGGTTAAAAGTCAAATTGCAATTGAACTAATACTTCTTTTTCTTTAGTGGTGACTTTTTTATCTGTATTTAAATTAGCTAGTGAGATGCCAAGCAAGCGTACAGAGTTTTGAAGTTCTTCTTGATACAATAATTCTTTAGCGGTCTCGAGCAATAAGTTTTTATCTGATATAAAATAGGGCAGTGTTTTACTTCGTGTTTGTAATGTAAAATCACTGTATTTGATCTTCAGTGTCACCGTCTTACCAGCGATTTTAGTTTTTTTCAGACGACGTTCCAGTTCCTCAGAAATATGGTCTAAACGTTCAAGCATAAAAATTTCACTACTCAAGTTTTCATTAAAAGTACGTTCAGCTCCTACTGATTTAGGTGTCCGATGTGGTTTAACTTCACTATTATGAATCCCGCGAACAACATCATAGTAAAAGCGTCCACTTTTTCCAAAATGAGTATCTAAAAATTCAGCAGTTTTGCTTTTTAAATCTTTGCCTGTAAAAATGCCGAGTTTGTACATCTTTTCTGCGGTTACCTTACCTACTCCGTAGAATTTACGAATATCCAGCTCTTCTAAAAAGCTAATTACTTCTTCAGGGTTAACTGTCTTTTGTCCGTTAGGCTTGTTAATATCGCTAGCAACTTTTGCTATAAACTTATTTATTGAAATACCTGCAGATGCGGTCAGGTTGAGATCTTTAAAAATACGCTGTCTAATTTCTTTAGCAATCAGTGTCGCCGAAGGATTTCCTTTTTTGTTTATGGTAACATCTAAATAGGCTTCGTCTAAAGAAAGTGGTTCAACGAGATCGGTATAGGTATAAAATATTTTTCGAATGGCTTTAGAGATTTCTTTATAGCGATCGAAATTGGCTTTTACAAAGATGAGTTCAGGGCAATTGCGTTTTGCAATAACACTACTCATGGCACTTCGCACCCCAAATTTTCGGGCCTCATAGCTAGCAGCTGAGACAACACCTCTTTGCGAGCTTCCGCCTACGGCAATAGGTTTACCCCGTAGATCAGGATTATCTAATTGCTCTACCGAAGCATAGAAGGCATCCATATCAATATGAATGATTTTTCTTAAAGGAATCTCAGACATACCATAAAGTTATACTGTAAAAACTTGAATTGCCTTAAGATTGTTCAAAAATGTAATCGAAAAACCAGGGTTGGAGTAGTACCTAAAGAATATTTTGTTATTTCTTGAAGCTCAATAACGTTATTTTGTTGGTCATCAATGACATTAAACAAATCATAACTCTTTGAAAGTAAGTTTTGTCTTCCGTAAATATTCAATAACGAAAAACCAAGCTTAGCTTTTCGGGTATTTTTCTTTTCGGATATCTGGAAATCATACAATACAGAAAAGTCTAATCGATGATAATCAGGTAAGGTTGCTGCATTGATAGTATCATAAAGAATTTCAAGATTATCTCCAGAACCCGTAGTACCCAAGATAGAAGTATATGGAATGCCTGTGCGGTATTTCCACCCTAATGAAAATTGCAACTTGTTTAATTTGTAAAAATGTGACCATGTTAAAGAATGAGTAATATTATTGTTTCCTAAAAAAGCTTTGCCATTATTAAGTTCTTCAAATTCAAATGTTGTCTCAGAAAAAGTATACCCTAACCAAGTTGAATAGGAGCCTATCTTTTTCTTTAACAATAAGTCCATTCCTAAGGTACTGCTTTGACCTTCCGCAAAGTTGTTAGTTGAAGTTTCAAAACCACGCGTAAGTGATGTTAGCCCAATTATATTTTTATTATAAAAATCAAGGTCAAGATTCCATCCATTTTTATGCCACAAGAAACCACCTGAAAATTGTTTGCTTTGTAAAAGTGGAATGAGGTCATCATCGGTCAAGGCCCATACTTGATTTTCAAGACCAAAATCTTGTGTAGTAAATTCAATAATTTGACTGACAGATTGGTTTTTAATTTCAGCAGAGGCTTTAATACGAAGATTATGGGTTATTTTGTTTTCTAAGTATAGACGTGGTTCAAAATAAACAGAAGATAATATGGTATTGTAATTAGTACGTAAACCTAAATTGATAAACCACTTTTCAGGTTGCAATTGTAACTGATTATATAGGGCATGTGTGGGGTTATTGGCATCATCAGTTTCAATATAATCTTCTTCTTCTAATTGGTAAGCCACTTGATTATTGAAAAACTGATATCCGTTTGAAAAAGTGATGTTTTCATTAATTTTTAGGTCTGTATGCAATGAAAAGCCAAATTCTTCTATGGTATTCTTTTTTATAGATATAAACTCATCCTCATTAAAAAAAGTAGCCCCGGTATACTCAAAGTCATAAGAAGAATAATAGGTGTTGATTGCCGTGTTGAAGGATGTATTCCAGTTGCGTTTCCAAAGCAAACTAGCGCCAAAATTTGAAACATCAAGTTGGTCACTTGAAGCGTCAATAAATTCTATATCCTCATAAGAATAGTCTAATTTGTTGTTGGTATAAATACTTGAAATTGAAATTTTATCTTTTTCAGAGGGGGCCGTATTGATTTTTAGGGTTACATCAGAGAATTTGAATAGTTCTTTACTTTCAGTATACTCAGGTTCAAAAACGTCTTGGTTTTGAGTAATGCTGGTATTTTGAAAAACCTTTTGGGTAAATTGATTAAATGTGGGCGAATTAAAAACATCTGTCAAAGCGCGTCTGCCAGAAAGCTGAATCGATGTTTTGTCAGACAAAGGTGTTCTTATAAAAGCATCAAAATGGGTTAAATTCAAACCAAAACCACCTTTAGTTTCTGTTGTAATATTTGAATCAGTTTTTATATCAATTACGCCTGATACCCGATCGCCGTACATCACTTTTGTACCACTTCTATAAACGGTAACTTCTTCAACGATGTACGGATTAAAAGCAGATAACATGCCAAAGAAATGGTCTGAATTATACATTTTGATACCATCCCATAAAATTAGATTTTGATCGGGGGTACCCCCGCGAATAAATAGTCCGGATGCAGTTTCAGACGGACTATCAATACCCGGAAGTAACTGTGTGTTTTGTAAAATATCTGGTTCAGAAAGGCCAGATAGTATTTCAAGGTTTTGCGGGGTAATTTTCACTGACCCATCTCTATTTTTCAAAATACCTGCCGCCAAATATTCTTGAATTACAACCTCATTGAGCATAAAATTTTCTGAAATCATTGTAAAAGAGGTGCAGTCAGCTGTAATTATATCTTTGACGGGTAAAATCAAGGTTTTAAAACCAATATAGCGTATAGAAAGGGTATCAGTAATCGCAATGTTATCAAGCGTATAGTAGCCTTGTTGATTTGAAATAGTACCTTTTTGAGAAGTTTCTACAAATACAGAAGCACCCTCAATGACGTTACCACCTTCATCTTTTAAATACCCACAAAGCGTAGCTTGGGTGCTCTGTTTCACAACGTAATAGCGAGCATCAATTTGTTCAATTATGAGTGCTGTTTGCTTTTCAATTGTTGAAATAGCAGTGGTTATGTCTGCTTCATTTAAGTCAATTGTAATTTCGAAAGCACCGATAGTTTCTGAGTTATATGAGAATTTAACGGCATATGCAGATTCTAGCTCAGATAGAACCTGCTGTAATGGCGCGTTAGAATACTGAAAATCTACACGCGTTTGTTGTGCCACAAGATTGCAGCAAAAAAGAAAAAAATATAGAAAAATGTACTGTTTCATTTACCTTTTAGAGAGGTCAATAGTATTCTCATTCTTAAAAATAAAGGTAATATTCATTGATTCAAAAACGGTTCTTAAGGCTGTTTCTTGATAGCTATGTGTAAAACTGCCGGTAAATCTTTGTGATTCATCAATGTTCTGACTATTAATTTGAAGATTATACTGGTTTTCAAGGGCCTTAATAACCATCACTAAAGGAGCATTATCAAAGCTACTTTCATCTTGTAACCATGATGGGCTGTTGCCATTTATGTTAAAAGTCTCAAAAGCATTATTAATCAAACGTACTGCTTCGCCTTTGGTTACTATTTCATCTTGATTTTGACTTTCAGCACGTACCTTGCCTTCAAAACAAATGACCTCAAAAATTGAAGCATGGGCGTTTACGGTAAATTGAGTACCTAAAACAGTTACCTTTCCGTTTTCAGTTCCTACTGAAAATTCTGTTCCTTTAGTTACCTTAAAAAAAGCTTCTCCTGATAAAGAAATGGTACGTTGTGTTTTGCCCCAACCCTTTTCTTTGAATGATAGTTTTGAATTAGCGTTTAAAATAACTTCTGAGTTGTCAGGCAGGGTTACCGCTAAGGTTTCGCCATAGCTTGTTTCATAAACTATATCTTTATTCATAAAAAGAAAAAAGCCCATCAAAATTGCTACCGATGCGGCTACACCGTAAATCCATTTAGGAAATAATGTAACCACTTTAGGCTCATCTAACTTAGACTTCTGAACCTTTTCAAACAGTTTTTCTTTATCATATTCAGGAACTTCAAGAATATCAGTACCTTCAAGAATAGCCTGGTAATAGATATAATCATCTGTTTTTTTGAACGCCTCTTTTTCAGCCTCAGAAAGTTCGCCGCTTGCCCATTTTGCTAAAAAATCATCTGTAGTGTAGTTTTCTTCCATAGCTCAATTTTAAATTGACATTCCTATTTTCTCACGTAGTTCGCGCAGTGCTAAATGCATGCGCCTTTCTACCGCTTTTTGAGTAATGCCAATGATTTCGGCGATTTCGCGATAGGTTTTTTTGTCTTTTCTACTTAAAAGAAAAACCTCGCGCTCTCGATCGGGTAGATTAGAAATACAGCGCTGTAATTTTACCATAAACTCTTTTTCTTCTATTATAAATTCAGGACTGTTCGCAAAAGATTGAATTGAACCAGCCCCTTGATTATATTTTAAGATTACCTTTTTATGGGCGACCTCATTGAAAAAAGCATTTTGAGCTACTTTCATAACAAAAGATTTCGCTTTTTCAAAAAGTACTTTCTCGCAGTTTTTCCAGAGTTTGACAAAAGCATCTTGCGTTAGATCTTCTGCCTGTTGCATATCGCGACACTTATAGTATATAAAATTGCGTATCGTTTCTGAATGCTGATCAAAAATCATTTTAAAGGTACTTTCTTCACAAACTGATTTATTTTCTAGGGTCATATTTGAAATACTAGGCTATCAAAGCTAAATATTTCAAAAGGGTATTTTTCTTTTTTCATTGTTTTTTCTTTCAAAAACACCTCTTTCGCCCTCTTTTATGCACAACAAGACAAACTCAAAACACCCTATTAATTTTTTAATTAAAGGGCTTAAAAGCACCATCATTAAGCCTTTTTGAAAAAAAGAGATAAAAAAAATAGGGTGATCTACACCGAGCCTGTTGTGAAGAAAAACAATGTTTAATTAAAAATTAAAAATTATGAAAAGCCTACAAAAATTGAAGTTGATTTTAATAGTATTCTTTGCGCTAGTACTCACACAATCTTGTGACCGTGATGATTTAGTTGACCAGTTTAATTTTGATGACCCTGCTGAAATAAGTGGCGACGACTTTGATGATGATGATTTTAACGATGATGACTTTGATGATGACGATTCAAGTGCTGATGACGATGCTACCCATAATGATGACCATTATGATTCAGACGGCGGTGATGGTAGTATTACCTTATATAAAGTTTCGGGTACAAGCATTACCAAAATCCAAGATTATGAAGTGTCAGGTCAGTTAAAAGAAGCGCAAAATGATGTGGCTAAGCACCAAGAAATATGGGAGCTTGTAAAGAAAATTGTTCCAGAAAATTACATGTCTAAAATTGATGAATTTGTGCTTTACTGGGGAGAAAATGATGGTTCAGCTGGCTACGTAGTAGAAAATGCAGAAGATTTATCAGTTTGGAAAATGGGTATCGCCATTGATTATGCTTATGAAGGGGGTTTTAACGCAGATGGCGAATTAGCATATACCATAATACATGAGTTTGGGCATATTTTGACCTTGGACAATACGCAGGTAGATGCTTCAATTTCAGAAAATAACTGCCAAAACTATTTCACGGGTGAAGGATGTGCGAAAACAAACGCCTATATCAATCAAATACAAACCCGTTTTTGGGCTGATATATGGTCTGATTACCAAGATGCCAGTGATAGTGAAAGTGGTATGCAAGGTTTTTATGAAAAGTATAGTGACCGATTTGTAACGCAGTATGCCGCTACTAACCCGGGCGAAGATATTGCAGAAGTGTTTGCCACTTTTGTCACAAGCAACAGCAGTGCTAATGGCAATACCATTGCGAATCAAAAAATACAGTTGATGTATGATTACCCTGAACTGATCGCTTTGCGTGATTTCATTAGGGGTAACACAGCAACTGCGAAAGGCAGGTCTTATTTGCCAGTAGCTGGTAAATGGAAAAAAGCAAATACTATTGGCAACCCTAAAAAAGGATGCGCTTATAAAAAATAAATAAATCTGTCCGGTTGTTGTTTTTCATAATAACCGGACTTTAACAATATATATTATGAAACAAATTATGATCATATTCATTTTGAGTATGTTGTCATGCAAAACAACAGAAAGTGCAATGCAAGAATCAAAAAGTGACGTTTTGGTGTATTATTCTAAAGGCCGATGTTTAGGTAAATGCCCTGTTTATGAAGTATTCATTCATACTGATGGCACCCTAATTTATAACCCCATTGCTAATGCGGGCAAGAACGGCAAGGTTCAAACTACACTAACTTCAGCGCAAATTGAAGTTTTAATGAAGGCGCTGTCTCGCGTGAATTTTGAAACTATTGAGTTTAAGAGAATTCGTGATTTACCCATTACACGCTTAAAGTATGAATCAAAAGAGGTAAAATATTATGTCTCGAAAGTAAACGGCGATTTAAAGGAAGTCAACGTAATTATTGAGAATCTCATAAAAAGTATTTCTTGATTTAAGTTGGTTGAAACAATTCCTGATGGGCACATAACCATCAGGAATTTTCTATTTTTATTAAAACTTTAAAAGTGGTAGAAATAGAGCGCAAATTCTTAGTTACTTCGAACGATTTTAAAAAAGAGGCGAACTTAAAATTAAAAATCAAACAAGGCTTTTTAAACACCCACAAAGAGCGAACAGTACGCGTGCGTTTAAGAAATGATGAAGGCTTTTTAACGGTTAAAGGGATTTCGAATACATCAGGTACATCACGTTTTGAGTGGGAGAAAGAAATTAGTGCTACTGAAGCGAATGCATTACTGAATATTTGTGAGGAAGGCATTATTGATAAAACAAGATATCAAGTGCCATTGGGAAGTCATGTTTTTGAGGTTGATGAATTTCACGGTGCTAATCAAGGTTTGGTAGTCGCAGAAATAGAACTTCAAAATGAAAATGAAGCATTTGAAAAACCCAATTGGTTAGGTAAAGAGGTTACTGGCGAAGTCAAGTACTATAATTCACAATTGAGTAAAAAGCCATTTAAAGATTGGTAAGCTGATTTTTTTCAGTCAAAAACACTACGGTTTCACAATGATAATCTTTGGGGGCTCAACAGAATTTTCATTTATTATTTCTTGGTTTTGACCGTTATATACTGCGCTATTTAGCATATCTGATGGGCAGCAATTATCTTCATTTGTATCAAGAGTTACGTTTAAAATCAGGGTATCGGTTTCAGAGCCATTTAAATCAATGGTGTAACTCGTTTCACCTTCCTCGCGAATAACCTGAAAAACAAGTTCATTTTGAGTTCTATCTGAGGTAAAGGCAAGTTGATTTCTTCGCGAATTAACTTTAATGGTATCAAAGTCATACGTTCCATTTTCAATTAGATTTACACCTTCACTGTTAACATACACTAATGAAATTTCAAGGCCCTGACAAACGCATTGTAATTCAGGACTTTCACTACAGTTTACCAAAGGGAGAAGTGAAAAAAGCAGAAAAATTATTCGATAACGCATTGTTTTTTGAAGAGATGTTGTCAAGGCTATAAAGTTGCTTTATATTTTATGCTATTTTGCCAAAACCCCTTGCTTTTCAAGCAAAGGAATTTCAATAAGATTAGTTGTGTTCACTTGATTTTTTTTGAAAAGAAATCGTTTTTCATAAATTTTGTTATCCGCATAATAGGTCACAAAAAACTCATTGTTTAGCTCAAGTACTTCCTCTTGAATCAATTCTATTTTTTGGTAAGATTTAGCACCTACTACACCAATAGCATGTCGCATTAACGAGGTTTTTCGTTCGCCATCATATCCTTTAGAAACAATCAAAACCATATCGATTTGTGAAGCTCTATTGTTAATAATATAGGTATTCCAATCTTTAGCTAGAAAATCTTCATTCCATTCATGAATTGCAGCGACATACACGTCTTTAGTAATAGGTATTTCAATGTCTTTTTTCATACCCCATCATTACCCTCAAGGGAAAATAAATTATTTGATTTACAAAGCACTACGAAATTGTTCTAAGAAACGAATATCGTTTTCGCTTAAAAGCCGAATATCTGAGATTTGATGTAGTAATAAAGCAATACGATCAATACCCATTCCAAATGCGAAACCCGAATATTCTTCAGCATCAATACCACAATTTGTAAGCACGCTAGGGTCAACCATGCCGCAACCCATTATTTCAAGCCAACCAGTACCTTTGGTCATTCGGTAATCAGTTTCCGTTTCGAGACCCCAATAAACATCAACTTCTGCACTAGGCTCAGTAAAGGGAAAATACGAAGGTCTAAGACGTATTTTAGATTTTCCGAAAAGCTCGGTGGTAAAAAACTGCAGTGTTTGTTTTAAATCAGCGAAAGAAACGTTTTTATCAATATACAATCCTTCCACTTGATGAAAGAAACAATGTGAACGTGCCGAAATAGCTTCGTTTCGATAAACACGTCCAGGTGAAATTGTGCGAATTGGGGGTTTATTATTTTCCATATACCGTACCTGCACTGAAGAGGTATGGGTGCGTAATAAAATATCAGGATTGGTTTGTACAAAGAAGGTATCTTGCATATCACGCGCAGGGTGATATTCTGGCAAGTTCAATGCTGTGAAGTTATGCCAATCGTCTTCAATTTCGGGGCCTTCAGAAACATTAAAACCAATTCTTGAAAAAATGTCAATGATTTGATTTTTTACAATCGAAATAGGATGCCTAGCACCAATTTCAATAGGTTCGCCTGGCCTCGTAAGATCATTATTGCCCCCAATACTTTCAGATTCGTTTTCTAAGTGCTCTTTTAGAACATTTACTTTTTCAGTGGCAACTTGCTTTAAGGTATTTATAGTCTGACCAAATTCTTTTTTTTGATCATTAGCTACATTTTTAAATTCTGAAAAGAAGTCGCTCAGCAGTCCTTTTTTACCTAAATATTTAATACGAAAAGCTTCAACGGCTTCTTTTGAGTCAGCAGTAAATTGTTCTACCTCAATAATATGTTCTTTTATCTTATCAATCATAATCCATTTCGTAAACAAACAAATTTAAAGCTTTATAGGCAGTATGCTATAATTGGGTATAAAAAAACCATACTTTTTGAACTTATAAGTATGGCTTTCTTTTCTTAGAATTTAGTTATCAAACCGTATTTTTCACGTTTTTTTTCACCCAATTCATACAGTTGTCAAAATTGTCGAAAATATGTTCTTCGGGAATAAAATCAGGGATGATATCAATGCGTTCCATCATGTACCTGGGCTGTTTGAGTAAGCCGACAAATAAAACTTGAACGTTATTTTTTTGTAAATCTTGTAGCATATCTTCCATAGCATATAGTCCCGATTGGTCCATATATTGCATACGATCTAAGCGCATCACCACGGTTGATGCCGTATCAGGAATTTGCAATGCCAACGCTTGAAAATCACTTGTAGAACCAAAAAACAGAGGCCCTTTGATATGCTTGACAAAAACTTCTTCAATTAAATCCGACGGAAAACTACCTTCATCAGCCCAAGCATCTTCTTTGAGTGATTTCACATCAGAACGTTCTGCAGTCAAGTCTCCTATTTTCTTCATAAACATTAAAGAAGCAATTACTAAACCAATACCAACGGCGTAAACTAAATCCCAAACAGATGATAAGATTAAAACAACGAGCATGATCATTACTTCTGAACTAAGTTTTAACGGCCCTAATTTGATGTCTTTAGGCAATGCAGGGATTGCTCTAAGGCCTTTATAATCCATAACACCAATACCAACGGTAATTAAAATTCCGGCTAATACCGCTGCTGGAATTTGAGATGCCAAATTTGGCAACCCAGGAATCATAAGAATACTGAATAGTAGTACTCCGGCAATCATACCAGACAATCTAGTTTTACCACCAGAATTAATATTCACGACCGTTCTAATGGTAGCACCAGCACCAGGTATACCACCAAATAAGGCGGCGATACTATTTCCAATACCTTGACCAATTAGTTCTTTATTTGGTTTATGTTTGGTCTTTGTCATATTATCAGCGACAATACTAGTTAATAGAGAATCTATAGCACCCAATAACGATAGTGCCAAAGCGGTAAAAATATAGGGTGTGATTGTACTAAGCTTAAATTCGGTAATAATTTCTAGATTCGGTACTGGTAAACCTTCTGGAATTTCAGGGATTGGCCTGTAATCTAAGTTTCCAATCATAGCTATCGCAGACATAACCACTAAGGCAACCAAAGTACTTGGAACTTTTGTTGTGATTCGTTTAAAACCATAAATAATGAAAATGGTACATAATGCCAAAATGACTTCAAGCCAATCTATATTTTTTATGGCTCGTGGCAAGACTTTTAGAGCACCTAATACCCCAGAAGCATTTTTTGCAGCAAGAGTTTGAGATTCCTTTAAAATATCTGCCTGACTAATTTTTTCAGCCCTTGATATAGTTTCTTTGAAATCTTCAAGCACAAGAATTCCTTCACCTGCTTCTTCTACCAATATGTTTTCTAATATAACTTCTTCAGCCTGCGGTTTAAATTCATTCACATATTCCATGTCTTCCTTTGGATAGTACCCTAACGTAGGAAGAATTTGTGTGACTAATATGATGACCCCAATTGCCGTCATAAAGCCTGAAACCACCGGATAGGGTATATAGCGAATATATTTGCCCAAGCCTATTGCACCCAAGCCTACTTGCATTAACCCCGCCAACAAGAATACAGTAAGAATAGCGGGCAGCGCCTTATTTACATCACCATCATTTGTTGCAATAATGCCTGCAATAATTACCATACTTACGGCAGTCATTGGTGCCGTTGGCCCCGATATCTGAGTGTTGGTTCCGCCTAAAAGAGCAGCAAAGAAACTTATGAAAATTGCACCATAGAGTCCTG
The DNA here is from genome assembly GCA_937944485.1 of uncultured Flavobacteriaceae bacterium. Lineage (GTDB taxonomy): Bacteria > Bacteroidota > Bacteroidia > Flavobacteriales > Flavobacteriaceae > Maribacter_C. The sequence continues at coordinate 251,521 of CALDYU010000005.1, read as the reverse complement.
CACTTGGGCCAAGACCCGAACTTACACCAAAGGCTAGGGCCAAGGGCAATGCAACAATACCTGCGGTAATTCCGCCAAAAGCGTCTCCTTTAATATTCGAGAATAGATTTTTCATAATGCATTTATTTTGAAGGTTTCAAGATAACATTTTTAAACAATAAAAAAAGCCAATACGAAAGTATTGGCCTTAAAAAATTATTTTAGCAGATTATTACATAAATGTAACTTTTCCGTTTTTGATGTCATACATGGCACCAACAATTTTGATTTCTCCGGTATCTTCCATTTCTTTTAAAACAGGACTCATGTTACGCGTATTTTCAATGGTCATCTGAACATTTTTGACGGCCACCTCATTAACAAAATCAATGTTTTTAGAATTACGTAAGCTCGCATCTGAAGGTTCTGAAACAGCGTTCACTGCGGGCTTTATTTTGTCAAGTAAAATGGTCAAGTTGCCCAATTTAGCATCATCACAAGCCCCTTTTACTGCACCGCATGCAGTATGCCCTAAAATTACCAAAACCTTAGTGCCTGCTAGTTTGCAAGCAAATTCAATACTGCCCAATAAATCTTCGTTCACAATATTACCAGCAACTCGTGCGCTGAAAATATCGCCAACACCTTGATCAAAGATTAACTCTGCTGACACTCTTGAATCAATACAACTTAATACTGTTGCAAAAGGATATTGACCCGAAGCCGTATCATTTACTTGATCTAATAAATCACGACTAGCCATATTACTAGCTACAAATCTTTTATTTCCTTCTTGTAATAATTCTATTGCGCCAGAGGGAGAAATAGATGCTTGTGTTTCTTTAGTATGTGCTTTCATAAATTTTTGTTTTATATTATAGTTTGAATTCTAGCCTTACGCTGATTTGGGTCTTAATTTAAAAAATTCGATATAACTTGGAGGGTTTTCGATCACTCCTCGCTCAGAAATTAATTTAATATCAATGTTTCTTTCTTTGGCTTTGAATGCGAAATCTTCAAGAATTTCAACAATATCGTTATCTAAGAATCTCGTCTTTCGAACATCAAGTTCAAGATACGAATCTTTAGGAAGTTTATCCAATTCCTTTAAGATTGCTCCTTTATTAAAAAAGGTTACTTCTTCAGCAAGTGTCATTTTCATTCGTTGCTTGCCATTACTTTGATCTTCCATATGTAGAAAGTGTGAATTTTGATAACTTTTAATTAATATAACCACAATACCTACGGCAAGCCCAAGTCCGATTCCCCATAAAAGATCTATAAAAACAATACCCAAAACTGTTACTGTGAAGGGTATGGATTGTTTCCACCCTAAATTATACATTGTCTTAAATAGTCTTGGCTTTGCAAGTTTATAACCAACAATAAATAGAATCGCTGCCAAAACTGAAAGAGGTATATAATTAAGTATATGTGGAATGGTAACAACCGAAATCAATAGGAAAAAACCATGAATTATAGCACTTAACTTTGTACGACCTCCCGATTGAATGTTGGCAGAACTTCTCACAATTACCTGAGTAATGGGAAGACCTCCTATGAGTCCAGACACCATATTACCGGCCCCTTGCGCCAATAATTCACGGTTAGTTGGGGTTACTCTTTTTTGAGGATCTAATTTGTCTGTAGCTTCAACACACAACAAGGTTTCCAAAGAGGCTACCAGCGCAATTGTAAAGGCTGTAATTAATACATCTACCCTAGTAATTACATCGAAATTCGGAAAGGCGAATAAAGATTCTATATCTGATAAACTCTCAGGAACAGGCACAGACACCAAATGATCTGCACTAAGCTCGAGACTCGAACCTTTGGTAAAAAGAAAATAAACAATACCTGCTACTACTGCTACCAACGGGCCTTGAACCAATTGAAAAAATCGTCCTTTTTTACTTAATACTTTACTCCATAACACGAGTATTAAGATGGCAGTAATAGCAATGATTGTTGCTCCCTTATCAAAATTTCCACTAATAAGAGCATTCAAAGTCTTTAGTAATTCCGTAAAAGTATTTTCTCCGTCAATTTGGAGAAAGGCAAAATCACCTTCAGGATTCTTATCTATACCAAAGAAATACGGAATTTGTTTTAAAATGATGATAATACCAATTCCGGTAAGCATTCCTTTTATAACTGATGATGGAAAATAATAACCTATGATACCAAACCTTAAAATACCAAATAGAATTTGAATAGCTCCCCCTAGAACCACTGCAACAAGAAAGTTTTCCCATCCTCCTAAGGCCGTAATCGCGGTTAAAACAATAGCGGCTAATCCAGCTGCTGGACCGCTAACTCCGATTTGAGAGCCACTTGCTGCTCCAACGACAATTCCGCCAATAATTCCAGCAATTAAACCTGAAAACAAAGGTGCGCCACTCGCCAAAGCAATACCTAGACATAAAGGTAGCGCTACAAAAAACACGACAATACTTGCCGGCAAATCATTTTTTAAATATTTGAACATAACAAAAAATTAGTTTCGCCTTAGTAGTTAATACCAAGACGGATTAGTTAATTAAATAAAAATGTGAAACTAAAATGTATGTTCTGGTGGAGGAAGAAATATCCCTAGTGATGTAGAAGAACTACTTTCTAAATATATAGGAAACACATTGTTTTTCGAGGCATATAGTTGCGCCAAAAAGTTATTATTCTCATCAAAAAGAAAATCTTTTTCTTTGGCTTCTTTTTTCTCCTCTTTTTTTTCTTCTTCATTGAAATCAATGGCAATAACTGTATCATCTAAATTAGTCAGAATAATAACCGAAGGTGCTATTATTGCAGTGGTTAATAATGTAGCTAATATGACTAATACTGATGATTTCATTATTGATTTTAAATCGAAACGCGAAGATAAAGGGAATACTATAATTTTTTTGTTAAATAAATTTTAAAAATCTTTCAACAACTTTATACTTTCTGAAGTTAACCAACCAGTTTGACCATCTGCAATACGAATTTTTTTGTAGTCTTTCAATTCTTCTATGACATTCAATTTCGTGCCTTCATGAAGTGTGAAAACTGTTTGACTTCTTTTGTTGGGCTCTGAAGTTACTTTTACCTCATTGTCAAAAACGATTGCAGGCTTGTCATCATTAAAGTCTGAAAATTGTAAGTAAGCAAAAACCAGTGAAACACAGCCTATAAACAACAAGACAAGACTTAATATGAATGCGATTCTCTTATATCTAGCGAATTCAAAAAAGTAAAAAGCAATATAAAGAAGTACGAATAGAAGCACACCGATTATAGCAAGATAGGCCCATTGATCAAATGATAGAAAAAGAACGATACCATCATATACTTTTGAAAAAGTAGTCTTTGGCATCGGCTCAATAGCATCTAAAGTCATGTTTTGAGCATAGCCAAGATTGTTTTTTATTTCTTGGTCATTAGGAGCTAGCAGTAGTGCCTTTTCATAATAGTAAATACTCGGAGCCGTTTGATTCAATTTATAATAGGCGTTGCCAAGGTTAAAATATAATGCTGCAGAGTGCTTCCCGTTTTCAAGAATAGCTAAATAGTTTTCAATGGACGTGTTGAAATCTCCTTCATTATAGGCATCGGTCGCTTTATTAAAAAGCGCGTCATTTTGACTCCAAACTGAAAAGCTTAGCAGTAGAAATACGAAAGAAAATACTTTTTTTACTAGCACTTATAGTTCGATTATAATTGTTTATCTAAATACGAGATAACTTCACTAGCTTTCTCATAATCTTGTTTCATTTGAACATTCGAAAAGGGGCTATATCTAGCCATTTCACAGTTTTTAAGCAACTCGATAAAACCATTTGTTGTGGTTGCATCAACCTCTTTTTCTGAAAATAGGATTGCTATTTTTTCTTTGCTAAATTCAGAAGTTTCAATTTTTAATTTGGCTTTTAAGTAATTGTGTAGCCCTTTCTCTAGGGCGATATAAAAATCTTCTTTATGGCCTAAGGTTTTTTTGGCCGCAGACAAATACTTACGTGCTAATCGATTTGCTCGCTTTATTTTATTGCCCGCAACATCTCGTGAAATCGCTGTTCTTTTTTTACTAATAAAAATAGCTAGAGGGATGAATAGTAAAGGCAATATTAGCCAGAGATAAAAAGGTGTAGACCTAAAAAAGTAGTTTGAAGCAATCGCAGATAAATTCGGCGTAGTCTTAATGAAATGAAATTGATCACCTGTTGCTACTACAGCCTCTTTATTTCCTACAATAACGTCTGAAGAGGCATTCGCAGGTCCCTGAATAACATCAATTACTTTCTCTTCAGAAGTGAGGGTATTATATTTTTCGGTTTTAGGATCAAAATAACTAAATGAAATACTCGGAATAGGATATTTACCCTTAAATGAAGGAACAATGGTATAACTGTTTGTCACGGACCCTTGCATGCCAGAGAGGTTCGTTCGAACTTTTTCATCAAATTCTGGCTCATAAACCTCTAAGGAACTGGGCAAGTTAGGTTCTGGCAATTGAAACAATTTTAAATTTCCCTTACCACTTACTTTGACCTTCGCCTGTAATGATTCAGAAGCATTGAGGCTATTTTTGCTTGTGGTCACTTCAAAGTCAAAGTCACCAACAGCCCCACCAAAATCAGCCGGCTTACCTTTTGAAGGCAAGTCCTTTACGGTAATGGTTCTTTTGCCAGCGGAAACTGTTTTATCTGTTTGTGAATAAATTCGTCCACCGAAAAAGTCACGTCTATTAGTGAGTACATCAACAGTAACCGATAAAGACAAGGGTTCAATTTCTAGTTTCCCCGCTTTTTGCGGATATAATACAACACGTTTTAAAATGACATACCGATAGGGTTTCCCTTTGTAAGTACCGTTTTGTGCATTAATTCGCGTAACAGGAATATCTTGACTCCAAAAGTTATTGTATTTAGGATTATCTAAAGCACGGTAATTTGAAATACCAATAGATGAACTAAAATATAATTTATAGACAACAGTTGTGGCTTCATTTAAATAGGGGTTAGTTTTAGAAACTTCAGCTATTAAATGTAGGTTTTCATCAGCAACATCATCAACGGTTACCTGTCCATTTGGGCGATCAACAGCAGCTGTGACCTCAATTTTTTTTGCTAGTGACTTATAAGTCTTGCCAGCGATCACAATAGAGGCCTGGTTAATGGTGAATGTACCTCTAGCGGTTGGGGCTAAGGTATAGGAATATGTTTTAGAATAACTTCGAACCCCATTGACCCAAGAAGAACTAATCGATTGCGATGGCCCCATTAAAACACGAAAGCCATTAAAATTAGGCGGGGTAAAGTTATCCCCGTCTTTGTTCATTTGAAAATCAACACGAAGCCGTTCATTAATGCCTAATTTCTCTTTGCTAACGAGCATCTCAAAAGTGACAGCATCTTTATCTTGGGCATTGGTATGCAATGCCATAAATAATAAAAGAAATGCGATGTAATATTTTTTAAGCATTTTTGATCTTACCAGTCCTTTTGATTTTTCACCTTAACGCCCTTTACTTTTTTTGCGTCAATTTTTTGTTGAACTTTTTTTTCTTCGTTTTGCATTGCCTCTAGTAAATTTTGCACTTGCTGCTTAGAGAGCTGATTAGGTCGCGGCTGTTGGGGTTGTTTTTTCTGGTCGCCTTCTTCGGGTTTTTTCTTTTTTTCTTCTTTTTCATCTCCTTGACCTTCATCTTTATCTTCTTTCTTTTCATCACCCTTATCTCCCTTTTCGTCATCTTCTTTTTTGTCCCCCTTATCGCCTTCGTTTTTATCTTTGTCTTTATCCTCTTTTTTATCCTTATCCTTATTTTCTTTGTCGTCTTTATTATCGTTTTTTTGTTGGTCTTGCTCTTTTTTAAGCATCTCTTTAGCGAGGGCTAAATTATAACGAGTTTCTTCATCATTGGGGTTATTGCGCAATGCCTGCTTATATGCTTCAACTGCTTTTTCATACTCTTTACGTTTCATAAAGACATTGCCCATATTATGAAATGCTTTATGCTTACTTTTTTTATCAGTAGCTATGGTACTCGCATTTTTGTAACGACCGAAAGCTTCACTGTATGTTTTATTATTATAATATGCATTGCCTAAATTATAAGGCGCTGCAGCATTTTTGTCACTCTTTGCAATCGCTTTTCTATAGTCTACTTCTGCCTCTGCAAATTTTTCTTCCGAAAGTGCCTTATTGCCATCCCAAGTCAAGTTTTTAGAAATAAGAAGTGCTTTTTCTTTGGCTTTTAAATCCTCGTCTTGAGCAAAGGTTAAATTGCCAAGGAGTACAATAAAAAAAACAAGTGTTTTATTCATGGCCTTAAGTTCTATTTTCGTTAAACAAATTCAGTTTTCGCAACCATTTTGTTTTTCTATCTAAAACTAAAATATCTAAAAATAAAAAAAACAAAGCTGCTGCCAAAAACCACTGAAACTGGTCTTTAAATTCGGAGTATTGTTTGGCCTCAAACTCCGTTTTATCCATCTGATTGAGCTGCTCTTTGATGTAGCTTACGGCTTCTTCAGTATTGGTGCCATCTATATATTTGCCATTACCTTTATCGGCAATATCTAAAAGTACTTCTTGATTGAGCTTAGTGATTACTACTTCGCCTTGCGCATCTTTCTTTAAACTTTCAAGAATGCCTTTTCTTTTTATAGGGATTGGCGCTCCTTTGGGTTTACCAACACCGATAGTAAAGGTTTGTATACCTGCTTCATTGGCTTCTTCAAGTGCTTGAAGGGTTGTGCCTTCTGAATGATCTTCCCCATCTGAGATAATAAACAACACTCTATTTGTTTGATCTTCATCATCGTAATAAGTGGTTGCGAGTTTAATGGCCTGATCAATGGCAGTACCTTGAGAGGTCAGCATATTCGTATTCATGCTTTGCAAAAACATTTTTGCGGCGCCGTAATCAGTAGTAATAGGTAATTGCGGAAAGGCTTGACCAGCGTAGGCAATAATACCTATTCTGTCACTATTTAATTGATTGATAATTTCTGAAACTAGGCGTTTTGATTTTTCTAATCGATTTGGCGCAATATCTTCTGCCAACATACTTTTAGAAACGTCGACGGCAAAAACGATATCTACCCCTTCTCGTTTAACCGTTTCTAGTTTGGTGCCTATTTTAGGATTAACCAAACCTAGTGTTAAAAAAGTAATGCCTAAAAGGATTATAATTAGTTTAAGACTGGACTTAAAATCTGATTTATCTGGAGTTAGACGTTTTAGCAAATCGGAATTAGCAAATTTCTTTTGGGTTCTATTTTTCCAAACTTGAAGTAGTATAAATAGCAAGATCATCATCGGAATGATGGCCAAAAAATAAAAATATATTTCTTCGTCGAATCTCATAGTTATATAAAACTTCTAAATATCGTATTTCTTAAGAGCCATTCCAATAAGAGTAGTGCCCCTGCAAAAAAGATCCATGGGCGGAATTTCTCATCATATCTCGTGAACTTAAACTCTTCAATTTCTGTTTTTTCTAGTTTATTTATTTCGTCGTAAATTTCTTCAAGTTTTTTATTATTGGTTGCTCTAAAATATCTTCCGCCAGTGGCCTTAGCAATATCTTTTAATAAGGGTTCGTCAATTTCAACTTGGCGCATGCCATATCGAAATGAGCCATCAGCATTATAGGATACAGGAGAAAGTGCATTTCCATTTGTACCGAGCCCAATGGTATACGTTTTGATTCCAAACTCGAGTGCTAAATCTGCAGCTGTTTGAGGTTCAATGAAACCAGAATTATTGACTCCGTCAGTTAACAAAATGATAATTTTGCTAAGTGCTTTACTTTCTTTAAGTCTATTAACAGAGGTAGCCAGCCCCATTCCAATAGCCGTTCCGTCATTTAATTGCCCATATGTTATTTCTTTTAAGGCTCTTAATACAATAGACTTATCGCTTGTTACTGGCGTTTTAGTATAAGCTTCTCCTGCATAAACCACTAGTCCAATACGATCATTAGGACGCTTCTTTATAAAATCAGCTGCTACTTTTTTAAGAGCAGCCAAACGATTTGGTTCGAGATCACGGGCTAACATACTTGATGATACATCTATTGCCATAACAATATCTATACCTTTGGTCGTTTTTGTTTTTGTAGATTCATCTTTACTTTGTGGCCTAGCCATTGCCGTTATAATTGCCGCTAATGCCAACAATCGCATGAAAAATAACACAGGCTTTAGTTTTGGAAGAAAACTAGATGAGGCAAAACCTGTAGCACTAGAAATCTTAAGCGATGCCATTTGTTCTTTTCGTTTGAAAAAATACCAGATCGCCGCTAGAGGAAGCAGTAATAGCAACCAAAAGAAACCTGGATTTGCGAATGCTATATTTTCAAACATTTTTATTCTGGTTTAATTTCTATAGAAGCCATAATTCGCTCCACAATTTTTTCTGAATACTCATCCTCTACATTCCAGATTATAGTTAGCCTTTTAAAATTACCTGGTCTTGCGAAATTCAAAATGGTATATTTTTTCTTGTCAAAATCGCCATCCTTGTTTTTAAAGCTTAGAGAGCCATATTGCTTCAGCCCTTCAGCCCCTTCAGGAGTGTTATACATTTCATCTTTTACAATAATGTTTATGATACGTTCTTGCTTATCAAGCAACTCAATACCTGCCTGAGCTTCTTTTTTAATATTTACAGAATCAACAGGCAACGCGATATCTTCATATTTAAGATAAAAGTCGTCGATATCTGTTTCCAACAAGAACTCTGATATTTCAAGATTTTTAGAAGTGTTGATTTTTTTCAACATATCTAATGCAGCTTTCTTTTTAGTATTACTTAAGGTATCTAGATTTACCAAACCAGAAACCAACTCACCTTCTATACGCTTTAAAACCCCTGGAGATTCAATTTCTAATGGTGGAAAACCGTATGAACTTTTGATCCATTCACTTTCTAAAAGTTTTTTAGTAGGATGACCTAATATGGTGTCTTTAGTATAAGTAAATCCGTAATAGATTGTTGCAGAGATAGCTGATACTAGCAGTAAGGCAAATACGCTTGCAATAGCGATTACTATTTTTTTCTTTTGTTTTTTGCGCTCTAACTCTTCTAAATACTCTGCTTGTTGCATCAATTCTTCTTCCGTAGGTTCTGGCAAGGCCTCATGGGTTTTGACAACAATTTGTTCTATAGATTTTCGATCTTGTTCTGCAATAGAGGTTTCTGGCTTTGATTTCGCAAACTTTACTAAATCAGCAGTTTGTAAGATTCTTTTAAATTGAATAATGGTGTCTTTGTCGAGTTCTAGCTCTCCAGAATCTGTCATTAATTCTAGCTTCTCAATAAGTTGATCTGTTGTACTTTCTAAAGCAGAAACATGAACATCTTCTTCTAAATAAGAGCGAACAATATCAGTAAGCTCAGAATAGTACTTTTTGTATTCGTCTTGAATGAGGTATTTCGAGTTTTCTAGATTTTTCAATTCGAGCATTGCTCGATCATAGGGTGGTAAAAGAGCAACTTTTTCTTCTTCGGTCAAAGGTTTTTTTCGAAAAACAAACCAATACAATATTGCTCCTAGTAGAAGGAGTGCCAACAATACCCATAAAATAATCTTCAGCCAACCATTGCCGCTTTTTTCTACGATCATCAATTCCTTGATGTCATACATTTGTTGTTTTAGCGTGTCGACTGGTACATCAGCGACTATAATGCGTAATGAATCTGTGTAATGTCCCTCGCCATTAATATCAATGAATTGAGTCGGTAATTTATAAGATCCGGAATCAAACTGCGTAAGTGCATACGCTCTTTGCAGCTGTAAACGACTTTTTTTTCGTGTTGTATCTGTTTTATAAGCTTCAACCATTTCTAATGGAGAAAAGGTCTGCCCTTCAGGAAAAATGACGCTTGCTGTAGAATCAACTTCAACGGTGACCGTCCAGATAATCTGTTCTCCTATTTTAATAAAAGTAGTGTCTACTTCTGATTTAATTTTTGGCCCTGATTGCGCATAGGTATAAAAAGAAAAACATAGAAAAAAGCATAAAGAGACGCTCTGTCTTAATAGCAGATTGCATCGTAGTTTTTTCGCTTTTTCGTATATAATTAGCATTTATCCTCTACGCTTAAAATAACCTAATAATTTTTTCACATAACTTTCGTCTACCCGACAATCAATAACACCGCAACCCGACTTGGTGAAAGTATCTTTAAAATAATTGACGCGTTCTCGATGATATTTTTCGTAACCGTTTCGTACACTTTTAGATTGTGTATTTACTAAGGTTATCGCGCCAGTTTCAGCATCTTGCATTTGAACCATTCCTAAATTAGGAATTGACTCTTCTCGCTCATCGTAAATTCGAATTCCTGTTACGTCATGCTTATTGCCCACTATTTTCATAGTGCGCTCATAGTCATCATCAATGAAATCAGAAAGCACAAAAACAATTGCTTTTTTCTTCATTACATTCGTAAGGTACTTCAAAGCTCCCGCAATATCAGTTTTGTTGCTTTTAGGTTTGAATTCTAAGAGCTCTCTAATAATGCGAAGCACATGACTTTTCCCTTTTTTAGGAGGAATAAATAACTCAACTTCATCTGAAAAAAGAATGAGACCCGCCTTATCATTATTCTGTAATGCAGAAAATGCAAGTGTGGCACAAATTTCGGTGACAATTTCCTTTTTGAATTGTTTATTTGTGCCAAACAATTCAGAACCACTTACATCAGCCATGAGCATCATTGTAAGCTCGCGTTCCTCTTCAAAGACTTTCACATAAGGTTCATTATATCGAGCGGTAACATTCCAGTCAATACTTCGAACATCATCACCAAATTGATATTGACGTACTTCACTAAAAGTCATACCTCGTCCTTTGAAGGTAGAATGATATTCACCCCCAAAAATATGATCAGATAAACGACGCGTCTTTATCTCAATCTTACGAACCTTTTTAAGTAATTCTTTGGTATCCATCCTAAGTTGTTGGCAGTGTTTAGTGGCAGTTGGCAGAGATAAGCACTATTACTTACTACTACTGCCTACTGAGAGCGTTGCTCTATGGTACTTCAACTTCGTTTACGATCTTATTGATGATTTCTTCAGAAGTGATATTCTCAGCTTCGGCTTCATAAGTAATACCAATTCTATGGCGTAAAACATCATGCACAACAGCACGAACATCTTCGGGTACTACGTAGCCTCTTCTCTTTATAAATGCATAACATTTAGCCGCAACTCCTAGGTTTATACTACCACGTGGTGAAGCACCAAAACTAATGAGAGGTTTTAAATTCTCAAGATTATACTTTTCAGGATAGCGTGTTGCAAACACTAGATCAAGAATATATTTTTCAATCTTTTCATCCATATAAACCTCACGAACTGCTTTTTGCGCACTTAAAATTTGTTTTATAGTAACTACAGGTTTAACTTTTTCATAAGCCCCTAATAAATTTTGACGCATAATCAATTGTTCCTCAGTCATCTTCGGATAATCAATAACTGTTTTCAACATAAAACGATCTACTTGCGCTTCAGGTAATGGATAAGTACCCTCTTGTTCAACTGGGTTTTGCGTTGCCATTACTAAAAATGGCTTATCAAGAGCAAATGTTTCATCACCAATGGTCACTTGTTTTTCTTGCATAGCCTCAAGTAACGCTGATTGCACCTTGGCTGGCGCTCGGTTTATTTCATCTGCAAGAACAAAGTTCGCAAATATGGGGCCTTTCTTAATTGAAAAATCATTGACCTTCATATTATAGATCATGGTACCTACAACGTCAGCAGGTAATAAATCTGGGGTAAATTGAATACGACTAAATTCACCTTTTACGGCTTTTGATAGCGTATTAATCGCTAAGGTTTTGGCAAGCCCTGGTACTCCTTCGAGTAAAATATGACCTTGGCCAAGTAAACCGATGAGTAATCGTTCTACCATATGTTTTTGACCAACAATTACTTTGTTCATCTCTAACATTAATAAATCGATAAAAGCACTTTCTTGAGCAATTTTCTCATTTACAGCACTAATGTCAACAGTAGTATTTTCTTCCATATAATTTTAAATATTTTGGTATCGATTGGTCTTTTAGTTATCTGCGCTGCAAATTGAAAATTTATTCAATGAGTCGCTGTTAATGATTGGTTAAAAATAGTCAAACACCTGAATTTTTATGAAGTTTTTAAGGTATTTGTAGGATATGAATTATAAATCACATATTTGCGGTTGTAAGTAATTCTTTTGTAAGAGAATTAAAATAAAAGTCGAAAGATAGAAAAAAAACAAGTAGCCAATAAATTGTAGGAGTGCTGAATACAATTGATATTTTAATTTTTTAAATTCACCAAATCATGTATGAAAATTTTAAGTCGTATTCTAGAATAATAGCGGGCACAATGACTTGGGGGCAATGGGGCAAGAAGCTGTCGCTAAATGAAATGATTGAGCGGCTGCATTATGCCGTTCAATTGGGAGTTACTACTTTCGATCATGCCGATATTTATGGAGGATATTCAACAGAAGCAGAATTTGGCAAGGCCTTAAAATCGTCTAAGATAGACCGCAATGTGATACAATTGATTACAAAATGTGGTATTCAAATGATTGATGATGCCCGATCAAGCAGTGTTAAACATTATGATTATTCTGAAGAACACATAATTTGGTCAGCCGAACAATCGCTTAAAAACTTGAATACTGACTTTATTGATCTATTTTTATTGCATCGTCCTAGTCCTTTAATGAATCCTGAAGTGATTGCTAATGCGATCACAAAACTTTTAGATCAAGGAAAAATAAAGGCATTTGGGGTATCAAATTTTAGTCCGACGCAAATAGCATTCTTAGAAACTAAAATTCCAGTTTCAGGCAATCAGGTAGAATTTTCGTTAACTGCGAATAAAGCAATGTATGATAATTCAATTATTGATTGTATAACGCATGGCAGATTGGCGATGTCATGGAGTCCTTTAGGGTCGTACTTTAATGATGATTCTGAACAAACAAGACGCCTTCGAAAAGTTGTTGAACCCCTTTGCTCAAAGTATGGTGTCTCAGAAGATCAGGTATTATTGGCATGGCTTTTAAAACACCCAGCGAATGTGCATCTAGTGGTAGGTACTACATCAAAAGAAAGATTAAAATCTTCGATAGATTCCCTTCAAGTTCAACTTGAATTACAAGACTGGTTTAAATTATTAGAAGCAAGTAAGGGCAATGAGGTGGCGTAAATTAAAACGACAAAATGAGTAAAATAGCATTAATAACAGGAGCCACTAGTGGAATTGGGAAAGCAACTGCAGCACTATTTGCTGATAATGGAATTCATTTGATTTTATGTGGAAGAAGACAAAATCGACTTGATGAACTTCAATCAGCATTTGGTCAAAAAACCAAAGTTCACACCTTAAATTTTGATGTTAGAGCCAAAGACGCCGTTGTAAAAGCGATTGACTCTTTGCCAGCTGATTTTTCGAATATTAATATTCTTATTAATAACGCAGGAAACGCGCATGGCTTAGACACCATTGATGAGGGTCTTATTGAAGATTGGGATGCCATGATCGATATCAATGTTAAGGGGTTATTGTACGTGTCGAAAGCTATAATTCCGAAGATGGTAACAAATAAAGAAGGACATATTATTAATATTGGGTCAACTGCCGGAAAAGAAGTATATCCGAAAGGAAATGTCTATTGTGCTAGCAAACATGCCGTAGATGCCATAAATCAAGGCATGCGAATGGATTTAAATGCCCATGGAATTCGAGTAGGAGCAGTCAATCCTGGTTTGGTAGAAACTGAGTTTAGTAAGGTGCGATTTAAAGGTGATGAAGCGAGAGCTAAAACAGTCTATCAAGGCTATCAAGCTTTAAAGCCAGACGATATCGCTGAAATTATTCATTTTGTGATCACCAGACCTTATCATGTAAATATTGCAGATTTGGTTGTAATGCCAACTGCACAAGCATCTTCGACCATTATCAACAAAAATTAGAAAACTACGCATTATTATAAATTTGCTAGCGTAATACTCGCTCGCTGAATAACTCGAGTTTGAAATTTGAGTTTGTATTTTGCACTTATGATTAATAAACGTCTTTTAGTTAAAAACCTTCTCGCGCATAATGACGAGAATAGTTTTTATGATAAGAAAAGGTTTATTGCGATAGGTCAGAAAGAAGGGAAAGCGAAATTTTTAAAACATGTTTGTGCTCTTGCCAACAGTAACCCTGCGAACAATTCATTTATTGTTATTGGTGTTGAAGATGAAGACAACAAAATTGTTGGCGTTGATTTTTTTGACGACAGCAAAATACAGAATCTTGTAAACGCGTATTTAGACAATCCGCCCTTAATTTCATATGAAAATATTCCGTTTCCCAATCTTCCCGAAGGCAAGGTTGTTGGCTTGGTTACTATAAAATCAAGCAAGAAGGTTTGTAGCCTTCGAAAGAACATATGGAAATATTACGGGGGAATGGTTTTTTTTCGTGAAGGCAGCATTAGTATGCCGAAAGCCTACGATATAGAATTGATAAATAGTAATTCTGAAGCCGTTGCAAATATTGAATTACACGCGAGAAATAATATTGAACTTACGCTTGATGGGGTCATTGATTTTATCAATAATAGGCATAAAGACTTGGAAAGCAACTATAAGGTATTTAAAGAACAATTCGTGGTCTGCTGGGCGGGGAATGTGAAAAAAGTGAAAAACCAAACATATTATTCTCGTGTTGATATTGAACTTATCAACGAACAAGTAAAACTGTTTTATTCGGCCTTAGATGAGGTCACCATTTCATTTGATGATCACTCTTTTACAACAATAGAATATGTGCAATTAGGCTTAGGTAAAAAGCAACAGTATTTTCCTCTTGAAAAAATAATTATAACTTTTTTAAATAATGGCACCTATCAATTACAGAGTGAACTAATTTTTGAGCGACCCGAATATGACAAAATTACCCTACGACATATTTTAAACGCTAATAATTCTTTATTAGATAAAGTCCGAAAAAATATTCCGTTGAAACAGGCAGAAAAAAATGATTTAAAAACTATAGCAGATACATATTTGATTTGTTATTTGAATGGTTTTGAAGAGGCGAAAGCTAAAATGGAAGACGCTCGTTTGTTAGTTAAAAAATCGAATCCAGAAGTATATTTAGCCTTGAAAGAATCCTTACGCATATTACGTAAAGTAGAGTATAACTAAGAATGAAATACTTGCTCTTTATTTGGCAAAGAAGTAATTGCACCAAAATTTGTAGTTGTAATTGCTCCGGCAATATTTGCCTTTTTAACCATATCTTCGAGTAATGTTTCGTTTTCGAAAATTTGAAACGGATTATATAATTCAGCAATTTGATATAACAGGCAGCCTATAAAAGCATCTCCAGCCCCAGTAGTATCTACAGGAATTACGGTAATACTGGGGATGGTTTTTTTCAAAGACGAAGTACTCAAAAAAGTCCCGTCACCTCCAAGAGTTATGGTGATAATTTGAGCTCCAATATCATGCAACACTTTACAAGCAGCGGTAAGCTCTTTTTCGCCAGACAATAGTTGCGCTTCCTCTAAACTAAATTTGCATAAATGAGATTTTTCGATAAACGGAAGGCATTTTTTAATAAATAAATCTTCCTCGTCCTTCCAAAGATCATTTCGAAAGTTAGGATCAAAACTGATAAATGAATTTTCTGTTAGGGCATCAAAAAAATAACGCCCATAAGCTTTTTCAAGCGGCCCTCCTAACAAAGCGGTTGCTGCACCTAAATGTACAACGTTTTCTTTGAAATTTTTGCGCACTTGAGGATCGTACTCTAATTCTTTATCTGCACCTCTACTAAAAACGAAGTCACGTTCCCCATCGTTGGCAATAGAAACAAATGCTAAAGTGGTAAATGTTTTAGAGCGTTGCGCCAGTGAAATATCAACGTTGTTGTCTTGTAAAATCTGCAATAAAAAATTTCCAAAAGGATCATTACCAAGGCAGCCGATGAACTTGCTTTCGCCTCCTAATTTTGCAATAGCACAAGCCACGTTAGCAGGAGCACCACCCGCTTTTTTAGAGAATTCTTTGGCTTTAGATAAATCGCTTCCTTGATTTTCAGCGACAAAATCAATTAATAGCTCTCCAATGCAATAAACGCTTTTCATACAGGGGTAGAATTTTGATGGCAATATAATGACCCTGATTATATAAATGATTGCTTTTCAGAATAATATTTATAGTTTAGTTTTTTTAAAAAAGAATTTAAACAAGTCATTTTGCACGGTACCGAGAAATTCTTATCTTTTGAAAAACTTAATAAACACAGATGTAATGGGCATATTTGATGAAATTAAAAAGAAACTTAGTCATGAATTTATTGATATAGTTGAGTGGCTAGATAATTCAAATGAAACTATAGTTCATCGTTTTGAGCGATACCAGAATGAAATAAAGAATAATGCAAAACTAATTGTACGTGAAGGACAAGTAGCTGTTTTTATAAATGAAGGTAGTTTGGCTGATGTTTTTGAACCGGGCACCTACGAATTGAACACACAGAACCTGCCGATTTTAACCACTCTTAAAGGTTGGAAATATGGCTTCGACAGCCCCTTTAAAGCTGAGGTCTATTTTGTAAATACGCGATTATTTACTGATGAAAAATGGGGAACTAAAAACCCATTCATGTTGAGTGATGAGCGCTTTGGTCTAGTAGAAATTAGAGCTTTCGGGACTTATAGTTTTAGAATTAATGATCCTGGTAAATTTGTTGTTGATGTAGTGGGTACCGATGGCAATTTTACGAATTATGAGGTCAACGAACACCTTAAAAGTTTAATTGTAACGCGCTTCACTGATACGGTGGGAGAGGCAAATTTGCCGATAGAATTGTATGCGGCAAATACTTCAGAGTTATCAGAAACATGCCAAGAGGTTATGCAACCAGAATTTGGTCGCGTGGGTATTGAATTGGAAAAATTTTATATCGAAAATGTATCCATGCCTGAAGAGCTAAAGAAGGAGATTTTCGAGTATAGCCGTTTAGACAAATTAGATATGACTAAACTCGCTCAGTTTAAGGCAGCCAAAGCGATGGAAGCTGCTGCCAAAAACGAAGGCGGTACAGCAGGCGCAGGCATGGGCATGGGAATGGGCTTTGTATTAGCGCAACAAATGGGTGGATTGATGAATCCGCAAGCTGCGCAACAAGGCTTTGGAGCGCAACCACAAGGTTCTGTCGCGCCACCGCCGATACCAGCGCAAGTAGGTTATCATTATGCAGTTAATGGGCAGCAAATGGGTCCTGTTTCGTTAGATAAATTGAAAGAACTATTTGCTAATAGAACCATCAATAAAGACTCTTTAATTTGGAAGCAAGGCATGCAGAACTGGGCCTCTTTAAAGGATATAGAAGAGCTTAAATCATTTTTGGGAGGAAGCACACCGCCACCATTACCAACAGCATAATTAAAAAACATAGAGCTATTTCCCTTCTATGGAGGGGCTAGGGGAGGACTTCTCAACCCAATTCCATCCTAATAAAATGCAACAAGAAGAAACGCTAAATTCCGAGCAAAAAAAGGACTGTGCTAATTGTGGGGCAGAACTAAAGTTTAAACCGGGCTCACATCAATTGAAATGTGAGTATTGTGGGTATGAGGAATTTATTGAGCAAACCAAAAGTAGTTTTGAAGAACTTGAATTGCAGCATTATTTAAAGGTTGTTGGAGAAAATGCATATACTGATACCATTGATTTGCTTAATTGTAAACATTGTGGAGCTAATCAACATGTTGAAGAGAGTTACAAATCTTTAAGTTGTGTGTATTGTGGAGAACCTTTAATTCGAGAAGATATTGAAAAAGAAGGTTGGATTCTTCCAGGAGCCTTAGTTCCTTTTCAATTAGACACAAAAGCGGCAAGAAGTATTTTTAAAAAATGGGTTAATTCATTATGGTTTGCCCCTAATAAATTAAAACGTGCAGCATTAGATCCAGAAGGGTTACATGGTTTGTATGTTCCTCATTGGACCTTTGACGCTAATTTGTTTGCTGCTTATCAAGGACAACGAGGAGATTATTATTATGAAACTAGACGAATACGCACTAAAAACGGTGTACAAACGCAACAAGTTCGTAAAACAAGATGGTCACCTGCATCTGGTTCAGTAAAGGGTTTTGTTGATGACATATTAATCAATGCTTCTCAGAAAAAAAGAAGGGATATTCCCGCGAAAGTAGCCTTCTGGAATACTAAAGAACTGGTAAGCTTCAACTCAAAATACTTATCTGGTTTCGTTACAGAAAAATATACGGTTTCGCTCAAAGAAGGCCATCATCAATCATTTCAGGAAGCAAAACAGATCGCTCATAGCTGGATAAGAGGTGATATTGGAGGAGACACCCAACGCATTAGTCATGCCGACATAAAACTCTCAGACGAAACCTTTAAGCATATTTTACTGCCAGTTTACATAAGTTCGTATCGCTTTAATGGGAAAGAATTTCATTTTTACATTAATGGACAGACGGGTACTTTAAGCGGTACACGACCGTACTCTTTTTGGAAAATATTTTTTCTTGTTACGTTTATAATATTGGTAATTGTTTTAATAACGATTTTCGCGCAATGACCTTAAAAAGAACGCTTGTAATTGGCGATATTCATTCTGGTGTAAAGGCATTAGTACAAGTGCTTGAAAGAGCCAAAGTCACTCCACAAGACACCTTGATTTTTTTAGGAGATTATGTAGACGGATGGAGTACGGCTATCGAGACGATAGATTTTCTTATATCCTTAAAAAAAAAGCAAGAGTGTATATTTATACGAGGTAATCATGATGAACTTTGTTATGACTGGTTATTAGAAAAAAAGGATAACCCTATCTGGTATCAACATGGCGGTGCGGCAACAATTGACTCTTATAAAAAAGCAAATGCCTCAACCAAAAGAGAACACATGTGTTTCTTTGAACAACTAAGAGATTATTACTTAGATGTTCAAAATAGACTTTTTCTGCATGCAGGGTTTACGAATCAGAATGGGGTAAAATTCGAGTACTTTTCTAAGACTTTCTATTGGGATAGAACCCTTTGGGAACTTGCAAAAGCGTTAAACCCGAACCTGACACCTAAAGATATAGACTATCCAAAACGTCTTTTGCACTATAAAGAAATTTATATTGGGCATACCCCAATTTCGAAAATCGAAGATGCCGTTATTCCGACAAACGCTTCAAATGTATGGAATATAGACACTGGGGCAGCATTTAAAGGGCCGCTTTCAATCATAGACATTGATACAAAAGAGTTTTGGCAAAGCGATTCGGTATACACATTATACCCCAATGAACAAGGAAGAAATTAAAAGATTCATTGTTCAGTGAAAAGACTTAGATTATTTACGACCTTAGCAAAAATTTTAGTATGATCAAAAAGAACATTCGGCTAGAAGTTATGCAAGCCATTGAACATAAAGTGGAAGGGTTTATAGACGCGTTTCTAATTCCAATTGAAAAAATTTGGCAACCAACAGATTTTTTGCCTGATTCTCAGGGCGATAATTTTTTAGAAGAAGTAAAAAATTTGAGAGGAGAATCTCAAGAATTAGGCTATGATTTTTGGGTAACCATGGTTGCTGATACGATTACGGAAGAAGCCTTGCCCACCTATGAATCTTGGTTGATGGATGTAGAAGGAATTAATCAACATGACGGAAAGCAAAATGGATGGTCAAAGTGGGTACGTCATTGGACGGGGGAAGAAAATCGTCATGGTGATGTTTTGAATAAGTATCTCTATCTTTCAGGAAGAGTGAATATGCGTGAAGTTGAAATTACTACACAACATTTAATCTCTGATGGATTTGACATCGGTACTGATAGAGATCCGTATAAGAATTTTGTATATACTAGTTTTCAAGAATTAGCCACTAATATTTCTCACAAACGTGTTGGACAAATGGCTAAGAAAAAAGGGAATGCCCTACTGGGAAAAATGTGTACGATAATTGCGGGTGACGAGATGCGACATCATTTGGCTTATAGAGAATTTGTTAAAACAATTTTTGGCGAAGACCCTTCGGGTATGATGTTGGCTTTCACTGATATGATGAAGAAAAAAATTGTGATGCCTGCTCATTTTTTAAGAGAATCAGGAGGAAGTATTGGTACGGCTTTTGAGAACTTTTCTAATTGTGCGCAACGCTTAGGAGTTTATACAGCTCAAGATTATATCGATATTCTTGAAAAATTGAATGCCTATTGGGAAATAGATACTATTCGAGGCCTGACCGATGAAGCTGAAAAGGCTCGAGATTACTTAATGAAATTGCCAGCAAGATTGCTGCGTATTTCAGAACGCATGCAATTCCCGGAAGATCAATATCGCTTCAAATGGGTTGAAGCCAATGGAATGGTTTAATATTTAATAAAAAAGGTTCGCAATTGCGAACCTTTTTAGTATTACATCGATAAGGTATTATAGTTTACCGTGATCATGTTCATCTTGCCATTTCACGAGTTCTGCCCATTTTCCTTCATAGGCCATTTTAGCTTGTAACGGCCATGAACCTGGGTTGTGTATTTTATAACGATCACCGCCACCGTCAAGAACTTCTTGGCATTTAGCTACTGAAGCTTCAGAAAGCGCTTTCCAAGTTTTAATACCAGCATCATTAAACATTCCTGAAATTTTCGGGCCGATACCCTCAACAATTTTAAGATCATCTTGTTTGATAGTTTTACCAAATGCAGCTTTTGCAGCAGCGGCATTAAAAGGAAGATCAGCACTAGCAGTTAAAGAACTTGCTGCGGCAACAGTACTAGCAGCGGCAGCTGTGCCAGCAACCGTTAGTTTTTTATTGCATGCATCAAGATCTGCTTGTAGCTTGGCATTTTTATCTTTCCAAAGTTTTAAATCAGCAGAATTATCTACAGTAGTACTTGATCCTTTTCCGATAAGGTAGCCTAATATTCCGCAAATTAATCCAGTTAAAAGGGGAATCAACCAGCACCAGATGTTCATATTTTCAAAATCAAAATCCATTTTATATTATTTTATGATTAGTTAATTATTTGTTTAATGTGACTACGGTACGTCTATTTTTAGCCTGACCGCTTTTAGTAGTATTACTAGCTATAGGTTGACTTTCACCTTTTGAAGTAGCGTTAATTCTATCAGAAGCAATACCGTTATTAATAAGATAATCTTTAGCGAAATCAGCTCTTTCTTGCCCTAGTCTTAGGTTAGGAGCACTTGGGCCAACACTATCGGTATGACCAATGACACTACAAGTAGCAACATCAACCTTATCTAAATATCTAGATATGTCAGCAACTTTTTGTCGTTGTGCAGCGGTTAGGTTAATTGCAGCTTGATTCGTTTCAAAATATAGAACTAATGGGTCAGAAGTAATTTTGTCGAAAAGCGCTTGAAGCTCTTCTTCGGCATTATCCGCTTTCGCATCTATGCCATAAATAACAGGCCCCATATAGACATTGTCTTTTGCGATCATAGTGCCCATTAATTCTCCCATTGTATTAATTTGGCTCGAAGAAATGCCATTTTCTAACATATGATTCTTTACGGCATTGGCTCTTGCTAATCCTAAATTAGGGAATGCAGAATTATTGGTTTCATCACTCTTATAATATCCCGTTACATTGATAACCTTATCGGTATTTTCGTCTAAGAAAGTTTTTAAACTTGCTAAACCATCAATTACTTTTTGAGATAGCGGCGTCAGGAAGGACGAGGATGACACATTAAAATTATAATTGTCATTTTCATTGTAGGCATATTCACCATCGCTAAATGCGAAAGGATATGACGTGTGTTTAGGTGTTACAGGTGCTACCACTTTTTCTTGCAGTGGCTCCTCTTTTTTCATTGTGCCGCAAGAACTGCAGCATGTAATGTAAAAATAAGTGCCCGCTAAAATGGTAATGAGCATCAGCAACAAATTGGTTGTTGTTTTTGTCATTGTTAAAAATCATTTAGTGTTTGATTCACAATGTATTAAAAAAATCCTGAAAACGTTAAAATATTGTGAAATAAATAGCGGAAGAGTATAATGTACTGTGTATTAAGGTTGTTGGTTTATAACAATAAGTTCTTTTCAGGCTTTAGCGCAAACGTAGTTGTTAACGGTGTTATTTCTTTTTATTCGCTTCAAATCATTTAGAATAATTGTATACGAATTACAGATTTAAGCAATTAATTGCCATTTATACCTAAATATACTCCAACGGTACAAAAGTTCTTAAATCTCGGTACGAGTACTATTATATTTACAGTAGAATATCACACTAAATGAAAACTAGCATTATTAGAATTGGAACTTTTATTTGCATGTTTATAGTTCTTGGAACTCAAGAATTATTGCAAGGAAGTTGGAAAATTCAAAGTAATGACTCTTGAAAAAGTAAATGACCTTTGAAAACAGTTTAAATTTAGTGTTTGAGTTGGTTTGATTATACCCGCTAATATGTCAATAATGCCGATCGGGGGAACAGGTAATATTGAGTATTAGCGGGTTTTTGGTTTTATAAATCAAATTTGATTCCTTGAGCTAAAGGCAACTCTGTAGTATAGTTAATAGTGTTTGTTTGTCTACGCATATAAATTTTCCAAGCATCAGAGCCACTTTCACGACCACCTCCTGTTTCTTTTTCACCACCAAATGCACCACCTATTTCCGCTCCAGAAGTACCAATATTGACATTGGCAATACCGCAGTCGCTACCATTTTGGCTTAAGAACTTTTCAGCTTCCCGTAAGTTTTTTGTCATGATGGCAGACGATAGTCCTTGTACCACACCATTTTGAAGGGCAATTGCGTTTTCAACTTCTCCTGAATATTTCAAGAGATATAAAACAGGAGCAAAAGTTTCA
This sequence comes from uncultured Flavobacteriaceae bacterium, assembly GCA_937944485.1. Lineage (GTDB taxonomy): Bacteria > Bacteroidota > Bacteroidia > Flavobacteriales > Flavobacteriaceae > Maribacter_C. Next base: position 228,680 of record CALDYU010000005.1, on the reverse strand, counting down.
TGCTGTACGATTTCAAAGTCATTGGTGGCCTCAGCGATTGCAGGCTTGACATAGCATCCGCTTTCGTAACCTTCGCCAGTTAAAAGACCTCCTTCTACAATAAGTTTACCACCTTCTTGAACCACTTTTTTTAGAGCCTTACTATAATGACTCACAGCTTCGGTATCAATTAAGGGTCCGACATGGTTGTTTTCGTCTAACGGATTCCCAATACGTAATTGTCCGTATGCAGCAACAACAGCATCTTTTACTTTATCATAAATAGAATCGTGAATTATCAATCTTCTAGTTGAAGTACATCGCTGACCTGCGGTACCTACCGCTCCGAATACAGCACCAATTACGGTCATTTTAATGTCGGCGTCTGGTGTAACAATAATCGCGTTGTTTCCGCCTAATTCTAGTAAAGATTTGCCCAATCTGGCAGCAACCGCTTGAGCAACTATTTTACCCATACGTATTGAACCTGTTGCAGAGACCAAAGGAATACGTCCATCATGAGTCATCATTTCACCTACTTTATAATCTCCATTAATTAAGCAAGAAATTCCTTCTGGCAATCCATTGGCTTTAAAAACTTCAGCGGCAATATTTTGACAGGCAACACCGCAGAGAGGAGTCTTCTCAGAGGGTTTCCAAATACACACATCGCCACATATCCATGCTAAAGCAGTATTCCAAGCCCAAACAGCAACAGGAAAGTTAAATGCAGAGATGATACCAACCACACCTAAGGGATGATACTGCTCATACATTCTATGCCCAGGTCTTTCAGAATGCATAGTTAAGCCATGTAATTGCCTTGAAAGTCCGACAGCGAAATCACAGATATCAATCATTTCCTGAACTTCACCCAAACCTTCTTGATAGCTTTTCCCCATTTCATAGGAAACCAGTTTGCCTAAAGGCTCTTTTAATTCACGTAGTTTTTCGCCAAACTGACGAACAACTTCCCCACGTAAAGGAGCCGGTTTTTGTCTCCATGTTTTAAACGCACTAGTTGCTGTCGTCATTACTTTTTCATAATCTGCTTTAGAAGTTGTTTTAACTTTTCCAATTAAAGCTCCATCAACGGGCGAATATGATTCAATAATTTCACCAGAAGAAAAATTAGTTGAACCTGTTGAAGTTCCTTCATTAATATCTTTAATTCCTAAGGCTTTCAAGGCATCAGTAAGACCAAATGCTGTGGCTATTTTCGACATTTTATAACTTTTTGAACGTGAATTGTTAAATATTTTGCAAAGTTACGAATAAACTAAAGAATTATAGTTGTTCACTCAAGACAGTGATTTTGAAAATCTTCCCATTTTTAACTTCGTAAATGAGTACCATTTCTAAAGCGCCTTTATGGCCGTTTCTTCCTGTAATTTCTTCGTGATCAATAATAGTATTGCCGAAGACGATACGCTTCAAAATAGTTGAATGGAGCTTAGGGGAATTTTCAAAGAGTCGTGCATAGAAATCTTTACAAGCCACATACCCCTTCATTATGGTCTTCTGGTTGGCAAAATCATGTACCATGATATCTTTGCTCATGACACTCATAAATTCGTCAATATTTCTATTATTATAAGCCCGTAATTGTTTTTGTACAACTAGCTCTGAAGCCATAAATTGAATAATGAAGTGTTTGTTATAGTAAAAAAGCGATTAATCTAATAGTTTTTGAAAAGTACTAGAGCAATGGCAATAAGTGCTGGAAGACCTTGAATAAAAAATATTTTTTTGGTAACGGTCAGGCCACCATAAATTCCTGCGATTGCAACACAACTCAAAAAGAAAAACGCAATATTATCTTTCCAAATTACGTCGTTAATAAAGTACGTCCATATTAAACCAGCCGCTAAAAAACCGTTGTATAAACCTTGATTAGCGGCCATAGGCTTTGTAGGTTCGAAAAGCTCTTTCGGAAAGTTTCGAAAAACTTTTCTTCCTTTAGTGGTCCAGGCAAACATCTCAAAGTAGAGAAAGTATAGATGTAAAATAGCGATAAAGCCGATAAGTAGATCTACTGTTAATTGCATAGTTTATAATATTCTTTTGGCTAAGATTAGAAAGATAAAAAATTAAACATAAAAAAACCCGCATTGTTGCGGGTTTAAAATTGTATGTACGCCTAATTTTTACTTGAAGAAAATTTGAGTGAAGTAAAGTTTTCCTTTTGCATCTTCTCTAATAGAAATAGCCGAATGGGTAAAATTACCTTCCAAGTTTTCTTTGTGACCATCACTTTCTTTCCAAGCTTCTAGAACAGCCTCTATAGTTGTGTAGTTGTCTGCAATGTTTTCTGCTACTAAAGTGGCACCCACTTTTTCGGCAATTTTAGTTGCGCGATTATTAAAATTTGCGTGACTTCGCTTTCCTTGGGAGATCATATATTTATTATGACGTATCGCTTCCGAATAAGTATATTTATCAAATTTAAGCGACGCCAAATTTAGACTTTCTCGATATTCATTTACTTGATCAAATAAATCAACTTCTAGCTTTGTTGGTTCTAATGTAGAAACTTCATTATCATCAATGCTAGTTTCTTGTCCATCCGTAGGCAAGTCAAAACTTTCTTCTTTGGTACAAGAAGTCAAAAAAGAGAATAGCATAATTAAAAGTGTATAACGTAGGTACATGATTCAAGGTTTTATTTTAATTCTATATAAAACTAACCCCACTTATCATGTAAAATTCAATAATGCCTTTGAAGGATTAAAAAAATTCGATAAAATGTATAATTCTTATAATCAGTCAGTTATAAACGAAATACACCTATTTTTAATCGATAAAAACGTACCGTTTATATGATAATGTGCTAGTAGTCGAAGTAATTCATTAACACATCGAGTAAAAAGAGAATAACAGCAGTTATATTGCAAAAAAACAAGACGAAATAGCTACAGATAAATCGAAGTCATACGTGGCCCCCTAGTTATTGTTTCACAAAAATCTGGGTAAAATAGTAGTCTCCTTTTGAATTCTCCTTCACGCTTACTGCTGTATGCGTAAAATCTCCTTCCATCGTTTTTTTATGACTAGCACTATTAAGCCACCCTTGAAAAGCACCATTTGCGGTGCTGTAATTTCTTGCAACATTTTCAGCTACATAAACAGCATTTACTTGAGATGCTATTTTCGACGCTCTAGAGCTAAAGTTGTCATGATTTAAGTTGTTTTCAGAAATCATATAGTCAGTATGTTCATTGGCATATTCATAGGCGACTTCACTAAACTCTAAAACGGACTGGCCAATAGTTGTGCGATGGTCATTTACAACGGTTAACAACTGCAGTTCTAAACTTTCTATGTTTTCAGATTTCGAAATTATTGTATTATCAATAGTCTCTTTAGTACAAGAAGATAGAGTTCCAAGAAGTACAAGAATTGCCAAATATTGAGTTCTCATTTTCATACGCTGACTTATTGATAAGTAGGCACTATCGATAAGTAGGTAGATAAAATAAGGGCTCTCGTGTTCTCAGGCCAAATTGGGATTTTGACCGCAGTAATATTACATAAAATAAGGAATAAGCTTGGGCTAGGCCAACTTTTTTTCGTTGAAAGACAAAAATCGCCCTTTCATTTACCTAACAAAGGATGTCCTTAGTAGATTATTTAAGACGAATGCGAGATTAATCAAAAGAGAATATCGTCTTTCTGGGTTTATAGTTACCATGTCAATAGATGTCTTAAATTCATGTGAATTTGTATGAAAATATAACAAGCTCTAGTACCTTTGATAAAACGAGTCACATGAAATTCAAACCGATATTAGTAGTTCTAAGCCTAACTATTACATTTTTCGCTTGTACATCGAAAACAGATAATCATGCCGCAACCTTTGACAACCTTAATAAGTTTCAAAAGTATGTCGTTGAAGTTTCTAATGGGGTAATTTCAACAAAGAGTGATATTCGCGTGGTGTTGAATACACCAGTTGATTCATGGAATGCTGGTGATGAACTCGATCTTAAGTTATTTCAAATTTCCCCAAAAGTAAAAGGAAAAGTAGTCGCTCTTGATCAACGTACCATTGCCTTTATAAGTGAGAACGGACTAAAACAAGATACGGAATATCGATTTGAAATCGAGCTTTCCAAAATTATTAAGGATATACCAAAGGAATTAGCAAGTATGACTTTTGGTGTAAAGACTTTAAAACAGCAATTCAATGTTTATACTGATCCAATACAATCTTACAGTGCTGATAAACAGTATATAACGGGTCACCTTAGAACTGCAGATTTATTAGACCTAAAAACGGCGCGGCAACTGGTTTCGGTAACCCATAAAGGGAATTCTATTCCTTTGAAATTTGAAGAGGCCGTAGAAGAAGGGCTTCAATTTCAGTTTAAAATTGATAGTATTCAACGTTATGAAGAAGATTCCGAATTACTATTAGCCTGGGATGGCAGTAATTTTAATATTGAAAGCTCTGGTCAAAATACAGTTACCATTGCCGGAAAAAATAACTTTACAATTTTAGATGCTACAGTTGATATATCTGAAGGGCAAGTGGTTTTAGTTAATTTTTCTGACCCTCTTAAAAAGGGACAAAATTTTAAAGGCCTTGTTGTTTTAGAAAGTGATAATAATCCAAAATATAGTATTGACGGAAATACCTTAAAAATATTTCCTTCTCAAGATATAAAAGGTGGGGTTAACCTTGAGATCTTGCAGGGTATAGAAAGTGCGGCAGGCTATAAACTTAAAGCCAATTATATACAAAATATAGCTTTTGAACAGTTGAAGCCAGAAGTTAGACTTCTTTCAAATGGTTCTATTTTACCTTCTTCAAGCAATTTAAAAGTCAATTTCGAAACTGTAAACCTTAAGGCAGTTGACGTATCAATTTTTAAGATTTATGAAAATAACATTTTACAATTTTTACAAGCAAATAATCTAAGTGGTACTTCAAACCTAAGAAGTGTGGCACGACCTATTGCCAAGAAAAAAATAGTTATTGAAAATAACCTTGCAAACTCAAGTCACAAGTGGTCAGCACATGCCCTTGATATAAGCACCATTATACAGCCAGAAGTTGGCGCCATATATCGTGTAGAATTAAATTATAGGCCATCTTATAGTACTTACAAATGTGAAAGCCCCAATTTTGATATAGAAAAAGAAGCTGACGAAAATTTTGACGAAGAAGAGGAGAGTAGTTCTTGGGACGGCGTAGAAAATTATTATAATGATTACGGATACTATGATTATAATTGGAACGAACGCGAAAACCCATGCGACAAGTCTTATTACCATAACAAAAAAATCGGTTTAAACCTTTTAGCAACGGATATTGGACTCACCATTAAAAGAGGGCTGAACAAAAGTTATTTTATTGCTGCAAATGATATTTTAACTACCGAACCTATAAATGGTGCCAAAGTCACATTTTACAATTATCAGCAACAGGCCTTAGGAAGTATTTCAACAGATGTTGACGGCATGGCTATATACGATGCTGAAAAAGTTGCTTTTTTTGCTGTTGCAGAATTTAATGGACAAAAGAACTATGTAAAATTAAATGATGGCAATGCACTTTCGGTCAGTAAATTCGATGTCTCAGGCACACGATTAAAAAAAGGTCTCAAAGGCTTTATTTTCGGAGAACGGGGTGTATGGCGACCGGGTGATGCTATTTTCTTGTCGTTTATTTTGAATGATAACGCGAACAAGCTTCCTGAAAATCATCCTGTAAAACTAGAATTAATTGATCCGTATAACAAAGTGGTTCATCGTGAGGTTTTGAAGACTTCCTTAAATAATTTCTATCAGTTCAATTTGTCAACCAATGAAAATGCACCTACTGGTAATTGGTTAGCCAAAGTAACCGTAGGAGGAGCATCTTTTACGAAAACACTTAAAATAGAAACGATTAAGCCCAATCGTTTAAAAATTAAAACAGCTTTTGATGATGCTATTTTAAACGGATCTAAGCCCATCAAGGGTAGTATGGAAGTTAATTGGTTGCATGGAGCCATTGCCAAAAACCTCAAATCAGATATTACAGCAAAGTTTAGAAAAACTGTAACACGCTTTAAAAAATATCCCGGTTATGTATTTGATGATCCTACAAGGAGTTTTTCTGGTGAGGAGCAAGTCGTTTTTGACGGTAATATTAATGAAGAGGGTAAAATTAATTTTTCGCTAAACCCACAATTGAATAGTAAGGCTCCGGGAATGCTAGAAGCAGCATTTATAGCAAAAGTATATGAGAATGGGGGAGACTTTAGTACTGACGTTTTTACCAAGCCGTATGCTCCTTATACTAGGTTTATTGGGTTAAATACACCCAAAGGAGACAATCGCAGAGGAATGCTTTTGACTGATGTAAATCATAAGTTTGAAGTAGTATCAGTTGATGCTGATGGCAACCCAAAAGCAACTAAAAATTTAAAAGCATCTATCTATAAGGTGAAGTGGCGCTGGTGGTGGGATACGTCTGCAGACAATTTGTCTTCATACAGTAATCAACGCTATCAACAATTGATAGAAGAGAAAATAGTGCATACGAATGCTAATGGAATAGGCAGTTTTAATTTTGAATTAAAATATCCAGAATGGGGCAGGTATTTAATTCGCGTTGAAGACCCTAACGGAGGTCATGCGGTCGGAAAAACGGTGTACATAGATTGGCCAGGATGGGCTGGAAAATCTAGAAAAGGCGATCCCTCTGCTGCCACAATGCTTGTCTTTTCTGCAGATAAAGAAACTTATAATGTTGGCGAAACTGCAACAGTTAGTTTTCCAAGTTCATTCGGTGGTAGAGCTTTAGTAACTATAGAAAATGGAAGTGAAGTTTTAGAATCGATATGGGTAGAAACAGTAGAAGGAGAGACTAAATTTAAATTACCAATTACAGCATTATATACGCCAAACGTTTTTATAAATATTACTTCGTTGCAACCGCATTCGAATTCGAAAAATGATTCGCCCATTCGCATGTATGGGGTTACTGGTATTACTGTAGAAAATAAAGCAACAAAGCTTGCTCCAGTCTTAAAAATGCCAGCAGTTTTAAAACCAGAAGAAACAACGACTTTGAAAATAAGTGAGCAAAATGGAAAATCAATGACCTACAGCATAGCAATTGTAGATGAAGGTTTACTTGACTTAACACGCTTTAAAACGCCAAACCCATGGAATACTTTTTATGCTAAAGAAGCATTAGGAGTCAAAACTTGGGATGTTTATGATGATGTGATAGGTGCCTATGGTGGTAAAATAAATCAGGTTTTTGCCATTGGTGGTGATGGTGAACTTGCAGGAGCTAAGAACAAAAAAGCAAATCGTTTTAAACCTATGGTGGTTCATTTGGGGCCTTTTAATTTGAAAGAAGGAGAAACTAAATCTCATAAAATTAAAATTCCGAAATATATAGGTTCCGTGCGCAGCATGGTTGTAGCTTCAGACCATACCAAAGAATCCTATGGCCATGCTGAAAAGACAACACCAGTGCGTAAACCATTAATGATACTGGCATCTTTACCAAGAAAGATAACTCCGGGGGAGAAAGTGACACTTCCTGTAACAGTTTTTGCTATGGAAAAGAAAGTAAAAAGTGTTACGCTAAAGATTAAAAAAGACAAAGCCTTTACGGTAGTTGGAGCGCAAACGCAACAATTGAATTTTTCAAAGCCAGATGAAAAAATGGCCTACTTTCAATTGAATGTTTCTGATTTTTCAGGAATTGGAAAAGTCATAGTTGAAGCCTCTGGCGGTGGCGAAAATACGTCTTTTGAAATCCCTATAGATGTTGTTAATCCGAATCCGATAACCACAGAAACAAACGAAATCGTTTTAGAACCTAATGCTGGGCAAACACTGGCGTTAGAAACCTTTGGAATTACGGGAAGTAACTCTGCAGAAATTGAATTTTCAACCTTACCGCCTATGAATTTTAATGGGCGTATGAAATATTTAATACGATACCCACATGGTTGTGTTGAGCAAACCATATCAGGAGCTTTTCCACAACTATTTTTAGCTGATATTTTTGATCTCGATATTCAGAAGACAAAGCAAATACAACAGAATATTGTAAGGACTATAAAACGTTTGGGTGATTTTCAGAACCCGAGTGGAGGTTTTGCATATTGGCGTGGCCAAAACAGAGCTAATGATTGGGGAACGTCTTATGCAGGGCATTTTCTGATTGAGGCTGAAAAGAAAGGCTATGTATTGCCAATCGGGTTTAAATCGAGTTGGATCAGGTATCAGCAAAATATTGCAAAACAATGGCGATTAGGAACAGATAACTCAGATTTGGCTCAAGCCTATCGTCTTTATACCTTGGCACTTTCAGGAAATGCTGATGTGGCTAGCATGAACCGACTCAGAGAAAGCCATGGCGTATCAAATGAAGCTAAATTTCGACTAGCCGCAACCTATGCTTTAATAGGGCAGAAAAATGTTGCTCAGGTAATTATAAGCACTGCAAGAATAGATGTTGAAAACCGCAAATTTTATTATTATACCTATGGTTCTGCAGATAGAAATAGAGCTATGGCATTGGAAACGTATATTTTATTAAATGATAAAGTAAAGGCTCAAGGTTTGGCAAAAGTAATTGCTGATAATTTATCTGACAGAAGGTATATGAGCACACAAAGTACGGCTTATAGTTTATTGGCCATGGCCAAATTTGCAAATATGATTGGTGGTAAAGGGATAAAAACCACTTTCAAAGTCAATGGCACATCTTATAATCTAACAACGGAGAAGACTTTAGCAAATCGACCTATAAGTATTAAGAAAGGAGTTAATAGTATTACAATAAAAAATCTTGATGGAAATACTATTTACGTAAATGTAATCAGTAGCGGAATTTTACCTGTTGGTGCAGAAAAAGTGATTCAAAAAAATCTAGTGACGTCACTTGTTTTTAAAGGAAGAAATGGTTCAAGACTCGATCCATCGAGGATTACTCAAGGAACGGACTTCGTGGCAGAGGTTTCAATAACTAATACTAGTTCTAAGCGTATAAAGGATATGGCTTTGATGGAAATTTTTCCAAGTGGCTGGGAAATTGTTAATACGCGTTTTACTGATTTTGGAGATTTTGCTCAAAATAAGGTGACTTATACTGATATACGAGATGATCGGGTTAACTTCTATTTTGATATGAAAAGAAATGAAACGAAGACATTTAGAATTTTACTAAATGCCTCTTATTTGGGTAAATATTATTTGCCTGGAGTTCAGGCAGAAGCCATGTATGATAACGACTATACAGTACGCACTAAAGGAAAATGGATTGAAGTAATAAGGTAATTTTGTATGCAAGAATACAATAGTGCTTAGAAAAGAAAAACCTTAATTAAGAAGCAATTCGTTTTTTAGATCGTTTTTTGGCCCAGTTAATTGCCCGACTCAAAGAATTAAAGCTTTTAGATTTTGTGCGAACGAAAAGCTTTTCTATAAGCGCTATAGATCGTCCCATTTTACTATAGTTCACAACGGCATATCCATGCAAGGCGTATCCATTTTTATAAAATTTCGCCCAATTCGTCGGCTTTACAGAGTAAGAGTTTACGCGATTTGCAATTAATACAAGGTTCGGACTGTTAGAATCGTATAAATAAACAAGCTCTTTTACGAGTTGTTGCGCATGATCTTCCCATGTAAAATGTACACCTTCATTTATTTCGGCGACTACAAATCCGTCAAATAGATAAAAATCCCCAAAAGGATAATTAATTTCATGAATGGCTTCATGAAAAAAAGGGAAATCTTTTAGTTTACTCATTTATATCACATTGAGAGAATCAACACGCAAAGATGTAAGGAATAATTGAACGAACAAGGAGATGTCGATTAAGCACTTCAATATTCTTTGAACTACAATTTATGCAACCAAAGCGTAACGGTTAATCAAGTTTACGAATCAGTAGAAAAGAGCCATTTTGAAGTGTGTTGACAGCATTAGACCCATTATTTGCAAAATCAGTGCGTTGCGCCCAAATAGATATCACATCGTTTGCTGCCAGTGTATAGTAAACTTTTCGAGTGGCGGTAACGCGCTTGTACCAACCACCATTATAGCTATCAGTTGCATTTAAATCAGAACCATTTACGCGTATTTTAGCTTCTACACTAGACCAAACGTTAGTTTGTGCTGAAACACCATATTCTATTTCATAAGTACCGCCTTCGGTAACAGTAATTTGATTATTATTTACTGTAAATATGCCTCCAAGATTAATTCGTGAGGTATTTAATTTTATTTTGGTGAAAGTATTTTTAGGAATGACATAAGAGGCATTCGAGTCGTAAATATCGATTAGTTTTACAGCGCTATTTCCTGGAGGTCCTTGTGGGCCTGTATCTCCAGTATCTCCTTTGGGTCCAGCAGGTCCCTGTATACCTTGCGGGCCAGTTGCTCCAGTATCGCCGGTATCCCCTTTTGGTCCTGTTGCACCCGTATTACCTTGCGGGCCTGTATCTCCAGTATCTCCTTTGGGTCCAGCAACTCCTTGTATACCTTGCGGGCCAGTTGCTCCAGTATCGCCAGTATCTCCCTTTGGTCCTGTTGCGCCCGTATTGCCTTGAGGACCTGTATCCCCGGTGTCGCCTTTAGGCCCAGCGGGGCCTTGTATACCTTGTGGACCAGTATCTCCAGTATCCCCTTTTGGTCCAGGAGGCCCTTGAGGTCCTATTGTTCCAAGGGTAATCATTGCACCGCTTTCATCAGTGTAGGTGAAGGTACCGTTGCCATTATTAACAAAAGTTGATAGCGATTCTGATATTTCCCAGGCAGCTCCTGTGTAGGTTTGAAGTATTTTTAAATCAGTATTGTATACGAGTGTACCGACAATGGGGCTACTTAGACTATTAATTTGAATTTGCGAAAGCGGATGTATACCTACAAGATCTTCGGCAGAAACAGTTTGCGAAAATGCGAGATTAAAAAGCCCCAAAAAAGCTACAGTACAAAAAGCTTTTTTATAAAAAAACATACATTTAGTAGTATTAATCTTACAAAATAACGTTAATTGCAATCAAATAGTATGTAATGCGAAAATCAATTTAAAGTGGAGATTCATTAGTTTCTCTTTCGGGGAGCACTTTCGAAAACACAAAAGCTCCGATTTCAACTAACGGAATATACAGCACCGATTCTTTTACGGTTTCCTGAGGCACCAATTGTGCAGAATTATTTATACGATTAAAAAAAACGAGTACGGCTCCCAGTATTACGGCAATTTTTAGGGCTCCGAAAAGGGCACCTGCTATTTTATTAACCAATCCGAGCATCGCAAAATCCGCTATTTTGGTTAATAATTTGCCAGCGGTATGAACGAGTAGTACGATACCAATAAATGTGATAATAAAAGCAGTAATATTGATATAACGTTCGTTCCATTCCATATTTTTAGCAAGATAATCACCAGCTATATACGAGAAATGAAGTGCACCGAAAACTCCAGCAATTAAAGCGATTAAAGAGGCTACTTCAACAAATATTCCGTTTTTAAAACCTTTATATAACCCGTATGCCAGTAACAATCCTAAAATGATGTCAAAAAAATTCATAACCATAGGGTTTCAACAAATATAGAACTTTGATTTGTACCTTTGAAAAAGGAGTTTAAGTAATGGCTAGAGATATTGTACTAAAAGAGCGTTGGTCTTCACTTGTAGAAAAACTATCGCATCAATTTGCTGATGGAGATCCGTTAGAGCTTGACGCCATAATCTATATGATAGGTGTTCAAGAACTAGGACAATATCATAGAAAATATAAGAAAGACGCAAAGCTTGATCTGATGCATATCGCTATTTGCCGTTTATTAGAGCCGTACGGATATTATGAGTTTGATTTTTTTGATGAAGACGGATGGCCACATTATATGATTAAAGAGGAATTACCACCTTTAAAAGCTGGAGAGCAGTCCGTCTTAATGAAGGAGGCCATTGTAAGTTATTTTTTAGATAAGGAGTACATTACTTAAAGAATGTAATGAAAACCAAAATCCCTTACTACGCAGTAATTTTTACATCAACCCGAACAGATGATGACAAAGGGTATGCTGAAATGGCGCAACAGATGGAAGCCTTAGCGAAACAACAACCAGGATATTTAGATTTTGAAAGTGCTCGAGAAGAAGTAGGAATTACGATTAGCTATTGGGAAAGTCTCGAAGCCATTGCGAATTGGAAAGCGAATACAGATCATCTTTTTGCTCAACAGAAAGGAATTAAAGATTGGTATTCGTGGTACAAGGTGAGAATCTGTTTGGTCGAAAGGGAGTATGAAGCTTCCTCAAACCCCTCCGAAGGGAGGGCTTTTGACCTTCTTTGAGAGCTGTACTGAGCGCAGTCGAAGTTCGGTTTTTAACCTCCCCTCTTGAGAGGGGAAAGAAAAACGTAGTTTTTCAGGGGTGTGTTTAAAACAAATAAAAACCAAAGTCTAAGATGAAGCCTCGAAAAATTATCCCATATAATCCAAGGTTAAAAGAATTGGCAAGGCAGCTCCGAAATAATTCCACAAAGGCAGAAGTTTTTCTGTGGCAAAAAATCAAAAGGAAACAGTATTATGGATATGATTTCCATCGTCAAAAACCTATTGATAATTTTATTTTAGATTTCTTTTGTCACGAGCTAATGTTAGGAATTGAGGTTGATGGATATTCTCATGAAGTGGTTGAGGTTTATAAAAGGGATGTGTGAAAAGAAGAAAAACTAAATTCATTGGGTATTTCAATACTACGTTTTACAGATAATCAGATTTTTAATGATATGGATAATGTATTAAGGTCAATAGAAGCTTTTTTTTTGGAGTTTGAAGAAGTGAATGGAAGGGATATTCCAGATTTAGAATAAGCATTATAGAATATTGAAATATGTTACCCGAAAGAACACACCCCTGATTGGCATCACCAATCTTCCCCTCTCAAGAGGGGATATATTAAAAATCAAATTTTGAATCCATTAAAAAAGATAATCCAAAAGCGAAATCCATTTCCCATTATAGGGATTAGAGGAGGATTTTTCAAAAAGCACCCCAAAAAACTTATTCTTGCGGGGCTTCTTCTTATTGCCTATTATTTCTGTCTTCCAAAACCACTTTTTAGTTCGCCAACTGCAACCATAGTTAACAGTAGTAACGGAGTTCTCTTAGGAGCTAAAATTGCAGAAGATGGGCAATGGCGTTTTCCAATGTCTGATAGTATACCTCGTAAATTCGAGACTTGCCTCCTTCAATTTGAAGATGCTTATTTCTATCAACATTTCGGATTTAACCCTGTTTCAATGTTTAAAGCTTTAAGAGCTAACATTTCAGCGGGTAATTCTGTTCGTGGAGGTAGTACGATAACACAACAAGTGATACGATTGTCTCGGCGGCAAAAACGATCTTATTTTGAAAAGTTTATTGAACTTATTTTGGCTACGCGGTTAGAGTTTCGCTATTCTAAAAAAGAGATATTAAAATTATATTCTAGTCAGGCTCCTTTTGGAGGGAACGTTGTCGGACTCGATGCAGCTGCTTGGCGTTACTTTGGTCAAAAACCAGAGCAACTGTCTTGGGCTGAAGCGGCCACACTTGCCGTTTTACCGAATGCTCCAAGTTTGATTTATCCTGGAAAAAATCAAGAAAAACTCCTGCTTAAAAGAAATCGATTATTGAAAAAGTTGCTTACCGAAAAGCTAATTGATAGCACCACCTATGACCTTGCACTACTTGAAAATCTTCCGCAAAAACCGTTTCCGCTTCCTGGTAGAGCTCCTCATTTGGTAGAACAGATGGCTAAAATCTATAAAGGAAAGCGCATTCAAAGTACCATAGATGAAAACCTACAATCTGGGGTAAATACTATTTTAAATAGGCATTATAAAAGCTTGAAAAAAAACCAAATACATAATGCTGCGGTTTTGGTTTTGGATGTAAAAACCAGAAAAGTTTTGAGTTATGTTGGCAATACGCGAACAACAGAAACGCATCAAAAAGATGTTGACATGATACAAGCAAACCGTAGTACGGGGAGCACGTTAAAGCCACTATTATATAGTGCAATGTTAGACGCAGGTGAGTTGCTACCAGAAATGTTAGTTGCCGATGTGCCAACGCAAATTGCTGGATATACGCCAGAAAATTTCATAGAAGAATATAGCGGTGCTATTCCCGCGAAAGAGGCACTGGCAAGATCTTTAAATATTCCCGCCGTTCGATTATTACAACAATATGGCTTGCAGAAATTTAGAGATCAGCTAAATCAATTTGAATTAAAAGGGCTAAATAAATCTGCAGATCATTACGGCTTAACACTGATCTTAGGAGGTGCCGAAAGCAATCTTTGGGATCTCTGTAAAACCTATGCGAATTTGGCATCAACGCTTAATCATTTCAATAAAACCTCAAGCGAATACTTCAATAACGAATTCTTAAACCCCGTTCTTAAAACAGATCAAGAAGTTGATTTCGGAAAAAAGAGTACAGAAAAAACTATTTTCGATGCAGCTAGTATTTATCTCACTTTTGAGGCAATGAAAGAAGTAAATCGCCCGGTAGGTGATGAATCATGGCGGTATTATGAAAGTAGTAATGAAATTGCTTGGAAAACAGGAACTAGTTATGGTAATAAAGATGCCTGGGCTATCGGAGTTACAACAGATTTTGTCGTTGGCGTGTGGGTAGGTAATGCAGATGGGGAAGGACGACCGAATCTAACAGGGGTCAGTAGTGCGGCTCCTATTTTATTTGATGTTTTTGATGTGCTTCCCAAAACGAATTGGTTTCAAAAACCCTATGATGAATTTACAGATTTAACCGTTTGCTCCAAGAGTGGATATCTGGCGACAGACAACTGTCCTCAGAAAACCATAGCAATTCCAAATAAACAAAATTATGTAAAGGCATGTAGTTTTCATCAAATCGTTCAACTTGATTCGCAAAGGCAATTTCGGGTAAATTCATCCTGCGCAGATCTTTCAACAACGGTGTCTGAATCATGGTTTACCTTACCCCCTTTGTTAGCTTTTTACTATAAGAAAACTCATCCTTCATATAAAACTTTGCCTTATTTTCGAAATGATTGTGAAAAGACGAATATCCCTCCAATGGAATTCATTTATCCAAAAAATGGAAGTCGAATTTCATTAACCAAGAACTTTGAAGGCAAAAAAAATGAAGTTGTTTTGAAATTGGCCCATGCAAAACCAGAGACGGAGGTATATTGGTATTTAGATGAAAAATTTGTTTTACAAACTACTAATTTTCATGAAATTGGATTGACGCCCGACCTAGGAAGACATAAAATAACCGTTGTTGATGCGCTCGGAAATGAAGTTAATGTTACGATAACGATAGAGTAATTGTATGTGCTTTGTTGCTCATCTAGAAACCCTTATATTTAGTATAAATAGCTATGCTACTATATGCTACTTTATGTGTATATTAGCAATCTAAAAATTGCACATATGTCATACATTATTTCTTTAGACCAAGGTACAACAAGTTCAAGAGCTTTATTAGTTAACCAAGAAGGAGCCATTCAAGGAATGGTACAAAAGGAATTTCAACAAATTTTCCCAAAATCAGGTTGGGTAGAACATGACCCGAAAGAGATATTAGAATCACAATTGAGTGTTTTGAAACAATTGATACATGAGCAAAACGTAAATGCTTCAGATATCAAAGCTATAGGAATCACCAACCAGCGAGAAACTGCTATAGTCTGGGACAAAAATACAGGTGAGCCAGTGTATAATGCTATTGTATGGCAAGACAAACGAACGGCAGATATCTGCGAGAACATGAAAAATAATGGACTTACCGAGCATGTTCGACAAACAACGGGGCTAGTTATAGACTCTTATTTTACAGGAACAAAAGTAAAGTGGATACTCGACAATGTAGAAGGAGCAAAACAGAAAGCTGAAAATGGAGATTTATTAATGGGTACAGTTGACACTTGGTTGGTGTGGAATATGACAAATGGTGCTAGTCATGTTACCGACTATACAAATGCCTCTCGGACTTTAATTTATGATATAGTAAATCTGAAATGGGATGATAAATTGACCAACACCTTAGGCATTCCGAAAAGCATGTTGCCTTCAGTAAAGCCATCAGCACATCATTTTGGAGATTATGAATTAGACGGGATTAAAATTCCAATCGCTGGCATAGCTGGCGACCAGCAAGCAGCTTTATTCGGTCAAGCCTGTTTTAAAGAAGGAACCGCGAAAAACACCTACGGAACAGGTTGCTTTATGTTGATGAATACAGGAGAAAAGCCCATGTTCTCAAAAAATGGTTTATTGACTACGATAGGCTATGGTCTCGACGGGAAAGTGACTTACGCGCTTGAAGGAAGTATTTTTATTGCCGGAGCAGCAGTTCAATGGCTACGTGATGGTTTAGAATTAATAAAAGACGCCAAAGAAACAGAAGCTTTGGCAGATTCTGTAGCAGGTGAAAATCCTGTGTATGTGGTTCCTGCATTTGCAGGTTTGGGAGCCCCCTATTGGGATATGTATGCACGGGGTGCCGTCTTCGGATTAACACGTGATACAGGCAAAGCCCATTTAGCAAAAGCAACCTTAGAATCATTAGCCTATCAAACCAAAGATATTTTAAAAGCAATGGAAGATGATTCTGGAATTGAACTAGAAAATCTTCGCGTTGATGGTGGGGCTTGTGCTAATAATCATTTGATGCAATTTCAAGCAGATATTTTAGATACAGAAGTTCATCGTCCTGAAGTCATTGAATCAACCGCAATGGGAGCAGCTTTCTTGGCAGGTATTCAAGTCGGACATTGGAAACAAGAAGATGTTGATCAAAATCGTCCTATGAACCGAATTTTCAAACCTACTTTTGATCGTGTCAAAAGAAAGCGTTTGTATGGCAAATGGCAGCAAGCAGTTGAACGAACGAAGGGCTGGGAGGAGCAGTAGAGACTTAATTGTAAAAAAAAGCTCCCCTCTTTTTCTAAAGATGGGAATGAATTGAGCTTTAACTCTATTCCCAACCCCATTATAGTATGCCGAGGCCTGCGCTTTTAAACCCTCCGTCCAACAGGTTGGATATCTCTCTTTTTCTAAAGAGAGGCGCTTAAAAAAAAGAAAACAGTTAATGAAAAACATAAAATTCTCAAATCTTGATAGAGCAAAAGCAGTTAAGAAGCTCGCCTCAGATACCTTCGATTTAGTTGTCATCGGAGGTGGAATAACAGGGGGAGGAATTGCATTAGACGCTGCTTCTCGTGGACTAAAAGTTGCATTGGTTGAAAAGAACGATTTTGCTTCTGGTACAAGTAGTAAATCAACTAAGCTCATTCACGGAGGACTTCGTTATCTCAAACAATTTGATTTTTGGTTGGTAAAAGAAGTAGGTTCTGAACGTGCGATTGTTCACAAACTAGCACCGCATCTCGTACTTCCCGAAAAGATGTTGCTTCCCTTAATTGAGAATGGGTCTTATGGCAAATGGTTGACTTCAATCGGCTTGAAAGTGTACGATATTTTGGCACAAGTAACAGGTGACGATAAACGTAAAATGTTGGAGAAGAAAGAGGCCTTGAAATTAGAGCCTTTACTTCCAAAGAAAATATTGAAAGGAGCCGGGTACTATGCAGAATATAGAACTGACGATGCGAGACTTACCATAGAAAACATAAAGACAAGCCTGCAGTATGGTGCAATAGCATTGAATTACGCCTCTGTTAAAGATTTTGAATATACAGATAATCAAATTTCTGGTGTGAGCATAACAGACGCGATATCGGGTAAAAGTTTCTCCATTAAAACGAGGTACGTGATTAGCGCAGCGGGTCCTTGGGTAGATGAACTCCGAAGTGTAAACAACTCTAAGAAAGGAAAGCGCTTGCATTTGACAAAAGGGGTACACTTGGTATTTCCGAAGGAAAAATTACCAGTGAAGCAATCGGTGTATTTTGATATACCCGATGGTCGAATGATGTTTGCAATACCTAGAGGTAAAGTAACTTATGTAGGTACTACAGATACGAATTTTAATCTTGACAAAGACAAGGTTCGAACTGATTTAGCAGATGCTATTTACTTGCTTTCGGCAGTCAATAATATGTTCCCTAAAATTAATTTAGAGATGGGAGATATTGTTTCTTCGTGGGCCGGATTGCGACCATTGATTCATGAAGAGGGTAAATCGGCCTCTGAGCTTTCACGAAAAGACGAAATTTTTACTTCTGAAACAGGCTTGATTAGTATTGCAGGAGGAAAACTTACGGGCTATCGAAAAATGGCAGAACGGGTAGTAGATCGTATTGCAAAAAAATTGGAGGAAGAACAAGGACAAATATTGAAAGAATGCTATACCGAAGAAATCCCATTATGTGGTAATGTAGGGTTTAAAAAATTCAAGCATGTAAAAAAGTACATTGACGAAATTTATGATCGCCTTAAGCCAGACGGATTTTCGGAATACGATGCCTGGTTTTTGGTAACGAATTACGGCATGCAAACAGAAATTATACTAGAGAATTATGCTTCGCTAAAAGATGAAAATTTAAATCTTCGAATGGCAAAAGCTGAATTAAGATTTGGTATTGACTATGAAATGGTTCAAAACCCGATGGATTTCTTTATCCGAAGAACGGGGCGTTTGTACTTTGATATTGAGAGCGTTCGTTCGCTGATGGAACCAATTTTAAAAGAATTTAAATCAATTTATAAGATAGATGATATTCAGTTATCGGCATGGAGAGAAGTGTTGAATAAGGAATTGAAAGAGCATTCTGATTTTTCTATGGATAGGGTTTAATCTAACTTATTTGTCAATTCTTTAAAAACCCGCCTTGCATTCCCATTTTCATATAGTACTTTATAAACAGCATCAATAATTGGTGTTTGTACTTTTTTGCGAAACTTTGCCTTTTGTTCATAAGCTGTTTTAGCAGCGTAATAGCCTTCAGCCACCATCTTCATTTCCATTTGAGCACTTTTTACCGTATAGCCTTTACCTATCATATTTCCGAACATGCGATTTCGACTGAAAGTAGAGTATCCAGTCACTAATAAATCACCTAAATAAGCCGAATTATTGATGTTGCGTTTCATCTTATGAACGCGTTTGATATAGCGTTTCATTTCACGAATAGCATTGCTCATGAGTACACTTTGAAAATTATCACCATAACCTAGTCCGTGATAAATACCAGCGGCCAAGGCATAGATATTCTTTAACATCGCCGCGTATTCCGTTCCTATGATATCGTCTGAAATTTTGGTTTTGATGTAATGACTGCTCAAATTATCAGCAACCAATTTTGCTTTTTCTTGGTCTGCACATGCGATGGTTAAATACGATAAACGTTCAAGAGCCACCTCCTCAGCATGACATGGCCCCGTTATTACGCCAATGTTTTCGAAAGGAATATGATACACATCATGAAAATGTTCACCAACAATTAATCCTGTTTCAGGTACAATTCCCTTTATCGCAGAGAATATAATTTTACCCTTAAGGGGTCGAGTTAATTTTTGAAGTTCTCCTTGTAAAAAAGCAGAGGGGATAGCAAAAATGAGTACATCTGTAGCCTGTATTATTTCATTGATATCATCGGTTAGATGCAACTGGTCAATATTAAAAGCCACATCAGTGAGGTAATTGGGATTGTGTTTCTCCGCTGTGATATAGTTGATTGCCTCAGAATTACGCATATACCAAGCTACCTTTTCTTGGTTTTCTGTTAGCATTTTTACAATTGCAGTAGCCCAGCTTCCGCCACCTAAAACTCCAAACTTGATTGCCTTCGCCATGAATATTAGTTAGAACTGCAAAGCTAATGATTAATAAAATCTAAACCTTAATTATTGATAATCAATGGATTACATAAAATGGCATGGCATTTGTTTTATACACATTGAATTTAAAATGAACAGCTTATGAAGCCACAACTACTTTTAGGATTACTAATGATGGGCACATTAATGACCTCGTGTTATGTAGAACCGATAATTGAAGATGATTTTATTGAAGCTTCAGCTTTTAATACAGATGTGGTTCTACAATCGTATGATTTATGGTATGTTGACATTAATGCCACCGAAGGCAATGGAGAAGTGCCATTCTTGCAACGCGCATTTACAGTATCATTTAGGAATGGAACTATGTATGCGAATAATAATTTAGTGGGTATCGGAAAGACAGGTGGAGGATATGGCATTGATATTGGCAGCTACGCCACGCTTCGAGGTATTGTTGAAATTAATCATGATATTGATGGGTCGTGGCTACTCGAGTTATACGCTGTCAATAACAATACAATAGCCCTCAAAGACGCTCGATCTGAAACAACGTATTATTTAAACGGCTACAGCACTACTAATTTTGATTATGACCTAGTTTTTTATGAGAATATCAATTATTTTCTAGAGGAGTATGATGCTTGGGAAAAGAGTTTTGTCAGTGATGAAGGAGCTTTGAATGACTTTGATAATGAAAACTTTTTACGCTTTGATAGCCCTAGCTTTCAATCATCTATTAATAAAATAGGAACTTCAATTTCAAATTTAGATTGGCATTTTATCGGAGATTATCAGGTGTATGACATAGAAAACGACGAAACGCTTAAAACTTTAACACTTGCGTACGATTTTATGGGCAATGATTACTTCGAACTGTACGTTATTAATGACAGTACTATTGAATTGTATCATCCTTCAAGTGAAACGGTTTATGAGTTTAAAGGGAAAGGATATCAGCAGTACTTAAAATCGAGAAAAAGCTCGGTGAGTAAGAAAAGAACAAAGATTTCGAATCCTACTATGAAAGTAGAACGAAAATGAAAATAAAATATGTGCGGCTCCTTTCATCGAGCTTAGCTAGAACGTTTTTTGGTTGGTTATTTAGTTTGAAAACCCCTCGATTTATAAATGTCGAGGGGTTTTTTGTATAACAATCATTGGGTCTGAATATTGGCTTTGAATGAAGATGGATTTTCGCCAGTTACTTTTTTAAAGGTACGATTGAAATAAGAGAGACTTTCAAAACCGCAATCGTAACAAGTTTCACTTACATTTTTTCCTAATAACAAAAGTCGCTTCGCTTGACTGATGCGATATTGGTTTAAGAAATTGATAAAGGTATTGCCTGTGGCCTTTTTAAAATAGCGACAAAAAGCGGGTTTTGTTAAGTTACAAAGTGCCGCTACTTCTTCAACGTGTATTTTATTTTGATAGCGTTCATCAACCATAGCGTAGATTTGACGAATGCGTTCTTGTTCTTTTTTACTATAACGATTCACATAAGGCTTGTTATGCAACAACTCAAAATCAGTACTTTGAGATAGTATTTGAAGAATTTGAAAAGCATGCATGAAGAGTTCGAAGGGTTGAAGTAAATGAAGCCCCATAAGTAATGGAGCAACCTTTTTTTTAGTTTTTTCTGAAAAAGCTAGCCCATATTTAGAAAGCTCCAAAAGGCGATCAATAGCCATTAATTCTGGAATCTCGTTAATTAATGAATCTTTAAAAAATGGCTTTATATGTAGTACCTCCTTTCTATAGTTAGTAGAGACCCCATGGTCAAAATTTAGATGAGGAATATTAGATCCGATAAATACAAGATCACTATTAGTAAATTGCGAAACATGATTGCCTACATGTCTAGTAGCACTGGCGCCTTCAATATATACAAGTTCATATTCTGGATGAAAATGCCAATAGAAAAGATGGTTCAGTTTCGGATCATGCAAATGCCGAAACGGACTTTTCGAGGCAGGCGAAATACTTTCTAATTGAATTTTCATAACTAAATTACCCCATTTATTAATGTTAAAATACTCAAAATATCAATATTGTTCAAATTTTTATCAATATCGAGGTAGAGACCCCAGATATCCTATTTTAGTTTTGGGGTATTGAAATGGTATAAATTAAAATTATTAGGATATGGAGTCTAAAGAAAAAATTGAAATGGCGAACAAGGCGCATGAAGAAATCCCTGGTAACCCTTCTACAGCAACAAGCAGTAAAATAAAACTAAATGATCGCTCAAATGGCATAGATTTGCGCGTATTGTCTGAAGACGATTGGAAGTTTTGGATAACGAACGGGTATATTGTAATAAAGAACGCAGTACCTAAAGAACAAGCAAAAGCGACGGCTGATTTTATATGGGAATATGATGAAAAAGATCCTAATGATGCAAAAACATGGTATGCTCCACCTCGGGCAGAAATGAAGATGAAAGAATTAACTGGTACTGGAATGGTCGAAGTTTATAACAATCAACACTTATGGAATAATAGACAAACACAACGTGTTTATGATGCTTTTGTTGATGTTTGGGGTACAGAAAAATTATGGGTAACGATTGATCGAGCTAATTTGAATTTTCCCTTACAACCAGGAGTTGAAAAAAAAGGATTTATCCATTGGGATTACGATCCAGAAACGCGACCACAAAATGTACAAGGTGTTTTAGCCTTGGCTGATCAAACTGATGAGAATATGGGTGGCTTTCAATGCATACCTTGGTTATATCGTAATTATGATAGTTGGAAACTGACCCAACCTGAAGATCGCGATCATTTTCAACCTGATGTAAACGGGCTTGAAGATAAAATTGTAAAAGTAAAAATGGAGGCAGGAGATTTACTTATATTTAATAGCACACAGCCTCATGGTATTCGACCGAACAAATCTGGTGATAAAGTGAGAATCGCTCAATATATTTCTATGATGCCAGCTGAGGAAGATAACAAGGTAATGCGTGACTGGCGAATTAACTCATGGAAAAATAGAGTAGCACCCGAAGGGTATGCCTTTCCGGGTGACCCTCGAAATTGGGAGCAGAACAAATATCAAATGGCTGAGCTTTCAGATTTAGGCAAAAAGCTTTTAGGTTTAAATGACTGGTAATTTAATTAGATAATAAAAATTTATAATTGATGCTTTCAACACTCAGCTTTCTTGATATTGCAATTATTATAGTTTATTTCGGAATTATATTGTGGATCGCCCAATGGGCATCAAAGAGCAAATCAAATTCAGGGGGTGCTGTTGATTATTTTTTAGCTGGAAAAAACTCGGGATGGCTGGTTATCGGAGCCTCTTTATTCGCATCAAATATTGGTTCAGAAATTATTTTAGGAGTTTCAGGGGCAGGAGCCAGAGGAAATATGCCGATGGCAAACTTTGAAATTATTGCAGCGCTAGTTTTAATTCTTCTAGGCTGGGTTTTTGTTCCATTTTATTTAAGAACTGGGGTATATACAATGCCCGAATTTCTAGAAAAAAGATATTCGAAAGCATGTCGAAGCTACCTTTCTGTAATTTCTATTCTAGCCTACGTGATTACTAAAATTTCCCTCATCATATTCGCTGGAGCCTTGGTTTTTGAAACGATCGGAATCCCGTTTTGGACAGGTGCTATTATTACTGTTGTTGCCACAGGTTTTTATACGGTTTTAGGGGGATTAAAAGCAGTGATATATACTGACATGGTACAAGCCTTCATATTATTGATTGGCACTATTGCTGTTACTATTTTCGGGCTATACGCCTTAGGCGGGTGGGATCACATGGTAGAAGTACTCAAGGTTGCAGCTGCCCAAGAAGGGAATCCCCCAACCGAGAACTTCTTCAATCTTTGGAGACCGATAGGTGATACAGAATACCCATGGACGGGAATGTTATTTGGAGCTCCAATTTTAGGAATTTGGTACTGGTGTACAGACCAATATATTGTACAGCGAACACTTTCGGCGAAAGACATTAACAATGCGAGAAAAGGGGCATTGTTTGCAGGGTATTTAAAATTATTACCAGTGTTTATTTTCTTTATTCCAGGGGTTATTGCCTATGCCTTATTGCAAGAAGGAGCTATTGAATTTTCAATGGAAAATGCAGATCAAGCCCTACCTGCCATGATCACAGGGTTTTTACCAACAGGGTTGAAAGGCTTAGCTATAGCGGGCTTGTTAGCGGCATTAATGAGTTCACTTTCATCAGCTTTTAATTCAAGTTCTACCCTATTAACCATTGATTTTTATCAAGAATACAAACCGAAGGCAACTCAAAAAGACCTCGTACGGTTTGGACGATTGGCAACTATTGTTTTAGTAATTGTTAGTTTGGGGTGGATTCCTTTCATGAAAGCACTAATGGGAGGCGGTATCTTTC
This sequence comes from uncultured Flavobacteriaceae bacterium, assembly GCA_937944485.1. Taxonomy (GTDB): domain Bacteria; phylum Bacteroidota; class Bacteroidia; order Flavobacteriales; family Flavobacteriaceae; genus Maribacter_C. The sequence goes on along the minus strand of CALDYU010000005.1, from coordinate 204,569 downwards.
ACTACCTACAAAGTATACAGGCGTATATTTCACCACCAATTGCTGCTGTTTTTCTATTCGGATTGCTATATAAATGGATAAATGCTAAAGGAGCTATAGTTTCCTTATGGGTTGGTTTTTGCATTGGCGTATTCAGATTAGTTGCCGAATTTATGAATAACGAAGGTACTATTCATGTTGGCGAAGAATCCCTTTTAGGAATGTTTTTGGAGATTAATTTCTTGCACTTCGCACTTTTCTTATTCATTTTCTGCGCTATAATATTGATGGTGGTGAGCAAAACAAGTCAAGCGCAGCCAGAGGCTTTATTAGAATTAGTAACATTTCAAAGAAAAGAAGTGGCTTTTAAAATTAAATGGTCTTCTGATGCCACCTTAACAGTGATATTAATTGGTCTAGTACTTGCGTTATGGACGATATTTAGTAAATGGGGAATTGCGGGATAGTGATTGATCAATAAAAAATCGTCTGTTCAAAATTTCGTATGGCTCCTTGTTGTAATACGAGACATATTTTCCAAACAGGAATTAAAAAACTGCTCGACAAAATTGGAGGAACTATAAAATTAAATTGTAAATGGATTTACAACTTCAAGGCAAAACAGCCTTAATAACAGGTTCAACAGCAGGAATCGGTTTTGCCACGGCAAGAGCATTGGTTCGTGAAGGGGCTGCAGTATTATTAAATGGTAGAACAGCAGAGAAAGTGCAAGTTGCAGTTGAAAAATTGCAAAAAGAATTCCCGAAAAATAGTATTTCAGGTGTTTCAGCAGATTTTAATAATGTAGAGCAAATAGACCAATTGCTAAAGAAACTCCCGCTAATTGATATTCTTGTAAACAATGTGGGCATTTATACTTCAGGTTCATTTTTTGAAGCTGAAGATCAAGAATGGCAGCAGCAGTTTGAAGTTAATGTAATGAGTGGCGTTCGCCTTTCTAGGAGCTTATTACCTAAAATGCTAGGAAAAAATTGGGGTCGTGTTTTATTTATTTCTAGTGAGTGCGCCTCGTTAGTACCAACTGATTTGATTCCTTATAGTATGACTAAAGCTGCTATTTTGAGTATTTCTAGAGGTTTAGCGCAGCTCACCAAGGGTACGGAAGTCACGGTTAATGCAGTCATACCTGGCTCCACGCTATCAGAAGGAGCTGAACAATTTTTAGAGAACGCAGCCAAAAAAGAAGGAAAAACAAAATCTGAAGTAGAGGCTGATTTTTTTACAAAAGTGAGAACCTCTTCGCTATTACAGCGATTTGCAAAAGTTGATGAGGTCGCCCATACGATCACCTATTTAGCAAGTCCGCTTTCTTCGGCTACCAATGGCGCAGCCATTAGAGTAGATGGGGGAAGTATGGGAGGAATTATTTAAGAATGTAAACACGTATTATTATATATCTAATTTTAAAATTTATGAAACAAACTAAGCGAGTACTGGCAGTAATTTTAATCAGTTGTTTTTTACAGATATCCTGTGAAGAAGTAAAGAAAAAAGAAATAGAACCCGAAAAAATGGAATCTAAAACAATGGAAAAAGAAGATGAAAAGCTATTAAGGCATGTGGTTATTTTTAAATTTAATGATGATGCTAGTGAAGCTGAAGTGTCTAAATTAAATGATAGTTTCAATGCATTACCTGATCATATTTCAGCAATTAAAGATTTTGAGTGGGGTATAAATGATAGCCCTGAAGATTTTCATCAAGGCTTTACGCATTGCTATATGTTGACTTTTAATTCAGAAAAAGACAGAGATAGTATTTACACGCCACACCCTAAACATAAAGAATTTGTAGCGAGCTTACAGCCTTACGTTGAGAAGGTATTTGTTGTTGATTATTGGGTAAAATAAGTATTCAAAACAGCATATTTAACAAATTTGCTTTTTTTGATAATTGACTGTTTTGAAGGGGAATAAGCCTTATTTTTGCCAGCTTAATTTCAGTGTTGTTACTGAAAATAAGTTCAGCATACATGAAAAAGTACTTGAATCTTTTTGATTTTAAGCAAAAAGTAGATTACAAAACGGAGATATTATCAGGGCTGACAGTAGCTCTGGCCTTAGTGCCAGAAGCTATTGCCTTTGCCTTAATTCCAGGATTTTCTCCTTTAACAGGTTTATACGCTGCCTTTATTTTAGCTTTAGTGACTTCCATATTTGGTGGTCGACCTGGTATGATTTCTGGAGCAACCGGAGCCGTTGCTGTAATTTTTGTCGGATTAATTTTAGAATTGAAACGAAATTTTCCAGGCATTGAACCTGAAACAATTCTCAATTATGTTTTCGCAACTGTTATCATTGCTGGAGTATTGCAAATAGGAGCTGGACTTCTACGTTTAGGAAAATTTATTCGATTGGTGCCACATCCTGTAATGTTTGGCTTTGTAAACGGATTGGCCATTATCATTTTTATGGCGCAGTTTCCGAATTTTTACCAAAAAGGAACGGAGTCTTTATTAGAAACTAGTCCTTTTTTAATCATGCTCGGACTTACCTTATTAACAATGTTTATCATTTGGGGACTTCCTAAACTGACTAAGGCAATTCCCTCTTCACTAGTAGCCATTGTGGTAGTTTCTGCTATCGTTATCGGATTCGGCGTTGACACTTTGACTGTGGCTGATACGATGGCTGAAGGAGAATCAATTAAAGGAGGATTTCCACCACTATCCATTCCACAGATTCCATACACATGGCAATCTTTTATGATAATACTTCCGTATGCAGCTATTGTTGCTGGGGTGGGTTTAATTGAAAGTTTATTGACCTTGAATATAATAGACGAAATCACCGAGACTAGAGGTAGCGGAAATAAAGAATGTGTTGCTCAAGGCACAGCGAATATCTTATCAGGATTCTTGTCTGGTATGGGCGGCTGTGCTATGATTGGACAAAGTTTAATCAACACATCATCAGGAGCAAGGGCAAGACTTTCGGGAATAACAGCGGCGGTAATGCTCCTAGTTTTTATCATGTTCGGCTCAAGCCTTATTGAGCGTTTACCAATGGCAGCATTAGTTGGTTTGATGTTTATGGTCGCTATCGGAACCTTTGAATGGGCAAGCTTTAAAACCTTTAGAAAAATGCCTAATTCTGATGTGATAGTCATGGTATTGGTTACATTGATTACCGCAATTACACATAACCTCGCAATTGCCGTTTTATTGGGAGTTATTATATCAGCACTGGCCTATTCTTGGGAAAATGCCAAGCGTATCCGAGCAAGAAAACATATTGATGCTGATGGGGTAAAACACTATGAAATTTATGGCCCCTTATTTTTTGGTTCAACGACAGCTTTTGCTGAGAAATTTGATATTCAAAACGATCCTGAAGAAGTAGTTATTGATTTTCAAGAAAGTCGCGTAGCAGATATGTCGGGTATAGAAGCCTTGAATAAAATTACGGAACGTTACAAAAAGGCGGGCAAGAAAATTCATTTGAAACATTTGAGTAAAGATTGTATTCGATTGTTAGGGAATGCTGAAGATATTATTGATGTCAACGTTTTAGAAGATCCAACCTATAAAGTGGTAACGGATAGACCTAAAAAAAGGGACACAGAAATTACAAGACCTTTTAATATTTGGGAGCTATAAATCAAGCGAAAAAGTTGAAAAATAAAAAAGCCGTTTGCATACTTGCAAACGGCTTTTCTTATAATAGTTATTTTTCTATAAAGTCCGCAAATACTCCGCCATAGCTCTGGTTTCTTCTTCATTTAAACCAGAAGGGGTCATAATGGCATTATTGTATTCTTTTAATAATGCTTTTGCGATCGGGTCTTTTTTCAACATTTCATTTGGGTTGATAATCATATTCATGACCCAAGCTGGACTTCTTCTTTCGTATATTCCCTTTAAAGCAGGTCCGATCATTCGTTGTTCAGCAGCATGGCATGCCATACAAGCATTGAATTTAGCTTCGCCGGCAGCAGCCATTTCTTGATTAATTGCCTCATCAAATGTGACGTTTTTAAATGGGCCAACACCATCATTGTCTAGATCAACAGGCACGCCTTCGGCAGTTTCGGCTTTCTTTTCTGTTTTTGTACGATTCATTTCAAAACCGTCTTTTTTGTCTTCTTTTTTTTCACCACAACTAACAAGTAGTGCTGCGATCGCGATTACAGGTAATAACTTCTTCATTTTGTAAATAATTTGAAACTAAAATTAAAGATTCCCGCTTTGGCGGGAATAGTAAAGCACTTTATTTAAAGTACTAATATAAGCAATCGCTAAAATTATTAGACCTCGTTGAAGAACTTTATCACTCTTTTTTCATTATACGTGATATTCTTAGATCCATAATAGCCTACGTGACCTCCATACTTAGAAACTTCTAAAAACAGATTCGCATTTTTTTTGGCTTCCTGAAAAGGGAAACATTCTTGGCCTAAAAAAGAATCATTTGCTGCATTTAATAGTAAAGTAGGAATCTTGATATTTGGTAAAAAGGGCAGCGAACTACAGTTTTCGTAGTAATCTAGAGCATCTTTAAAACCATGCGCGCGACTGGTATAAACATCGTCAAAATCCTTTAAGGTAATGATGTTTTTGATGTCATCATCAGATATTTTATCTGGAAATTGTTTCTGCTTAGCTTTCAGTTTTGCAATGAGGTTGTTTTTAAATCGTACTGCGTAGGGCTTGTTTTTCGCTTTTAACAAGGCTTTGCACGAACTATATAAATCGCACGGCACAGAAACTGCCATCGCAGCTTTAATTTCTTTGGGAAGAAATTGGTTTTCTCCCAAATATTTTAAAGTTAGATTTCCACCGAGACTAAAACCTTTGATAAAGATTTCACTGTATTTATCATGCCTTAGAATATGTTTTATTACAGCAGCAACATCTTCTGTTGCTCCAGAATGATACGAGCGGTACAATCGGTTTTGCTCACCGCTACAGGTGCGTAAATTTATAGCACAAACATCATGTCCGTTTTGATTGAGTTGCTTAGCACTTCCTAAAATATAGGCTCGTTGCGCATTGCCTTCAAGGCCGTGAATTAAGACGGTTACTTTATTCGTTTCTGTATTGGAAAAACTCCAATCAAGGTCTAAAAAGTCAGTATCAGGCAATTCAATCCGCTCTCTTTTTTGCTCAAAATCAGCTATTTTTCGCCAAATTCCAGCATAAATCGTTGAAAAATGCCCGTTTTTGAACAAAAACGGTGGATTATAGGTTGAGGCAATTAATGGCATTTGAATATAGAATAAGCTACAACTGGGTTGCCCTCAGAATTATGAGGCTTGATTTTATTTCGGATAGGTTTCTAGCATTTTGTACTGCGCTTCAATAGCAGTTTTGAATTCAGTTTTCAAGGTATTGACCAATTCGGAAACGGACACTGAATCTTCGATCATTGCGGAACCTTGACCTGCCGACCAAATAGTTTTCCATGCTTTAGCTTCAATATCGAGTTCTTTTCCAAAGTCAATTTTTCTATCTTTTTTCAAGTCCTCTTCTGTAATTCCTGCAGCTTTCAGACTGGCTCCTAAGAAGTTCGCATGCACCCCTGAAATTGCAGCAGTATAGGTAACATCACTGGCACCAGCATCAATAATCATTTTTTTGTATTCATCTGGAGCTTTCGCTTCGTCGGTATTAATAAAACGAGTACCCATATAGGCCAAATCTGCACCCATTTGCATCGCTGACGCGATATCGCGCCCCGTACTAATACAACCAGAAAGAAGAATGGTTTTATGAAAGAACTTCTTAATCTCCGCCACCAAGGTCATTGGGTTTATGGTGCCAGCATGACCACCGGCTCCTGCAGCGACAAGAATTAAGCCATCGACACCAGCTTCAGAAGCTTTTTCAGCATGACGTTTTTTGATAATATCGTGAAAGACCAAACCACCATAGCTATGAATGGCATCAACCACCATAGAGACTGCCCCTAAAGAAGTGATGATGATAGGCACTTGATGTTTTACGCATAGTTTGATGTCTGCCTCTAATCTCGGATTCGTAGGATGCACAATAAGATTCACACCAAACGGAGCGGCTTTTTTGCCTGTTGCGGCTTCAAATTTTTGAAGCTCCGTTTTAATTTCGATAAGCCATTCTTCAAATCCTTCACTTGTTCTTTGGTTTAGTGCCGGAAAAGTACCAACAACGCCATTCTTACAACATTCGATAACCAATTGGGGTCCTGAAATTAAAAACATCGGTGCTGCCATGGCAGGTAAAGAAAGGTCTTTGATAAAAGAAGGCTTGTTGCTCATTGAAATAAATTTAAAGTAGCTTAAAAATAGGAATAAAAATCAGGCAAACTTTGCCCGTTTTCAAAGCTACGGATTTTTAATTTATTATGCATGCATAATAAATTAAAGTACAGAGCCCGTGTGTAATGAATAGATTATTAGAGAAAACACCTTAGCTTCGTACTTACAAACAGAAAGTCATGTTAACAGATGTCAATCCTAAATTACCCATGCGTAACAAGAATGTCACACGAAATTTTTATGTAAATCAATTGGGCTTTAGTGAATTTGGCAGCGCAAACTATGAAGGCTATTTAATGCTCGAAAAAGATCAAATTCAAATTCATTTTTTTGAATTTAAAGGACTCAAGCCTAAAAAAAATTATGGACAAGTGTATATTCGAACCAATGACATTGATAGTTTGCATCAAGCTTTACTAGACTGTAATACAAAAATTCACCCTAATGGCTCTTTAGAAATTAAGCCATGGGGTCAAAAAGAGTTTTCAGTTTTAGATCCTGACAATAACTTGTTGACCTTTGGGCAATCGATATAAAAATGAAAAGTACAGAAGCAATAAGAATGCATGACTACCTAAAAAAAGTATTGCAATACATGCCTGCTGATTGGTTAAACTTAACCACGCATCGGCTTGATATTTATAATGAAGCCTTAGCCAAAACTCAATTTATTGAGCAATTTGAAGGTCTATATGAAGAAGATAATGCATCGCAAACGAGACTTAATGAATTGCCTACGGCCTATGATTACGTGCGTTTGGGGCATCCGCTGTCTTGTGTATTAGAATGGGCAATTGCCAAATTGAATGGAATAAAGGCAGACCGTGTTATTAGTTTTTCGTCAAAGACTACGCCGATTTTAGCCATCCTCAGAAAAAACCTTTTCGCTCATAAAAACACTCAAATAGTTTATAGCGGAACCTTTCCTGATTTTTTTGATGCTACTTTAATTAAATCGGTATATGGCTACGATTTTGAGTTACTACAAGTAGAAAATTTGGAAGATATTCCTTCTTTTAAAGGAAGTACGATTTTCATTTCTCAAGAAGATGACCTCGCTAGTTGTAATGTACATACCAATACTGATTTTTTCTTGAATACGCATTCTCTTCTGGGTAGTATTCTTTTGGTAAACGGTGAACATAACGAAAACTACATCTCAGAAATTCAGCATGTGCGTAGAAGAGAGACCATAGCTATGACTCCCGCAAATTGTCTTATCGCGCTACAAGAATTAACCGGGGTAGCGTCTTTAGATATTCAAGAAAACCTTGCAAACAAAACAAGCGTAATAGATACCATTGCACAAGTTACGGAATCGCCAACAAAAGCCGTAGTAGGGTCGAGCGGATTATCTGTGCAGTATGCCATTATGATGGGACTGATTCATGATGCCCAAGAAAATCACAAAGGGAAAGCTATAAAATTTATTGTTCCCCCAAATTGTTATGGTGGAACGAATGACCAAGCGAGGCGTGTTGCTGCCTGTCTTGATCATGTAGCCGTGGTCGATTTACCTGTAGATGGAGATAGCGATATGGTAAAGAGCGTTACTGTTGTTTTAAATCAAATGGCGAAGGAAGATGCCGTACCATACATTATTGCTGAAATTCCAACCAACCCGAGGGTAGAAGTGCCAGACCTTAAAAAATTAGAAGCGGCATTAAGTACTGTTCGTAAAACACCTATAGGAGCAACTGCTATTGCCCCTGTGTTTATTTTAGACCAAACTTTTTGTCCGAATGTGAATTTTTTGGGAGCAAATGCTATACTTTCTAAGGTACGAAGTATTTCTTATGCTAGTGGTTCTAAATTTCCGAGTGGTGGAAAATGCACGGCAGGCTATTGCGTTGGAAATAATAAAACACAAGACTTGATGGAAAAAATAGAACTTCATCTAACACTTTGTGACAATGAAGCAACTGCCTTGCAATATGAAATATTGGCCAAACAAATGCCTTCTATGAACCAGCGCATTCAGGATGCCTATGAGAATACTCGGGCCTTTGTAAACTTTATCAAAGAGACCTTACCCGCTGCAAAAATCAATTTTGTATCTGAGGCATTGGCAGCGCAAGGTTTTACGCCGTCGGTATTTTCATTAGACCTCCCTACCAAAGGGAATACCCCTGAAGAAAAAGAAGCCTATAAAAGAGCTTTGAATCATAAACTGATTGATTTGATGATTACAAAGATTCCTCAGGAAAGTAAGTATTGCGTGAGCTATGGACAGCTCAAAGGATGTTATTGGACGATACCAGCAACCTCAACCCAAGGCACTACCAAAGAAGGCGACAAAGACTATATTGCCCGCGTAGCGGTTTCGCCGGACTTGGATTTGGAGCGGCATAAAAAAGTGTTTTTAGAGTTTGTTGCAAATATCTAAATAGGCATAATAGTACTGATGTCATTTTTGGTCATCTGGAAAATTTGAAATAAATTACCTTTATGGAAATACTAAAAATAGCCATCGAATGGGCAAAAGCCGAAGTTTTTTCATCACGGTTTTTCATATTTTTTGCCCTCATATTCCTTTTTGCAAGTATAGGATTTTGGCAGTTCGGTAAATCTGAAACGGCAAGAGCCTACATTTTTCCAACATTAGTTGCTGGGGTGTTATTATTGGCGGTAGGGGTTGGAATATTTTTCACCAATAAATCAAGAGTTACAAGCTTTGCTTCTGATTACAATCAGGATGCGACAACTTTTGTAAAATCAGAAATAGTACGCACCGAGAAGTCGATGGGAGAATATAAAACTATTGTGTTTAAAATTATACCTTGCATTATTATTGTTGCTGCATTATTCATTGTTTTTATTGACAAACCCCTTTGGCGGGCAATTTGCATCACCACAATTGCGATGATGACGGTAATTTTATTGGTAGATAGCAATGCCAATACTCGAATAGAATCTTATCATAAACAATTGAAATTAGCAGATAAATAAGAAGTTGTTGATTTTAACTTAATGGCTAAACCCAGTTTTATGGGTTGCAGAAATACGATTCATTTGGTTTTAACCTTCCTACTCGCCAAATAAACTCCCAATAGAACCATACATGCAGCGACAATCTTAATGGTGGTGATATAATCTTGGCCCGTTGCTACGGCATAAAGAATACCAATGAGGGGTTGTACATAAATGAAGGCACTAACAGTAGATGCTTTTAATTGAGTCAGCGCAAAAATGTTGAATAGGTAGGTGCAAAAAGTAGTGCCTAAAATAACGAATCCGATTTTCCATAACGCCTCAAAAGGCAAACTACTCCATTCAATGGCCATAAATTCATGATAACCAAAGGGAAGACAAACGAGTATCCCTAATGAAAATAACCACTTCATAAATGTAAAGGGGTGGTATTTTTCAATTAACGTTTTTGCCAGTATCAGATAAGAACCATAGAAAAGGGCATTCAATAGAATTAGAAAATTGCCTAATGGAATATTTGGGGCGTCTTGACGAATTTCGTTTCCAAACAAAATAAGACCTAAGGCACCGGTAAGACCAATGGCAATGCCTATTATTTTGCGAGGGGTAATTTTTTCTTTGATAAATATGGCAGAGAGTATTAAAACAATGATTGGGGTAATTGTAATTAGAACGGCACTGTTAATGGGTGTTGATAATGATAAACCTTTAAAGAAAGCCAACATATTAATCCCCATGCCTAAAACAGCACAAAGCAGCATGCGACCATAATCTTTTCGAGCTATTTTTTCTTTAGGGCCAAAAAAAGAAATGAACCAAAATAAAACACTGGCTCCAACCACACGAAGCATTATAAAACCATATGGTTGTACAAAATGAGGCATGATTCCTTTAGCGATACTATGATTCAATCCATAAATTGTAGTCGCAGCAATAGCAGCTAATATGGCAAGGGTACGCGTATTCACGAATGAATGCTTTCTTTCGCAGCAGCAACCACCTTTTCACTATTACCAATAAAAATTTGATCTTTAAATAAAACTACGGGTCGCTTTAAGAAAGTATACTGTTCTAAAATCAGCTTTTTATAATCGATTTCAGAGAGTTGTTTTTCATGCAGGCCGCGCTGGCGAAATAGCCGCGCGCGTTTGCTAAAAAGTGCTTCGTAACTTCCGGCTAGGATTTTCATTTCTTCTAGTTGAGCAAGTGTTACAGCTTCCGTTTTAATGTCTTGCAGTTCAAAACCTTCTAGAGGTTGCAATTCTTTAATAATACGTTGGCAGGTATCGCAGGTGCTAAGGTGGTATATTTTCATAAGTATCGTTTTGTTTCCTTCTCGTCCCCGAGTTGAATTAGTTTCACTTAGCGGCGCATACGAGATTAGTTTTCTATATATTCTGAAGTGCCCTTTTCGTCATTTTTATCGAGCCACTCCCAATCTAAGGATAATCTAATTTTATTTTTTTCATTTAAAGTGATTTTGGCAGTTGCTTTTCCTGCTTGCAGTTTACCTTCATTTGTTAGACATTGATATAACATTTTCAAGGTATTATCTTCTAGTTTAGCGATGATTTTGCCGTACTTAATTCCTCCGCCATTATAAGCTGCAGTAACTAAACTTCCTTCTTGTTTGTATTTGAAAATGGTTCGCTCATTTGCACTGCCATTTTCAGAGTTTTCTACCAGCGTAAAAATTTTGTTATTAAAGTTGAATCTTGACACTTTAATGCTATTTAAAGTCAGCTACAAAGAAACCCAATTCCGTTCAATTGTACTATTTTTGGCGTCCATTTAAGAAAGAACAATCTATGAAAAGCCTTTTGAATTTAACCCTGCAAACTAGGAAAGCATTCTACCATATTTTAAAAACGACACCCAGAGAAGAATTACTTAAAATTCCGAAAGGATATAATAATAACATTTGGTGGAATATAGCTCACATCGTTTCGACGCAGCAGGCCTTGGTGTATGGTTTAAGCGGGCTACCTATTCAGATTTCTCAAGAGTTAAAAGATAAATTCAAAAAGGGAACCGTACCTGATGGCTCTGCTACAGACGAAGAAATAGAAGATGTAAAAGGCTTACTTTTTTCAACAATTGAAAAAACATTGGAAGATTTAGAGAACGGACTTTTTCAAAATTTTAATGAATACCCGACCAGTGCAGGTATTACCTTAACAAACTTAGAAGATGCCATTTCATTTAATCTGTTTCATGAAGGCTTGCATTTGGGAACCATCTTTGCACTTCAAAAAGCAGTAAAATTATAAGGGCTTACTATTTTGGGGTTTTGCAATAAAGTTCTCTATTTCTGAATGAGGAAGTACCAATTCGATAACGCCATCTGCATACGAGGCAATTTCATATTGATTGTAAAGTAATTTGAGTCCTTCGGCTGTAAACCCCATGTTTTCTGGAAGATGAAAAATTTCTTCTTCAAACATGAAGCCCGTATAATTTATGGGTTTGTCACTAGGAATACCTTCTTTATCACGAAAAGTTTGTTCTGCAAATTTTTGAAAGGCTTCTATATCCGTAAAAAGTTCTTCGTTTTCAATAGTGGTAGCCAACTGTTTATCAAAATTTAGTAGGCGTTTTGAATGATAGCCATGAGCCCCTCCGGTAAAAATAGAGGCGTCGATTTCAAGGGTAAGAAAATTAGGGTCTTCAAAAATGACCACTCCCTGTATTTTTACTTCCCAAAGAGCAGTTTCATCATCATAGAATTGTTGAATTTCTTTGTATCCACTTTTAAAAGAAACTAAAGCTTCTGACAGGGTAGTAACTTCAAAGCTATCATCATAATCTAACAGAGTAATAAGTTCTTGTTCAAGTGTGGTGTTTATAATTTTTGCAATTTTCGTATTTCCGGTGGCTTTCGGAATTTGTATGTTGACCTTTGGGCAATCATCGCAAACTTCGTTCGTAATTTGTAATTCCTCAAATGTAATTTCCTGCTTATTTTTACAACCAATAAGCAGTATAAGAAATAAAAAACACGGCAGCAGAATTTTTTTCATATCAGATAGGGACAAAATTTGGCATTATTGTATACCTTCAAAGATAACAATACAATGGCGCAATACTAAAATCGAATGAGCGAGAAAAATTTAAAGTTTAACACGAAAACCATTCATGGAGGTCAAAAACCAGATGCAGCATTTGGCGCCGTAATGCCACCCATATATCAAACGTCGACTTATGCACAAACAGCGCCAGGTGACCATAAAGGGTACGCGTATTCTCGAAGTGCTAACCCAACAAGAACGGCTTTAGAAAATGCTTTGGCGAGTATTGAAAATGGCAAGTATGGTTTGGCTTTTGCTAGTGGTATGGCGGCGATTGATGCAGTGGTGAAATTGTTGAAGCCTGGTGATGAGGTATTGTCTACTGATGATTTATACGGTGGAAGTTACCGTTTGTTCAAACAGATTTTTGAACCATTCGGAATTGTATTTCGTTTTATTGGAATGCAAAGTGCAAATAATATTGAAGTACATATTACGAAGAAAACTAAGTTGATTTGGGTAGAGACGCCAACCAACCCGATGATGCAAATTATAGATATCAAAGCAATTTCTCAATTGGCCAAAAAATATGCTATTCTCTTGGCGGTAGACAATACTTTTGCAACCCCTTATTTGCAATTGCCTTTAGATTTAGGAGCTGATATTGTTATGCATTCGGCAACAAAGTATTTAGGAGGACATAGCGATGTTGTTGTAGGAGCATTGGTTGTGAATGATAAAGAATTAGCGGATAAACTGTACTTTATCCAAAAGGCTAGTGGTGCTGTTTGCGGTCCGATGGATAGCTTTCTTACGCTTCGCGGGATTAAAACATTACATGTTCGAATGCAGCGGCATTGTGAAAACGGAAAAACAATTGCTGAATATCTGGCAAAGCATCCAAAAATTGAAAAGGTATATTGGCCCGGTTTCCAAGAACATCCCAATCATGAAATTGCTAAAAGCCAAATGAATGATTTTGGAGGAATGATTTCTTTTGTTCCCAAGGGAGGAAGTTATGAAGATGCCATAAAAATTGTTGAAAAACTGCAAATATTTACACTCGCCGAATCCTTAGGAGGCGTAGAAAGTTTAGCGGGTCACCCGGCAAGCATGACACACAGTAGTATTCCAAAAGCGGAAAGAGAAAAAATAGGAGTTGTAGATGCCCTAATTCGCCTAAGTGTAGGTATTGAAGATGCCGATGACTTAATAGAAGATTTGAAACAGGCCATAAGATAAAAACTTTATCAAATTTTTAAAAATATAGCGGTAAAATTATAATAATAACATAATTTTGCCGCTATATTCTAAATTCAATAATAAACAACGAATCACCAAAGAATTTATGGACGCAAAAATGCAAAAAAAAATTGATGGGTTTATGGATGAGGTTAGATCAAGAAATGGTCATGAACCTGAATTTATTCAAGCAGTACAGGAAGTAGCTGAAACTGTAATTCCGTACATCGCTAGAAAAAAGATTTACAGTGGTAAAAACATTTTACTACGTATGGTTGAACCAGAAAGATTACTCTCATTTAGAGTTTCTTGGGTTGACGATAAGGGAGAAATTCACGTAAATCGTGGTTATAGGATTCAAATGAATTCAGCGATTGGTCCTTACAAAGGTGGGTTGCGTTTTCACCCAAGTGTGAATGCGAGTATATTAAAATTCTTGGCTTTTGAACAAGTCTTTAAAAATAGCTTAACAACATTACCAATGGGTGGTGGTAAGGGAGGTTCTGATTTTGATCCAAAAGGAAAATCAGATGATGAGGTCATGCGTTTTTGTCATGCTTTTATGACCGAATTGAATCGTCATATTGGCCCGAATACTGATGTGCCGGCTGGTGATATTGGAGTAGGTGCTCGCGAAATTGGTTTCCTTTTCGGAATGTATAAGAAAATTAGAAATGAATTTACAGGTGTTTTAACAGGAAAAGGCCGTTCATGGGGTGGTTCTTTAATTAGACCAGAAGCAACAGGTTACGGCGCGGTATATTTTGCAGAAAGCATGCTGAAAACCAGAGATATGAGTTTTGAAGGTAAAAACGTGGTTATTTCTGGCTCAGGTAATGTGGCTCAGTTTGCTGCAGAAAAGGCATTGCAATTGGGTGCTAAGGTATTGACCCTTTCTGATTCTCAAGGTTATGTGATTGATTCTGAAGGGATAGATGCTAAGAAATTAGCTTTTGTAATGGATTTGAAGAATAATAAAAGGGGCCGAATTTCTGAGTATGCCAAAAAATATAAATCAGCCAAATTCGTAAAAGGGAAAACACCTTGGGAAGTAAAATGTGATATTGCGTTACCATGTGCTACTCAAAATGAATTGAGTGGGGCAGATGCCAAAAAACTATTAAAAAATAAATGTATTTGTGTGGCTGAAGGAGCTAATATGCCTTCAACACCAGAGGCAATTCACGCATTTGATAATGCTAAAATTTTATTTGCTCCAGGTAAAGCATCAAATGCTGGCGGTGTTGCAACCTCTGGCTTAGAAATGTCTCAAAATTCATTACGTATCAGTTGGACTCGTGAAGAAGTTGACCAAAAATTGAAAGATATTATGGAAGATATTCACGATTCGTGTATTGAGTTTGGCAAAGAAAAAGACGGCTATTGTAACTATGTCAAAGGCGCTAATATTGCGGGCTTTGTAAAAGTTGCCGATGCAATGTTGGCTCAAGGAGTTATTTAAAGATACGAGCCGCCAAATATGAGTTTGAAAGTGCGAAGGTTTCATTTGAAACGCTTCGCATTTTTTATTTAAACCGCGTACATCGTATCCCTCACTTCGTATTTTTAAAAGTTATCTTTGTAGTCAAACCCAACCAATCAAATGCAAGTTACGTCTAAAGCTATTGTGCTTACGTCATTGAAGTATGGTGATACTAGTCTAATTACTAAGATATTCACGAGATCTGACGGCCTAAAAACGTATTTGCTAAAGGGTATTTTGACGGCGAAAAAAGGAAAATTGAAACCCGCTTATTTTCAACCGCTAACGCAGTTAGAAATTGTGGCGATTCATAAGAATAAAGGAGGCTTAGAACGTTTGCGTGAAGCCAAGGTTCATTATCATTATCAAACCTTGCATACCCATATAATCAAGAACACAATGTTGCAGTTTTTGGCTGAAATGCTAAGCAATAGCATTCATGAGGAAGAGGTCAATATCGGATTATACGAATATATTGAAGCCTCATTGCAATGGCTTGATGCTAACGAGAGTGTTTCTAATTTTCATATCCATTTTTTGATAAATTTGACTAAGTATTTGGGCTTTTATCCAGATGTTGATGGCATCGACGCTTCTTCATTTGACCTTGTGGAAGGAGCGTTTGTTGATACCCCCACATTAAATCCAATTATAAAAGGAGAAACACTAATTTTTTTTAAAAGGATATTGGGCACAAATTTTGATGAAATACATACGGTCAAGATGAATAAGGCATACCGGCAAGAATTATTGAATGCGCTAGTAGTATATTTTGAACTGCAACTTCAGGGATTTCGTAAGCCCAAATCTCTAGCCATTTTAAATGAAGTTTTTAGTTAAGCTAACAATGATCGAAAGGATACTTTTAGTTATCATTTTGTTTACTGTCCAGATAATTTCAGGGCAGGAGGTTACCGTATTCGATATTGATACGAATGAACCTATTGTCAATGTAGCTATTTATAATGTTGATAAAACTAAAACAGCACTTACTGATTTTGATGGCAAATGTGATCTAACAATTTTTGATCGTAATGAGCGCCTTACTTTCAAACATGTTGGGTATGAAATAAGTAAGGCTACGAAAGCTCAAATTATAAGGAATAAGGCAAAGGTGTTCTTGTCTATGAAAGCAGAGCAACTTGACGAAGTTGTAATGTCGGTCTCGAAATGGGAGCAGCAAAAAAAGGATATTCCGAATAAAATTGTATCTATTGACGCTCGTGAAATCGCATTCACGAATCCGCAAACATCAGCCGATTTATTGAAAAGTAGTGGTCAAGTATTTGTTCAAAAAAGCCAACTCGGCGGTGGTAGCCCATTGATTAGAGGATTTGCTACCAATCGCCTGTTAATTACTATTGATGGTGTTCGAATGAACAATGCTATATTCCGAGGAGGTAATATTCAAAATGTCATTTCAATTGACCCTTTTACCATTAAAAACACCGAAGTCATATTTGGCCCTGGCTCTGTTATCTATGGAAGTGACGCTATTGGGGGCGTAATGAATTTCTACACCAAAGACTTGTCTTTTTCTCAGACAGACAGTTTACAGGTAAAAGGCAATGCTAATTATAGATTTTCGTCAGCTAATTCTGAGAATACGCTTCATTTTGACCTCAACTATGGGAAACAGAAATGGGCTTTTGTTACCAGTGCAACCTATAGCAATTTTGGAGATTTGAAAATGGGAGCGAATGGGCCTGATTCTTACCTTCGAAACACCTTTGTAGAGCGAATTAATCAACAAGATGTTTTAGTTGCCAATGAAAATCCGAAAATTCAACGTACTACAGGTTATGATCAAATTAATTTTTTGCAAAAAATAGGGTACAAACCCAATAGTAATTGGCAATACGATTTAGGGTTATATTATTCTAAAACCTCTGATTTTTCAAGATATGATCGACTAATTCGACCGAATGATACCGGTATGGGTTTGCAATCCGCCGAATGGTTTTATGGCCCACAAAAATGGTTTATGGGCAATTTTCAAATTCATAAAAAGGGCAAAGGGCTTTTTTACGATGGCCTACGAATAACGAGTGCATATCAACACTTTGAAGAGAGTAGAAATGAACGAGATTTTCAAGACCTACTTAGAAATCAAACAAAAGAAAATCTTGATGCTTTTTCTTTGAATGTTGATTTTGAAAATAAACGCATTGGCGATCTTCGATTGTATTATGGCGGAGCCTATGTTTTTAATAAGGTGCGCTCTATAGGGAGCCAACTAAATATTAATACTAATGAACTATTGGCAGCCGCTTCGCGATATCCCGATGGGGCCAGATGGCAGACATTGGCGGGCTATTTGAATGCAGAATATAAAGCAAAACATAACTTAACCATACTTTCTGGCCTGCGATATAGTCACGTATGGATTAATGCTACTTTTGACAAAACTTTTTTTCCATTCCCTTTTGATTCTGCTGATTTAGATAATGGGGCATTGACTGGCAGTATTGGTCTGAGCTGGTTTCCTAAAGCAGATTTACAAATAACATGGAATGGGTCTACTGGGTTTCGATCTCCTAATATTGACGATATAGGTAAAATTTTTGATTCGGAACCAGGTGCCGTTGTTGTGCCTAACCCTAATTTAGAACCCGAATATGCGTATAATACCGAGCTAGGAATACGCAAAAATTTCGCAGATAAAGTGGTTTTAAAAGGAGCCACATATTATACCTATTTGGTCGATGCTTTGGTGCGAAGAGATTTTCTGTTTAATGGAGCTTCGGAAATTGTGTATAATGGAGAACTGAGTAATGTTCAGGCCATACAAAATGCTGCAAAAGCATATGTGTATGGATTTGAATTGAGTCTTGAAGCTTTCTTGACTGACAATTTTTCGATCACTTCGAATGCTACAATTACAAAGGGTATTGAGGAAGATGCAGATGGTACAGAATCGCCAGGCAGACATGTAGCTCCTACTTTTGGAGATCTACATTTTATTTGGAATAATCAAAAGCTAAAAGCAGATTTTTACATCAATTATAATGATGAAATAGCCTTCGACGATTTAGCAAGTTCGGAGCGAAATAAAGCATATCTCTATGCGACAGATGCTAATGGTAATCCATTTGCTCCGTCATGGTATACTGTGAATTTTCGTTCGCAATATGCGCTATCTCAAAATTTAAATTTTAACTTAAGTATAGAGAATATTACAAATCAAAGGTATCGATCATATTCATCAGGAATTAGCGCTCCTGGAGTTAATCTTATTATGGGCTTACGATATAAATTTTAAATAAAAAACCCTTGACAATAGTGCCAAGGGTTTTTTATTAGGGGGCAAAAAAGGTTATTGTTTCACTTTATCTTTAACTTCTTTTGCGGCATCTTTAGCCTTATCCATAGCCTCACCTGCAGCGTCTTTGGCATCTTCGCCCATTTCTTTTGCTTTATCCATGGCATCAGTACCGGCTTCTTTAGCAGCATCGACTGCTTCACCCGCTTTGTCCATAGCTCCTTCAGCAGCTTCGCCTGCAGCATCCATGGCGTCAGTACCAGCTTCTTTAGCAGCATCAACGGCCTCGCCAGCCTTGTCCATAGCCCCTTCAGCAGCTTCACCTGCAGCATCGGCCGCCTCGCCTGCAGCATCAGCCGCAGCTTCTACTCCGTCTTTTGCCTTATCGGCAGCTTCTCTACATGATACAAATGATACACAAAGTGCCAGTACCATCATTGAACTTAAAATTACTTTTTTCATGTTTAATAGTTTTAGTGTTTATTTATTACTACAAAGATATACGGTTAAAATGTATGTTTAGACGGAATTTGTTAACATGAAGGATGCTTTAATGAACAAAATGGTCATTTACGACTTGTAAATGCACGTAAAGAACATTGGATAAGGCATTGGTTTCAGGCTTTCCATGCCTATATATTGAATCTAAATACGTAATTTTGCAGCCTTAAATTGCCGTACAAGAAGCACTTATGAAGTTTGCAGAATATAAAGGATTAGATTTAGCCAAGGTTGCTGCATCAATGCTTACCTATTGGAAGGAAAATCAAATTTTTGAGAAGAGCGTAACTACTCGAGAGAATGAGTCTAGCTACGTATTTTATGAAGGCCCTCCGTCGGCGAATGGTATGCCGGGCATACATCATGTGATGGCACGCACCATCAAAGATATTTTTCCTAGATATAAGACTATGAAAGGCTTCCAAGTAAAGCGAAAAGCTGGTTGGGATACACATGGTCTTCCTATTGAACTGGGTGTAGAAAAAGAACTAGGAATTACGAAAGAAGATATTGGCAAGAAAATTTCTGTGGAAGAGTACAATGCTGCCTGTAAAAAGGCGGTCATGCGTTATACAGATGTATGGAACAAAATGACAGAACAAGTAGGTTATTGGGTTGATATGTCTGACCCTTACGTTACCTACAAGTCGAAATACATGGAAACCGTGTGGTGGTTGTTGAAACAGATTTATGATAAAGGATTGATCTATAAAGGCTATACCATTCAACCCTATTCGCCAAAAGCAGGGACAGGATTGAGCTCACACGAACTAAATCAGCCGGGCACCTATCAAGATGTTACTGATACTACAGTTACAGCACAATTTAAAGCTTTCGAAAATACGCTGCCTGATTTCTTGAAAAATGAAGGCGATGTGTATTTTCTGGCATGGACGACCACACCATGGACGCTTCCTTCGAATACCGCTTTGACAGTAGGCCCTAAGATTGATTATGTGTTAGTAGAAACGTATAACCAGTATACTTTCAAGCCAATGAATGTGGTTTTGGCAAAGAATTTAGTTTCGAAACAATTTGCAGGAAAGTTTAATCAAGTAGAGAGCAAACCCGATTTGTTAGCCTATAACTCTGGCGATAAAAAGATTCCATACTACGTTGTAAAAGAATTTAGGGGGAAAGATTTAGTAGGTATCAAATACGAACAACTGATTGATTATGCGCAGCCCTATCAAAATGTTGAGCATGCTTTTCGTATAATAGCAGGAGATTTTGTAACAACAGAAGACGGTACAGGTATTGTGCACACTGCTCCAACATTTGGTGCTGATGATGCTTTGGTAGCAAAACAAGCGAAGCCTGAAGTGCCACCTTTATTAGTGCTTGATGAAAATAAGAATCCTGTGCCTCTGGTTGATTTGCAGGGTAAGTTTCGACCTGAAATGAAAGAATGGGGTGGTAAATATGTCAAGAACGAATATTATGATGATGGTGAAGCACCTGAACGTTCTATTGATGTTGAGATAGCCATCAGGCTTAAAGAAGAGAATAAAGCATTTAAGGTAGAGAAGTATGTACACAGTTATCCGAACTGCTGGCGTACGGATAAACCTATATTGTATTACCCACTAGATTCTTGGTTTATCAAAATCTCAGATGTTAAAGACAAAATGTTTGCTTTAAATCAAACCATTAATTGGAAACCTAAATCTACTGGTGAAGGGCGTTTCGGTAATTGGTTAGCCAATGCGAATGATTGGAATTTATCGCGCTCGCGTTATTGGGGTATTCCTTTGCCAATTTGGCGTACCGAAGATGGTACTGAAGAAATGATGGTTGGTTCTGTTGCTGAATTGAAAGCTGAAATGGCTAAAGCATTAGAGGCGGGCGTATTAGAAAAAGATATTTTCGAAGATTTTAACGTCGGCGACATGTCCGAAGAGAATTATGAAAAAGTTGATTTACACAAAAATATCGTTGATCAAATTACTTTAGTGTCTGCGTCTGGGAAACCTATGAAACGCGAAAGTGATTTGATTGATGTTTGGTTTGATAGTGGTTCAATGCCTTATGCACAATGGCATTACCCGTTTGAAAATAAAGAATTAATTGATGGAGGGGAAACTTTTCCGGCAGATTTTATTGCCGAAGGAGTCGACCAAACCAGAGGGTGGTTTTATACTTTGCATGCTATAGGCACCATGGTATTTGATTCTGTAGCCTATAAAAATGTGGTTTCAAATGGTCTTGTTTTAGATAAAGAAGGCAAGAAAATGTCGAAGCGATTAGGGAATGCTGTTGATCCATTTGAAACTATGGATGCCCATGGCGCAGATGCTACACGTTGGTACATGATATCAAATGCGAATCCATGGGATAATTTGAAATTTGATCTTGATGGTATTGTAGAAGTAAAACGAAAGTTCTTCGGAACACTTTATAATACATACTCTTTCTTCGCTTTATATGCTAATATAGATGCCTTTGATTATTCCGAAGCAGATATACCTTTAAATGAAAGGGCTGAAATTGATAGATGGATTCTTTCTGAATTACACACCCTTATAAGAACGGTAGACGAAGCGTATGCCGATTATGAGCCGACCAAGGCGTCAAGAGCGATATCGAATTATGTTCAAGAAAATCTTAGTAATTGGTATGTGCGCTTGAGTAGAAGACGCTTTTGGAAAGGAGATTATCAACAAGATAAAATATCAGCATATCAAACCTTATATACATGTTTGCTTACTATTGCTAAGCTATCGGCACCAATAGCACCATTTTTTATGGATAGGCTATACCAAGACCTAATAAATACTACTCAAAAAGAAAAATTTGATAGTGTTCATTTGGCTGACTTTCCAATCTTTAATAATGCTTTTGTTGATGTTGAATTGGAACAAAAAATGCAGAAAGCGCAGACCATTTCTTCTTTAGTATTATCTATTAGACAAAAAGAAAAAATTAAAGTACGTCAGCCCTTACAGAAAATAATGATTCCTGTTTTAGATGAAGATCAAAAGCATGAGATTGAGGCAGTTGCGGACTTAATTAAATCAGAAGTTAATGTAAAAGAAATCGACTTACTAACAGATGCATCTGGAATTTTAGTAAAGCAAATTAAACCAAATTTTAAAGTGCTTGGTCCTAAGTATGGGCAACAAATGAAGCTGATTGCGGCTGCCGTATCTAAATTGGTACAGGAAGACATCCAAAAAATTGAACAAGAGGGCGAAATTTCACTTAATATTGAAAATAAAAGTATTATTTTACAGTTACAGGATGTAGAGATAACATCTCAAGATATTGAAGGTTGGCTTGTTGCTACTTCAGGAGCAATCACTGTAGCACTAGATGTTACGATCAATGATGAATTAAGAAAAGAAGGTATCGCAAGAGAACTTGTAAATAGAATTCAAAATTTGAGAAAAGACTCGGGTTTTGAAGTCACAGATAAAATAGATATTAAAATATTAAAAGACGGTTGCATTGAACAAGCGGTAGAAAGTAATTTGAGTTATATCAAAACCGAAACGCTAATTGCTGATCTTGATTTTGAAGAAAAATTAGAGAAAGGCGTAGCAATTGCCTTTGATGAAGTGAACACTAAATTATTTATTTCAAAACATTAATACCATGGCAGGAGATATAAAAGTTAGATATTCCGACTCCGATTTGGCGGAGTTCAAAGAGCTTATAGAAGAAAAAATAGTAAAGGCTAAAAGTCATTTAGAACTGTTGAAAAGCGCATATATGAATGATGGCAATAACGGTACTGATGATACTTCACCAACCTTCAAGGCTTTTGAAGAAGGCTCTCAAACAATGAGCAAAGAGGCAAATACACAGTTGGCTATTCGTCAAGAAAAGTTCATTCGTGATTTGAAAAATGCCTTATTACGTATTGAAAACAAAACATATGGCGTATGCCGGGTAACGGGCAAACTCATAAATAAAGAAAGACTTAAACTAGTACCTCATGCTACCTTAAGTATAGAGGCTAAAAACATGCAGAAGTAACCTGATGCTTCTTTTAAAAACAACCTATAAGAATTATGAAACCTTATAGGTTTTTTTATTTCTAAAATATATGAAATTACTGTTTGCACTTTTACTTGTAAGTCAATTGTTAAGTGCTCAAAAGCTAGCACAAAAAAAACTCATTAATTCTGCCACGACAGCAGTTCAAATTGATTTATCGAATTGTTATGAATTGCAATTAGAAACATCTGATACTAATGAGATGATCGTGGAAGCTCGTATTGAAGGAGAATATGAAAAAGACCTTGCGTTGCGCATTGTAGAAGAAGGGTCTACACTATTGGTAGGAGTCGGATTTCGACCCAACTTTGTAAACCCTAATGACAAATTAAGTGCTCATAAAGTAGTTTCAATAGCATTAAAAATAAGTTTACCTAAAGACAAAAATGTAATTGTTTTTGGAAGCAGTAGCAATGTTGCAGTTCGAGGAAATTACGAAACATTAAAGGTCACTTTGAATGATGGTTCTTGTACAATGTATAATGTTCAAGGGCAAGTATATGTAGTTACGCAAAGCGGTACTATAAATGCGAGTGCTAAAGCTGCTGTGATATTAAGTAACAGCAAATACGGAAGCATTGAAAAACAATTTATTCCTAAAGGAAATAGTCAATATAATTTTAGCACAGTAACTGGAAATATTCAACTATATAGAATCGAATAATATGGCTATTTTTGCCGAAATCAATAATCAGAGAGCTAATGAACTTAAAAAAGTCACTACTACTAATAAGTCTCATTTTACTTGTTGATCAAGTCAGTAAAATTTATATCAAAACTCATTTTGTATTGGGTAATGCAGGTGCAGTTGAGGTTTTTGATTGGTTTAAAATTCACTTTATTGAAAATTCTGGAGCAGCTTGGGGAGCTAAATTGAGTGATTTTTTACCTATTTCTGAATCTTCTGGAAAGCTCATTTTGACTATATTTCGTTTGTTCGCTGTTGCTGGTATTGGCTATTGGCTATTAGATACTATTAAGAAGCAATCTTCTAAAATTTTGATACTTGCAGTATCATTAATTTTCGCTGGAGCACTTGGAAATATTATTGACTCTGTTTTTTATGGCTTAATATTCAATCACAGTAATGGGCAAGTAGCCACGTTATTTTCAGATGAACCCTATGGGAGTTTGTTTTATGGTAAAGTTGTTGACATGCTTTATTTTCCTATAATTCAAGATAAAATATGGCCTGAATGGGTGCCTTATTTTGGGGGTCGAGTTTTTAATTTTTTCGAACCCGTGTTTAATATTGCAGATATGGCAATCAGTACCGGGGTTGGAGTTTTATTAGTATTTAACAAGAGAGCATTTCCTAAGGCTGAGCAAATAATAGAGGAAGAAGAGAATACCGAGGTATTAAATGACGCGCATTAAGAAAAAGAATAAACTTTGTCAGGTGTCACACAATAGTCTAATGAAACATCATATTCATCTGGGTTACTAATGCTATCCTCAGCTGCAAAGTGAGATAATCCTATTTTAATTACGGTAGGTTTACACTGGGTTAAAAATACATCATAGAAGCCTTTGCCATAACCGACGCGATTACCTACTAGGTCGAATGCCAGTAAAGGCACGAAAACTACATCTATTTTTTGTATCGGAACCTCAATACCTTCTTTAGGTTCAGGAACGCCCCAAGAATTTGTTATTAGTTTGGTGGTATCCGTTAGTAAAATATGTTCTAGAGAATTTTCACCAGATATTTTAGGCAGGATGACATTTTTATCTTTTCCATGTAAAACGGAAAGAATAAAAGAAGTGTCTACTTCTTTTTTTTCAGCTATAGGTAAAAAAATATGGTAGTAGGCGGCTTCCCAAATGGGAAGCTTAAGTAGCTTATTGGCAATGCTTAAACTTGAATGTATTACTTCTTGAGAAGACAGATCAGTGCGCAACGTCGAATATTTTAATCGCAAATCTTTTTTTAACATGATAAAGTGTTAGATTCTTGCGACTAATACACGCACTAAATTTATTCTTTAACTGCTACCGAATAGTACACTTTAAAGAATAACATAAGTATTAAGTAGGTGCCTATTGTAATATAATAATTGTCCATGCGGTTGATTTTGATGGCTAAATATATACAAAAAAAACCTATTAAGTGTAGTTTTTTATCGATGAACTGCATGTTTTTTTTAAAATTTTAACATTTGAGCGCAATTTAGTTAGTGTTTTTAATCCTTAATTTTTTTCAAGTATCTGAAAAACAGAAATTTACAATTGCTGTTTTTAATTTGCATTTAGAAGGCATTTTTTTGCTAACCTACTCGACATTTTACTCTTTTGGGCACCGTAACCATCATTTCAAGCAAAATTCTAAAAAACACGAAGCGAATTTGATATAATTCGGCAACGTTAAATAATTCTAAATTCACCACAGTTTTATAAAAACATCTTATTTTAACAGTAATTACCAACAACAATTATCACCTACAAACTGTATGTCGCAAATTTCAATTGAAATACAACTGAAAACACTGCCTTCAACCCCAGGCGTTTATCAGTTTTATGATAAAACTGATAAGATCTTATATGTTGGTAAAGCGAAAAATTTAAAAAAAAGAGTATCCTCTTATTTTACTAAAAAGCATGAGTATGGCAAGACCCGTGTAATGGTGAAAAAAATTGCCCGTCTAAAACATATTGTTGTTCCAACGGAATCAGACGCCTTACTTTTAGAGAATAATCTGATAAAGAAACATCGCCCCCGATATAATGTTCTTTTAAAAGATGATAAATCTTATCCATGGATTTGTATTAAGAAGGAACGTTTTCCTAGAATATTCACCACGCGAAAGTTGATTAAAGACGGCTCTGAATATTTTGGCCCATATACAAGTATGAAAACGGTAAGGGTATTGCTCGACCTTATTCAAAGTGTATATCCTTTAAGAACATGTAATTATGACCTTTCCGAAGAAAAAATAAAAGCAGGTAAGTATAAGGTATGTCTTGAACATCATCTTGAAAATTGTAAAGGTCCTTGTGAAGGCTTGCAAAGTTTAGAAGCATATGATCGTCAGGTTGCAGATATTAGAGAAATAATAAAAGGAAATTTTAAATCTTCAATACATTATTTCAAACGCCAAATGAAGATTCTTGCTTCTGAAATGAGATTCGAAGAAGCACAATTAATTAAAGAGAAGATAGAAGTCTTAGAAAATTATCAAGTAAAAAGCACCATTGTTAATCCGAAGATCAATAACGTAGATGTTTTTTCAATAATTTCTGATGAAGATTTTGCCTACATTAATTTTTTACAATTATCGTATGGGTCAATTATTCGCTCTCATACTTTAGAAGTAAAGAAGAAATTGAATGAAAAAGAAGAAGATCTTTTGGCCTTGGCTATTGTTGAAATTAGAGCCCGATTTAATTCTGAATCAAAAGAACTGTATTTGCCCTTTAAGGTTACCGTCGAACCCCATTTAAAAATTACAATTCCCCAATTAGGCGATAAAAAAAAGATTCTTGATCTTTCTATTCGAAACGCAAAGTTTTTTCGACAAGAGCGGTTTAAACAAGTAATGATAATTGATCCTGATCGGCATACTAATCGAATCATGGCTCAAATGAAGAAGGATGTTCGTTTGTCTGAAGAACCTAGACATATCGAATGTTTTGACAATAGTAATATTCAAGGTAGTAATCCCGTTGCCGCATGTGTGGTATTTAAAGACGGAAAACCTTCAAAAAAAGAATATCGCCATTACAATATAAAAACAGTTGACGGCCCCGATGATTATGCTTCAATGGAAGAAGTTGTTTTTAGAAGGTATAAAAGACTATTAACTGAAGATCGTCCACTACCTCAATTAATTGTTATTGACGGAGGGAAAGGACAATTATCATCGGCCTTAAAAAGTTTAGATGTATTAGGACTGCGCGGAAAGATCGCCATTATTGGAATAGCAAAGCGGTTGGAGGAAATTTATTTTCCCGAAGATCCTATTCCCTTATATTTAGATAAGAAATCTGAAAGCTTAAAAATTATACAACAACTACGGAACGAAGCACACCGTTTCGGAATTACTTTTCATAGAAATAAAAGAAGTAAAGCAGCTATCAATTCTGAATTAGAACAAATAGAAGGGATAGGGGGTAAAACTGTTCAAGAGTTACTGAAAAATTTTAAATCGGTAAAACGAATTAAAGAAGCGTCAATGGCGCATCTTGCTGAACAAATTGGAATGGCAAAGGCCAAAAAAATATATGAAACTTTTCATAAATAATGAGGCACAATAGCAGTATGCTTAAACACATTATAGTACTTATTACCTTTTTGATTTCTGGAGCTTGTATTGCGCAGGATACAATAGTCAAAAAGGACATAAAAGTAGGGCTGGTTTTGAGTGGCGGTGGGGCTAAAGGGTTGGCTCATATCGGAGCTTTAAAAGTTATTGAAGAGGCTGGTATTAAGATTGATTATATCGGAGGCACAAGTATGGGTGCTATTATAGGGGCATTGTATGCCTCGGGCTATTCAGCTGCGAATTTAGATTCTATTTTTCGAGCTACTAATTTGAACCTGCTAATAAAAGATAATTTACCAAGAAGTGCTAAAACGTTTTATGAAAAAGAAGATTCTGAAAGATATGCATTGACCTTGCCCTTCAAAAATTTTAAGGTATCCGTTCCAAGAGCGTATTCAGGAGGCCAAAATATATATAATGAGTTAGTGCGCTTGTTATATCATGTTAAAGACATTGACGATTTTAATAAATTACCAATCCCTTTTGTTTGTATTGCTACAGATATTGAAAATGGTAAAGAAGTAGTTTTAAATAAAGGTTATTTGCCGCAAGCGATTATGGCCAGCGGTACGCTACCTTCCTTGTTCGAACCTTCGCAATTAGATGATAGAATCTTGATTGACGGAGGAGTGGTCAATAACTATCCTATAGAAAAAGTAGCAGCGATGGGAGCAGACAAAATTATTGGGGTAGACGTGCAACATAGTCTCGTTAATCGAAATGAGTTGCTATCTGCAACAGAAATTCTTCTTCAAATAAACAATTTTAGATCTACAGATGCGATGATAGAAAAGTCGAAAGTAGCTGACATCTATATCAAACCTGATATTTCTATGCATACCGTACTAGATTTTGATAAGGGCAATGCTATTGTTGAGTTGGGCGAAGATGCAGCTCGAGAAAAATATGATCAATTACGAGAACTTGCATCTTCTCAAGAAGCGGAAAGACCTCAAATAAAGACTATAAAATCAAACGACACAATTGCACTTAATCGAATAATTATTTCAGGTAAAAATGATAATTATTCGCGAGGGTATGTTAAAGGTAAATTACGCTACAACCTACCAGCTAAAATTACATTTGAAAAGCTACAGAAAGGGATAAGTAATTTAGGGGCAACCGGAAATTTTCAAACCATTCGATACAAGATTGCATCAAATGGATTAAACGAAGATTTAGAATTACCCCTTATTGAAAATCAAGAAAAAACCTTTATTCGTTTGGGTGCGCATTATGATGATCTTTATAAAAGCGCGGCGATGATTAACGTAACAAAAAAGAATTTTGCAATGGCAGATGATGTTGCTTCGTTCGATTTTATTTTAGGTGATAATGTAAGATATAATTTAGAGTATTATGTAGATAAAGGGTCTTATTGGAGTTTTGGATTTAATTCGCGCTTTAATGATTTCGGTAAAGAAATCGACTTTGATGTTATTCGCGGTAATTATGAAGTGCCTAATGTTGGTAACGTGAATAATATCAATCTGGGGGTTACTGATTTAACAAATCAATTTTATATTCAAACGGTGTGGCAAGAAGAGTTCGCTTTTACCTTGGGTGTTGAGCATAAATATATAAAGTATGGTACGAGAACGCTAGCGGAGTTATTAAATCAAAGTGAATCTACATTTAGTACTTTGAGAAGTGGTAATGATGGGCGCACTTTGTTTGAAAAAAGCAATTATTATAGCGCTTATGCTAAACTTAAATTAGACACCTATGACGACCGATACTTTCCTACCAGAGGATTGTTATTTGACGGGGATTTTCATTTTTATGCATTTTCCTCAGATTTCAACAATAATTTTAAAGAGTATTCTATTAGTAAAGCCAAATTAGGAGGGGCTTTTTCGGTTTTTAGAAATGTATCGATCAATCTTGAAACAGAAGGAGGGTTTAAATTAGGAACTTCAAATGTAACTTCGTTCGATTTTATTTTAGGAGGTTACGGTACCGACCTAATAAATAATTTCGTTCCGTTTTTAGGGTATGACTTTCTTTCTTTACCAGGCAATAGTTATGTAAAAGCCTATGGGAGAATTGATTATGAAATCGCTCCAAAAAATCATTTTATGTTTAGTGCAAATTTTGCCAATGTTGATGATGACCTATTTCGAACAGGAGAATGGTTTACTGAACCAACATTTTCAGGATATGCAATTGGTTATGGCTTAGAATCTTTTATAGGCCCTGTTCAAGTATTATATTCGTGGTCACCAGAAATTAATCAAGGCAATTGGTTCTTTTCGGTAGGATATTGGTTTTAGTATAAAATGCATCATTTGTATTTACTGTGATTTTAAGGGCGTAATATAAATTATATTATAGTGGTATTATTTTCCGATATTTGCAGTACTTAGATTAACAGTAAAATGATGCATTTCAGAGTTGATATTACTGCCCACCTTAGGGCTATGTGGTAAAGTTTATCGAAAACACTTAATTTTTGATAAAACACAACTTTAATTTTCTTTCGCATTACTACGAAAGATATAATAACAACTTTAATACAATTCAAATGGCAGCAGAAATAAAAAATCTAAAGGATTTAAAGAATACAGAATATTCTCTTAAAAAATTATTCAAAGAAGCAGAAGATTTTCTTCCTCTGTTGGGCACAGATTATGTAGAACTCTATGTAGGTAACGCCAAACAATCGGCTCATTTTTACAAAACGGCATTAGGTTTTCAATCAGAAGCCTATGCAGGTCTTGAGACAGGTTTGAAAGACAGGGTTTCGTACGTGTTAAGACAAGATAAAATACGATTAGTGCTTACAACTCCTTTGGTGAAAGGAGGAGCTATAAATAAACATATTGACACGCATGGAGATGGTGTAAAGGTAATGGCTCTTTGGGTTGATGATGCTACAAAAGCGTTTGAAGAAACCACAAAAAGAGGGGCAAAGCCATATATGAAACCTACTCGTGAAGAAGATGAAAAAGGCTATGTTATACGTTCAGGAATTTATACCTATGGCGAGACAGTACACATGTTCGTTGAACGAAAAAATTATAATGGAATCTTTTTACCTGGCTATCAAAAATGGGAATCTCATTATAACCCAGAACCAGTTGGTTTAAAATTTATTGATCATATGGTGGGTAATGTAGGCTGGGGAGAAATGAATCAATGGTGTAAGTTTTATGGAGAGGTAATGGGGTTTGCTCAAATCGTATCTTTTGTAGATGATGACATTGCAACGGAATATACCGCGCTCATGAGCAAAGTTATGAGCAACGGTAATGGTCGTGTAAAATTTCCGATCAATGAGCCAGCAAAAGGGAAGAAGAAATCACAAATAGAAGAGTACCTTGATTTTTATAATGGTCCAGGAGTGCAGCATATGGCCCTTGCAACCGATGATATTGTCGCAACCGTATCTGCTATGAGAGATAGAGGGGTAGAATTTTTATATGTTCCAGAAGAATATTATGATGATCTATTAGATCGTGTAGGCGAGATCGATGAGGATGTAGAAATACTAAAAAAACATGGAATTTTAATAGATCGTGATGAAGAAGGGTATTTATTACAGCTTTTTACCAAAACCATTGTTGATCGCCCTACATTATTTATAGAAGTAATTCAAAGAAAAGGGGCTCAGTCTTTCGGAGTAGGTAATTTTAAGGCTCTTTTTGAAGCGATAGAAAGAGAACAAGCAGCTCGAGGCACCTTATAATTACCGTACTTTCTTAATGATTTGCCAATTCTCGTACAAGAAATATAAAGAAGTGTTAAGAGATACGTTAAAGTACGTTAAAAGCAAGTTCTAACATTGCTTTATGGTTTAAATTTACGCCAGTAAGGGGTGGTTCCCTTACAACTTTAAGTATTGGTTTTTCATAATTTAAAGTTTGGTTGGTTATTTAGGAAAAGCCCAGTTATTTTAACTGGGCTTTTTTTGTCAACAATCCTTTATTTTATGGTCCTTTTAGATGTTTTTCCTAGTATATTAACAACTTTATGATAGCACATATTAAGAGTTCTTAAAGTGGCATTTCTTTAAATGCTAACAATACTTTGGAATAAATTTTGTTTAAGTAATAGTAAATGAATAAACGTTATAAAAGACATTCATTATTTTTACTATAAGCTTCAAGCTATGAAGAATTTAAAATTATTTATTTATTTGTCCTTTGGCTTAGTTCTAAATGCTCAAGATACTAGCTATACGAAGCTTGCCGCAAATACAGAGATAAAATCACACACTCCAAAACGGAAAGCTGCGAAAAAAACAGCATTTAAACCTGGCGAATGGCTAAAGTTTCGATTGCATTATGGTTTTTTAAATGCGAGTTACGCCACACTTCATCTAAAATCTGATCAAATTGACGGCATTCCTGTTTACCACGTTGTTGGTCATGGAAAAACATCAGGTTTTGCAAGCATTTTCTTCAAAGTAAATGATACTTACGAAAGCTATTTTGATCAAGAAAATGGTAGGCCTTATAAATTTATTCGAAATATTAATGAAGGAGGTTATACTAAAGATATAGAAATTGACTTCGATCATGAAGAACAAAATGCTGTTTTGAACGATAAAAAAAATAAAAAAAAGCATGAGATTAAGCTTGAAGAGAGTGTTCAAGACTTAATATCTGGCTTTTATTATTTGAGAAATAATTACGATGCCGACAGTCTTGAAGTTGGTAAATCGATAACTATGAAGATGCTGTATGATGATGATGGAATATTTAATTTTAAGCTTAAATATTTAGGAGAAGAAATTCTTAAAACGAAATACGGAAAGGTCAAATGCCATAAGTTCAGACCCTATGTACAATCGGGTAGAGTCTTTAAAGAGCAAGAAAGTCTATCATTATGGGTTTCGGCTGATGACAATAAGATACCCATTCGTATAAGTGCAGACTTAGCCGTAGGTGCTATTAAGGCTGATCTTGATGGGTATAATGGACTAAAACATCAGTTTAAAATTATAATGGATTAGTTAGACTTCACCTATTAAATAATTATACTTCTCAATCTTAAATATTAAATCTTCATTGAAAATCTTTGTGTAATTTTGAATTTGTTTATAAACGGCAACTTCAACATATGGATAAAAAAGAGCAGATTGATTCCCAAATCTCAAAGCTTGAAGAAAAATACAAAGATTCTGGACAAGATTTAAGCTCTTATTTAGACGGGTTATTGTACCAAAGATATCTTACCTACTGGGACTATATTCACTTAGATACCCTTTTGAGTTTACAAGTGCCTAGAACATACTTCCCAGATGAAGAAATCTTCATTATGTATCATCAAATCACCGAGCTTTATTTCAAACTAATTCTTCATGAACAAAAGCAATTGGTTGATGATAAGACCATGAAGTTAGATTTTTTTATTGAAAAAACTAGACGAATAAATAGTTACTATGAAGCTTTAATTTCTTCGTTTAGCATTATGATAAAAGGCATGGAACGCAAACAATTTTTGCAATACCGCATGGCTTTGTTACCTGCTAGCGGTTTTCAATCTGCTCAATATAGAATGATTGAATTATATGCCACACCATTAGAAAATTTAGTACATCATTCAAAACGGCAAGCATACTCTTCGAACAATAGCATTGAAGAGTTATACGAAAATATATATTGGAAAAAAGGAGCAACAGACAAACAGACAGGTGAAAAAACACTTACACTTCAACAATTTGAATACCGCTATACTCCACGTTTAATTCGAATTGCCAAACAAGTTAATAATGCAACGATTTATCATAAATACCTACAATTATCAAAAGAGAATAAGGAGAATAAAACCCTAATTGAAGCGTTAAAAACCTTAGATATAAATGCAAATGTGAACTGGCCTTTAATGCACATGGGGTCTGCACATCGTTACCTAAATAAAGATAAAATGCAGGTAGATGCTACTGGCGGTACAAATTGGAAAGAATATTTGCCACCACGCTTTCAAAAAGTGGTATTTTTTCCTGAACTATACACCAAAGAAGAGTTAAATAATTGGGGAAAGCAATGGGTAGACCATATCTTTAATCCTGATAAAGAAAAAGATTAGAAATGAACAAATTTTGGGGCGTACTTTTTATTGCGGTTGTTTTTTTCTCGTGTAAAGACGATAAGCAGAAGAACGAAACTGTAAAGAAAGAACTTGAAAAAGTGGCTAAGGTTACAAAACCAATAGTAAAATTCGGGTTTAACCTTGACGACTTTAACGTACAAGAAGATACTGTTCGAAATGGTGATAGCTTTGGTGAACTAATGCTTCAAAATAAGGTAGACTACCCAAAAATTTATAAAGTATCACAAGAATTTAGAGATACATTTGATGTTCGTAAAATACAAGTAGGAAAGCCCTATACCATTTTAAAATCAAAAGACACTACCGAAGTGGCTCAGATATTCATCTATGAAAATGACCGCATTAATTATACAGTCGTTGATTTTCGAGATAGTGTAGCCGCCTATAAAAACAAAAAAGAAGTGAAATTTGTAGAACGCGAGATCTCAGGTGTTATCGAGACCTCACTTTCAGAGGCTATTCTTGATCAAGGTATCGATTACAATATCACCCATAATTTGGCTAATGTATATGCATGGACTATAGACTTTACAATGCTTCAAAAGAATGATAAGTTTAAAGTAATCTACAATGAAAAGTTCATCAATGATTCTATTTACGCCGGTGCAGAGCCTATAAAAGCTGCTTATTTTGAACATAATGGAAAACCTATTTATGCTTTTTCTTATGAAAATGATTCTTTAAAAAGACTAGTAGATTATTATGATGAAGAAGCAAATAATTTAAGAAGAACTTTTTTAAGAATGCCTGTGGAATACGGAAGGTTGTCGTCGAGGTACAATTTGAAACGACGTATAAGATATTACGGTAATCGGGTGCGACCACATAGAGGAACCGATTATGCTGCCGCGATAGGCACTCCCATTATGGCAACTGCAGATGGTACAGTTACTGAATCAACCCGTAGAGGCGGCAATGGCAAATATGTTAAAATAAGGCACAACGCTACCTATAGCACGCAATACTTGCATATGCGCAAACAAAACGTCAGAAAAGGGCAGTTTGTAAGACAAGGTGATATCATTGGGTGGGTTGGTATGACAGGTAATACGAGTGGTCCACATGTTTGTTATCGATTTTGGAAAAATGGTAGGCAGGTAGATCCTTTACGTGAAGAACTACCAAAGGCAGAACCATTAGCGGAAACGCTTCAGCCTGAATATTTTGCCTACGTTGATCCTATAAAAGATCAATTAGACTGTATAATTTATCCAGAAAAACCTATTGAGGCTGATGAAGATATAGCAAGTTTAAATCATTAGTAATTTCGGTTTTAAAGACAATGCCTAAGTCTCAGCATTATGACCTATTTTTGCTGCTTTGAAATTCACGTGGAATGTGAATAATATAAGAAGTAAATTTTAAAGAACTGAAATGGCATTATTGAATGTGAACCCTACGACTACTGATGCTTGGAAAAAGCTTGCACTCCATTATGCGAACACAAAGTCAATTCATTTAAAAAATCTGTTTTTAACAGATGCCGACCGAGCTAATAAGTTTTCTATTGAATGGAATGATTTCTTAGTAGATTTTTCGAAAAACAGAATAGATCAAAAGACACTTGATTTATTACTGCAATTAGCCGATCAGGTTCATTTGAAAGATGCTATTCAGAAATATTTCGAAGGTGAGGCCATCAATGAAACTGAAGGAAGAGCCGTTCTTCATACCGCTTTACGAGCAAAAAAATCAGAGTCAATTCAAATTGATAGTGCGAATATTATAACTGAAGTTGCTAAAGTTAAAGAACATATTAAAAAGTTCACTGAAAATGTTATTTCTGGTGAAGCTAAAGGGTACACAGGAAAGTCGTTTACAGATGTTGTAAATATCGGAATTGGAGGTTCAGATTTAGGTCCTGCGATGGTTACGGAAGCTTTGAAATTTTATAAAAATCATTTAAAAGTTCATTTTGTAAGTAATGTTGATGGTGATCATGTCCATGAGATTTTGAAAGAATTAAATCCAGAAACAACCTTGTTCGTTGTCGTTTCAAAAACGTTTACCACACAAGAGACGCTTAGTAATGCTACTACAATTAAAGATTGGTTTTTAAAACACGGTACTCAAAAAGATATTGCCAAACATTTTGCCGCAGTATCAACGAATACTGCAAAAATTGCTGAATTCGGAATTTCTCAAAATAATGTTTTCCCAATGTGGGATTGGGTTGGAGGTCGATTTTCGCTATGGAGTGCCGTAGGCCTTTCAATTGCTTTGGCCGTCGGATTTGAAAATTTTAATACCCTTTTAATGGGAGCGCATGAAATGGACGAACATTTTAGAAACGAAGATTTCGATCAAAATATCCCCGTTGTTTTAGCATTGATAAGTATTTGGTATAATAATTTTCATGGTGCCGAGACGGAAGCGATAATACCTTATACCCAATATTTGAGTAGATTTTCCGCCTATTTACAACAAGGTATTATGGAAAGTAATGGCAAAAGTGTCGATAGAGAAGGTAACCCAATTGATTATCAAACAGGCACTATTATCTGGGGTGAACCTGGTACAAATTCGCAGCACGCCTTCTTTCAATTAATACACCAAGGCACAAAGTTAATTCCTGCTGATTTTATAGGTTTTAAAAAATCACTTCATGGAGAAGCGAGTCATCATAATAAACTCATGGCTAACTTTTTTGCGCAGACCGAGGCTTTAATGAATGGCAAATCAGGCGAAGAAGTACGAACTGAATTGAAGGCCAAAAACATGTCAGAAAGGGAGCTTCAAAAATTACTTCCATTTAAAATTTTTGAAGGAAATAACCCAACGAATACCATATTAATTGATAAGCTTACCCCAAGAAGCTTGGGATCATTGATCGCGCTTTATGAGCATAAAATTTTTGTACAAGGCGTTATCTGGAATATTTTCAGTTATGATCAATGGGGGGTAGAATTGGGCAAACAATTAGCCGGCACTACCTTAAAAGATATTGAAGGATCTGCGATTAGTGCCCATGATAGTTCAACTGCTAATTTATTAGCTTTCTACAAAGAATAGTTCGTTAAAAGGTATTTTTTGAAATTTTCTATAGCATTTTTTTTGATGATTTTTGAATAAATTATCTTACATTAGTATGTTGCAGATTTAACACTGTCTTAACAAAGGCAATGAAAATAAACCACACATTTGCAGCAGAATTAAGAACCAAATAAATTTTAAACAAATGAAAAAAATCTACTTCACAATGGTATCGTTATTTATAACGACCATTGCATTTTCGCAAGGTGTTACCACAGCTGCCATAGGGGGTCAGGTAACGGACAGTTCAGGTGAGCCATTATTAGGGGCGAATATTGTCGCGGTTCATGTTGCTTCAGGAACCACTTACGGAGCAATTGCCGATTTTGATGGGTATTACAGAATAGCTAATATGAGAGTTGGTGGCCCGTATAAAGTGACAATATCTTATGTTGGTTTTAATGATGATGTACGTGAAAATTTATTTTTCGATTTAGGCCAAACCGCAAGAATTAATTCCAAAATGGTTGAATCTTCAACGGCCTTAGATGAAGTCATTGTAACCGCAACTAACAATAGTATTTTTGGATCGAACAAAACGGGTACTGAAACAAATGTTTCCGAGAGAGATATAGCAACATTACCAGCTGCCTCACGATCAATCGCAGACTTCGTAAGAATTACTCCTCAGGCTCAAATTACGGAAGGGAATGATGGTTTTTCTATTTCGCTAGCAGGTCAAAATAATAGATACAATGCTATTTATATTGATGGTGCAGCTAATAATGATGTTTTTGGTTTAGCAGGTTCTGGTACTAACGGAGGTCAAACTGGGGTGAACCCCTTTTCAGTAGATGCGATAGCGTCTTTTCAAATAAACATAGCCCCTTTTGATGTTAGGCAATCGGGTTTTTCAGGAGGTTCAATAAACGCAATAACCCGATCGGGGTCTAATGAAATTGAAGGTTCGGCATATGGATTTGTACGAAACCAAAGTTTAGTTGGCAAAACACCACCCTCATTAGTAGGAGACGGTGAAGAAAGAGAAAAAGTTGATGACTTTAGCGCACTTACTTATGGTCTTAGAGTTGGAGGTCCTATTATAAAAGATAAATTATTCTTTTTCTTTAACTACGAGCGTCAAGATGAAGAAGTACCACAACCGTTTAATTTTAGTAACTATACTGGAAGGGCTTCGGAAGCCGATATCACGGGATTAAGTAATTTTCTTCAATCTACGTATGGATACAACCCTGGCATTTTTGATAACAATACCAGAACCTTAGAAAGTAATAAAATTACAGCTAAAATAGATTGGAATATTAGTGATAATCATAAGTTGTCCTTAAGACATGGTTATGTAGGTGCTGATAACCTTGAAGCGAGAAATTCAGGTAATAGAAATATTGGGTTCATAAACGGTTCAGAAGCCTTTATTTCTAATACGAATTCCACGGCCTTAGAATTAAGCTCTAGTTTCGGAAATAAATACGCTAACAATCTAATTTTGACTTACACTGCTGTTAGAGATGATAGAGATCCTTTAGGAGATCCTTTCCCAACGGTTGATATACAAGATGGTGACGGAACAATTTCTTTTGGTTCAGAGCCTTTTTCAACGGCCAACTTGTTAAATACAGATTTAACAACTATAACAAATAATTTCGAAATTTATTCAGGTAAACACACCTTTACATTAGGTGCGAACCTTGAATTTGCTTCTGTCAAAAACCTCTTCTTCGCTTTTAATTTCGGAGACTATACTTTCGAAGATCAATTTGATGATGATGGTAATTTGACTTCTTCAGGATTAAATCAGTTTTTGACTGGACAAATTTCAGATGTGTATCAGCATGGTTATTCTTTAGTAGGAAACGGAATTAATGGTGATGAATCTGCAGGTTCTGCTGATTTTAAAACTTTCCAAGCCGGTTTCTATGTGCAAGATGATTTTCAAATAAGTGATAATTTCAAGGCCAGCATGGGTGTTAGAGTAGATATCCCTTATTGGGAAGATGGTTCTGAAAATCAAGATTTTAATACAAGAACGGTCGGTTTGTTAGAAAGTGCAGGAAAAAATTTGCAAGGGGCTCGGGTAGGTCAAGGTATCAAAGGCATAGCCCATTTAGCGCCAAGACTTGGGTTTAATTGGGATGTAAACGGAGATAGAACAACGCAGGTTCGTGGTGGCTTAGGAGTATTTACCTCGCGTTTACCTTTAGTTTGGCCAGGCGGAACTTATAATAATAATGGAGTTACTGGTGGTTTTACTTTTGATGCTACTTTCTTTGGTCCAGGTGCAGGCCAAGCCTTTGAGCCAGATGTAAATAACCAATTTGAAAATGTTGCTCCAGGTTCTGGTGGTGTTGGTGGAAATATTGACCTATTGGCAGAAGATTTTAAATTGCCGCAAGTAGTAAAGTATAATATTGCCATCGATCATAAGTTGCCATGGTGGAATTTAATTGCTTCTGCAGATTTCTTATATACTGATGTCATTACAGATATCTATTATGAAAACTTGAACTTGAGAGGGCCCGTGGGAAGATATGACGGTGCAGATAGCAGACCTTTTTACAATAGAGGAGATGAAATTGATGATACCTATGGTCGAATTATTCTAGCTTCGAATACAGGCGGTGGTGATGCTACTAATTTAACATTTACATTGCGTAAACCATTTGAAAATGGTTTTGCAGGTCAGGTTTCCTATACTTACGGAGAGTCAAATAAAATATTTGATGGCACATCTTCTCAAAATAGTTCGCAATGGAGAAACATTCAAACGGTAAATGGAAAAAATTCTAGAATACCAGTTTCTCGTTCTGATTTTGCATTAGGGAATAGAATTTTTGCGAATTTTTCATATCAATTTGCTTGGAATGAAAATGTAAAAACAACCTTCGGTTTAACCTATGATGGTTCACAGAGTGGCCCGTATAGTTTTACGTATAGAGAAGGGCGAGATTTATTGAATGATGATTCTAGAGATAATGCCTTAATCTATATTCCAGCTTCAGCGGGTGAAATTCAGTTATCAGGTGATGCGGCCGAGCAAGCGGCTCAATGGCAGCGTCTAAACACTTTCATTAATAGCAATGAATACCTTAGTGAAAATAGAGGAAATTATGCTGAAAGAAACGCTGTAAGAGGTCCTTGGAGCCATGTAGTAGATTTTAAACTATTACAAGATTTCTCTTTT
Source organism: uncultured Flavobacteriaceae bacterium (assembly GCA_937944485.1). Taxonomy (GTDB): domain Bacteria; phylum Bacteroidota; class Bacteroidia; order Flavobacteriales; family Flavobacteriaceae; genus Maribacter_C. The sequence goes on along the minus strand of CALDYU010000005.1, from coordinate 165,415 downwards.
AATGTTGGTGATAAAAAGCATACCCTACAAGTTTCTGCTGATATTTTTAACTTCACCAATTTGTTGAATTCAGAATGGGGGCAACGCAAATTTATCCGAAGAAATGTAAGTCCTTTACAGACAGTTTCAACAAGTGGAGGAATTCCTGTATTTAGTGTAAATGATGGTGTTATTAATGCAGATGGAAGTCCTAATTTAGTAGAACTCGATGATTTTGGACTGCAGTCTTCAAGATGGCAAGCTCAACTAGGTTTGAGATATAGCTTCTAAAAGTAGCTTCAACTTTAATTTGAAAACCCTGATGAAAAGATCAGGGTTTTTTTATGCCTAAAATTCAGTACATTTAAATACTAAATAAGAAATACCATGTACGAAACCATTCAAGTTATTCATTCTTATATAGCCTATGTTGCTTTGGCTATTTTAATACTTGCCGTTATCAATGCGCTTAGAGGTTGGTTAGGGAATAAAATGTTTACCCCAGAAAAAGATTTTCGCTTAAGCCTTTTTGCTTTGATCTTATCACATATCATGTTAGTTATAGGCTTGATTTTGTTTTTTGTTTCGCCGAGTGGTTTAAACGCCATTCAAGAGTTAGGTATGGGCGGCATGAATGCTGCGTCGCGACTATTGGCAGTTGAACATCCATTCACGAATATTATTGCGATCGTATTAATAACCATTGGTTGGTCGCGCCATAAAAAGTTTATGGAGGGTAAAAAGAAATTTAAAAGCATTGCTATTTTTTATGGTTTAGGCTTGCTATTGATTTTGAGCCGTATTCCATACGGGCAATGGTTGAACTAATGAAGTATGTTTTAAAGAAAATGAGCTTAAAATTATAAAATTGAACTAAAATGAAAAAGATAGCAATAGTCTGTGTCGTATTATTGGTAAGTTGTACAACAGCTCAAAAATCGTTGTTTAATGGAGAAAATCTCGATGGTTGGACGATTTATGGCACCGAAAAATGGTACGTTGAAAAGGGCTTATTGGTTTGTGAAAGTGGTCCTGACAAGGCCTATGGCTATTTAGCAACAAATAAACATTATAAGAATTTCGAATTAACCTTAGATTTCAAACAAGAAGCGAATGGCAATAGTGGTGTCTTTATTCGCTCCACTGTAGATGGTACCACAGTGAGCGGTTGGCAAGTTGAGGTAGCGCCCCCTGGCTTTGATACTGGTGGGGTTTATGAATCTTATGGTCGTGGATGGTTGATAAAACCAGACCCCGAAAAAGACAAAGCCCTTAAAATGGGTGAATGGAACACCATGAAAATACGCGTTGACGGAGATACCATAACCTCATGGTTGAACGGCACCCAAATGATTAAGCTTTCTGATGAAATTATTGGTGCAGGTGAAGGGTCGGTGGCGCTACAAATTCACGACGGGGGAGGCATTAAAGTAAAATGGCGAAATCTGATGATTACGGAACTTTAATAGTTGTTAAGTTAATTTCCCTCCTTTGGAGGGGTTCGGGAAGTACTTTCTCTAATCAAATACATAAATACAGGAAAATGGTCTGAATATCCTCCAAGATAACTGCCTCCGGCATAGGTTCGCAATGGGTACCCTTCGTATTTTCCATTTTGAGTTATTAAATAATTCGGATTATAAATTCCAGCCTTCCAAAACCTAAACTCTTGTGAATTGAGGTTTAATAAATTTGAACTAAAATAAAACTGATCAAACAGATTCCATTTATCACGGTAGGCTAAAGACCCGTAACCTTTCTTGAATATTTTTTCCATCGGATTAATCAAATTAAGAGAGTCAATTTTTTTTGTCTTTCCTTTTGTTCGTAGTATTTTCTTAAAGCTATCGCTAGTAGGGTCGTCATTAAAATCGCCCATACTTATTATTTTTGCTTGTATATCGACTTTGTGTAGCGAATCTATAATACGCTTGTTCAGTTTTGCAGCAGCCAAACGAAAGGGTCTGCTTCGTGATTCTCCACCACTTCTAGAAGGCCAATGATTGACAATAAAGTAAAACGCTTCATTGTCTAGTATACCGCCAACAACCAGCTGATCTCTTGTATAATCACGAAAACCCTCTTCATTGTAAAGTAGCAAGCGGTGACTTTTGAAAGTATGCACATTAAAAGCATTTTTTTTAAAAAGCAAAGCCACATCAATACCGCGTTCATCAGGCGAATCAAAGTGAATAATTCCATAAGTATTCTTACGTAACATTTCACTTGCGATAAGGTCTTCAACAACTTGCTTATTTTCTATTTCACATAAACCGATAATATCTGGAGCTGATCTTGTTATTTCGCGGCCTATTTCTGAAATAACTTTTGAGGTTTGGGTAATCTTATGCTGATATCTTTCTTGTGTCCATCGGTCTTTACCCTCAGGAGTTCTATCATCATCAAAAGCCAATGTGTCATTGTAGATATCAAAAAGATTTTCAACATTGTAAAAAGCAATGGTCCGCACTTCGTATTCTCGCTTAGCCTGCGCACTTAGCCATAATGGTAAAAGAAAAACTAGAAATAGACTATAAAGCTTCATTTTATAAAAATTCTTTTTAAGAAAATACGCATATAAATGTAAGATAATTAATATATTGGTTTTCTTGTAATATCAAACTTCCCCTAAATGCCTTATTTAACTGCAATTAGCCTTTTTCTTTTTGCCCTCAGGTTAGGATTTACACAAGAAACTACGATTAAAGGACGAATTGTAAGTGATCGAGAAAAGAAACCATTGGTTGGGGTAAAAATTCTAGTTGAAGAGACTTTAAAGCATACAAATTCAACTATCGATGGTCGTTTCACCATGAATTTGGTGCAAGGCACTTATATTTTGAATATCTCTTTAGAAGGATATGTAACCAAACGACTGCAAGTCACTTTAAAAAATAAAGTTCAAGAAATTGGAGCGCTTTTTTTAGAAAGAGATATTGTTAGAAATCAAAGCAACAATCTTATTGCTATATCCGATGCTGAATTGCTTGAAGATGAGGCTAGCATAAATAATTCGAGTCTGCTACAAGCAAGTCGAGACTTATTTTTAAACAGAGCCGCGTTTGATTTCGGACAAGCTTTTTTTCGGGTTCGTGGCTATGATGCTCAATATGGAAAAATCCTTATCAATGGATTACCTATGAATAAATTTCATGATGGCCGACCGCAATGGAATAATTGGGGCGGTCTCAATGATGTAATGCGAAACCAAAAATTTAGTCTGGGTTTGCAAGCCACAGCTATTAATTTCGGAGACTTATTAGGCACTTCTAATATTGACACGCGACCCTCTAAGTCTAGAAGCGGCACCAGAATTTCTTCTTCAATGTCAAATAGAACTTATGCTGGGAGGTTTATGGTCACCTATACTTCTCCACGTAAAAAAAATATGAATTACGTCGTATCTTCTTCCAGAAGATGGGCATCGCAAGGCTATAATGATGGCACTTTATATGATGCCTTTTCTGTTTTTGGAGCTATTGAATATCAGATGAGCTCTCGTAGTACCGTACTGTTGTCAGCCATTCTTGCTTCAAATCGAAGAGGGCGTTCTTCGGCACTTACAGAAGAAGTGTTTGAATTATTAGGGCGACGTTTTAATCCAAATTGGGGTATGCAAAACGGTAAAATTCGTAACTCGAAAGAACGAAAAATTCAAGAACCAATAGTGATGCTTAATTATCTGTTCGAGGGCAAGAAATTTCAATTAAATACAGGCATAGCATATCAGTTTGGTAAACATGCTAGAGGTCGATTAGGATATTACAATGCGCCAAATCCGGACCCTATTTATTATAGGTATTTACCAAGCTTCTATATTAACAGCAGTATCGGAGCAAATTTTAGGAACGCTGAAATCGCGCGCGAAGGTTTGCTACAAAATCAACAAATAGATTGGTCGCAACTCTATACGGCGAATTCCAATGGAAGAGCTGCCTATATGGTGTATGATGATGTTATAAAAGATGAGCAACTAACACTTAACGGCTCCGCGAATGTTCAAATAACTGACTTTTTAAAATTAGACTTTGGCGTTGTTTATCAAAAACTTAATTCGAAAAACTTTGCACAAATCAACGATCTATTAGGAGCTGATTTTCACGAAGACATTGATACATTTTCAAATACTAAAAATGATATCTCTGGAAATATCAATAGGGAGACAAATGATATTTTCAACTACTATTATGATATTACGGCCTCTCAATTACAAACTTTTGCTCAATTTAGAATAAAGCAAAAAAAATGGAATGCATTTATTTCGGGAAGCCTATCAAATACTGGGTACCAGCGAAATGGTCATTTTCAAAATGAACGCTATTTAAACAATTCATTGGGGCCTAGTGAATCACTAAACTTTAAAGATGTCAGTGCTAAAATGGGATTAGATTATAGTTTTAATAGCCGGCATAACCTTCAGTTGCACGGTGCTTTAATGCGAAAACCACCAACCTTGCAAAACGCTTTTGTAAATCCCCGTGAAAATAACCAAGTTGTTCCTCAGGTCGAAAGCGAAAGGGTAGAAGCTGTTGCTGTTAATTATAATTTAAGGCTTCCTAAGCTAACAGGTAGAATTACCGGATATCATACACAATTTAAGGGAGTGACAGATGTAAATTTCTTTTTTGTTGATTCGGGTATCGGTTCTGATTTTGTACAAGAAGTACTGACTGATATTAAAAAAACACATTCGGGTATAGAATTAGGTCTAGCATATCAAATCTCTTCAGCAGTTCAATTAAATGGTGTGGCAGCTTTAGGAAAATTTGTGTATTCGAATAACCCATCTGTTGCGATAAATTTTGATACTTCAACAGTAACAGAAAATGGAATAAGCGACACTGGAAATGTTGATCTTGGTAGAGCTAGTATTAAGGGCTATAAACTCGCCCAAGGACCGCAACAAGCTTTTGCATTAGGCATAAATTACCGTGATCCGAAATACTGGTGGGTTGGTACGACAGCGAATTATATGACCAGTAACTATGGGAATATTTCTACTATAACGAGAACAGAGAGTTTTTACATTGACCCAGAAACCAACGCCCCTTTTCCCGATGCAACTGACGAAAATGTAAGCAAGTTACTTACGCAAAAACCTTTAGATAGTTTTTATTTGCTTAATCTGGTGGGAGGTAAATCATGGCTAAAAAACGGAAAATATATAAGTGTTTTTGCTAGTATAAATAATGTTTTTGATGCGGTATTTAGAACCGGGGGATATGAACAAAGTAGAAATGGCAATTTTGGTCAATTGCAACAAGATAATTTAAGTGGCACCCCATCTTTCGCACCGAAATATTGGTACGGCTATGGGCGCACCTATTTCTTAAATGTTGCATTTAGTTTTTAAATAAACGCCAGTATTCGTTTTTATGACGAGTATGAAAAAAAGAACTTATGAAATGGTTAAGTATAGTATTATGTTTTAGCTTGATGTTTGGCTGTGTTAAAGATCGAAATTTTGAAGCGCCTGAAAGTGATTCTTGTGTAGATTTAGTTGCGAATACTACCTATTTAGAGGTTAAAAACTTGTTTCAAGAAAGCACAATCCAAATACAAGATGACCTTATTATTGAAGGCTTTGTAAATTCTTCCGATGAAATGGGAAACTTCTTTAGCGTGCTTCATTTTCAAGATCGCGCAGAAAACCCAACAGAAGGTTTTCAAATTGAAATTGATTTGCGCGATTCGCATCTTTTTTACCCATCTGGGAGTAAAATTTTCATAAAATTAAAAGGACTCTATTTAGGAAAATCGAAGGATGTTTTTAAATTAGGAGCCACTTTTCCGTCATTTGGCAATCTGTTTATTGGGCGGCTTCCAAAAACCGTTATAGCTGATCACATTATTGTAGCATGTGATAATCCCGTATCTATCATGCCTCAAAAAACGACTATTACAGCACTTGAAAAGCGATTGACCAATACTTTGATTAGTTTGGAAGATGTTGAAATTATTGAAAAAGAGCTCGGGTTGTTATTTGCTGAAGTTAGAGAAGAAACCGAACGTACTTTAGTGGATTGCGACGGTAATGAAATTGTACTACTTAACAGCGGATTTTCTGATTTTCAAGTGACACCATTGCCTTCAGGGAATGGTACAATTACAGGTGTACTTTTACGAGAACGTGAAAATTTTCAACTAGTCATTCGAGACCTACAAGACATTTTATTGCTAGAGACCCGTTGTAGTGGTATTGACTAGCAGAAATTTTTAGAAGAAATATCTTTCCGGATGTATTTAAGTATCTTTAAGATAATAAGTTACGTCAAAAGTCATTTGTAATTTTAGAATTATAAAATAAATTTACTCATGAGGTATATTTTAATTTTTTGTTTGGGGATATTTTTTGTTACGTCTATGAACTCGCAATCTAGAAAGGAACGATATAAAGCGAAAATTTTAGCAAGTAGTGAGTTCACTGATATGAAGTATGCGCAAAAAGCACATTATCTCTTTAAGAGTGATACTATATTTAGGCAAGCATTTTTTAAAGTAAAAAATAAAGAGGCCTATTATTTAGTGCTTAACGAATTAAATGACAACAGAAAAGAAAAAATAATTGCATTTAGGCAAAGGTTTAAAAAAATGGGTCGCTATTATTCAATGGAAGAGATACATAGGTACTTTTTAAAACCGACCTTAAATTTTACATTAAATAAAGAAATAAATAAAATTGGAATTTCAAAATAAAGGCGATTCTCTATTAGGCTGAAATACTCTGGGCTTCGTACTGTTGCCAACCAAAAACGGCAGAAGAACCATTTTTATAAGCATCATACGAATGATACAGTAAATTTTTCTCAATATCAAGTACTACAGGCCACTTCACATCTTCCCAACCCTGCCCTAATAATTTATTGATAGCCGTAATCACCATGTCTTGACAAACTGCACCCATAATGCGAATCGTGGTGTTAGAGCCACTATCAGAAAGACCAACATAATAATCAGCTTTACTTCCAGAAAAAGAACATTTGTGTTCTTGGAAGGAAATGGCTGTTTTTTTCGTAGATTTTGTAATATTTGTGGCTATTTCCATAGTAGAAAATTACACATTTTAATAGGTTGTATTTCAACTACTAAAAAATTAATTATTAACAATCGGCGGTTGAAAACGAGGACATGGCTCTTTAAGACACAAAAAAACCTGAGCTAAGAAGGTAACTCAGGTTTTATATTATAAAACTATAATTAACTAGCTCAAATCAAAACGATCGGCATTCATCACTTTAGTCCATGCTGCCACAAAATCGTTAACAAATTTGTTGCCAGAGTCATCACAGGCGTATACTTCACAATACGAACGAAGTTCTGTATTTGAACCAAAAATAAGATCAGCTCGCGTGCCTGTCCATTTAATATCACCAGTAGCACGATTGCGCCCTGCAAACAAAGTTTCGTCAGCAGAGGTGTCTTCCCACTTTACACTTAAATCAAGGAGGTTTACAAAGAAATCATTGGTTAATACTTCACGACGATCTGTTAATACCCCATGTCTTGATTTGTCATAATTGGTATCAAGAACACGCATGCCTCCAATTAATACGGTCATTTCAGGAGCCGTCAGTTTCATTAACTGCGCACGGTCAACCAGCAGGGCTTCAGCAGAGGCCTTATAATCTTCATTTTTATAATTTCTGAATCCGTCAGCAGCTGGTTCCAAAGCTTCGAAAGAGAAGGCATCTGTTTGTTCTTGAGTTGCATCAGTACGTCCTGCTTTAAAAGGCACTTCAATAGCATGGCCAGCATTTTTGGCAGCCTCTTCAATACCCGCACTTCCACCAAGAACAATTAAATCAGCGAGTGATATTTTCTTGTTTCCTGATTGACCAGCATTGAATTCTTTCTGAACCCCTTCTAATATAGTGATCACTTTTGAAAGCTCGGCGGGGTTATTTACTTCCCAATTCTTTTGTGGCTCTAAGCGAATTCGAGCACCATTGGCACCACCTCTTTTATCAGAATCACGATACGTTGAAGCCGAAGCCCAAGCCGTGGTTACCAATTGCGAGATAGACAAACTTGAAGCCAAAAGACGCTTCTTAAGTTCTGTTATGTCAGCAGCACTAACTAATTCGTGATCTACTGCTGGTACAGGGTCTTGCCAAATCAATTCTTCCTGAGGCACTTCAGCACCTAAATATCGAGAAATTGGCCCCATATCTCTGTGGGTTAGTTTGAACCAGGCTCGTGCAAAAGCATCTTCTAACTCAGCAGGATTTTCATAAAAACGTTGAGAAATTTTAAGATAATCGGGGTCTACTTTTAAAGCCATATCGGCATCAGTCATCATTAATGACTGCGTTTGAGAGGCATCACCAGCACGCGGTGCTTGTTTGGCAAGTGATTCTGCTGTTGGCCGCCACTGGCTAGCACCAGCGGGGCTTTTTGTTAATTCCCAATCATAGTCTAATAAAACTTTCAAATAGTCATGATCCCATTGTGTTGGGTTCGGTGTCCAAGCTCCTTCGATACCACTAGTAATGGCATCATCAAGTACTCCTGTTTTGAAGCTGTTTTTCCACCCCATACTCTGTTCAACAATACTGGCTCCAGCTGGTTCTGCACCTACGTACTCATCAGGGTTAGCTGCTCCGTGTGCTTTGCCAAATGTGTGCCCGCCTATAGTCAGTGCTACTGTTTCTTCATCGTTCATTGCCATGCGACCAAAAGTTTCTTTCATCAATTTCGCAGTTCCTAATGGGTTCGATGAACCATTAGGCCCTTCCGGGTTCACATAAATAAGCCCCATGTGAGCTGCACCTAAATTGGCTTCTAAAACGTACTCCCCTTCTGAGAACCGTTTGTCATTGCCCAACCACTCATTTTCAGAACCCCAATATATATCTTCTTCTGGTTGCCAAATATCTTCACGACCACCAGCGAAACCAAATGTTTTAAATCCCATTGATTCTAAAGCACAATTTCCTGTGAGAATCATTAAATCAGCCCAAGAAAGCTTTTTACCATACTTTTTCTTAATAGGCCATAAAAGTAAGCGCGCTTTATCTAGATTGCCGTTATCTGGCCAGCTATTTAAGGGTGCAAAACGTTGTGAACCAGAACTTGCGCCCCCACGCCCATCTCCTATTCTATAGGTTCCAGCACTGTGCCAAGCCATGCGAATCATAAATGGACCGTAATGCCCATAATCTGCTGGCCACCAATCTTGAGAAGTGGTTAAGGCTTCGATGATATCTTTTTTTACTTCGGCTAAGTTTAACGATTTAAAAGCTTCTGCATAATTAAAATCGTCATCCATCGGATTTGATAATTCCGAGTTTTGACGAAGTACATTCAGTCGTAGCTGATTTGGCCACCAATCTTGATTACTAGTTCCTTCACCAGCTGCTTGTTTTTGTGTTCCCCCTAAAAAAGGACATTTGTTCGCGTCTCCTGTACCCATCACTTATATGATTTAATATTAAATGTTTTTACTTATAGCTATTGTAAAGTTATCAAATAGCACTTTCATGTAAATAGCCAAAATCTTGTTTTGTGTTATTTTGGTATTGAAAAAATCTATGACAAAGTTATCTTCATCAACAGCATTCCAAAGTACTTGCATAACTGAAATATCTTCTAAATGTTGATCTGAATTAAATAGTGATATACCAGTTTTTTTATACTTTTAAATATATGAAAAATAGCACAGTTTTCTTCGAAGAAATACGAAATGGCAATTATCAAAAAGTCGAAAAAATGCTTCTTGAAAATAGCGTCTTAATAGATGAAAAAGACAAGCGTGGTTCTACACCTTTAATATTGGCGGCCTATTACAATCAAATTAAAATTGTCAATTTATTATTGAAATATGGCGCTAAAATCGATGCAAAAGATGCCTCAGGTAACTCGGCTTTGATGGGCACCTGTTTTAAAGGTTTTACAGCTATGACGAAAGTTCTTATCGAAAAAGGCGCAAATATAAATGAGCGTAATGCCATGGGTGCTACAAGTCTGATCTACGCCGTTACTTTTAAACATGTAGCTATTGTAAAGCTACTGTTAGAAAACCACGCAGATGTTTCCATTAAAGACGGCAGAGGAAATACCGCTGCAGATCATGCGAAATTACAGGGTCACCCTGAACTTATTGATTTGTTTAGTGTCAGGGATAGATGATTGAAGATTTCATTGACACGCTTACGGAGGAATTCCGAAAAAATGCAGATGCTAAAATAGCTCGTGAGCAAAAAGCATATATGCGTGATCAGTTTGAGTATTTTGGTATCAAAACACCTCAGCGAAGAGAAATTCAAAAACCTTTTTTAGCAAAGCAATTTTTACCTGAGAAGAAAGAAGCACTACAGATCGTAAAACTATTATGGAACAAATCCCAGCGTGATTACCACTATGTAGGGCAAGAATTGCTATTTAAATATGCACGTCAAATAGCGAAAGAAGATATAGTTCATTTTGAATTTATGGTAATGAATAAATCTTGGTGGGATACTGTTGATTTTATTGCAACAAAGTTAATGGGAACTTATTTTAGAAAATATCCTGAAACCAGAAAGTTTTATGTAGACAAATGGCTGCAATCTGGTAACATTTGGTTGCAACGTTCGGCATTGTTATTCCAACTAAAATATAAGCAAGAATTAGATGAAGAGCTATTAGCGTATGCAATTAAAGCCCTATTAAACAGCAACGAATTTTTCATTAATAAGGCTATAGGGTGGGTGTTGCGAGAGTATAGCCGAGTGAATCCGCAATGGGTTTTTGATTTTGCGCACCATACAAAGCTCTCCGGTTTAAGTAAAAGAGAGGCACTTCGTTTGTTATAAAGACATTATTATTTTCCTAATTTTATACGATGACTAAAGAACTTAAAGTAGCATTAGTACAATCTTCATTAATTTGGGAAAATCCAGAGCAAAATAGAGTAAACTTCACTGAAAAAATCAATAGGCTCTCTTCGGATATGGATTTAATTATTCTACCAGAAATGTTTACCACTGGTTTTACTATGAACCCTCAAAATCTAGATAAAGAAGAAGGAGCTCGTACCTTAGAGTGGATGCGAAACCTCGTTATTGAAAAGAACTCGGCAATAATAGGAAGCCTTCCTTTCTATGAAAATGGAAACTACGCTAACCGACTGTTTTTTGTAAAACCTGACGGTAACTTCCATTATTATGATAAACGCCACACCTTTACTTTAGCAGGTGAGGACAAGATATACCAGGCAGGAGTCAAAAGATTAATTGTGGACTATAAAGGTTTTCGTATCTGCCCATTGATTTGTTATGATTTACGTTTTCCTGTTTGGGCAAGAAACACTGAAGAATATGACCTATTGATTTATGTTGCTAACTGGCCAGCGCCTAGAATTACCGCTTGGGATACCTTATTAAAAGCTAGAGCCATTGAAAATATGGCATATACCATTGGAGTCAATCGAATAGGATATGATGAATTGGGTCTCGAATACCCCGGTCATTCAGGAGTTTATGATTGCTTAGGCAAACAGCTAGTGTTTACAGACAAAGAAGAAATACAATGTACTACATTAAGCAAAAACCACCTTGTTAGCGTGCGAGAAAAACTTAAATTTCTAGAAGATCGTGATGACTTCAATTTGAAATTGTAAAAGTAATATCTTCATCCCAGTTGGCTCGAATATCAATTTTATCAGGATAATAACTTACCCTTTCAGGTTGCTTTCGTTCTATAAAAGAACCAGTATCCCATTGTTTATTTTTATTAGTATCAAAAATAATGCGAACGAAATAACTCGCGGGTTGTAAATTAGTAAATGCAATCACATTTTCCTTGGTAGCATATTGTTCGGTTTGAGTTTCTCCCTGCTCATTGGTTAATTGTGCCAATATGGGATACGTAATGTCACCAGCTAATCGAACTTTCAAGTTTCCATAATCACTATAACTTCTAGTATTGATTCTATAATTGGTACTATCGTTAGTTTGTTCGAAAAAGTCCGTAATTGCACCTGGCAGTAATTCAACCTTATAGTTTAGATCGGGTTCTACAGCGAATTCAAAATCAATCTTATTTGCTATAGTATCAAGAGCTGTTTTAAACTGAAACGGAATAGAATCTTTAACGGTCATAGATATTTTCGAAGAATCAATTCTCAATATAGGGGTGTTTGCTTGTAGATAAAAAGATCTATTGAAATCTAAAGAGCCACTTTGATTTGCCGTTATTTTTAAAGAATCAGTACCTACTTTACGTTGTTTAACCGTAAAGGTGTCAATCTTCTTTTTTGTGCTATTGGTGACTGTGAAAATTATTGAATCAGTTTCAAAAGGGGTAAACCAAAAGTTGATGGTGTCTTTCTCATATGCTTTGAGGCTTTTTGTTTTAATGCTATCAGGCAGTTTGGTAAGGGGAGCAATAACCACATCTTCATTTGTACTACCGTAGTAACCGAATACGATCTTATTTTTTGCCGCAAAATTAGGTACTACCGCACTATAATTGGTTATTTCTTTGAATAATTTGAGCTCAGGTAAATAAGTAGTATCTGAAGGTAATACCAGCGTATCTTGAATAAATGCAATTTTGTCAGCATTTTGATCAAAAATATTGTTTTTCGCCTCGTCTTTTAAGGCAAAAATAGCATATTGCCCTTCTTTTATATTTTTTAGATTAAAAATAACCGCGCTATCTAAAGTATTCGTTATATAATTAGGCGGTTTCTTGTAAATCGTAGAATCTGTATATGCAGAATCTATTTCGTATAACAAGACGCTAACAAAGTTGTCTGATTTTTTATTGAAGGCGTCTTTAACTACTCCTAAAACCTCCAATGAATCAATAAATTCGCCTGTAGAAAATACATAGGTCAAAAAACTACTTGGGTTACCTTCATTATTATCTTGAATACTTTGACCAAAATTTAAAGTATATGTAGTATTTGGTACTAAGGTATCTTTAATTTCGATTTCAACGTACTTTTGGGCACCACCTTGAGGGCTAATATCGGGTTGGTATTTTAGAGGAGGAGAAACGATTAGTTGATTTTCTAAATCTTGAATTTTTATGTATTCATCAAAGGTTAGACGTATTTTTTTTGCTTTAAAATTTGTGGTAAAATTTTCTGGTTCCGATTTGATTAATACGGGCGGTGTAACATCTTTTGGGCCTCCGGTTAAAGTTCCGCCTCGTCTGCCACATTGTGACAGCGAAATCGCAATTAAAACAAAAAAACAACTACCTAAAAAACGTTGTAACATAAGGTTTTATTCGAAAAAAAATTGAATGTACAAAGAAACGATTAATTTGTAGATTACTGAAATTGCGGAACAGACGCCATACTGGCAATATATAGTTTTATACCTGTCGCCTCTAACAGGGTTTTTGAACAAATTTCTATCGTTGCTCCGCTAGTAATAACATCGTCGACAAGAAGCACATTTTTGTTTTTTAAGACAGAAGAATCGCTTAACGTGTATAAGGCGGTACTTTGCTGCCACCGACCAATTCTCGTTTTAGCAGTTTGCGTTTTTGTATTTGCATTTTTAATAAGGAGGTCATCTCTGTAGGTTGCGTTAAGATGAAAAGCAAGTTTTTTTGCAAAGCGCGCTACTTGATTATAGCCTCTTTTAGCAAGTTTGATTTTATGCAAGGGAACTGGTATTACAATATCTATTTCTTTTAAAAACCCATTTTCTTGCAGTAATTGCCCATACCAATCACCTAAAAACGCCCCAATTTGCTCTTGATTTTTATATTTTAAATGATGAATTAATTGCTGTACAATACTATTTTCAGTAAAAAAAAGAAAAGAACTAGCCTTTTTAAAATTAATTCGACCATAAAAAATACGGTCAAGTGCATTTTCTTCGTTAAATGTGTACTCGGTGAGTGGCAAATGATTTCGACAAACGGTACAAAGGTGTTGCTCTCCTCTATATAATCGTGCATTACAACCAAAACATACTATAGGTAGCAGTATGCTGTTGATATCATTTATTATCTTTGTGAACTGTCTATGGAACAAAACTATAGCACATTAAAAACCTACTTATAAAGCCCATTCTACTAATGGACAATCAAGATACAAATTTCAACTATAAGATAATTTTTGCTGCCTTATGTGCGGTGATCTTAGGTATTCTTATTGCATTTTACTTTAGTCATACCCAATCAAAAAGAGAAATTAGTTTTCTAGAGGATGAAAAAGAAGTTCTAGTTCAAGATTTGAAAATAATGAAAGCTGATGTTGATCGACTCTCAGCACTTGAAGAAGTGTATGACTACGAATTGCAAGACTCAAGATATAGAGTACAACAGTTATTAGATTCTGTCGGAAAGTTAAATTTCACGGTTTCAAAATTACGAGAATATCGTACAGAACTTCGCAGGTTACAGGCTAAAAATGATAGCCTTAAAGTAAAAAATGATTTTCTGAACTATAGTAAGATGCAACTTACTGAAAAGTTTGAAGCGTCTCAAAGAGAGATTCAAAGAATTAAAAATGCAAATGCCGCTTTAACTGAAGCAGAAACATTCCTTAGAGATCAACAGAAAAAGATCAATGAGGAGCTTAAAACCAAGAAGTACTTAGAATTAGAATTTGCTGAGGGCAGTGCATTTCGCTTTCGAAATGGAAAACTTCTTAAGACAAATAAGGCTTCTACGGTAAAACGTTTAGAAGGCACTGTGGTAATTGCTGCCGATGCGAGTATGGCCAATACTAAAAAAATAATTTATTTTCAGTTCGTACGCCCCAATATGGGAATAATTGAAGATAATGCCAATACCATTATTGTAAATGGTAATCCGTATAGTAAGCGTGTAGAAGTCGATTTTGATGGCAACTCTACAGAGGTAACAGCCTACATTACCGTGCCAGAAGGTTCTCTTGAATCGGGTCCTTATATCTTGAACGTTTTCGAAGACTCAAGACTTCTCGTGACTTCAGAATTTAATTTGAAATAGTTTCTAATCAAGCCATAATTTTTTACCAAAAGGCTTATTTAATTGCTCTTTAAAATCAGAGAATATTCTATTTTTGCCAAATGGCAAAACAAGAAGACGATTTTAAGAAGGTAATTTCTCATGCAAAGGAATACGGCTATGTATTCCAATCAAGCGAAATTTATGATGGTTTGAGTGCTGTATATGACTATGCCCAAAACGGAGTCGAACTCAAAAAAAATATAAGGGAGTATTGGTGGACCGCCATGGTACAGCTTAATGATAATATAGTCGGCTTAGATGCAGCTATATTTATGCACCCCACCACTTGGAAAGCTTCGGGTCATGTTGATGCTTTTAGTGATCCTTTAATAGATAATAAAGATTCAAAAAAAAGATATAGAGCTGATGTTTTGGTGGAAGATCATATTGCTAAAATTGAAGCCAAAATAGAGAAAGAAGTTACCAAAGCTGCAAAACGTTTTGGAGAAGCATTTGATAAAGAACAATTTTTGGCAACAAATCGAAGAGTTGTCGATTACCAAGAAAAAGCAGCGAACATATCAAAACGTTTGGGTAAATCATTGGGAAATGAAGATTTAGCCGACGTGAAAAAACTTATTGAAGAGCTAGAAATTTCCTGCCCTATGTCAGGTTCAAAGAACTGGACTGACGTGAAGCAGTTCAATTTAATGTTCGGCACTAAACTGGGGGCCTCTGCAGAAACCGCAATGGACCTTTACCTACGTCCAGAAACAGCTCAAGGTATTTTCGTGAATTTCTTGAATGTGCAGAAGTCGAGTCGGATGAAGATTCCTTTTGGCATTGCACAAACGGGAAAAGCGTTTCGAAATGAAATAGTGGCGCGCCAATTTATTTTTAGAATGCGAGAGTTTGAACAAATGGAAATGCAGTTTTTCATTAAACCTGGCACACAAAAAGAGTGGTATGAACACTGGAAAGAACATCGATTGAAATGGCATCTTTCGTTAGGATTGGGCGAAGAGAATTATCGTTTTCATGACCATGAAAAATTAGCACATTATGCTGACGCTGCAGCAGATATAGAATTTCGTTTTCCTTTTGGGTTTAAAGAATTGGAAGGGATTCATTCCCGTACCGATTTCGATCTTTCGAAACATCAGGAGTATTCAGGAAAAAAATTACAATATTTTGATACCGAGGAAAATAAAAACTATGTGCCTTATGTAGTTGAAACATCTATCGGTTTAGATCGCATGTTTTTGGCGATATTTTCAAATTCGCTTAAAGAAGAAGAACTTGAAAACGGAAGTACTCGAACAGTATTAAAAATACCTGCTGTTTTAGCGCCAACAAAAGCGGCTGTTTTTCCATTGGTGAAAAAAGATGGTTTGCCTGAATTGGCAAAAGAAATTGTAGATGATTTGAAATGGGATTTCAACGTGATTTATGATCAAAAAGATGCTGTAGGACGGCGTTATAGAAGACAAGATGCTAATGGTACTCCTTTTTGTATCACTGTAGATCACCAGTCTTTAGAAGATCAAACTGTAACTATTCGTCATCGTGACACTATGGAGCAACAACGTGTTGCCATTTCTGATGTTAAAGATATCATACACCAAGAGGTTGATATGAAGTCTTGGCTGAAGAAAATGTTGTGATTATAGCTTATAACCTAAGCGTAAACTTCCATAATAATTTCGCTCATCGCCTGGGTAAAAATAACGAGGTTCTCTTCCTCCAAAGCTCTGCGTATTAATGAGAACTGATTGGGCGTAAACCTTGTCGAATAGGTTGTTGATTCCGAAGTCAATCCCTAATGTGATTTTGTCAGAGAGCTTGTTCTGATAGCCCATTCGAGTATTAAAAACCGTGAAAGGGTCGCTGAATATATCACTGGCATCAGTTAGTGGAATTTTGCTCACATGTTGCATAGTGCTATTCCAATAAAAGTGTTCCAAAAATCGCATTTGTATTCCTGCGGTGCTTCTAAATTTTGGAACTCCAGTTAATTGATTTCCTGAAAAATCAACTCCTTCGTCTATAAATGTTATAAAACTATGATCGGTTAAAGTGAGATTTATAAAAGGCGCTATTATTATTTTTTCAGAAATATGCCACGAATAATTTAAAGCTAACTCCAGACCTTTATGACGCGTTGCTCCCGCATTTTTCCCTACAAATTGATCTTCCGCAATGCGTTCACCAACCAATAGATTTTTAATATTCATTTGGTAGATTGACAGGTTAAGATTGAATTTTCTTTTATCAAAGTATAGTCGGGTGCCTAGTTCGTAATTTATTCCCGTTTCTTGATTTATATCAGGATTGATAACACCATCAGGGGTAAGCGTTTCTTCGAGAGTAGGGTTCGAAAAACCGCGACTGACATTCGCATAAACGTTTTGGTCTTTTGAAAAAACATATTCAAAATTCAAGTTAGGTAGAATAATTGCCTTGAAATTACGACGAGCACTTTTGTTGGATGCGCCATTACTAAAAAGATCACGATAATCGTATTGCGTTTTATTTACATTGATACCAAGTTGTGCCATAAAACTCTTTGAAATTGGTAATTGTAAGGCCCCAAAAATGTTCCACAAGCTTCTAAACTCTTTGTTTCTACCAAATTGCTCTCCTTTTAAGCTGCCAGCGCCATTATTGTTTGCCCAAAGGTTTTCGAATTGATCCCAATCGTACTCGTCTTTGAACAATTCTGTACCAAACATATAATTTGCATGTTGTTCTTTGATTTTGAAGTTGCCTGAGAACCGTGTTCGAAATCCAAAGCCTTTAGTAATTTCATTCAATATTCCGAATGGAGCGGCTTCCGTTTTATCTAAGTAACTATAAAAAACGCTGGTTGCATGTTCTAAATTTTCACTGAAATTGTGCGAATAAGCCAGTCCGGCTAAAGTGGAATTGTTTGCTTCGAATCCTTGAGATACGCGCCAAGTAAAAGTTGCTTGTTGTGGGTCTTCTGCAAATGCCGTTTCACCCAAAGAGCTTGGAATTTGAGCACTAAAGTCAATATGATTTACCAACAGTGAAATTTTATTTTTACGATCAAATTGATACGAGGTATTTAATAAAATTCCGTCACGTTCGAAAATACTGTTTTGGCGATAGCCATCGGTTTCTAAATGACCGTATTGTAATCCTAAACGAAGTTTTCCATCAAAATGATTAAATGAAAGATTGTTTTTTAGAAGTCCGAAAGAACCAACTGTAAGGTTATTTGAAAAATTGGTAGATAAGCCTAATGCTTCTTTAGGGCTTAAGATTATAGCACCGCCTAAATTAGAGCCAAAAGCACTTGCTTTAGGGCCTTTTACGACTTCAATTTGACTTAAATTTTCTAAATCGTATTGTTCTATAGACGAAAATCCTGATCCATCTGTAACAGGAATATCTTCGTAATACATTCGCAATTTGTCAGTACCAAAAAGGGTTCGAGCACCGATACCCCGCATTGTAATTCGATTGGTATTTAGGGCTCCTGAAAAAATATAAACACCCGGAATTTGATTAATAGCATTTACCATTGAAACCGGACTATAATTTTGAAATACTTTGGCCGAAATGATCTCAGAAGTTACAGCACCTGTTGTTTTTTTTGCTTTAAGCGCATCTAAAAGAATAACCTCATCAAGTTGCGTAATACTATCTTTTTTTAAATTGTTTTGCGAATAAGCTATTGCTACACCAAACAAAAAAAATAAGAAATGTACTTTCATTGAAGTTTAAATTTGGGCTAAAAATAAGCTATTAAAATCGTATACCTACAGATATCCCTGATCGAAATAAAAAGGAATTTTGAAATTCATGCTGATTAATATTTCTCCCTAAACCTGCAGATACTTCAAAACTAAGTTTTTCCCCAAACGTGGACCATTTTCTTCCTAAACCGAGACCTATTGCGGTTGTACTATAATCGTTATCACGGCTGCCTAAATTATTTGTTGTATCAATATCACCTGAATAATAGAGCCCAAAGGCTTCAGCAAAAATGCCCATTTTCGGATTATAGCCAAAGTAAGCTCTTAAATTAGGCCCGATACCGAAATTAGCGCGAGTGCCTACTGCCCCAGAATTGTAAAAGGTGGTTCCGCCAAAACTTGCGTAGGGTGTAAAGTAATATTCGTAAGAAACATCAATTACTGCGGTGGTTAAGAAACGCCCCATATTGAATCGTAATTCATGATTATTATATCCTTCGCGATAAACTTGAGCATGTATTGTAAGACCAAATAGTAAGATTATTATTAAAGCAAAATTTTTCATTGTTAGAGGTATTTTGATATCCTTAAATCAATTTGCGTTCCAAACTTTTTTAGTCACTAAAACATTCTCTATTTTCGAGTAAAATTCAAAACATGAAAATTATATCTTATAACGTGAATGGAATTCGTGCTGCTTTGAAAAAAGATTTTATTGGTTGGTTAAAATCAGTGAATCCTGATGTGGTCTGTTTGCAAGAAATAAAAGCGCAAGAAGACCAACTTGATCTCTCTATTTTTGAAGAAGCTGGTTACCCTTTTAACTATTGGTATAGTGCTCAGAAAAAGGGATATAGCGGCGTCGCTATTTTATCTAAAACAAAACCAGATCATATTGAGTTAGGGACAGGTATTGCGACTATGGATTTTGAAGGAAGAAACATCAGAGCAGATTATGGCGATCTATCGATTATGAGCATGTATTTGCCTTCGGGAAGTAATATGGACAGATTGGATTTTAAATTAAATTACATGGCAGAAATTCAAGAATATTTTAATTCGCTTAGGAAGGAAAAGCCGAATTTAATTGTTCTTGGTGATTATAATATTTGTCATGAAGCTATCGATATTCATAATCCTGTTGGACTTAAAAACGTTTCTGGGTTTTTACCAGTGGAACGAGAGTGGATTGGCAATTTAATTCAAAGTGGTTTCATTGATAGTTTTAGGCATTTCAACAAAGAACCTGATAATTATACTTGGTGGAGTTATCGTGCAAATGCAAGAAATAATAATAAGGGATGGCGTTTAGATTACGCGATGGTAGCTGAACCCTTGAGAGAACGCTTGAAGCGTTCAGTCATATTATCTGAGGCAAAACATAGTGATCATTGTCCTATTTTAGTAGAAGTAGACGCATAATCTATAAGGAATTGCACTATATTTAAATTGTAAATTTGTACCGATTAAGACTTTTAATTTATGCTATATACAAAGTTACCCCATACTGATATTGAGGTAAGTAAAATATGTTTGGGCACCATGACTTGGGGCAACCAAAACACTGAGGCAGAAGGGCATGAGCAGATGAATTATGCATTAGATAAAGGTGTGAATTTTTTTGATACTGCAGAATTATATCCCATTCCTGCGCATCCTGACCGAAAATCAGTAACCGAAAAAATTATTGGTACATGGTTTAAGAAAAACAATAATCGCGAAAAGGTGGTATTGGCGTCTAAAATTGTTGGCAAAGCCCCTTTTACCAAATTTATTCGGAGTACTGGTTTCGACAGAGAATCGATTATTGAAGCGGTGGAAGGAAGTTTACAACGCTTGCAAACTGATTATATTGATTTATATCAACTGCATTGGCCTGAGCGTAATACCAATTACTTTGGTAAACGTGGTTATATACATGCAGCCGATGACCACTGGAAAGATAATATTCATCAAGTTTTAGAAACGCTTCGTGATCTAATTAGAGAAGGAAAAATTCGACAAGTTGGTATTAGCAATGAAAATCCATGGGGAATTATGCGCTATCTTGAAGAGAGTAAAGTACATGCAAGTTTGCCAAGAATGATCACGATACAAAACCCGTATAGTTTATTGAACCGTCAGTTTGAAATAGGCTCATCTGAGATAGCTATGCGAGAAGATATTAAATTGTTAGCCTACTCCCCTTTAGGTTTTGGAGCATTAACGGGGAAATATTTAGGAAATCGGCTTCCAGAAAATTCTCGATTAGCACTATTTCCGAGTTACAATCGGTATATAAAAGGCACAGCGGTTAACGCGACGCAAAAGTATTATGAATTAGCACAAGCCAATGATATTTCGATAACTCAAATGGCACTTTCTTTTGTCAATAGCAGACCTTTTTTAACCAGTAATATTATTGGAGCGACGACACTTAAGCAGTTAGAAGAAAATATTGCAAGTATTGATGTTACTTTAAGTGAAGAAGTTCTCGAAGGCATTGAGGCCATTCATAACGAAATTCCTAATCCCGCCCCATAAAAAAGAAGGTATGTATTTATTGAAGATTGGAATTTGGCAATTTGCATTGATAATATTAGTGATTCTTATCATTATGGTTTTCGCTAGAATTATGCGCGATAAACGCTAGCCAAACAATCCTCGCACTACATCTTCAATTTTAGATACTAAATTGATCTGTATAGTCGTATTTTTTAAGGTGATTTTATTTCGTTTTGACACATAAATAGAAGAAAAACCTAATTTTTCTGCTTCCAGTATGCGTTGTTCAATACGTTGAACGGGTCGTATTTCTCCAGCTAAACCAATTTCGGCTGCAAAGCAAACGCCTTTTTCTATCGGAATATCTTCATTACTTGAAAGTATAGCTGCTACTACAGCTAAATCTATAGCCGGATCGTCTACAGAAATGCCGCCAGTGATATTTAGAAATACATCTTTCGCTCCTAATTTGAATCCAGCTCTTTTTTCTAAGACAGCCAAAAGCATATTCAATCGTTTGGCATTATAACCGGTTGTAGATCGTTGAGGAGTACCGTAAACTGCGGTACTCACTAAAGCTTGAATCTCGATCATAAGCGGTCGCATACCTTCAACAGTTGAGGCGATGGCAGTACCACTTAATCCTTCATCATTTTTAGAGATTAAAATTTCTGACGGATTATTAACTTGTCGTAAACCCGAACCTAACATTTCATAGATGCCTAATTCTGCTGTTGAGCCGAACCTATTTTTTAACGCTCTAAGAATGCGATATACATAATTACGATCACCTTCAAATTGTAGTACCGTATCAACCATATGCTCTAAAATCTTAGGACCAGCAATCGAACCGTCCTTCGTGATATGTCCTATGAGAATCACTGGGGTACTGGTTTCCTTGGCGAATTTAATTAGTTCAGCCGTACATTCGCGTACTTGAGAAATGCTTCCTGCAGCAGATTCTATGACATTCGAATGTAGGGTTTGTATAGAATCTATCACCACAATATCTGGTTCAGTTGCTTCAATTTGCTGAAAGATATTTTGTGTTTTAGTTTCTGTAAGAATCAAGCAGGTTTCACTATTAGGATGAATACGGTCTGCACGCATCTTTATTTGCTTTTGACTTTCTTCACCCGAAACATATAAGGTTTTGAAAGGAAGTTTTAATGCAATCTGAAGTAATAATGTGCTTTTTCCAACGCCAGGCTCACCTCCTAAAAGAACCAAAGCGCCTGGTACGAGTCCACCACCAAGCACTCTATTAAATTCAATATCAAAAGTATTTAATCGAATTTCTTTTTCAGTGCTGATTTCGTTTACATGAAGTGGCTTCGCAATTTTTCGTTGGGCACTAGAGCTCGATTTCCAATTCGTTTTTTCTTCTTTCTGTATAACTTCTTCAACAACAGTATTCCATTCTTTACAGGCTGAACATTGACCTACCCATTTTGCATACTGTGTACCACATTTTTGACAGAAAAATGCTGTTTTTGTTTTTGCCATCTCCTAAATTGAAGTTAGGCGTTAAAGATAAAACTTTGTTTGATATGCAATTACTATTGCAAGGTATTAAGCAATTGTTAGTTCAAAAATCAATACCCGAAATCTGCCTTGATAGCATCAATTTTATCTAAGGCCATTTCTTTAGTTAAGAAGTCGATTTCATCCATAATAAAAGCTTTTTCGAAGGTTTTAAGCGCCTTTTTTGGCTCCCCAGACTGCTCATAAAATTCACCTTCAAAAAAGAAACCCAACATGGTCTCAGGAAATTCGCGTTTGCAGAGTTCTGAAAGAGGTTTTAACGATTGGAAATCTTCTTTTTTTCGTGAACCAGCATAAACGGCCATGATATCGTTAAGATCAACAGTTTTTGTAATTCCGAACAGATCTTCAATAGTATTATATTTATTTTGTAAATAATCAAATACTGGTTCCTCCGAAGTAAGCAATTTTGTTTTATATTCTTTTGGACTTATCGGTTTGAACATTCCAAATATATTGTCAAATGCTTGTCCCATGCCATAAGTTGCTATAGAAATATGATCAGCGCCTTCATGCTGGTTAAAAAAATAATGCAACGATTCTTTTTCAATAGCTTTGATGCTCTTGTTCATTTCTAAAATTCGAGAAGTGTATTTGTTCTTTTCTCCTTCTAAAATTAGTTGATAAAAGATTTGCTTATCAAAAGCTGCTAATCTTGAGGGAACTCTAGTTTCCATTTCTGGAGCTAACGTTGGTGAAATATTCACATACGCGTTAAAAAGAGAATTTTCTTTAAATAACCAATAGTTTTGAAAATTAGCGGTAATGTCATACCCAACAATCATTTTGAATGGGGCTGTTTTGTAATTTAAATCTAAAAAGGGGATAAATTCCATACCTAAAAATTCAAAAAAGCTTTTTGCTTTTTCATTAGGTAAACCATTTTCTTCATCCCAAGCACAATCATCTAAGCGTATGCTATCTTCATTTTGATTAATGCCAGCGACAATCATTTGAGGCGTACCGTGAAAAGTACTATAAAATTTAGATGTAGCGACTACTTGGTCAAAAAGATATTCTGCATCTAATACAATAATTAAAGGGTATTTCTTTTCTTCGTCATAATCTTCAGGAATATAATATTTTACGTCTCGTCGTTCTTGAAGTTTAAAAGATTCAAATATTTCTTGAGTTACTTGGGCATTAATACCAAGGCATATGAAGAAGGCAAATAAAACAATATAACGTTGCATGATAATTTTTGCTGCGATAGATAAACTACCTGTTTCTGTTCAATAACGGTAATAACAGAAAAGATATTGCGCCAAAGACAACCACCATAAGGGTTTGCGCAATCCACATAATCCATCCGAAGCTTTGACCAACTTCTCTATCAATTCCGAAGAACTCTAAGGCAGTACCTACAAATATTGGATACGCCAAAAACCCTCCGTTCGTAGTTGTCATCGCAATGGCTCCTCCAACAAAGGCAACTAACATTGGCCCAACACCTAAATCGACTGTTTCTGGCACAGTAAATTTTATAACGTAAAACATGGCGACATAAGCAAACCAGATATAAAGGGTATGAAAAATGAACTGCCATTTACGCTTCATTTTAAAGATACTTGTAATGCCTGCAAGCATATCGCTTAAAAAGGTTCTGATTTTTTTTGCAAATGGAGCTTTTGATTTTTTGATGATTTGAATGGCAATAACTAACCCTAAAACGCCTAATACTAAAATTGCCAAGCCTGCGTATATGCCAAAACCAGCCTCGTCTAAAAAACCAAGTATTAATTCTGCCTGAAATAAAACAGCCATAAAAATGATAAGCAATAACATGATAACATCAATAATACGTTCGGTAACGATGGTGCCAAAACCTTTTTCGAAAGGCACTCCTTCATAAGTGGCTAATTCTGTGGGTCTAAGAATTTCACCAGAACGAGGCACCCCCAAATTTGCTAAATAGGTGGTAAAAATCATCATAGTATTATTCAAAACGGAGGGTTTATATCCTAGGGGTTCTAGAAGATAGTTCCAACGAATAGCCCGTGATACGTGACTAGAAACACCGATAATTATTGATAAGGTTACCCAATAGGGGCTCGCATTTTTGATTTGTTCCCAAATCATTGTACGTTGTTCGGAAGTAGTTGAATAGTATAAGTACCAAAGCAAAAAAACTCCCAATATAATTGGGAGTAAAAATTTGAGTATTTTCTTAAAAGATGCGCTCATACTTATTTTAAAAGATTATTTTCTTCGTTAGGAAAAACTAAGGAAGGGTTAAAGGTTTTTGCCTCCTCCATATCCATTCGTGCATAGGTAATTAATATAAGGGTGTCGCCTACTGCAACTCTACGAGAAGCTGCACCGTTTAGAGTTATTTCACCACTTCCACGGGGGCCAGGAATCGCATAGGTTTCCAGTCGTTCACCATTATTGTTATTTACGATTTGCACTTTTTCTCCCTGTACAATATTGGCAGCGTCCATTAAATCTTCATCAATGGTAATACTTCCTATGTATTCAAGATCAGCACCTGTAACTTTTACACGGTGAATCTTTGATTTTACAACTTCAATTTGCATTGGGCAAAGTTAATTAATTAAGGGCAATATTGTCTATTAGCCGTACCTCATTCGCATAAACGGCAATAAACGCCCGATATTTTACATTCTTTTGTTTCTCAAGTATGGGGGTAAGCGTATCAATAGCTGCGATTTCAAAATACTCTAATTTAAAATCGGTATGTTTTTTAAACTCTTGTTGCACCCATTCTCTAACAAAGACCGCACTTTTCATGCCAAATTTAGTTTTGGCAGATAGTAAAACTTTATAAATGATAGCGGCTTTCTTCCGTATTTTTTTCGGTAGTCGCTCATTCCGTGAACTCATCGCCAGGCCCGATTTTTCTCGAACAATTGGGCAACCAACAATAGTAGTAGAAATATTCTGTAATTGAACCATTTTACGAATGATTTGCAATTGTTGAAAGTCCTTTTCACCAAAATAGGCATTATCTGGTTTGACTATTCTTAGTAACAATTCAACAATGGTTCCAACACCATTAAAATGATCATCTCTAAATTCTCCTTCCATTACAGTATCTAAACCATCAAAATCGTAGGTGTTTGGCACAGCACTTTTTTCGTAAATTTCTTTAACTGATGGCACAAAAACAGCAGTTTGACCAGAAATACTGCTCAACAAAGTCATATCTGCTTTCAATGTTTTAGGATATTTTTCTAAATCTTCTTGATTATTGAACTGTGTAGGGTTTACAAAAACACTTACAATGACATATTCGTTTTCAGAAATTGCTTTTGAAACTAATGACATATGCCCTTGATGTAGAGCACCCATAGTCGGCACTAAGCCCAGTTTTTCATTTTCACCAAGAGTATTTAGATATTCCGAAAGCTCTTTTTTCGTTTTCAAAAGCACCATAAAGCAGAATTAAAGCTAGCAAACTTACTATAATTACGGCTAATCTGCATAATTTTTGTAATTTTGCAGCCATGTTTAAAATGAAATTAGTTTTTATATCAAATAACGCTATATGAATGGTAAAAAGATATTATTTGTATCTTCAGAACTAGTACCATACTTGCCAGAGAATGAAGTTTCTTTGATGTCGTATGAAACACCTAGAATGGTAAATAGTAAAGGAGGGCAAATACGCATTTTTATGCCAAGGTATGGCAATATTAATGAACGTAGACATCAACTGCACGAAGTTATTCGTCTTTCAGGAATGAATTTAGTGATTAATGACATGGATATGCCACTGATTATTAAAGTAGCTTCTATTCCTAGAGAGCGAATTCAAGTATATTTTATAGACAATGATGAGTACTTTAAAAGGAAATCTACTTTTTCCGATAAAGACGGAGTTTTTTTTAAGGACAACGATCAACGCGCTATTTTTTTCGCGAAAGGAGTTGTTGAGACGGTAAAAAAGTTAAACTGGTCTCCTGATATTATTCATGTTCATGGTTGGTTAGCATCATTGTTGCCTTTATATCTGAAAAAGTTTTATGCTGATGAACCTTTATTTGGAGACAGTAAAATAGTTACTTCAGTGTACGGGCAAGCCTTTGAAGGAGAACTAGATAAAGGCATTGTTAAGAAAATAGCTTTTGATGGGGTATCTGAAGATAGTATTCAACACCTCAACACTCCCAACTATAATAATTTGTTAAAAGTTGCTGTAGATTTTTCAGATGCTGTTATTTTAGCCTCGGAAGAAATTCCAGAAGATTTACAAAAACATATTTCCAACCTTGAAAAACCAGTGTTGCCATTTGTTTCTTTACAAGAATTTGAGGAGGCATATGCTAATTTTTATAACACCGAAGTTTTAAAATAAGCTGCATGAATTTTTTGAATAAAATTAAATTTCCTGCTTTGGCAGGAATTTTATTTGTTTTAGCAATAACATCTTGTGAACAAGAATTGACTACCATAGGAGATGGTGTTATTGGGGGAGAACCATTCATTACTGATAAAGCAGTTTATGATGTTTTTGCTGTCAATAAAAAAATAGAGGCGGTACAAACAAACGCATTGCCTTTGTATCAGCTGGGTGTATTTAACGATCCTGTATATGGAAATACAGAAGCTCAGATTACCTCACAAGTACAATTAACGGCTTATAATCCTGAGTTTGGTGATTTTTCTCAATCCGAAGAGGTAAGTGGTGAGAATAATGGAATACCAGAAAATGAGGTGATAGATAGTGTGTTTATTTATATTCCATATTTAAACAACAAAATTGATACTGATAGTGATGGGGTGGTTGATGCCTTAGATGAGTTGCCTTTTGATGGCACCAATGACACTGACGGAGATGGGGTAGCAAATAACGTAGAGGTAGCAAATAACACAAACCCAAATGATGTTGATACTGACGGTGATGGAATTAATGATAATGAAGATGAATCAACTTTAGGTGATCGTTTTCCGGAAACATTTAAAATTGATAGTATTTATGGTGATCGAACTTTGCCATTTAATTTTAAGGTATCTCGCTCTACATTCTTCTTAAGAGATTTAGATCCGAATTCTAATTTTCAAGAGGCGCAAGAATTCTTTTCGAACCAACAATTTTCACCGACTTTTACTGAAGAAGTTTTTTACGACGGACAAGTAACTTTTGATGATCGAGAAATTTTATTTGTTGTATTGGAAGATGATCCAGACACAGAAGAGAATGAAATAGGCACAATTTCAAGCAAGTTAGATCCTGGAATTCGAGTTAAATTGAACGCGACTGCGAATGCCTTTTTTCAAGAAAATATATTAAATAAAGAAGGGGGCTCAGAATTATTAAGTAGTTCTAATTTCAAAGAATTTTTTAGAGGTATTCATCTTTCGGTATTACCAAGTTCTAACGATTTTATGATGTTGTTAGATCTCACAGATGCTCGAATGGATATTTTTTATAGTTATGATAAAGAGAATGATGACGATGAGATTGAACGAGCACAAAAGACTTTAGAAGTTCGACTTATTACACAGGCAGGGACTAACCCAATTACGGGGAATGCTATAAATACTCTTATCAATGAAGATTATCCAGCAACTATAATGGATAGAATTAATGGCGAAGAAAATACAGATCGAATTTATTTAAAAGGGGGCGCAGGTTCATATGCTGAACTTGAGCTTTTTGATGAAATGCCATCTGAAGCAGAAACAATAATAAATCAAATTAAGGCTAATAATTGGATTATTAATGAAGCGAATTTGGTTTTTTATATAGACACGGAGGCGGTGCCAGTAGATGCTGATGAACCGCCTAGATTATATATGTATAATACAGAAACGAATACACCTCTTTATAACCCTAGAACAGAGAATAATATTGCCGACACCTCATTGGGCGTATTTCAGAACTATGATGGCATTATAGAAAAGTCAGGAGATAGAGGCTTGAAGTATACGGTAAAAATTACGGAATATATTAATGATATAATTGTGCGTGATTCTGCAAACGCCACCTTAGGATTAACAATTTCACCTGATATACGCATTACTGGAGATAATAACATGATGCTTTCAAATGGTGTAGAGATGGAGCTGCCTGCTGCACCCGTTATAAGTCCGTTAGGCACAGTCCTTATTGGTAACAATGTATTACCGAGTAATGAGGACAAAAAATTAAAACTCGAAATTTTTTATACTGAAGTAGATTAAGAAATAAGTTAGTTTGTCTATGTATTCTGCAAGAATCTAGTTCTCTTTAGAAAATTCAAGTTTGATTTGTTAATGCATTTATACCACTTATAGATATTTTACGTTCTACATCTAGAATAAGTAAAAATTGAAGTTTGTAAATTATAAATTTGCAAATCGATTAGAACCCAACTAAATTATTACATACATGTGTGGAATTGTCGGTTATATAGGCCATAGAGAGGCTTATCCTATTATTGTAAAAGGACTTCAACGTCTGGAATATAGAGGTTATGATAGCGCAGGTGTGGCTATTTTTGACGGTGCAGAAATTAAATTAGCCAAAACCAAAGGAAAAGTAGAAGATTTAAAAAAGAAGGCTAAAGACTCTATTTCAGTTGATGGAAAGGTTGGAATTGGTCATACTAGATGGGCTACGCATGGTGTTCCGAATGATGTAAATTCCCATCCTCATTACTCTAATTCAGGAAATCTGGTGATTATTCACAACGGAATTATTGAAAATTATGAGTCGATAAAGAAAGAACTTTCCAAAAGAGGCTATGTTTTTCATTCTGACACTGATACCGAAGTTTTAGTAAACCTTATTGAAGAGGTTCAAAAAACTGAAGGTGTAATGTTAGGAAAAGCAGTTCAAATAGCATTAAATCAAGTTGTAGGGGCCTATGCTATTGCAGTTTTCGATCAAAGAAAATCTGATGAAATCGTTGTTGCGAAGCTAGGAAGTCCTTTAGCTATAGGTATTGGAGACGATGAATTTTTTATTGCCTCTGATGCTTCTCCTTTTATTGAGTTTACAAATAACGCTGTTTATCTTGAAGATGAAGAAATGGCGATTGTTCGCTTAGGAAAAGAAATAAAATTAAGAAAAATTAAGGATGATTCTGTTGCTTATCCTAACATTCTAGAACTGCAAATGAATTTGGAGGAAATAGAAAAAGGAGGGTATGATCATTTTATGTTAAAGGAAATCTATGAACAGCCTCGTGCTATTTTAGATACGTATAGAGGTAGACTTAGAGCTGATCAAGGGATTATAAAAATGGCTGGTATTGATGAGCACCTTGAGAAATTTTTGAATGCCGATCGCATTATTATAGTAGCCTGCGGTACTTCATGGCATGCGGGGCTTGTAGCAGAATATATTTTTGAAGATTTAGCGAGAATACCTGTAGAGGTAGAATATGCTTCTGAATTCAGATATCGTAATCCGGTTATAACTAGTAAAGATGTATTAATTGCCATATCGCAATCTGGTGAAACAGCAGATACTTTGGCGGCAATAAAATTGGCAAAAGAAAACGGAGCTTTTGTTTTCGGAGTGTGTAATGTAGTAGGTTCTTCGATTGCTCGTGAGACACATGCCGGAGCGTATACACATGCAGGACCTGAAATTGGGGTAGCATCAACAAAAGCATTTACCACTCAAATTACGGTGCTCACATTGATTGCCTTAAAATTAGCGAAAGAAAAAGGAGAATTTTCTGAGTCTAAGTTTCATGAGTATTTGACAGAATTAGAAACTATACCATCTAAAGTAGAGAAAGCACTAGAATCTAATCCGTTGATAGAAATTATTTCTGAAGTTTATAAAGATTCAACAAATTGTTTGTACCTAGGTAGAGGATATAATTTTCCTGTCGCTTTAGAAGGGGCACTTAAATTAAAAGAGATAAGTTATATTCATGCTGAAGGATATCCAGCGGCTGAAATGAAGCATGGTCCTATTGCACTTATCGATGAGCAAATGCCTGTATTTGTAATTGCAACTAAGAAAGGGCATTATGAAAAGGTTGTAAGTAATATTCAAGAAATAAAATCGAGAAAAGGAAAAATTATAGCAATTGTTACGGAAGGAGATGAACAGGTAACCGAGTTAGCAGATCATGTAATTGAAGTGCCTGAGACATACGAAAGTTTAACTCCGCTGTTAACTACTATTCCACTACAGTTATTATCATATCATATTGCAGTTATGAGAGACTGTAATGTAGATCAGCCTAGAAACCTGGCAAAATCAGTTACCGTTGAGTAATGGAATATTGATGATTTAAAATTCTAAAGGCCTTGGATGATTCCAAGGCCTTTTTTAGTTAATCACTATATTTTCTGAGTTAATTTTAATAGAAAAGTATTATGCATGCATAATTTTTTTTATTTTATGATTCTGCATTTAAAAAAATCGGTATATTGCCAGTAACTAGGTAACTAACTTAAATTAATAACAACAGAATGAGAACAGTACTTTTTTTATCCGCCCTTTTGTTTGCATTAGGCAGTTTTGCACAGACAACTATTAGCGGGAAAGTTGTTGATCAGAATAATGAACCAATACCAGGTGCAAATGTTGTAATTGTTGGCACAACAATTGGAACTACTGCAGATTTTGATGGTTTGTTTAAACTAGAAACTTCTGAGACTCCCCCCTTTCAGTTGAGAATTACTTCGCTGGGTTTTGCTGAAGCTACGGTAGATGTAGCTGAAAACAATCAAAACTTGACGATTGTACTCGAAGAATCCGAAACATTTCTTGATGAAGTGGTAATATCGGCGTCAAGAACTCCAGAACGAATTTTTGAATCACCCGTTACAGTAGAACGATTTGGGCTAAAAGAAATAAAAAATACGGCATCTGCCGATTTTTATGATGGCTTAGAAAATTTAAAGGGTGTTGATGTGAACACCAACAGTTTGACTTTTAAATCTATTAATACCAGAGGTTTTGCAAGTTTTGCAAACACGCGATTTATGCAGTTAGTTGATGGAATGGATAATTCCACCCCAGCATTGAATTTTCCTATTGGAAATTTAGTAGGTATGATTGAAACTGATGTCCAAAGTGTTGAATTGCTTCCAGGTGCATCTTCTGCATTATACGGGGCAAATGCTTTTAATGGTATTCTGTTTATGCGGTCTAAAAGTCCTTTTGATTATCAGGGAATAAGTGCTTATGTAAAAAGAGGGGTAACGTCACAAGAAGCTGCAGGAAATAATGAATATACAGATTTAGGTATAAGAGCTGCGCATAAGTTTAGTGATAAATTTGCAGTCAAAGTCAATTTTGGATACCTAAAAGGTACTGATTGGGCAGCAACCAGCGAGGTAGATAAATTTGTTGCAGGTAATACTAGAGCTAACTTAAATTATGATGGAATTAATGTTTATGGAGATGAGGTAGCAACTGATATTAAAGATGTAGCAGTTACCTTAGAAGGGTTGGGTATTTTACCGTCAGGAGCCAATGCACTTGTGCCTTCTGTAACCGTTAGTAGAACAGGATATAATGAACGTGATTTAACAGATTATAACGCGGAGAGTATCAAAGCTGATTGGGGATTGTATTATAGACCAATTGAAAACAATAGTTTAGAGCTATCTTATGTTGGTAAAGTTGGTACAGGGTCCACTATATATCAGGGAACGAATAGATATAATATAGATAACTTTTTTCAAGAACAGCATAAATTAGAAATCCGTAATGACAATTTCTTCTTAAGAGGTTATGTAGTTGCAGATAAAGCGGGTGACTCGTATGACATGGTTTTTACAGGCATTAATATAAATAGAGCTTGGAAAGATGATAATACTTGGTTTGGAGAATATGTAGGAGCCTATGTATTGACTACCTTGGGAGGAGGCACCAATGAACAAGCCCATGCTGCGGGAAGAGCAACTGCTGAAAGCGGACGCTTTGAACCAGGTTCTCCAGAGTTTATAGCTGCGTTTAACAGAAGTATTAATGACCCTGATTTATCTACAGGGTCTAAATTTCAAGATGCATCAAAATACTATCATGCTGATGCCAATTATAATTTTAGTCACCTAACTGATTTTGCAGATATTCAAGTTGGGGGGTCTTTTAGGCAATATAGTTTAAATTCTTTTGGCACAATATATACTGATGCTGATGGTCCTATCGATTACTCTGAATTCGGTATTTATACGCAAATTCAAAAAGGCTTTGAATTGAATGATGCAATGAATTTGAAACTGACAGGTTCAATGCGTTATGATAAATCTGAATTTTTTGACGGGTTCTTATCACCTAGATTATCTGCTGGTTTAACCGTAAATAGAAATCACAATATTAGAGCTTCCGTGCAAACAGGATTTAGAAATCCAACAACACAAGATTTATTTATAGGATTAGATGCTGGTAGAGCTATCTTAGTAGGCTCTGCTCCTGAGAATTTAGATCGTTATTCACGAACTTTTGAAGTTAGCGGAGGAGGTCAAGCACTGGGTCAACCAGCAAGTATAACGCAAACTGGAGCAGCTGCATACAATAACTCATACACGTTGAGCTCAGTAACAAGCCTTGGTGAAACAGGTAATCCGGCAGTTTTAGAAGTAGCAAACCCCGATATTGTAAGACCAGAGCAGGTTACCTCAGTAGAAGTGGGTTACAGAGGTAAAATAGATAAATTCACTATTGATTTTAGCACGTATTATAATCAGTATAAAGACTTTATATCTCAAGAAGTTGTGATTGCACCGTATTACGGAACTGCTGGTGATGGGGCGCTGTCAATAGCTGCAATTGGAAATGGAGATTTTCAAGCATATAGTACCTATACGAACTCTGAGGCAGATGTTAATTCATATGGAGCGTCAATAGGATTAACCGCAAAGGTTCTTGGTAATTTTGATTTAGGAGGTAGTTATACCTTTACAAAGCTTGATTTTGATCGAGAAGCTTTTCCAGATGTAATGCTCAACTTTAATACTCCGGAGCATAAATTCAAAGCCAACTTTGGTAATAGAGAGCTTTTCAAAAATTTTGGATTTAATATGGCTTATAGATTTAGCGACGATTATTTCTGGGAAGCAACTTTTGGCGAAGGTGTAGTTCCAGAATTCCACACGCTTGATGCGCAGATTAATTATAGAATTCCGAGTATAAAATCGGAATTTAAATTAGGCGGAACAAACCTTTTAGGTACAGAGTATTTCACTGCTTTTGGTACTGGATTTATAGGTTCAATGTACTATCTATCTTGGACAATCAATAACTTATAATCTCATAATATGAAAATGATGAAAATTAAATATATAGGATTTCTTGCTGCCTTATTAGTTTTTGCAGCTTGTAATGACCCCGAAGATGTAGATATTTCTGAACAAATAATCGAACAAGAATTTGAAGAGCTTAATGCTGGTTCTGCTGATTTTTCGAACTATGTTGCTTTAGGAAATTCATTAACTGCTGGTTTTACTGATGGCGCATTATTTCAGGCCTCTCAAAATCTGTCGTTTCCAAATATTCTTTCTCAAAAATTTGCTCAAATTGGAGGCGGAAGTTTTTCACAACCTTTAACCAGCGATAATTTTGGAGGTTTAGCTTTGGCAGGAACGCGAATTCAAAACCCTAGATTAGTATTTAATGGTTCGGTCCCCGTGGGACTAGAATCTCTTATTGGACCTGTAACGGTAACTACAGATATTGCTCTAAATAATCCGGCAGGACCTTTTAATAATCTGGGTGTGCCAGGTGCAAAAAGTTTTCATCTGCTCGCACCAGGATATGGTAATTTGGCTAATCTTCAATTAGGATTGGCGAATCCGTTCTTCGTTCGTATGACGGGTAGTACACCTAATGCCAGTGTTCTAGAATTGGCAGTAGGGCAAGCACCAACTTTCTTTTCATTATGGATTGGCAATAACGACGTGCTAGGCTATGCGACTACAGGAGGTGATGGTACTAATCCACTTACTCCGGTATCTGGCGCTCCAGGGGTTGGTTTTGATGGAAGTTATGGCGCTTTAATAGCAACACTTACTGCTGGAGGGGCACAGGGCGTAGTAGCTAATATTCCTAATGTGACCAGTATTCCTCATTTTACCACGGTTCCACACAACCCTCTTGATCCGACGAATGAAACTTTTGGGCCTCTAATACCAACTTTGAATGGTATTTTTGGTCAGCTGAATCAGGTATATGCTTTTTTAGGAGTACCTGAAAGATCAATCGAGTTCTCTTCTACAGCTGCTAGTGAGGTCGTAATTCGTGATGAAAGCCTTCCTGATTTATCCGCTCAAATCGCAGGAGTTTTGGCAGCTAGTCCTACCTTTCCTGCTTTTGTAGAGTCCTTCGGACTTCCTGCAGCAGCAGCGCCACTTGTAGCTGGATTGCTCGGAAATACCTATGGACAAACAAGAGAGGCAACCGAAGATGATTTGTTTGTACTGCCAAGTTCAGCAATTATAGGCACAGTTAATACGGCCTCAGTTGCAGCATTAATGGCGCAAGGGTTACCACAAGCATTGGCGGGTCAATTTTCTGTTGAAGGAATTACTTTGCCATTGGCAGATAAATGGGTATTATTGCCCAGTGAACAAGAAGAAATTGCAGCAGCAACGACTGCTTTTAATTCGATTATTCAAGCTGCAGCAAGCCAAGCAGGTTTAGCCTTTGTAGATGCTAATGCATTATTGAATCAACTAGCAAATGGTGGTATTACCAGTGGTCAATTTACGCTAACTAGCAATCTCGTAACAGGGAGTGCTTTTTCTTTAGACGGTGTTCACCCAACGGCAAGAGGTTATGCATTAATTGCAAATGAGTTTATGAAAGCGATAGATGCTACTTACGGATCTAATTTTGAAGCATCTGGTAGTTTTGTAAATGTTGGGGACTATCCTACAAATTATTCCCCCACACTTCAATAGATGTGCATACAACTTTAAATAAAAAAAGGTGCTAGAATAGCACCTTTTTTGTTTCGTAAAAAACCTGAAAAGTAGTTTTCATTTCAATAGTAATGCTATATCTTTGCAGCCTGAAAATCAGTCGCAGTTATTGTACTTTCAGTTAAAGAATAATTCGAATACATTAAAATAAAAGTAATGTCAAAAGTTACAGGTAAAGTCTCTCAAATAATTGGCCCAGTAGTAGATGTTGAATTTCAATCTGGTGATGAACTACCAAAAATTTACGATTCATTAGAAATTGCTAAACATGATGGTTCAAAATTGGTTTTAGAAGTACAATCACATGTGGGTGAAAATACGGTAAGAACCATTTCTATGGATTCTACCGATGGTCTGAGTAGAGGCACTGATGTTGCAGCAACTGGTGCGGCTATTCAAATGCCTGTTGGAGATGATATTTACGGACGTTTATTTAATGTAATTGGAGATGCAATTGATGGGTTAGGAGATTTGCCTAAAGCTGGTAAAGACGGACTTCCAATTCACCGTGATGCCCCAAAATTTGAAGATCTTTCAACCTCTACTGAAGTTTTATTCACAGGTATTAAAGTAATCGATTTGATTGAGCCTTATGCAAAAGGGGGTAAAATCGGATTGTTTGGCGGTGCGGGTGTTGGTAAAACTGTACTAATTCAAGAGTTGATTAACAATATCGCGAAAGGGCATGGTGGACTTTCAGTATTCGCTGGAGTAGGAGAAAGAACGCGTGAAGGAAATGATTTACTTCGTGAGATGTTAGAATCTGGTATTATTAAATATGGTGATGACTTCTTGCATTCTATGGAAGAAGGGGGATGGGATTTATCTAAAGTAGACAAATCAGCCATGAAAGATTCGAAAGCAACTTTTGTTTTTGGTCAAATGAATGAACCTCCAGGAGCGCGTGCTCGAGTAGCACTTTCGGGTCTAACAATTGCAGAATACTTCCGTGATGGTGCGGGAGAAGGGCAAGGAAAAGATGTTCTTTTCTTTGTTGATAATATATTCCGTTTTACCCAAGCAGGTTCTGAGGTATCCGCACTTTTAGGTCGTATGCCTTCAGCGGTAGGATACCAGCCAACCTTAGCAACAGAAATGGGTGCAATGCAAGAGCGCATTACTTCAACAAAAAGAGGTTCAATTACCTCAGTACAAGCCGTATATGTACCAGCAGATGATTTAACTGATCCGGCACCAGCAACAACTTTTGCTCACTTAGATGCTACAACGGTATTATCTCGTAAAATTGCAGAGTTAGGTATTTACCCAGCAGTTGATCCTTTAGATTCTACCTCGCGTATTCTAACTCCTGAAATTTTAGGTAAAGATCATTATGCCTGTGCCCAAAGGGTAAAAGAGCTATTACAACGCTACAAAGAACTTCAAGATATTATTGCCATCTTAGGTATGGAAGAACTTTCTGAAGAGGATAAATTGGCAGTAGGTAGAGCAAGACGTGTACAACGTTTCTTATCGCAGCCATTTCATGTTGCTGAACAGTTTACCGGTCTTAAAGGTGTACTTGTTGATATTAAAGAAACAATCAAAGGTTTTAATATGATTATGGATGGTGAGTTAGATCACTTACCAGAATCTGCTTTCAACCTTAAAGGTACTATTGAAGAAGCAATCGAAGCAGGAGAGAAAATGCTTGCTGAGGCATAAAAATAGTTGACAGGAGTTAGTTGATGGTTGTTCGTGAAATAAACTATCAACCAATAACCGTCAACCGACAACTATATAAAGATGTATTTAGAAATCGTATCCCCAGAAGCTACATTATTTGCAGGAGAAGTTACTTCAGTTACTGTACCTGGTATAAATGGAGAGTTTCAAATGTTGACAGATCACGCGCCAATTGTTTCATTGCTTCAAGAAGGTAATGTGCAGATTGAAGGTGATGTTATCGTTGAAGAAGCCTATGAAAATAAGTTTACTAAAAATTCAGATGGAAAAACAGTATTGCCCATTTCAAGCGGTACTATTGAAATGAAAGATAATAAAGTAATTGTTCTAGCAGACTAACTTATTCATTATAAAATTTATAAAGCCATTCGCTTATGTGAATGGCTTTTTTAGTTCTGGTATTCCAAAATATCCGCTGGCTGACAATCCAATTCCTTACAAATAGCCTCTAATGTTGAAAACCGAATCGCTTTTGCCTTTCCAGATTTTAGAATCGATAGATTAGCTTCCGTTATGCCAATGGCTTTTGCCAACACTTTACTTTTCATCTTACGTTTTGCCAGCATAATATCTAAATTTACTATTATGGACATAATTAAATAGTTAGATCGTTTTCTTCTTTAAGCTGTTTTGCAGTTCTTAAAACATCACTCTGAATTAGGAAAAAGAGACCAACAGCCGTTATAATCATTTGCAATAACAAGTTATTATCAAATATAATATTTAGCTTATTTTCAATGGTAAGATTTTTTATAAACACTATTAGGAAGGTTAAATAACTAATTACGGAACTGAAAATTAAATACTTCCCAGATTTTCTTAAAAAATCTGAAATTTTAATGGCAAATAGATTCTTTTTTAACATATGTTTGGCCGCTTTCTTAAGTTGTTTAATTCCAATTAGAAGTAATACGTAGGATACTAATGAAAGTAAATGAATAGTCCATGAGAATACACTCCAATCATATATTTCTTTATTTTCTATAGCGAACATATTTAACCCAAAGGGAGCGACAAAAATTAAGCTAAGAAAACCAAAACATAACCCAATAAATAGAATATCTATTAGCGTTTTAAATACTATTGCTTTTTTCATATTCTATATAGTTAGATCGTTTTCATTCTTAAGATCGAAAGCGTCGTCAAATATTTTGCTCGTTAGCATTAAGAATAATCCTATTACAATGAAAAAGAGATAGACAAATGTTTTTTCACTGACTCCA
Organism: uncultured Flavobacteriaceae bacterium; assembly: GCA_937944485.1. Classification (GTDB taxonomy): domain Bacteria; phylum Bacteroidota; class Bacteroidia; order Flavobacteriales; family Flavobacteriaceae; genus Maribacter_C. Next base: position 127,062 of record CALDYU010000005.1, on the reverse strand, counting down.
ATTGAGACAGTATTATTAAAATGAATACTACTAAGTCCATCAAAAAGCCACCAGAAAACCCCAGAAAGAACAAAACACTTTCCTGATAAATTGCTGTTTTTTCCTAATTCAACATCGTAAAAAGTATTGTTTAAAAACAATTTTGCGACAATTCGAAGTTTGAAAAGCCCGTAAATAAAAATAAAATATATTAGTAGGTTCAACCCCATAAATATATAGTGAGAGGCGCTTAATGTCGTATTTGGAATTTCGTTCTTGAAATTAACAAGCTCAGTAGAAACTCCAGAAATAGATAAAACTGTAAAAAGAAAGCCAATTCCTAAGGCTAGAATAATAATAAAAATAAGAGTATTTAATGTGGTAAATAATGTTTTTGCAGAATTCATAATAAATAAATTATTGTTTAACGATAACAAATATAATAAAATTATCGATAAACAATAATAGAATTTAAAAAAAATAAATGTCTCTACAACTAATCTCAATAAAACAATGCTTAATAAACAGTACTTGTAATTTGTATTTTAAAGATATCAATTCTTTAAATTTGATTGAAAGATAGTACATTTGACGATGCCTCAATTGCCACAAAAACTACAGCAAAAATTACAAGATCGAATTGATAATAAAACCCTACGAAGCTTACCACTTTCTAATAATTTGATTGACTTTTCAAGCAATGATTACTTAGGTTTTGCTAGTAACGAAACTATTTATGCGAATACTTTTCAGCTTGGCTTAAAAAAAAATAGTGTTCAGAATGGAGCTTCAGGTTCAAGGTTGTTATCTGGCAATCATGCCATGTACAATGAGCTAGAAAAATGGCTAACCCAGTTTCACAATACAGAGAGTGCATTGGTCTTTAATTCTGGCTATGATGCTAATATTGGCTTTTTTAGTGCTGTACCTCAACGCAATGATATCGTGTTTTACGATGAATTTATTCATGCCAGTATTCGTGATGGAATAAAAATGAGTAATGCAAAAAGCTATAAGTTCAAACATAACGATTTAGAAGATTTAAAAAGTAAGATAAAGCAAGCCGTTGGTGAATCTCAATTAGACTCAGTGCGCGCTTCATCAAACATTTCGAACGCAGAAATTTACATCGTAACTGAAGCAATCTTTTCTATGGACGGTGATTCGCCTGACTTAAAAAAACTCTCTGAATATTGTGATGCCGAGGGTTTTCATTTAATTATCGATGAAGCTCATGCTATAGGAGTTTTTGGTAAAAACGGAGTAGGTTTGGTGCAGCAATTAGCAATAGAAAAAAAAGCCTTCGCTCGAATCGTAACCTTTGGTAAAGCTCTAGGGTGCCACGGAGCGGCTATTTTAGGGTCAGAAAGTTTAAAAAACTATCTCATCAACTTTGCTCGAAGTATTATTTATACGACAGCACTTACGCCACATACGGTAACCACCATTTTTTCTTCCTATAATTATCTTGAACTATCTAATGGTCAAAACGAGATTGGCGTACTTCAAAAGAATATTGCACTGTTCAAAAGTAAACTAAAGTCTTTGGGGCTAGAGAAAAATTTTGTGTCGAGTGTTTCTGCTATTCAATGTTGTATCGTTTCAGGCAATGATAAAGTCAAGACTATTTCTCAAAAATTAGCAGAGAAGGGTTTTGATGTTAAGGCAATTCTATCGCCAACAGTACCTGAAGGTAAAGAACGACTTCGTTTTTGTCTGCATAGTTATAATAGTCCTGATGAAGTCGGACTAGTATTGCAATTGTTGAAGAAGTATCTTTGAAACATATGGAAGAGACATTTTACAGAATAGCAGCATTTGAATTTGTTGCTGATGTACAAATCATAAAAGGAAAATTAGAGGCAGAAGGTATTCCAGTTTTTCTTCGCGATGAAAACACTTTGAATTCTGACCCTTTAATAAGTACTGCTATTGGTGGCGTAAAATTAGAGGTGTATACCAAGGATAAGGAAAGAGCGCTAGCAATTTATAACGAGATTAGAGCTTATGCTATTGATCATGATGGCAAGCCCATTATTTGTCCTAATTGTAAGGCCGCGAAATCAGAAACGTTTTACGAACGTAAAAGCTTATTTCATAAACTTTTTCCGTTTTTTGAAAAGAGAAAATACAAATGTTTGAGTTGTGGAATCATTACAAAGCCAGAATAAAATGCAGCGCCTTTTTGTTACTGGCATATCTACAGAAGTTGGAAAAACAATAGCTGCGGCGATAATTACCGAAGCACTTGAGGCTGACTACTGGAAACCTATTCAGGCAGGTGATTTAGACAATTCTGACAGTCATAAAGTAAAGCGCCTACTCTCAAATTCGAAGACGGTTATTCATCCAAATAGCTATGCGTTAAAAACTCCTATGAGTCCCCATGCTGCAGCTGCAATAGATGCTGTACAAATCAATCTTCAAAATATTAAAATTCCAGTAACGAATAATCATTTGGTCATTGAAGGAGCAGGGGGCTTGCTGGTTCCATTAAACGAAAATGATACGATACTAGACCTAATTAAGCCTAATGATAAAGTGGTCGTAGTATCACGACATTATTTAGGCAGTATCAATCATACCTTATTGACCGTCGAAGTTCTCAAACAAAAAGGATATCATATTTCATTATTATTTAGTGGAGATGAGCACCCAACTACGGAACAAATAATAAGAGATAAGACGAAATCACCTGTAATAGGGCGTATCAATGAAGAACCTATTTTTGACAAAAAGACAATTCGAAAATACGCGAATCTATTTCGAAACAACTTAGAATTACTCTAATAGAGTATAGATTACAGCATTATCAACTTCAGCTTGTATCTTATAGAAACGCTGCAAATAGTTTTTTAAATACGCATTAGCTGCTTTTTGTTCTTTATCGAAAAAGCGTCTATTTTTTCTAGAAACTACAGTTTTTGGTCGTTTTTTTTCCATAATAAAGCGTAGTTCTTGCATCGTGGTTTTTCTTGGATTATCATACGCTGAGAACATTTCAGGTTTGCATATATTACTGGGGTGGGTAGCGGCTTTAGTAGGGGGTTTTTGATTTAACACCCAATACCCTATATGATATTCTGCGAAAAAAATATTTTCAGTATTTATGGCATTTGCTTTTAAATACTGCGGAACAGTGATTCCTTCTCCATTGTAAAAACTACCTTTTTCAATTTTATGGCTAATTATGTTGTAATATTCCAGATAACTTTCGGCAGGTAATACGAGTAAAACCCATAAATAGGCTTTGCGCCATTTGATTTGAAAAAATGTGGCAACTTTAAAAAATACAACGGTGAACAGCACTACAAAAAGTGGGTAGAGTTGAATCAAATAATGACTATTAATCCGCCCTCCTTGTATAAAAGAATATAATATACCGAGAATACTAATAATGAGAATCTGAACGGCGCTAGTTCTAAAATTCAGATATTTTTTCTTCCATGCGAAATAGAAAAAAATCAGAATTGCTAAAAAGATGGGGAGTAATTTAAATATAGAAGAACGCCTTGCACCAGCGTAATCTAAGGGCGCAATAACAACTGATTTCCACCATAATTCAGTAAGGCCTTTTAAATAGTACGGCAGAAGTGTAAGTGCAATAATAACGAGAATTCCTAGGCCATAACTAGCAACACCGAGTACTCCTTTTTGAAATTGTTTGGTATTAATAAAATGATAGATTAAATACAGTCCAAGAAATAAAATAGTGTAGGCTATATTGAGTTTAATCATAATAGCTGTGCCCATAAGAAGGCCAGACAAGGCTAACCAGTACCATTTTTTATATTTTATTAATATAAAGACAGCGGGTGTTAGAAAAGCCATACACAAATGCTCTGACATTACCCCTTGTATGCTACCAAACATACTTTGTAGCCCTACGCATACTATTCCTGTGACAAAAGCTATTTTTGAACTTGTCAACGTCTTTCCTATTTTATAGGTAAAAAATGCTGTAAGTGATACCATCAGCGTACCAAGTAATCGAATGGCGAAAAAACTTTTTCCAAAAACACCAATAACACCAGCAAAAAATAAGAAGGTCAAAGGAGGTTTAATATCCCAAAGTTCTGTGTAGGGTAAAAAACCTTCTACCCATGATTGACCAATTAAAATAAAAGTACTTTCATCACGGTCTATATAATCTCGAAAGAAAAAAGGAAAACGAATAAAAAATGCAATTACGAATAGGAATATAAATACGATACTATTCGAATGCTTATGATTTTTTATAAATAGTAAAAGCTTCTTAATCATTTGTGCTTTGGTATTACAAGCGCATTAATTTTTTGATTTTAAACAATTATAATGGTTATGCCTAATTAGATATAAATCATACCACAACCTAAAAAAATAAGACAATTTCACTTTAGAATCACCTTGATCAATCCATTTTTTCACAGGTACTTCTTCCATAGTTCTTAAAGCATCTACTTTACCCATTGCACATATCATTCTGCTAAATAGTTCCACATCGAACAACCATTTTGAAATAAATTTCTTCGAAAACAGGGTGGGTATCAGAGCTTCTTTAAAGAGTTTGCAACCGCATTGAGTGTCGTATACTTTGATGTCTAGAATATTGGAAATAAATGTGGCTATAATTCGCCCAAAAACAAAGCGTGAAAATTTGCGCTCTACAACAGACCCTATTTTGAGTATTCTTGAAGCAAATACAAAAGAAATAGTTTTGTTTAAATGATTTAGCAGCGACTTGCATTCGTCAAGTGATGTCGCTAAATCAGCATCTAAATAAGCGTATACTTTTGCTTTTATATGGTCATGTGCAAAACACATACCATGTCGAACGGTTTCTGCTTTGCCCTTGTTGGAGTCATTTGAAATCAGGAATACCTGTTGCGGAAAAGCAGCTTCAATTTTTTGAAGAACCTCTAATGTATTATCTGTTGAGCTATCGTTAACAAAACAAACGGAAACTTGAACATTTGCATTTAAAAAAGAAAAGAATTTAGCAACTGGCAATCTATCAGATTCGTTGTAACAAGGCACTATAATCGTTAAATCAAAGTGATGCATTTCGAGGCATTAATTGTTAGTTGTAAGGATGCATAAATCGTGAACGAAGATACGATTTGTACCACCGTGAATGCTAAAATTCCCCATCTTTGTATCGTATAATACTATATTTAAAACCAGTTGTCTTGAAAAAGCTTTCGGCAAGAGATCAAAAATATTTGTGGCATCCGTTAACACAACATCAAACGGCTGACGAGCCCTTGGGAATTGTTAAAGCTAAAGGGGCTGTGATTTGGGATGAAGAAGGCAATGAGTACATTGATGCAATTGCGTCATGGTATACTACTATTTATGGGCATTCAAATGCGTATATCGCCGCTGCAATTACCAAACAAATACAGCAGTTAGATTTCGTTATGTTTAGTGGCTTAACGCATGAGCCAGCTGTTGAATTGTCTGAAAAGTTAATTGCAATACTACCAGATAATCAATCTAAAATTTTCTTTAATGACAATGGTTCAACGGCGGTGGAAGCGGCTATTAAAATGGCCCTGCAGTTGTATCATAATAAAAGTGATAAAAGAGACACTTTGATTGCTTTTGAGGATGCGTTTCATGGAGATACTTTTGGCGCTATGAGCGCCTCAGGATTATCGTCTTACAATGGACCTTTTGAAGATTTTTTATTGAAAGTAGAGCGAATTCCGGTTCCTACAGAAGAAAATATTACCGAAGTAAATGAGCAACTTAAAATTATATTAAAACAAAATGCTTGTGCCGCATTTATTTTTGAGCCTCTAGCGCAAGGAGCAGCAGGAATGAAATTTCATTCCGCTGCCGGACTCGATCTCCTCATCAAACAATGTCAAGATGCAGGAGTGCTATGTATTGCTGATGAAATTATGACGGGCTTTGGTAAAACAGGTTCGAATTTTGCCTCTGATTATTTGACTCATAAACCTGATATTATGTGCCTCAGTAAGGCCTTAACGGCAGGAATGTTTCCGTTAAGCATTACGAGTTGTACCCAAGCTATTTATGAAGCCTTTTTGAGTGATGAAGTACACAAAGGTTTTTTTCATGCCCATACGTATAGCGCACACCCTTTAGGATGTGCAGCTGCCATTGCTAGTATTGAATTATTGAATTCTCCGACTATTTTAGAACGGCGCGCGTATATTGAAAATGCACATAAGACATTTGCATTGAAAATAGTAAATCATTCTAAAGTTGCTGAGGTAAGAACATTAGGGGTTATACTTGCTGTTGATTTAAATTTAGAAATGGAACGTTATGGTAATTTGCGTGATGCCTTGTATCGATTTTTTATCAAACAAGGGGTAATTTTGAGACCCTTGGGTAATACTGTTTACATTTTGCCACCCTATGTTATTACAGAAGTACAGTTGAATAAAGTGTATGAAGTCATCGAAAGGGCCTTAGATTTCTTTTAAAAGGGAGTAACATAACCGGATAGTTTTTATCATAAAAAGGATAAGAACTTCTACATTTGCCTGATAATTTATCATTTGTGCATCAACCAATTTCGATTACCGCAATTAGTTCTATTTCTTCGCTTGGAAGTTCTTCTGAAGAAGTATGGGCAAGCTATAAAGGTGCGATCACGCTTTTTAGTAAGGCTACTTTTAATTTAGAGAAAGAATGGATTGCTGCTTTAGGATCCGATGCGAAAAACGAAATTGAACAGTTGCGAAAATCAGACACTAAATATAAAAAGCTCGATGATACAGTATTATTTGCGATCTATACTTCTAGAAAAGCACTAGCACAAACGAATTGGAAATCACAAGATAATTTCGGAATAAATATTGGTTCTTCTCGAGGTGCTACGGGCCTCTTTGAAAGCTATCATTCGGAATATTTAAAAAATAATAAGGCAGCAACTTTAACATCGCCCACTACCACATTAGGTAATATCTCATCATGGGTAGCGCATGACTTGAATACAAGAGGTCCAGAAATATCTCATTCTATTACTTGTTCAACGGCTTTGCATGCTATGTTAAATGGCATTGCATGGATGCAGGCCGGAATGGCAAATAAATTCATTGTTGGGGGTAGTGAGGCGCCGCTAACTGCTTTTACTATTGCCCAAATGAAAGCACTAAAAATATATGCTAAAGTAACTGAGCGCAATCAAAGTTACCCCTGTCAAGCCCTAAATCTTGATAAAAAGCAAAATACCATGATTTTAGGAGAAGGAGCTGCGGTAGCTTGTTTAGAAAAAGGAACTCCTAAAAATGCGCTAGCAAAAGTTAGTGGTATAGGCTATGCCACAGAAATTTTAGCACATAATATATCCATATCTTCAGATGCCAACTGTTTTCAACGCTCCATGCGAATGGCCTTAGGGAATGCCTCTCCCAGTACCATAGATGTCATTGTAATGCACGCTCCTGGAACTATAAAAGGGGATGCTTCTGAACATCTTGCAATTCAGAAAGTGTTTGGTAATGACCTGCCTGCATTAACATCGAATAAATGGAAGGTGGGCCACACCTTTGGGGCTTCAGGCATGTTGAGTATAGAATTGGCAATTTTGATGTTAAAACAGCAACAATTTATTCCCGTTCCTTTTATTTCGAAAATGAAAACTCCTAAAAAAATTGAAAATATATTGGTGAATGCTGTTGGTTTTGGCGGGAATGCAGTAAGCATACTTCTCTCTAAATAATAACTTGCTATTATTTCTATTACATTCGAGAGCGTAACACTTCAATTATCTGATTCATTTTACATTTTTCTTTCATTGGCTTTTGACTGCGAATAGCTTATTTTTGACCCAGAATTAAATAGTAGATGAGCGCAACAAGACACAACTGGACCAAGCAAGAAATTCTTGATATCTATAACAAACCTATGATGGAGTTGCTTTACGAAGCAGCTACTATCCACAGAAAAAACCATGACCCGAATACGGTTCAGGTGTCTACTTTGTTGTCTATCAAAACTGGGGGATGCCCTGAAGATTGTGGCTATTGCCCACAAGCGGCAAGATATCACACAGATATCGAAGGAAATGATTTAATGACGGTATCGCATGTCAAAGCACAGGCCTTACGTGCAAAAGCTTCGGGAAGTTCTCGTGTATGCATGGGAGCTGCATGGCGCAATGTAAAAGATGGGCCTGAATTCGATCAAGTGCTTGAAATGGTTCGTACTATTAATAAATTGGATATGGAGGTTTGTTGTACCCTTGGTATGCTTACTGAGAATCAAGCCAATCGATTAGCAGAAGCGGGGCTATACGCCTATAATCACAACTTAGATACCTCTGAAGATTATTATAAAGACGTCATATCTACGAGAGCTTTTGAAGATCGCCTAGAAACAATTGATAATGTTCGTAAAAGTAATGTTACCGTATGTAGTGGTGGCATTATTGGTATGGGAGAAGTTTTGGAAGATCGAGCAGGAATGTTGGTGGCATTAACCTCTTTAAACCCACAACCAGAATCTGTTCCTATTAATGCTTTAGTTGCTGTTGAGGGTACGCCTATGGCAGATATTGAACCCGTTGCAATTTGGGATATGATTCGTATGGTGGCAACCACACGAATTGTAATGCCTGAAACGCAAGTGCGACTTTCAGCGGGTCGTACAGAGATGAGTAGAGAAGGTCAAGCTATGTGTTTCTTTGCAGGAGCGAATTCTATTTTTGCCGGCGATAAATTATTGACTACGCCTAACCCTGATGTGAATGAAGATATGGAAATGTTTAAGCTGCTAGGTTTAAATCCTCAAAAACCATTTACTAAAGTTTCACAGCCTAAAACAGTTGAAGCTGAAGATTCTGAGTTAGTTCCTTTAGGTGAAAAGCCAAAATGGAGTAGACCAGGGCATAAAATAGAGCGCAACGAAGTAGCAAAAGAAAAATCGAAAGTCTTAAAATAAGGAGCTTATATTAGCTTAATTTTAAGAACTTTTTTCGTTGTGGATACTTACATTTGATGTTGAATTAACCCAGATTCCATTGAAATTATTCGATATTCCAAGGGTGAAAACCATCTCAAAAGAAGATTTTGTACGGCTTTATTTAAAGCCGCAGAAACCTTTAATCATTGAAGAATTTGATGAAGGGTGGGCAGCTCATTCGAAATGGAATTTAGAGTATATGAAGAAAATGGCGGGTGATAAGATTGTTCCGCTATATGATGATCGCCCGGTACAGCATGATGATGGTTTTAATGAACCACATGCTAAAATGAAGATGTCGGCATATATTGACTTATTACAAAGTGAACCGACGAGATTTCGAATTTTTCTATGGAATATCTTAAAAGAAGTGCCAGACCTGCAAAAAGACTTTTCGTATCCGAATTTTGGCATTCGATTACTCAAAAGCCTGCCCATGTTGTTTTTTGGTGGAAAAGATTCGTTTACGTTCATGCATCATGACATTGATTTTGCCAATATTTTTCATTTTCATTTTGAAGGAGAAAAGCTATGCATTCTTTTTCCGCATTCAGAAACCAAATATTTATATCGCATACCCCATTCATTAATTACTCATGAGAGTATTGATTTTGCGAATCCTGATTATGAGAAATGGCCAGCCTTGCAAAAGGCCCAAGGATATAGCTCTGTTTTAAAAAATGGTGAAGTATTATATATGCCCGAAGGGTACTGGCATTATATGAAGTATTTAACTCCGGGTTTTTCAATGAGTTTAAGGGCTTTGGCCAGAAAGCCGTCACATTTTTTAAAGGCGACTTATAATATTCTTGTCATGCGTCATTTTGATGTACTCATGCGAAAATTAAAAGGACAAAAGTGGATTGATCATAAAAACCAGCAAGCAATAGAAAGAACCAATCGTTTGGGTTGAATTAGAACTGATTATTTTTTAAGGAATTAAGTCTTTAATTTTCCTGTAGACCAAATGACTTTCCCAACCGCGATATAGTAAATAATCAGCGAGTTTCTTTCTTCTCTTTTGCACATTGGTTTCTTTAATAGCAGCTAAACGTTTTAAAGAAAGAGCATCTAAGGTATCTAAATAATCCGCATCTTCAATTTCTTTCATAGCCGTTTTGATATTGTATTTTGAGATATTTCGAAATTTTAATTCACTATTGATGCGTTTTTTACCCCATTTTTTTATATTGAATTTTCCGCGTACAAAACTTTTAGCGAACCGCTCTTCATTGAGATAATTCTCTTGAATTAAATGCACTATAATTTGATCACTTGCTTCTGTAACCATGTTCATACCACGAAGCTTTTGAACAACTTCTTTATGACAGCGCTCCTGATAAGTACAATAGCCCTCTAATTTTCGAATAGCCTCTTGAAGAGTGTAAGTTTCAGTTTTCGTTTGCATTATTTTTATACTGTCAAAATATAGCTCTTTTTCATTTTAAGATTAATCGGCAACTTCAATAGTGTTTTGTTATGATAATCATTTATTGGAATGAGATAAAATTGTAAGTAAGAATATTAATACATTTTTTGTTATCTTCATACAAATAACTAAAAATATATAGATTATGAAAAAATTAGGATTGCTTTTACCAATGCTTTTCGCTTTTGTAGCTTCTGGAAATTTTAATAACCATGCTAATACAAACAGCCTTGAAGATGATTATTTTGCTTCGTGCACTGTGAATGTGTATTATAGGGGTAAGCTTGTACATACAGCTTATGGTTTCGCCGAAACTGATAAGGCATCATGCCTTAATGCAAAGGTTAATGCTTTAAAATGGGTTGCTGCAAACAAAAATAAATACTAATTCTAAATAAACACTAGGATTGTAAACCTAGTGTTTATTTTTTATTAAAAATTAGAGATTATGATCGGAAATAGAATAGCATTGAGTTTGTTTATATTATTCACAATTATATGCAAGTCTCAGGATAATCACCTAACTATTATTATAGACTTTGATTATCAACTAGAGATGCATGGACCATCCTCAAAGTATTTTGTTGAATCTACACTTACGGCAAATCAAAGCAAGTCTTTATACGAAATTAACCATGTTAGCAGTAAAGATAATGTTGAAGGTGAGATTGATGATGGTTCAGGAGAAATACTACTAAAAGTAAAATCAAATGAAAATGAATTTGTTTTTAAAAACTTGGATAGTAAGGAAATGTTTTATTCTGATGTTATAGGGCTAAAAGAATTTTATATAGATGAAAAGATTCCGAAAATGATTTGGAAACTTGCAAAAGAGAGAAAGGAAGTGCTGGGCTATGAATGTCAAAAAGCTACGACACTATATAAAGGAAGAAGATATATTGCCTATTTTACTACTGAGTTACCAATCAATAATGGTCCGTGGCATTTTTACGGCCTGCCAGGGATGATATTGGAGGTAAAGTCTGAAGAAGGAAAATTTAGATTGTTGGCAACTAATCTTAAACTAATTAATAAAAAGACAAAAATAGATAATCCATATGAGAAGAAAGAAATTGTGAGTTGGGAAGATTTCTTATTAACTTACAAAAAAAAATACGATGAAGTAAAAAGAAATGGAATGACAGAAAACGGACCAGCCGCTTTAATGCCTAAAAAGGCAATTGTTGAGTATATTAAAGATTAGGTTACACAAATTGATTGAAATTAAATTTTGAGTAAAATTGTTATTTTCAACATTTTGTTTTGCTTTTCAATAAAATTAATTGCGCAAAACACTATTTATGGTTCCATAAAAGATAAACAATTAACCCCCCTTTCTAATACTACAATATCTATAAAGAAAAACAAAAAAGACCAAAATATATTAGCTTATGGTATATCTGATAAATCTGGGGACTACCGAATTGATTTTGAAATAAGATTAGACACCATCTTCATTGAGTACAAACATTTTTCGTTTCGCACCAAATCAATTGAAATCAACAACTATAATTCCCAAAACCAACCTTATTTAATTGATGTAGTTCTTGAAAAAGACACAACTTCGTTAGACGAAGTATTTGTTACTTCAAAAAAACGACCAATAGAAATAAAAAAAGATACATTAATATATGACGTAGATAGCTTCGCAGATGGCACAGAAAAAGCGGTAGAAGATTTACTTAAAAAATTACCAGGCTTACAGGTCAACGATAATGGTCAAATTTCATTTAAAGGAAACCCCATAAGCAATGTTTTGCTTGACGGGGAAGATTTGTTTAATGCAAATTACACAATAGGAACTAAAAATATTAGTGCTGATATGGTAGGCAGCGTTGAAGCAATTGAGAACTATATTAAAAACCCACTCTTATATGGAATAGAGCAATCAAAAAAAACAGTACTGAATCTTACTATTAAAAAAGGGAAAACGGATTTTTCTAATAATTCAAATATTGGCGCTGGAGTTAAAAATCGAAAAGAAATAAAAACTAACTTATTAGGAATTTCGAAAAAAATAAAATCATTTTCAACGGTCAATTATAACAATATTGGTAAAGAATTTAGTCCATATGATTATTTCTCGTCGAATAATCTTAGCCTCGAAAGTATTAATGAATTAGAATATTCATTAGAAAAGATAATTGATGAAGAAGCTCTTAATTCACCATTGCCAGCTGAAAGGTCGAGAATAAATGATAATGTATTTGCCAGTATAAATACGATTTATAAGATTAACAGAAAGTTCGGAGTTAAATTAAATGCAGACTTTTTAAAAGATAATTTGGAAAGAACTATTCTTTCTCAAACTTTATATAATACAGATGCTCAGAATACTGTTGAACAAAGTAGTATTATTTTAAAAAAACCGCAATTATTAAATTTTAATGTCCACCTTAATCATAAGCTATCGCCTAAGGCAATTATTGAATATGAAGGGGGCTTAAAGAATGAACAGATAGGTACAACAAATCAAATACTAATAAATGACATCGACCAAATCAGTACTCTCTATTCGAAAGAAATAAAGACCAATCATATTTTAAACTATACAAGGAAAACTGATAAAAATAAAGCATTTGTTAGTAAAATAGTTTACTACAAAAATAATCTGCCCCAGCGGTTGAATATTTTGCCTGATTTTAGAATTGAACAGAATAATGAAGAACCTCAATCGAGTATTCAAAAGGTAAATCTCACCAAAACATTTTTTAGCCTTAGGAATGATTTTCTAAAAAATAAAAATAACAGATTAACTAAGATTGCAACCGGATATAAATTTGAAAATAATATATTTAAATCTACATTATTTATTAACAATCCAAATGACGACATCGCAAATGACCTAGTCTATAAAAACCAGTACTTATGGACTAATTTTCAAACTTCCATTAAATCTGCTAATTGGGTTTTTGAGCCTAGCTTAGAATTTAAACTGTTAGATCAGAAACTAACAAATAACCTCACCAAATCTGCAATTGACAATGTAGCATTAATAATTAACCCAAAAATCGCTTTAGATTATTATTTGAATAAAAAAACATCTTTTGGGTTCACTGCATCTTATGACGAAAAAGCAATCGAACTGAGAAATATTTATTCAGATCGAATATTTACTACTAATCAGATAGCAATAAATAACAAATTTGAGTTAGAAACATTAAAATTTTACAGTTCTAATATTTCATATAATTATAGCGACTTTTTTAATCTATTTCTCTTTAATGTTAATTTGTTCTATTTGAGGCAATTAAATACGTTTTCGAGTAAAATATCTATCTCCGATCTTGTTATTGAGAGTACCAATATATTACAGAACGCAGATTTTGAAAATTTCTCTCTTAATTTCAATTTTGATAACTATGTTAATTTTTTAAAATCTAATCTTAGAATTAATATAACCCAAAGTCTTAGTAAGTATAATAATATTTTAAATGATTCAAGACTTAGAAGTAATGTGGGATATGCGGGTTTGTATGAAGCTAATTTAAAAACAGGATTTTTAGGTAAAATTAATTTTGAGAATAATTTACAATTAAGAAACACATCGTTTAAGGTTAACCGTGGTAGTACTAGTAATTTGTCGATAATTAATTCTTTTAAAATTTACTTAAAGCCTGCCAATAGATTAAGGTTTTCTACTGGAGTTGATTTTTATATGCCTTCATCAGAGGTTAATAACAAATACTTTTTCATAGACAGTAAAATTAGCTTTGAATCTAAAAATAAAAGGTTAAGCTATACTTTGTCGTCAAAAAATGTTTCAACAAATGATGATTTTTTTGGTGAACGGACTATATCTGATTATTCGAGTACGTTTAAAACCTATAGTTTACAGGGGCAATACATTTTGTTTTCAGTTGATTTTAAATTATAAAAAAAGCGACCCTTCATACGAAAGGTCGCTTAAACTTTTATTGGCCTTTAAAGGCTTAATAAATAGTTTTACCGTCTTTGTCTTTGAAACGGTATTCAAGATACGTATACGCATCTCTAGGTTGAACTTTTATTCTTTTTTTATGCTCTAAGGACCACTTAGAACGTAAAGAAGGGAAACCTCTTGTTATATAGGCTGCAATAAACGGATGTATATTTAAAGTAATTCCGTTATTGGCTTTGGGGCCTTTAATAAGTCTCTCTAGGTCAGTTTTAATTTTATCTATTAAAACAATTGGTGCCTCTACTTCTTTACCAGAAGTACCATTAGGATGTTCTTCAGTTGTTTTAATATTCATTTCGGGCCGAACCCGTTGTCTAGTAATTTGTATAAGACCAAATTTACTTGGAGGTAGTATTTTATGTTTGGCGCGATCATCTTTCATTTCATCACGAAGATGATCAAAAAGCTTTCTTCGATGTGGTGCTTTTACCATATCGATGAAATCGACCACAATAATTCCTCCCATATCGCGCAATCGTAATTGCCTCGCGATTTCAGAAGCCGCCAGTAAATTGACTTCTAAAGCTGTATCTTCTTGATTTTTGGCCTTGTTTGAACGGTTACCACTATTTACATCAATAACATGTAAAGCCTCGGTATGCTCAATGATTAGATACGCACCTTTACTCATTGTAGCAGTACGGCCAAAAGAAGTTTTAATTTGTCTTTCTATACCAAATTTTTCAAAAATGGGAACAGAAGAATTATACAATTTTACTATTGACTCTTTGGCTGGTGCAATTTCCAGCACATAATCTTTTATTTGGTCATAAAGCGTTTGATCGTCTACATGAATACCTGTATAGCTATCATTGAAGACATCTCTTAAAATACTACTAGCTCTATTGAGCTCGACGAGTACTTTAGAAGGGGTAGGCGCTTTATATAATTTCTTGCACATTGCTGACCACTTGTTCAGCAAGTTTTCTAGATCTTTGTCGAGTTCTGCTACTTTTTTACCTTCTGCAACTGTTCTAATTATTACACCGAACCCTTTCGGCTTAATGCTCTTAACGAGTCTTTTAAGCCTGTCTTTTTCTGCCTTGCTACCAATCTTTTGAGAGACTGAAACACGATCAGAAAAGGGTACCATTACCAAATAGCGACCAGCTAATGAAAGCTCAGAACTAATTCTTGGTCCTTTGGTAGAGATAGGTTCTTTAACAATTTGCACTAATAATGACTGGTTGGCCTTAATAACATCAGTTATTACGCCATGTTTATCAATATCTTTTTCAAATGGAAAGTTTTTCAAGGAAAAATCTCTACGTTTTCCTGTACTCACTTGCTTAATAAACTTTAACATAGTAGCTAGCTGCGGACCTAGATCATGATAATGCAAAAAAGCATCTTTCTCATAACCTACATTTACAAAGGCTGCATTTAGACCAGTAACTGGCTTTCTGATTTTGGCAATAAAAATATCACCTACAGAAAAGTCGTTATTATCTTCTTCTTTATGTAGTTCAGTAAGTTTTCCATCTTTTAATAAAGCAAAATCTACGGCATCAGAACTAGATCTTACGATTAATTCTCTATTCACCTGAATTTATTTATACTCGTTCGCCAGCTGGCGAACAAATGGATTAAACAATACTAAAACAGGTTCAAAAACCTGCCGAAATTCACTTTTGGAATTTCTATGTCAAAGAACGTAAAAACTGAAAAAGTAGTTAAAACAACTACTTTTTCTTGTGGCGGTTCGCTCTTCGGCGCTTCTTACGCTTATGAGTCGCTACCTTATGTCTTTTTCTTTTTTTACCACTCGGCATAAAGGTTAACTTTTAAGATTACTATTTTATTTTACTTGTACGTTACTTTTTACTCCTTCAACGAAAACTTTCGCAGGTTTAAACGCTGGAATGTTGTGTGCTGGTATCTTGATAGTGGTATTCTTTGAAATATTTCTACCCGTTTTTTCCGCTCTAGTTTTAATAATAAAACTTCCAAATCCTCTAAGGTAAACATTATCACCACCTTCTAGTGAAATTTTTACTTCTTCCATAAAGGATTCTACTGTTGCTTGAACATCTCCCTTTTCAATTCCCAGTTTATCTGAGATTCTCGATACAATTTCGGCTTTCGTCATCTTTTAAATTAGATTTTCAGTATAAATTTTTGGCTTGCAAATATATAAATTAAATTCATTCTTTTCAGTTAACTAGCTAATTTAAAGTGAATTTATGTGCGCGTCCAATAGAACAATATTTAAAGAAAACAGTGAAAGAAATATCTTACCAATAAATAATCACTTATTTTTGAGTTTAACGAAATTGAAGGCATGACATTCGCTTACGAAATTCTCATTTGGTATGCCCAAAATAAGAGAACACTACCGTGGAGAAGAACAAGAGATCCTTACAAAATATGGCTTTCTGAGATCATGTTACAGCAAACACGGGTAGATCAAGGCACTCCGTATTATTTAAAGTTTGTGGCCAAATTCCCTACGGTACAAGATTTAGCGAAGGCTTCTGAAGAAGAAATTTTGAAACTTTGGCAAGGCTTGGGTTATTATTCTCGTGCTAGAAACCTACATGCTACAGCTCGTATGGTCGTCGATGAATACAATGGTAATTTTCCTAAGACCTACAAAGAGCTTTTGTTGCTTAAAGGTATTGGTGATTACACCGCTAGTGCTATTGCTTCAATTTGCTTCAATGAACCCGAACCTGTTGTTGATGGTAATGTATATAGAGTTTTATCTAGATATTACGGAATAAACTATCCTATAAATAGCACAGAAGGGATAAAATATTTTAAAGAATTGGCTCGCAAGGTTATGGACGCTGATAACATTCGAGACTACAATCAAGGTATTATGGAGTTTGGTGCAATGCAGTGTGTTCCTAAAAACCCAGTTTGCGAAGCGTGCCCATTAGTTGATAGTTGTGTAGCCCGTATTGAAAATACCATAGATAAATTACCCGTAAAAATTAATAAAACAAAAGTCCGACAGCGGTTTTTCAATTACCTTGTTCCCGTCATAAACGATGAAAACGATCCTAAAACACTATTGAAACAGCGAAAAGGAAAAGGAATTTGGCAAAATCTCTACGAATTTCCGCTATTAGAGTCTGAAAAGGTAATTGACAAAAGTGAGATTACAAGTAGCTTATCTCGAATTTTGATACTAGATGACGAGCCAGAAATTTATCAATACAATGAAAAGGTAATTGTTCATAAACTTTCACATCAACATCTTCACACCACGTTTTGGATTGTAACCACCAGCACTCCATTTGAAGATGCAATTTCTTTTTCAAGAATAGAAAATTATGCTGTACCTGTGTTAATTGCTGATTTTATAAAGACATTTAAAATTTCGTAATTTTGTTAGCTACATTGGTCTTAATTTGGCCTTAAAAAAAATTAAAATGAGCGGAACGCTAAATAAGGTAATGTTAATTGGGCACCTTGGTGATGAGGTGAAAATGCACTATTTTGAAGGTGGAGGTTGTATCGGTCGTTTTCCCATTGCTACGAATGAATCGTATACCAATAAACAAACGGGCGAAAAAGTCACAAATACTGATTGGCACAATATTGTACTGCGAAACAAGGCCGCCGAAATTTGCGAAAAGTATTTGAGTAAAGGAGATAAAATATATGTAGAAGGAAGGCTGAAAAATAGACAATGGCAAGGTGAAGATGGCAATACTAGATATACTACTGAAGTACACGTTCAAGAATTTACATTTTTATCGACAAAGAAAGAAAGTATAGCTAACGCTCAGGCCAACGCACCAGTCGAAAACACGAAACCTCAATCTCCGACCACTACAGAAAACCCCACTACAGCTGTACCTGATAAAGAAGACGATTTGCCCTTTTAAAGCTTGAATAGAACCTAAAGAGTTCTTAATTTTAAAGTATTGATGCATTCAAAGCTTTTTGTAACTTCTAAATTATAACTATTGGATCCTGATCCCCTTAGTTTACTGACCTATTCGCTTAGTATAAGTGGAGTGCTAACACTTAAATTTGTTATTTTATTTATACTCTTGTTATGCTCGGCGTTGATTTCTGGAGCTGAAGTGGCTTTTTTTGGTCTCTCTGCTACTGATATTAATCAGCTAGAAGAGAATGAAAGAACACGAGGCAAAGTGGTCGCCAATTTGCTCAAACGACCGAAAAAATTACTAGCTACCATTTTAATTGCAAATAATGCCATAAATATCGGCGCAGTATTGTTATTTACTGATATCGGTGACACTTTGTTTTCTTCAATTACCACGGTATTATTTGGTTTTATATCTGTTCGTTTTTTGCTTGAGGTAGTCGTTATTACATTTTTTATTTTGATGTTCGGAGAAATACTTCCGAAAGTATATGCCAATAGAAACCGAATTAGCTTTTCGCAATTTATGGGGTACCCCATCAAAATCTTAGATTTTGTTTTTTCACCTTTAAGTATTCCCATGCAATCGGCCACTAATTTTATGTATCGAATGTTGGGTAAAGAGAAGACCAATTTAAGTGTTGATCATCTTTCTCAAGCGCTTGAATTAACATCAGAAGGGGATACTACAAAGGAAGAACAAAAAATTTTAGAGGGTATTGTTTCCTTTGGAAATACGGATACCAAACAAGTAATGCGCCCGCGGATTGATATTTTTGCCTTGGGCGAAGAAATGAAATTTAGTGAGGTTTTAGAAGCGATTAAAAGACATGGATATTCGCGAATACCGGTTTTCTCTGAAAATATGGATAACGTGTTGGGCGTCTTATATGTGAAAGACATTTTACCCTATATTGATCGTAAAAATTTTGATTGGTTATCCTTGATTCGCGAGCCCTATTTCGTACCCGAGAATAAAAAATTAGATGATTTGTTAAGTGAGTTTCAAGAAAAGAAAAATCATTTAGCTGTTGTAGTTGATGAGTATGGAGGCACGTCAGGTATTGTGACCTTAGAAGATATTATTGAAGAAATTGTAGGTGATATTAGCGATGAATTTGATGATGAAGATTTAATTTACTCGAAACTAGATGAATACAATTATGTTTTCGAAGGCAAGACTACGTTAAAGGATTTTTACCGAGTTGTAAAAATTGAGAACAACGATGATTTTGAAGTGCAGAAAGGCGAATCAGAAACCATTGCAGGTTTTGTTCTTGAAATAGCAGGTAGTTTTCCAAAAAAAGGTGATACCGTAAATTTTAAAGAGTATCAATTTATAGTCGAAAGTTTAGATAAAAAAAGATTGAAACAAATAAAAGTAAGTTTGCCTAATGAAAATTAAAGGATTGCCAATTTTATTTATTACACTCATTTTTATAGTTGGCTGTAACGAAGACGAGGTATTGCCAAAACCAAAGGCAATGCTGCGCTTAGAGTATGCTAAACCGATGTTAAGTTTAGCAGAAACGTCACATTTTACTTTTGAGAAAAATAGTATAGCTGAATTATATAAAAAAAATAAGAAATCTTTTGAATTGCGATATCCTGATTTGAAGGCCTCCATTTTCTTGAGTTATCGAGGTGTTACCAACGATATTCAAAAATTAATTTTAGATGCTCAAAAATTAAGTTACGAACATGCTTCGAAGGCCGATGGTATTCGGCCAAGAGTCTATGATGACGGGCTGAATAAGGTGTTTGGTGCTTTTTTTGAAGTTAGCGGAGATGCGGCTTCGCCAGCACAATTTTATGTGACAGATAGCCTCAATCATTTTGTAACAGGGGCCCTTTATTTTGAGACCAAACCAAATTATGATTCCATACTGCCAGCGGCAGTTTATTTACAAAATGATATCGGTCGTATTATGGAAACTTTACGATGGAAAGAAAAGAATTAAATCTGAAATAGCTTTATAAAGCTATTTTCTAGCATAGAAGAGTTATCGAAAAATTATGAAAGTTGATTCTTTAGATCTTGAAGCATGCCATGAAAGAATAAAGCCCTTTGTACACAGAACTGCTGTTTTGTGTTCGCGA
Organism: uncultured Flavobacteriaceae bacterium; assembly: GCA_937944485.1. GTDB lineage: Bacteria > Bacteroidota > Bacteroidia > Flavobacteriales > Flavobacteriaceae > Maribacter_C. The sequence continues at coordinate 106,854 of CALDYU010000005.1, read as the reverse complement.
CTCATTAATGAAATTGTCGGGGCTGAGGTATATTTTAAGTGTGAAAATTTTCAACGCGCCGGGGCTTATAAAATGCGTGGCGCTACCAATGCGATTTTACAATTATCAGATGAGGAACGAAGTAGCGGTGTAGTGACTCATTCTTCAGGTAATTTTGCCCAAGCAGTTGCTTTAGGAGCCTTAAGTTTGGGGGTAACTGCGCATATAGTAATGCCGACTTCGGCTCCTAAAGTCAAGAAAAAGGGAGTTGAGGAATACCAAGGAATAATTTACGAATGTGAGCCGACCCTATTTGCTCGCGAACAAACAGCTAACAAGATTGTCAAAGAAAAAGGAGCGACACTTTTACATCCGTCGAATGATTTAGAGGTAATAGTAGGCCAAGGCACTGCTGCCAAAGAGCTTTTAGAAGAGCATGCAGACTTAAACGGAATTTTGTGTCCCGTTGGTGGCGGTGGACTCATTGCAGGTTCGGCTTTGGCGGCACATTACTTTGGTAAGAATTGTAAAGTTTATGGTGCCGAGCCATTTGAGGCAGATGATGCCTATCGTTCTTTGCAAAGCGGAAAAATTGAAGGCAACGAAACTACAAATACGATAGCTGACGGACTCAAAACTACCTTGGGGAATACTAATTTTCCAATAATAAAGGAGCACGTATCAGAAATAATTCGAGTGACTGAAAATGAAATAATTAATGCTATGCGATTGATTTGGGAGCGTACGAAAATAATTGTAGAACCTTCAAGTGCCGTGGCGCTGGCAGCATTAATACGCAATAAAGCGTATTTTAAAAATCAAAAAGTCGGAATTATTATTTCTGGTGGAAATGTTGATTTGAGCAATTTACCTTTTTAAATCTTTCAATTGAAATAGCGATGCAATTAATCGACCTGAAGTAGTTTTTGAGCATTTGCAATACTGGCTTCCATTTTATTTTTAACAGCAATCATTTTTTGCTCATCCTCATCTAGTAGCGCTTGCTTTTCTTTAGAAAGAACCTTGCCTTTACTAATTTCTTCTTGATCAAAGTGATCCATGAAATCTTGCATCCAATTCATCATACTTTTACTGGCCTCTTGTAAATCTTCCATGGCTTTTTTTTCTTCTATGCCGCCTTGATCCGCATCAATTTTTGCTCTTAACTGAGTAACTAATCTTCCTATTTTTCCCATTTCAGGCATTACTTCGTCGTGAATAGCCATTACATTTTTCATTTGAGTTTGTTCAGCATCAGACTTTTTTTCTGCTTTACACGCACTTGCAAAAGCTAACACGAATACCGTAATAATTAGAATGTACTTTTTCATTTTATCTTGTAATAAACAATTAATGATACGTTCAACTTCCTATAAATTGAATTCAAAATTACGCAATAACAGTATAATTTATCTTGTAAAAAGTAGCACTTTTGTTAAAATGTTTGTGCCTTGTCTGACTATCAAAAAAAATGGCTTTATCTTATATTAATTTCATTGATTTGGGGTTCTTCTTTTATATTAATTAAGAAAGCCCTCATAGGACTTACGGCTTTTCAATTAGGAGGTCTGAGAATTGTGTTCGCATCTTTAGCGTTATTTATTATCGGATTTAAAACCCTTTTTAAAATCAAAGCAAGGGATTGGAAATGGTTGATTATAGCTGGTCTCACGAGTTCGTTCTTTCCGCCATACTTATTTGCTTTAGCTCAAACAGAACTCGATAGTGGAATCACGTCTATTTTTAACTCGATCGTACCCTTATTAACTACTTTAGTTGGTATTTTACTTTTCGGTACATTAATTAGTAAACGGCAAATTTTGGGTGTTTTTATTGGGCTTTCAGGTACCATTGCATTGATCCTTGCTGGTATTGAATTTACGCCAGATCAAAATTATACATACTCGATTTTTATTGTCCTTTCAGCTTTGGGTTATGCATTCAATATTAATATTATTAAAAAACACTTATCACATTTAAGTCCACTGGCAGTTACTACGGCAAGCTTTGCAGTCGCATTCGTACCAGCTAGTTTTCTTGTTTTATATTCAGGTTTTCTGAAAAATGTACAAGTACACATTCAATCACCAAATGCATTGTGGTATGTATTGGTCCTGGCAATTGTAGGCACAGCGATAGCAAATATTTTATTTAATAGGCTTATTCAAATATCGAGCCCCGTTTTTGCTGCTTCGGTAACTTATTTAATTCCTTTGGTAGCCGTTTTATGGGGATTATGGGATGGAGAAGCTATCAATGTATATCAATTGCTCGGAGGGATCATTATTCTTTTTGGTGTATGGTTGGTTAAAAAGAGAAAAAATAGTCCGTAAACTGTAACAATTTCGTTTCCCGGTGCTCTTTGGTATGTAATAACTAGAATGAATAATCAAACCCCGAATAGAGTTCAGGGTAAAAACGAACAATTATGAAAAATGCAAGTATATCAATAGTAGTAATTAGTCTTTATTTGTTAATCGCACCTTTTGTTAATGCTCAAGAGATAACTCAGGTAAAGCCCTTTGAAAAAGTAATTGTCAGCCCTCATATTGAAATTGTTTTGGTTGAAGGGAATGAAGAGTCTGTTAAAATTGAAAATGCTAAAGTATCTGATGATAAAATTAATATAAAGGTAGAAGGCAAAACCTTACGATTATATTTAGATGATGCGAAGACAGTTACCAAGCAAGAACGTGTAAGTACTGATAAGTGGAAGGGAAAACGATCTATTTATAACGGAACTATGGCAACTGCTACTATTACCTATAAAAAACTTAAGAATTTATCAATACGTGGTGAAGAAGTAGTGAAATGTGAAAGCCCTATTGAGCAGAAAGATTTAAAACTTACTATTTATGGGGAGTCTAAAGTATATTTCAATTCGTTAACAGCAGAGGAGTTAACTGTGGCTATATATGGTGAAAGCTATTTGGAAATTAAAGATGGTGATGTAGGAAGACAAGTTTTTCGAGCCTATGGCGAAAGTGAAGTAAATACCTTAGAAATGGATAATACAGAGACTAAAATTACGGCCTATGGTGAAAGTAATTTTAGAGTGAAGGTTGCTGACAGATTAAAAGTTACCTGCTATGGAGAAGCAGAAATCAATTATGCTGGAGATCCTGAAGTAGATAAAGGTATTGTTATTGGCGAAGCAGAGCTTCGCAAAATAGGATAGTATATGTAGTGTTTATGAAAAAAGCCCTGGCTATATTTAATAGTCAGGGCTTTTTCGCGTCAAGCGAACTAATTTTTATTCGAAATCGGCATCACTAACACCTTCATTAATTTTTATTTCACTTACTAGAAACTCAAAGCTTTGTGGCCCTACTGTTTGAGCTATAGCAAATGGAAACATAATGCCCTCAACTTCTCTATAGTCACTATATACAATAGTGCTGACAATTTCTTGACCCATCATTTCAGCTTTACTTACCTCTTGCACTTTTAATCCGTTTTCAACATCATAAAACAAGGTTTTTTCGTCTGAAACTTTCACTTTGTAAGCTTTTTTTCCATTTACATCTTCTATGCCTTCTAAGCTCGCATCTCCTTTTAAAACGTAGTTTAACTCTGGAAAAGGAGCAGATTCTTCTCGAATTTTTTTCAGCTCGGTTTCATCCATGTCTTTGCGTTGACCTTGCTGTACAACATAACCCGAACCATCGTTTAGTACCTGCTTGCTCATAGAATTACCCATGACCTTTACATCTTGCATGAATTGATTTTTAGAAGTTTTCTTTTGTTCAAGGTTAAGTTTCATGCCTTGCATTTCTGCTTCAGCAATAAGTACATACGAGTTTACTTCTTCTAATTTTGCTTTACCACCAATGGCAGCGATGTAATTATTTAAAACGGTATTGATAGAGACTCCCTCGGGTACAGCGGCATCATAGTTTGGCTTCTCTGTAGCCGCAGCATATTTGTCAAAGTATTTAATCGGAACGCTCTCGCCGTTGAAGGTAACTTTCTCTAAATTTTCAAGTACTTCACTTCCTTTTCCTGTTACAACAATTCTGGCATTATCAGCACTGAAATATTTTTGGGCTGCCTTTTGAACATCATCGATACTAATGGCATTAATACGTTCTAAATATGTTTTGTAAAAGTCTTTGTCAAGACCCTCTGTTTCAATATTCAGTGCATAGCGTGCTATAGTTTCAGGATTTTCAAGAGCCATTACAAACCTACCTACGTATTTTGCTTTTGTATTTTTAAGCTCTTCAGCGGTTACCGGTGTAGCACGAATTTTATCAATTTCCTTTAGTAATTCTACCACCGAACTATCTGTTACGGCATTTCGAACACTTGCGACTGCTCTAAAGCGAGAAGAACCGTGTCTGTCATTGCCCAAGCGCGAATACGAACCATAGGTATACCCTTTATCTTCTCTTAAGTTTAAAAATAAACGACCTTCACCACCGCCACCAAGTATCTCATTGGCCATTAATGAAGAAAGATAATCAGCATCTTTCATTTTTAAGTTGACCAAATTTTGTACCGAAATTTCTGATTGTACTGCATTAGGCACATCCACAAAACTAATTTGCGTGTATTGAACATCCGTCGGGTTTGAAAACTGTAAAGAAGGTGGAGCCGCTTTCGTCCAAGGGGTGAAATATTCTTTCACGAGCTTTTTAGTCTCACTAAAGTCAACATCACCAATAATAACCAGGTATGCATTGGCAGGAACGAAATAACTGGAGTAGAATTTTTTCACATCTCCAAGGGAAACATTATTTACTGTTTCTTCAGTAGTAAACTCGCCATAAGGGTGATCTGTTCCATATGCTAAAGCAGTTTGAACACGATCAGAAATAGCTTTCACATCTTTTTCTTCTGTTTTGAGTCCTGTTATTAACTTGTCTTTTTCCTTATCAAATTCCTCTTGCGTAAAATTAGGATTGATACTGGCATCAGCCATTAGTTCAAGAATTCTCGGAAAGTACTTTGATAACGAACTGGCAAATGCACTTTGCGAACTAAAAAACATACGAGCTCCTAAAAAGTCAACTTCTTCATTAAAGTCATCTTTAGAAATTGATGTTGAACCATTGCCAATTAAACTACCAGTTAAAGAGGCGACACCAGATTTATCACCCTCGGCAATTGGCGGGTTGTCTATACGTAATTGAATAGATACTCGTGGTAATTTATGATTTTCAACCACTAAGACTTTAAGTCCATTTTTGAGTTCAAAACGTTGCGGATCATCTAAATTGATTTCTGGTGCAGGACCAGGTTTTGGCATTTCAGATCGATCTATTTGTGCACTAATAGTACAAGTAAATAGTACTAAGAATAGGGTATATAACTTTTTCATTATGTTCTAGTTTTCTGCGGTTTCTTGAGGTAAATATTCCAATACCAATCTTTGGTTCGGATTTAAAAACTTGTTCGCTACTTCTTTAATTTCTTCACGAGTAATCGAACGATAAATTTCAATTTCTTTGTTTATCAGCGATGTGTCTCCATATAACATATAGTAGCGCGCTAAGGAGTTTGCAATGCCTTCGACGCTAGAATTCGAATTAACAAATTGATTTTCGAACTTGTTAAGTAGTTTTTGATGGTCGTTTTCAGAAATTAATTCTGTTCGAACTTTTGCGAATTCTTCTTCCATTTCGGTATTTAGAACTTCAAGGCTAGTCTCACCAACAGGCAGCGCAAAAGCTACATACATACTGTAGTCTTCTTGACCAATATTAAATGCTCCAACTTGCAAGGCTTGTTTTTGCTCATCTACCATTTTTTTGTACAATTTCGAACTTCTACCATCACTAAGATAGGTTGACAGCATATCGAGAACATAGGCTTCACGTTCTTTAAATCCGGGAGTTCTATATGCAACCATTGTTGCTGGGATTTGAATATTTGGATCGTGAAATTTAGCATTAATCTGCTCAGTGATAGGCTCTTCTTTAGGGAAATTTCTAGTAATAGGAGCTCCCTTAGGGATATCTGCGAAATAATCTGAAATCATTTTTTTCGTGCTAGCCGTATCAAAATCTCCAGTAACAACTAAAACTGCGTTGTTAGGCACATAGTATTTTTTATTATAGGCCGTTACATCTTCTAAAGTTGCAGCGTCAAGGTCTTTCATGTACCCAATATTTGGGTCTTTATATGGGTGAACCTTGAATAAATTTTTACCTATAGCATACAGAAATTGACCGTAAGGACTATTATCATAACGCAATCTCTTCTCTTCTTTTACCACTTCTTGCTGTGTGTCAATTCCATCTTGATTGATGATGGGATGCAGCATGCGTTCAGATTCTAGCCATAAACCCAATTGCAAGTTGTTCGATGGAAATACTTCATAATAATAAGTTCTATCTTGAGAAGTATTGGCGTTATTTCTGCCACCATTAGAAGACACAATTTTAAACCAATCACCTTTCTTCACATTTTTTGTGCCTTCAAACAAAAGGTGCTCAAAAAAATGGGCAAAACCAGTGCGTCCTTCTGTACGATCTTTTCCGCCTACATGGTACATGACCGATGTTGTCACTAGTGGAGCAGAATTGTCTTGATGTAATATAACATGCAGCCCATTGGCTAGGTCATACTCTTCGTAAGCAACCTCTTGGGCCGTAATAACCCACCCAATCATACCTAACGAAAGGGATAATAGTACTTTTAGTTTCATTTAAATAGTGTTTAATTAATGTAGATACTCGTAATTGGTATCAATTTAGATAATTGTGTTACAGCTAATATATATTTTTTTGTGTGTTTGTAGCATTTCCCTACATTATTTTAACATTATATTACACTTGAATTCAAAGGTGTTGCGGAGTGCATTTGCAGTATAAAAAACATATTGATGACCTAAATAAAAATAGGAGGCTGAAATTCTTATCAAATCTCTTGTAGATTACCTATTTACACGTATATTTGCATCCGCTTAAATAAATTTAAGGGTTAATTAAATTCATATACACGCTATGTACGCAATTGTAGAGATGGCAGGGCAGCAATTTAAAGTTGCGAAAGACCAAAAAGTATATGTTCACCGTTTGCAAACGGAAGAAGGCAAAAAGGTTACTTTTAACAATGTACTTCTTTTAGATGACGGTAAGAACGTTACTATTGGCGCCCCGGCTATAGACGGAGCCGCTGTTGAGGCTAAAGTCATTAAGCACCTTAGAGGTGATAAAGTTATTGTCTTTCACAAGAAAAGACGTAAAGGGTACCGTAAGAAAAACGGTCACCGTCAGTCATTGACTGAAATTGTAATTGAAAGTATTGTTGCCAAAGGTGCTAAAAAGGCAAAAGCTGAAGCACCGAAGAAAGCTGCACCTAAAAAAGCAGTAGCAGCACCAAAGGTTGAAACAACTCCTAAAGCAAAAGCAGCGCCAAAGGCTGCTGCGCCGAAAAAGGTAGCAGCACCAAAGGTAAAGGCTACAGGTAAACCTGACGATTTGAAAAAAATAGAAGGTATCGGGCCTAAAATTGCTTCAACTTTAATTGAGGCTGGTATTGCAACGTTTGCTGATTTAGCGAAAGCGAAACCAGCAAAAATTTCTGAAATCATAGCAGATGTGCGTGGCAATCACGTTACAGATACATGGCCAGCACAAGCAAAACTAGCTGCTGCAGGCAAATGGGATGAGTTGAAGAAATGGCAAGACGAATTAGACGGCGGTAAAGCATAAGACAATATTAACGAGATCCTGAAACGAATTCAGGATGAAAATAAAATATCATGGCACATAAAAAAGGTGTAGGTAGTTCGAAAAACGGTAGAGAATCAGAATCGAAACGCTTAGGCGTAAAGATTTTTGGTGGTCAGGCCGCTATCGCGGGTAACATCATCGTTAGACAACGCGGTACCAAACACAATCCAGGTGAGAATGTATATTTGGGTAAAGATCATACCTTGCATGCTAGAGTAGACGGTATCGTTCAGTTTACTAAAAAAGCAGGGGGTAAGTCATATGTTTCTATAGAGCCTTTCGAAGCTTAAGAAAACCCAATTTATAAAATTAGAACCCTCTTCATTATGAAGGGGGTTTTTTAATTAGATAAATCTTTATAATTTGTTGGAGTAATTGAAAAATTGAATGAAAGCTAAAGTATTAATTTCAATGCTGATTTTATTTGTTTCGGTTTTATCGTGTAATCGAGATTGTGAAGAGGGGTATGTACGAAATTTTGGCCCCGATGGCACTTCATTCTGTATGCCTGAATTTGAAGAAGGTAAACTATATAACTTCAAATTAGGGAACACCTATTACCATAAAAAATATGGTGTTATTACCTTAAAAGAAGGGTTTTGGTTAAATGCTGCAGATGATATTATCGCACTATAAATGAATATATAAAGAATGATTCTTAGATTACTCGTAATTGCGCTTGTACTAGCACTTGTAGGCTATCTATTAAAATTGATGGTGGGTACTTCTTCAGAATATAAAAGGTGTCAAAAGTGTAATGGCAAAGGCTTTTGGAGAGCTACGAGGGGTGAAAAAACGAAGTGTGATGTATGCCAAGGGTCAGGCAAAGTAATACGGAAATAAAAGAAACAAGATATACTTACGTTTATTAAGTATGCGCACCTTTCTTATTTATTTTTTTCTATGCAGTGCTCTGCTAAAGGCGCAACAAATAGAATCTTCTAAAACAATTCATGTTTTCGTTGCTCTTTGCGACAATGTGAATCAGGGTATTGTTCCCGTTCCAAAGTCATTAGGCAACGGTCAAGATCCGAAGCGTAATTTGTATTGGGGAGCACTGTATGGAGTGAAAACATACTTCAAACAAAGTAAAGATTGGACCTATTTAAAAACACTTGAAACTAGAAATTCTCAAATTCTAGAGCGCGTCTTGTTTAAACATAAAACTTCAAATACATATTTACTGGCAGATGCTTACGACGGCGAATTTATTAAACAAACCACAATCGATTTTTTACGAGCGTCAAGTGGAGCAGGAGAAGAACTATTGAATTACCAAGGAAAGGAGATTCGTTTTGGTGGTGGTGCAGATCTTATTGCTTATACAGGCCATGACGGACTTATGGAATTTAGTTTGCAGGAAGAATTCAAACCTCAGAATGCGAAAAGACGTGATGTAATTATTTTAGCATGTGTGAGCAAAGATTATTTCAAACCTTATATTAAGAAAACAGGAGCCCATCCTTTAGTATGGTCTACAGGTTTGATGTCTCCCGAAGCATATACGCTCAAATGGGCTATTGATGGGTGGATTCTTAATGAAACAGGTGCAGAAATTCGAGAAAGAGCAGCTCAATCATATCATAAATATCAGAAGTGCGGTATTCGAGGTGCTCGAAATCTTTTGGTTACTGGGTTTTAATCAGGCATAAAAAAATAAGTCTTCTACTTCCAACCATTAATTGTAAATGGAATTCGTAGAAGACCTATTCATTCGGTCTTATGTTTGAAAGAATAGATTAATTAATAGGATTGCCTTTCAAACGCTTTTCAATTTTTTTCTTTTTTACCGTAAGCCTTTTCATAATATCCATCAACTCAACTTCCTTAGTTTCCTTATAAATTTCGTTAATTTCTAATATTAAAGCTTTAACCTCTCTGGAGTACGTAACTCTATCGCTTGTCGTTATTCCCGACATCTTTCTTGCTTCAAATTCCGCAACTCGTTCCATTAAATCCATATAAACTTATTTTCTTCTAAATTTTAAAATCTAGCAATTATTGTGGAAATGTATATAAAAACATTTTAATAATACTACTTCTTTGATAACTAATTCTTATTTAGCTATGTAATTTTCCTTTGTCCTTGTTAGGGTAATAGGTGCAAAAAGAAAATTAGTACCTGTAATATTCAGGCTTGTATGGCCCTTCAACCGTAACTCCAATATAAGCCGCCTGATCTTTTCGTAATTCTGTTAATTCGGCTCCCAAACGCGATAAGTGTAACTTGGCTACTTTCTCATCTAAATGTTTTGGTAACATATACACTTCATTTTTGTAGTTAGCGCTATTTTTCCATAGTTCAATTTGCGCCAATGTTTGATTCGTGAATGAGTTGCTCATTACAAAACTAGGGTGACCTGTAGCACAACCTAAATTCACCAATCTTCCTTCAGCTAAAACAATAATGTCTTTACCAGCTATAGTATATTTATCTACTTGCGGTTTGATTTCATCTTTGGTATCGCCATAGTTTTCATTCAACCAAGCCATATCAATTTCATTATCAAAATGTCCGATATTACATACGATCACTTTGTCTCTCATCGCTTTAAAATGCTCTCCTCGAATAATATCTTTATTGCCTGTTGTGGTAATAACAACATCGGCATTGGCAACAACAGTTTCTAGTTTCTTCACCTCAAAACCATCCATGCAAGCTTGAAGTGCACAAATAGGATCAATTTCGGTAACGGTGACAATTGCACCAGCACCTTGAAAAGAAGCAGCGGTTCCTTTACCAACATCACCATATCCTGCAACCACGACACGTTTGCCCGCCAACATGGTATCAGTAGCTCTGCGAATGGCATCAACAGCACTTTCACGACAGCCATATTTGTTATCGAATTTTGACTTCGTAACAGAGTCATTCACGTTAATGGCAGGCATAGGTAGCGTTCCATTCTTCACGCGTTCATACAATCGATGTACGCCCGTAGTAGTTTCTTCAGAAAGCCCTTTGATAGCATTCGTTAATTCAGGGTATTTGTCCAAAACCATATTCGTTAAATCTCCACCATCATCTAAAATCATGTTTAAAGGCTCACGATTTTCTCCGAAAAATAAAGTCTGCTCAATACACCAATCAAATTCTTCTTCATTCATACCTTTCCACGCATAAACAGGAATACCTGCTGCAGCAATTGCAGCAGCTGCATGGTCTTGGGTAGAGAAAATATTACAAGAACTCCAGGTAACATCAGCTCCCAAGGCAACCAAAGTTTCGATCAAAACTGCCGTCTGAATAGTCATGTGCAGACATCCTGCAATACGAGCTCCTTTTAAAGGTTGTTCCGCTCCATATTCCGTACGCAATGACATTAAACCAGGCATTTCAGCTTCCGCTAAATTAATTTCTTTGCGACCCCAATCAGCCAATGAAATATCTTTTACTTTATAGGGAACAAAGGGTATGGTTTCAGTACTCATATACTTTTTTATTTTTACTTTTGTTAGATAGCAATTTTCATAATTCAAAGCGACTGCAAAGGTACAAAATACCTCAAAAAAACAGATGCCTATTTACAATACATTAACGGTTAATGCTTTTACTAAAGTTTACATATGGAAAATTGAAGAATCTGAGAATGATCTAGCCAAAGGTATACAGTTGACTTCACATTGTCAAGATCGTTTCGACGGAATGAAATCAGAAATACATCGTCGCGGTTTTTTAAGTATTCGACATCTTATGGCAAAAGCGGGTTATGTTGACGCAGATTTATACTATGATGAATTAGGAAAGCCGCATTTGAAAGATGGCAATTATATTTCAATTACGCACTCCAATGAATTTACGGGTATAATTATTAGTACTTCGGATGAAGTAGGTATTGATATTGAAAGGCAGCGCGAAAAGATTTTAAGAATTGCGCATAAATTTACGCCCATTGAAGAATACAGAACCATTGCCAATTCAGAAGCTTTAATACGAAAACTAACTATAGTCTGGGGATGCAAGGAATCGTTGTATAAAATTTATGCTGAAAAAGGACTAAGTTTTTTACAACATATCGATATTAAAGATTTTTCACTTTCAGCGGAAACGACGACAGGGCAAGTATTTTATAAAGGAAAGTACACCAATTTCGACATTCAATTTATAGAGTTTGAAGGTTTTACTTGTGTGTATGCCCTTCGCTTAGTTGACAGCTAATAGTATTTTTACCATCAACTATCAACAAATTAAAAAATGAACATATCTGTAGAACTGACCTTTTCTCCATTACAAGATGACTTTGAAGAACACATTGTTAATTTCATTAAAAAAATGCGAGTTTCTGGCTTAACCATTTTAGAAAACCCGTTAAGCACTCAGGTTTTTGGTGAGTATGACAAGGTAATGAATGTACTTCAAACTGAAATCAAAATAGCTTTTGAATTGATGGACAAAGGCTTGTTGTATATGAAGATTGTCAAATCTGACCGTAGTAGCTATGAGCCACATTTTTGATTGGATATTTTCGCAATATCAAGACACCCCGATTTATCTAATTATCCTGGAAATTATTGGTGTTTTTTTTGGATTACTTAGTGTTATTTACTCTAAAAGAGAGAATATTCTTGTTTTTCCTACGGGTATTATTGGTACAGGAATATTTGTTTATATTCTTTTGGTCTATGGTCTACTGGGCGACATGATTATAAACGCCTATTACTTCGCTATGAGCATATTTGGTTGGTATGTTTGGACAAGGAAGGTAGATGAAACCCACTTCATTCCTATTACTAGAACGACATCTAAAGAAAAGAAATGGTCTGCTCTATTATTTTTAGTTACTTTAATTTTTGTGAGTCTGATTTATGTCGGTTTTGATAAATTTAATACATGGACAGCATATACTGATATTTTCACAACTGCTATTTTTTTTGTAGGAATGTGGTTGATGGCCAAAAAGAAATTGGAGAATTGGGTATATTGGATCGTTGGTAACATCATCACCGTCCCCCTCTATTTTTATAAAGGACTTGTATTTAGTTCTTTTCAATACCTTTTGTTCACCATTATCGCTATCTACGGGTATAAAGCATGGAAGAAAAACTTAAACAAGAGCCCTCAGACATTGTTAAAGTAGTATTGTTTGGCCCTGAATCTACAGGTAAGACAACCTTGTCTGAACAATTGGCCCGTCACTACAATACCGTTTGGGTGCCCGAATTTGCGCGTGAGTATTTACAGAATAAATGGAATAATGAACGTAAAACTTGTGAACCACATGACCTACTGCCCATTGCGAAAGGTCAAATGAAACTTGAGAATGAATTGAGTAAAAAGGCTACAGAGGTGCTTATTTGCGATACTGATTTGTTAGAAACGAAAGTGTATTCTGAGGCCTATTATATCGGGCATTGTGACCCCATTTTAGAAAAGTATGCCTTGCAAAATAGTTATGATTTGTATTTGCTGACATACATAGACGTGCCTTGGGTTGGGGATGATTTGAGAGATAAACCTAATGAGCGTGAACGAATGTTTTCGTATTTTAAGGAGACTTTAGAAAAGTACAATCGTAATTTCATTACTTTGACGGGGAATAAAAGTCTAAGGTTAAATACTGCTATCAAACAAATTGACAAACTACTTAAAAAATGAGTTTATTTTCAGAAAAAGATCTAAAACAACTTGAAGCTAAGGGTATTACTAAAGAAAAGGTGCGTGACCAATTACAAACTTTTAAAGAAGGAATTCCTTTTGTGCAACTAGAAAAGGCAGCCGTAATTGGTGACGGTATTTCTAAATTTTCGGCTGAAGAAGAAGCGGCTCTAATAGCTAACTTTGACAAGACAAAAGCGAGTTTGTCTTTATTGAAATTCGTACCAGCTTCAGGTGCAGCTTCTCGAATGTTTAAAGCCTTATTTAATTTTCTCGATGTCTACAAACCCAATAAAGAAGATTTCAAAACCTATCTTAAACGAACTGAAGATAGAGATTTATTAGTGTTCTCAGAGCACTTGGCGAGATTGCCATTTTATGAAAAAATAAAAAGTAAAATAGGCTCGAATGAAAAAACAGAAGGTCAATTCATATATCAATGCGTCAAAGAACTTTTGTCTAATGACGGCTTAAATTATGGATTTTACCCAAAGGGATTATTACCATTTCATCAATACGAAAGTCATTCAGCAACTCCGTTCGAAGAACATTTGAAAGAGGGAGCGGCATATGCTAATACTGGTGGTGAGGCGAAATTGCATTTTACGATTTCGGAGCAACACACCACCTTGTTTGAAGAAGAATTTAAACGGATAAATCAAAGAGTTTTAGAGGAGACAGGTACAACTTTCACCATTGATTATTCGAATCAAAAAGCGTCTACAGATACCATTGCTGTAAATGAAGACATTTCTTTTTTTCGTAATTCAGATGACTCCTTGCTCTTTAGACCAGGGGGGCATGGGGCATTAATTGAAAACCTAAATGAACAAGACGCCGATATTATTTTTATTAAAAATATTGACAATGTAGTTGTACCGGAGAACATGAATGTTGTTACAAATAGTAAAAAACTACTTGCTGGTGTATTAACACGGGTACAACAGAAAGCATTTTTATATGCAAGGCTTTTAGATGCTCACAAAATCAATGAAGATCAATTAAATGACATAAAGTCTTTTCTAGAAGAAGCATTGAACGTTCGGTTTTCTAGTGCGTTCGATGATTTTTCTATTGATGAACAAATAAAAATACTTCAAGATAAAATCAATCGCCCCATTCGCGTTTGCGGAATGGTCAAAAATGAAGGTGAACCAGGAGGTGGTCCTTTTTGGATAAAGGACAAAGCGAATAATATTTCGTTGCAAATTGTAGAGTCTGCTCAAATGGATACTGCTAATGAGTATCAAAAAAATATTATCGCTAGCGCTACTCATTTTAACCCTGTAGACTTAGTGTGCGGAGTGCGTAATTATAAAGGTGAAAAGTACAATCTCTTAAACTTTATAAACCCGAAAGAAGGGTTTATTACTGAAAAAACCAAAGATGGAAAGCCTCTTAAAGCCCTCGAATTACCTGGTCTTTGGAATGGAGCGATGGCCTTTTGGAATACAATTTTTGTTGAGGTTCCATTGGCAACCTTTAATCCGGTAAAAACAGTGAACGACTTGTTGAAACCATCGCATCAAGTTTCTGAATAATATTTTTAGCATTTTTCTATTGAATTAAAAGAAAGGGTCTTACATTTGTCCCATCTCAAAGGGGTGCCGAGTGCTGAATTTAGTTCAGAACAAAGCTGAGATTATACCCAATGAACCTGAGCAGGTAATGCTGCTAAGGGATCGAGCGTTAATAAAATGTCTAGTAGACATTTTTAGCGAGGGCCAGCCCGTATGATGGCTAGCCTAATTTGGAATCAAAAGTCCTTAACTGGGCAAAAATCAATTTTAACTTAGAATAATAGCCCCTTTTATTCGTAACTAAACATTAGTACGAATGAAACCTATTGTCACAATTTTAGCCCTAGTTGGGTTAGCAATGGCCTCGCAGGCTCAAGAGCAACAAGCCGATTCTTTAGAAGGTAAAAAGGTCGTTTTAGACGAAGTTTTTGTATCTGCAATTCGAGTCACTAATCAAACTCCAGTTACTTATTCTAATTTAACTAAAGACCAGATCAAACCACGAAATCTGGGGCAAGATATTCCTATTTTGATGAATTTTTTACCATCTGTGGTGACTACTTCTGATGCCGGAGCGGGAGTTGGGTATACCGGCATTCGAGTACGCGGTAGTGATGCCACAAGAGTTAATGTTACCATTAACGGAGTTCCGTATAACGATGCCGAGTCTCAGGGTACCTTTTGGGTAAACATGCCAGATTTCGCATCGTCAACAGAAAGTTTACAATTACAACGAGGGGTAGGTACTTCAACGAATGGGGCGGGAGCTTTTGGAGCGAGTCTCAATATACTAACTGATGCTTATTCAGAAGATGCTTATGGTCAAATAGCATCTTCTATCGGCAGTTTTAATACATTTCGAAATAATTTGAAATTTAGTACGGGACTTTTAAATGATCATATTGAAATTGCCGGACGATTATCTCGAATCACTTCAGATGGTTATATTGATCGCGCTTCTTCAGAATTAGAATCCTATTTTTTACAGGGAAGCTATAAAGACGATAATACCCTAATAAAAGCCTTGCTTTTTGGAGGTCATGAAATCACGTATCAATCTTGGTTTGGTATTGATGCTGCAACCCTTGAATCTGATAGAACTTTTAACCCTGCGGGGATCTATTCTGACGAGAACGGAATTACGCGATTCTATGATAAAGAAGAGGATAATTATAAACAAGATCACGCTCAGCTTTTATGGAATGAACAGTTAAATGAACATTGGAATACAAATGTGGCCTTACATTATACACGTGGAAGAGGCTATTTTGAGCAGTTTAGAGAAGATGACGATTTTGACACCTATGGTTTTACGCCATTAAATGTTGACGGAGAAGAAATAAGTACTACAGATTTAATACGCAGAAGATGGCTCGATAATGATTTCTATGGCACCGTCTTTTCGGCGAATTATATTACTGATAAATTGAATTTTATAGTAGGTGGTGGTTACAATAAATATGAAGGTGATCATTTTGGCGAAGTTATTTGGGCGCGTTTTGCTAGTAACAGTAATATTCGTGATCGTTATTACGACGATAATTCTACCAAAACCGACTTTAACATCTATACAAAAGCCAACTATAAGTTAGATGATAATTGGAGTGCTTTTGGGGATTTACAGTACCGTAACGTAGCTTATAAAGCTAATGGTGAAGATACTGGTTTGGTTGATGACACCTTCAATTTCTTTAATCCTAAAGTAGGACTCGTTTACGATTTAAATCAAAATAACAATTTTTATTTTTCTTATGCCGTAGCCAATAGAGAACCCAATAGAAATGACTATGAAAATGGTAATCCAGAACCAGAAAAACTCAATGATTTCGAATTAGGTTGGCGTTATGTCTCTTCCGGTTTTCAAGTGAGTACCAATGCCTACTATATGAATTATAAAAATCAACTGGTATTAACAGGTGAGCTTAATGATGTTGGCGCTCCTTTACGTGAAAATGTTGGCGATAGTTACCGCTTAGGTATAGAAATTGACGCGAATATTAATTTGGGAGCAAAATTTCAATGGAGTCCGAATATGGCTTTAAGTACAAATAAAAACAAAGATTTTGTTTTTCAGCGTGACGGTGTCGTTCAGAATTTAGGCAATACTAACATTGCTTATTCACCAAATGTTGTGGTTGGAAATCGCATCGCCTACGTGCCTTCAGAAAACTTTCAAATTGCAGCTTTGACCAAATATGTTGGTAAGCAGTACATGGGCAATATTGATTCTGAAGTTTCGACTCTTGATGCGTACTCGCAAACTGATTTGAACATACAATATGTTATCAAATGCAATTCGATCGTAAAAAGCATTACTCTGTCAGGTTTGGTAAATAATATTTTCAATCAATTAAATGTCACAAATGGTTATTTCTTTACGTTTGATGATGATTTTTCGAATACAGGAACCATAACGACTGTTGAAGGAGCTGGCTTTTATCCGCAAGCTGGTGCGAATTTTTTAATTGGGGCGACTATAAATTTCTAAGATAATCCAGTATTCCTTTTAAAAAAGGAAAGAGGTATGTTTAAAAGAGTTTAGGTATATCAATGCGTACTGTCATGGTAATAATTTAAGTCGCTGTTGATTAAATAAGTCGCTGTTGATTAAAGTTGTAATTCGGCTATTTTTGTGCTATGCCAGTAATTTATCTTGAAATAAATATAAAAGCAGATATAAATATTGTTTTTGACTTGGCGCGCAGCGTTGATTTACATAAAATTTCTACTGCTCATACTAAAGAAGAGGCTGTAGCGGGGAAAGTATCAGGGTTGGTTGAATTGAATGATACGATAACGTGGAAAGCTAAGCATTTCGGAATAACCCAAATGTTGACTTCAAAAATCACTGAATTTGATCAACCTTATCATTTTACTGATGAAATGGTTAAGGGAGCTTTTAAACGTTTTGTACATCAACATGATTTTGTTAAAAAAGATGATTTTGTTACAATGAAAGATGTGTTTTTGTACACGGCTCCTTTAGGAGCTTTAGGAAGGCTTGCAGACAAATTATTCCTTAAGAATTATATGACCAAGTTTTTAACGAAGCGTAACGAAATTATAAAGCAGTATGCTGAGAGTGAAAAATGGAAAGATGTACTATGAGAATTCTAATCTTAGGTGCATCTGGCAGAACAGGTCAATGGGTTTTACATGAAGCGCTACAGCGAGGGTATAAAGTTCATATTATCGTACGAAGTACTTATAATATTGAGGAAAATGAAAAGTTAAAGATATTTATCGGAAGCCCTATTGATAAAGGATTATTATCCGAAGCAATAGAAAATTGCGATATTATTTTAAGTCTTTTAAATATTTCGCGAACTACTGATTTTCCTTGGTCGCCTTTGCGTACACCAAAGACATTTTTGTCAGATGTAATGGATCAGGTTCTTCATTTTTCAAAAAAATATAAAATTAAACGAATTATTATTTGTTCTGCTTGGGGGGTGGGGGATAGTCATGCAGAAATCCCTTTTTGGTTTAGATGGATGATCAAATACAGTAATATTGGATTCGCATATAGAGACCATCAAAGACAAGAAAAATCACTTAGACGATCTAATTTGAATTGGACGATTTTAAGACCTGTTGGACTTGTAAATTCTAAAAAGAAATATGACATAAAAATCAGCCACAAAAACAATCCCAAACCAAATTTGATTATTGCTAGACGAACCTTAGCTGCGTTTATGATTAAGATATTAGAAGACCAATCCTCGTTTAGAAAAACACTTACTATCTCTCGCGATTATTAGTTTAATTCGAAATGACGACGACATTAGAACCATTAAAAGAGGCTCGATATTCTAACATATCAAAGTAGCGGGTGCCGTCATTGGGGTTATTTAATAATTGCCCTGTAATGGTACTATATTCTAAATCTTCACATGAACAGGTGGCAACGATGCCATCGAGAGACATGGTAGAACATTCATTAGGCGCGTGATTAGGGCAACTTGCTTCAAATACTCGAAATACATTAAAACCGGTATTGGTAACAAAGGCACCACGGGTGCCTACTTGTGCATTACTAATGTAAATAGAGCTTCCAGAATTCGTTAATGGGCTATAAAGCGGTAGATTTAAATCAAGATCAAACCGAAACAGAATCTCTTGTAAAAACGGATTTCGATTCGTACGTTCTTTATCACAAGAAAGTATTAAAACAAGAATAAGTAAGCCCCAAATTCGTTTCATATTTGTATCGGTATTCGTGTTAAAGTTGCTGCAAAATTGAACAAAAAAAATGTATATTTGTCTTAAATCCTCGCTAATAAACGTGCAAGCACGATTTAGTTTAGAGGATTTTCCTATTTATTAAACGCTTAAGTTATGGGTAACGTATCTTATTATACCGCAGAAGGGTTAAAAAAACTAAAAGAAGAATTAAATCAACTTCGTGATGTTGAACGACCTAAAGCTTCGCAAGCAATTGCCGAGGCTAGAGACAAAGGTGATTTGTCTGAAAACGCTGAATATGATGCTGCAAAAGAAGCACAAGGGCTTTTAGAAATGCGTATTTCTAAACTTGAAGAAACTGTAGCTAACGCTCGTTTAATTGATGAATCGCAACTAGACACTTCTAAGGTTCTAGTGCTATCTACTGTAAAGTTAAAAAACCAGAACAATGGTATGGAAATGAAATATACACTGGTAGCTGAAAGCGAGGCAGATTTAAAAACAGGTAAAATTTCAGTAAACTCTCCAATAGGTAAAGGTTTGTTGGGTAAAGAAGTAGGTGATGTAGCAGAGATTACTGTACCGAACGGAACCATTAAGTTTGATATTTTAGAAATTACGAGAGAATAGTAACGGACTCGGTTATATTTTGTTTCAACAAATTTTTAGAACGTATGCCCTCCATTTTTACGCAAATTATAAACAAAGAAATTCCTTGTTACAAAGTAGCGGAAGACGAACACTTTTTTGCCTTTTTAGATATCAATCCCAATGTTGTAGGCCATACGTTGTGTATTCCAAAAAAAGAAGTTGATAAAATCACCGATTTAGATGAGGAAACCTACTTGGGTTTGATGGCTTTTTCTAGAAAAGTGGCTTTGGCAATAGAAGCTGCAATACCATGTAAAAGAGTCGCTATCTCGGTAATTGGTTTAGAAGTTCCGCATGCGCATGTCCATTTAATTCCTTTAACATCCATGGCCGATGTCACCTTTCAGCATAAGGTAAATTTGAGTAAAGAAGATTTCGAAAAAACGGCTTTACAAATTCGGACTAAAATGCAATAATTCCTTCAAGGTACAAGTAGATCAAGACCCCAGCTAAAATCATGCCCAATAAAAGCAAATAAAACCATAACGAATAGGTGATTTTTGCTTTTTCAGGCTGAACCATTTTTTCATAATAGGTAAAAATACGCTCAATATCGTCCGTCCATTTTGAGGGGTAAATATGAGAGCCACATTTTTTACATCGAATTCCGTGTGTCACTTCATTTGTAATTTTGTGAAAAAACTGATTCAAGCGGTGCTTCTGATAGAAGGTTAGCCTTAGCTCTTGATTAAAGCATTCTGTACAATTATTAGTCAAATCAGTTTCTTGTAAAACCACTAATTTCTCTGTAGCCATCTTCTAAAGGGGATTAACTTTAAATGAAATTTGCATAATGGTACCTTCTTTACTTGAAGAAAGCACTTTAATTTTACCCTTATGGTATTCTTCCACAATTCTTTTTACCAGTGAAAGTCCGAGGCCCCAACCTCTCTTTTTAGAGGTAAAACCTGGATTAAAGATATTATTATAATCGCTTTTAGCAATGCCATGACCAGTATCTGACACTAAAACCGTAATTATATGACCATTTGAACTTACCTCAACACCAATACTTCCGCGTCCTTTCATAGCATCAATTCCGTTTTTAACTAAATTCTCTATCGTCCAATGATACAATGAGGAATTTAACATAACGGAGGCATGATCGATTTTAGCATCAAACGAAAAGTGTATCAACTTTGAGCTTCTTAGTTTAAGATATTCATAAGCTTCTTTGGTCTCTTTAACGATGTCGTATTCTTCTAATTTAGGTAACGAACCTATTTTAGAAAATCGTTCAGTAATAGTTTCTAATCTTGAAATGTCTTTTTCAATTTCAACTGTGATATCCGGACTAATATTTTCTGATTTTAGCAATTCATTCCAACCTAATAACGAAGATAAAGGCGTACCAATTTGATGTGCAGTTTCTTTAGCCATGCCTGCCCAAAGTTTATTTTGTTCTGCAGCCTTATTCGTTTTGAAAAAGAAGAAAATAACAGCCCCAAAAAGACATATGATCAGTAAGAGTGCAATCGGATAATAAGCTAATTTATTCAAGACTTCTGAATTTCCGTAGTACAAAGTAGCGAGTAGCTCTCCTTGTTGATCAATAGCAATAGGGGTATTTTCTTTTTTAAATTTTAGAATTTGATTTTTTATGTAAACGGAATCTTTTGCTTTTTCAAGGGGAATATTATTAGTTTTTACAGAACCATCTTTGTTTACCAAAATCATTGGCGTAGAGGTGTTTTTTTGAAACACTTTTAAGGGTAATTCACCAGGGTCATCATCTAAAGAGGCTTGTAATAGTGCGGCATGAGCAGTCGCCCAAATCTCCATTTTATTACGCTCTTCTTCTTTAAATGTTTTAAAGAAGCTATTGGTGTTCCATAGAATAAGGCTAACAATAATAAAAGCGGCAACCATTAAAAAAATATTCGTAGTCTTGTTTTTGGGATTAAACTGCATTCGTGGTGGCCTTGAATTTCAAAGATATAGAATTCCAAATACAAGCTGCTTTCTATTCATGCCAGAATACCAGAAACTGTAAGGAGCTGCTATTTTTATGAAGAAGCTTGTTTTATAAAACTATTATGAGAATAGTAGGGTATTTCGAAGCCTTAAATGTTAATCTAAAGGAACCTTACTTTTAAATATGTTACCATGAAGTTCAATAAACTCCTCTATTTACTGCTACTAATTTGTCTTAATTTGAATGGGCAAGAGAAGGAAACTATTTCCACTGAAAAAAAAGATTCCTATGTAACGGGAAGCATTTTTCCAACCATCGATCCTTTCGCACCTCGATTTAGAGTGGGCTATGTGCAACACCTAGCTCCGAATTGGAAGCTAGGGTTAGAGATCGGTTATGGCTATGAAGGCCTATCACAATTTTTTTCGTATCAAACAAATACAGGTCGAGAATATAGGCTTTGGGAAGTTCGGCCCGAAATACACTATATTTTGAATCCGAAACATAGAACACTTCAATACTTTTCTTTAGAGCTATTTTATATTAGTCAAAATCATGTTTTTGAAAATGGAAATTATACGCTCGAAAACAACGAGATTCTATATTTTGATCGTGCCGATTTTTCTCGCAGGAAATACGGGTTACATTTAAAATATGGTGTTTTTGTTAATACGGGAAAGCACTTCGGATTTAATTTTTACGGTGGTTTAGGTTTTCGAATTGCCAACAAACAATATTCCAATGTTCTTAATCCGACGACCAATAGTGATCTATTTCAAGAGAGCCCCATTGTAGCTCCTTATCAAAGAGAGGGTGTGCGCATAGGTTTTACACCAACACTTGGCGTTAAATTGTACTACAAAATATAGCACCTAATAATCTTTAATAACTTGTTTTCGTTTTGTTAGGTGAATACTGGGAATAAGGCTATTTTTAAAAACTTATAAATAGTTTTTAGTCAACATATAATTCATAGTCATGGAAGTACAAGGAAAAGTAAAGTTAGTCGGAGAAACGCAAACCTTCGGTAATAACGGTTTTAGAAAAAGAGAACTCGTAATAACTACTGATGAGCAATACCCACAGCATATAATGATTGAGTTTGTGCAAGATAAATCTGAGTTGTTAAATAATTATACCGTTGGGCAAGATGTAAAAGTTAGTATCAATTTAAGAGGACGAGAATGGACAAACCCACAGGGAGAGGTCAAATATTTTAACTCCATTCAAGGATGGAGAATTGAAAGCTTGCAAGCGGCAGCACCTACAGAAAATATTCCGCCGGTTCCCCCGGCAGAAGCTTTTGTGCCTGCTGATAACTTAAATGAAGCAGATCACGACGATCTTCCGTTTTAAGGGTCTATTTCCGTCGCGGCGGAAACTTTATAGATTTACCTATTTGAGTTTTAACTTTGAAACACAAATAGGTTTTTTTATTTTTCATAAGATCATTTAATTTAACATTATGAACATTACGCGGGCTATTGAGAATGCTTTTCGAAATTTTTTACCATCGCCCTTTACCTTAGCCGTACTTCTAACTTTATTCACGATAGTTATAGCATTAGTCTTTACTGAAAACTCCACCGATACAAATCATTTATTCAACATTTTATCTTACTGGGAAGATGGTATATGGAATAGCGGACTTTTAGTTTTTGCTTATCAAATGATGCTTATTTTGGTGCTTGGCCATGTGTTGGTGCTGAGTAAACCCATAGAAAAATTAATTTTTAGACTCACTCAGTTTGTAAAAAATTCTGCAAATGCTGCTGTTTTGGTAGCATTACCGACAATGTTGGTTTCCTTTTTTAATTGGGGCTTAGGACTAGTTTTTGGTGCTATTCTAGCGCGTAAAGTAGGGGAATATGCTCAAAAAAATGAAATACCAATAAACTACCCTTTAATTGGTGCTTGTGGTTATGTAGGTTTAATGGTTTGGCATGGAGGAATAAGTGGATCCGCGCCGTTAAAAGTTTCAGAAGCAGGGCATCTTCGTAGCCTTATGAATGATGTACTTTCTATCTCAGCAGTAGAAACGCTGCCCAGTACGATACCTACTGCTCAAACGATTTTAAGTAGCAGTAACCTGATCATCTTTTCTGCTATTCTTTTCGCGATATCGTTTTTGGCTTATCGCTTGGGAAAGAAAACCAAAAGTACAGAAGTGAAACTTTCTAGCTTTAGTTTTAATCTTGAAAAAGGGGAAAAGGCTTTTGGTGCGGAACGCCTTGATCGATCTCCTTGGTTGGCCATAGGCTTTGGTATTTTAATATTATGTGTTTTTGCCTTGCAATACAGTCCTTTATTGCAATCATTGAATATCGTTCCGAATATGTTGAATTTATTTATGCTAGGTTTAGCTTTAATTATGCATGGCAGTATTCGCCGTTTTTTGTCTGCGGTTGAAGAAGCAATAGGTGATACAGCAGGAATATTAATTCAATTTCCCTTGTATTTTGGTATTATGGGAATTATGGCGAATAGTGGGATGATTAACGGAATTTCTAATTTTTTTGTTTCAATATCTAATGCGAGTACCTTACCTATTTTTACATTTTTTAGCGCAGGCCTGGTGAATATTTTTGTGCCGAGTGGTGGTGGGCAATGGGCTGTTCAAGGCCCTATGATTTTAGAATCAGCGATGAAATTAAATGTGCCCTTAAACAAAGCGGTAATGGCGATGGCCTACGGAGATCAAATAACCAATATGCTACAACCTTTTTGGGCATTACCTTTATTAGGCATTACCAAACTAAAGGCAAAAGAAATACTGCCGTATACCCTTCTATTTATGCTTGTGGGGAGTCTTATTTATATCTTAGGGTTGTTTGTTTTTTAATAGTTTTTTATTTCTAAATTAAAGAACAATGCAAAAAGACTCACATCATAAACCTTTATACTTCGTCACGGAAAGACTTGAGTTCCCGCCTGTAGCGCATGCAAATGCAGAGGGCTTATTGGCAATCGGAGGAGATTTATCTCCTGAACGATTGTTATTGGCGTATCAAAACGGAATTTTCCCTTGGTTTAATGAAGACGCAATGATTTTATGGTGGAGTCCGAACCCTAGAATGGTTTTATTTCCGGATAAAATAAAAATTTCTAAAAGTATGAAGAAAGTCATTCAGAGCAATCAGTTTCGCCTGACAAAAAATAAATGCTTTGAAGAAGTTATTGAACGTTGTGCTTCGGTTAAAAGGGTGAGTCAAGAAGGCACTTGGATTACAAAAGAAATGAAAAAGGCCTATATAAAATTACACCACTTAAATTTTGCACAATCGTATGAAGTATGGGAAAATGATATTTTGGTTGGAGGTTTATATGGAATAAATTTAGGACATGTTTTTTGCGGAGAAAGTATGTTTAGCGCCGTTAGTAATGCTTCAAAATATGCTTTTATAAAACTTGCCCAAGATTTTCAAAAAAAAGACGGACTCATAGATTGTCAATTACATACCCAACATTTAGAAAGTTTAGGCGCAGAAGAAATTTCAAGAGCGGCTTTTATCGAAGTCTTACATAAGAAAAACTAAGTGATAGACTATACTTCATGATATCGAAAGCAATTGACCTCATGGTCATTCACCATGCCTGTGGCTTGCATGTGAGCATAAACCACTGTGCTTCCTACAAATTTGAATCCGCGTTTTTTCAAATCTTTACTTAAAGCATCAGATACTGACGTATTGGCTGGGGCATCTTTATAGTTTTTAATTTTATTTATGATGGGTTTGCCATCTACGAATGCCCAGATATAGTTGCTAAAACTTCCAAATTCTTTCTGTACCGCCATAAATGCAATGGCATTACTTACCGTTGCATTTACCTTTAATTTATTGCGTATAATTCCGGAATCTTGAAGAAGGGAATCTATTTTTTTCTGATCGTATTTGGCAATTTTCTTATAATCAAAATGGTCAAAGGCTTTTCGGAAATTTTCACGCTTTTTAAGAATGGTAATCCAACTTAAACCCGCTTGAAAAGTCTCTAAAATCAAAAACTCAAAAATGGTATCATCATCTTTTACGGGTACACCCCATTCTAAATCGTGATATGATTCATATAAATCATCACCTAGACACCAACCACATTTGTGTTTTTCCATAGTATAATTATTTAAAGATATGTAAGTTTAATAAAGAATTAGCAACTAATAGAACTTATCTTAAAAATTTTGAAACTACGTTATTATGGTATCAAATTTTTAAATTCGGAATTGGAATTATGGAAAATAAAACAGGAAATAAAACTACAAATGTACTTATTGAAGAAAGCCTTTTGAAGGCAATGTCATATAATGAATATATTGCTTTAGTAAAAAAGTTGGCTGATGAAGGAAAATCAACCGGGCCAGAACAAACGGAGGCCCTGACCAACTATACGCAATTGAATGACCGTCGTATGAAGCGTTGGGATAAAACTTTGAAGTTTAGCACAGAAGCACAAGAACAAATTTTAAGTTTAGATACAAAAATTACTTGGTTGGTGCTTACTGAAAGTTGGTGTGGTGATGCATCACCATCGCTTCCGGTGATGCATAAAATTTCAGAATTGAATCCGAATATCTCTTTGAAGATTATTCTTCGTGATGCGCATGTTGATTTGATGAATCGATTTTTGACCAATGGCGGAATGTCTATTCCCAAGTTAATTGCCATTAATGATGTAACAAGTGAAGTCATCGGAGATTGGGGTCCGCGTTCAAAAGCAGCTACAAAATTGGTAGAAGACTACAAAGCTGAACATGGAAAGCTTACGGCCGAATTCAAACAAGACCTTCAAGTTTGGTATAATAAAGACAAAGGGCAAAGTGTACTTGAGGATTTGTTAGCGAGCCTTCCCTTGAAATAAATAGGTAATAGTCCCCTTTTGAGATGGTTTAGCCGAATTGCCGCTAAATTTCGCTTTATAAGCATAGGTAATGGCATTGTCGACAAGGCATCCATTTGAAGTGCCAGAACTTTTTTCATTAAAAAAAGCATCAATCACATTGCCTAAAGCGTCAACTTTGATGTTGATTACTACTTTTCCACCTTCAATACAGGTATAAATCGGAGGGGGCAATTTATAATTATTTCGATCTACCAAAGAATAAGAAACCGAAGTTTGTCGCTTCGCGAGGTTGTTGGTGAATTCTTTTTTTTCAGCTTCTTTTTCACCTAATTTCTTTTTGGCTTCTTCTCTTTTTTTAGCTAGTTCTTTTACCCGCGAAGCATATTCCCCATCTAACAGCGTATCTGTAGGTCCTCCATCTCCCTCTATGGCTTGTTCTGCCATAATTTCTTCTAAGGTTTGCAAGGGTTCAGGGTCTCCGTAGGTAGGTCTTGCAGTTTCATTGAATGCGGTGTGGCTTTTTATAGGCTCGGCTTTTGCCAAATCTTCTAACTGTTCTTTTTCTTTCAGAAGTTCTTCAATATCCTCCTCTGCAAGCATCATTTCAACAATATATTCATCTTCAGAATTGCTTTCCTTCCCGAGATGCAGATTGTATAAACCCAGCACAATAATCCCTAAAGAAAAAAAGGTAATTAAAAACGATAAATGGTTGCGATTCAATTGCATAGAGCTATAACCCTAAATTCTAAAAATTATTTAAAATATTCGTTGAACGGAACCATCAGATAACATTTTACTAAGAATCTTCTAGCTTTCCGAGTAAATTTTCAACAAAAATGGCAGGTTCAACGGCTATATCTACGTTGTATTCACCTATTTTGGTTCTTCGTAGTTCAGATAAATGTGCACCCGAATTTAATATTTTTCCAAAATCATGAGCCAAAGAGCGTATATAGGTTCCTTTACTGCACACCACTCTAAATGCTACTTTGGGCATGTCTATAGAAGTAATTTCAAATTCTGAAATAGTTATCTTTCTTTTTTTAATAGTCACTTTTTCTCCTGCCCGTGCATATTCATAAAGGCGTTTACCATCTTTTTTTAAGGCTGAAAATATAGGCGGCTGTTGTTCAATTTCTCCTATAAATTTGAAAGTGGCATTCTTAATTTTTTCTGTGGATAGGTGCCGTGTAGGATAGTTTTGGTCTATTGACGTCTCTAAATCATACGATGGTGTGGTGGCACCGAGCGTTATCGTTCCTGTATATTCTTTTATTTGACTTTGAAGTGAGTTAATAGTTTTTGTAAACTTTCCGGTACATATTAAAAGGAGTCCCGTTGCTAAAGGATCAAGCGTGCCAGCATGCCCTATTTTTATTTTTTTGAGGTCAAATTTTTTTCGAATGGCCCATTTCAATTTGTTCACTGCTTGAAAAGAAGACCAACCTAAAGGTTTGTCTATCAAGAGCAATTGTCCGTTCAAAAAGTCTTCTTTGGTTCTTGTATCCGTCATGAAGAAAAATAGTTTGATTCAGTTCGAATAATTAGGCTGAATAAATACCATAGCCAATGGCAATAAGGCCAACAACTAAACAATAGATGGCGAAGTAAGACAATTTACTTTTTTTGACTAATTGAATCATCCAAGTACAAGCGGCGAGTCCGGCGACGAAGGCAGCAAGAAAGCCCGCCAACATAGCCATATTATTTTCGCCATTAAAATTTAAATCTCCGCTTAATAGGTCTTTACCAATTTTTCCAAATATAAGGGGCACCACCATTAAGAATGAGAAACGGGCAGCTTTGGTTTTATCGACACCTAAAAGTACAGAAGTTGAAATAGTTGCACCACTACGTGAGATACCTGGTAGCATGGCAATTGCTTGAGAAACACCAACTAAAAATGCGTTTTTAAAACTAACCTTCTTTTCAGTGTCTTTAGCTTTATCAGCGTAATATAGAAGCACAGCCGTAATTAATAACATAAAACCAACAAACTGAATATTTCCGCCAAAAAAAGCCTCTAACTGTTCTTCAAAAAAAAGACCCACCAGAACTGCCGGAATCATAGAAACTATTATTTTCAATGAGAATTGCGTTTCTTCATTCCATTTGAAACTAAAAAGACCACGAAGAATTTCCCACACATCTTTTCGAAATACAACAATCGTACTCAAAGCTGTGGCAAAATGAAGTACTACCGTAAATAGCAAACTCTCTTCAGGAACAGAATCGTCACCTAAGATGGCTTTCCCTAATTCTAAATGTCCGCTTGAAGATACCGGAAGAAATTCGGTAAGACCTTGAATTATTCCTAGTAGAATAGCATCTAAAGTATCCAATTATTTTTTCTTCTTGTGAGGATTCAACAATATGGCATACACTTCTATACCAAGACCGATCAGGACTAAAGTAGGCGCCAAACGAATACGTCTAAAATTATAGATATCAGGATTGAAAACATTTGGGTCGTCACTACCACCACCACTCATTAAGATAAACCCTAATGCGATGAAAGCAATACCGATGAACATGAAGGTGTAATTCTTCTTTTGAAAGATAAATTCTTGTCTGGGCTGTTCGTCTTTATTCTTATACTTCTTGCTCATACTGCAAATTTAAACAAAAGTTATTCGTTATCGAAGTACCGTCAGCACCTCATTTTTTCAATTATTTATTTGCGGGCAGTTCTTTAGTAATATAATTCGTCAGTTCGCAAATTGAGAAAACGTTGCGTGGCAAAGTAAGTGCTGATGAGTGAGATAAGAATACCAAGCCCAAAAACGGCTACGACCAATAGTACTAATAGCGAAGAATCATCAAGCAATCCTAAATCCGGAAAATTCGAATTTGTGTAATACAATACACCTCCTAAAGCCAATAGTGCAATAAAGGCACCTAACATACCAAGTTGCACATTTGTCCATATAAACGGTCTTCGTATAAATGACTTGGTTGCACCAACCATTTGCATGGTTTTAATGATAAACCTTTTTGAATATATCGATAGTCGAATGGAACTATTAATCAAAAGCACGGCAATAAAGGTAAAAATGCCACTAGCAACTAAAATCCAAAAGCCAATTTTTTTTACGTTATCACTCACTAACTCAACTAATAATTTATCATAGGTCACTTCATGAACATATTCTTTGGCAGCAAGTTCTTTGGCAATGGTGTCGATTTGATCAGGAGCAACAAAAGCAGCATTAAAATGTACATCAATGGAATTCTTTAAAGGGTTGTACCCTAAATATTCGATAAAATCTTCACCGATCTCCTCGCTGTGCTTTTCTGCGGCTTCCTCTTTTGAAACATAGGTAGCCGTTTTAGTGTAGTCGGCCATCACCAAACTCTTTTGTAATTGATCAATTTCTACCGCTTTAGCACTTTCTTTAAGAAAAACTGAAATAGTGATTTGTTCTTTGAAGTGATCGGCCATTTTACGCGTATTTAGTACTAAAAGCCCTAAAATGCCCAACAGAAATAATACTAACCCAATACTGAGTACTACAGAGAAGTACGAAGAAATCAACTTTCTTTTTTGATATTGCTCGAAAGATAGTCCCATAGGTAGGTTCTAAAAAAGGTAAAGTTAGCAAAGTAATTTAAATCTCACCGAGCATTGATTTTGCACTATAAGATTAGAGAGATATATTCGTTACTGCTAGTGAAGTACTAATTGTTATGAATCTCACAGATCTTAAAATTTCAAGACCAGGATTATGGTTTCCTACCCTATGGATTTATCTAGTACCTTTTGGCAATCAAGAAAGCTTCTGGACCTCTTGGTTATTCTGGTTAGGCCTTTTCTTTGTGACCTTTCCTTTAAACTATTTAGTATACGGCTTAAACGATTATAACGATGAAGCAGCTGATGCTGTTAATGATCGAAAAGGGAATTATTTATTTGGCGCAAAAGCATCACGAAAACATTTGGATGGCATATTATACAAAATAGCCATGGTCATTTTACCTTTTGTGGTCATTTTCACGTACCTCTCTGGTTTTACAATGTTGCTGCTATTGATATTTATGGTGGCTATAAACATACTCTATAATTTCAAACCCTTTCGAATTAAAGAACGGCCTCCTTTTGAAATATTTATTCAAATAGGATATGTAACTACGGCTTTCTTCGCTACAGCATTGAATAATTTAGAAACCTTACCCTGGCAAACACTGGTTTACCTTTCTTTATTTGCCTTTCAAGCCCATATTGCGGGCGAAATCATGGATATTGAGCCTGATTTAGCTTCGGGAAAAAGAACTACGGCAACACTTTTGAAACGCAAAAATTCGAAGTTACTTATGTTAGGGCTTTTGCTAATGGAGTCTTTTTTAGTGTGGTTTTGGTTCAATGATCCGGTTTTGGCGATTTTTCTACTAGCGTTCACCATTTGGTTGCTATTTGATGTGTTCTTCTTCTTTAAAGATAAGCCTTATTCTGTAACACAAATGAAATGGTTTGGGTATGCAATTAACATTTCTGCACTACTATCTATGGCATGGGTGCTTTACAAAGGCACCTTGGTATAGGCTATCTTTTTAAGGCAAAATGACCTTGAAATAGTTGTCCATCAGCTTGAATCGTATACCAGTAATCTGAAGAAGGTACAGGGGTGTTATTATACCGACCACCCCAAGAAAAAGAAGTACTATTTGATTGCATCATGAGCTTACCATATCGGTCGAAAATGCGAACATCAACAGTATTAAAAAATTCTAAGCCTTTTATAGTAAATGTATCATTTACAAAATCTCCGTTTGGGGTAAAAAACTTCGGAATCACAAAATGAAAGAATTCTTGACTGACTTCAGGACAATTATTTATGCCCTGAATTTTTACTATGTATAAACCTCCCTCAACCAATTCAAAAACAGGACTATTTTGAAAGGGACCATTATCAAGCGCATATTCAAACAAGCCTTCATTTAATGTGTATACAATAATGTTCTCATCATCAGAAACTATTTTTTCGATTTGTGGTTGGTCAATTTGAGTAACGGAAAATATTTTGGTAGCAGAACAGCCATTCAAATTAGTAACTTCAAGACTATACTCGCCTGGTGAGGCTACTTGAATAGTGCTTGTTGTTTCTCCGGTACTCCATTCAAAAGTAACATTGGTCAAGTTTGAGGAAAGTGTAACCGAAGAGTTTTCACATAAAAATTGTTCTTCATCAGTTAGCTCAGGCAAATCAAAAAGAGTGTATGTAATTGGTGTTCTTGTTAGCGAAAAGCAGTCAACTAGTGTTGAACTTGCCGCTGCATAATAGGTGCCTGAAGCTGACGGAAAAAAGGAAGCACTATTTTCTTGTAATAAATTGCCCCCTACCGGCGCATCATACCAGTTAACAAATTCATCAGCTTGAGCTGTGGCAATAAGGGGCTTTGGTAAATCGGCACAGGTTGAAACGTCTCCGTTACTAATTGGAGCATTCGCAAAGGGTAACAATATGGCACTAAAAGGTTCAGAAACTACATTGCACAACGCATTAGAAACATTGATAAGATCTTCAGCAACTTTTACTCTAAAATAACGTGCATCTAAAATAGTTGGTGTGGTGTAGGTATTTGTTGTTTCTCCGGCAATATCACTCCAACTTATACCATCAGTACTTTCTTGCCATTGGTAAAAATGTGAATTAAAAATAGCGTTATCGGGTGTTGCTGTAATTGTAGTACTCACAATGACGCCCTCATCTTGACATTGGGCAATACCGTTAGCGCCTGTTGTATTGGTTAATTCAATAAAATCGCCACATGATTTAAAAGAAATATCATCAATTGCGAGGTCATTACCGCAGCCGCCACTACCATTATTAATCATTTTTAAAATGACAGATCCCTGACCAGGTTCCGTTTTAAAAACGAGCCCGTAAGGTGTCCAAGTAGCTGAAGAGGTCGCAAAAAGATCCCCAGTGTCACCAGATGCCAAAAGGGTGGTGTCAGTATCATCCCAAATTTGAAATTTCACGTTAACCGGTATCAATCTTGAGCCACAAAAACCATTGGTTGCCGCAAAATTTAAAAGAAAAGCAGAAAATTCATAGGATGTATTTTCACATAAACCAGTAATTGATGTTTTATAAAACTCACCAGGGTTGAAACTAGCATTGACAATTAGCATTTTACCGTTAGTGTCTCCTGGCGTATGATCATTAGTATTATGCCAATCAAAAAAATTAGCACTACTACTTGCTATAGTATAACTACCATCATTAGGTTCACCTGCAGTAAAACTATATGTTGTTGTACCAGGGGCAAGAGCTGGGCCGGGGGTTGTACCTGAGCCAAAATCTTCAGTAAAAATGGGATCACCTGAATTACCCCCACAAAAACCAAGTTGAGCATGTGCGTATTGAGATAAACAACTCAGCAAAAGGCAGAGTATCAAAATTTTTAGGGGATTGTTAACCGTCATAGTTAATTTTGGCTGCGACAAGATAATAATATCTTTCGCCTTTACTAGATTAAACCTATTTTTGCCGTTTAAGTGCAAGAAACACAGATGATGCAGTACAATTTCAATGAAATCGAAAAGAAATGGCAGGCATATTGGGCCAAGAACCAAACTTTTAAGGCAGAGAACAATTCTGATAAAGAAAAGTTTTATGTGTTAGACATGTTCCCATATCCCTCAGGGGCGGGTTTACATGTGGGTCATCCACTGGGTTATATCGCATCTGATATCTATGCGCGATATAAAAGGCATAAAGGCTTTAATGTCTTACATCCGCAGGGCTATGATTCTTTTGGCTTGCCAGCAGAGCAATATGCAATTCAAACAGGGCAACACCCAGCGATTACCACAGCAGAAAATATAAAAACCTATCGTAGGCAGTTAGACCAAATCGGATTTTCATTTGATTGGAGTCGTGAAGTACGAACTTCTGATCCAAAATATTATAAATGGACACAGTGGATTTTCATTGAATTGTTCAATTCATGGTATAATAAAGAAACCGACAAAGCAGAGGATATTGAAACTTTGATTGCTGCATTTTCTTCGGATGGAAATGCCAAAGTAAATGCTGTTTGCGATGAAGATATTGAACCTTTTTCAGCAGCAGAATGGCATGCTTTTTCAAGTAAAGAACAACAGGAAGTATTACTCAAATATCGCCTAACCTATCTGGCGGATACCGAGGTAAACTGGTGTCCCGCTTTAGGTACGGTACTGGCAAACGATGAAATTGTAAACGGCGTTTCGGAACGTGGTGGTCATCCTGTAATTCGTAAAAAAATGACCCAATGGAGTATGCGTATTAGTGCTTATGCACAACGTTTATTGGACGGATTAAACACGATCGATTGGCCACAACCTTTGAAAGACTCACAAACCAATTGGATTGGGAGAAGTGAGGGCGCTTCGGTTACTTTTAAGGTGCTTGATAATTTGGACCCTGAGCGTAGCCGAAGTGACCAAATTGGGGTTTCGACTACGCTCAACCACCAATTTGAGATCGAAGTCTTCACCACCCGCCCCGATACCATTTTCGGTGCCAGTTTCATGACGCTAGCGCCAGAACATGAATTGGTAGCGGAAATCACTACGCCAGAACAAAAAGCGGAGGTTGATGCTTATGTTGAGGCCACGGCAAAACGTTCAGAACGCGACCGAATGGCTGATGTCAAAACCATTTCAGGAGCGTTTACAGGTGCCTATGCAGAACATCCGTTTACTAAAAAACCGATACCGATCTGGATTGGCGATTATGTACTGGCGGGCTACGGCACCGGTGCAGTAATGTCGGTACCTTGTGGTGATCAACGTGATTGGGATTTCGCGAAACATTTCAATATTGATATTCCTAATATTTTTGAGGGAGTCGATATTTCTGAAGCAGCTTTTGCCGACAAAGAAAAAACAGTTATTTCCAATTCTGATTTCTTAAACGGATTGCCCTATAAAAAAGCCGTTAAAACAGCCATTTACGAACTGGAAAAATTAGGGCAGGGCAAAGGGAAAATCAACTACCGATTACGCGATGCTGTTTTTAGTAGACAGCGTTATTGGGGGGAACCTTTCCCAGTATATTATGTTGATGGCATGCCGCAGATGTTAGAGGATAAATTCCTTCCATTAAAACTCCCTGAAGTAGATAAATATTTACCGACCGAAACTGGCGAACCGCCTTTAGGGAATGCTACGATTTGGGCTTGGGATACTAAACAGTTGTCCGTTGTCAGTTGTTCGTTGATAGATAATGAAACGGTGTTTCCGCTAGAATTGAACACTATGCCTGGTTGGGCAGGTAGCTCACAGTATTTCAATCGCTATATGGACCCTCATAATGATGAGGCCATTTTCTCAAAAGAAGCGATTGACTATTGGCAAGATGTGGACTTGTACATAGGCGGAAGTGAACACGCGACCGGGCATTTGCTGTACTCCCGTTTTTGGCAGAAATTTATGTTTGATAAAGGTTTAGTGCCTAAAGATGAGTTTGCAAAAAAACTGATTAATCAAGGCATGATTACGGGGACGAGTGCGGTGGTATATTTTGTTATTGCTAGGTTTGCAAAGGATAAACCTTTTTACATAGCAGTTTCTAAAAGTTCAATAGCCGTTCTAGAGGAGACTATAAAGAAATGGAGGAACAAAACCCCAGTAAATTCAAAACCTTTTCGGTATAGCATACTGAATAGAAGGTACGCAAATGTTGATTATATTAATTCTTCTGATGAATTAGATATAGAAAGATTTTTGGGTGACTCCATGAACAAAGACTTTGAAGGCGCAGTATTTTTGGGAGAGAATGACACCGAAATTATTGATAATAATGATGCTTATAAGGTTGTTCGCGAAGTCGAAAAAATGTCGAAGTCCAAATACAATGTGGTCAATCCTGATGATATTGTAGCAGAATACGGTGCCGACAGTTTGCGATTGTATGAAATGTTTTTAGGGCCTTTAGAACAATCGAAACCGTGGAATACAGCAGGCATCACGGGAGTACATGGTTTCTTGAAAAAACTTTGGAAATTGTATACCCCCATAATAGATGGGTCACTGAGCGGAGCCGAAGTGAAGCCATCAGCAGAAAACCTAAAAACATTACACAAAACCATCAAAAAGGTTGAAGAAGATATTGAGAACTTTAGTTTCAATACGTCGGTGTCTACATTTATGATTTGCGTCAATGAATTGACTACTCAAAAATGTACAAGTAGAGCAATATTAGAACCATTGGCCATATTGGTTTCGCCGTATGCACCGCATATCGCAGAAGAGCTATGGGAAAAATTAGGGCATACCGAATCGATTTCAACAGCAGCCTTCCCAACATTTGAACCGAAGTATTTGGTAGAAAGTGCGAAAGAATACCCGATATCCTTTAATGGTAAAATGAAGTTTACGATGGAACTTTCCTTGGACTTATCTAAAGATGAAATTGAAGCAGCGGTAATGGCACATGAAAAAACA
The DNA here is from genome assembly GCA_937944485.1 of uncultured Flavobacteriaceae bacterium. Taxonomy (GTDB): domain Bacteria; phylum Bacteroidota; class Bacteroidia; order Flavobacteriales; family Flavobacteriaceae; genus Maribacter_C. The sequence goes on along the minus strand of CALDYU010000005.1, from coordinate 71,054 downwards.
CAACAACAGTTGGCAGGTCGTACCCCTAAAAAGGTGATTGTAGTACCCGGTAAAATTGTAAATATTGTTGGATAACTGAATAGTCATTCTTCATCGCATTGTCATTCCGAGGCACGAGGAATCCAAAGAAAAAGGGGACGTATCTATTTCAGTGAAATCAATAAGTATGGTGTCAATATCACTGAAAAGGTATTTCCAAATAAAGGTTAGTTCCCTTCGCTGTCGGGAAGACAAATGAAATAGGATTACAAAAAAAGTTCAATTACAAGAATCAAATTCAAATTCAAAAAAATTAAAAATACGAGATACAGAGTTGGAAGTACGAAATGGATTTTGATTGCTTTTAAAAGCAAACTTGTCATTCCGAGGAACGAGGAATCCGACTTAAAATTGATGACACTATAAAGAACCATGGGAATTCACGCTATCAAATAGGCATCAAAAGTTAATTCAATATAAAGCGAGTTCCCTCCCTTGTCGGGAAGACAAATAAAACTGAAGACAAAAAAAATAAAAAATGCCAGAATTAGAGATTATAGGTTTGGTTGCAGCCACTTTAACAACCGCCTGTTTTATACCTCAAGTGTATAAAGTTTGGAAGGAGAAATCAACCAAAGATATTTCATTGCTTATGTATATCGTATTTATGATTGGTTTGGCCTTATGGTTATATTATGGTATTCAAAAAGAGAGTATCAGTATGATTTTAGCTAACTCGGGTACGCTGCTTTTGGCAGTATCTATATTTATAGCTAAGTTAAAATACAAATAATGAAAAAGACATTCTGTCAGAAAAAGCGCCGCCTTTAGACGCTGAAACGAGTTCAGAGCGTTTTGGCGGGGTTTTTGTCTTTAAAGGCATAAGTTATTCCTGTGAAGACAGGAATCTTTTATATATTTAAATAAGTAACTATAAATAAAAAATAAAATATGTTTGGATTTGATATGGGCTATATCATCATAGCAGCGGTTTTCGGACTTTTTAGTATGTTGGTTAGTAGTCGTCTTAAAAGTAAATTTAAAAAGTACTCTCAAGTACAATTGCGCAATGGAATGAGTGGGGCAGAGATTGCTGAAAAAATGTTGGCAGACCATGGTATACGTGATGTAAAAGTAATCTCTACACCGGGGATGTTGACCGATCATTACAATCCTGCAAATAAGACCGTAAATTTAAGTGAAGGAGTCTATGCACAAAGAAATGCTTCAGCTGCAGCCGTCGCTGCTCATGAAGTGGGGCATGCCGTTCAACATGCTACAGCTTATGAATGGTTGGGGATGCGCTCAAAATTAGTGCCTATTTTGAATATTACTTCAAGGTTTTCTATGTGGGTGATTTTTGGTGGTCTGGCACTAATGCAGACTACCGCTATTGGTGGCACCATCGCATGGGCAGGTGTCGGTTTATACGGTATCGGAACCTTATTTAGCTTTATAACCTTGCCAGTAGAGTACGATGCCAGTAATAGAGCTTTGGCTTGGTTGAAGAATAAAAACATGGTAAGCCAAGAAGAATATGCGGGTGCAGAAGATGCTTTGAAATGGGCTGCCAGAACCTATTTGGTTGCTGCCATTGGAGCTTTAGCTACCTTGTTATATTTTGCAATGCGCGTAGCAAGCAGAGATTAATTTTTTTTGAAATAATTTAATAGTCCGTTATGAAAGTGACGGACTATTTTTTGATTAGACGGGTTGTTATAAAAACATCTCGTACTTCTTATTTTTTAGATAGAAATCTGCCGATCAATTTGCTGATCGAGTGAAATGAAAGTTTCTGTTCTTGAAACACCCTCAATTTGTTGTATATTTTTGTTGAGCACATGCATCAAATGTTCATTGTCTTTACAGAGAACTTTGATTAAAATGGACCAATTACCAGTAGTGTAGTGACATTCTAAAACTTCAGGAATTTTGGATAATTGCTTTACGGCTACGGGGTTACTCATGGCTTTATCTAGATAAATACCTACATAAGCCATTGTAGTATATCCCATGACTTTTGGGTTGATAATAAACTTAGAACCTGCCAGTAAACCTGAAGCTTCTAATTTTCGTAAACGTTGGTGAATTGCCGCTCCTGAAATACCGATATTCCTAGCAATTTCGAGAACTGGTTTTCGGGCATCAGCCATTAAAAATCTTAGAATTTTTTTATCAATCCCGTCTATTTTAACCTTTTTAGAATTAGATTTTATGCCCATTGTTTCAATTTCATAATAAAAATAGATAATTCGTATGAAATAGAAAGCTAACTCTGAAGATTAAGGATTTATTTGTCGTAGGCTGAATCTGGATTGTAACCCAAATAAGGCACTTCATTTTCTTTAAAAATGATGCCATATGCTTTGAGTTCTTCGAGTATGGGCTCGTAAATTTCTTTTTGAATAGGAATTTGTATGCCGGGGGTAGTAATTTTTTTGTTTAGAATAGCTAGCGTTGCAATAGCAACGGGTAAACCAACGGTTTTTGCCATGGCCGTATGGGTTTTATTTTCACCCATTACCACGGTATTCGAATCAATTTGATATTTTTTACCCTTCAGTTTGTAGCCAAATTTATGATACATGACAATCATATCTTTGTCCGTTTCATTAAGCGTCCAGCTAGCTTCAAGTATTTCTTGCAAAATTTGAGCTGGGGTGGCGTTTTTCCGTGTTATTTTTTTGTCAGTTGCAAAAAGTTGTACTTCCTGTAGTTTTAACCATTTAATATCATCTTGAGCAATTTTCAGATAATGTCTGAGTTTGAGTTCCACAGAATCAGTAGGCGAATAGGGGAGAAACAAATTGGTAAACTCTCGATAGGTCATGCCTTCTGAGTTTTCAATAGTATAGGTATCGTCAGTCATTCCTAATTGAACAAAAATATCCCATGCCCTAGAAAACCCTATTCTACGCATAGTACCTCGATACAGCGTAAGTACATTTTGTAAACCATAAGCTTCTCTATACTTTAAAGAATCACGATTGGCGTAGCCCTCAAAATGACCAAAACCTTCAATTTTGAAGAATTCTGTTCTTCGAAACAACTTGTTATAGGGTATATATTTATAGGTTCCTTCTTGAATAAATTTTGCAGTACCCCCTTGGCCTGCAACGACAACATTTCTGGGGTTCCAAGTGAATTTGTAATTCCATAGGTTATTATCGCTTTCGGGGGCTACCAATCCACCAGTAAAAGATTCAAAAAGTATTATTTCTCCACCATTATCGCGAATGCGATCAATGACTTGCATAGCACTCATATGATCTATACCTGGGTCTAAACCAATTTCGTTCATAAAAATCAATCCTTTTTCTTTGGCCTGTGAGTCTAACTTTTTAATTTCTTCACTAACATAAGAGGCAGTAATCAAATGCTTTTCAAAACGAATACAGTCTTCGGCTACTTTTATGTGCATTCGCGCAGGCAACATCGATACAACAATATCACTTGCCTGAATTACTTTGCTGCGATCTTGGTCTTCAAAAATATCAAGTTTTACCACCGTACACGCGTCATGGTTTTTTATAGCAGCGGCAATCGCATCAGGATTTATATCACCTATGGTTAGGTGTAACTTTTCTTTTTCAGCCTTTTGCAAGAAATAATCAATAAGATAAGACGTAGATTTTCCAGCTCCAACGACAAGTATTTTACGCATCCTTTTTATGATTGGTTACTTTTGTAAACGAAAGACTAAGGTATCAAATTGTTACATTTATAAAAAAATATCCTATTTAAGTTATGAACAGAACAATATTTTTAACAGGAGTTGTTTTCGGGGTTTTGGCAATTATCCTTGGGGCTTTTGGAGCACACGGATTGGAAAAACTAATTGACGCCGAAGCGATACAGACTTTTGAGACAGGGGTCACTTATCAAATGTATCATGCTCTTTTATTACTGGTACTAGCGAACACAAAAAGCATTAGTCAAAAAAACAAGAAGTGGGTTTATAGGTGTCTAACCATCGGAGTGCTTTTATTTTCTTTTTCAATTTACCTTTTGGCGACGAATACTTTAACAGGTTTTGATTTTAAGGCGATTGCTTTCCTGACTCCCATTGGAGGTTTGCTACTAATTGGAGCTTGGCTTTTACTCGGAGTACGATACGTAAGAACATCATAGTTATTGAGACCACCAAGGCGAGAATATATTGGTTCGCATTTTAGAGAGAAAAAAGGCACTTGATCTGTAACCAATTTTCTTTTTTTTCGAAAAAAGGTTAGATGAACTACAACGTTATCGAGCACATTTGTATTTAAACTAAATAATTGTTAGATCGCAGTTACTTGGTATAAAAATTCAATAATTTTGACGTACCAAAATAGACATTGAATGAATAATTCGAAAAGAATTCCAACTACTGTATCCCTCGAAAACTATGGGATATCAACCGATACAGTGCATTATCAATTATCTTCTAATGAGCTTCATGACATCACCGTTGCCAAAGGCATGGGAAAAGTATCTTCGCTGGGTGCTATTGCTGTTAATACGGGGGAGTTTACAGGAAGATCACCCATGGATCGCTTTATCGTTAAAGATAAAATCACCGAAGAAAAAGTATGGTGGGGAGACATTAATATTCCTTTTGAACCATCAAAATTTGACGCACTATATAAGAAGGTGGTTAATTATTTGAATGGGAAAGAACTTTTTGTAAGAGATTGCTATGCTTGTGCTGACGCAAACTATCGAATGAATATTAGGGTAATCAATGAATACCCATGGAGCAATATGTTCGCCTATAATATGTTTATTCGCCCTACGAATGAAGAATTGAAAAATTTCGAACCAGAATGGACAGTAGTTAACGCACCAAGTTTCATGGCAGTTGCTGCTGAAGACGGAACACGTCAACATAATTTTGCAATTCTTAATTTTTCAAAAAAGGTTGCCTTAATAGGCGGTACAGGTTATACAGGAGAAATTAAAAAAGGGATATTTTCTGCACTTAATTTTATTCTTCCTGTGCAAAAGAACACCTTACCCATGCATTGCTCGGCCAATGTGGGTAAAAAAGGAGATACGGCTATATTTTTCGGACTTTCAGGTACTGGTAAAACGACTTTATCTACAGATGCCAATAGAAAATTAATTGGTGATGATGAACATGGTTGGAATAATGAGAACGCGGTTTTTAATTTTGAAGGCGGATGTTATGCCAAGGTGATTAATCTTTCTGCCGAGCAGGAACCCGAAATTTACGGTGCTATCAAAAAAGGAGCTATTTTGGAGAATGTGATTATGAATGAAGCTGGCGAAGTTGATTTCGAAAACACTTCAATTACTCAAAACACTAGGGTGAGCTATCCTATTTATCATATTGAAAATATCAAACAACCATCTATCGGTAATAATCCGAAGAATATCTTTTTTTTAACGGCAGATGCTTTTGGGGTGTTGCCTCCAATATCGAAGTTGACACCTAGCCAGGCTGCTTACCATTTTATATCTGGTTATACCGCTAAGGTTGCCGGTACAGAAGCAGGTGTCAAAGAGCCTATCCCTTCTTTTTCGGCTTGTTTTGGTGCTCCTTTTATGCCTCTGCACCCTACCGCATATGCAGAGATGTTAAGTAAAAAAATGAAAGACGCGGGGGTAAATGTATGGCTAGTCAACACAGGCTGGACGGGTGGGCCTTATGGCGTAGGAACGCGTATGAAATTGAAATATACCCGAGCGATGATTAATGCAGTTTTGAATGGTGATTTAGGCTTGTATAACTATGATGATTATCACATTCATTCCGTATTCGGAGTGGCACAACCAAGATCATGTCCGGGAGTTCCTACTGAAGTTTTAAGTCCGAGAACGACATGGAATGATGATGAAGCTTATTATAAAACAGCATTTAAACTAACAAATGCTTTTCGTGAAAACTTCAAACAGTTTGAAGCTTACGCAAGTGAAGAAATACGCCGGGGCGGCCCACAGCGATATGCTTTTTAAAACAAAAAGTCCTGAACAATTTGTTCAGGGCTTTTGTATATCGTTATAAAACCTATTATTTTTTATTGGCGCTTTGAATATATTTACTCAATGCCATAGTCATTGATGGTGTTTCTGGTGTCGGTGCTTTTATATCACAACGAAGTCCGGCAGCTGTAGCCGCTTTTACTGTAGAATTTCCAAAGACAGCAATTCGCGTATCATTTTGTTCAAAATCAGGAAAATTCTGTAGCAACGATTCAATTCCTGACGGGCTAAAGAAAACCAATACATCATAGGTGACTTCGGCCAAATCAGATAAATCACTGATTACTGTTTTATAGAAAATACCTCGTGTCCAATCAATACCTAACTTATCAAGGGTTTCAGGAACAACAGCTTTCAAAGAATCAGAAGATGGTAAAAGAAACTTTTCGTCTTTATATTTTTTAAATAGGACTACTAGATCAGGAAAATTCATTTTACCCACGTATATCTTTCGTTTGCGATATACCACATATTTTTGAAGGTAATAGGCAACAGCTTCTGATTGGCAAAAATACTTCATGCTATCGGGTACTTTGAATCGCATTTCTTCTGCGATGCGAAAAAAGTGATCTACCGCATTTCTACTAGTAAGAATGATTGCTGTGAAGTTGCTAAGATCTATTTTCTGTTGACGTACATTTTTAGCATCAACCCCTTCGACATGTATGAAGGGTCTAAAATCAACTTTTACTTTTTCTTTATCAATAAGTTTCGAATAGGGAGAATTTTCCATCTTCGGTTCTGGTTGAGAGACCAAAATCGTTTTTACCTTCATATTTTCAATCTTTTATATAGCTTCCTATAATTACCCAGGGAGAAATTTCGAGTGCGCAAAGGTACAAAATAAAATAGAAAAAATTATTTGCGATAAATTTTCGATGGTGACGAAGAAGATTAACCCAACCTAAAACATTAATTAATAGAACTAAGAAAAGCGTACTATAAATAATCACTTTAGAATTCTTAAAAACGTAAATCAAAATTACGTTTGCTAAGAACATAACTAAAGCACTATAATTGAGATATGACAATTTTTTAAAGATGAGCTCGCTGATAATTTTTTCTGTACTAAATATAAATCCGCTACTTAACTGTAATAATACTTTCACCACTAAAAATAACAACACTGATCCGAAGAAGATTGGAAATACATATATGTTAACTTCATTAAGTTTCTCAGGGCCCAAAAATATTTTCCAGACTAGAAAAAGAAAAAGAGAAAAATTTATTATTTGAAAAATGGTAAAACAGCTATGAAACCAATTAAATAATTTTTCCTTTTTATTGTACATAAATATGTATTTATTATTAAAAGGAAGAATAATAAAATTCAGGAATCTATTATAGAAAGCGGTTTTACCAAATACAATCAGAAGCAAACTACCAAAGATGATAAGGGTAATCCAATCTATATTTTCAATGTTTCTGAAAATGGGTTCCATCAATTGAATTTTAATTTATCGCTATTGATTCCATAGCGCAGTTTGTTTTCTGAAATACCAATTTGAATATAAGTAGGGTGCTCTATTTCCGTCTTCGGTAACTCAAAGCTAAAGTTAAGAGTATCTTTTGACTTAAGTTTTTTTAACTCGAGATTAACAGGCTCCATTTTTATTGATTTTAGATCAACAACCTGCTTATATTCATTTAAATATGCTACAGCGAATTGCAATTTTTCTATAGGTATATCAGCCTCATAAGGGTTATACACTTTCATTTCAAGAGTCCTGTTATATTCAAAGTTTAGCTCAGATTCATCGATAAAACATTTTAAACGCCTATATGTTTCGAAATTAGCGATATATTCTCCATAATAAAGTGTACCCTTAATACGAGGGTAAACTAGCTCCTTATTTTTCAGGTATTTTGAAACATAAAACACTTTTTGGCCCTGTACACTGGCTTCGGCGTCGTCAATAGAATATTGATTTCGGCGGTATTTAATATTATTGAGTGAAATAGCTTTATTACCAGAATAGAATGAATACATGGGCGCATTACGGTATGAATTTTCAAAAACTACCGGTGTATCTAGAACATCAGCTGATAAATCTTGAACCCAATCTTTGTTTCCATGGGTTTCATAATACATAGGTAGCAATTGATCATAGATTAAAAAAGCTCGTACATACAATAGTATAACAACGTTAATCAAACTCATCCGAAAAACCCATCTTCGTATGCGCTCATTATCTATAATGTATTTAAAAATTAACAGCACCATAGGAATGGATACCACAATAACCCATTGAGTTTGAACTCGTTTTGAAAAACTCGATATAAAGAAGAAAATTAATACGCCATAGCTCAAATAAATCAGTGCTTTTTTAAACAAATCAGTGGACTTGCTTTTATATAAGATATAGTAAGCCATTGGAAAAACGAACCCGAATAATGCCAATAAATTCAGAAAGTAGCCTCCTGTAAATTTACTAAATGAATAAGCTTGATTTGGACGGTCGAAAAGGTGGTATTTAATTGAAACAAAATCATGTTCATATAACCAGAATAAATGGGGAGTATAGCTGCCTAGCGCGATGACTACAGAAAGCCATGCATACTTGTTGCGGACTAGTTTAAAATTAGAGAGCAGTACAAAAATGATAACTAATACCGCATGATATTTGCTGTACATAAGTGCAGCCATTATCAAACCTAACCCGAGACTTAAGAGGAATGATGGTTTCTTAATAAATTGCTTATAAATCCATAGAAAAAGTGCGGTAAAAAAAAGTAGTGGCGTGTCTGGTAAAGTAAAAATGCCATACAAATTCAATAAAGTAGTGGCAAAGACAAGAACTATAAAATGAAAGACATAGTCTTTTTTTATTGGGTGATCAACCATTAGCCAAAGTAATAGTGTGGTGCCAGCGGATAAAAGGCAACTCATAAAACGAACCCCTAATTCGCCATCAAAAAAAAGACTACTTACCTTTATTAGCCAAGCCACCATAGGGGGGTGATCAAAATAACCCCAATCAATGTTTTGAGCATAATACCAATAATATGCTTCATCAAAAATAAGTTCTGTAAAATAGGCTTGCAGTAGGTTGAGAAGTAGAAGTCCACCAAGAAGGTATAAGAAGAGTTTGGGAATTTTTTTTTGCATCTTTTTAGCTAGTTCGTGTCAAAATTACAAATTCCTATTTTTAGAGAAGCATTTAAAAAAATCATAAAACCTCAAAAGGCGTTTTTTCACAGTGCCTAAAACACTATTTTTGTGAAACTTGAACCAGCGCCAATGTCTGACAGTTTAGTCATAATCCCCACCTATAATGAGATTGAAAATGTTGAGGCTATTATTCGAGCAGTTTTTGAATTAAAAACTGATTTTCATGTGCTTATTGTCGATGATAATTCCCCCGATGGTACTTCGGCAGAAGTATTAGCATTGCAAGATGAATTTTCGGGGCGATTGTTTTTGGAGACAAGGAAGGAAAAATCAGGATTAGGCACTGCCTATATTCACGGATTTAAATGGGCTATTGCCAAGCGGTATGACTATATTTTTGAAATGGACGCTGATTTTTCCCATAACCCTTCAGATTTATTGCGATTGCACGCTGCCTGTAAATCAGGGAGTGATGTGGCCGTAGGTTCTAGATATAAGAAAGGAGTCAATGTGGTTGATTGGCCTTTATATCGCGTATTATTGTCGTATGGAGCCTCCTTCTACGTGAAAATGATTACGGGCATGCGCGTGCACGACCCTACCGCTGGTTTTGTTTGTTATAAACGAAATGTTTTAGAAGATTTAGATTTAGATTCTATTCGTTTTGTTGGTTATGCTTTTCAGATAGAAATGAAGTTTAGAGCCTACGTGAAAAATTATAAAATCGAAGAAATATCAATTATTTTTCGTGATCGGGTAAAGGGGAAGTCGAAAATGACTTCGTCTATTGTGAATGAAGCCATTTTTGGGGTTCTAAAGATGAAATATAGAAGTATGTTCCAGAAAAATAGATTTTAAGCATGGGCAAGATCTTGATAAAAAATGCAAAGCTTGTCAACGAAAATAGAATTTTTGAAAGCGATGTTTTGCTTAAAGATGAGCAGATACTTAAGATTGACAGCAACATATCAGAGATAAATGCTCGGGTCATTGATGCTAAAGGGAACTATCTATTGCCTGGAGTAATTGATGATCAAGTGCATTTTAGAGAACCGGGTTTAACTCATAAGGGTAATATTGCTTCTGAAAGTAAAGCTGCCATCGCAGGGGGTATTACAACTTTTATGGAACAACCCAATACCATACCTCAAACGACTACCATTGAAAAGCACGAAGAAAAGTTTGCTTTGGCCGCAGCCTCATCCTATGCTAATTACTCCTTTTTATTTGGAGGAACCAATGATAATTTAGAGGAGCTAAAACGACTTGATAAAAACGCTTGCTCAGGTGTGAAATTGTTTTTGGGCTCTTCTACTGGAAATATGTTAGTAGATGATGAAGTGGTACTTGAAAAGATCTTTAGAAGTACTGAAATGGTGATCTCAACACATTGTGAAGATGAAACAACTATTAAAAACAATATTGCCAATTATAAAGCGAAGTACGGAGATAATATTCCAATAAAATATCATCCTCTTATTAGAAGTGAAGAGGCTTGTTATTTATCTTCCTCAAAGGCCATTGCACTTGCTAAGAAGACAGGCGCGCGCCTTCATGTATTTCATTTGTCTACAGGTAAAGAAATGGACTTATTTCGAAATGATATTCCCTTAGCAGAAAAGAAAATAACTGCAGAGGTCTGTATTCACCATTTATGGTTTTCCGATGAAGATTATGAAGAGAAAGGGACTTTAATTAAATGGAACCCTGCTGTAAAAACGGCAACGGATCGTTCTAAATTATGGGATGCTTTATTAGATGATCGTATTGATGTGATCGCGACTGATCATGCACCACATTTATTAGAAGAAAAAGATAATGTTTACACTAAGGCTCCATCTGGCGGCCCACTAGTGCAGCATGCTTTGCCGGCGATGTTAGAGAAGTATAAAAATGGGGTCATTTCTATAGAACGCTTGGTTGAGAAGATGTGTCATAACCCTGCGATACTTTTTGATATTGAAAAAAGAGGCTATATAAGGGAAGGTTATTTTGCAGATTTGGTACTGGTCGATACCAATAGTTCTTGGAAATCAACTCCAGCATCTAACCTATATAAATGTGGTTGGTCGCCTTTTGATGGATATACCTTTGGAGCTCAAATCACTCATACTTTTGTAAACGGTCATTTGGCTTATGAAAACGGAACTATTTCTGAAAAGCGTAATGCAATGCGATTAACTTTTGATAGATAATCATGAAAAAATTATTTTATTTAGGAATGTTATCCGTTTTCGTTTCATGTGCTGAAAAGCTGATTGAAAAGCCTGATAATCTTATTCCTAAAGATAAAATGATTATCATTCTGAACGATTTGGCACTTGTAAATGCGGCTAAGGTTGCCAATGTTCAAATGCTTCGAAAGCATAAGATAGTACCAATGCAATACATTTTTAAGAAACACGGTATCGACAGTCTACAATTTGTTGAAAGTGATCGATATTACGCTTCATTACCAGAAGAATACGAGACCATGTACAGCACTGTAGAAACTATGTTAGAAGTAGAAAATGAGCGTCTTACTGCCGAAAAAAATGTGCGAGACAGTCTCGATAGAGAAAAAAGAAAAAAGGAGAAACAACGTATAAAAGCTACGAATACTCTTTCAAAAACTGCTGACAAGAAAAAGCAATAGTAACGTCTAAAGTTTCAAATTCAAAATTAAGTACAGTCTTTACTTTGTCATTGTCGTAATGGTCTCTGTGTTTTAGTGAGTGTATTGAACTTCTTGTGATTTTTCGACCACTTCGCGTTAGTGAGCTACGTACTATATCAAAAATGCGACCAAGTTCTAATTGCCAAAATTTGAGCTGTCTTTTTGGTGGCGTTTTACCGAGGCCTAATGCCAATCGGGTTAATATATTTTTGAAAGTGAGATTTTCAGCTACCGCAATAAAGCGCTCATTTTCAATGGAAGAATCCATTAAAGCAATCATCAATCGCACTACATCATGAACGGTAACGAAGCCAGTACCACCTGGCGGGTAAAAGGAATATCCTTTGTTTGCTGCTGTGAATAAAGCTCCAGTGCCTGTTTCCCAAAATCCGGGACCTAGAATAACACCAGGATTTACCATAACTACAGAAAGACCTTCTTGCGAGGCCCTCCATACTTCCATTTCTGCTTCATATTTGGCTTTCGCATACACGTTGACATGCTGGTCATTCCATTCATTATTTTCATTGGCAATGGTACTATTAATGCTCTTTCCTATGGTGCCAATAGTACTAACATAGCATAATTTTTCTACCTCATGTTTAATACATACATTGACCAGATTTGCTGTGCCTTCCGCGTTTATTTTTAATAAATTTTCAAATTGGTTGGGGTCAAAAGAAATAAGAGCCGCTGCATGATATACGTGTGTAATATTTTCGAAAGCACTTTCTAAGGCGGGAATATCATTAATATCAGCAATAACCCAATCAATCTGACGAAAAAGAGAACTACCTGCTGAGGTATAATAATTAAATACTTTTTCAACGCTATCTAATCGGCTCGTCTTTCGGTGAATAGCGCGAATTTGTTCGCCCTTTTCAAGTAAATTTAAAAGTAAATGTGCCCCTACTAATCCCGTACCTCCTGTAACTAAAATCATGGATTAAAGTTAGGGATAACTGTAGAATAATTTCCTTTCCTTACAAAGGTAAAAGCGCCATATTTCCTTTTATATTTGCATCACAATCATAAAATTCAGAAGAATGACTTCAAACTTTGTGGAGGAATTGAAATGGCGTGGAATGCTTCATGATGCGATGCCGGGTGCTGAAGAACATCTATTAGGTGAAATGCGTTCTGCTTATATTGGGTTTGACCCAACGGCTGATTCTTTACATATTGGAAATTTAGTACCTATAATGTTATTAGCACATTTTCAAAGAGCAGGTCACAAACCCTACGCCCTTGTAGGAGGTGCCACTGGAATGATTGGAGATCCTTCAGGTAAATCTAATGAACGTAATTTACTAGACGAAAAGACATTAAGGCATAATCAAGCGGCTGTAAAAAAACAGTTATCTCATTTTTTAGATTTTGATAGTACGAACAATAACGCAGCTGTCTTAGTAAATAATTACGATTGGATGAAAGAATTCACTTTTCTCGATTTTATTCGTGATGTTGGCAAACATATTACAGTTAACTACATGATGGCTAAAGATTCTGTAAAGAATCGAATCAGTGCTGATGCTTCAGAAGGGATGTCATTCACAGAGTTTACCTATCAAATGGTGCAAGGCTACGATTTTTTGCATTTATACAAAAACAACTCATGTACGCTTCAAATGGGAGGAAGTGATCAATGGGGAAATATAACCACAGGAACCGAACTTATTCGGAGAGTGGGTGGAGGGAAAGGGTACGCGATTACATGCCCCTTAATAACTAAATCTGATGGCAGTAAATTTGGTAAAAGTGAGGGTGGTAATGTTTGGCTAGATGCGAATAGAACTTCTCCTTATAAATTTTATCAATACTGGTTAAATACAAGCGATGAAGATGCAGAAAAGTACATTAAGGTTTTTACATTCTTGAATCAATCGGAAATTGAAGCGCTAATTAAAGAACATAAAGAAGTACCTCATGAGAGAGTACTTCAAAAGCGATTGGCTGAAGAGATAACAGTTTTAGTCCATTCTGAAGAAGACTTAGAAAACGCAATTGCCGCAAGTTCAATTTTGTTCGGAAAATCTACCTCTGATGATTTAAAGCAGTTGAATGCGAAAACGTTTTTAGATGTTTTCGAAGGTGTTCCGCAAGCAGAAATTTCAAGAGGAGCACTTGATGGTGACGGTTTAGATATGATAGCTGCTTTGGCAGCTCAAACAGGGTTTTTAAATTCTAATGGCGAGGCGCGAAGAGAACTCAAACAAAATTCCATTTCAGTTAACAAAGAGAAAGTTAAGGAAGGCCATTTGATCACTACCTCTGATTTAATCAATGATAAGTTTGTGCTCTTGCAAAAAGGGAAAAGAAACTACTTTGTATTAATAGTTAATTAATAGTCATGAAGAGCAAGTGCTTTTAGCCGAGAAAGAGTACTATTTATTAAATTAGAGAACCATTAAATTACAGCCGCGAATATCAGAATGGTCAAAACGGCCTAAAATTTCAAAACGACCATCTTCATAGACTTTCCCTAAATCTTGGGTAGCAATAAAAGAACAAGAATTAACATTGGCCAAATCAATAATATTAATACCGCCCGTAACTCGTTCTTTTAGAATGCTTAAAGGGTCTTCTGCATCTCGAATAAATATTTTCATCCATGGAGGAGCTTCAAATATGCCATTTCCAAGAGAATACGCCTGAGAAAGTAATTCAGTCATACCGTATTCTGAGTGAATTTTTGACACGCCAAATCCGTTTTGTAGGGTTTCATGCAATTCCGCTCTAATCATTTCGTGTCGCTTGCCTTTCATTCCTCCAGTTTCCATAACAATAGTATTTTGCAACTGTAGCTCGTGCGCTTCCACAAAATCGAGTAGTGCAAATGATACACCAATGAGCAGCACTTTTGTTCCGGAATCTTCTAATTGTAAAATTTTATTTTTAAGTGCTTCAAATTCATTTAAATAAAACCCACTTTCTGAATGACCGCTTTTTTGTATAAGATCTTCAACCATATAAATTAATGAAGAACCCTCGCGTTCTAGATAAGAAGGCAATAGCGCAAGCACGCAATACTCTTGAATGGGTCCATAAAAATGTTCGAATCCTTTCAAATAGCTTCGTTGATAAACAAGAAGGTTTGAAACGTGATGCTGACTAACTTTACTTCCAGTTGTGCCACTACTAGAAAAAGTAATTTCTGGTTTATTGATTCCTGTAACTACCGTTTTAGATTTAAAGAATTCAATTGGAAGAAAAGGAATAGCTGTTAGAGAATCTACACCTTTAGGATCGCAATCTAAATAATTACAGAAGCTACGATAAACTTGGTTATGCTTATATTGATGCTGAAATAATTCTAAGGCTTTCGCCTTAAACATAGTTTCATTTTCAATGTTAAAAATAGTTTGGCTATGCATACAGATAAAACGTAAAAATACATATACCAAAGCTGTAATAAAACTAAAGCGCTTGCTAAGAAATAAACGTCCTGTTTCTAGGAATAAATGGTATTATTTAACGACTAGTTTCCGAGTCATGGTTAAATTGCGTTCGGTTACTTGAAGTACATAAACTCCCGATACAAGTTTTGAGATGTTTAATGCTTTGGCTTTGATTTTATCTTGAAGCACAATTTTTCCGAAAACATCATAAATAATGATGTCTTTATCGCCGTTAGCTTTTGTTGTGATATATACTACATCATCACTAACGGGGTTTGGATATAATTCAAAAGATAACTTTTCTTTTTTTACATCAGTTTTAGATGCATCTTGTCCATAGGAGGTTATTGCAAAAAGAAGTAATAAGCCGAAGTAGCATTTTTTCATAGGTTATTGATTTGGGATCAATACACGTAAATATAATGAAAGACTTTACGTACACCGTATAATTGTTGTGAAATTCGTCAAAATGTAGGTAAATCAACTCACATCGAGCAGTTCATCGAATTTTACACCTAAAATAGAATGGTTTATTCTGAAGAGTACTTAATTACTTGATAATAAGTTTGCGTGTTGCAACTTTATCTTTTTCAAACACACGAAGTACGTATACGCCAGCGTCGAGTTCAGCAATGTCGAGCTCTTTTCCTAAAATTGTAGTTTCAAGAACCTTTGTTCCTAAAACGTCAAAAATAAATACCTTTTTAGGCTCATTCTTGAGCGTACTGATATAAACCTTGCCGGTAGTTACTGGGTTTGGGTACACTTTAAAACCCTCAATATCACCATTTACTTTGGCATCTTGACCAAAACAAACGAAAGTAAATAAGAAGAAAACAAGGAGGTAAAAGTGCTTCATATGTAATCAATAGCAAAATTTGTACCATAAAGGTAATAAAACTACGAGGTGAATCAAGGAACAACTATATTAAAACTCATAATTTTTCGACCAATTACATGTTGAACTACAATATTTGAATTTTTATGTCTTAAATCGGCTTTTTTATCTGGCAATGTTAAATAAACGTTATCACTTTCAAATCAAGTTTAAAAACAAACGTAATAGCTGTTTTATTTTTACATTTGAGAACTCCCAATCTAGAAATTTATGAAGAAAAAGGATATTAAAATACTTTTGGTAGATGATGAGCCTGATATCTTAGAAATTCTGAGTTATAATTTATCAGCTGCTGGTTATACCGTTTTTACTGCTAAAAATGGAGCTATTGGTGTTGCAATGGCAAAGAAAAAGGAGCCGCATTTGATTATTTTAGATGTAATGATGCCAGAAATGGATGGTATTGAAGCCTGCGAAGTTATTCGAAATACAAAAGGTCTAGAAAATACAATTATTACTTTTTTAACGGCAAGAGGAGAAGATTATTCGCAAGTGGCGGGATTTGATGCTGGTGCTGACGACTATATTACCAAGCCTATAAAACCAAAGGTTTTAGTTAGTAAGGTTAAAGCACTATTACGTAGGCTTAAAAAAGATGATATCACAGCAGAAGATATTGTGAACGTTGGCAATATTGTGATTAATAGAGAAGAATATAAAATAATAAACAACGGTGTAGAACTAGTACTGCCAAGAAAAGAATTTGAGCTTTTGTCATTATTGACCTCAAAACCCAATAAAGTATTCAAACGCGAGGTTATTTTAGATCGCGTTTGGGGTAATGAAGTTGTTGTTGGCGGTAGAACGATAGATGTTCATATAAGAAAACTGAGAGAAAAAATAGGAGAACATCATTTCAAAACAATCAAGGGCGTCGGATATAAGTTCGTTTTGTAGCGCCATCTTTGAATTGCGCTCCTAAATAATAATATATGGCAATACGCATAAAAAAATCATATAAATTTGCGTTTAGAACTACCCTATTTCTTGTCACCATACTCACCTCTCTTCTATTTTTATTCATGTGGTACAATGATCAAATAGATACATTGTTTCTTTTAATTTTCGTTATCATTTCGGCATTAGCTTCTTTTTTTATTATCCAATCGAGAATAGAAAAATTTATTTATCGCCGTATAGAGAGAATTTACGATGATGTAACCTTATTAGAATCAAGTTCGTTGTCTTCGCGAACAATCACTACTGATATGGGGACACTTACACAAGAAATCGAAAAATTTGCGCATGACAAAAAGATCGAAATAGACACGCTAAAAATACGAGAAGAGTATCGTAAAGATTTTTTAGGGAATGTATCGCATGAACTTAAGACGCCTCTATTTATGGTGCAAGGTTATATAGAGACCTTGCTAGACGGTGCTCATGATGATAAAACGGTACGAAAAAAGTATTTAAATAGAGCCAATAAGGCAGTCGATAGACTAATTTATATTGTCAAAGACCTTGATTTGATTACGAAACTTGAAGCAGGAGAACTTAATGTGAATTGGGAAGTTTTTGATATTATTGAACTCATTCAAAACATATTTGACCTTATTGAAATAAAAGCGGCAAAAAAGAAAATAACCTTAACTTTTGATAAAGCTTATAATCTGCCAATTTATGTTCATGCAGATCCGGAAAAAATAAGACAAGTGGTCACCAATCTTTTGGTGAATTCGATTAAATATGGTCATGAAAACGGAACTACTGAGATAAATGTCGAGAACTTAATTCAAAATAAAATAATAATACGAATTACAGATAATGGAGAAGGTATACCTGAACAGCATATACCGCGGTTATTTGAACGATTTTATCGCGTTGATAAAAGTAGGAATCGCAAAGAAGGAGGTTCGGGTTTAGGCTTAGCGATTGTAAAACATATAATTGAAGGGCACGAAGAGCGAATTTATGTGGAGAGCGAAGAAGGTGTAGGTTCTGAATTTTCATTTACCTTAGAAAAAGCATCAGATATACCAATGTAAGAAGATACCTTCCATAAAGATTTTACTAATTTCGTGCTAGCAATAAAATTGGTCGCAGTGGGGAGTAAAAACAAACTAAGAAGGTTTAAAGAAAATGATACTTTTAGTAATGTAATTCAACCTAAAAGAGAGGCTATAGCAGATGGTTCTGCCAATTTGAAAGGCAAATGGTCGGCACATTTCAAGAATGACAATCCCATCGTATTAGAGCTCGGTTGCGGAAAAGGTGAATATACCATAGGCCTAGCAAAACGAAACCCTGAAAAAAACTATATCGGAATTGATATTAAGGGAGCTCGGTTTTGGAGAGGTGCTAAAACAGCTATCGAAGATAATTTAACGAATGTTGCCTTTCTACGAACACAAATTGAATTGATCGATCAATTATTTGCTGAAAATGAGGTGTCTGAAATTTGGATCACTTTTCCTGATCCTCAAATCAAATATAAGCGAACAAAACATCGTATGACCAATCAAGATTTTCTTGATAAGTACAAGAAAGTACTCCAGCCAAAAGGTCTTATGCATCTCAAAACAGACAGCGAATTTATGCATGGTTACACCTTAGGTTTGTTACATGGTTTAGACTTAGAAGTTATTTATGCAAATCACGATGTTTATAAAAATGAGGGCAGTCCTGAAGAAGTATTAAAGATTCAGACTTTCTACGAAAATCAGTACCTTCAAGAAGGAAAACCGATTACCTATATACAATTTAAAGTTCATTAGTGTTAAAAGTGCTCCATGCAACAAATGATACTTCTTTTTCTAGCCACATTTACAGCAGCATTTGCAGCTTCTTTGCCGCCGGGTCTATTAAACATGAATGCGGCCAAGACGAGCATTGAAAAAGGTAAAAAGAATGGAATCACCTTCTCTTTAGGAATTAGTACTACGGTTGTTTTACAGGCGTATTTGGCAGTTCGAATCGCCAAATTGCTATCAAAAAGTCCAGAAATTATTGATTTACTTTTAAAAGTAGCATTGGTAATTTTTGGATCACTGGCAGTGTTCTTTTTGATAAAAGGAAGAAAACAAGAAGAAGATTCTTTCAAACTTATGAATGAAAAGAAAAGAGGTAGTTTTACCAAAGGTGCATTTCTGGCGGCATTGAACCTATTGACCATTCCATATTATGCGGGTTTGAATACCTTTTTTCATGCTCAAGGCTTCATGAATTATAGAATAATAGATGAAATTATTTTTATTATTTCTGCTGGCGGAGGAACATTTTTAGTCATGTATTTATATGTCTTTTATTTTGATAAGTTGCAACAAAAAACCAATCGATTTTCGAAGAATGCCAACTATATTTTAAGTGCTTTGATGGTTCTTTTATTTGGAATAACACTTTTTAAAATTTGGAACACCTAATGAAGCCTGAGAACAAAAATTTTTTCCAAAAAGTCTATGTAGTAGCAGAGCAAATTCCATTTGGAAGAGTAACATCTTATGGCGCGATTGCAAAATATTTAGGCGCAGCTCGTAGTGCAAGAATGGTTGGTTGGGCAATGAATGGCGCGCATGGCATGGAACATATTCCTGCTCATCGGGTGGTGAATAAAGCTGGACTTCTTACCGGCAAACATCATTTTGATGGTACAAACTTGATGCAACAATTATTAGAAAGCGAAGGTGTTGTGGTTATCGATAACCAAATACAAAATTTGGAAAAACACTTTTGGGATCCCTTCTTGGAGTTGGAAGGAGGCATTTTATAAATTATACATTTTACGTATAACCATACTGAACATAGTGGTTTTTCCATAGCAATTCCTGCAATTCATTTAGATTTTATACAAATAGGAGTCTGTCTCTCAGGCATCTTCGATTTCTATGACATCCCTTTAGATTCTCAGCCCTAAGAACTATCTTTGTAACTTAGAATGAATCTATATAATGAAGCTAGATAAAAAAGAAGTCTTAAAGGCTTTAGAGCAAATTACGGTACCTGGTGAAGGTCAAAATATGGTGGAAAGTGGTGCGGTAAAAAACATACAGATTTTTGGCGATGAGGTTGAGGTTGATATTACCATTGCCAATCCAAGTTTACAAGCTCGTAAAAAGACAGAGGTTGAAATCTTAAAGATTATTCACAAAGAAGTTTACGAGAAGGCAAAAATAAAAGTTAATATAAAGGTTGATGCAGGTGCAGCCAAACCAAAGACGAATCAAATAAAGGGAAAACCTATTCCTGGTATTAAAAGTATTATTGCAATTGCTTCGGGTAAAGGCGGCGTCGGTAAATCTACGGTAACGGCTAATTTAGCAGTTACTTTAGCTAAAATGGGCTTTAAAGTAGGGTTATTAGATGCAGACATTTATGGGCCATCGATGCCCATTATGTTTGATGTGGCTCAAGAAAAGCCTTTAGCCGTTAACGTAAATGGTAAGTCGAAAATGAAACCTGTAGAAAGCTATGGAGTAAAACTACTTTCTATTGGGTTTTTTACACAACCGAGTCAGGCGGTAATATGGCGAGGGCCTATGGCATCTAAAGCCTTGAATCAAATGATTTTTGATGCTCACTGGGGTGAATTAGATTTTATGCTTTTAGATTTGCCTCCAGGTACAGGAGATATTCACTTAAGTATTATGCAGGCAATGCCCGTTACAGGGGCTGTAATTGTAAGTACTCCGCAAGAGGTAGCTCTTGCAGATGCCAAGAAGGGGGTAGCAATGTTTCAGCAAGATTCTATTAATGTGCCTGTTTTAGGCATTGTTGAGAATATGGCTTATTTTACTCCTGCAGAGCTTCCCGAAAATAAGTACTATATTTTTGGTAAAGAAGGTGCTAAGCATCTTTCAGAAGATTTAAAAGTTCCTTTCTTAGGAGAAATACCTTTGGTGCAAAGTATTCGAGAAGCGGGTGATGCTGGAAGGCCAGCGGCGTTGCAAACCGCGACGCCAATTGAAGAGGCTTTTGAAGAATTAACCAAAAATGTAGTGCAAGAGGTGGTGAATAGAAATAAAAGTTTACCTCCGACAGAAGCAATTAAAATAACGACTATGGCTGGTTGTTCAGCAGTTACAAAAAAATAGATATGGCTACGATGACATCCGAAGAACTTAAAATAAATGTGGAAAAAGCTCTGGAAGAAATAAGACCTTTTTTGCAAAGTGACGGCGGTGATATTACTCTTATTTCTATAGATAATAATACTTCTGTAAAGGTTCGTTTAGAAGGTGCCTGTGTCGGCTGTTCGGTTAACCAAATGACTTTGAAAAGTGGTGTTGAAATGACCATTAAAAAATATGCTCCGCAAATTGAAGAAGTCATTAATCTTTCTTAATTCTAGTCCATCACAAAATGATTAAGAGTGATATTTTAATAATAGGGGCCGGCCCCACAGGTCTTTTTGCGGTATTTGAGGCTGGGCTATTAAAACTCAAATGTCATTTGATTGATGCTTTACCACAAGCTGGGGGTCAATGTTCTGAAATTTATCCAAAAAAACCCATTTACGATATACCTGGTTTTCCTGAAATCTTAGCTGGTGAGCTTGTCGACAATTTAATGGAACAAATTAAACCATTTCAACCAGGTTTTACTTTAGGTGAAAGGGCGGAAATTATTCAAAAACAAAAGGATGATTCGTTTGTAGTAACAACGAATAAAGGAACAAAACATAATGCTCCGATAGTTGCCATAGCTGGTGGTTTGGGAAGCTTTGAACCTAGAAAACCGATACTGGAAAACTTGTCGAAGTTTGAGGACAAAGGTGTTGCATATATCATCAAAGATCCAGAAGTTTACCGCAATAAAAAAGTAGTTATTGCCGGCGGTGGAGATTCGGCCTTAGATTGGAGCATTTTTCTGGCTGATGTTGCCGCAGAAGTGACCTTGGTACATCGAAGAAATGAGTTTCGTGGCGCTTTAGATTCTGTAGAAAAAGTGCAGTATTTAAAAAATGAAGGAAAAATAAAGCTCATTACTCCTGCTGAAATAACTGGTCTAAAAGGCGGAGCTAAATTAGAAGCTGTGATCGTAAAAAAAGCAAGTGAAGATGAAGAGGAGGTCACTTTAGAAGTTGACAATTTTATTCCTTTATTTGGGTTGTCCCCCAAACTCGGCCCCATTTCGAATTGGGGACTAGAAATTGAGAAAAATGCTATAAAAGTTGATAATACCTTAGATTATCAAACGAACATACCTGGCATCTACGCTGTTGGAGACGTAAATACCTATCCTGGAAAATTAAAACTAATTCTTTGCGGATTTCATGAAGCTACATTAATGTGTCAAAGTGCTTATCAGCGCATTTTTCCGGATAAAAAATATGTAATGAAATATACTACCGTAGGTGGTGTTACTGGTTTTGACGGAAGTAA
The DNA here is from genome assembly GCA_937944485.1 of uncultured Flavobacteriaceae bacterium. Lineage (GTDB taxonomy): Bacteria > Bacteroidota > Bacteroidia > Flavobacteriales > Flavobacteriaceae > Maribacter_C. The sequence continues at coordinate 48,706 of CALDYU010000005.1, read as the reverse complement.
AAAAGAAGCACCGAAAGCAGTGGTGAAGGCTATTGAATAATTAGGAGTTAGTACCAAGGAATAAGGAAAAAGTAATAATGGCTGTTAAAAAATTTGAAGACTTAATTGTTTGGCGAAAAGCTCAAGATTTTTCAGTGGCGATATACAAGAACTACTCCAATTTAAAAGATTATTCTTTCAAAGACCAGATTACGAAAGCTTCCGTATCTATTTCGAACAATATTGCAGAAGGTTTTGACAGAAAGACGAATCCTGACTTTATCAGATTTCTATATTTTGCAATAAGTTCAAATAGTGAAGTAAGGTCTATGTTATATTTGTCCAATAGACTTGAACACATAAGTTTGTCTAAAGCAAAAGAACTTATTGATAGTTCTAATGAAATATCTAAGATGCTTTATGGTTTAATAAATTCAATGAAATAATACTAGTTAACTAACTCCTAAATCCTATTCCCTATTTATGGATATTAAAATAAAAATAACCGATCGCAATGGAGTTACTCATGAAGTAGATGCCCCTACTGACATGAATATGAACTTGATGGAAATAGTTCGCTCTTACGAATTGGCCCCTGAAGGAACCATTGGTATTTGCGGGGGAATGGCAATGTGTGCTTCTTGTCAGTGCTATGTACAATCAGATCATGATTTACCCGAAAAATCAGATGATGAAGAGGCGATGTTGGCAGAAGCCTTTAATGTCGAAGATAATTCTAGGTTAGGTTGTCAAATTCACATGACCGAAGAATTGAATGGACTTGAGGTAGAGTTAGCGCCAGAGGAGTAGTGAAATTGTGCAATTACAGACCATATACGCCTGTTGACATACAATACTTCAAGTTTTACAACAATTATTAGATCGGTTTTAAGAACATATTTAATTTAGTTTTACTCCCCCTTTTAGTATTCAATCATTTTTTTTTAGTATTTGCCGCATTTTAGCTTTTTCTATGAAAGAAGTTTTAACTTTTGGTATAACGCTATTTGCTATTTGTAATATATATAGCCAGTGCCCTGGTCCCGCTCCATGCGCCCCAGGAACTTTTAACAATTCTTTTGAACAAATCGATCCTTCGTCTATTGCAGGTGCTGTTTTTTGTTCAGGACAAACAAGAACATTTACCATTAGTGTGGGGCCCGGTACGACGACGGAAGCAGCAACTGGTGACATTGAGTATATCACCTTATTTTTTGATTTCGATTGTGATGGGGTGTTTGAGTATAGTGTCAATGACTCTTGCAGTTATGTCAACCCAGGTGGGTGTGATGTTGATTTGGCTGTTACGGCGCCAGTTGTATTGAGTTCGACAACATTTAATGCAAGGGCACATTTGGTTTTCAATACCCCAACTTCGGACCCTTGTGCAAATTTACCAGGGTTTTCGAATTATGGCGATATTATAGATTTTACAATTACCGTAAATGTACCTCCAAATCCTACACTAACTAGTAATGATATTGACAATTTAATATGTTCTGGTGATTCCGTAACATATACTGCTACTGATGGCGATGAATATGAATTTTATATAAATGGAGTGAGTGCTCAAGCGCAATCGACAAGTAATACATTTACTTCTTCCGCTTTGTCTGATGGTGATGTGGTTACTGTTCGCGCTCTTGATACTTCAAATGGCTGTGATACTTTTAGTTCAGGTATTACCATGTCAGTTGTAAATCCAACTATTACAGTGCAACCAGTTGCAAGCCAAACCGTATTTGCAGGTATAGATGCTACTTATACTGTCACAACCTCTGATGTTGATACCTTTCAATGGCAAGTCAGTACAGACGGTGGAGTACTATTTACTGATATTATTGATGGCACCTCATATTCAGGCACATCGACAAATACATTGACTGTTCTATCAGCAGATATTGATAAAAATAATAATCGCTATCGAGTCGTTACAATAAATAATTTGGCGGGTTGTTCACCTCAAAATAGTACTAACGGATTATTATTGGTAAAAGTCAGGGCAGTGATTTCTAATCGTAGAATTACTTACAGAATTAAAAAAACATAATAATGAAGCAGTTGTTATATCCTTGCTTGATAAGTAAATAGATTATAATACCTACCTTCTTTGGCGATCAACTCGTCATGTGTGCCCTGCTCCGCGATGCGACCATCTTCAATCACTAAAATTTGGTTAGCTTTTCGAATTGTACTTAGGCGATGTGCAATTACAAAGGTGGTACGACCTTTTGTTAATTCTGCCAAACTCTTTTGAATCAATGCTTCACTTTCAGTATCTAAATTCGAGGTTGCCTCATCTAAAATTAATATTCTTGGATTGGCCAAAACGGCTCTTGCGATGGCAATTCGTTGCCGCTGCCCTCCTGATAGTTTTACTCCACGTTCACCAATTAAAGTATCTAAACCATCATCAAATCGATTAGTAAATTCATTAACATAGGCGGCTTTGATTGCGGCATGTAATTCTTCTTCACTGGCATTAGGCCTTGGAAAAAGAACATTATTGCGAATCGTACCTTCAAATAGAAAATCATCTTGCAATACCACTCCTAAAAACTGTCGAAAACTCACTAAATCAACTTTAGCCATATCTTGATCATCGATCATAATTCGACCTGAATCTGGATTTAGGAAACTTGCTGCTAAACCCGCTATGGTAGATTTGCCTGAACCAGAACTTCCTACTAAAGCGATTACATCACCAGAATTCGCCTCAAAGCTTATATTGTGTAACACCTCTTTGTCCTCCTCATAGGCAAAAGAAACATTTTCAAACTTGACCTTACCGTTTATTTTCGAAAGTTTTATGACACGTTCTTTCTCCTCGCCTTCCGTTAGTTGATTCATTAATTCTTCGGTACGGTCTAAACCTGCCAGTGCCTCAGTCAGCTGGCTTCCAATATTACTCATTTGAACAATGGGTGCGACCATTAGAGCTAATAAAAAGGTAAACTCAAAATATTGCCCTTCGGTAATTTGTCCTTCCATTAATAGGTGTCCACCAAAACCCATCATAATACCTGTAGTAGCCAAACCCAAAAGAAAGGTAGAAGAACTAGTCATCACCGCAGTCGCAGTTAAGCTCTTTTTTACATTTTGAAAAAGCCGATCGACACCTTTTTCAAATACTTTAGCTTCTTGAACTTCGGCATTAAATCCTTTAATAACGCGAATGCCTCCAAGTGTCTCGGTAAGTCTCCCTTTAACTTCGGCATTGATTTTTCCCCGTTCACGAAATACTGGCCGAATAATTTTAAAAGCTTTGAGAGCGATAAATGCAAATAACACTAATGGGAGAAAGGTCAAAAGTGTCATAGTAGTGCTAATGCGAATTAACAGTATAATAGAGACTATGGCGGTTATAGTGCCGCCTACAAGTTGAACCAAACCCGTACCGATAAGGTTTCGAACGCCTTCAACATCACTCATAATACGTGAAACTAAGGCGCCAGATTTTGTATTATCAAAAAATCGAATAGGTAGCGAAAGTACTTGTTTTTGAACCTGAGCTCTAAGTTGAGAAATCATGTATTGCGCTTGTATACTTAATACTTTAGTTAAAAGAAAAGACATTACTGCCTGTACTAAAAATGAAAGCACTACAACAATGACCAAAATTTTAAGGAACTCATAGTCCTTATTGGGAACAATATCATCCAAAAAATAGCGCAACGATACGGGCGCAACAAAACTAGCAGCTTTACTTATGACGATGAGTAGCAAACCTACAAAGACCAATTTACGTCTTGGCCAAATGATGGTTTTGAATGCTTTAAGAATGCTTACTTTTTTTTCGGCCATATAAGATGAAAATCAAAAAATAAAGGTATGTATAATTCGTCTAAAAGTTAACATTCGTAGTGTTTAGATTTCACCGTGAATTGCTAATTTTAAAAGTAGAATTTCAGATAAAAAGTTAATTCTTAGAAGTACTTGCGACTTAACTATAAGAAGTACTTTTTTACGCAATAAAAAGCATATTACTTACGATGAAAAAAACACTATTATTATTTGGATTATTCCTATTTGTACTCACCACGGCATTTCCTCAAAAAGGCCATGCACCAGCAAAAAAACGACAATTTCCTAACAATTTAAGCCCATCAGAAACTCATGTCGCTCGATTATATGAAAAGACAGTTAGCTCTGTTGTTACTATATATACTACTTCAAATTCTTATACCGCTTCTGGCCCAACTCAAAACAAAGGATTAGGTTCAGGAGTACTTATATCAAAGGATTGTCATATACTAACTGCCGCGCATGTTGTTGACGGAAGCTCTAAAATAAAGATCAAAACGCAAGACGGTAAATTAAGAGATGCTACCGTTTTATTCAGTGAAAAATCTGCAGATATCGCTTTGTTAAAATTAGATGTACCTGATAGTTCGTTGGCCCATGCAATTTTAGGAAATTCAGATGTGATGGCGGTAGGTCAGAATGTGTATGCTATCGGTAGTCCATACGGAATGGAGAATTCTTTTTCATCGGGAATTGTTTCCGCATTTAGAAATTTTAATGCCTTGTATGACGGTACCGTTAATATTGAATTTATTCAAACAGATGCAGCGATAAACTCAGGGAATAGTGGAGGCCCACTTTTTAATTCTAACGGCGAAGTAATCGGAATTGCTTCAAGTATCCTTACTGTTTCAGGAGGTTTTCAAGGTATAGGAATGGCTGTTACCAGTAATACTGTAAAATCATTATTGGCATTCGAAGATAGACCTTGGATTGGTATTGAAAGTATATTTTTAAAATCTGATGATCTTGCCAGATTATTCAATCTAAATCTAACCAGCGGATTGCTTGTACAAAAAGTAGCCAAGGCGAGTCCTGCGGATAAAGCAGGTATACAAGGAGGCACTATTGCGGCTAATGTTAACGGAAGACCGATACTCTTGGGGGGAGATATTATTCTTAAGATTGATACTCAAGATACTTGTCATGTAGGATGCATTGAAGGTATAAGGAATGTACTAGCTAACAAAAATAAAATTGATGTAAGGTATTTGAGAGGTGGAAAGGAATATACGGTAACCGTTGATGCTGCTGAGGTTAGAAAGAATTTTTTAAGGGAGTAAGAATATAGTGGGGGTTAAATAGTGTATTTTCATAGTATTAAAAACTATATTATGCGCTATTTTTTCCTCTTAGTACATTGCTTTCTAGTAATTTCTTGTAAAACTGAATCGCAACCTAATGCTGAATTAGCAAAGTGGCAGGCGCAAGCCGAACAGGTTGAAATTATCCGTGATCATTTTGGTGTTCCTCATATTTATGGAAAAACTGATGCTGATGCAGTTTTCGGTCTCCTTTACGCACAATGTGAAGACGATTTTAATCGTGTAGAGCAAAATTATATTTGGGCTACGGGCAGATTGGCTGAGGTTGAGGGTGAAGATGCATTGTATAGTGATTTGCGAGCTAAGTTGTTTATGACCGAAGAAGAAGCAAAAGCTAATTATGATAAGAGCCCTAAATGGTTGAAAAAATTGTGTGATGCTTTTGCCGATGGAATCAATTATTACTTAACTACTCATCCTGAAGTAACCCCGAAATTATTAACCCGTTTTGAACCATGGATGCCCATGTATTTCAGTGAAGGAAGTATTGGCGGCGATATCGAACGTATTCGAATAAGCAAAATCAAGGCTTTTTATGAAAGTGGAATGGAAATTCCAGAAGCAAAAGCCTTGGAAATCAAAAAGAAAGAAGAAATGGCAGAACCTCAGGGTTCAAACGGAATAGCTATTTCAGGAAAATTGACGGAGTCAGGTAATACAATGCTTTTGATTAATCCGCATACATCTTTTTATTTTCGAGGCGAAGTGCATGTAGTTTCAGAAGAAGGGTTGAACGCCTATGGTGCAGTAACTTGGGGGCAATTTTTCGTCTACCAAGGGTTCAATGAAAAAACGGGTTGGATGCATACCTCAACGTATACCGATGTGATGGATGAGTTCAAGGAGAATGTGATTAATTTTGAAGGAGATTTGGTGTACCAATATGGAGAACAGTATAAATTAGTCGACGCTGATGAAATCAAATTGAAATACAAGGAGGGCGATGATATCAAAGAGAAGGTTTTCCCGTCTTATCGAACTCATCATGGTCCGATAACTCATTTGGAAGATGGTCAATGGACAGCCTCTGCGATGATGTGGGAACCTTTGAAGGCTTTAGAACAATCTTTTATTCGAACCAAACAAAAGGGTTACAAAGGATTTCGTGAGATGATGGATATTAGAACCAATTCGTCAAACAACACAGTTTATGCTGATGCCGAAGGAAACATCGCCTACTTTCACGGTAATTTTATTCCGAAAAGAGATACATCATTTGATTATTCTAAACCGGTTGATGGAAGCAATCCTAAAACTGATTGGCAGGGTTTGCATTCAGTGGATGAGAATATAGGCTTGTTGAACCCTGAAAATGGATGGTTGCAAAATTGCAATTCTACTCCTTTTACTGCTGCCTTAGCCTTTAGCCCAAAGAAAGAAAACTACCCGAATTACATGTCGATAGACCGTGAAAACTTCCGAGGTGTTCATGCCATTAGTTTATTAAAAGACAAAAAGGATTTTACTTTAGACGGATTGATTAAATTGGCTCATGATTCCTATTTACCCGCATTTGAAGCTTTAATTCCTGGATTGGTAGAAGCCTATGATAAATTGGATAAAACCAAGTATATGGGCGCTGCTATTGAAGCACTTCGTAATTGGAATTTTAGAACTTCAAAAGAATCTGTAGCGATGACTTTAGCACATTACTATGGTACGCGATATTATCAAGAAGGAAAATATCCGAACGGAATGACCCCAATGCAAAGGATTACCTTTTGGGGAAGTGAATCTCCTTTAGAAGAGCGAATAAAAATTTTCAAAGCAGTAATTGATCAATTAACTACAGACTTTGGAACATGGAATATTCCTTGGGGAGAAGTAAATCGTTATCAGCGTCTGACAGGAGATATTCGTCAAAATTTTGATGACGCTAAGTCCAGTATTCCTATTGGTTTCGCCAGTGGGCGCTGGGGTGCTTTAGCGGCTTATGGCGCACGATACAAAACCGAAGGGGCTAAGAAAATTTATGGTACTAGAGGTAATAGTTTTGTAGCAGCAGTTGAGTTTGGTGAAAAAGTAAAGGCAAAATCTATTTTAGCGGGTGGACAAAGTGGAGCTGCTAATTCCCCTCATTTTAATGATCAAATACAAAGGTATGCCGATATCAAATGGAAAGAGGTGGCATATTACAAAGAGGAGGTGCTATTAAACGCAAAAGAAAAGTATATTCCAGGTAAAAGAAAATGAGGCTACTCTTTTGTAATAACCAAAGAAGCTTTAGAGCCTCCAGAGAGCAACCATTTATTTGAATAAATTAGCTGTCCTTGATCATCGTATACATCTACTTGGGCAGTATTGGGCGAAGACGAACCTTCATTTAAAGCTTCAAAAGTGATTCTATTAAACCCTTTTTTTAAATCAATGTTTACCCCTTTAAAAGCACCCGTTAGTAACATGTTGTGGTCGATCACTGTTTCATTTAGGTATATTTTTACGCGATCGCCGTCAACAAACTCATGATCTCGAGCCACCACGCCTACAAATTTTCCGTTGCTTTTAATTTCACCTAGATTTTGATCTGGAAAATGATCTCGACTACCTTCCTTTGCATTTCTTGTTCCTACTTTTGGGTCTAGCTTTAGGCCAGTGCCTGCTTGCACAAGTTTGCGATCATCAATCATCTTGACAGGTCTTCGGCCTTTAAGCGAATCTTTAAAATTGATTTTGGGCTGTTTCTTAATCGCATCTGGAATGCGGAGCGAAGTACCCTTGTCTTTTTTTCCTTTTTCATCCAATTTATTGGCTGCTTCAATTTTCAAGGGCTTTTCTTCGGGGAGATCAGTTTGTGACCACCCGAGTAAGGGAAGTACAACAATAAAGAATGTAAGAAGCTGTCGCATCAAGAATAAAGTTGTTATATCTTCTCAAAAATAACAAATACCCTGCCAGAAGGGCATAAATTGCTGTTAAATTCGACTATCGGGTAATTTTATATGCCCCATGTCCTGAATAGAAAACGCACAAAATTATCATGCATGATATTTCGAATATCTTCTGAAGAATAGCCTTTTTTTGACAATAGTAACGGTATTTTTTGAAGATCGGCTATAGTATCTATATCCGTTGGGCACTGTTCGGTTCCGAAACCTCCATCTAGGTCGGTGCCGATACCAACATGTAAAACGTTACCGGCTAGTTGACAAATATGGTCAATATTATTGATCATATGTTCAAGTGATACACCGCTACTTTGGGGGGTAGATTTACCGCGAATCCAATTGGGTACCATCATCCAAGCATCCAAAGCGATTCCGATTACTGCATTTCTACCGATTAACTCTTTTATTTGTTCATCTGAAAATTGTCGATTGTGATTGACTAGAGCTCTACAATTATTATGACTTGCCCAAACAGGGCCGCTATAATTATCCATCGTTTCCCAAAAACTTTGATCGCATAAATGGGTAGCATCTAAAATAAGGTTTAGTCTTTCAATTTCTTTGAGAAGCGCTTTTCCTTTTGTTCCTATTCCACCATTAGAATTTGTGCCAAAAGCATAGGTTCCAGGACCGTAATGCGCAGGACCGATGGCACGTAATCCTTGTTCATAGCTTCTTTCTAAATAATCGATAGAAACGATAGAATCAGCTCCCTCTAAACTTAGAATATAACCGATAGGCTTTTTTTCTTTAGCTGTTTTCCAAAGCTCTAAATGCGCATGTAATTGTGCGGCATTTCTAATTTGAACGAGTTCCTTGGCTTCTTCCATAGTTCTGTACCAGGCAAGTTGCGCTTGTGTTTGTGCCCAAGCTTGTTGCGGAGAATTCCATCCCGGAAGTGAGCTCTCTCTTTTGACATAACGGGCGATTTGAGTAGCCATGCATAAGCCAACATTACCCTTTCGCATGGCTTCAAAAGAAACGGTATTCTTGCCTCGATCTGGTTTATCGACCATGCCTTTTTCGCTTTCGCGGATATCCTCAATAGACCAAGTTAGATCGCGATTCCATTCCATTGCATTCATGGCAAGGTCGAGATGAGCATCAAAAATGAACATAGTTAAATTGTAATTTTTTGATTTCTGGCAGCAACTTTCCAGGTTCCTGTTGCCACTCCGTCAGAAACGATTACTACTTCTTCATATTTAGCTACCGTAGGGCAAATATGAAAAGGAATCGCATAGAAACCATCTCCTACTTCAAATTCACTAGCTCTTTGAGTTTGTACTACTAAATGTTCTTCGCTTTGTCCTATTTGCTCACTATCTTCTAGTCCTAAAATTTGTACTCTCGGAAATTCCATTTCCGGTGCTACTGACTTATGACCCAAATCAAAACACAGTATATTTTCTTTCGGCTTACTGATAATTCGAATAAATAATATAGCCGCATGTAAAAAGGGTAGGTCCGGAAAAAGGCTTGCATAACGAGCATCCCAAAGAAGGGTAGTGCCCGGACTAGCATCTACGCCCTTTCTTTTCGAATGAATAGGAAATGAAGGAGAGCCTCCTGCAATTATATCTGGAACGGTAATGCCTTGTATTTTTATAGCATCTTTTAAATCTAAAACTTTTTGAAACGCAGCATCACAAATTTCTTTACGTTCGTTAATATTTGAATTGCGAATATGGCCATCATAAACATGAAAACCTTTGGCCGCTATATTCGGGCTGTTTTCCATTGAACTATATAGTAAAGCGGCTTGTTTATCGGGTATACACCCCGTTCTGTTCATACCAGAATTGATATCCAAATACAAGGCCACAATTTTACCCGTTTCAGATGCTTTTTGGGCAATTTGAGAAAGGCTTGTTTCATTATCAATTAAAGTCGAAAATTGAGAATCCGAATAGGCATCCATTAGATTAAAAAATCGATCTATATTAGCTCTAACGGGTTGCATGGCCAATAGAATGTCAAGTGCACCACATTGCCCTAGTAATTCTGCTTCAGCGATGGTGGCACATTTGAATTTTTGAATACCATGTCGCTGTTGCATTTTTATAACCTCAGCCATTTTATGTGTTTTAACATGAGGCCTCAAATTCGAAACACTGCCAGAAATAGAAACCATGGTGCGAATATTTTCTTCAATTCGTTCTGGATACACCAATAGAGAAGGGGAGTTGACCGTAGCGGAATTTTTTAAAGCATACCAATTTGTTGTAGCCATAGTATTAATTATGAAGTTCAAACATGGCTTCGATCTCAACAGCAATTCCATCAGGTAATATCATGCCCACAGCACTACGCACACCAATGCCATTTTCACGTCCAAACACGTCGGCCATCAATTCACTAAATCCGTTAATCACCAATGGGTGTTGAATAAAATCAGGATGACTATTTACCATGCCTAAAGTTTTTACAAGTCGTTTAATACGATTAACATCTCCGAAATGTGTGGTAATCGTTGATAACATGGTTAAGGCAACTTGACGAGCACCTTTTTTGCCTTCTTCTAAAGTTAAGGTATCACCAACGCGGCCTTTATATAGTGTGCCATCAGGCAACATAGGGCTCTGACCTGAAACGTATAAAAAGTTATCGACTACCAATATAGGCCGATAAACGCCAGCTGGTGGAGGCGCTGGAGGTAAGACTAAGCCTAATTCTTGAATTCTTTCTGAAGGTAAACTCATTTTGCTTTTTCTTTAGATGAATATGTCTAATACCAAAACGCCTATTAGGCCCATGACACCAACAGTAGTTTCCATGACAGTCCATGATTTAAGCGTGTCTTTAATAGAAAGATTAAAGTATTCTTTGTACAACCAAAATCCGCTATCATTCACATGAGATAACATTAAACTACCTGACCCTATAGCTAAGACCATCAATTCAGGACTTACATCAGTGCCCGATACTAAAGGAAGCACAATTCCGGCAGCAGTAAGTCCAGCAACAGTTGCAGAACCTACACAAACCCGGATAACAGTAGCGATCAACCATGCTAACAATAAAGGTGATAATGAAGAACCTTTTAACATTGCCCCAATTACCTCACTTACACCGCTGTCAATTAGAACTTCTTTCAGTGCGCCGGCACCAGCAATGATTAAAAGTACTATGGTAATACCAGAAACAGCACTTTTTATAGTTTCAGAAATTTCATTCATTTTTTTACCTCGTGCGAGCCCTAATGTATACATGGCTACTAATACTGAGATGAGCATTGCCATAACTGGGTTACCCATAAAGACAAGTACTTTTTTGAAGACAGAATCGACTGGCAGTAAAAGTTCTGCTAAAGCAGCAACAGCCATTAATAGTACTGGAAATAATGCTGTTAGTATACTAATAGCGGTCCCAGGCATTTCTTCATCAGATAATACTTTTGTGTTCACAAAACCAGCAATGGGAGTAGCTTTTATATTTTTCATAAGACGTGATAACAAAGGGCCAGCTATTACAATGGCAGGTATAGCGACAATAATTCCATAGAGCAATGTTTTGCCGATATCAGCATTGAATGTAGCTGCAATCGCTGTAGGCGCGGGATGCGGAGGCAGATATCCATGGGTAACAGACAATGAAGCAAGCATGGGTAAACCTATATAAATAAGTGGTAGCCCTGTGGTTGCTCCTATTGTAAAAACAAGGGGAATAAGAATAACAAAACCGACGGAATAAAACATTGGAATACCTACAATGAACCCGGTCAGTACTACGGCCCATTGAATGTTCTTTTTGCCAAATTTTTCAATCAACTTTGTTGTAATTCGTTGGGCTGCACCACTATCAGCAACCAATTTTCCTAACATGGCACCCAACCCTAAAATGAGCACTAAAAAGCCAAGAATATTGCCTATTCCTCTTTGTATGGAACTTACCACAGCAACGGGCTCCATTCCTTCTGCAATACCTACAAAAAGGGATACTAAAATAAATGCAATAAAGGCATTGAGTTTAAAACGGACAATAAGTAAGAATAAGAAGAATATTCCAATAAGAACAATGGCAATTTCCATAGAAATGATTTATCAAATGAACGCTAAATATACCAAATAAAAACTGCACCCTAGGTTTCACTAAAGTGCAGTTTTTTAAAAGGTATTAAAGGCGTTAATCGTTAGTTTCGGGCGACAAGAATTTGTACGCCAAACCAGCTAAGATAGCCCCTACGATGGGTGCTACCCAAAACAGCCATAGTTGACCCATTGCCCAACCACCTTCTGCAAAAAGTGCTTGACTCGTACTTCTAGCAGGGTTCACTGAAGTATTTGTAACTGGTATACTTATTAAGTGTATTAATGTTAAACATAGACCGATGGCCAAACCTGCCAAATATTTAGGTGCTTTAGAATGGGTGCTTCCTAGTATCACAAAAAGAAAGATGAAGGTCATTACTATTTCTGTTATCAAAGCTGCAGTCATGTTAAAACCACCTGGTGAATGGGCTCCAAAGCCATTAGCTGCAAAATCACCAAGACCCGTGAAGTCAGTTTGATTCGTAACGATTTGAGATAATATAAAAGCACCTACAATACCACCCAATACTTGTGCGACAATGTATGGTATTAAATCTTTAGCGTTGAAGCGACCACCCATCCATAGTCCAATAGAAACAGCTGGATTCAAGTGGCAACCTGAAATATGACCTATGGCGTAGGCCATGGTTACTACGGTAAGGCCGAATGCTAGCGATACGCCAACAAAGCCAATACCTAGTTCCGGAAATCCTGCTGCAAGAACAGCACTTCCACACCCACCTAGCACAAGCCAGAGGGTACCAATAAATTCTGCGATGAATTTTTTCATTTTTAAAAGGGTTTAGTTAATGTTTATTAATTATACCCTTAATGTACTAAAAATGAATAGGATAAAGAAATGTTACTAAGTGATTGACAAACGACCTTAGATTTCATCTAATATTTATCGACATTGTATGTTGATTAAATCAAATTTTTCTAGTTTAGAAATCGCGTATTTAGTATGAATTTAATGTGAATTATAGTCATACACATTATTCCTCACTCAAATCAGTAATTTTCTTCTCATACAACTTTTTACTCTCTACTACAGCGAGATTTAACTCAGACATAATACCATCAACACGATCTTCAATACTTTTCATTTGGCTATTAATAGTATCAAAAGAGTTTAAGGCTGCGGCAACTTCAAGAGCTTTTACGACCTCAACAGCATCGCCATGAAGCAAACGAAGTTTGTCGATAGCTTTTGAAGTATTATTCAACGTCCCGTTATATTTGGTTCGGGCTTTTTCGATCGCATTTAAAAGTGTTTTTTTACTCTTTTCATCACTTAAGCTATTGGTTTGGGTTTCCATAGCAGTAAAGAGGTTTGATGCATGTTTTTTTAAGTCTTCATATTCTTTATTAAGATTTTCTACACGTTTGTTCACCTTTTCCCAGTCGCCGTATACTTTCGCGAATTCTTTGTCCTCATTTTTAGTGTCTTCTAGTGCTTTTTTAAGGGCATTGAGCGTTTCCAATCCTTTATTTACATTTTTATTGGTGTTTTCTTTCTTCTTTTCAAAAGAGGAAACAGTTGATTTAAACTTTCCTTTTAATCGTATTAAATCTTCAGGACTTTTATCTTTCCAGCAGGAAACGAATAATAGAGAAATTAAGGCAACAGAAACTATTTTTTTTAGCATGGTTTAGTGTTTATGAATTGTGTAAAAATAGGGAATATTTAATCTTGTGCTTTTTGATAGTCTATAAGCTTTTGGGGCCCTTCAAGTACCCGTCTTACAATTTGCAAGGTTCCGTCTTCTTTGGTTGCTATTTGCCATTTAATCAGTGTTATTGTACCCTTTTCAATTTCAATACCCGTAATACTTCGTGGGTGTACACAACTACCATCATTAAAGAGTGGAATTTCACCTGGTTCAGGAAAACGAGGTCGGTGGGTATGACCTACAATAGTTATAAGTCCTTTTTTCTCTAGAATCCATTTTTTGATTCGGCGTTCTACTTTTTTAAGTTCAATGTAATTTTTTGCAGGACTCGTGGGGTCAGCTATGCCCCAAACTTGTAGAGGTTTCCATAATACACGCACTAAAAAACGACCCCATCGCCAAAAATTGTAATTCCACCAATCCGCCTGATGACCATGTGTTAAAAATAATTCTTGTATCGTATCAGTATGTCTTAAGATGATAGCTTCATGGTAGCGAATTCCATTAAAAAGTTCACGTTCACAATCTTCAACGGGTTCAAAATAATTGTATAAGTGCTTTTCAACATACTTTTGATCTTTATAAACCATATCATGATTCCCCCAAATCATGTGCAACCTTTCATTTTTATGAAATTTTCGCAATAGCTTGTAAATGTTTTTATGCGCGAGAAAAATAGATTCAAAGTTTATATTCTCCCATAATTCGTCTCCATCGCCAAGCTCACAATAGTGAAAACCTTCTCTCAAATAATGAGAAAGGGCATGAAAATAAATGTTGCGATTATTCGCGAAATCATCAGCGAAACTATTGTCTCCTCTATGACAATCACTAAATAATATGAACTTAGAGCTGTCATCAAAAGGAATCACTTTTGCTTCTTTGTATGCTCTTGATAACCGAAACCTTGAAGACATTGTCGATTTTTTTATAAATATCCGAAAACAAGGCATATCTTACTAACAATCAGTAATGATTCCTTTAACAAAATTAAATTACATCTTTTGTAATTTTACATTCTAAAAGTATACTAATACAACTATGGCACTAGTTAACTTTGATAATATGCCCATTCAGAGGCTCATCAGTTTCAATAAATTATTAGAGTATTATGATACTTTAGCTGAAAGTGATGATTCTTTTTTAGCTGAAAAAGCCAAACGGGTACTCGATGCGCAATCTAAATTTCCTGAACTACGGGAAGGATTTACAGATGTAACGCTTCTTGAAAAGTATAAAAAGACTATTAGTATTATTTTAGAAGATACGTTTTCAGATGTTTTAGGTAATAATGAAATTAAAGTGGCTTCATTGCCTTATGATAATATTATTTTCAATGGGTCAAAAAGATTTCAAAAAATACTTGCAGCTGCGGGTACCGATTTCGAACCAAGAATTCGAAATCAAGAAGACGATGTAAACTATATTATGGCTGCGGTGGTGGTATTAAACTTCTACTATGGATTTAAACTTGATTTTAGCCGGCCTTATTTTTATGATATTCCTGATGCTGAGGGAGTTATACACCACTATCGCATTTTATACAATGCAGAGTTTTTAGAACTACTTCCTACAGATAAAGCCAAAGAATTAACGCAAGATGATGTTGACGAACTTTTAGAGAATTACGAGAATCTTGATTTGTGGAAAGAGAAAATTCCACCGGGCAGTTTTATCGCTAAAGGTTTCGTTATTTCAAATATGTTTGATGTTACCGCTGAACATTCGATATCAAATATTAAATCGACACTAATTGCCAGTGATAAACGCAAGAAGGAAAATTTCATGGAAGATATAGAAGAAATTTTTAGGTCGTTTTTTAGGATAAAAGATATCAAGGCAGGTTTTGTAACATATAATAACAATGATGATCGTTTAGAGCAAGTACATGGTCACGGTATAGAAAGTGTTTTATTAAAAGAAAAAGAGGCCTTATCATGTGAAAGTGCCCTCTGCCCAGGATCTTATAAAACACTGTTAGAAGATAGCAAGTATTTTGCTATTTCGAACGTAGATAAGTATTATGAGATGTCGGGAGGTATAGCTCCTTATAAAAATTTAAAAGAATCTGGTGTTAAAAGTGCCATATTTGCACCTATCGCTGAGAATGGCAATTTATTGGGAGTGCTCGAACTTACTTCTTCTCATAAAAACGAACTAAATAGCGTCAATGCTACTAAGTTAGACGATATAATGCCATATATCGTAACGGCGGTATTGCGATCAAAAGCAGAAGAAGCAAATTTAATAGATGCAATTATTCAACATGAATGTACGTCAGTTCATGATTCGGTCTATTGGAAATTTGAAGAAGAAGCCAAACGATTTATAAAAGAAGACTTGTCAGGGGAACAACCTTCATTTAAAGAAATTGTGTTTAATAATGTAAATCCGTTATACGGACAGATAGATATTAAAGGTTCATCTCAAGCTAGAAATAGTGCTATTCAACGTGATTTAACAATTCAATTATCTGAAGTAAATAGAGTTTTGAATGAAGTTTGGCAGGTAACGAAATTGCCAATTTATGAAGAACTCATTTTTCGAGTAAATAATCATATAGATGAGATCAAGGAGACTCTGCATACGAATAGCGAGCAGGCGATTTTTAATTTCATTCAAAAAGAAATAAACCCAATTTTTGAGCATTTAAAGAAAGAAAATGAAGCTTTTAGAGAGTTGGTAGTGCATTACGCCGCTCAAGTAGACGAAACCACGCAGTCTTATTATGATCATCGAAAGAATTATGATAATAGCGTAATGACGATCAATAAGAAGTTAGCTTCATTGATCGATAAAAAACAAGAGGAAGCACAACGTATGTTTCCGCATTATTTTGAACGGTTTAAAACCGATGGAATTGAACATAATTTATATATAGGCGATTCCATAGCAGGTAATCGTGATTATGATCCGCTGTATTTGAATAACCTTCGTTTATGGCAGTTGCAGGTAATGGTTGATATGGAAAACAAACATTACAGCCTGAAATCTGAGCTTCCTGTACCCTTAGATGTAGCCTCCTTAATTTTGGTTTACAATACTTCTTTGTCCATTCGTTTTCGAATGGATGAAAAACGTTTTGATGTTGATGGTACTTATAATGCGCGTTATGAAATTATTAAAAAGCGTATTGATAAGTCATTTGTCAAGGGCACAGACGAACGCCTCACGCAAACAGGAAAAATGGTTATTGTTTACTCTCAAAAAAGGGATGAATTAGAATACTTACGTTATATAAAATTCTTAAAATCAAAAGGATATTTCACAGGCAAAGTAGAAATAGTTGAATTAGAAGGTTTACAGGGGGTAGCTGGTTTGAAAGCTATTAGGGCAGAAATATTGTATAAGAAAGACAAGCAATCTCAAAAAACCTATACTTACGAGGATTTGATGAAAGAAATAGAGGCTTAGCAATAGAAGACTAGTTTTCTAAGCGATTCGATCTGGCCCATAAAATTTAAAAGCAATTGCAAAAGCTAATACTGAAATAACGATTCCAATTATAAAGATGGTATAGGTCCAACGTAATATGTTATACTTTCTATTCAATACCAATCCTAAAAAATAAAGATCTTTAGTTAAGCTTGAATAAATATATTCTTTGTCTTTCACCAATTCGCGAATTGCCCATTCATAGTCAGGTAGTTTCATTTTATGAAAATTACCAAAGAACAATAAGTTCACGTTTTTGTTTTTCACGTCTTCTTTAGTGAATTTTCCGCTGGTAATATTAGGTCTTGTCGCTAATACTGCTAAAATCATAGAAATAACACTAAAGACCACGAAGATTGCGGTAGGATAAACCAAATAGGTGTTGGATGGGTTATCTAATTTTGTAATCAAATTAGATAAGACTAAAGAGATTATTATGGCATTTACAGAAAGTAAAATGTTTGCTTTAGTATCTGCAATATCACTTAAAGTTAAATGATTTTTTAGGGTAACACGAAATAATGTTTGTGTACCTCTATCTGGACTTTCAGTTTTATACTTCGCTTTAATGGCTTCCTTTTTGGCAATTTCTTTTTCTGTTTTTTTCTCCTTAATTAACTTTTTTAGGTTTTTATCTTTGCCGACTTGCCAATTTTCTTTAGCATATGTAGTATAAAATTGGTGTTCTTTTTTAAACATTTTCAAATTGGCTTCGCACCAATCTTTAGTACTGTAATCTGCGATTTCTAAAAGGGCTAATTCTTCCCGTAAGAAATCAGAGGTTTCCCAATAACTTTTTTGTCCAAAATGTGAAGAATCTGCATCACGAATAATTTGTTCTAGAAGGTTTTGAGGTTCATGATATCTTTGTGTTGCTTTTATTAATGCTGTAACATTCTCAATCTTTTCAGAGGGATAAGCTTCATTAGTCAGAAATTCTGTCGCAATATCACAACTACTTTTTTCATGATTTTGCGTTCCCTTTGTATAACCTGTATCGTGCAACCACGCACTTAATAATAGTGTTTCCTTCTCAAGATCAGAAAGTTGGTGAGCATCCAATAATTCTTTAGTACTTTTAACAACACGTTCTGTATGTTTAAGATTATGGTAGAGATATTTCGTATTTAAATCATTGGTCAATAAATCTGTAGCAAAAAGTTTAGTTTTCTCAACAATATCCGACATAAGTAACGTATTAGAATATTCCCCAAATTACAAAATTCCAGCCTTTAGAACTTTAATATGAAGAATTATTACTTAGTCGGATTATGTACTTTATTACTTACGAGTTGTGCAACCCAAAAAACAAAGCTTAGAAAAACTAATGTTTCACCAAAAACGAATGTAGCTAAAGAAGTAGTTCATACAGTTTACCTCATCGGTGATGCAGGCTTGTCAAAAGAAGACAATTCGAATGTGGGATTGACTTTATTTAAAAATAAATTAGACAAAGCTAACAAAAACAGTACCGCGATATTCTTAGGTGATAATAGTTATCCAGTCGGCTTGCCCAGTAAAAAAGTGGATGCGAAGACATACAAACAAGCAATCGATAATCTTGATGCGCAGATTGAAACACTTGACAATTTTCAAGGGAGGCCACTTTTTATTCCTGGAAATCATGACTGGTATAGTGATGGCTTAAAAGGCTTGGCGCGGCAGGAAAAGTATATCAAGAAACAACTAAAACAGAAAAAACCGTTTTTACCTGAAAACGGATGTCCTATTTCCGATCGCAAGGTCAATGATCAATTAACAATTATTACTATAGATACAGAATGGTATCTGACCAATTGGAACAAGCACCCTACCATTAATGATAATTGCGAAATAAAAAGTAGGACTAAATTTTGGGAAGAAGTCGAAGGACTCATTAAGAAAAATCGTGATAAAACAACAATAATTGCGATGCATCATCCTATGTTTAGTTATGGGGCTCACGGAGGTCAGTTCTCAATGAAACAACAACTTTTTCAGGGTAATAGTGGTGTACCTTTACCCATTTTAGGTTCATTAATCAACCTGCTACGAAAAACATCAGGTGCCTCGCCAGCTGATATTCAAAACAAGCGTTATACAGAGTTTAAAAATCGTATGGTAACCTTAGCACAATATTCTGAAAAGGTAATTTTTGTCTCTGGTCATGAGCATGCGCTACAATTCATTAAAGAAAATAACACGCCTCAAATAGTAAGTGGTACTGGTGCTAAAAATGGAGCCGTACGTTTGATGAACGGTAGTCAATTTGCTACGGGTCAATCTGGCTATGCGGCATTAGAGCTTTATGCCGATGGATCATCTCATGTTCGTTTTTTTGGGGCAGACGAAAAGAAAGATTCAGAAAAAATATTATTTGAAACAGAAGTGCTTACAGCGAATACAAAGAAATTTGATGGGAAGTATATAGAGTCTTATGCTAAAGAAGCGAAAGCTTCTATATATCCTAAAGAAGAAATTGACAAAACAGGGTTCTTTAGAACTATCTGGGGCGAACGATATCGAAAATATTATGGTACTGAAGTTACGGTGCCCACAGTAAATTTGGACACGCTATTTGGCGGACTAAAACCTGTACGAAAGGGTGGGGGTCATCAATCGAAATCACTACGCCTTCGCCATAAAAACGGTAAAGAGTATGTTATGCGAGCTTTGCGCAAGGTATCAGAATTATACCTGCAATCTATTGTTTTTCAGCAGCAATATGTGATGGATGATTTACAAGATACTTTTCTTCAAGAGTTTCTCCAAGATTTCTATACGGGTTCGCACCCTTACGCACCTTTTACTATTGGTACAATGTCAGATGCTGTAGGTATTTATCATACTAACCCTGTACTTTATTATATTCCTAAGCAGCCAGCTCTTGAAAATTTCAATGAGAATTTTGGTGACGAACTTTATATGATAGAAGAGCATGCTGGCGATGGTCATGGTGATTTAGAAAGTTATGGCTTCTCTGACACTTTAATTAGTACCGATGAACTGCTAGAGCATTTAAGGGAAGACGAAAAATATGAAGTTGATGGTGAAATGTATGTAAGAGCGCGATTGTTTGATATGGTTCTTGGTGATTGGGACCGCCATGTAGACCAATGGCGTTGGGCTGAATTCAAAACAAAAGGTTCAAAGAAAACATTATACCGACCTGTGCCGCGTGATAGAGATCAGGCATTTTCAATTATGGGAGATGGCCTTTTCATGAGTTTAGCAACACGACTCATACCGGGCTTACGGCTAATGGAAGGTTTTAAAGAGGAGATACGCAGTGTTAGAGGTTTTAATTCGTCACCAAAAACACATGTTCTTGATTTAGCTTTGTTGAATGAAACGGCAAGAGATACTTGGGTGAAACAGGCAAAGTATATTAGAGAGAACTTAACAGATGAGGTTATAGATAATGCTTTTCTTGCCTTTCCAGAAGAAGTTCGTGATGAAACCGTTGCTGAAATAAAGCGGGTATTATTGCAAAGGATTGCGGATATCGAAGCAACTGCGACGGAGTATTATCGTATTTTAAATAAATATGCTGTTGTCACTGGCACTGATAAAGACGATTGGTTTGAAGTAAATTATTTAGATAAAAATCAAGTTGAGGTAAGCGCATATCGCATTATTGGTGGCGAAAAAAAGAAACGCTTTTTTAATAAAACATTTGATAGAGATTATACTAAAGAAATTTGGATATATGGTTTAGATGACGAAGATTTTTTTAAAGTTAATGGGACTCATAAAAGTAACATCAAAGTTAGACTAATAGGGGGCCAAAATAATGACACCTACGATATTGGCGAAGGCGCTAATACAATTGTATATGATTATAAATCAAAAAAGAACAGTTTCGATAACCTAACAAAAGCAAAATTGAGATTGACAGATAATTACGCTGTGAATACCTATCAACCCCTTGAGATTACTGCTTCTCATAATCAGTTATTGCCTTTAATAGGCTTCAATCCAGATGACGGTTTGAAAATAGGGTTTTCGGAAACCTATACACACAACGGCTTTCGCAAAAATCCGTTTACGCAACAACATCGATTGAATGCTTCTTTTTATTTTGCTACTAGTGGTTTCGAATTAGGTTATATAGGAGAATTTGCCAATGCCTTTGGGAAAGCTAATTTTGAAATTGACACCAAATTTACAAGTCCAAATTTTGCCATCAACTTTTTTGGTTTTGGAAATGAAACTGAAAATTTTGATGATGAATTAGAGTTAGATTTCAATAGAGTTAGATATGAAACAATAAGATTGGCTCCATCGTTAGTTTGGCGTGGACAATTGGGAAGCAAAATAAGAACAGGACTATCATACGAGGCTATAACTATTGATGAAACTGAAAACAGATTTATAAGCGACTTTTTCCAAGAAAATGGTGAAGATACTAGCAAGAGTTTTGTGGGTATCGATGGCATTTATACGTATCAACATTCAGACAACCCAGCTTTTCCTACTTTAGGAATGAGCACGACTTTGCATGTAGGGTATAAAACTGAAACATCAGAGGGTAATGGTCGTTTCGGATATGTTATTCCAAGCCTTTCATTAGATTATAAGTTGGTTCCTAGCGGAAATCTGGTTTTAGCAACAAAATGGAAAGCTCATTTTACTATTGGAGATGAATTTGAATTTTATCAGGCTGCTAGTATTGGTGGTGTCGATGGATTACGCGGTTTCAGAAACCAGCGCTTTACGGGTAAAAAAGCCTATTATCAAAATACCGATTTGCGACTAAGTCTAGGAAAGAGAAGAACAGGTATTTTGCCAACGACCATAGGGATTTACGGGGGCTTTGATTACGGAAGAGTTTGGCAGCCGAATGAAGATTCTAATACATGGCATACATCCTATGGCGGCGGGGTTTTCATAAACGCAGCAGATATTATGTCCCTTCGAGCTGCATTTTTTAACAGTGTTGATGGAGGCCGCTTAAGTTTTGGACTAGGTTTTGGATTCTAGTTTAGGCTATAAGAGTACAAATTACCGCCGGTTTGGTCTCTTAATTCATCCGAAAGTAAGAGGGTATGTTCATTCATAAAGCATACAGATTCTAATTGAGTTCGGACTCCGAGATCGATTTTTTTGAGGGTACCTGCAGAAAAATTGTCTCCAGAAAAATCGGTAATGATCCATAATTTGCCATAGCTTAGAAGTACAATAGTATTTCTGTCAGGAGATATGTCAGCCGAGGTCACGCGAGAAGTATCCCAATCCGTCCCCAGTTTAATTTTACCAATTAGTTTAGCTTTAAAAATTCCTTTTTGATCGGGTATTTTATAAATATAAGTTTCTCCGGTAAAAGGATTTGCGCGATTCTTCGTAAAAAGGTAGAGATGCTCATCGTAATGAAAAAAGGCCTCAGCATCAAAGATTAGTTCTCCTCTTCTAGGCGGGAATTCAGACTGTTCAGGGTAACTAAAAGCAATCTTTTTGACTCTTATTTTATTCCCTTTTTCTAATTCAGGGTTTGATAGTTTGTAGATGACTAGATCTTTACGCTCATTAGCATTATTGCCGAAATCGCCAATGTATAGATTACCATTAATGTCTTTAGTTAAATCTTCCCAGTCGCCGTTTTTTCCACCTTTAATATCTAATTGCTGGATAATGTTTCCTTTGAAATCGGTTTTATAAATATTGTCGCTATTTCCATTGTCTTCAATGAACCAAGCTGTAGAATCTGAATAAGTAACAATACCAGAGTTTTCTTTTAATTTTTGAGGAAGTTTAGTGATGTGATTAAGTTGACCATTATTCGTACAGCTTTGCAATAGGAAAAGGAGAACTATAATGGGATGAATTATGTTCATTTTACTCTTTTAATGGCATGAAAATTTCAGCTTTCCAGGTTAATTCATCGCCTCCCATATTCGGATTACTATAAAAAATTTCTAAAGGCTCTTGTTTAATTTCTATACTATTTTTGGAGGCGTAATCTATTAAAGTATACCAAGCTCTGTCTGAAGTGATGTAATTGCCGTTGTAAATCGCTTTAATGGCCTGTTTATTCGGGATTTCTTTATAAAGGATGCCATCAATTTGGGGTAAGGTATCTGATTTAATTATTGGATAGCAAAAATTAAATGAAATACTGTCCTTTTGTATATCCCAATTATTAACCTCAATAAAAGGAGCGCCATCCAATTCAATTTTATGCTTAGCAAGAACATTATTTAAAATCGGATAGTTTTCCATCATTTTTAGGGCCTTATTAACTTGAGAACTTTCTAAAGGAATATAGGCACAATATTTAGCTGTTATTTGATCTATACCAATAACACCGACCTTGAAATTTTCAACGTGTTCTTTTAAAGCTTGAGCGAGTTCGGTTAGTGCCTTTTTCGATCTTTTTTCAAAATCAGTATCGGCAAAAAGCACTGATAATCTGTTCGAAAAACTGTTGTTTTGATCTGTAATATATACTTTTACCTGCGACGTAGAATCATTCAATGCTTTTATATTCCAGGTATAGGTATGAATAGAATCATTGAACCATATTTTATGACTAAAGTGCTCTAGATCTTTTTGGGCAATAAACTCTGCTTTTTCAAGACTATTCGCCCATAATTTAATGGCTTGATTAATGGTGCCAGGTATAGCCTTAGTTTTGAATGTTACTTGTAAATCACTCGGCCAAATGAATAGATAACCTAAAATTATTATCGATAGGACTATTGCTGATCTCCAGATCCACTTTAATTTCATAATATATTGAGAAACTACTAGTTTAGTTATTGATTTGATTTCATACGTAATTTATCCGCTACAAATTTACCGAGATCACGACCTTGCTTAACCCCGATTTCAACGGCAGCACGGTAATGAATACCACCATACATTCTGCTAATTGCAGCTTCATCTGCAGCTTGCCTAAACGATGTAAAACTTCGAATAGGCAGTCCGTAGGCAACTTCAGTATCATCATCAAAATTGAAATTATCTCCAAAAATATCAGTAAGTACCACTGAGGCAGCTCCTGAAACTACACTATGACCGCTAACATATTCTGGAAATGGAGGGGTTTGTAATACGGGCTTCCAATTTTCATCAATATGATCGTTAATTAAGGTTTCAGGACGGATTAAATTGCTTCTATATTTTTCATCCCAACAGCTAATAAACGCATCGGCCATAGCGATAGATGCTTTGGTATACGCGTATAAAGTTTGGTCGAAATCACTATTGATTTTTCTACTGGCAATTTTTGTAATGCCCATCCAATGCGCACCAGGACTTATTTTTTTTGTAGCAAACATCAAATGCCCTCTAGTTACTGATACGTAGGGGTTGCAATCCCAAAATTGGGCAATTTTAATTTCTTCAGAGTCGTCTCCTTTTTTGGTAATTTGATTGCTGATTTCATATACCTCAACGAGTTCTTTATAAAAATCAGAATTTTTTTCTAATGAAAAGGGAGGAGGAGGAATTGGTTTAAATTGGGCGGCAGAATCAATAACAAAAGGTCGTATTTTGTTCCAATGTGGCTCTATACCGTTCATGTATGCCGGTGGGGTAGGTTGCCATCTTGAAGGGTCATCAAGATTTACCGTGAATTTCGGCATTGTTCGAGTTTGATTATAATTGTCTTTGTTCATCCAATCTATAATATGATCTGAAACTTGAAGGCCGTATGTTTTCGAATTCTCAAAGACAACCGCATTTTTTGATTTCCAAGATTGATACAAACTATCTTGTAAGGTCTCCATAGCTGCTTCTGAAAAAATAAGCTTTTTACTAACTTCCATGTGAGCTACCATGGCGGCTATCTCATGATTAATTGTTGTGGTTGCTTCTGGACTAGGAATAGGACTAAGATTTCTTACCTGACTAGCCAAGGAATTATATTCTGGATTACGTAACGCAATTATTTCATAAGCCGCTATATTCGGATATACAAAAATTCGACTTGCTACTGGCGGCGAAAAAATATCATGAATCATAATTTCCGTTACCCGATCAACAGACGCATGCAAATCTTCAGGGGTGATTACAATGGACTCCGTTTTGGTATTACAGGAGTTAAGTAATACAATAAACGAAACTAAAAAAATGATCTTTTTCATTATTCTCTATGTTCTTTTAAAAGCTTATACACTTCAGCTTTATCATTATTAATAGTAACTAGTAGGTACGATTTATTATTTAGGTTAATTATGTTCAAATGCCGGACTGACTTTTGTGTGAAATTTAACCCTATTTCATCTCCAAATAGCATCTCTTTTTCAGATTTAATCATTGCACCAGCAAAGGAATCAAAACGGCCATGAAAAGGTTTGACACCAAAATAATTACCCGCCGCTAAAACATCTTGTTTACCATCGTTATCGAAATCATGTTTTGCAAAGGCCATGATAGGAGACACTTGTAATTCAGCCTGAAACGGAACAAAAGTAAAAGTGCCATTTTCGTTTCTTAAAAACCCAGATCGCAGTTCAAAGACTTCTAAAAGCTCAGCATTGTTTAGCGTTTTGTTTTCAAAAATTTGATCCATGTCTTTTCCGGCAAATTCACCATACGTGGTAAATTTCTTTTTTAGCGATACTAATTGTCCAGTTAGTTCATCGAGGCTTTCAATAGGATAATAATTTCCATTTTTGGCGATGGCGATTATCGTTTCGGTTTGTTCGTTATTATCTAAATCACCATAGTACATTTTCAAAGGGTACTTCTTAGAAGCTGTAAACTTGCTGTTCGTACCCCAATTACCCAAAATATAGTCTTCATCACCATCACCATCAATATCAAATGGAATAATGCTTTGCCATAATCCGCTTAAATGCTTATTGCTTATAGGGGTATCTACTAATTTACCATTTATATTTTTAAAGAAAGTCGGAGCCATCCATTCACCCACAACAATGAGATCTTTGGTTCCGTCACTATTAAAATCATGCCATATAGCATCAGTAACCATTCCTAGTTTTTCAAATACTACATTTTGACTAATAGAAAAATCACCATGACTATTTTCTAGAATATATGATGAGGGTAAATTTCCGAAATCATTTGAAACGGACTGATTGCCTATAAATACATCTAAATCACCGTCTTCATCAAAATCATTTGCCTTTATAACTGAGGCGTTTTCATAGCTTTTAGGCAATTCACTTTCTATGAAAACAGAATCATTCTGCCTATAATAGCTATTTAGTAAAGGTTTCATTTGATTATAAAAATCGGCGCCTCCAGAACCAATGAGGATATCATTCTTATTATCATTATTAAAATCTCTAATAAGAGCTGTTACGTTTTCTTTCATAGAATCTTTCGTAACGCTCGGCATACGATATGAGGTGTACGAAGTGTCATTTTGCACATAAATTTTCGATGCTATATGTTTAGATCCTCCAAAATAAATGTCTGTAGTACCATCATTGTTTAAGTCGCCAAGGGCTATAGCGGGCCCGCGATCCCCAATTTGATAGGGCATTAATTTTTGCCTATGAAAATCTATATAAGAATCTTCTCTGTGTGTAAAATCAATACCGAGATTATTGTTTACTTTCTCAAACAACCTTTGCTTTTTGGGTAAAATGCTTTCATAATTAAATACTGTTGTTTCATCTGGACTAACAGTAAGGGTTTGATTTGTTTTAATATTTTTCAATACTTGTGTAGTATTATCGGGCCAAATAATGCGCAATGAATCTACTTTATCATGTAATGCATAACCGAAATGGACAAAAGGCTCTGATGAAGCTTGAAAACCTCTAGCGGCATATAATTCTTTATACTGAAGGGTTCCATCTAAATACGAAATAACTTTTGTTCCAATTCCGAAGTTATTCGGGGCTTTATAATTGAATTTTAGTTTAAGGTAATTCGCTTTTTTATCGGTTTTATTAATTAATATACTCGCGGGGGCACCAATATTATTAATAACGATATCAAGGTCACCATCTAAATCAAGATCGGCAATTGCGGTTGCTGCCGATTTGAGAGTATCATTACTAATCCAATCTTTAGATTTATCTTCAAAAAGGAGATTTCCACTACCCTTAAAAATATAATTTTGAACAGCCCCTGATGGCATCAAAGCTAGAGCTTCTTGATCCATCAATTTCGTATTGTTTATTTTGTTTTTGATTTGATCACTAGAAACAAAGTTTATATAATCTAAATTATTAGGTCGTTTTGGTATGCCATTGGAAATGAAAATATCTTGCTCCCCATCTTGATCGTAATCCGCAAATAAAGCACTCCAGCTCCAATCTGTTGCAGCTATACCACTAAGTAAAGCCGTCTCTGTATAACTGGCATTTGGTCGGTTTACAAAGAGCATATTTCTAGAAAATTGATAGTGATACCCAAAATTTTCAATTCTAAGTTTTTGAGTTTGCACATTATCAGCACCTTCTGAAGATTTAAGTATTTTTTCATCTTCAGGAAGCATATCTAGAGACAATAGATCGGGCCAACCATCATGATTGATATCTGCAACATCACTGCCCATCGAAAATTTAGAAGTATGACCAAAATACTGTCTCAAACTTTCCGAAAAAGTACCGTCGCCATTGTTTAGGTAGTAATAGTCATCTTCATGAAAATCGTTTCCAACATAAATATCAGGATAACCGTCTTGATTGAAGTCAGAAATTGCAATACCCAGTCCATAGCCATTAACACCCCCATAAATTCCGGCTACTTCACTAACATCAACAAATTTGCTACCGTCGTTTCGAAGTAATTTATCACCGGTTTGGTAGTTTCTTTTTTTCCGAGTATCGGCCTTACCGTAAGATTCTTGTGTATGAATAGCATGATTTAAAAGATAGATATCTAGGTCACCGTCTAAGTCATAATCTAAAAACGCGGCAGAAGAACTAAATGAATCAAAATCTAAGCCATAGGCAGCGGCCTCCTCGGTAAAAGTAATTTCTCCTGTGCCTTTAGAATGACCATTATTGATATATAGCTCATTGAACCCATTGAACCCATTAATACCTACTACTGCACAAACATAAATATCTAGTAATCCATCACCATTTACATCTCCCATAATAGCACCCGTATTCCAAGTGCTATTGCCCTTTACAGCAGCTTCTTTTGTAATATCTTCAAAAGTTAGGTTTCCTTTATTTAGATACAGTTTATTTTCCACTTGATTTCCTGAGAAGAAAATATCAGGTAATTCATCTCCGTTAATATCGCCAACAGCAACTCCGCCTCCATTATAATAATATAAATAGTCAAGAATATTTGCATCTTCGTTAGCTGTGAGCGTATTCGAAAAGTGTACTGCTGATTTTTCAGAAGAAAGATCGGTAAATAATTCTCCTTCAGAATTTTTGCAACCTATAAGGGTTGCCAGAAGCAAAAGAAAAAAGGAAGGCTTATTCATTAATCGCAAATATCTTTGGTTTACTATTATTTATAGCTGTTACGACAAATGTTTTCCCTCCAGCATCTTTAAATTTGCGCAAGTGTTTGACCTCATCACGAACAAAGAAACCACTAGTATTGTAATCTTGCCATTCAAAGTTCATAGCACCGTCGCCAAGAAGAACACTACCATAGTTGGCATCTAAGCGAGAATATTGCGGTTTAAATTCAAAATTATTGCCCGCCATTATTATATCTAAATGACCGTCTTCGTTAACGTCAGCACAGGTAATTCCACATACGCAAGAAAGTTGAACCCTACTTGGCAACTTTTTTATACTGTATTTTCCACCACCCTCATTTATAGCGACTATTGATTCAGAAGTACGAGCCTCTTTCATTATTGATTTTTCGAATATTTTTTTGGGAAACAACTCATCAACAGTTTTGGTAGCGTATACAGAAGCTTTAATGTTTTGCTTTTTTAAGGCCGTAATTTGCTCTGTCATTTCTTGTTTTTGATGTAAAGGGTAGTCTTTTCCATTTTGGCTTAAAGTCACAATTTGTTCAAGGGTACCATTATTATCATAATCATTTATCCACATTCTCATTGGGTTGTTAGCGGTAGGTTTATAATGTAAATTGGTTCCTTGATTGCCAATAACAAGATCGTTATCACCGTCATTATCTAAATCCGCAGAAGTAACGACATTCCACCATCCAGAAAGGCTGTCAAGAGATGTTTTCATTTTAGAAAGCCTTCGCCCCGTGTTTTTATAGACATTTGTAGTGCCCCATTCTGAGGTGGTAACTAAATCTTTTTTTGAATCACCGTTCATGTCAGACCATATCGCATGCGTAATCATTCCCGCATCTTTCAAATCATAAGCGTAACGTTCGGTAGCATCTTCAAAAGTACCATCGCCATTATTTGTTAAAAATAGATGATTAGGATCTACTCCATAGCTTCCCACAACGCTTCTAGACCCTACAAAGACATCCACATCACCATCGTTATCAAAATCATGAGGAGTCATTGTAGCAATGTTTTTGAACGTAGCGGGTATCTGGTTTTCAGACTTACTAAATAAACCGCGACCGTTGTTTAAATATAATCGCACGTGATAGCTTTGTTCTTCACCTACTTGATTCCCACCCGAACCTACGAGTAAATCTAAATCCGAATCTCCGTCAGCATCTAAAAAAGTAGCCGCCGTATCCTCGAAATTTGCGTCTTCGGCAAAAGCAATTAGCGATACTGGTACTAAGTTGCCCTTACCCATATGACGATATAATGTACCAGATTGATCCTTGGATCCACCTATAAAAATATCTTCATTACCATCGGCATCAAAATCACCTACTGCAAGGGCTGGCCCTTCTTGCGAGAGCGATTTATAAATAAGGCCTTCATAGTCAAAATCATTATAATTATTTTCTTTGTGCGTAACTACTTTATTATTTTGAACTTCACGAAGCAAGGTTTTTTTAGCGTCTTGTTTCCATGGATTATGTTTTTTATCGGTAAGAGAATATGTAAAACTCAAATTTTGATTCGCTGAAACATTTTCTAATTTTTGCGAGCGGTTATCCGGCCAAATTACTCTTAGCGAATCGATAATTTTTTGCTCGCCAAGACCAATAGTAATGGCATAGTCCATCGAAGATTGAAAACCACGTGACGGAATGAGTTCGTGTAGGATGGTCTTATTATCGTAATAGAGTATTACCGAGGCACCAACAGCAAATTTGTTCATGCTATCACCATTAAGTTTAACTTTTATGTAGTTATTATCTGTAAGTTCATTGCTTCGATTTTCGTAAACGAATGCCTGCATATTCACATTATTGACAACAAGTTCAAGATCTCCGTCATTATCAAGGTCACCATAAGCCGACCCGTTAGACATAGTAGGGAGTTCAAAACCCCAATGCTTATTTGCATTTGAAAAAGTTAAATCTCCTTTATTCTTAAAGGCAAAATTAGGTTGCGGTCGAATAGGCATTTTATTAATAATAGAATCTATTGATTCTTTTCGACCCGTAAGTGCCATCTTCTGAATTATTTCATTGGCGAAAAAGTCTACAAAATCTAAATCGGTAAGATCATGATTAATGCCATTAGTAACAAAAATATCGCGTAATCCGTCATTATCTAAATCTACTAGTAGTCCTGCCCAACTCCAATCCGTTGCATCTACACCACTGTGATATGCAATTTCTGAGAAAGTGCCATTACCATTATTAAGTTGTAAGGTATTTTGAATATACTGTTGAGAAAAATCTTTGCTTTGTTTGAGTTTAAAAACATTATAGCTTTCGAATTCCATGACCGCTTTTACACGTTTATCGGCTTCTGGAAGCATATCGGTTATGAAAATATCAGAATTACCATCGTTATTGATGTCAGCAATATCAATACCCATTGCGGAAAGGGATAGATGTTGCGTCCATTTTGTAATTTCTTCGGTAAAAGTGCCATCTTGATTATTGATATAGAGATAGTCTCTTTCATAAAAGTCATTAGAGACATATAAGTCGGGGTATTGATCTTTATTAATGTCAGTTACCATTACACCTAGTCCAAAACCTATTAGACTACCATAAATTCCAGCGTCTACACTGACATCAGTGAAAGTGCCATTATCATTTCTTAAAAGCATATCGCCAACGCCTCTAAAAATATCTGGTACCCCTTCCCAGTCTTGAGCGCGTACATGTCTTTGTTCGGCATAGCCCAAACTACTTACGGGAATATTACTGTTGTTTAATATATAAGCATCTAAATCTCCGTCTTTATCGTAATCGAAGAATGTGGCGTGTGTTGAAAAACCTGTTTTAGCCAAATTATATTCCAAGGCTTTTTCTGTAAATGTTAAATCACCATTATTTATATATAGATCATTATCATGGTTGTTGCCTTCCATATTCCCTGCATTACTTACATAAATATCAAGCAGGCCGTCAGCATTGATATCAACCATGTTTACACCGGTAGACCATGGTTTATTTCCTTGAACTCCAGCTTTTTCTGATATATCTTCAAATTTGAGATTGCCTTTATTCAGGTATAGTTTATTAGGTACCATGTTACCCGTTAAGTATATGTCAGGAAGACCATCATTATTAATATCGCCAATAGCTACGCCACCGCCATTATAAAAATTGCGATATTTAAATATGTTGAACTCTTTTTGATTTTCTACTTTATTGATAAAATCAATACCTGTACTTTCCGAATTGAGTAAAGAAAAAAGGGTAGGGGTACTTGCCTCAGAAGTTATCGTTTTTTGATCTTTTTGTGTGCAAGATGCCAGTATTAAAATCGCATAAATGAAACTACAAATTCTGGACGTTTTAATATAAGTAGAAACTCTTAACATAGGTATTTTTTGGTATTATAGAGGGGTGAAAAAATTCGTTATTGTACCTTTTCAAGACTTTTTAGTGGTCATTAACGGATGTAGAATTAAAAATGACAAGATATATAATCTCTAGAAATACGAAATTAAGTTAGTGTTAATAATTCTTAAATGAGTATAGGGGATACCGATTTATGAAATACGTCGATTTAATGATACTTATGAAAAAGCCCTGACGATAAGTCGTCAGGGCTTTCATTAAATGACATAATTCGTTCTAGTAACCTGGGTTCTGAACTAAATTTGGATTTGCTAGCAATTGAGCCGCAGGAATTGGGAATAATTTGTAGGTGTCATTATTTACTGAACCTGACGCCTTAAATAACCAATCTCTTGTATATTGACCAAAGCGAAGTAAATCTTGTCTTCTCCATGCTTCAGCAAAAAGTTCACGACCTCTTTCGTCTAATAAATCTTGCTCACTTACAGTACCTAGAGGTGTAGCATTTCTTAGGACGCGTAATTCATTTACCATAGCCGTTGGATCTCCTCCACTACGCATCATTGCCTCTGCTTTCATCAAATGTGCGTCAGCATATCTGAATATAATTTTATGCCCATTAAAAGCACCATATCTCGGATTATACTTAATCACACGAATTCCTGTAGTTTCATCATTATTAATAATGTTTGGATTACCATCACCATCAAGGAAATCTCTTTTGAAAGTCAACGGAGCACCAGCTCTATCGGTTAAAGGAGTTCCATCAGCCGCAAATTGCTGCCCCACCAAGAAGCCGTTACCAACCTGTGAATCTTCTAAGACTCCATCACCCATTGGTGGTACACCACCACGTCTTTCTTCTTGACCATCAAGTGGCGTGAAATCTACTTCCATTCTATTAGAATTAGGATCTCCTTCAAACATATCATAATATTCTGCTAGTGTTGCGAACCCATTCCATCCACCACCACCTTGTGAAAGCGAATTATAGTGTAATCCATTAAAAATCACATTACCAACGCCAGAAGGCAATGACCAGATAGTTTCATTATCTGGCGTGTCTCTGAAAAGATCAAAGTAACCAGCTTGTAGCGCATAACCTTCAGAAGCAATATCATCAACTAAAGCTATAACCTGAGCCATATCACCACTGTCAGGACTTCCACCTAAGGTTACATGTTTATTTAATAATATTTTTGCCTTTAGGAATTTAGCTGCAGCTACACTACCTCGGCTATTGGCATCTCCTGCTTGAGCACCAGCATTTGGTAGATTAGAAATGGCAGTATCTACATCATTCATGATGAAATCAAGAGCTGCTTGACCAGACAAGACTTCTGGAATTGATGAAGAAGGTAACGTCACATCTCTAAATGGTACTTGCCCATAAAAATCTAAGATGGTCCACATGCTTAATGCACGAATGAAACTAGCATCGCCAATATTACTTGAAGATGGGCTACTTCTTGAATCCATTACTTGAGACGCTAATAATTGATTGGCGTTCCATTCATCGAAAACTCCAATAACAAAAGCGTGATCAGGTTGCCATAAATGTTGATGTAAACTAGACCATAACCCGTTATCACCCCAATCCGTTCCTCTTGTAGGTACGATAGCAGCATCTGCAGTTACTTCCATAAAGGAATGTCTATTTCCTTGATTTTCAAATTGACCTCTTACGCGATTGTATAATTCATCAACAGTAGATGAAGGATCTGCCAAGCCTTGAAAGCCTGTGCTAATAATTGAGTCTGTTTCTTCGATTTCTAAATCGGTACAAGAAACAAATCCTACAACCAAAAGAAGGCTGGTAAAATAAAGTTTGAAATTAATTCTTTTCATGATTTTCAATTTTTTTTATTAAAATGATGCGTTTAATCCAAAAGTAATTGTTCTTGGATTTGGGAATGCCGACCAATCGATACCTCTTGTAGGTACTCCTGAGCCTAAATCTCCAGTATTAACTGAAATTTCAGGATCAAGGCCAGAATAATCGGTAATTAGAAATAAATTCTGTCCTGTCAGAGATAATCGTAGGGTTTTAAACGCCCCATCACCACTAAGAGGCACATTATAGCCTAAGGTTGCGTTTTGAAAACGAACAAAATCACCTTTTTCTAAATACCTAGTTGATACGTCTGCTGAAGCACCAGGTGCGTCATTACCATTTGCTAAGTCTTGCGTAACATTTCTAGCATTGGTAATAGAGCCAGAAGTAAAGAGCCCATTGGCGGTATTGTTATATACAGAGAAACCAAATTGCCCTGTAAAATAAGCAGCGAAATCCCAATTTTTAACGTTTAAGTTTAATGACAAACCAGCAGTGACATCTGGTAGTGCGTCTTCACCAACAAATACTTTATCTTGAAAAACATCACCAACACCATCACCATTTTGATCAGCAAAGGTTGGTTGCCCTGCCGCATCTAAACCAGTGAATTCTGCCATATAGTAAGAGAATAATGATTGTCCCGCTGCAAAACGCTGAGCGAAAGCACCAGATAATCCTTGACCGTTAACAGCACCAGTATC
This sequence comes from uncultured Flavobacteriaceae bacterium, assembly GCA_937944485.1. GTDB lineage: Bacteria > Bacteroidota > Bacteroidia > Flavobacteriales > Flavobacteriaceae > Maribacter_C. Next base: position 14,348 of record CALDYU010000005.1, on the reverse strand, counting down.
AATCAGACCCCCAAAATCTTGAACTTCATTTTGATTGTATGCGATGTTAAATGAAGTAGAAAAGTTAACGTCTTCTTGTTGAATCCAGTCATAACCCAGGGCAAATTCTATACCTTGGTTTAAGATAGTAGCATCAACATTTCCAAATTGGAATGGATCTACTGCCGGAGCTGCAGGTGGTGTTCTTAAAAGAACATCCGTGGTAGTGTTTCTATAAACATCAATACTACCACTAAAACGGTCATTATTAAAACCAAAATCAAGACCAGCATTTAAGTTTAGTGTGGGTTCCCATTTCAAATCTGGCACATCTGTGGCAACTATAGCCAATCCATTTTGATTAATATCACCATTGTCATTAATTCCTAATCCACCAAAACGTTGTCTTGAAACGAAGTTTCCGAAACCTAAACCATCTTGGTTACCAGTAACCCCAGCACTCAATCGCAATTTTAAAGTGGAAACATTATCACCTACAAAATCTTCTTCACCCAATTGCCATGCAAATGCCCCAGAAGGGAATATACCATATTGGTTCTCAGGACCAAAACGTGAAGAACCATCAGCTCTAACAGTGGCAGTAAATAAATATTTACTATTTATAGAATAATTAATTCTTCCAAAGAAAGATTGTAATTCATCTAAATTATCAAAAATATCAGCAGTTACAGAACGAACTCTTCTATTGAAATTAAAAGGCGACGTATCACCTGCAACTACTGTAGGTAATAATCGATTAATTATCAAACTTGAAGTATTAGGCGCATAATAAAATTGCTGAAATGGACCCGTAATTGATGCTTGAGCGTCAGTAACACTTCGTTGCAAATCACTAACCATTCCGTTTAAATCAGCAGTTCCGAAACCACGACCAGTTGCATTTCTTCCAGATGTTTGAAAATCTTGAAATGAATAACCCACTAAGACATCTATATTAGAACTTCCGAAATCCTTTTTGAAATTCAATGTAGCTTCTAAAAGTTTACTCTCTCTCTCTAGGGTATTATAAAAGCCTAAGCCAATATCTTGAATTCCATTAATATTTCTAATGTTCGATGAAAGCACTGAATTATTTTCGCCTTCAGACTTGTCATATCCTACATTAGCTTTAGCAGTAAGTTCAGAGGTTATTTTATATTCTGCTGAACCATTAAGTAAAACTCTATTCGTGTTGGTTCTAATTTGACTATTTGCTAAGTAATTAGCCGGAGAAACAAGACCCCCTTGTGCGCCAAAATTAGCACTTGTAGGCCAGGTTGGATTCGCGGAATAGGCAGCACCTAAAATATCACCTCTAAAACCAGCGCCACCTGCTAAAGGAGCAGTTTCATCATTGACACGAGAAATGGTTGCTGATACACCTACTATTAATTTATCATCAAGAAAACGATGACGTGCGTTAATACGACCTGTAATTCTTTCTAAATCGGTTTTTTCAATAACACCAAATTGTTTGCTATACCCAAACGTTGCACGAACGTTGCCTTTGCCATAATTGTTGGCGTATGAAATATTGTTATTGGTTGACGCGGTAGTTCTGGTAATAAAATCTTGCCAATCTGTATCATTGCCAAAATCAGTAGTTGCTAAATCAGCATTCGGATTGAATCGAAATACGGCATCAACAAATTCGTCTCTATTCAATAGGTCATATTCGTTAGCGGGCTTGGCAACACTCAAGCTAGAAGACCATTCGATAACTCCTCCTTGAGCACCTTTACCACTTTTAGTGGTAATTATAACAACACCATTGGCGCCTCTTGACCCATATATTGCAGTTGCAGATGCATCTTTCAATACACTCATACTTTCTATATCGGCTGGGTTTAGAAAATTTAGAGGGTTTCGAACCGCAGTTCCACCACCATTACCTGCATTTCCTTGAGGAGAAGTGCTTTCCCCGGAAAGAGGAACACCATCAACTACAAATAAAGGATTATTATTAGCTCTTACTGAGTTTGATCCTCTAATGTTAATTGATATACCTGCCCCTGGTTCACCACTCGATTGTTGAATATTCACACCAGCAGTTTTACCCTGAATTAATTGTTCAGGAGAAGCGATAACACCTCCATTAAAATCTTTAGCGGTTACTGCGGTAACAGAACCTGTAGCGTCTTTTACTGTAGTAGTACCGTACCCAATTACCACCACCTCTTCCAATGCTTCAGCATCTTCTAACATAGTAACATTGATACTTGATTGACCGTTGACAGCAATCTCTTGGGTTTTAAACCCGACATAGCTAAACACCAATGTGGCGTCACTTCCTGCCTCAATGGAATAGTTTCCATCAAAATCAGTTTGTGTACCAGTAGTTGTTCCTTTAACAACGACACTCGCACCTGGTAGGGGGCCATTGGCATCAGAAACAGTTCCTGTTACTTCCTGTGCCTGCGTAAGCCCAAAACATAAAAATGTTCCGACTATCAACAAGCTTTTAAGTAGCGTAATCTTCATAAAGAGTTAATTTAAGTTGAGTTAATTAATTTTTTAAGTTAAATACAAGCGTTAAAAATATGTAAAAAAAGCGTTAATTAAACATTAGCGGGCCGTTGAAAAACTACGAAAACGGTTTCGTGTTAATAACTTTTTACAATCATCAAATTCCCACTGCAGCCTAATATTTCTTACACAATTCGAAAATAAAGAGTTGCAAAAAAGAGAATTATTTAAAATTTACCAAATATAAGGCATTTTATTTTTGGGTATATGTTGTACTTCTTTTTATTTTCAAATTAGAAAACTACTAAAATTAATGTTTGAGTTAACCATGGTGTATTAAATTGCTAAATTGGCTCTTATACCTATTAAATTCAATGATTTTGTGAGACGTAAAATAACACTTAAGGATATTGCTAGAGAACTAGAGGTGTCGATTTCTACTGTTTCTAAGGCTCTTAAGAACAGTGAAGAAATAGGAAGAGATACTAAGGAAAAAGTACAGGCATTTGCGAAGTTGTATAACTACAAACCGAATAATATAGCAATTAGCTTAAAAAATAAGTATACGCGAAATATAGGCGTAATTATTCCAGATATAGTACATCATTTTTTCACGACTGTATTTAGGGGTATTGAAAAATATGCCAATAGTAAAGGTTATAATACGATCGTTTGCGTTTCTGATGGCTCTTTTGACAAAGAAGTAATTAATATGGAAATGTTAGCTAATGGTAGTATTGATGGATTTGTTGTCGGGCTTTCAAGCGAAACACTATTAAAAAGAGATTACAATCATTTAAGAGAAGTGACAGAACAAGGTATTCCTTTGGTACTTTTCGACAGTATTACGGATGAAATTCAATGTGATAAGGTGGTTATTAATGATGAAGAAATTGCTTATAAAGCCGTGACAAAAATGATAAACTCTGGCAAAAAAAATATTGCCCTTGTTTCAACTGGCTACTTTTATACCGTAAATAAAAATAGAGAAAATGGCTATCGTAGGGCGTTGACTGATAATAGTATTTCTGTCAATGAGAACTTTATTTTGAGATTGCTACCTGAAGATAACAATGAAAAGATAAATACATTCTTAACTAAGAATAGCCAAATTGACGCTGTTTTAACGGTGAATGAAGTTGCGGCAATTCATGCGATGAGTGTGGTTCGTGAAAAAGGGATGAAAATTCCAGAAGATATTTCTTTTATTGGTTTTACTGATGGTTTATTATCAAGATATGCCGAACCAAGTTTGACATCCATTGCTCAGCACGGGGATCAAATGGGTGAGATTGCTGCCAGAATGTTAATCGAAAAGATTGAAATGGAAAATGAAGGAGATCAAGAAGAAATATTTCAAACTGAAATTATTGAAGCCACTATAGTTGAAAGGGAGTCTACCAAAAATTAATTCAGCAGATTTTACTTAAAATGAAAATAACCGGATTTATATTCGATTTGGATGGCGTTATTGTTGACACTGCCAAATACCACTACTTAGCCTGGCGAAATTTGGCTAATGATTTAGGTTTTGAATTCACCGAAACTCAAAATGAACTTTTTAAGGGAGTTAGTCGAAAACGTTGTTTAGAGATTTTACTGGATATTGGAAAAATTGATGCTAGTCAAGCTCAATTTGATCGATGGATGGTCGAAAAAAATGAAGATTACCTGAAATACATCGAAAAGATGAACGCTTCTGAAATTCTCCCCGATGTCATTAGAGTTTTGGAATTTCTCAAGGAAAGAAATATTCCTGTCGCTTTGGGTTCAGCAAGCAAAAACGCCAGACCCATCTTAGAGAAGGTAGAATTGCTACGTTATTTCGATGATATCGTCGACGGAAACAATGTAACTAAGGCAAAACCAGATCCGGAAGTATTTTTAATTGCAGCCGATAAATTGGGTGTTCTACCAGAAAATTGTGTCGTTTTTGAAGATGCAGTAGCCGGAATTCAAGCTGCAAATGCTGCCAGAATGATTAGTATTGGAATTGGTGATAAGAATATTCTAAATGAAGCTAACTACAATTTTAAAGGTTTTACAGAGATGAACGAGGCGTTTCTGAAGACATTATTAAAGTAGTAAAAGTATAGATAGCATTTCTCTCTTTAATGAAATTAGTAAAGACGGGAGAATGGAAATAAACGAGTTATTAGAATGAATCAAGATTATATTAAAGCAGATAGTTGGTCGATTATAGAGGAAGGTTTTGACAAGAACCGCATTAAAATTTCTGAGAGTTTATTTAGTCTCGGTAACGGAGCGATGGGCCAAAGAGCTAATTTTGAGGAGCATTATTCTGGTGATACTTTTCAAGGCAGTTATATAGGAGGCGTTTATTACCCAGATAAGACAAGAGTAGGTTGGTGGAAAAATGGATATCCAGACTATTTTGCCAAGGTATTGAACGCTCCGAATTGGATTGGAATACATCTCAAAATTAATGCAGAACCCTTTGATTTAAATACCTGTACATCTGTTTCAAATTTCAGGCGCGAATTGAATATGAAAGAAGGCTGGTATCAAAGATCGTTTGAGGCAATCACAGCGAATAAAATACGCATAGCTATTATAGTGACGCGCTTCTTGAGTTTAGATGTTGACGAAGTCGGAGCAATAAAATATCAAGTAACCTTGGTTGACTCAGACGCTCAAATTACATTCGAACCTTATTTAGATTCTGAAATTTCAAATGAAGATAGTAATTGGGATGATAAATTCTGGAATACCACAGAAATATTATCTGAAGGCCATCAAGCATTTATAAAGGCCCATACCTTAAAAACCAATTTCGCCACCTGTACTTTTATGCAATCGCAATTATATCTCAAAGGGAAACTAATTGACGAAAAACTAACGGAAACAAAAAAAGACCTTTTCATCAGCCATAATTATAGTCAAAAGGTCAAAAAAGGAGAAACCTTTGAACTTCATAAGTTTGGCGGCTATGTGGTTGATACCAACCACAAAAAAGAAGAGTTAGTTGCTGCTGCAAAAAGAGCTTTGAAAAAAGCAACCGACTTAGGTTTTAACCTTTTGTTAGACAAACAAAAAGAGGCTTGGAGTCGTATATGGAAAATGAGCGACATTTCTATTGAAGGTGATGTCAAAGCGCAACAAGCCATTCGGTATAATATATTTCAACTGAACCAAACTTATTCTGGTAAAGATTCTAGATTGAATATTGGACCGAAAGGCTTTACTGGCGAAAAATATGGAGGGAGTACTTATTGGGATACCGAAGCTTATTGCATTCCATTTTACATGGCAACAAAAGATCAGATGGTTGCTCGAAACTTATTAGAGTACCGTTATAATCATTTAGAGAAAGCTATTGAAAATGCAGAGAAATTGGGCTTTTCACACGGAGCCGCTTTGTATCCTATGGTAACTATGAATGGTGAAGAATGTCATAATGAATGGGAGATTACTTTTGAGGAAATCCATAGAAACGGAGCTATCGCATTTGCCATATACAATTACTATCGTTTTACTGGAGATTATTCGTATATCCCAGAAATGGGGTTAGAGGTACTGATCGGCATTGCACGTTTTTGGCAGCAAAGAGCCACCTTCTCAAAACAAAAGAATAGGTATGTCATTCTAGGAGTCACGGGCCCCAACGAATATGAGAACAACGTAAATAATAATTGGTACACCAACTATTTAGCAAAATGGTGCATTGAATATGCCATGGAACAGTTGCAGAAAGTAAAAGATGGTTATCCTGAAGACTACAGTAGAATTGTAGGTGTGACAAAGCTTACTGATGCCGAAACATCGAAATGGAAAAAAGTTGCTTCAAATATGTACTTTCCTTTTTCTGAAGAAGAGCATGTGTTTTTACAACAAGACGGCTTTTTAGATAAAGAATTGATAACTGTAGATGATTTACCAAAATCGCAACGTCCTATAAATCAAAAATGGAGCTGGGATAGAATCTTGCGCTCTCCTTACATAAAACAAGCAGATGTTTTACAAGGATTTTATCTTTTTGAAGACCATTTTTCAACCAAAGAATTAGAAAGACATTTTGATTTCTACGAACCTTTTACTGTTCATGAATCGTCACTTTCCCCTTGTGTGCACAGCATTCAGGCGGCCAAGTTAGATCGTATGCAGCAGGCTTATACATTCTATCTTCGAACCTCTCGCTTAGACCTAGACGACTATAATAAAGAGGTTGAAGAAGGCCTGCATATAACTTCAATGGCAGGTACATGGATGAGTATTGTTGAAGGTTTTGGAGGTATGCGCGTGATCGAAGACAAATTGTCTTTCGTGCCTAGAATTCCAAAGCAATGGCAATCCTATTCTTTCAAAATAAATTTTAGAAAACGCATTTTGAAAGTGACGGTGACGAATGAAAGTTCAAAATTTGAATTAGAAGGAGGTAAAGAAGACATGTCGATTCGTGTGAAAGGAAATCGTGTAGTTCTGAAGCCTAACAAAATAGTTTCGGTTTAAAGCGACTTACAGTTATGAAAGCACTTTTGAGAATAGCTTTAGTATGTTTTTCAATCGTATTTTTGAACTGTAAAACGGATAAAAATCCATTGGAGAACATGACGAATAGTGAACATTCGAATAAGAAAGTTATTTATCAAGTATTTCCGCGCTTATTCGGAAACACAAATACCACGAACAAGCCTTGGGGCACTATTGCGGAAAATGGAGTTGGAAAATTTGCAGATTTTACACCAAAAGCGCTTCAAGAAATTAAAGATTTAGGGATTACCCACATATGGTATACCGGGGTGCCACATCATGGCGTTATTACTGATTATTCAGATTACGGAATTTCAAATGATGATCCTGATATTTTTAAAGGCCGGGCTGGTTCGCCTTACGCAGTAAAAGACTATTATAACGTAAACCCTGATCTAGCTGAGAATCCTGAAAAAAGATTAGAAGAATTTCGGCAATTAATAAGGCGTACACACGATGTGGGGTTAAAATTATTGATAGATATCGTACCAAATCATGTTGCCCGAAATTATGAAGGTAAAACCACTCCAAAAGATTTGGAACCCCTTGGCGCGAATGATGACTCCTCGGCTACTTATGCAAGAGAAAACAATTTTTATTATATCGTAGATGAAGCGTTTAAAGTGCCCCATTGGGAAAACAACTACGCACCTTTGGGAGGAGAAGATAATGCCTTAGCCGATGGCAAGTTTAAAGAGATTCCTGCGAAATGGACTGGTAATGGTTCTCGATCGGCGCAGCCTGGTATGAAAGATTGGTATGAAACTGTAAAAATCAATTATGGCGTTAAGCCTGATGGTTCTTATGATTTTGATCTACTTCCAGAGGGCTATGACTTTAAAAATTTCGAAGAACATTTTCAGTTTTGGAATAACAAGAATGTGCCGAGTTCATGGATAAAATTCAAGGACATTGCACTGTATTGGTTGGAAATGGGTGTTGATGGATTTCGATATGATATGGCAGAAATGGTACCTGTTGAATTTTGGAGTTATATGAATTCGCATATAAAAATGAAAAATCCAGAAGCCTTCCTTCTAGCTGAAGTATATCAACCTCATTTATATAGAGATTTTATAAGATTAGGAAAAATGGACTATCTCTATGATAAAGTTGAATTGTATGACAGTTTAAAACATATTATGCAAGGTCATGGTTGGACGGATCATATTCCAAAGGTTCAGGCTGGGCTTCAAGATATCGAACATCATATGCTACATTTTCTTGAAAATCATGACGAGCAGCGCATTGCGAGTCCCGATTTTGCCGGAAATGCTTTAATCGGAAAACCAGCCATGGTAGTTTCTGCTACAATAAGCAGTTCGCCCACGCTTATTTATTTTGGTCAAGAAGTAGGAGAACAGGCGGCCGAAAATGCTGGCTATGGAAAACCCACAAGAACTTCGATTTTCGATTATATTGGTGTGCCTGCCCACCAACGTTGGCTGAATAATAAAAAATTTGATGGGGGGCAGTTGTCTGATAATGAGAGTGATCTTCGTGACTTCTACAAAAGACTTTTAAATTTTACAATTTCGAGTCAAGCATTAATGGGTAATTATCAAGACATTCATTTTTTCAATAAAGAACATTCAGAGGGCTATGACCATCGCATACTTTCTTATGTTCGGTGGACTGCCTCTGAAAAACTAATAATTGTTGCAAATTTTGAAGTCTCGGATTCCAGATTTTTTGAACTTAAAGTACCCGAAGAAATTATTCGTAAATGGAATTTAAATGATGGAAATCACACCCTTCAAGATGCCCTTTATGGAAGTAAGAATGAATTAATAATCGAAAACGGAATCGGTAAAATAAAGGTTTCATTAACTCCTTTACAATCGTTCGTATTCAAACTTAAGTAAAAAGGCCTCCTAATTTATAGGAAGCCTTTGTAAGCCTTAAAAGAATTTTATTTCACTTTGTTGTACACTAGCCCTACCAAGAAACCCATAATACAAAAGAACACAATATAGATTAAACCATTAACCAAAGCCCCCGTCATATCAAGCATATTGCTAGTAGCATAGTCAATAATATTGTTTCCTAATCCAGCTAAAATACCGACCCAAAAACCGTATTTCAGTCCGTCACTAGTGGTATATTTATCTGCCCCCCAATTTCGAAAAATAGTTGAAAATGCTAATCCTTGAATAAGACATCCTATTGCTAAAATGGCGAAATCAGGCGGATCTTTCATGACTCCAGTAGCCGTACCCATGTGGCCAGCCATAAAATTTTCAGCCAAAATACCCCACAAGAAAAACCCTCCCATAAAGGACCATACGGCTGCAACAATCGTTGAAATTAAATTTGTTTTGGTAAACATAATCTTGATTTTATTGGTTGATAATATTATAAATGTACTTAAAAACATATAAAGTTAAACACTTTTAGTATTTCTATCTATTTGATTGTATGTGTTTTACGATAATTACAAGCCTATTCTTATAGAATTAAATGGAGAAGTATCTTTTTATTTTGTCAAAGTCAATTGTATCTTTAGCCTTACAATAAATCAAATAGCATTCATGAGATTTTTCGGAATATTAATAGCATTACTTATTCTTACTAGTTGTATGGAAGAAAAAAAACCATTGATTATTGGGCACAGAGGAGCAATGGGCCATGAAACTGAGAATACCTTGGCCTCTGTTCAAAAGGCTTTGGATATTGGGGTTGATATGATTGAAATTGACATCTTTAATGTAAAAAGTGGTGAAACAGTTGTTTTTCATGACGAAACTTTAGAACGATTGACTAACGCGGGAGGCAAGATTGAAGATTGGACATATTTTGATCTTACTCAAGTGAAATTAGATGGGGGTCATAAAATACCTATGCTTCAAGATGTTCTTAAGCTAATTGATCATAAAGTTCGTTTAAATATAGAATTGAAGGGTGCTGGAACTACTGATCGTGTAAATTTTATAACCAATTACTATGTCGAAAAGCGGGGGTGGAAACTAGATGACTTTTTAATTTCAAGTTTCAAATGGGATGAGTTACGGGCTATGCGCAAACTAAACCCAGAAATTCCTATAGCGATACTTACTGAAGATGACCCTGCAGACGCTATTGAGATTGCGAAAGAATTAAATGCGGAAGCAATAAATCCGAATTTCGAAATGTTGAATGAGGCTAATAATGAAGCCATTCAAGACGCAGGCTTTAAAATCTATACATGGACGGTTAACGAACCTGAAGATATTGCGCGAATGAAACAGCTCGAAGTTGATGGAATTATAACCAATTATCCTGAACGTCTTCATCAATGATTGACGTATTAATAGTCGGCGGTGGGGCAGCAGGATTTTATGCTGCAATTCATGTTGCTGAAGCGAATCCTGAGTTAAAAATTGTAATCCTAGAACGTGGAAAAAGTGTTCTTAGCAAGGTTAAAGTATCAGGCGGAGGAAGATGTAATGTTACCCATGCAGAATTTGATCCTTCAGAACTTATTAAAAATTACCCTAGAGGTGAGAAAGAACTTTTAGGACCGTTTCACAAGTATTGTAGTGGTGATACCGTTGCTTTTTTTGAAAGTAGAGGTATCAAATTAAAGATTGAAGCTGATGGCCGTATGTTTCCAACGAGCAATTCTTCGCAAACAATAATTGACTGCTTTTTAGGAGAAATTAAGCGTTTAGGGGTACAAGTTTTGAAGCATAGTAGTGTTGTAGGTATAAGCTCAATAAAAGAAGAAGGTAAACATATATGGGAGGTCAATTCAGTAAAAAAAACCTATTACGCTAAAAAATTATTAATTGCAACAGGCAGTAATCCTAAAATATGGAAGATGCTAGCGCATTTAGGGCATACCATAGAACCACCTGTGCCGTCGCTATTCACATTTCATATTAAAGACGATCGAATAAAGGGAATTCCTGGTATAAGCACTTTTGCGAAGGTTGATGTATTAGCTAAGAAAGAATTTCAATCGAAGATTACAATTAAACTACAAAGCAAGGTTGGTGAAAAACCACTGCTTTCAAGTGATGGACCATTATTGATTACACATTGGGGAATGAGTGGGCCAGCCATATTGAAACTTTCAGCTTGGGGTGCTAAGCTGTTAAGTGAGTTCAACTATAAATTCAAGATTAGAATTAATTGGTTGCCTGAATATCATATCGATGCTGTTCTTGATTTACTTTTAGAAATTAAAAATGTGGAAGCCAAAAGAACAGTTCTTAGAACAAAAGCAGTAGATGTACCGAGAAGATTATGGACAAATCTAGTGCGTGCATCAGGAATTTCTGAAGACCTTAAATGGGCTGATGTGACAAAAGAACAGTTGAAACTGCTCAGTGATCAATTGACGCGTTGTGAATTTAAAGTAGATGGCAAAAGTACCTTTAAAGAAGAATTCGTAACAGCAGGTGGTGTTGATCTTACAGAAATTAATTTCAAAACTTTAGAGAGCAAAATTCATCGAAACTTGTTTTTTGCTGGAGAAGTGATCAATATTGATGCCATTACAGGGGGGTTCAATTTTCAAAATGCCTGGACTACCGGGTATATTGCAGCCCAAGAATTGGCAAAAAAATAAAGATTTGAAAACATATATCGCTTTATTACGGGGAATAAATGTAGGAGGCCATCGCAAAATTAAAATGGCTGATTTAAGAAGACTAATGAATGAATGGGGTTATGAGCACGTAGTAACTTATATTCAGAGCGGAAATATAGTTTTTAAATCCAATGAAAGCCATATCGAAAAGATTCAAAAAAAAATTCGGATGGGAATTCGAGATTATTGTGAGTTCGATGTTCCTGTTTTGGTTAAAACAAAGGAGCAGTTAGCAACTATTCTTAGTGAAAGTCCGTTTAAACAAGAAGAAGATTTAAAAGCAAACAAAATATATTACACCTTGTTATTTCATGAATTAGAGGTTGATCATTATCTTGAATTAGATCAAAAAAAGTACCCTAATGAACTATTTGTATTTGGAAAGCTGTGTTTGTATTTGAACTGCACCTTAGGAGCAGGAAAAGCTAAATTGACCAATACGATAATAGAAAAACAACTCAAGGTTACGGCGACGACAAGAAACCATAGAACCGTCTTAAAATTGATTGAACTTGCCGAGGAGACATAATAAAATTGTACTTCTATGCTCATAACTTAATTCTTTCTTGTACCAAAGAAAGGAACTAGTAAAACTAGCTTTGTATTTATTGAAGATCAAGTTCTCGTTTCATAGAATAAACTATAGAATGTTACTAAGGCAATCATTCTATTTGAAAATAGCAATACGGAATTTATTGAATCGCCAACGCAATAAACACTTAAAAGTTATCTTTGCGTAAATTCAATTATTGATGACTGAAAAAGACTTTATTCTTTCTTCTTATAAAAATAATTTAGACGAAGGTAAAGTATCCTATAAAGCTCCAAGTAATATTGCATTGGTAAAGTACTGGGGTAAAAAAGAAAATCAAATTCCTGCAAACCCGTCTATCAGTTTTACGCTAAATGCCTGTGCAACGACGACGACCTTATCCTATAGAAAATTAGAAGAGAAAGGAGCTAGTTTCTCATTTGATCTTTTATTTGAAGGGAATAAAAAAGATGATTTTAAACCAAAAATCGAAACATTTTTTGAGCGCATTGAAAAGTACCTTCCCTTTTTAAAAGAATTTCATTTTACCATTGAAACTTCCAACTCTTTTCCACATAGCAGTGGTATAGCATCTTCAGCTAGTGGTATGTCTGCTCTTGCGTTGTGCTTGATGGAAATACAGCGAAAAATGAATAGCAATTTAAGTCAAGAATTTTTCAACAAAAAGGCATCTTTTTTAGCACGTTTGGGTTCGGGTAGTGCTTGCAGAAGTATTGAAGGTGATATTATTCAATGGGGTGATCATCTTATGATTGATGGTAGTTCTGATTTGTATGGAATTAAATATCCGTTTCAAGTCCATGATATTTTTAAAAATTACCATGATACTATTCTATTGGTCGATAAAGGTCAGAAACAGGTAAGCAGTACGGTTGGTCATAATTTGATGCATGGCCACCCTTATGCAGAACAACGTTTCGATCAAGCGCACAAAAATCTGTCAAAACTGAAAGATGTTTTTTCAAAAGGGAATGTAAAAGATTTTATAGAAATAGTTGAAAGTGAAGCCTTAACCCTCCACGGAATGATGATGACAAGTCTACCGTATTTTGTGCTAATGAAGCCAAATACCTTACGGATTATCAATAAAATATGGTCTTTTCGAGAATTAACAAAAGCCAATATATGCTTTACACTTGATGCAGGTGCTAATGTTCATGTGCTTTATCCAGAAAATGAGAAAAAAGAAATACACCAATTTATTAAGAATGAGCTTGTTGCATATTGTGAAAATGGACAGTACATTTGTGACCGAATTGGTTTTGGAGCCAAAAAATTGTAACTTTTGAATCATATTAGCTTCAAATAAGCGTTAAGAGAACAATCCCGAATCAACAGTATATGAAAGGTCCTTTATTCTATTCTAAAATATTACTCTTCGGAGAATACGGAATTATTAAAGATTCTAAAGGTTTATCGATTCCCTATAACTTTTTTAAAGGTGCTTTGAAGAGCGATGAAAACCCTTCGGAAGAAGCAAAAAGTTCAAACAAACATTTAAAGAGTTTTGTTTCTTATCTAGAGACGTTAACCCTTGAACAACCAAAGCTCGTTCGGTTTAATTTTGAAGCTTTAAAAAAGGATGTTGCTAACGGAATGTACTTTGATAGCTCAATACCCCAGGGATACGGTGTAGGAAGTAGCGGTGCTCTAGTTGCAGCTATCTATGAACAGTATGCTGAGAATAAAGTGACTGTTCTAGAAAATTTAACAAGAGAGAAATTACTCAAGCTAAAATCTATTTTTGCTGCGATGGAGTCTTTTTTTCACGGAAAATCTTCTGGTCTTGATCCGCTAAATAGTTATTTAAGCTTACCGATACTTATTAACTCGCAAGACAATATTGAATCTACTAGCATACCTAGTCAAAACACAGAAGGCAAGGGCGCGGTATTTTTGTTAGATAGTGGTTCTACTGGCGAAACTGCTCCGATGGTACAATTGTTCATGGAAAAAATGAAGCAAGAAGGTTTTCGGAAAATGTTAAAAACGCAATTTATTAAACATACAGATGCCTGCGTTGAAGATTTTGTAAACGGCAATGTAAAATCGCTATTCGGAAATTTAAAACAACTATCTCATGTGGTTTTAGATAATTTTAAACCAATGATTCCTAGTAAATTCCACCAACTCTGGAAAAACGGAATCGACACAAACGATTACTACTTGAAACTATGTGGTTCAGGTGGTGGTGGTTATATATTAGGCTTTGCTCAAGACATTGACAAAGCCAAATCAGCACTTAAAGATTATAATTTAGAAGTGGTGTACAACTTCTAGTACAGC
>CALDYU010000004.1 GCA_937944485.1 uncultured Flavobacteriaceae bacterium | reverse complement strand
GTAACTACATTCAAGGTTTTTATTCCGTCTGTGAAAGGAACTACAATACGTTCAAAATTATTGCCTTTGTCTTCATATACGTTTTTAATCACAGGAAAGGCCACGGCAGCGTTTCTTTCTATCTTCTCTTTATAATGGTCGTAAGCCGCCTTGTAGAGTGTATTCGAGATTTCTTGAACACCTTGTTTCTCAAACTCACCTTCAGAAATGGGTGAAGTGATAGAGAAATATTTAATCAGTTCGAACTCAAAGTTTTTATAGTCGTTCGCCGCCTTATTCTGCTCGGTGATTACCTCGCAAGTATCATAAACCATATTGGCGATATCTACCTGAAGACGCTCTCCTTGTAATGCGTGACGTCTTCGTTTATAAACGACTTCACGTTGCGCATTCATTACATCATCATATTCTAAAAGACGTTTTCGCACTCCGAAGTTATTTTCCTCTACTTTTTTCTGCGCGCGCTCAATAGATTTGGTCATCATTGAATGTTGAATAACCTCGCCTTCTTCGAGTCCCATTTTATCCATCATTTTTGCTACTCGGTCAGAACCGAATAAACGCATGAGATTATCTTCTAAAGAGACATAAAACTGAGAACTTCCGGGGTCTCCTTGTCGTCCTGAACGACCTCTCAACTGTCTATCGACACGTCGCGAATCATGCCGTTCTGTTCCTACAATGGCGAGACCACCAGCATCTTTTACAGCATCAGACAATTTAATATCCGTACCACGTCCTGCCATGTTGGTTGCAATGGTAACAATTCCTGCATTACCTGCCTCCGCTACAACATCTGCTTCTTTTTTATGTAATTTGGCATTCAGCACATTATGAGGCACTTTTCGAATATTGAGCATTCGTGATAATAGTTCTGATATTTCAACAGAGGTCGTACCAATTAAAACGGGTCGGCCTTGCTGTGACAAATTGGTCACTTCATCAATAATTGCATTATATTTTTCACGTTTGGTCTTGTAGATCAAATCATTTCGGTCATCACGAGCTATAGGTCTATTGGTGGGTATCTCCATGACATCTAGCTTATAAATTTCCCAAAATTCACCAGCCTCCGTGATAGCGGTACCCGTCATACCAGCAAGTTTGCTGTACATTCTAAAATAATTCTGTAAGGTAACGGTAGCAAAGGTTTGCGTTAGTGCTTCAATTTTTACATTTTCTTTCGCTTCTATTGCTTGATGCAAGCCGTCGGAATATCTACGACCATCCATAATTCGCCCAGTTTGCTCATCTACAATCATTACTTTATTCTCCATCACCACATATTCAACATCTTTTTCAAATAGGGTATAGGCCTTAAGTAATTGACTCATGGTATGAATACGCTCACTTTTGACGGTAAAATCTTTAAAGAGCTCTTCTTTCTGTTCGGCTTCTTTTTCAATTTCTAGGTTCTGATTTTCAATTTTTGCAATTTCACTTCCGATATCAGGCATTACGAAGAAGTCTCTATCATCTGCTCCCGATATATAGTCAACACCTTTGTCAGTCAATTCAATTTGATTGTTCTTTTCATCAATAACGAACAACAAGTCTTCATCAACCTTCGGCATTTCTCGATTGTTATCTTGCATGTAGAAATTCTCCGTTTTTTGCAAGAGTTGTTTCACTCCTTCTTCACTTAAGAATTTGATTAAGGCCTTATTTTTAGGAAGACCCCGATGAACACGGAGAAGTAAAAATCCACCTTCTTTGGTATCACCTTCTTGAATCAATTTTTTAGCTTCCGCCAATACTCCTGTTAAGTGTTGCCGTTGCTTTTGAACAATTTCACTCACCTTAGGTTTAAGCTCATTAAATTCATGACGATCCCCTTCAGGTACGGGTCCTGAAATAATCAAAGGGGTACGTGCATCATCGACCAAAACAGAATCGACTTCATCAACAATTGCATAATTATGAGGGCGCTGTACCAAATCTTTTGGAGTGTGCGCCATATTATCTCTTAAATAATCGAAGCCGAATTCGTTATTAGTGCCATAAGTGATATCGGCATTATAAGCTGCTCGACGACCATCAGAATTGGGTCTGTGGTAATCAATACAATCAATAGTAAGACCGTGAAATTGAAATATTGGAGCCATCCAAGCACTATCACGTTTTGCGAGATAATCATTTACGGTTACTAAGTGTGCACCGTTTCCGGTTAGGGCATTTAAATACAAGGGCAAGGTTGCCACCAAAGTTTTTCCTTCTCCTGTTTGCATTTCGGCAATTTTTCCTTGGTGTAGACAGATGCCGCCAATAAGCTGTACATCATAGTGAATCATATCCCAAGTGATCGCTTTACCTGCAGCATCCCAAGAGTTTTTCCAAATAGCATGATCACCTTCAAGGGTAACATAATCATTATCACCTGAAAGCTCTCTATCGTATTCGGAAGCTTTAACGGTAAGGGTTTCGTTACCCGCAAATCGTTTTGCAGTTTCTTTGACAACTGCAAAAGCCTCAGGAAGTATTTCGTTTAAGGTCGCTTCTGAAATTTTATAACCTTCTTCTTTCAGGCGGTCAATTTCGGTATATAAGTCCTCATTTTTGTCAATATCTGTAGAGGCTAACACTTCTTTTTTAAGGTCGCTTATCTGCTCGTCAATAGCCTTTCTATCTTCTTTAATTTTAGCTTTAAAAGCACTAGTTTTTGCTCTTAATTCATCATGACTTAGCGCTTCTAGATCTTGCTCAAAAGACTTAATTTCAGCAACGATGGGTTGTAGTTGCTTGACATCTTTTTGAGATTTATCTCCTACAAAAGCTTTTAATACGGAATTTATAAAACTCATCTTCTTATTTTATATGAATACACCGTTTTGTTGAAAGTAACTGAACGGCTTGCTATCTTGTATACTATTAAGTGTCTTGGATGGAACAAAAGGTATTCCAGTTTCTATTTCGCCCCTAAAAAAGTACGATATCTGACAAAATTACCGAAACCAAAAGGAAAGTCCATAAAAAAAGCCTCCAAAGAGACTTTTTTATACGAATATAAGTTCTAATTTATTTTTTAATATTCATCCTCATTCCAAAGGTAATCTTCTTCGGTAGGGTAGTCTGGCCAAATTTCTTCGATCGACTCGTAAACCTCGCCTCCTTCTTCTTCCATAGATTGTAGGTTCTCAACCACTTCTAAGGGTGCTCCTGTACGAATTGAATAATCAATCAACTCGTCTTTGGTAGCAGGCCATGGTGCATCACTTAAATAAGATGCTAGTTCTAATGTCCAATACATGGTAATTGTGTAATTTTAATTTTTTGCAAAAATAATTTTTAAATGGAAATAGCCAAGTATTTTCAACTTTTTTATTAAAAATTTTATTGCTAATAGTTTGATAACGAAGAAAAAACGGAATTATTAGTCCTTTTTTCGAGGAATCCATTTTATTTCTTCTGCTTTCAAATCTTTAGACAATTTTCGTGCCATAACAAAGAGATAATCGGAAAGTCTATTGATGTATTTTAAAACCATGATATCAGTGGTTTCCATAGTATTTAAATGTGATGCCATACGCTCGGCTCTACGACAAACCGTACGGGCAAGGTGACAGTATGACACCACGGTATGCCCTCCAGGTAAAATAAAATGAGTCATTGGCTCAAGTTCGGCATCCATAGCATCAATTTCATTTTCAAGAAAAATGATATCGTTAGCTGTAATTTTAGGAATATTCAAACGTTCCTTGCCATTTTTTAAAATGGCTTTTTCTGGGTCAGTTGCCAAAATGGCTCCAACAGTAAAGAGTTTTTCTTGAACTAAAGCAATGTTATTTTTAATAGGAATGGCTATTTCTTGATCACGTATTAAACCCAACCATGCATTCAGTTCATCAATGGTGCCATAGCTTTCTATGCGTATATGATGTTTGTCAACACGGGTGCCTCCAAACAATGCAGTAGTACCTTTATCACCCGTTTTTGTATATATTTTCATCGAAATAGTTCAAGTTTAAAGAATCAGCGAATATTAAAGAAACCTCTGAATTCGTATTGCCGTAATAAGGCGTATTTATTTCTTATCACGCCGTTTATAATCTTCCATAAACTCTTTTGATTTTCGTGCTTTTGATTTATTCCGAGTTGCAATGGTGATCATCAGGTAGAGCATAAATACGCCACCTAAAACCATATAAATTGTATTATTACTCATAGCATTTCTGATTCTAGTTAAATTTACTGGATTAAATTCGAATCTTAAAATGTTGTTTTACCTGTTCTTGTCGAAAGAACAATAAGCCGCAATAGAACAAATCAATAGAGACCGTAACTTTGGTGTGATTTATTAGGGTGTTCCAATTTTTCGAATTTTCTTTATTCCTGTGTATGTTGTCGATAAAAATGAGGCCGCCAGTGTTTATTTTTTCGTGAAACACAGCTATAATAGTGCTACTTGGGTTTTCAAATCTTAGAATATCAAAGGGTTCATTTGTAACAGGAAGCATACCGTACTTTTTCTGAATGAGACCTTCGATTTTTTGATTTTTAGGAATACACTGAAGTCGATTTAACTTAAAATACGGGATGCTTTTAAGTAGTACGGCATCACTTTTCGAGCTTTTCATTTTTGGTTTGGCATACAGACATTTGGTGAGAAAATTATAAACGAATGGCGAATGTATTCCGTATTGATTGGTTGCGGTTAATTGGTGTTTGAAATAACGGATTAGTTTATACATTATTCAATGAGTGCTGATAATTCAAACCATCTTTCGGTCTTCGTTTCAATACCATCGCTAATTTCTTTTAAATTTTTTGAAAGTTCAGTAATGTCATCCACCGAAAGGTCACCAGTAACAAACTGCTGTTCTATTTCCCCTTTTTTAAATTCTAGTTTTTGAATTTCTTTCTCGAGCTGTTTGTATTCTTTCTGCTGCGCATAAGACAATTTTTTAGTGCTGTCATTAGTTTTCCATGATTTCTTATCGGTTTTGGCTTCCTTACTTTTTTCTTTTAATTTTTCTTTTAATTTTTCTTTAGCTGCCCTATTTTCAATGACGCTACTGTCTTCATACGCCCTAAAATCGGAGTAGTTACCCGGAAAATCTTCAATAACCCCATTGCCTCTAAATACAAATAGGTGGTCTACAATCTTATCCATAAAATAACGATCATGCGACACAACGATCAAACATCCTGGGAAATCTAGTAAAAAGCTCTCTAATACGTTTAGAGTAACGATATCTAAGTCATTAGTTGGTTCATCTAAGATTAAGAAATTAGGATTCTGTATTAAAACTGTGCATAAGTAAAGTCGCTTTCGCTCGCCACCACTTAGTTTATCAACAAAATCATACTGCTTTTTTCTATCAAATAGGAAACGTTCTAATAATTGCTGCGCCGATATTTGACGGCCTTTCATTAGCGGAATGTAATCACCGTATTCGCGAATCACATCAATGACCTTTTGCCCTTCTTTGATGGCTATTCCTTTTTGGGTATAGTATCCGAATTTTATAGTTTCTCCAATAATGACCTTGCCTGTATCGGGTTGGTCAACGCCGGTTAAGATGTTCAAAAAAGTTGATTTACCAGTGCCATTTTTCCCAATAATACCGATACGCTCTCCTTTGATGAAATTGTATTCAAACTGATTTAGAATGGGTTTGTCAGGATACGCTTTTGAAATTTTATGCAACTCAAGAATTTTACTTCCCATTCGTTCCATATTAATCTCTAATTGTATTTCATGGTCTTTGCGTCTTAGGCTTGCTTTTTCTTTTATTTTATGAAAGTCATCGATGCGCGATTTTGATTTAGTGGTACGCGCTTTGGGTTGTTTGCGCATCCAACCCAATTCTTTTTTGAATAGTAGTTTGGTTTTGTGGTGCTCTACGGCTTCTTGCTCAATACGCGCCTCTTTCTTTTCTAAATAATACGAGTAATTTCCCTTGTACGGATAAAGCTTACCATTATCTAATTCTATGATTTCATTGCAGACGCGTTCTAGAAAGTAGCGATCGTGCGTTACCATAAATAAGGTCATATTTTCTTTAGCAAAGTACTGTTCTAACCACTCGATCATTTCAAGATCTAGATGGTTGGTTGGTTCATCTAAAATCAGTAATTCCGGTTGATTGATTAAGGCATTGGCCAAAGCAAGTCGCTTTTTTTGACCTCCAGATAACAAACCAACTTTAACGCTGAGGTCTTCGAGTTTTAATTTGAAGAGAATTTGTTTGTATTGAGTTTCAAAATCCCATGCGTTGAATCGATCCATGGCCTCGAAAGCCATTTGATAAGCATCGGCATCGTCGGTATTCTCTAAGGCTTTTTCATAGTTTGATATGACCTTCAAAATCTCATTATCTGAAGCGAATATGGTTTCTTCGATGGTTAAATCAACATTCATTTCTGGTTCTTGCTCTAAGAAAGAAACCCGAATATCTTTTCGGTAATTAATTTGCCCCGTATCAGGGGTGTCGTTGCCCGAAAGCATTTTTAAAATTGATGTTTTTCCAGTACCATTTTTAGCAATAAAGGCAATTTTCTGATCTTTATTTACACCAAAAGAAATATCCTTAAATAGTACTAATTCGCCAAAAGCTTTTGAAATATTTTCTACCGTCAGTAAGTTCATTTTTTGGCTGCTTGCGAATTAATGGGTTGAAAATTTATTTTGTTTAAACCTAAAAAGGAACAGATATCGTAGTCCTAAAGAAATTAAGATTATAATCAATAGTGGAGAGAAAATTTGTATACCAAATAGCCATAATATAATCGTTATAGCAATGCCAATGAGGAGGAGGAGTACGTATTTCGAAAACCACAATGGCAGTTGCTTTTTCAACATTAAAAATATCATGAATAAATTGGGAGCAAAGGCCCATAGTATGTTAAAATTGAGTTTGGTCGAAGAGTGATCTGTAGCAAACCAAAGAAAGGTGATAAGAAGTCCGACAATACCAGTTACTAGAAACAAGCTAAAGTCTAACCATCGCGAGCGGCGTTGTTTTTTATGGTCTGTATAGGTAATAAATACTGTAATTAGTAACAGTACTAATAAAAAAAACAATGGTGACAAAAAGAAATTATTCTTTTTAGGTAGTGGTGGTACATCTAAAACTAACTTTTCATTACCAACAAGAGGCACACCATCAATCTTGATATGACGAAATTGTTGTTGTACATATAATGGCAAAAATTGATGCTCCCAAGCACTTGCTTTTCGATCAATTACAGCGCCTAAAGCTAAATCGATACCGAAGGTAGACCAAGAATTCGTGTCTAAAGTCTCATGTATAAGTTGCCTGAAGGTAGATGTTTTTTTGATATAACTCGAATCAAAATTTAGACTATTATTATAAATAGCACTAAAAACTTCAGGTATTTTAGTTGCGCAATTATCAAACAAAAAATCATATTTGTAGGTGCGATTTTCTTCTCGGTAATTATTTTGTAAAAAAGCAAACAATGTATTTTTCTGCTCGTGTGTCAAGTTTAGCGTCTGCTCTTGCACCCATCTCTTTTCTATTTTATAGCGGGCTATAAAACGGTCATACCGACTAGCAGTCATGCTATAGTCGAGTTTTCCGGTAGTGAATTTGAAATAAAAATTTGGGTCTTCAAAATCAAATCCGCCATAACCCAAAACAGTATCAAAGTTTGTCGTCGGATCTTGAATGCGAATGGCAGTATGGCCGAACTGAGAACTTAATTCATCTGCTGTACCTACGGTTAGTAAACTTACTTTTGCTAAAGGCGATAATTCTCGCATTTGCGAGAATCCGAGTATCGACCATACTAGGCAAAGTAAAAAGAGCTGTTTTTTGAAATTCATTTTAAGCAGAAAATAGAAGGTACAAATATCATAATAAATAACGGACTAAACAGATTCCTTAAAAATTGTATTATTTTTACGTGACAAACGAGATTTAATACGCTAGGGCTTCTCTCAAATTCGAGGTATAGCCGAAACGAGTACCTCGCGATCGTGTTTCACGACTGTTTGTTCAAACGTCGAAAATGAAAAGACATCTACCTAATTTTATTACCCTTCTGAATGTTTTCTGCGGATGTATTGCTACCATTTATGCTGTGTCAAATGAATTAGAACTGGCCGCTGTTTTTGTTGTATTAGGAATTGTTTTTGATTTTTTTGATGGCTTTGCAGCCCGCTTACTAAATGTGAAAAGTGATTTGGGCTTGCAGTTAGATTCTCTTGCAGATATGATAACTAGCGGATTAGTCCCGGGCATTGTTATGTTTCAATTATTCAAAATGGCAGGCCCCATCGGATGGAATGTAGGGGCTACTTTTTTTGACAAATTGGCGGTAGGTCCCTTAGCTTTTTTTGGTTTTGTGGTTACCATGGCTTCGGCGTACCGCTTGGCGAAATTTAATATTGATGAAAATCAAACAACCTCATTTATTGGTTTGCCAACGCCAGCAAATGCAATACTTATACTTTCATTGCCTTTAATAATGCTGCATCAAAATAGTGAATTACTGAATGGAATTATTTTGAACCATTGGTTTTTAATTGGCTTCACGGTTTTAAGTGCCTTTTTGCTTAATTCGAATATCAAACTCTTTGCGCTAAAATTTAAAAATTGGCAGTTTCAAGAGAATGCATTGCGTTATATATTTATAATTGTAAGTCTGGTTTTATTGATTACAATGAAATTTGTTGCTATTCCGGTTATTATTGGTTTTTATATTTTAAGCTCGCTTGTAACTTCATTTTCTAAAAATTAAAGTCCTTTTATGAAAGACGGTATTGTACATTGGAATGTTGATCCTGAAATTTTTTGGATTACGGATTCATTCCCGCTGAAATATTATGGTTTATTTTGGATAACAGGTCTTGTACTTGCATATTTGGTAATTCAGCGTATCTATAAAAAGGAAGGTGTGCCCGTAGAGAATTTTGATCAATTGACTACCTATATATTTATCGGAATTCTTTTAGGTGCGCGATTGGGACATTGTTTTTTTTATGAACCAGAACACTATTTGAGTAATCCTTTAGAGATATTGCTGCCCATAATGAAAATTGATGGAGCTTATCAATTCACGGGTTTTCAAGGACTAGCGAGTCATGGCGGTACCATAGGTATTATTGTTGCCATTTTTTTGTATTGGAAAAAAACAAAAACGAATGTTCTTTGGATATTAGATCGCGTGGCTATCGGAACACCAATTACCTGTGCCTTTATTCGATTAGGTAATTTGATGAATTCAGAAATATATGGCAAACCTACCGATGGTTCTTGGGGTTTTGTTTTTGAACGTGATGACCTCATTCCAAGGCACCCAACACAATTGTATGAAGCCATAGCTTATCTTTTAATATTTGGTTTGTTGTATTATATATATCGTTCAAAGAAGATTGAAAATACATCAGGTTTGTTTGTCGGATTATTGCTTATGCTGTTATTTTCGGCTCGCTTTATGATTGAATTTTTAAAAGAAAATCAAGTTGCTTTTGAAGATAGCATGTCATTAAATATGGGGCAATGGTTGAGTATTCCTTTTATATTAATTGGTATAATTTTAGTATTTTGGAGGAAGTCACCAATGCATAAAATGTTCAATAAATAATTGATTATTAACTAATAATAAAGAAATGAATACGTTTAAAAAGCTTATCGCTGTAGGTGTAATTGCGGTTGGAGTACTGAGTGCCTGTGGTGAAAAAAAGACCAAAGAAAATCACGATCATTCACATGATAGCGATAGTACGCCTGCTGTTGAACAAGAACTATCTGAAGACAAGGCCAAGCTAAGAGCTGCTAAAGAACGTGTAGCAGATAGCCTTAGAAAAGTAGATAGTCTACGTCAAGTTAAAGAACACGGACACGCACATTAATGACAAAAACGCCTAAGTGAGCATTCGACTAAAAAATATACTGGTTTTTTTAACCTTACTTCTTGTTTCGGTAACGGTCTATGGGCATGGCGTTGACGGTGAAACACAATCTTTTTTGTTGAACAATAAGGGGGTTGCCTTTGGACCATTTTTGTATATCGGAGCCAAACACATGATAACTGGGTATGATCACCTTCTTTTTTTAGTTGGCGTTATTTTCTTTCTTTATCGACCCCGAGAAATTATTACGTATGTTAGTTTTTTTACCATAGGGCATAGTTTAACACTGCTACTAGGGGTAATGGCTGACATTAATGTAAACGCTTATCTTATTGATGCTATTATCGCGTTATCTATTGTGTATAAGGGTTTTGACAACTTAGGCGGATTTAAACAGTTTCTAGGAAAACAACCTAATACTAAGATTGCCGTTACCATTTTCGGACTTTTTCATGGTTTCGGATTGGCCACGAAATTGCAAGAGTTTGAGTTTGACCAAGAGGGACTTTTCGTAAATCTATTAGGCTTTAATTTGGGAGTAGAAATTGGTCAGTTTTTGGCGCTAGGATTGGTTTTACTTGTGCTTAGTGTTTGGCGCAAATACGATAGTTATTTAAAATTTTCTAAAACAACAAATATCGCATTAATGGCAGCCGGATTCCTATTATTAGGATTTCAGTTAGCAGGATATTTTACGACTATTTAATCTTTGTTTATGGATACTACAAATCAACCCCTTTTAAATAAAAAACAACTTCTTAAATCTGTTATTATTGCGGCAATTATTGGTGCGGTAGTATTAGTAGTAGCCGTTTTTCCTGCGGAATATGGTAGAGATTTGACCGGACTCGGAAAGGTTTTTGGTTTTGATAAGTTATATATGGGGCATTCCTCTGAAGAAAATATGGATGGCGATTTACAGGTAGTGCCTAAAAATGTAAAACGGTTAAAAATTGAAAAGTTGGGTTCGCCAGCATCAGTTCCAAAACCGGCAGCATCAGAGAATCCGCCACCATCAGAACAGTTGGCGTTACGTTCAGATGAAATTACTATAGTAGTTCCTTCAGGTAAGGGTCTAGAATATAAATTCAAAGCCTTAAAATTAGGGAGCATTAAGTACGACTGGAGTACAAGTAAAAATAACATCGTTTATATCGATTTTCATGGAGAAGTTCATGAAGAAAATCCACCTGAAGAAATTTTTTACGAAAGCTATACCTTGGCTCACTCGAATAATATGGCAGGAACATTTACGGCTCCGTTCGACGGAAAACACGGTTGGTATTTCAGAAACAGAAATCCGGTTGATGTTACGGTTACGTTGAATTTAGAGGGGGAGTACGAGTTGTTAGAGGAGTACAAACAATAAAACTAAGCTTGTTCGTTTAGAAATCTAGTTTTTTCTTTCGAAGTTCAAAGTTTTGACCCAAATAAACCTTGCGCACCATTTCATCAGCCGCCAAATCTTCTGGGTGTCCTGATTTTAGAATTCCACCTTCAAACATTAAATACGATCGTTCTGTAATGGCAAGCGTTTCTTGAACATTATGATCGGTGATTAAGATGCCAATATTTTTTTCTTTTAACTGGGCAACGATACGTTGAATATCTTCTACAGCCACAGGGTCAACACCAGCAAAGGGCTCATCTAATAAAATGAACTTAGGATCTGTAGCTAAGGCACGGGCAATTTCAGTTCTTCGGCGTTCGCCACCAGATAACAAATCACCTCTATTTTTACGAATATGACCCAAACTAAATTCTTCAATCAGCGATTCCATCTTCATTTCTTGCTCTTTTTTACTCAATTTTGTGAGTTGAAGAACACTCATGATGTTTTTCTCAATACTAAGTTTTCGAAAAACTGAAGCTTCTTGGGCTAAATATCCAATACCGTTTTGAGCTCTTTTATACATGGGAAAGTTGGTAATTTCCTTATCATCTAAAAAGATACTACCGCCATTAGGTTTTACGAGCCCTACAATCATATAAAATGAAGTAGTTTTGCCAGCACCATTAGGGCCCAATAATCCCACGATTTCTCCTTGGTTAACTTCTAGAGAAATTCCTTTAACTACTCTTCGACCGCTATAGGTCTTCATTATATTTTCTGCTCGGAGCTTCATTTTTTCAAATCTAAAACAATTCGCACCATCAATAGATATAACAGATTGTTTTTTAACTTTTTTTGGCACGTTTAGCCGCCATTTTGGCTTCTTTCTTTGCTTCTCTTTTTAATACTCGTCTTGAAATACCAATACTTACTTGGTAAAGGATTAATATCGGAAAAGCAACTACAATTTGACTGGCAACATCTGGAGGAGTTATAATTGCAGATAAAATCAGTACGACTACCAGCGATATTTTACGATATTTTTTAAGTATTTCAGGAGTAACCAAACCTACTTTAGTTAAGAAATAGACAATAATGGGTAGTTCGAAAATGAAACCACATGCGAGAACTGAAGCTCTTAGCGTAGCCACATATGATTGTAAATCGAATTCATTCGTTACCTCACTACTGACTTGGTAGGTTCCTAAAAAATTAATAGACAAAGGTGCTACGACATAATAGCCGAAAAGAACGCCTAAAAAGAATAAAAGTGAGGCTATCAATATAAAGCCTTTTGAATATTTACGTTCATTAGCATGAAGCCCAGGACTTATAAATTTCCAAAGCTCATATAAAACATAGGGGAAGCCAATTATAAATCCAGCCCAGATAGAGGTCCATATATGAGCTGAAAATTGCCCAGCCATTAATCGACTTTGAATGGTAAAGGGTAATTCATCAGCGCAAAAAGCTGATTCGAAACCAAAAAAAGTAGCAATATTGCAGAATAGTTGGTAGGTGGGAAAATTCATTTTCTTTGGCCCAAACAAAATGGTATTGAAAATAAAATCTTTAGCAATAAAAGCAACAGAACCAATAATGACTACTGCTATTGTAGAACGAATAAGATGCCACCTCAACTCTTCAAGATGGTCTAAAAACGACATTTCATCGGGCGATTTGCCAATCTTTTTAGCCATTATAAAATTCCTTCATTAATAAGATTATGTATATGTACAATACCCTTATAATTATCACCGTCAACCGCTAACAATTGAGAAATGCCTTCTTTTTGCATCAATTCTAAAGCTTCAACCGCAAGAACATCAATACCAATAGTTTTAGGATTAGAACTCATGATATCTTTTGCCACCAAAGTATTAATGTTGTCAAATTTATTTAACATTCTACGAATATCACCGTCAGTAACCACTCCTACGAGTTTCTTATTTTCGGTGACAGCTGTAACGCCCAACATTTTTTCAGAAATCTCAACTATTACTTTCTTGATATCCGTACCTACTTGTACCTCTGGTTTTTGGTTGTTTGTGACTAAGTCCCCTACTGTTAAATAGAGTCTTTTCCCCAAAGAACCACCAGGGTGGTATTTCGCAAAATCTTTGCTGCTAAATCCTTTTAATTCTAACAGACATATAGCAAGGGCATCACCCATTACTAACTGAGCAGTAGTGCTTGTTGTTGGCGCCAAGTTATTCGGACATGCTTCTTTTTCAACAAAAGTATTTAGCACAAAATCTGCGTGCTGGGCTAGAAAAGAATCGATGTTGCCCGTCATACCAATAAGCTTATTTTTCCCTCTTTTGATTAAAGGAACGAGCATTTTTATTTCAGGAGTATTACCACTTTTCGAAATGCAAATAACTACGTCGTTGTCCTGTATGGTTCCTAAATCACCATGAATAGCGTCAGCAGCATGCATAAAAATTGATGGAGTACCGGTAGAGTTTAGGGTAGCTACTATTTTTGAAGCTATGATAGCACTTTTTCCAATTCCAGAAATGACAACGCGTCCTTTTGAATCTATAATACTTTGAACGGCTTGCGCAAATTCTTCACTCAAGTATGTATTTAAGTTTTGAATCGCATCACTTTCCATTTGAATCGTATTGCGGGCTATTTTAAGAATGGACTGAATGTTGTTCAACGTGTCTTTTGAATTATCGATTGGTTTCTCTAAAGAATGTAGTATCTTTAAGCTACAAATTTAAACAAAAGTAAATTTTACTCCTATCTTTTTAGGGTGAAACAAATATTAATAGCCTCCGCACTCTAAATAAAATCAATCATCACAAACGATAAATTAGGTAGTATTATGATTTTTATGATTTGATAAATTATTTTAAAATAGAGTATGATTTTGACTAAGTCCCCCTTACATACGTCGCTAAAAAAGTATTTTGGTTTTTCTGAATTTAAAGGTCTTCAAGAAAAAGTTATTTGCAGTGTTTTAGAAGGTAAACATACCTTTGTCATTATGCCAACAGGTGGTGGTAAATCACTATGCTACCAACTACCAGCCTTAATGCAAGAAGGTACTGCCATTGTAGTCTCTCCGTTGATTGCCTTAATGAAGAATCAGGTTGATGCCATTCGCGGTATTTCTTCAGAACATGGTATAGCTCATGTACTCAATTCTTCTTTGAATAAGACCGAAGTGAAACAGGTGAAAGAGGATATAAGCAATGGAGTCACTAAATTACTTTACGTTGCTCCTGAATCTTTGACTAAAGAAGAATATGTTGATTTTCTTCAGCTTCAAACGATTTCTTTTGTAGCGGTTGATGAAGCACATTGTATTTCAGAATGGGGTCATGACTTTAGGCCTGAATACCGTAATTTACAAACAATAGTTAAACGTTTGGGTGATAATATCCCCATAATCGGACTTACCGCAACGGCGACTCCGAAAGTACAAGAAGACATCATTAAGAATTTAGGCATAACAGGCGCTGACCTTTATAAAGCTTCGTTTAATCGCCCTAACTTATACTATGAAGTACGTACCAAGACAGAAAATGTTGACGCTGATATTATTCGATTTGTCAAAAAAAATGAAGGTAAGTCGGGTATCATCTATTGTCTGAGTAGAAAACGGGTGCAAGAGTTAGCGCAGGTGTTACAAGTGAATGGTATAAGCGCAGTACCATATCATGCTGGTTTTGATGCAAAAACAAGATCAAAGTACCAAGATATGTTTTTGATGGAGGATGTAGATGTTGTCGTTGCGACCATAGCATTTGGAATGGGTATCGATAAACCCGATGTACGTTTTGTAATTCACCATGACATTCCGAAAAGTATCGAAAGTTATTATCAAGAAACAGGTCGTGCAGGTAGAGATGGAGGAGAAGGGCATTGCCTCGCTTTTTATTCTTATAAGGATATAGAGAAATTAGAAAAGTTTATGTCTGGTAAGCCTGTGGCTGAACAAGAGATTGGGAATGCCCTATTGCAAGAAGTAGTTGCCTATGCCGAAACTTCAATGTCGCGTAGAAAGTTTATGCTTCATTATTTTGGAGAAACTTTTGATGAGGTCAATGGTGATGGAGCTGATATGGATGATAATACAAGAAATCCAAAAGAAAAGCAGGAAGCTAAAGAAGACGTGGTTAAGTTAATTCGTGTGGTACAGGGTACTGCGGAGAAGTTTAAATCAAAAGAAATTGTTCACGCCTTATTGGGGCAAACCAATGCCTTAATAACTTCACACAAAACCAATGAAAAGGATTTTTTCGGTATTGGCTCTGATCGTGATAAGGGGTATTGGATGGCATTAATTCGTCAAGTTTTAGTAGCAGGCTATTTGAAAAAGGAAATCGAACAGTATGGTGTACTTCGGGTTACGGAGGCTGGACAGGTGTTTTTTGAAAATCCATCTTCCTTTATGATGACGATCGATCATGTGTATAATAAGGCTAGTAGTGACGCCATCGTTAGCGCATCAAAAGGTGGCGTGGCAGATGAAAACTTATTAAAACAATTAAAGAGCTTAAGAAAATCACAAGCAAATAAATTAGAGGTGCCGCCATTCGTTGTGTTTCAAGACCCTTCTTTAGAAGATATGGCGTTAAAATATCCAATTACGAATGCAGAATTATTAAATATACATGGAGTAGGAGAGGGTAAAGCCAAAAAGTATGGTTCTCCTTTTGTAGCGTTGATAAAAAGTTATGTAGAAGAAAATGACATTATGCGGCCTGATGACTTTGTAGTTAAAAGTACAGGTGCTAATTCAGGCTTGAAGCTGTATATTATTCAGAACGTAGATCGTAAACTTCCATTGAGTGACATAGCATCAGCTAAAGGTCTTGAAATACCAGAGTTAATCAAGGAGATGGAGTTAATTGTGTTTAGCGGTACTAAATTAAATTTAAATTACTGGATCGATGAGGTGCTTGATGAAGATCAGCAAGAAGAGATTCATGATTATTTTTTGGATGCCGAAACTGATAATTTAGAAACCGCAATGGAGGAATTCGAGGGGGATTATGAGGATGAGGAATTGCGATTGTATCGTTTGAAGTTTATTAGCGAAGTAGCGAATTAGAATCTAGAGGTATACTAAAAACTAGTTTCTATCACCTTATATAGCATTACGTTTCTTTCTAAGCTCTCTTATTAAGGTTTTGACGCGCCACCTTTGGCAGTAGCTCTGCGTAACTGACGTTGAATTTTCTTAATCGCAGACTCGATTGATTTTTCAGGCTCAATAATATTATATTCACCCCAAAAATCAGGATCTGAAAAACCTATTGCTTCGTCATTCAATATGATTGAAGATTTCATCCGATTCTTAGCCTTAGGTAGCTTGTCGGTAAGACTTTTTTCCCAGTCTGTAATCGCCATTTCACATGCCATACTATATACTGAATTGAATAATTTTTTATCCCAATCCACTTTAAATTCTAACAACACATTACTATAACCGTAATACCACTTTCCACCTTTTTCTCTGTAGTCGACGCGATAAGCAACTTGCGTTGGCCAAACCTTAGCGTTTTTAGGTTTTTTACGAACAAACATCTTTGATGCAAGATCTCTATTTGTAATATTTAGGGTATAGATGGCGCTAGTGAGAATTTTATTTTGGGCATCAATGAAGAGTTGACCTTGGTAAAGCGGATATGTAACCGTTTCTTTTTGACTAAATTTGACAATATATATTAATTGATCATTAATTCGTGTCGAATGATCGAAACTAAAATTATAACTGCTTATCGACTCCTCATCAAAAATATATTCTGGGTATTTCATGATATCAACAAATAAGGCATTAAATGGCCCTCCTTGTAACTTTAAGGCAACCGTGTCTAACTTACTATAATCTGTGCTCTTTCGAGCTTTATATAGCTGCACAGCATCTTTTTTTTCAGTACTATATGGTGTTTTATGAATATTAACTACGGCTTCAGAAAGTGAAACATTTTTTCGTCTTTTCTTTATGGTTTCTCTATAGAAGGCAGTCATGAGAGTTGGACTATCAAAATAATTTTCCCCTTTAGTACGCAGTGTTTCTAGAACGAGAGCTTTAGCATCTTTCGGCACACTGAGATTTACTTCTGCAAGTTCAGTTACCGATACCTTCATCAAAATTTTGTTTTTATTTTTTGATAATTCCGAAATACGAATAATTTTTTTCTCATAGCCCAAAAATGAAATGACAACTTCACCTTCTTTTTGGGCGATAGGTACTTTAAGCGCAAACTCGCCCTCCGTATTAGTTATTGTGCTAATATTCGTTTCTAAAATGCTCAGTGTTGCAAATACCAAAGGTTTTTTCGTGTCAACATCTAAAATTTCTCCTTTATATTGAACAAATTCTGTTGTTTGGCTGCCAGCTTTATCTTGAAAAAAGGCTGAAGCTATTGGTGTTTCTAATAACCCTATAAAAAGGAAAATAAATAAGAATGGGGTTAATAGTTTTTTCGTTTTACTTATTCTTCTTCGTTTCATAATCCAAATTTTATGTAAAAAAGTATGTTATAAGTTACTTATTTTTAAGTATATAGAATGTTAAAACACGTTTTAATACCTGATAAAAAGACTTATTATTTTTATTTGTAGTAAAAGTGATATGTTCTTTACAAAACCATAATACAAGTTAATGTGTTTTTGATGAGTCGGAGATAAGCCTATTAATTTGATTTAATTCATCATGAGTTAAATCGCGCCACTTGCCGATTGGTATATCCAAAGTAATATTCATTATGCGAACGCGTTTTAGTCTTTTGACATGATAGCCCAGATATTCGCACATGCGTCGAATTTGTCTATTCAAGCCCTGAGTGAGAATTATTTTGAATTGATATTTAGATATTATTTCAACCTCGCACTTTCGTGTTACTGTATCTAAAATAGGAACACCATTTCGCATTTTGTTTAAAAAATGACTGGTAATAGGTTTGTCTACATTAACGATATATTCTTTTTCATGACCATTTCTGGCTCGTAAAATTTTATTTACTATATCACCATCGTTGGTAAGGAAAATAAGCCCTTCACTCGGCTTGTCTAATCTTCCAATTGGAAAAATTCGTTTAGGATAATTAATGAAATCGATGATGTTGTCTTTTTCAACACGGGTATCGGTTGTACAAACAATGCCAATAGGTTTATTAAAAGCAAGATATACAAGTTTTTCATTGGATTTAGTAACTGCTTCTCCATCAACTCTTACCTCATCCCCTTCAATAACTTTTGTTCCCATTTCAGGGATTTGCCCGTTGATTGTTACTCTGCCTTGTTCAATTAACTTATCTGCCGCACGACGAGAACAATAGCCAACTTCACTTAGGTACTTATTGATTCGGGTTGGTTTAAATTCGCTCATGCTACAACTTTTAAATTAGTAGGAAAGAAAGAACTACTACCAGAACCGTTATGGGGTACGTACGCTATTAAAGAGTGAACAATTTCGTAAAAGGATAACAATAAAGTACATCGATTAGAAAATGTACTTATTCGCTCTTCTACCATATTGAAAATAGTTAATTCACCAAGCCATTGATATATGCGCGAAGGGTTTGATCTGTAATTACTCATTGATGAAGCAGATGTTCTAATACGGTACAAAATTAGCTAATTATACGATCATTATATTTCGAGTTATTAGGTAAGTGTCAACTTGTTTTTATTTTTTTTGTATCATTTTTAGCGTAAAACCACCTAATACTATTATTACTACCGCCATTGTGAGCCAAAGCCAGATTTTATTTTCAAAAAGAGGGGTGACTTTCGAAGTTTCTTTTATGGAGATTGGTTCAATTTCTCCTAAGTTTAAACTAGTAAGTGTTACTGGTATTTTAACATCGCGATGAGTAATATCATATTTTGGTTTTCTTTCTTCTCGCTTTCCAAATACTAAAAAATAGTTGGCTGGTTTCGTAAAACGAGCTATAAGTTCTTGGTCATAACTTTTTGCTTCGATCCCTGCTATTTTTAAAGGTTGATTGTCATGATTACGAATTGTAATGCGAAAATTCTTGGCAATTTTAGGGGCAAAGGAAAATTCATTTTTTTCAAACGAACTTAAGGTGCCAGCACTTAAATTACGATAAAGGTATCTCCAACCTTTTTCCGTTGGAATACTATCGGCAAGGTATTCGAAAGTAACAGGGCGATAATAATCAATCTTGTCTGCTATATTTATTTTAAAATTATGGATTGGAACGCGATTTTTTAGATCAATAGTTAAAATGGTTTGTTTGTTGATCTCTTTGCTTGTTAGATTTGCAATAGCATGTTCTTGATAGTCTCCTTTAATAAGAGTGTCAATCTTAATTTTTGCTTTTACGAATAGTGGCTCTTCACTAGACTTAATTAATACGCGATAAAACTGAAACTGCGCATCAGGAAATTCTAAATTGGTATATCGATAATTGGTTCGGTCATTTTCGACTGATAAAATCCTGTAATCATTTAAGATAGCAAACCATTCCTTCAGGTTATGACTGCCTTCTAGAACAACTTTCCAATCAAAATTTTTATTTTCAAAGTCCAATTGAATTTGGTTGATTGATTCTTTCGCTTCAACTTTGAACGTGTAATAGTATCCTTTTTTATTTAATGTACGGTTGAGTAATTTGAAATTAATAACTTTTTGAATGTAATTATCAGACTTTACTTTTAAAATATAAGGTGCTTCAATGGTATCGTTTAAGGTGACGCCATAGATTCTCAAGTCGTTCATATTTTGAGAGATATTATCAAAAACAGAAACGGGTAACTCTATAACATGCCATTGGTCTTCAATACCGGAAAGTTGCATTTTAAAATCATAGGTGCCTAATTGGGCAATTGCGACGAAGCTATAAATACATCCAACGGCTAGTGCCAAGCTTTTTTTAATATTAATCATCAGCAATTTTATGTTTGTATTTATTGTACAAGAAAGAAATTATCAAAAGGAAAATACCTAAGGATACAAATACAACAGTTTTGGTAATAGTATTCATAGCGGCAATGTCATAAAAGAAAAGTTTTATCAAGGTGACTGCAAAAAGTACAATCGCTCCGATTCGTAGATAACTTTTGGTTTTAAAAATACCAATACTAATTAAGAGCAAGGCGTAGGCACCCCATAAAATACTGAGTCCTAATTTATAAGTTTGATTCGAACCAATAAGATCCATCCAATGTAATAATTCACTACTTAAAAGCCATAGGATAGAAATATGCATTAATAATTCAAAAGGTATTTTTAGCGTTACAGTCATAAACTTGCTATGAACTAACTTATACATTGCTAAGCCAGTTAAGGCTAAAAAGCCAATGCTTGCATAGCGATAAATAATATGAAGGTTACTTTTTTCGAAAAATTCTGATTGTTCTTCCTGTAAAAAACTCTCTCGAAGCTCACTTAAAATGTAAAGACCAACACCTAAGAAAAGGAATGTTGCTATTACTCCAATACCTAATGTTACAATACCAAAAACTCTATGTTTAAATTTAATAGTATTAACATATGCAAGTATGGCGACAAATAGTAGCGTGTAATTCAGCAACCAAATAGTTCCAATTTTTTTCAGATCTGAATTGTAAATAGTATAACTGTAGTCGTTGTTTGTAGATTTAGGAATTTCAGAAAGCCAATAAAGCTTATCGAAGTAATAATCAATTTCTAAGTAAAACGCTCCGTAAATAACTAAAACAAATAGTATTGGAATTACATAAGACATCAATTGATCGCTCCAATTTCTCTTTGCAACTTCTACAGTATTTTTGGTTTTTTGATATACCCAATTCATGAAGCCACATGCGATTGCAAATAATACAGAACTAAGAAAAGTGATATTTAAAATGGATCTAAAATGAGTTTCTTTTAGGTAAGCGCTATAATTTATTCCCCAATCTTGTAGCAAACTAAAGAAGGCCAAGAATATTAAAGGGTAAGCTAGTTGTTCATAGATGCGAACATTTTTTGATCTTCCTATCCAATAGAGTAAAGCTGCCTCAATCACCCACAGAAGCGTTACCCAATTACCATCTAACTGTACTGGAATTGCTATGGTTATGAATACCAATACCATACCAGAAACAAGATAAAATAGATTGCGATCTGCTAACTTTTTCTTGTAAATAATTGTACTTACAATAAAATGAATTAAGGCATTTATTAAAGTGAAAAGGCCTAGCATTTCTTTGCCAACAGAATGACCTGATATAATGCCATAACCTAGTCCGTAAAAAAAGAATGCATTCAACAATAGCAGTATAATGTCAGCTTTTCTAAACCGCTCATTTGTTTTTAGGCGATAGGCTAAAAAGACCGTATAAAACTGAGCAAAAAAGATGAAAAGAAATAATAAAGCGATGTGCAAGTGGGTGTCCACTTTGTAGGTGAACACTCTAAACACTGCATAAATTAACCAGGTAAAAATAAAGGCTGATCGATAAAGGGGTTTCCAATACTTCTTAAATGAAATTAATAGGATGCCTGTATTTATAATAGCGATATAACTAAACAATACCGTGGTATTACCTGAATCATTGCTTAGTAAAAAAGGCACGGCATAGGCTCCTACGAGTCCAAAATGAGCAATTATTTGTTTATCATAGTTCAATGCTGCGACCACTCCGAAAATGGTAAATAAGAGCATGAGCCCGAACGCCAATAATTGTGGAAGCAAATCATAGAAGTTATACGCGGAAAAAGTAATAAAGTATAAGGTTGCTAAGGCACCACTAACTAATACCGCACTGTAATTCTCATATTTTGATTTTAATTTTATTCCAAAACCTAGCAAACCCAATCCAGCAAGGTAACCTAGAATTATTCGGGTTAATGGACTAATCAAATTATTTTCGATCGAATACTTTGCACCAATGATAATTCCAATAACTAAAATTGCAATACCAACCTTATTGATAAGGTTCTCTCCAATAAATTTCTCAATACTTGATTTCTTAAGGGTTGAATACTTTGTATTCGATTTTTGATTAAAATTTACGTTTGCTGTTGTCTTAGGCGTTATATTACTTTGTACTGGGGCGGTGGAAGTTGGTTGATTTTTCAAAGGAATACTTTCGGGCTTCGAAACCTCTGAAATTTCATTTTTAACAGGGGTATTTGTTTGAGGAAGTTTGCGTATTTCTTCATGTATTTCTTGTATCTCTTTAGCAAACTCTTGCTGTTTTTGTAACAACAACCTTAGTTTTTCGTTGAGTAAATTAATTTGGTTCTGTTGATTTTCCATTTGGTATGGTTTGGAGGTAAGTTACACATTCCAAAAATGAAACGCTACTTGTACAATGACACTTGAGTTACACTTTGAGGGAGCAAAAGGATAATAACATATGAATTACATCCTTTAAATAGAAGTTTAGCTTTTTTTTAGTTGCAACTCATAATCATATAAGGCTCTTCCTAATTCTGCTAAAAAAGGTAAGCCCACATTTTCATATTCATAGTTATCGTCATTGAAAACGCCATTCTCAATTACCAATATGGTTGCGGTTAGTAAGAATTCAACTTTGTTTTTAGTGTCTTGAATATAAGCGCAATCGGTTAATGTGCCGTAGGCATTACCTACTTTATTAAAAATTTTTATATGCTCAGGAATGTGCTCTCTAGTGTCACCATACATGAAAAATTTGCAATAGCCATCATAATATGTATCGCTGTCAAAACCCGCATTCTTTGGTAAGGTGCTCATGGCGGTTCTTAAAAATTGAAACTGATCGGCAGACAAACCTAATTTGTTGCCGAAATTATTCGTTTCTGGAAATAGAATGCTCGTTAAGAATTCATGTTGCGCATCAATAGGATAATAGTTTTTCATGCTAAAATCAAAAGGTTCAGAAATAAGAGTGCTATCCTCGTAATAACCAATCCCTTTTGTTATATGGTCTAATAGTAGCGGTGTAGCGGATGTGTTTATGGTAGGTTCTAGTGTTCTAAGAGTACTATCATTTTCGTAAATAATTAAGGGTTTCATCGTTATTTCATCCGCTTCTTTTGTTGATAAGCGATGCGATATTCTAGGGGCAACAGTCAAGCTGCTTAATTGTTCATTAATATAATCTTGGCCTAAAAATTCGAAGAGCCTGTTATAGGCGCTATTGTCACTTACGGCAAAAATTTTCTCAATTTCTTTGGCAAACGTGGTCTCTAGTGTATCTCCTTCGATATAAAAAAGGGTGTTTCTGTCTATATTAGTTAGTGTATTTAATTTGGCCAGTGTAAGCACAGCAATCGGAAATTTCACAGTACTTGCTGGGTAAAAATAATTCGTTGCGTTTACTTGAAACTCATAATCTTTAAAAGTAGTTGCACTATTTTTTCTGGTGATTTGAGTAAACTTAATTTGAATGTGATACTTATCTAAGCTGTCAACCACTCGCGATATATTAGAGTTTTTCGAGTTGAGAACAATTTCTAAGGGATTTAATTCAGTCGTTTTATCTTGAAAACCACAAGAGATGAGTAAAGAAAGAACAAGAAGAAAGACGTATTTTAAAAACATATTTTATGGTTGCTATTCTTGGTAAACTTCAGCTCTATGAGGTTTTAATGCGTCGCGAAGTATGATCATTTTCGATTCATTAGTGACCATAAATGCATAACTATGCAAATCATTTAAATGATGAATTCCAGTTATATTTAAGTCAAGTTTTTCAATACTTATATATTCTTTTAAGTGTTTTTCATGATGTGCTGCGGTGTTTGATGCAGTAGGACCTCTAAAATCCCAAATGAGTTTTATTTTACGATTCATATGTTGCATATTAGCTGCCCGATATATCTAGAAATTACGAAAATAACAAAATCTAATTCGAGACACTAAAAATCTGTTAATGATTGATTCATAACCTTGTTATGCTTAGTTTAATTGTTACTTTTGCAAGATGTTTTTAAGACCTAAAAAAACAAATCGTCGCCAATTTGTCTTTCTTTTCGCAGGGCTAATATTGTATGGTTGTGGCTCCTTTATCAATAAAGATAAAGAGCAAGAACCTTTAGCAAGAGTAGGTGAAAATTACCTTTATGAGAGTGATATTAAGTCAATTTTGTACGATGGTATTACACGTGCTGATAGTGCCTCAATAGTGACAAATTATATAAATAACTGGGCCGCTAAGCGATTAATGTTGTCGAAAGCTAAAGTAAATCTTTCCGAAGAAAAACTGCGAGAATTTGAAGTATTGGTATCAGATTATCAAACGGATTTGTATACAAGGGCTTATAAAGATGCTTTAATTAATCAAGGGGCAGATACAATAGTTTCGAAATCGCAAATGAGGAGCTTTTATGAAGCCGAAAAAACTAATTTTCGATTGAAAGAAAAGCTTGTAAAAATTCGTTTTATACAATTACCTAATCGTTTTTTGAATAAGCAAACAGTAATTCAAAAAATGAAAAGTTTTGATGCAGAAGATCGCAAATTTTTAGACTCAATAGGCGTTCAATTTAAGAAGTTGAATTTTAATGATTCTATTTGGGTTAGGGCATCAAGGGTGATCGACGAAATCCCTCCATTAAACGCTGAGAACCAGAATAAATACTTAAAAAAAACCCAATTTTTCGAATTGAAAGACGCATTCGGGGTATATTTGGCAAAGGTTCTTGATGTGCGCAATGCGAATGATGTTGCTCCATTATCCTTTATAGAGCCTACAATAAAACAAGTGCTTCTCAATAGGCGTAAGCTTGATTATATGCGTAAGTTAGAAATCGAAATTATTGATGAAGCCGTAAAAGAAAATGAATTTGAGATATATGCTAAAGAAGAATAAGATAATCCTGTTTTCCGTACTGTTTAGTTTTACATGCATGGCTTGGTCACAACAAACTGATTCAATAGCCATACCTGATACGAACCTTGAGCCACCTGATGTTACTATTCGTAATTCGGACATGAAAAAGGATACCACTAGCGCTTTTAAACGAGTTAAATTAGATGGAATTGCCGCAGTAATTGGCGATTATGTGATCTTAGATTCTGATATCGATAAAACCTTAATTGATTTACGAAACCAAGGTGCTTCAACCGAAGATGTTACGAGATGTGGTCTTTTAGGCAAATTGATGGAAGATCGATTGTATGCGCATCAAGCCGTGCAAGATAGTATCCTTGTATCTGATGATGAAGTGAATTTAACTGGGGAAAGGCAACTACAGGGGTTGGTGCAACAGATTGGATCAATGCCCAAGGTTTTAAAATATTATAAAAAAGATAATGAAGCTGATTTTCGTGAAGAGCTTTATAAAATAAACAAACTGCGTATGTTATCTGAAAAGATGCAGCGAAGTGTTGTTTCAGAAATAGAAATAACCCCTGAAGAAGTACGTCAATTTTATAATAAAATTCCAGAAAAGGAAAGACCAATTATTGGTGCTGAAATGGAAATTTCACAAATTGTAAAGCAACCGAAACCCTCGAAAGCAGAGGTTCAAAAAGTGATTGATAAATTGAATGCCATTAAGGCTGATGTAGAAGATAATGATGCAAGCTTCAATGTAAAGGCCATTTTATATTCACAGGGTCCTTCAAAATCATCGGGTGGTGCAATACCAAGTGTTACAAAAAACTCGGGTTATGTTAGTGAATTTAAAGATGTAGCTTTTAGCCTACCCGAAGGTAAAATTTCTGAACCTTTTGAAACTCAATTTGGATGGCATATCATGTTGGTTGAAAAGATTAGAGGGCAAGAGCGTGAC
Organism: uncultured Flavobacteriaceae bacterium; assembly: GCA_937944485.1. GTDB lineage: Bacteria > Bacteroidota > Bacteroidia > Flavobacteriales > Flavobacteriaceae > Maribacter_C. The sequence continues at coordinate 8,937 of CALDYU010000004.1, read as the reverse complement.
GTACGTCATATATTACTCCAACCAGAAATTACGGAAGAAACACTTGAAGAAGTGAAAACGGAACTTGATAGTATTCGCCAAAATATTATGGATGGTAAATATACTTTTGCGGAAGCAGCACTCAATTTTTCTGATGAAAAGGAGACTAAGAATGATGGTGGAGCGCTTCGTAATCCCGAAGATTTTGGTCCTCGTTTTGAATTAACGCGAATGGATCCCGCCTTGTATAATCAGGTGCGAAATTTAAAGGATGATGAAATCTCTCGCCCCATAATAGAGCAAGACCCAAGAGGTGGAGGAGCCAAGTATAAAATTATGCAAGTGACGAACCGTTACGATGAACATGTTGCTGATTTTGCTCAAGACTATTTAAAAATTCAGGCATTAGCCAAAACAGAGAAGCAGTATAATGCCATTAGAAAATGGATGGATGAGCATATTGAAAACACTTATATTACCATAAGTAGGGATAATAGGGAGTGTGATTTTGCAAATAATTGGGTAAAAGAGTAGTGCATTAATGTCAGACGTAACCGCCATCCAAAACCTTGTCACCAAACATAAAAACTTAAAGCAAGAAATTGCTAAAATTATTATTGGGCAAGAACTTGTTATCGATCAAATTCTTTTATCAATTTATACTGGTGGACACTCTTTGTTAATTGGGGTACCAGGATTGGCGAAAACCTTAATGGTGAATACTATAGCGCAAACCCTTGGTTTAGATTTTAAGCGTATTCAATTTACACCTGATTTAATGCCAAGCGATATATTAGGAAGCGAAGTACTTGATCAAAGTCGAAGTTTTAAATTTATTAAGGGGCCAATTTTCGCTAATATTATTCTTGCTGACGAAATTAACAGAACGCCACCAAAAACGCAGGCTGCCTTATTAGAGGCAATGCAAGAGCGCTCGGTGACAATTGCTGGAGAGCAACATAAACTTGAATTGCCCTATTTTGTTTTAGCAACCCAAAACCCTATTGAACAAGAAGGAACTTATCCGTTACCAGAAGCGCAATTAGACCGTTTTATGTTTGCTATTGAGCTGAAATATCCTTCTATAGCAGAAGAAGTTCAGATTGTTAAGGCGACTACTGGCGATGATATTGTCAGCGTAAATGCTTTATTTAATGCAAAAGAGATTTTAGAAGTACAGCATTTAATTCGAAGAATTCCGGTGCCTGATAATGTGGTCGAATATGCGGTTAATCTTGTGAATAGTACAAGACCAAATACAGAGAATACTACCGATTTCGTAAAACAATATATTGATTGGGGTGCTGGCCCAAGGGCTTCCCAGAATTTGATTTTAGCCGCGAAAGCACATGCTGCTATTCAGGGTAAATTTTCACCTGATATTGAAAATATTAAGGCAGTGGCATTTGGTATATTACGTCATCGAATCATTAAAAACTATAAGGCCGAAGCTGAGGGTATTTCCGAAGAAGATATTATAAATCAGCTATTATAAGTATTTTATTTTTAATATTGTCGAAACATTAATTTTTTAATGTAAAATTTGGCAATATCCTAATTCATGTTCGAGCCCATAATTATTTCGATAATGGAAGCTTAATCATCGTCCAAAAATTTCTTTAGCCCTCAGTATTTTCTTAATTTCGTGAAATTGCATAACCTAAAATTTATAGAGAATGGCGTTTGATATTGATATAATCAAAGGTGTTTATAACAGAATGGCCGAAAGAGTTGACAAGGCTCGTGAAATTGTTGGTAAACCATTAACACTTTCTGAAAAGATTTTGTATTCCCATTTGTGGGATGGCAGTCCGTCAAAAGCATTTATCCGAGGAAAAGACTATGTTGATTTTGCTCCTGATCGAATTGCTTGCCAAGATGCGACAGCGCAAATGGCATTACTTCAGTTTATGCAAGCCGGAAAAGCGAAAGTGGCAGTGCCAACCACCGTACATTGTGATCATTTAATTCAGGCAAAGAGTGGTGCGGCAGCCGATTTGAAATCTGCTAATAGTACGAGTGCTGAGGTTTTTAATTTTTTAGAATCAGTTTCTAACAAGTATGGTATTGGTTTTTGGAAACCTGGCGCCGGTATAATTCATCAAGTTGTGTTAGAAAATTATGCTTTTCCTGGGGGAATGATGATAGGAACAGATTCTCATACTGTAAATGCAGGAGGATTGGGAATGGTAGCTATCGGAGTAGGAGGTGCTGATGCTGTTGATGTTATGGCAGGAATGGCATGGGAACTAAAATTTCCTAAATTAATAGGAGTAAAGTTGACTGGCACTATTTCAGGATGGACCGCGCCTAAAGATGTCATATTGAAAGTTGCGGAGATATTAACTGTAAAAGGAGGTACTGGTGCAATTGTTGAATATTTCGGTCCTGGTGCAAAATCATTATCATGTACTGGTAAGGGAACAATTTGTAATATGGGTGCGGAAATAGGTGCCACTACTTCAACCTTTGGTTATGATGACGCCATGGAGCGTTATTTGAGAGCAACAGAAAGAGCAGATGTCGCTGACGCAGCAAATGAGGTAAAAGATTATTTGACCGCTGATAGTGAAGTTTATGATAATCCTGAACAGTATTTCGATCAATTGATTGAAATTGATTTGACGGAATTAAATCCATTGCTAAATGGTCCTTTTACTCCTGATTTGTCAACTGCAGTTGGTAGCGCGATGACAGAGAAGGCAACTAAAAATGATTGGCCGCTTCAAGTCGAATGGGGCTTAATAGGTTCTTGTACCAATTCTTCTTATGAAGATTTATCAAGAGCCTCCTCTATAGCACAGCAAGCAATAGATAAAGGGGTGAAAATGAAGTCAGAATTGGGTATAAACCCTGGTTCTGAACAGGTGAGATATACTGCGGAAAGAGATGGTATTTTAGATGTTTTTGAAAAGCTTGATGCTAAAATATTTACGAATGCTTGCGGGCCTTGTATTGGGCAATGGGCACGTTATAGTGATCCGAAAAACGCGCCTAAAAACAGTATTGTACATTCATTCAATAGAAATTTTGCAAAACGTGCGGATGGTAATCCAAATACACACGCTTTTGTAGCTTCTCCTGAAATTACAGCTGCCATCGCTATTGCGGGTCGTTTAGATTTTAATCCGATGACCGATGCCTTAATAAGTAAGAATGGAGAAGAAGTACGATTTGATGAACCAACAGGTTGGGAATTGCCACCAAAAGGTTTTGAAGTAGAAGATGCCGGCTATTTAGAACCAGATGAAGATGGCTCTGGTGTTGTTGTTAAAGTATCTCCAGATTCAGAACGCCTGCAACTGCTCGAACCTTTTGTTCCTATCAAAGATATTGAGTTACAAGGAGTGAAGTTATTAATCAAAGCGTTCGGTAAATGTACTACTGATCACATTTCTATGGCAGGACCTTGGTTGCGATTTAGAGGGCATCTAGATAATATTTCGAATAACTGTTTAATAGGAGCTGTTAATGCCTTTGGTAAGAAAACGAACTTTATAAAGAATCAACTCACTGGTGAATTTTCCGGTGTACCTGATGCCGCTAGAGCGTATAAGGCTGCTGGTGTTCGAACTATTGTTGTTGGAGATCACAATTACGGAGAAGGTTCTTCTAGAGAACATGCGGCTATGGAGCCCCGTCACTTGGGTGTTGCTGCGGTTTTAGTGAAATCGTTTGCTCGTATTCATGAAACTAATTTGAAAAAGCAAGGTATGTTAGGATTGACTTTTGCTAATGAAAGCGATTATGATTTAATTCAGGAAGATGATACCTTTAATTTTATCGATATCGCGGATTTCGCTCCTGGGAAACCACTGACGATAGAAGTATTGCATACAGATGGAAGTAAAGACACCGTTCTTGCAAATCATACCTATAATGATGCACAAATAGGATGGTATAGAGAAGGTTCTGCTCTTAACGTTATAAAAAGAGAGAACGCTTCTTAGTATTATTTTAAATAGTTTCAAAAAACTCTCGATTATTATCGAGAGTTTTTTAGTTTTGGGATACACCCAGATATTCAATGAAAAGACAAACTGTTTATACTTTATTTGTAATCGCTTTTATTCTTTCTTTTTTTGTTACGCCTTTAGGTGATTATAGTAAGCTTCAATTAAACAGACTTTTTGCATCGTCTCCAACCATTATTGAAGCAGAAAATGGCGGGCGTTTATCCAGTTATGATTGGAGGTTAAAAGATTCTGATTGGAACTTGTTTAATTTTCAAAGATCAGAAGGAAAAGTAATTTTTATAAATTTTTGGGCCTCATGGCATCTACCATCTAGGGCACAGTTTAAGGATATTGAAAGACTATATCATCGCTATAAAAATGAGGTTGACTTTTATTTAATTACGAATGAAGAACAAGCGCCAGTAGAGGCGTTTCTGGCGAAGAATAAATATGAATTACCGATAAGCTATCAAATAATTGGTGATCCGAGTCCGATAAAGCTTCTAGAACCCCCAGGGTCATATATCATTGATAAAAACGGAGTTATACGAGTACATCAAAATGATATTTCTGATTGGGATAATAATGCCATTCACAATTTACTAGAAAGCCTTCTGAAGGAATGAAAAAAGGAAGGGCAAAGAAATTAGTGAATCTCACCTTATTTGTTGCTATAGCTTTAATTATGTTGACCCCACTTGGGTTTTATCCAAGAGTTTTCGTTTCTAGGTTACTATCTTTTAGTCCGACCATAATAGATGAGGATGAGCAACTGAAATTAGCAATGAATAATTGGGAGTTAGAACGAACCAACGATGAAGTATTTAATTTTAATTCACTAAATAACAAAGTAGTTCTCATAAATTTTTGGGCGACATGGTGCCCGCCATGCGTTGCAGAAATGCCAAGCTTAAATACCTTGTATCAATCATACGGTGACCGCGTTGAATTTATGTTTGTTGCACATGATGATAAGAAAAAGGTGCTTAATTATTTGACCGATGAGGAATATGATTTTCCAGTCTATTTTGAAAGGAGTACGCCACCAAAGCTGCTTGAGTCAAAAAGTATTCCAACGACTTATATTATTGATGCTGATGGTAATATAGTTGTAAAAAAAATTGGGGCTGCTAAATGGGATAGTAAAAAAATGCGACATTTTCTAGATCAACTTTTAGAAAAAAAATAATCTATTTTTTAAAATATTTAAACGGAACAAAGAGCATTCCAAAACACTCTCCATCCTGTTTTCCTAAATGCTTATGGTGTATTTTATGAGCCCTTCGCACACCTTTGGCGTACCAATGATCTGTATTTCGGAACAGTTTAAAGCGTTGGTGAATGAAAATGTCGTGCACTAAAAAATACGCGATGCCATAGGCCAATATACCAAAACCGAGAGCCCAACCATACCACCATCCATTGGCACCTGAATAGAATAGAGACATACTAACCACTGCATAGAAAATAAAAAAGGCGTCATTTCTTTCAAACCAAGAATCATGATCTTTGTGATGATGATCTTTGTGTAAGCGCCATAGAAAACCATGCATGACAAATTTATGAGTAAACCAGGCCATAAATTCCATAAAACCAAAAGTGCCTAGAAATATAAGAATCCAAATAAGTACTTTCATTTTATACTAAATGTAATTTGTAGTTAACGTAAGATTTTGCCAAAAGCCCAAATTTTTCGTAATTCGGTACCCGAATACGGGCATTTTTAATTTCCAAAGATGGCGTTCGCTGTAATATTTGCAACAATTTATAATAGTACTTGTAAGCGGTATAAACTCCAAATTTAGCTTCACTTGGAAGCTGTAATATTCCTGAAAGACCAAAATTGAAGTCCGCTTTAATTTCATCCACGATTTTTTGTTTAGTATCCTCATCTAGTTCTTCTAAATTCGCATGTGGAAAGTAAGCTCGATTCAAATCTTCAAAATCTGCTTTCAAATCCCTTAAGAAGTTAACTTTTTGAAAAGCTGAACCTAAAGCCATAGCTGGTTTTTTTAGCTGCTCATATTTTGTAATATCTCCTTTAACAAATACCTTGAGGCACATAAGCCCCACAACATCAGCAGAACCGTAAATATATTCTTTGTATTCTTCGTCGGTTCGGTAGCAATTCTTTGTTAAATCCATTCGCATACTTTTCATAAACGATTCTACTAAATGATACGGTATTTTATATTTGTGGAAGGTATGCTGAAAGGCATTTAATATCGGATTTAAACTTATTTTATCAGTTATCGCTGCTTTTAATTGTTGTTCAAATTTATTGAAAAGCGTTGTTTTGTCGTAATCATGAAAAGTATCTACAATTTCGTCTGCGAAACGCACAAAACCATATATATTATAGATATCAGCCCGTATACTAGTATGTAACATTTTAGTAGCTAAACTAAATGACGTACTATATGATTGCGTTACGATTTTACTACAATCATGGGAGACTTGATCGAAGATACTTTTCATTCCGTATTACTTATTTTCTTTAGTAATTAATTCTGAAACTAATTTGCCAGAAATCATAGATGGCGGAACACCTGGTCCTGGTACAGTGAGCTGTCCTGTAAAAAAAAGCCTTTTTACCTTTTTACTTTTTAATTTGGGCCGTAGGAACGCGGTTTGTGAAAGCGTGTTAGCCATGCCATAGGCATTGCCTTTATACGAATTGTATTCTTCAATGAAATCATTCACACAAAAGGACTCTTTAAATATAATATTATTTTCAACTTGTTGTTTTGTTCTTTTTTGAAAGCGATGTATCATTAAATCAAAATATTGTGCTCGTAAAGCTTGAGTATCTTCTAACCCAGGTGCGATCGGAATTAAGAAAAAACCTGTTTCACAACCTTTAGGAGACATAGTTGAATCGGTGACTGAAGGGAAATTAGCATAAAACAAGGGATCAGAAGGCCATTTAGGAGTGTCGTATATTTCTTGCGCATGTATTTCGAAATCGGTATCGAAAAACAAATTGTGATGTTCTATATTTTTAAGTTTTTTATCAAAACCTACATAGAAGAGTAAAGATGAAGGAGCAAAAGTTTTTTTTGTCCAAAATTTTTCAGAATACTGACGATGTTGTTTTTCTAGAAGCGTTTCTGAATGATGATAATCGGCCCCACTAAGCACAAAATCACATTTGTGAAAAACTCCATTTACCTTAATACCAATAGCGTGACCGTTTTCAACTTGTATGTTTTCAACTTGAGCGTTGGTGTGTATCGAAACGCCAAGTTCTTGTGCCAGACTACTCATGGCTTTAACAACCATATACATGCCGCCTTTAGGATGCCACGTACCTAAACCAAAATCAGCAAAATTCATAAAACTATAAAAGGATGGTGTTTTACTTGGTTTTGCACCTAAAAATAAAACGGGAAATTCTAAGGTGGCGATGAGCTTCGGATTCTTAAAATTACGTCTTACTTCTCCATGGATCGTTTTGAAAAACTGATCAACTTTTAAAACAGTTTCTTTTGTTACCAGTTCGAAAGGAGACAAGCCAGGACGTAATACTATTTTGTTTATAGCAATACTATAATTCTCTTGAGCTGCGGCAATGAATTTTCTTAAAGATTTCGCACTACCTGATTCAATGCGCTCAAATTCATTACAAATTTTATCCATACAATCACCGACAGTAATCACATCATCTTCGAAGAATATTTTGTAGGCCGGATTCAATTTTTCTAATTCATAATATGTTTTTGTGGTCTTATTGAAATCCGCAAAAAAAGAATCAAAAATATCGGGCATCCAGTACCAGCTTGGCCCAATATCAAAGGTGAATCCATTTTTTTTAATTTGTCTAGCACGGCCACCAATCGTATCATTTTTCTCATAGATATTCACCTTGAAACCTGATCTCGCCAAATAACAAGCAGCGGATAATGATGAAAACCCAGATCCAATAATATTAACCGTTTTATGCATGAAAGAGAAGGATTAAAGTTTTGCTACTATTTGATCAATGGAGCTAAATACTTTTACAAATTCAGGTAAATTGGAAACTTCGATGTGTTTTGTTTGATACCCCAGCACCCATAAATGTATATCAGTTTGTTCTTTTGATAGGTGAATAAATTCCTCAATGTACTTTTTAATTTTATTCTTAGAGGGGGCTACCGTGAAATAGGATAAAAAATATACATTATCGAAGTACTTCATGAGATCTTTTAAAGTGTCAAGCGGTACCGTTTGCCCTAAATAAATCGACTTATACCCGCGAAGAACAATTTCATAATTTAAATAAAGGAGGCCGATCTCATGAATTTCATTTTCTGGTAAAAAAGGAACAAATATTTTGTCTTTTTTAATTATCTGATATTCTTGTGCTTTTTCGGTATTTGTGAGAATCTTTTGTTTGATTAAGGAGGTGATAAAATGTTCATGGGCAGGACTTATGGTATTTGTCTGCCACAATAAACCTAATTCATTTAAAAGTGGTATAAAGATCTCCTTAAATACTTCTCGAAATGATTTGTCCGCAATCATGCTATTGTACGTAGTATTGAAGAGCGGTTGATCAAAATTAATCATAGCCAGTTTTAAAGCATTTATAGCATGATTAGTTGTGCTATTTTTTGATACTATTTCTCGTACTATAAGGGGGATATTTTCTTCTGGTATACGAGCTATCTTCGAGATTTTATACCCTTTATTGTAAAGTAGCGTAATGTTTAAAAGCTTTTGTAAGCTATTGATACTGTAGGTTCTAATGTTAGTTGAGGTTCGCTCGGGGGTCAAAAGGTTATATCTCTTTTCCCATATTCGAATTGTATGCGCTTTAATACCTGAAAGATTTTCTAAATCGCGAATACTGAAAACTTTTTGTACATTGTTCATTGTTTTGTAAAAATAGTTAAACATTTCTAATTTTAGAACGATATAAGCATAATTTTAACAAAGGATTTATAATACTATACCCTAGTTTTGCGAGGGTTAAATTAAGTGTGCTGCAATTAGGCAGTTCCGTTATGTTCTTGCGATG
>CALDYU010000003.1 GCA_937944485.1 uncultured Flavobacteriaceae bacterium | reverse complement strand
GCAAAATGCGTCCAATCGTGCAATTTGTGTTTGGCAACGGGTAATTGTTCTTCGTCTAAATTTTCAAATTGTTTAAAGTTGGTCTTTTCTTGCATTTTATTTATGTTAATGGTCTAAAATTCATGGTTTTGGCTCGGGTTTAAAAAATAGAGCGCGATATAATGAATTAAGCAGTATCGCTTCAAATATAAGTAAGTAGATATTAATTCAAATATAAATAAGATAGGTTATTATGGCAGAAATCATTAATTAGGAGGAGGGAATTGTTTCTTCATAAAGCTATTTAGAAAGAAATTATTCCTGATTACTTTGTGCCAAATCTTTTGATGAGATGGTAGCTAAACAAGACTATTTCTGTGTAATTATCTTTGCTTATTTTTTCGTCAATACCATGAAAACGTGTAAAACTCTCAGGACCTAACCGGATAGGGTAGAAGCGATATACGTCATCAGAAACCTCATAAAAATAGCGTGCATCTGTACCACCACCCACTAGTCCTGGAATTACGACGCTTGACGGAAATACATCACGTATAGTTTGCTGTAAGGTTTTATAACCTTCTGATTCAATACTCGAAACAGGTGAAGGATTGGTCAAAAAACCAACACGCTCAACCTTAATTTTATCTGAAATAGTATTCTTAATATGTTCTTCAACCAAGTCAATATTTTCTCCCGGTAGTATTCTAAAATTAATGGTGGACTCAGCCACGGTAGGTATTACATTGTTTTTAATACCACCACTAATTATGGTTGGTGCCGTTGTAGTATGCGCATTCAATTTTTTTAAGATAGGCTTTTTAAACAACCACGGATTGGATAGCGCTAATTTTTGCATAAAAGGTAATTCCGCAGCCATATATTCTAACTGGTGATCAATCGGCGTAACCATTTTATAAGGGCGTTGGTTATTTTCGAGATCGACAATAGCCTGTGCTAGCATACCAATGGTATTCTCTTCAGGTGGTGCCGAACTATGGCCACCATTCGTTTCTACAATGAGTTTGAATGAAGCGAAGCCTTTTTCCGCAAGATTGACAACGGCAACATCATCTTTTACTCCAGGTACAAGACCTTCAGCTAAAAAACCGCCCTCGTCAAGGGTCATTAAAGCCTGCACTCCTTGCGCTTTTAAATGGGCTGCTATTTTTGCTGCGCCATTCGAGCCACCAATTTCTTCATCATGTCCAAAGGCAAGATAAATGGTACGCTCTGGTTGAAATGACTCCTCAAGTAATTGTTCAACAGCTTCTAATAGGCCTATCAGGGTACCTTTGTCATCTAGGGTTCCTCTACCTATAATTTCTTTAGCTGTTATTTTACCTTCAAAAGGACCAGCTTCCCAATCACCTAAGGTCGGTTCATCAACAGGAACAACATCCATATGTGACATTAAAATGATGGGCTTTTTTGAGGCATTCGTTCCTTTCCAAGTGTATAATAAACTATAGGTGCTAATTTTTTCTAGATTGAGATTTTGATGCACCAAGGGAAAAGTCTCTTTTAAAAAGCTATGAAAGCCAAAAAACGCCGTTGAATCAGGAATGGCATCTTCACTAAAAGAAATGGTTTTGTATTGAATTCCTTTGGCAAGATTTTGATAAAGGTCGTTCGCTAGGCTTACTTTTTCTATAGGTGCTGATGCTACTTGTTTCGAGCTTGTTCTAAAAGTATTAAAGAGTAATACGATTATTAAAAGAAGTATTAGAAGGGCTATTAGTTTGAGTATTTTTTTCATAGGGGTGTTATTATTAATGAAGGCTATTTTTATGAGCGTTAGTTTTACAGCTTTTAGAAGTAAGGTTCAAGCTAAAATGTCTTATAATGATTAGGTTGGACATGCCTTTTAGCTATACCAAGTTTTTATTTTAATTTAATCTTTCTCCTTTTTCCTTTATTCAATTCTTCAAGGATATCTAATTTTTGAATTTTTGAATTGTCAAGTTTATACACTAATACGAATTTCATTGCTGTCAAATCTATGAATGTACTGTATAGCGTTCCTCCGACTTTTCCTGTTGCATCTTCTTGAGGTATTTGAACTACCTTTCCTATTACATTTCCAATATCTTTTATTGATAGCGTATCTTTCATAGCATCCAACTCGCTTAATCCATTCTGAATTATGGGATACCTCCAACAAGTCATTTCAGTATGGTCTGCATCAGAAAGATTGAAATTTGTAGCTACAAGTCGATTGTTTTTTATTTCAACAATATTTTTAACTCCATTTATCCATTCTATAATTATTGCCTTGCCGTTTTTGTCACCTAATACGATATGGGCATTTTTTAAGGCTACTTTTTTCTCTTCTAAATATTGTACTGCTTCATGTACCGTTTCGCATTTTGCCAATATTTCATCAGTTATATTTCCTTTTGGTGGGGAATAGCCATTTGGGATTTTTTGTAGGGGTGTTACAGCACCGTCTATGACTAATCCTTTTTCATTAACACCGCCCTGGCCAAAATTTTTCCATCCATACCAAATCCTACCAAATTGATCTTTTGTGCTCGGTTCTATTTGCAAGTAGGCCTTAACATTGTAATAATAGTCTTCATTATTTACAAAATATATTTTACCTGTTTTTTTATCTATGTAGTAAATTATAGAACAAGCAAAAGTTTTTCCACAAAATGAAAGCGCAATTAAAAATAGAATTAGATATTTTAATTTTTTCATTTCAACTGTGGTTTTTTGAATAAGGCACAACGTTGTTCTGGGGCTTGTTACGTTTGGATTAAAGTTAGCAAAAAGAGACTGATCTTGGGAAACCTGATAGGATTGCCCGAGAAGCCATTAGTCAACTTAGTTGTGAATTACGCGTATTGTTGTGCCTTCGTTATTTTTTTCTGTTTTCATTCAGCCATTCATTTCCATTCCAACGTGGGCTTGTTCCACCAATTGCAGGAAAGTGCAAGTGCGGGTCGTCTGATTGTATAAGTCCTATTAATTTTTTGCCAGTCAGAAGCCAAACTCGAGATTCTTTTGCAATGATATCTAGTATTGCTTCCGCAAATTTTCCATCTTCTTCTACAACATTATCATAACGCCTAAATACTAAAATCAGTCCTCTGTATCTTTTGTTATACATATCATTCAAACAGTCGGCAAAAGCGTTTAAGTTTTCGCCATAATAATCTGGAAAACTAAGAGCAACCTTCAAATTTTTATGAATGTTTTTGCGATTCCAATTCCGACAATTCATTTCTATAATTTCGAAATTATTGTTATTAAACCAATTCAAATCTTCGTCAAGAATTCCGTTTTTGAAATATTTGCAAATTGGTCCGTTTTTCAGAATCTCAATGTCTTTTTCTTCGTTTAATTCCATTTATTAACTCCAATTCGAAAATTTTGTCATAATAAAGCACAACGTGTTCGTGTAAGCTTTCATTACGTGATGCTTAAGATAGCAAATAAGTCGAAACCCAATTGTTTGGTAGCGAAGAAATTCCGAAGGGAATTTCAGAGGCAATGAACTATAAAAGTTGTTGTAACACGTTTTTATTTTTCTGTTTTTTTAACTGTTCCGAAATCATTTTTTCCAATTCCGAAAACTTAATTTTTAAGCTATTCGCTATTATTGTCAATGGCGTTCCATACATTTTGTTATTCGCTTCCATTGCTTTTTTCGAAATAATATTTTTTGAGCGTTTAATATATTTTTCGGGGTTACTTGTTTTTATAATCAACATTTTTGGTGATTTAGTAGTCCACATTGTACCATAAACGGGAACATTAATTTGAATCGTTTCTATTTCAATTATATCATTCCATTCGATAAGTCCTATACTCGTTGCATTCGAGTTGTCAATAATTCCATTCTCATTTATAGTCAATCCAGGTTTATCGCTGAAAACTTTTTTAGCAATAAACACAAAACAAAGTCCAAAGAATAATACAGCAGCTAATCCGCCGTAAAAGACAAGGTTATTGGGATAAAGAGTAGAAGCAAATCTTTCCGCATCTAAAACTCCAAAAATTCCTCCAATGACAAATGCTAAAGCACCAATCATAAGTAAAATGATTTTCGTCTTACTTAATGGTATTTTGATTTCAGTCATTTCCGGTAGTTAGGTCAATGTTTATACTTTCTTTTTATTACTTAAATTGTTATTACTTATACAAATTGTTAGCAGTTGGCTTTATCTTTATTGAACATCCATTCTTATACCAGGAAATTGAGGTTTAATGTGTTGGATAAACAAACAACCGACTATTAATCCAATAATTGAGAAAATTATGTCATTTGGGTCCATTGTGGTATTCGTCCTAATCTTAATGATATTCAGCTCTTGAAATATGACATAAATTCCAGCAAGTACTGCGGTCAGTATATAGATGTAGTTCGCTGTCATTGCATACTTTTTATTCAATTGTCCGTTTATTACTAATCCTATCCCCGTCACTGTTAAAACACCGATTATTGCTTCGAAGAAATTTGGTAGTGATAATAGTACTATTTTAAATATTTCAGGTGAATTACTTTGTAAAACTGGTGGTCGGATAAATTTAAAAAAAATAAATACAATAGTGACTGCCATTTGGATTCGCGCCAACTTCAATATGTCTGAGTACTTATTATTCATTCACTGCTTGTTGCTAATGGTCTGCCAAACACAGTTCTACGATTTTTAAGGAAATATAACAAAATCTTATAATTATCGTTCGAAAAACAGACTATCGCTTGGTTTTAGTTTCGCTCGATAATTCGCTTGATGCCGGCATTACGTTTAGCTATGTGCCGTTTTTATTATTCTCGAATACCTTAGCTTTCTGTCAATCGAAGCAATTAATAAAATAGCAGCACAAACAAAGATCGAAAGAACTACAAAGTTAAAACCATTGGTCCAAATTGTATGCAATACTATAAATACAAGAAAACCTGAAAGCAAATAAACAGAGAGATTTATAGTTGACAAATTTGATTTCGCTTGTTCGTAATCTATTTTTTCTCGTTTGTTGTTGATATTTGGTATTTCATTAATTAAAGCATCAAAATTTTCAAATTCTCTATCTGTAAAAGTAAGTTTTGAATTTGAGTAGTTTAATGAAACTCTTTTATAAACAGTACCATTTTGCGCGGTCCAATTTTTAAGTTTTACCCTCTTGATTTTAGACAAGTCCATTTTAACTTTTTTCATTAAAAACGGATGTATGGAAACTATGATGTTATTTTTGATGATAATAATTCTGATTTTATAGAGTAAGTACAAAAAAGTGCTAATAAAAAGTAGAATCATAAATCCCATTATAATTTTGCCAGCAAAAAATAAATCATTTGTAAATATATTTTCAATGAACGAGAAATAGGTCAACATTCCGCTACATAGAAGAATGATGAAAAACAAAAATGATGTAAAGATGTTGTTTATTCCGACTTTCATTTTCTAAATGACATACAAGGTTGAGCTATGAACAGTACGGGGTACGCCGTCTGCGAAGCAGCGGGCGAGTTGAAGCGCTGGCAGCTTTCCCTCACGCACATAGCGAAATCTTTTTTGCCCACCCGTACCGAACGGGTAAGTTCGGACGGGTTTTGATTTATTTTTTCCTGTCCTGAGCAAAAATCCAAAAGATTTTGCGGAACTGCCTATCGGCAGGCTTCATAAAAATACACAAACATTTCGATCCTGCCTGTTGGCAGGTAAGTCTGAAGCCGTATTGTTTAGATGTTGTGTTGGCAATAGTTTTTCCTTTCTTATGCGTCAGGAAAAACTTCTTTGAGTTTTACTACAAAATCTAATATTTTAGTTGCTTTATCTGTGAATCCAAAAAAATCAAAAACTTTCGGTGGTAATTCAGTTTCTAAGATCTGTGTTTCTTCCGAGTTTAGATTTACAAAATCCGTTACCCATCTTTCAAAATAATCTCTTCCGTAGTTTGTCAGTCTCTTTGAGAAATTTTGAGTCAAACCTTCGCTTTCTAAATAATGTTCAGCGAGTTGATAATCTTCTCGACTGAATTCTTCGCCAAAAAGTTCTTTAAAATCTTTTCTCATATCACCTTGAAAAAAAGTGTCAGTTCTTCCTCTCGTGGACAGATAAATTTTAAATAGAATCAGATGAGTGTAGAGGTTTCTATTCTCAAGAATTTTTAATATTTCATTCATTTTGAACGAGATTTAATTATTGCCAACGGTTGAGCTATGAACAGTACGGGGGCAAACTGGCGTTTGCTTTCCGCCACGCACTTAGCGAAATCTTTTGGTTTTCTTTTTTTCTTTGTCCCGCTAAAAAGCAAAATCCAAAAGATTTTGCGGACTTCATAAAAATACGCAAACCCGGCGATTAAGCCTGAAGCCCGTATTGTTTATAGGTTTTGTTGGCAACAGTTTTTAACACCCCGGCGGATTGAAATAGGAAACTATTTTCCATTCCCCATTTACTTTGCCTATAGTTAATTCTTTTATCAAATTATAGGAGGTTAAATTGGCAGAGACATAACCATAATTTCCATTTCCCAACTTGATTTCGAGCCAATCAATACCATCGACTTTTTGATATGTAGATTTTTTCATTGTTGTAATGTTACAATCACAATTGAATATCTCAAAAGATGATGTTTTAATGATTTTTCCATTAAGACTCGGTTTCTCTCTAATGTTTACATTTTCTCCGAGAATAAGAATTTCATCGCCTGTCTTAATTTTTCTATGGTATGAAGGTCCTTGAAAAACTATTTCTTCATGAGGTACTCCAACCTTTGTGTCTTGGTCTTCAATTCTAGCAAATCCAAATCGAATTATTTTCAAAAGGTCATTCCAAGTATCATCATTAACTTGATTTTTGAAATACATTTCAATAAACTCTTCTTTTGAGCAGCCAGGGTATCCACAACCGTTATTACTTTCAAAAACTCTGTCCGCAAGCAAGGACTTTAACTTTGTTGTGTCCTTTTCCATAACACTTATTAATAACTCATTCTTAAACTTGAAAAAATCTAAGTCCAAGTGCGTGTCATCTTTTATGATTTGAGCGGATAGATTTAGGCTCAAAAGTCCAACTATTATGTAAATCCAGTTTTTCATTTAAATTGTTGCCAACGGTTGAGCTATGAACAGTACGGGAGCAAACCAGCGTTTGCTTTCCGCCACGCACATAGTGAAATCTTTTGGTTTTGTTTTTTCTTTTCCTTGTTTAAAGCAAAATCCCAAAGATTTTGCGGACATTTTTAAAATACACAAACCTTTCTGTCAAGCCCGAAACCCGTATTGTTTATAGGTTTTGTTGGCAACTGGCTTTTTTTACGCTTTTTTAGAACGCATTGCTTTTACTTTTTTAATTGTTTTGTCCGCAACAAATTTGGAATATTCTTGCGTTTCTGCTCCGTACATTGCAATCTTACCATCTTCATTACAATGAATCCCAAATCCATACCTTTTAGTCAAAGGAGAGGCACGGAAACACGGTTGTCCTTTTGAGAAGAACTTTTCACGTTCTTTTTGATATTCGCTTTTTGTTAAATCCTTTCTGTCAGCAAAGACTTGGAAAAAAACATCATCAGAAGTATACTTATAAGGATTCTTGTCCAACATTTCAAACTGCCTATTAGCTACTGATTTTTTATCTCCTTTCATGGGCGGAACTTCCGCTATATTTACTGGACAATCTTCCGCAATTTCAATGAATGTGTTTTGGTAATTCGTTGTATGTATTTTCATCTTACATGCGATTTTTTAGCTTGTTGCCAACGGTTCGGCTAAGGTTCGTTGCTGTGATTCGTCCGAAGGACAATCCAGCAGAACCTAAAGATAGCTTTTTGCGCGTGATTTCCGTTTAGGAAATCCGCAAGCAATGAATTTTAGCCATTGTTGTAAGCAGTTATATTTTACTAACTTGAAGGCTCTCTTCAATTCTTGTCTAAGGAGTGCAGGAACTAACATCAATTTCACTGTATAAATTTGGGTCTTGGTTTGGGTCTTCGACCGTGTTAGCCATCATTGAAATTTTAACAATTTCATCACTTGTAGAAAAACAAAGTTGATGAAAGTTGTCGTTGTCATTTATATCTGCTATCGAAATAGGTACATGTGGAATTAGAACTCCCGAACTATCAGAATAACCAATATAGTATTGAAATAAGTCAGATTCGGTATCACCACTTATAAAAGGTGTAATGCCACCATTCCATGCAACTTGAATCGTTTGTGTTCCTGAACTACATTCATTCAGAGTACCATCAATTTTTTGGGCAAAAAATAGACTTGGGCCATCAGCGAGCGGAATAACATTCGTGGTAGTGATTCCATTTAGATTTAGGATTTCTGAACAAGTGGACTCTCCTGAAAAAGTATCAGTTGTAAATAAATCCCCCACAATTCTTACCTCAACGGGTGGATTTGTAACAGCGGTTCCAAACTCACCTATCAATAGCACTGTTCGATTTTCTCCATTTTCATTAGCTGGTGCTAAAAGAGCACACATTGGGATGTGTTTATTTCCAAGGCTATCTACAACTTCAAAATCAGTTTCCGATAAACTGGATGCATCTAATGGAAATTTAAAATTAATAGGCATACCATCTAACAGGCTTCCTAGTTGATTACACAATAGACTTGGTAGTGCATTATCAAGTCCAAAAAAAGCTGACACAAGAGCATCTTGATTAACCTGTTCTTGAGGAGTATCTGGGTTAATCTGTTCTTCATTTTTGCTACATGAAAACAAGAGGATTACTGTAAATAATTTAAATAGATTTCTCATATTTTATTAATTTATTTTCAGCTTAGACTCTTTTTATCTGGTTTGGTTTAATTGCTTACAACAATACAATAAACACACTGGTGTGTTTATTGTTCTTTTAAAAAAAATCTTAAAATTAATTTCCAGTTTTCTTTTCCTCTTGGTTAATCCCTGGGGTACTGCTTCCCATATTAAATTGATTGATGAGTCCGTCGCCCAGTTTTTGAAAATCTTCATTTTTAGCCATTTCTCGCACCTTTACAGGGTCGAAATTACCATTGAAGTACAAGAAAGAACCGCGCGTGGTATTGTTATTGTAAATCAAAATTTCTTTAACAGCGTCACGCTTTTCACGAATAGAAACCACATTTCTCTTTTTGTTGTCGTTCTTGCGATATACTTCAATAAACGAGCTACCCGTTATAGTACTCATTTGCTTATTCAAAAAATCAGTACGTGCAGGCGTAGCACTCGGAAACTGCATATAGCGTAGATCTTTGGTGCTGCCAATCAATGATTTCATTTCTGGTGAGATGTTACCTATCATGGAGAGCATAAATCGAGGCACACGAACCGCTGTTACTTGGTCGTCATTTTTGTGCGCTTCGTAAAAAGAGTCAATAGAATTATAACTTCCGCAAGAAAAAGTAAGCAGAAGGGCGAGCATAAAAAGTGTTCTTTTAATCATGGTATTGTGTTTAGTGTTTCTAAATATAACGAAATTAGCAACAAGCGTTCCAAACTACATCGGGGGGTGGGGGAGCGACGAATTTTAGCATTTCTTTCTTTACAGGGTGTATGAAAGAGAGCCTTCTAGCATGCAAATGAATACTACCGTCTTTATTACTTCGATCGAATCCGTATTTTAAATCTCCTTTTATAGGAGTGCCAATAGCAGCCAATTGCGAACGAATTTGATGATGACGCCCCGTTTTTAAATCAATCTCTAAGAGGTAATACGCATCTAACTTTTTAATTATGCGGTAGTCAAGTATGGCCTTTTTACTATCGGGGACTTCTTTTTTGTTTGCGTATGATTTATTCTGTTTGGGGTTACGCTTCATATAATGAGTCAAGGTATCTTGCTCTTTTTCAGGCATCTTCTTGACTACCGCCCAATAGGTTTTTTTTGCTGCTTTTTCGGCAAACAATTTATTCAATCGGGGCAAGGCCTTTGATGTTTTGGCGAAAACGACAATACCTGATGTTGGGCGATCTAAGCGGTGGGCAACACCCAAATACACATTACCCGGTTTGTTGTACTTTTCTTTAAGATATTGTTTGACAATATCACTGAGCGGCAAATCTCCCGTTTTATCCCCCTGTACAATATCTCCGGGGCGCTTATTGATCGCAATCAGGTGGTTGTCTTCGTAAATTATTTGAAGGTTTTTTGCGGTAGAATGGATTTTATTGACCACTACATTTCTAATTTTCGATAGCGTAAACTTAGAAAAAGAATTATAAGTACGCCCAAGGTCACTGAAACATCGGCCATATTGAAAATACCTGTTTTCGCAAAG
Source organism: uncultured Flavobacteriaceae bacterium (assembly GCA_937944485.1). GTDB lineage: Bacteria > Bacteroidota > Bacteroidia > Flavobacteriales > Flavobacteriaceae > Maribacter_C. The sequence continues at coordinate 300,641 of CALDYU010000003.1, read as the reverse complement.
CCTCCTAAATCAATGTAAAAGAAATCAGTAACCTCACCGTGTGCAATACGATCAATTAAATTACCAATACCCCCACCGATGACACAGGCAAAAGCGAAAACTAACCATTTGTTCATGTTCGTTTTCTTCAGAATTCGAAAAAGAAGAACAAGCAATATCACGACCGGCAGGATTTGTAATAAGATTAATTTTAAAACGGGAGGTAAATTGGAACCAAAGCCGAGCATGGCACCAGAATTTTCAACCTTCGTTAAAATAAAATGTGTTCCTATAAGTTCAACGGTCTCTTGATACGAAATATGTTTGCGCACCACATTTTTTGATATCTGGTCGCAACCAATGTTTACAAGAACCAGCGCAATTATGGCAATTTTTTTTATCATTTTTTTATCTTCCTAACTCCTAACTCCTAACTCCTAACTCCTAACTCCTAACTCCTAACTCCTAACTCCTAACTCCTAACTCCTAACTCCTAACTCCTAACTTAATACTGTTCCTCATTATTCGGAAAATCTCTGCTTTTCACATCAGCGACATACTGGCCAATGGCTTTGCTCATATCTTCATACAAATTCATATAACGTCTCAAAAACCGTGGATTGAACTCATGGGTCATACCCAGTAAATCATGAATTACCAATACTTGTCCGTCAGCATATTTTCCGCCACCAATGCCAATCGTAGGTATCGAAAGACTTTCGGAGACTGTTTTGGTTAATTGCGCTGGAATTTTTTCTAAAACGACTCCAAAACAACCCCACTTCTCTAGCAGCTTAGCATCTTGTAGCAATTGCGTTGCTTCTTCCTCTTCTTTGGCCCTAACGGTATAGGTGCCGAACTTATAAATAGACTGCGGGGTGAGTCCTAGATGACCCATTACCGGAATACCGGCTCCCAGAATTCTTTTTACAGATTCTTTGATTTCAGCGCCACCTTCCACTTTTATAGCATGTGCGCCACTTTCTTTCATAATTCGAATTGCCGAACGCAAGGCTTCTTTAGAGTCACTTTGGTAACTGCCAAAAGGCAAATCAACGACTACCAAAGCTCTGTCAATAGCCCGAATTACCGAGGAGGCGTGATAAATCATTTGGTCTAGGGTAATGGGTAGCGTGGTTTCATGACCCGCCATAACATTACTTGCCGAATCGCCCACTAGAATAACATCTACATTGGCAGCGTCAACTATTTTCGCCATAGAATAATCATAGGCAGTAAGCATAGAGATTTTTTCTCCATTCTTTTTCATATCTACAAGAGATTTGACAGTGACTCTTTTGTATTCCTTTTTGGCAGTCGACATTTTTAAATTGTTTTTGGTGCTATAAAAATAAGGAGATTTCTCAAGAAAAAGGGATTGTACGATTCCCTCATTTCGTGAATACCAGATATTTCGATTATTTTTGAGGAAACACCATCACAAATGAAAAAACTTGTATGCATTGGGCTAATGCTTTTATCCGCAACCGGCATAGCTCAAGAAGGGGAGCAACAAGCAGTGCAAAAAACCATTGAAGCTTTTTTTGATGGCTTTCACCAACAAGATGCTGCGGCCATAGAAGAAACAATAGCGAGCGGTGTTATACTGCAAACGATAGCAAAAGATTCGCTTGGAAACAATGTGGTGCGTACTGAAGATTTTTCAAAATTCATTAAAGGCATCGTCAGTATACCTAAAACCATGAAATTCAAAGAAACTATAAAGTCATATAGCATTCAAGTTGATGGCCCCATGGCTAACGCGTGGACGGCCTATGAATTTCATGTGAATGATACCTTTAGTCATTGTGGTGTGAATTCTTTTCAATTGGTGAAACAAGAAGGAACATGGAAAATTATTTATCTTATTGATACCCGGAGAAAAAAAGGCTGTGAAAAATAAAAGCACCCTGAAAAGAGCGCTTTTAGTATGGTGTTTTACATTCTTAAAATTTGCGATAGGGCGCGTCTAAATATTGATTCGCTTCTTCTTCAACAAATCGAGCTTTCTCATTATCCCAATGCAAGGTTTGATTCGGAAAACGACCTGCAATGGTACCTAATAAAATGGTTTCAGTTAAACGAGAAGCATAAGAAAAAGGAGCGGAAACCTGATCTTTACCCATGCAAGCATCAACGAATTGATGGTAATGTTTAGGACTCTCAGAACCATAATCACGAACAGGTGCTCCTAAATTTTGTGCTGCAATTTCTTTACTTATATCTACAAATTCTCCATCAATGATCAATTGTGGTAATTTTTGAAAGTGCGGTAGGTAAAATCGTCCTTTTTCGCCAATAAACATGGCTCCTTGGTCATGTAGCTTTTCACCTCCCGGTAACATTAAATCTTCACGTTGCTTATCAGCATCAACGCCATCATACCAAACCCATTTTAAAGTGTCGGTGGTGTATTTAGTACCAGGGAATTGATAGGTAACCATATTTTGTTCTGGATAACCAAAACCATTGGGCTTTCTGCAATTGGTAGTAATTGTAGTTGGAACATCTAATTGCAAAGCATTGTATGGCGTATCGAAAATATGAACTCCCATATCGCCTAAAGTACCACAACCATAGTCTACTAATTTTCGCCAATTACCAGGGTGATATACACCGTCTTTATAGGGCCTTTCTGCTGATGTACCTAACCAGAGGTTCCAGTCTAAATTTTCAGGTACCGGATCACTTCCTTCAGGTGGCGCACCATCATAACCCCAATTTTTAGGAGACCAAGCGCGAACAACACTGACTTTGCCTATAATGCCTGATTGAATAAGCTGCGTGGCTAATTTATAATCGTAGAAAGAATGCACCTGAATTCCCATTTGGGTGACCAGTCCCTTTTCTTCCGCCAATTTGCGCATAGCTCTTGCCTCTGTAACGTGATGAGTAAGGGGTTTTTGACAATATACAGGTTTGTCCATCTGCATAGCCATCATTGAAGCTGGTGCGTGCGTATGATCAGGTGTAGATACCACTACAGCATCAATTTTTTTATGCATTTCTTTGAGCATCACACGATAATCAGAAAATGTTTTTGCCTTCGGATGTAATTTAAGCGCTGCAGCCAAGTTATTGGCATCAACATCACAAAGTGCCACGACATCAACTGAGGCATGTGACGAAATTGCAGCTAAATCTTCACCACCCATATTGCCCACACCAATATGTGCTGTACGCAAGCGTTTGCTTTTTTTTGTAAATGCCCAAGTGGCATTCGGAAGCATTGCAATAGATGAAGCGGCAGCCGTTTTTTTTAAAAATTCTCTTTTATTCATGGACATACACTTTGGTTATAACTTTCTAATTTTTATGTTTCGAAACCATAAGGGGCTATCGTGATCTTGTATGGCGATGTAGCCCGACTTAAAAGTACCATATTTTTTGAAATTTTTCCATTTACCTGATTCTTTCCGCTGCTCCCAATCTGTAGACCATGGTACAAATTCTAATAGTTTCTTTCCGTTGAGCCAATGCTCTACTTTTTCAGGGGTGAAAATAATTCGTGAGGTATTCCATTCTAATGCGGGTTTGACAATTTTTTGACTCACATCAGGACTGTACATGGCATAGTCTGCACCAGTTTTTTGCCAGGGTTCAAGCGTGGCATTATTGATTTCTTCCCACTTTAAATCGTCAAGCATTTGGTATTCTGGTGAAACCTCTGGTGGCCCCCAAGGGCCTTCTTTTAAATGATAAAGCATTCCGCTATTGCCTCCTTCAGGAAGCTTCCATTCCCAATACAGTTCAAAATTGTCGAATTCTTCAGCTGCATAAATAATGTCTTTTCCACCTTTACGTTCAGCTTCTGTACGTTTCTCCGTATCAAATGTAAGCTCTCCATCAGCAACGACCCATTGCGGTGGTAGATCTTCACCGTTATAGGCACGCCAGCCATCTGTACTAGTGCCATCGAAAAGATAGTGCCATTGTGTATCAACTTTAGCAGTTGTTTGTATTTCAGACTTTGTTATTTTTTTATCCGTTTTACATGCCGCTAACAATGCAATAAGAAGAAATAGTTTTAAACTTTGTTTCATAATGAAGCTTTTGGCTTACTTAAATATAGGTATAAAATCATATTTGATTAACATCAACGTTAAAAACGCTATGACGTAAATGTAATTTATTCACTTTCAAAAAAGCGAGCGTATTCTTGAGATAAATGGTCAAGGTCTCTAATCTTAATATCCTTATAGAAAATTTCAGCTGCTTCACTTTGTAATTGAATTTTTCCTTTGATTAGTGGAACACTTTCTCCTTCTTCATTAATATATCTGGAATTTTTAAGAATCATAACCACCTCTCCGTTTACGATATGAAGGCTTTTCCCATTAAAGCAAATTAAATCTAAGGTATTCCATTCCCCATGTTTGTTTTCGTTATTCGTGCTTCGCAAACAATAAAATTCATTTTCTTCTCCTTCTCCTACGGATAAAAAAGGTTGGCTTTCATGTGCCATCGGATTCATAATAAATTCAGGAGTATAGGCGCGAATATCAATGGCAGAAGTTGCTTGCTTCCAAAAATCACCAGTATGCCCTTCCATGATTTGAAATTCCTGTGATAGCATCCAAGAGCGCCAATGTTCTACTCCAGGCGAACCAATGGAGTGGTATAAAATTCCGGAGTCTTTCAATAAGTCTTTTCGGGGCGTCCATTTTTTATCACCCCATTTAAATTTAAGTTGAAAATGATAATTAGAATATATGGCTTTGCTGATTAGACAACCATAGTATTCGCCACTTATTTTAATTACGGTTTGATCGTTTTCTTCGATTGTCGTAAAAACATCGTAACCCGTTTTATTCAAACCAATAGGTGCAATTAAATTACCTAAAGAATCTTTCGGTGCCGAGCCATCATAACCCAATTGGTGTTTAAAACTTAAATAGTTGTCCCATTGAGAAAGGTCTTTATCAACAAGGGTTGTCCAATTTAGCCTTTCTTGGATTCTCTCAACTTGCGTTGTTTTAATTTCTTCCGCGCATCCATATAGTAATGCGAAAAGAATTAAACGGAACGTTGCGGTTTTAAATGCCTTCATAAGATGGTTTATTTGTTTTTAAAGAGTACTACAATGCGCTCGAAGATAGCATTACTTGCCCAATAAAGGCAAATGTTTTAGTGAATGATAATTCAATGCGAGTCGAATACATTCTTTTAATTCTTCTTCAGGCAGGTCATCTTCAAGATCAAATAAAATTGCCCGATGCTTCTCATATTTGAAAAGATCGCCATAAATCACTTTAAAAGTCGGAACTAATTTAGAGGTGCATTTAAAATACATAGCATACTGATTAGGCGCTTTTGCTTTCCAATCGATGCGAATGGTACTTCCCTTTTTTGCCAAATAACTAGGTTCACCCCATTTTAAAGTTTCTTCAAGAGTATCAATAGCACTTTCCTTGGCGGTTTCTAGAATTAACTGCCGTAGGTAATTTAGTTTAGGTCGTACTGTTTTGGGATACGATTTAAACTTAAGACCTACATCAGGATTTTTAGTTAGACTTAGGTTTTTCATTACTCGTTATAGTTTTGTGGTTAAAGTTATGATTAATAAAATTAGACAATCTGAGCTTCAAATATCTTTATAAATGACATCCTGTCAGTTTTTCATGCTTGGCATATTGTTTGTCATTCTCTTAGCGATTCTAAAAAAGAAGCACTAATATTTTAATACATATAGAATGAGTAAAATTATCGGAATAGATTTAGGTACTACCAACTCATGTGTCTCTGTAATGGAGGGTAATGAGCCTGTAGTAATTCCTAATGCAGAAGGTAAGCGAACAACACCATCTGTCATCGCGTTTGTTGAAGGTGGTGAGATTAAAGTAGGAGATCCTGCAAAAAGACAGGCGGTAACAAATCCGCATAATACCATTTATTCCATTAAAAGATTTATGGGGAATAAATTTTCGGAATCTAAAAAAGAAGCCGATCGTGTACCTTATAAAGTAGTTAAAGGTGATAATGATACACCTCGTGTTGATATCGACGGTCGTTTATATACGCCACAAGAATTGTCAGCTATGATTCTTCAAAAGATGAAGAAGACCGCTGAAGATTATTTAGGTCAAGATGTGACAAGAGCTGTAATAACGGTTCCTGCATACTTTAATGATGCGCAGCGACAAGCGACCAAAGAAGCTGGTGAAATTGCTGGTTTAACAGTAGAACGTATTATTAATGAGCCAACGTCAGCGTCTTTAGCTTACGGAATGGACAAAAAAGATACCGATCAGAAAATTGTTGTTTTTGATTTTGGAGGTGGTACTCATGATGTGTCTATACTAGAATTAGGTGATGGCGTTTTTGAAGTATTGGCTACAGATGGTGATACTCACTTAGGAGGTGATGATGTTGATCAGAAAATTATAGATTGGTTGGCCGAAGAGTTTAAGAAAGATGAAAGTATTGATTTGCGTGATGATGCTATGGCTTTGCAACGTTTGCGTGAAGCTGCAGAGAAAGCAAAGATTGAGTTGTCTGCTTCAGCACAAACAGAAATCAATTTACCTTATGTTACAGCTACGGCATCAGGCCCAAAACACTTAGTGCGTTCTTTAACAAGAGCCAAGTTTGAGCAATTAATCGCTGATTTGGTTAAAAGAACCATCGAACCTTGTCAAACGGCTTTGAAAGCTGCTGGTTTATCAAAAAGTGATATTGATGAAATTATATTGGTAGGTGGTTCGACGCGTATTCCTGCAGTGCAAGAAGCGGTTGAAAAGTTCTTCGGAAAGGCACCTTCTAAAGGGGTGAACCCTGATGAAGTTGTAGCCGTAGGTGCTGCTATTCAGGGAGGTGTTTTAACAGGTGATGTTAAAGATGTCTTACTCTTAGATGTTACACCTCTTTCATTGGGTATTGAGACTATGGGGAATGTATTTACGAAACTTATTGATGCGAATACTACCATTCCGACTAAGAAATCGCAGATATTCTCTACAGCTGCTGATAATCAACCCTCTGTTGAAATTCACGTATTGCAAGGAGAGCGTCAAATGGCTGCGGATAACAAAACAATTGGTCGTTTTCATTTAGATGGAATTCCACCAGCGCAACGAGGTACACCTCAGATTGAAGTTACTTTCGATATTGATGCTAACGGAATCATTAAAGTTTCAGCTACCGATAAGGCAACGAATAAAACGCAAGACATTCGTATTGAAGCATCTTCAGGATTGACGGAAGAAGAAATTCAAAAAATGAAAGCAGATGCAGAAGCAAATGCAGAGGCTGATAAAGCTGCTAGAGAAATGGCAGATAAATTAAATGAAGCTGATAGTATGATTTTCCAAACGGAAAAACAATTGACAGAATTTGGTGATAAGCTTTCTGATGATAAGAAAAAGCCTATTGAAGAAGCATTAGAAGAATTAAAAAAGGCGCATGAAACGAAAGATATAGCTGTAGTTACCCCTGCTTTAGATAAAATCAATGAGGCTTGGAAAGTAGCTTCAGAAGAAATGTACAAAGCGCAGGCTGAAGCGCAGCAAGGTGGAGCAGCTCCTGAAGGAGAAGCAACTGCAGATGCTGGGGCTGAAGGCGATAACGTTGAAGACGTAGACTTCGAAGAAGTCAAGTAGTCTATGTCCAGAGAAGATGTAGTATATTTTGAATAGATTTGAAACCCGTAAGACGAAAGCCTTACGGGTTTTTTGTCGTATACCATCGATCAATTACCTACAAGAAGCGCTTTATATCGATTTGGCACTTCTTTTGTATCTTATTATTGCAAATAAGAAGTAATTTTGAAGTATGAAACATAACCTTCTCGCTTTATTCTTATGGCTAACGTTTATATTCCCGTTAGAAATAGTAGCACAAGACATTAAAATTTTTACTACCAAAGATTTTGATTTAAATGGGAAAGTAAAATCTTGCCTGGTTAGCACAAGTTATGGCAAAGAAGAGTATGAATTTAATGTAGCTGGACTCCTTATAAAATCAGTCACACGGTATAATGATCAAGATTACGATATTACGTATTATAAGTACGCTGATAATGGGATGCTTTTAGAAAAGCGTTTAGAAAATTATCGCAATGATACTTTTGATAATACGACTTCTATAGCAAATGTTTATACTATTGATTCCCTTTTAGAAACTAAGATTACAGAGAAAATTGTATCCTACGATAAAGAATTTATCGATCAATATGAATATTTCTACACTGATGATACCCTAAGAAAGGTTATTCGTTCAAACAATAGTGGTATTGACGAAACGCTTATTTCATATACCGATATCGAAGGAGAACAGACTAAAACTTTAGCCTTGAATGGTTTTGTATTAGAGTCTATTCGCAATTCTGTGAACAAAGTGAATGATAGTACTACTACACGTACGATATTGACTAAAAAATTTATTGAGGGTATGCCGAATACGGCTTCTGAAGAATTGTTAAATGGACAGGGGAAAATTGAAACACAAACAAAGTTTGTTTACGACCTAGCAAAAAAGCAATTTATTAAAGAAGAAGTCATTAAGTACGTATATGATAAGGAGGGTGTGTTGTTGAAACGGCAATTTTATAAAGACGAAACACTTCAAGAAGAACAAAAATTTGCTTATCAGTTTGATATTTATAGGAACTGGGTTAAGGAGATTATTCTTCCTGAAAATTTATATAAAACCAGAAAAATAACCTACCACGAAGACGATAAATTAGCTGTGCCTGAAAAGTAATATTAGCTTTTTTTTCTGTTGAAAATTTTACATTGAAGATTTATATTCACTTTTTAAGATGCGATATTGAATTAATGAAACATAGGCATTGTCGGCTACTGAATGTCCTCTCTTAATATCATGATTTTTAAGCTCTCCTTCTTTGGTCATTCCGTTTTTAATCATCACTTTTCCTGAAGCCGTATTCGTTGATAAATACTCCGCCGTTATTTTGTTGAGATTCAATGTGCTAAAACCAAATTTTAGTATCGCATTAACTGCTTCGGTAGTAAAGCCTTGGTTCCAGAATGGTTCTGCCAACCAGTAGCCTAATTCAGCTCTATTGTTTGAAACAGTGAGGCTAAGGCCGATTCCTCCTATGAAATTTCTAGTAGCTTTTATGCGAATGGCAAAAATATAGTGATCTTTATTTTTAAAACCTTCATTAGCCATATTCATCCAAGCGATAGCATCCTCGTCAAAATAAGGGTGAGGCATGGTTCTCGTATTTTCAACAATCTTAATATTGCCCGCATAGGTTACAATATCAGGAATATCATCGGGTTTTATCTGATCTAAAATAAGACGTTTTGTTGTTAGTTTTGGAAACTCATTCATCTATATCAGTTGATTTATTATTTCTTTTCGAACTTCATGACCCCCATCGAAAACTTGCGTAATTGCTTTTCCTCGAAATAAGTTTTCAATGCGAGCAGCTTCTGATTTTAGAACCTCATTGGTAAGGTACTGATCTTTATCACCAACGATCACTTGAATTTTAGTATTTGAATGTTTAAGAAAGTCAAAATCTTCTGGTTTTAGTTCTTTAGGAATTCCACCAGCATAAAGCACTAATTGGTTACAAACTATTTTTCGAGATGCAAGCCATCTGGTTGCAACAGAAACACCTTGAGAAAAGCCAAACACTATAAGTTCACAGTACTCAGGAATATTTTCATTAGCCCAAACGGCATCTAAATAACCAAGTACATTATTCGTTTCTAAAATTCTGTTTTCTTTTGTTAACCAACTGGCGCCGACATATTTATATTCATTTTTTAAGTAATATTTTGAAGGAGCCTGAGGCGCTATCACATAGTTTTCATCACCATTCAATTCATCAAAATATTTCAAAAAATACTTGCTTAAATAGCCGATACCATGAAGAACAATCCAAACACGTTTCGTTTTTTTAGTGATGGTGTTTAAGGTTTCATAGGTGTTTGTAGTTTGGTATCTTACCTGCTGTTCTTGTTTGCGCATCTTTAAAAATCTAATATAAAGTAAAGACTTTTGTTGCAAACCAAATGCTTAATTTTACAAAAAAAGTCTCATGAACGATTATAAAGCAAAGATCTTGAAAGTGTGCAACGAAGCTGTAAAAAACACGCTTATGGAAACCCTAGAGATTGAGTATGTCGACGTTGGCGAGGATTTTTTAGTCGCTAAAATGCCAGTGAACCCTAGAGTTCATCAGCCAGATGGTGTGCTTCATGGTGGTGCTACAGTAGCTCTTGCTGAGAGTGTTGGCAGTACAGCCTCATACGTGTTTTTGGATGGACAAAAGGTGTTTGTTCGTGGTATTGAAATTGCTGCTAATCATGTAAAGAGTATACGTGAAGGAGAAGTTTTTGCGAAAGCCATGCTTATTCATAAAGGAAGAACAACGCAGTTGTGGGAAATTAAAGTTACTGATGCTGATGACAACCTCATTTCATTATGTAAACTGACGACCATTTCTTTACCTAGAAAGTAAATATGTTCAAAACGCTTCTAGCACAGCTAAGCCAGCATTACGAAAAGCAATTGCCCTTTGTGGTATATCGAAAACCAAAACAAGGTGAGGTAATAGCCCTATTACAAAATGATAATCTGCTACATACATCAAAAAATTATTCAGAAACAGGATTTATTTTCGCCCCTTTCGATGAGCTTAATCAAAGCATTTTGATTCAGGCTCATTCAAGGCTAGAAAGCACTTTCGAATCAAATCAAGCTCTTCAATTTGTAGCTAATACTGATGATTTTATAAATACACGGGCGAAAGAGTTTCATTTGAATTTGGTAGCGCGCGGTATTGAAGAAATTGGCAATGGTTCGTTACACAAGGTTGTTCTTTCACGATGCAGTGAATTGCTCTGTAGTAAATCGCCATTTGTATTGTTTCAAAACATATTAACCTATTATGAATCTGCCTTTTGTTATTTGTGGTATCATCCAAAAGTAGGTACTTGGCTAGGGGCTACCCCTGAGAAATTATTGCGTGTAGTAAATAATAATTTTGCCACCATGTCTTTGGCAGCAACACAGCAACATGTTAATAATCAAGACCCGCAATGGAGCGATAAGGAAATTGAAGAACAGCAAATAGTTACTGATTATATTAAAACAGCAATTAAATATCACGTCACAAATCTTCAAATATCAGAAAGAGAATCTATTCGTTCTGGTCAGTTATGGCATTTAAAAAATAGCTTGTCTGGCACATTGAAAGATACAAGTCTTTTGCCCATTGTTCGGGCGTTGCACCCAACTCCGGCAGTCTGTGGCACCCCTTTATCTACAGCGAAAAATTTTATTTTACAACATGAAAATTATTCCAGAGAATTCTACACCGGTTTTTTAGGAGAAATTAATATAAAGAGTCAAAAAAAGCGTTCGAAAAACCGTATTAACAAAGAACATCAGGTTTATCATACAATAACAAAAACTAGTGAGCTCTATGTAAATCTAAGGTGTATGCAATTAAAAAATGATCATGCTTTGATCTATGCTGGTGGGGGAATTACGAAAGATTCTATAGCTGAAGATGAATGGCTTGAAACCGTTGCTAAAATGGCAACAATGAGTCGTATTATTGAAGGAAAATAGTATTTTATTGATCGCTGGTTTAAGAACCCATTGCTTTGTATTTTTGTGCTAGATGAAGTACTCCACTATTCCCGTAGCGCAGTCAATTGTTGCACATTGTAAAGCAAAAGGCGTTCGCAATATTATTATTTCTCCGGGCTCTAGAAATGCTCCTTTAATTATCGGTTTTACGGAAGATGATTATTTCAAATGCTTCAGTATTGTAGACGAGCGTTCCGCGGCTTTCTTTGCTTTAGGTATCGCACAGCAATTGCGTCAACCAGTGGCTGTTGTCTGCACTTCCGGTAGTGCATTACTGAATTATTATCCGGCAGTAGCTGAGGCGTTTTATAGCGATATTCCTCTGGTCGTTATTTCGGCGGATAGGCCAAGCTATAAAATTGATGTGGGTGACGGACAAACCATACGCCAAGATGATGTTTTTCATAGGCATATTGGGTATTCGGCCAATTTAAAGCAAGATGTTAGTCATGCTACAGATCGCATTCAACGATACGTTCCTGAAACCATCATAGATTCTGTTGAAATAACGCAAAGTCATATTCAATCATATAATGATGAGGCTCTAAACGAGGCCTTAGATACGGCTATAAACACAGGATTGCCAGTTCATATTAATGCTCGCTTTGAAGAGCCCTTGTATGACACAGTCAAAGAACCATCAGTATTTCCAACAATTGAAGAATTTCAACCACTGCCCGATGAAGGGTTTGAGGAAATATCGAAATGTGCGCTTGCTTGGAATGCGGCTAAAAGGAAAATGGTTTTAGTGGGGGTAAACGACCCTAATACTGTTGATCAGAACTTTCTTGATACTTTGGCTCAAGATCCTTCCGTGATTGTTTTAACGGAGACAACATCCAACCTACATCACCCAAATTTTTTCCCTAGTATCGATAGCCTATTAGCACCTATTGAAAACTCTATACACAAAGAAGAACAGTTTAAACTATTGCAGCCTAATATTCTTTTGACTTTTGGCGGACTCATCGTTTCGAAGAAAATAAAGGCTTTTTTACGTGCGTATAAGCCAAAACAACATTGGCATATCGATAAAGTGAAAGCATATGATACTTTTTTCTCTTTATCATATCATTTTAAAATGAGGGTGAATACTTTTTTCACCAAGTTTCATCCGCAGATAGAAAATGTATCGAGTACGTATTTTAGTTATTGGAATACCGTAAAAGAAAATTATCAAATAGCTCGTCAGAAATACATCGATCAAATAGAATTTTCTGATATGCTCGCCTTTCATCAAATAATAAAATATATTCCCGAAAATTACCAACTGCAATTAGGGAATAGTTCGACAGTACGATATGCTCAGTTGTTTGATTTGAAAACTTCGTTTCAAGTCTTTTGCAACAGGGGTACGAGTGGCATTGATGGAAGTACTTCGACCGCCATTGGTGCTTCGGTTTATAATAATACCCCAACCTTGCTAATTACTGGCGACTTAAGTTTTTTATATGACAGTAATGGACTGTGGAATACGTATCTGCGATCAGATTTTCGAATCATTGTTATTAATAATAGAGGTGGAGGTATTTTCAGAATCCTACCCGGAAAAGAAGATACATCAAATTTTGAACGATTTTTCGAAACGAAGCATGATTTAGAAGTAAGAAAATACTGCGAATTATTTAATATTGAACATTTATTTGCGGATTCTCAAAAGAGCCTAGCGTTTGCCATCTCTGCTTTTTACAAAGCTTCCGAACGACCGAGATTATTGGAAGTTTCAACACCTAGAATAATGAATGATAAAATTTTGCTCGGTTATTTCGATTTTATATCTTAGGGGTTTATTAACCATTACACACTTAGAACACTAACAATTATGAGTAAAAGAGACGATTTAATCGCAAAGTACGCCGCAGACATCAAGGACAAATTTGGAGAAAATCCTAATATGGATTTACTTACAAAAGTAACTATTGGACTTGGACCTTCAATTTACAATATCGATGCTTCTAAAGTATCGGGTACTGATGAGAAGGAATTAGAAACAGTAAAAAATAATTACCTAATTAAAAAGTTAGGAATGAGCGATAGCCCCAAATTAATGGATGGTATCAGCAAAGTAATGGAAAAGTATGGTTCTGCAAATAGAAATAAACACAGAGCTGTAGTTTATTATCAGTTATGTAAACATTTCGGTAAAGAATCAGTTTACTAGTATTGGTATTTGAAATTATTATAAAACCGCTCTTGAATATAGAGCGGTTTTTTTTATGAATCTCTTTCGACTTATTTTTGAAGCATGATTAAACTGGGTAATTATAATACACTCGAAATATTAAGACATACCAGTGTAGGGCTTTTTTTAGGGGATACAACAGGCAATGATATTCTTCTGCCGAATAAATATGTGCCAGAAGATTATGAAATTGGTGCTACCATTGAAGTGTTTTGTTATTTAGATTATGATGAAAGACCAGTAGCTACAAACCTAGAACCTGCAATTGTAGTCGGAGAATTTAAATTACTACAAGTAGTTGACGTTAATGAATATGGTGCCTTTTTAGATTGGGGTTTGGAAAAACATTTGTTAGTTCCTTTTAGCGAACAGCGGAACAAAATGCAAGAAAGACAATGGTATATTGTTCATTGTTATTTAGATGAAAAAAGCAATCGACTAGTTGCTTCTAATAAATTAAATAAGTTCTTAAGTAATGATGCGTTAACAGTGCGCGTTCGTGAAAAGGTTGATTTGCTAATTTCGAGACAAACAGACCTTGGTTGGGAAGTGATAATCAATAATAAACATAAAGGCCTCGTATATTTTAATGAAGTCTTTAAGAGATTGAACGTGGGCGATATTACAGTTGGTGTTATTAAAACAATAAGAAGCGATAATAAGATTGATGTTTCTTTACAACCTCTTGGAACTAAATTATTAGAGCCAGCTGCTAACAAAATATTCGAAACCTTATCAGAGAACGATGGTTTTTTGCCGTTACATGATAAATCAGACCCCGAACTCATACGCGAAAAACTACAAATGAGTAAAAAAGCTTTCAAAAAAGGAATTGGAGTACTTTATAAAGCCAGAAAAATAGAAATTCAAGAAAACGGCATATATATAATAGCGTAATTTATCAATAGATAAAGTGTATTTCGTCGATAAGCAAGTGAAAGTCAACTTCGTATCTTGCATTTAATAACGTTTTTTCTTTGATAGACCACGAAAAATTATATATTTACAACATTGTAGTAATTTGAATTAAGCGCTACTACAATTTTGACTAATTTTATGAAAAATACAGCACAAAAACCTCCACTATAATGCCATTTATTGAAGAAAGTGATTTATTAGAATTACATAAAGATATCGACAAAGCTCAGATAATTAATGAGCGCCTTTTAGATCAAATCAAAATAAAAAATAAAGAATTAAAATCGAGTAAGATACAACGCAATGTTCTTGCAGGAGTTACGAGTCTTTTCGTATTTGGTCTGCTGGGTTTATTCTTGTTTAATGCAGGCCGATTGAGTAACCCTAGTTCTATTGATCAGCAAAATAATCTATTAGTATCTATTGATAGCCTTGATGCTATTAAAACAAGAATTGACAATCTGAAAGAACAAAATGAAGAGCTTAGTCTTGTGAAGGAATTTTATCTCGCTAAAAACTTCTTAGACAAAGAAACGGTCTATTCGGTTCAAGTGAAATCTTTTGTAGATAATAATATTACATTGGCCTCCGAAGCACTTACGAATACCTTGTTTGTTAAGACAAATCCTTTTTATTCCTATTCTTTAGGAAATTTTGAAACTTTAGAAGAAGCACAAAAATTTAGAAGGCAATTGGTTAAAATTGGTTTTGATGACGCTTTTGTAGCTTCCTACAAAGAAGGCAAACGCTTGCAAATAGAAGATCCATACTAAGTTGTCCAAATTTTCAGCTTGGTTAAACGCTGCTAGGTTAAGAACACTTCCTTTATCCATTTCTGGTATTGTTATAGGAACTGCGTTAGCAGGTTTCTATGGTTATAAGAACTTACCCGTGTTTTTTTCTGGCTTACTTACTACGATTGCTTTTCAGGTAACTTCGAATTTTGCCAATGATTATGGCGATGGCGTAAAAGGCACTGATAATGAAAATCGCATAGGACCTAAAAGAGCATTACAGAATGGTTTGTTATCGAGAAAAGAACTAAAATATGGTATTGTTTTTAGTGCGATTCTTAGCCTTATTTTGGTAGTAACGGTTTTGTTTTTTGCATTTGGATGGGGCAACAGAAAATATTTTATTGTTTTTGCCGTTCTTGGTAGTCTAAGTATATGGGCGGCGATAAAATATACAGTTGGTACATCAGCATATGGATATAAGGGATATGGCGATATTTTCGTTTTTCTCTTTTTTGGTTTGTTGGCCGTACTAGGTTCATTTTTTCTCTATACGAAGTTTATCAATACGTTTGTTTGGTTGCCAGCTATTGCTGTAGGAGCACTTAGTACAGGAGTGCTTAATTTAAATAATTTACGAGATTTTGAATCAGATAAATTAGCGAATAAAAATACTGTGATCGTTAAAATTGGATACAAATACGGAAAAATATATCACTATACACTTCTAGGAGTTGCGTTTATTAGTATGTTCTTTTTTATTGTATATAATTATGAATTTTGGTATCAATTTTTACCTTTAATTGCTTTTGTGCCAATAACTATTCATATTTTTAAAGTAATAAAAACAGAAGCTCCAGTTTTGTTAGACGCTGAGTTAAAGAAATTGGCATTGAGTACATTTCTCATGTCAATATTGTTTTATATAACTTTTAATTATTTGTAATTTTGAAATTGACGTGTAACCACCTAAACCCCGAATACTGTGGAACGACCTATTAGAATATTGATTGTAGAAGACAATGTTATCATTGCTGATGATATGCAATCTATGCTTGAGGAAATTGGTTATGAAATCGTAGACAATGTGATTGTTTATGAGCAAGCTGAAGAAGTATTAAAGACGCAACAGGTAGATCTTGTATTGATCGACATCATTTTGGCCTCAGATAAAACAGGTATTGATCTAGGCAAACATATTCGTCTGAAATATGATATTCCTTTTATTTTTGTTACCTCAAACTCTGACAGAGCTACTGTAGAAAACGCTAAGACGGTTAAACCTAATGGATACTTAGTAAAACCTTTTGAACAACAAGATTTATATACTTCAATTGAGATTGCGCTTTCGAATTTTATTAGAGGCTCAAAAGGAGAAGGTGAAGGAAACATGGCTTCAGTAAGCGATGTGCCTATGTCAAATTCAGTTCTTAAAGATTCGATTTTTGTAAAGAAACAACATTTGTATTATCGTATTCAATTTTCTGATATTCAATTTATTAAAGCAGACAATGTGTACTTAGAAGTAAATACAGTTGACAAGAAATTTTTAGTGCGATCACCGTTAAAGGATTATTTAGAAAAATTACCAAAAAATAAATTTTATAGAGCTCACAAATCATATATCGTGAATGTAGATCATATAGATGCGATTAATTCTAAAGATATCATGATCAACAATAATTTAATTCCGATCTCTAAAGATTTTAAAGAATTCATTATATCTGCGATGAATTCGTAATAGCTAATTCTAGTTGTAATAAAATTTAATAAAAAGATGCCCATGGGCATCTTTTTTATTGCTCTTTAATAAGAAGATTGTGGCGAATTAAAATACGATGAAATACACGATAAATCCGACGAAATACACTGATTTTATTAGAATCTGTATTTCACAACAAAAAACGAGACTTACACAACAATATCCCCTAAAATTTCTTTCAATGTGATATTTTTGAGAAACCAAAAAGGTGCCCCAAACCTTACTCCTTATTACGTATGAATTTAATGTTAAAGGCTGTTTGAATAATGCACAGCTTTTTTAATTTATGTGTTCTGGTAATGCTATTTACTAAAGTTGAGGCTATTGAAATTATGGCTGATATACTGTGAACAATACAGAATGATTTAAAGTACGATACCGAAGCGAGTTTAAGGTCATAAAAAACGAATCGCTTTTAAATATGTAGCAGGTTAAAATTGTAGAAGACGTCTATATTTTAATTGCTAACTTGAATATGAAAAAACTAAAGGGCAAAATCTTATTTATTAGCTGCTTATTTCTTTTAAGTCATAATATTTTTATGGCGCAAGAAGAATTACCAGTTGATCAAGGGTTTTTTCAAGATTTTCAAAACATAGCTACTTCCAAAGAAAGATTTAATTTCTTTTTCAATACTTCTAATAGATATAATCAAAATTCTGGTTTCGACTGGTTAGATAAAACCAACGTATACTTAAATAATGCCAAACAAAGTAAAGATACTGTTGCCATTAAATATTATAAGGCCATACAATCTCAGATTTATCACGATTTAGGAGACTATGACAAAAGTTTAGCTATAGCTAAAGAGATTTACGCGATAAAAGATTCATGGGGTCTTGAATCACAAGCAATTCTTCTTGATTTAATGGATCGAACCTATGCGCAATTAGAGTTGTATAACCAACAAATTGAAATTAGAAAAGAGAAGAAAGAGCTGGGAATTACGGCAAATGTATCATTTTATGATATATACGCTAACCTTGGTCTACATCGCAAGGCGATGCAAGATTATATTCAACAAGAGAAACGAAATATTGATGACAACGATTATTACGCTCAAGCTGTATACAACAATAATATAGGAACATATTTGAGATTAGATAAATCGTATCCTACTGCCTTAGGCTCTTATAAAAAGGCTATCAGTTTCGCGAATATCTACCTGAATGATGTGACCAAAATAAAAACTGAAAAACAACGAACTGATACTGAAATTCTTAAATCAATTATTGATGGTCATATTGGTAAATGTTATACGCAGCTGAAAAGGTATGAAGAAGCCATTCCTCATTTAGAAAAAAGCATACGCTCTATCAAAGAGCTTAGCAAAGATTTATTTTTATCTGATCATATTGAAAATCAATTGACTGTAGCAGAGTGTTATTTACAACTTGGCGATTTAGAAAAAACGACAGATTATTTAAGTAGTGATTTGAATCCTCGTAAAGCAGAAAACATTTTAAAGAAAAATAGACTTCTTGCTTCGTATTATAATATCATTGGCGAATATAAAAGCGAATCAGAATTTTTGAAAAAGAATATTAGAATCAGAGATTCTATTCAAGCCTACAAAACAAAAATTCTTGATGAACAAAGATCAACCCTAATTGCAGAAGATAAAGCCTACACGAAATCTAAAATCGAAGAACAAAACCAAGCTTTAGAAGATTCTCGCAACAAAATGGTAGAGCAAGAAGATCGCATACAATTTGTATTTATCTTATTAGTATTCGCTTTATTAGGATTGGCCGGCGTAGTATATGCTTATGTTTCAAGTATAAAAAGTCAGCGATTAATTGCATCGCAAAAACATATTATTGAAAGTGCGCTCGTTGAAAAAGACTCCTTGTTAAAAGAGATTCATCACCGTGTAAAAAACAACTTGCAGATGGTCTCAAGTTTGTTAAGTCTACAGACCAAAAACACGCGGAGTAAAGCCGCAATAGAAGCACTAGAAGAGGGCAAGAGTAGGGTGAAAGCTATGGCGCTTATTCACCAAAAACTCTATCAAAATGATGACTTATCGGTTATTGAAATGCAAGGCTATATTGAAAGTTTAATTAATAGTGTGCAGTCTGTATTTAAAAAAGGAGGACATAATATTAGTATCACTATTGATGCTGAAGGTGTAGAACTCGATATTGATCGGGCGATACCATTTGGCCTTATATTAAATGAACTCGTATCTAATTCTTTTAAATATGCATTTCCTGAAAAAGACGATGATGGTAAGATTTATATTCATCTTCGAAAAATAGCGGACCAAGAAGGATTTTTTGAATATACTGATAACGGTATTGGACTTCCTGATGATACCGAGGAACGGACTAAATCATCAATGGGTATTCGTTTAATGAATCGTTTAGTGAATCAGTTACAATCTACCTTAAACATTGATAAGACGGCTGATGGCGTGCGTTTTTGGTTTAATTTTAAATAAAAACTACCTGACCGTACTATGCAGTACCACGCGATGTAAGAGTCTCGGAAATATTCGCAAATAAACACCTAAGACCTCTTTCTTGCCAATATAAGTTTCAAATTTTTTGCGTTTAATTGCTTTGATCATTTTTCGGGCAAAATAATTAACCTCTAAGCCATTTTGAGTAGCCTGATCTTGTTTCTTTAAAGTAGCGCCGCTTCCTGTTAAAGCGCTTTGGGCAATATTGGTATTTACAAAGCCAGGGCAAACTAGTGTTACATTAATACCATCTTTTTCATGCTCCATTCGTAGGCTATCAAAAAAACCATGTAAAGCATGCTTAGCTCCACAGTAACCAGATCGATAGGGAGAACTGAATTTTCCCATAACACTTGTCACCGTTACAAAATGCCCGTTTTGATTCTCGATAAAATGAGGCAGTAAGGCCAATGAAAGTGCTACGGGGCCAAGATAATTTACATCCATTAATTTTTTGTAAACATCAAAATTTGTATTTGCGACGAGTGAACGTTGACTTATTCCGCCGTTATTAATGAGCATGTCAATTTTGCCAAAGAGCTTGATAGCCTCAGTAACATGTTTTGACATCGTATCAAAATCGACTAAATCTAATGGAAGTACCTGAATATTTTCGTTGCCCACGCAATTTGCTTTTACCTGTAATAATTGGGCTTTATTTCGTGAAGATAATATTAGTTTGCAATTTTGTTTAGCCAACTGGTATGCCAATGCTTCGCCTATACCGGATGATGCGCCGGTAATCCAAATTATTTTGTTGTCGAATTTCATGAGTACAATTTAAGAATCAAAATATAGCTAAATTTGGTGTTATCGAATGAACGCAATTTATAAAAAGTATATTTTAGATTTTAAAAGACCAAGTGGTACTTCGAGAGGGGTGCTTACTCAAAAAGAAACTTGGTTTTTGATTATTGAACATCAAGGAAAGAAGGGCATTGGGGAATGCGGCTTATTGAAAGGCTTGAGTGTTGATGATCTGCCTAATTACGAAGACAAGCTGGCATGGGTTTGTAGCAATATTAATAAGGGGCTCGCCATTTTATATAAGGCTTTGACGGCATACCCGAGTATACAGTTTGGCCTAGAACAAGCATTTTTGTCCTTAAATTCGGAAAAGCCATTTGAATTATTTCCCTCTGATTTCACTAGAATTAACCAACCCATATCAATAAACGGATTGATATGGATGGGTGATGAAGTGTTCATGCACGAACAAATTCAACAAAAGTTAGCCAATGGTTTTCGCTGTATAAAAATGAAGATAGGGGCGATTGATTTCGAAAAAGAAATTGATATTTTAAGAAGTATTCGTAAGCGATATTCCAAAGATGAAATAGAATTACGGGTTGATGCCAATGGCGCATTTTCTACAAAAGAGGCATTATGTAAATTGAAGATATTGGTTGATTATGATATTCATTCAATTGAACAACCTATTAAACCGGGCGTCATAGAAACGATGCAATTTTTATGTGCGGAGTCGCCTGTACCCATTGCTTTAGATGAAGAGCTAATTGGCGTCTGTGATTTTGAAGAAAAAAAGCACGTATTGAAAACAATTCAGCCGCAATACATTATTTTAAAACCGAGCCTCGTTGGTGGATATAGAGGAAGCCACGATTGGATTGACCTAGCAGAAAAATATCACATCAAATGGTGGGTAACGAGTGCTTTAGAAAGCAACGTTGGCCTAAACGCCATTGCGCAATGGACGTTTACGCTTAATAATCCATTACCGCAAGGCTTAGGTACTGGAACTTTATACACGAATAATCTAGAAAGCCCTTTGAAGGTTGCTCAAGGTAAACTATATTACGACAGTAAAACCACCTGGAAAACCAACTTAATTAAAGAATTATGTACATAAAACAAGCCTATAAGAGTCTTCATGATTCTTGGCGCTATATTTTAGGAGTATTAGTTGTCTTCATAGGATGGCAGTTTATTGGTGCAGTACCATTAATTGCAGCTATATTTCTAAAAGGCAATGGTATGAAGGTTTTAGGAAGCGGTGAGATCGGAGCGATGGCCGATCATTTAGGTGCCAACTCTTTCCTTTTTTATATGCTTTTAACATTTGTGATCGGGTTAGTGTCGCTTTTAATTTGGACGAAATTTGTACATCTGCAACCGGTAAAAGAATTAACCACCTCTCGTAGAAAAATTGATTGGAATAGAATTTTCTTCGCTTTTTTACTTTGGGGTGTCGTTTCTGCTGCGATGATCTTTATTGGGATATATTTCGCGCCAGAAGATTATGAATTTAATTTCAAATTAAAACCTTTTCTGATTTTAGCCGTCATCGCCACACTATTGATTCCATTACAGACAAGTATGGAAGAGTATTTTTTTAGAGGGTATTTGATGCAAGGTATTGGTATAGCTGCTAAAAATAGATGGTTGCCTTTGGTTATAACTTCTATTTTGTTTGGAATGATGCATATTTTTAACCCAGAGGTGGCGAAGTTGGGCTACTTAATTATGGTGTTTTATATTGGTACAGGGTTTTTATTGGGAATAATGACCTTGATGGATGAGGGTTTGGAATTAGCACTTGGATTTCATGCGGCCAATAATCTAATCACGGCATTATTAGTGACTGCAGACTGGACTGCCTTTCAAACAGATTCTTTATACCGTGATATATCGGACCCTGAATTGGGGTGGGATGTTTTGATTCCAGTACTTATAATTTACCCGATACTGCTACTTATTTTTGCAAAAAAATATAAATGGACCGATTGGAAAGATCGACTAGTAGGTAGTTTTGAAAAACCAATTGTTGCTAGCATTGAAGATTCTTCATTAACAGATTCTCTAATCGAACACGATTATCCTAAAACGAATAGTGAGGACTAACCTTCATTCCGAATTTAAATTAAACGGTAGTTCTTATACTATTGAGGAATTGAATGTATTAGCTGAAGATTGGCTTCGAAAAGGTTTGCCCTTTGAGCGTGAGATAGGTCAGTTTATTAAACTTTGGCTTGATGTTAGCCCTAGTATTAAAGTTAAGACATCAGGGTCTACTGGCACGCCCAAGGTAATCACATTGCAAAAAGCATACATGATTAATTCTGCCTTAGCAACGGGCGAATATTTTGAACTGCAAGCTGGTATGAGTGCCCTTTTATGTTTGCCCGCCACCTATATCGCTGGTAAAATGATGTTAGTTAGAGCAATGGTTCTTGGCCTTAAATTAGACTGTATTGCTCCTTCTATGAATCCCTTAGTTAATTCCGTCACTACCTATGATTTTGGTGCAATGGTGCCGATGCAGCTTGAAAATTCGCTTACACGGATTAACAGCATAAAAACAGTAATTGTAGGCGGAGCACCTATCTCTAATAGACTAAAAGAAAAAGTAATCCGTAAAGGGCTGACTATTTTTGAGACCTACGGAATGACGGAGACCATTACACATGTAGCAGTCAGAATTATTGGTTTTGGTTTCAGCAATACTAGATTTAGGGCGCTTCCGAATGTTGTTTTTTCTATTGATGAAAGAAACTGTTTGGTGATTACCGCTCCGAATGTAGCCGATCAGGTGATTGTAACCAATGATATAGTTGCTTTGATATCAGAAACAGCATTTGAATGGTTGGGTCGTTATGATCGTATTATCAATTCTGGCGGTGTGAAATTACAACCAGAACAGATTGAACAAAAACTTGAATCACTAATTGTTAATCGGTTTTTTATTGCGGGCTTGGCCGATGATAAATTGGGAGAGCAATTAGTGCTGATTATAGAAGGGCATTTAGATACTAACAAATTGCTGCACGAACTTCGAGAAAGTAAAAAGTTAGATCCTTATGAAATTCCTAAAGCCGTTTATACGATTCCTAAATTTGTAGAGAGCAATAGTGGCAAAATCCGAAGAGCCGAAACCCTTGGTCTCATTAATAACTAGTATTCCCTCACGCTAAAGTACGCTTCCCTCATTGCTTGTTTTCTATGATTGTTTATACCATTAGGTTTATATCGAATTTAAAACTGATTTCGATGAAAACAATACTAATTACTATTTCCTTAGGCCTTTTTTGTACAATGTTAACCGCACAAAAATCGGTTCTAGAAGATTCATTAGCCCTCCAAAAGAATACTGCACAATCTGTTGTATTGCGATGCGGAACGTCTTTTCAATCAACGGCTTCACCTATGTACGTAATTGATGGAATTCCTTATCGATTTACTGAGGCGACAAATATTTTAAAGTCTTTAGGCTCTAATGGTATTGTCTCTATTGATATTCTTAAAGAGCCTTTACTCATTGGATGTTATGGTAGTGGAATAGAGAACGGAGTAGTTTTAATAACTACAATTAATAATAATAAACCCAAAGTTAAAGTAAAAAAAGTGTACCCATTCAAAGTATATGAAATATGTAATACGAACTGGGCAAACATGCAAGATGTATACAATGCCATAGATGCAAAAGTACCGGGTGTTTCTATTCCACAAACTACCAATGTCTCAACTCCAAACATTCGTATGCGAGGTAGTGATAAGACCATTGTTATTGTTGATGGCGTTCGTTATGATGCTTCTATTTTAGCGACTTTGAACGCCGATAATATTGAATCCGTTAAGGTTTCGCATAATCCAGCGGCACAAAACTATTTTATTAATGAATAATGGAATATTTAGTTGACTCTAAGTAATTTAAAAGTTCATGGCATTATTTGTATTTTCATAGCTTAAACTAAAAGTCATGAAAAACCTTTTGTCATTACTATTGCTGATCACTGTACTAGGTGCGAATGCCCAACAAATATTACCTGAAGTAGAAAGAGCTCGCGTGGTTGACGAAATATTGGCAGATCGTTTCAATAATTTACTGCCTAAGTTGATGGATCAGACCGATATTGATATGTGGGTACTTATATCAAGAGAGTATAATGAAGATCCTGTTTTAAGAACAATGCTTCCGTCCACATGGCTGAATGCTCGACGAAGGACTATACTGTTGTTCTATAGAAATAAAGAAAAAAATACGATCGAAAAATTAGCTGTAGCTAGATACAATGTAGGAGCAAATATTGAATCTGCTTGGGATAAAGAAAAAGAACCCAACCAATGGAAACGTCTGATGCAGCTTATAGAAGAACGTAATCCGAAGAAAATAGGATTAAACTTTTCTAAAGACCATAATATCGCTGACGGACTAGACAAAACCGATTATGAAGAGTTTATGCAAAACCTTCCTAAGAAGTTCGTGTCTAAAGTGGTTTCTGCAGAGCAACTTGCGGTTCGGTGGATAGAAACGCGTACAGAGCGAGAAATGATTATTTACAATCAATTGGTAGATATTACCCATGCGATCATTGCCGAAGCTTTTTCTGAAAAGGTAATTACACCAGGAGTAACAACTACGACAGAAGTTGAGTGGTGGATGCGGCAAAAGGTGACTGATATGGGTTTAGAAACTTGGTTTCACCCAACAGTAGATGTGCAGCGATCAAAAGATAAATTGGTTAGACATTTGTACTCGTTTTCAGGAAGACCTGAAGATATGGTTATTTTACCTGGAGATTTGTTGCATTGTGATTTTGGAATTACCTATTTGCGTTTAAATACTGATTGCCAAGAACTGGCATATGTTTTAAAACCAGAAGAGGAGAAAGCACCACAGTTTTTGATAGACGGTTTGGCTTTGGGAAATCAATTGCAAGATGTCTTAACTAAGAATATGGTAAAAGGAAGAACGGGAAATGAAATTTTAGCCAAATCGCTCAAAGAGGCAAAGACAGTCGGTCTGCGTCCATCCATCTATACACACCCTTTAGGACTATACGGGCATTCTGCTGGCACAACAATTGGTATGTGGGATAGCCAAGGTGGTGTTATGAAAGACGATGGTGAAAATTACTCATTGAACCCGAACACGGTTTATGCCATTGAACTAAATACCACTATTTCTATACCTGAATGGAAACGAGATATTCGTATTATGCTTGAAGAAGCCGGCTTTTATGGTGAAAATGGATTTCGATATGTAAATGGCAGACAAACAGAATTGTTGCTCATTCCACGTCTTAAAAAGCATCAAAAAAACTGAAAAATAGCATATTATCGATGTAGGAAAAGTATTTAGATAGCAATAAGACGCTTATAACGTGAATCTTTGTTAATATGTGTTAACTATTTTGTGCTTGAATCTAAATTGGACTAGTTTTACTTCAAATTTAAGAATTCATCATGAAAAAATATTTAGTCCTTCTATTGGCCTTATCAGCCTATTTGACTTGCAATGCGCAAGAAACGAACACATCAAAAAGAATTTCTGGAATTGTTTTTAACAATGGTGCTCCGTTGCCGAATGTAACCGTGAAAGTTGTCGATAGTGAAGAGGAAGTGCTTACCGATAAAAACGGGCGCTATGACATACTTGTTGATATAGGTAATGAAGTGACCTTTGATTACCCAGGTATGCAACAGGTTAGGAAAAAAGTTTTGGCAGATACCTTTAGCTTGAATGCTACCCTCAGCTTAAAAGTACAGGAACTCGATAATGTCACTGTTACCAAAGAAAAAGCACTAAAAAAAACACAAGAAGAATTATTTGATGATTATGAAACCAACAAAGGTGCTATTAAAACAAGTTTTGGCATATTAGATAAAAACACCTCAGGGGTTTCTCTATCTGTTGTTGACGGTAGTCAATTGAGTTTAGCATCTGGCAACCTCGTTGATGCTATAGCCAACCAATTCTCTGGTGTTTCTGTTCGTGGTAGCGGGGCTGCTACAGGTAACCCTAATGATAGATCTCTATTTATGAGGGGTGGTGGTTCTGTCTTAAATGCAACACCTGCAATTTTTGAAGTAGACGGCAATATTTATACAGATGTTCCTATTTTTCTTGACATTTCGAATATTAAACGAATTGCGAAAATGGCTGGTCTTGCCGCTACGGCGCGATATGGTAGTATTGCGCAGGGCGGAATTTTTATTATTAATACGAAATCCGCTAATTTTTCGAGAAAAGGAGGAAAGATTGTAGATAGAGCTTTGGTTAAAAATAATGACTATGAAGGAGATGCACTCCCGCAAGGGCAAATTCGTAAAAACTGGCCAGAGTATTTGAAGCAGTTGTATGCAAGTACTAGCTTTAAAGATGCCAAAGAACATTTTGAAACCAACGCTTCTAAATATGGTAATGCTGTGCATTATTTTGTAGATGGGTATACCTACTTTGCGAAGAACTGGTCTAATGAGAATTATGGAGAAATAATATTAGAAAAGAGTGCTTCTAAATTTGAAGATAACCCGGTTTGGTTAAAGGCTTTTGCTTACTTATTGCAACGTGATAAAAATTATGAATCTGCTGTTTCCTTATATAAAAAGGTTTTCTTGAAAAGATCGAACTATTCTCAATCATACAGAGATTTGGCAAATAGTTATTTGGAAGCAGGTCAAGTACAAAAAGCCGCTAACTTGTATGCTAGATATAATAAGCTTTTAAAAGATGAATTTTTACAGGTTGAAGAGGAAGGTGCGCATCCTATAATAAATAGAGAGTTTAATACATTTATACTTCAGAATGGCGGTTCTTTTATGAGCAAGGAAGATATGAGAGAAGCCAAAGAGGAAGTGGTAGATGAAGGTGTTCGATTGGTTTTTGAATGGAATGACGACCAAGCTGACTTTGAACTGCAATTTGTTAACCCGCAAAAAAAGTTTTTTAAGTGGAGCACACCGTATGATCCTCAAATGGCGTCACAAGCAAATGCTGCACCAAAATCATCAATAGTTGATTATTTTATTGATGATTCTATGCCTGGTAATTGGCAAGTTAATATAAAGTATAGAGGAAATGTTTCTGGTGCACCAATCTATTTGAAAGTAACTACGTATTTTAATTATGGCGAGAAAAATCAGCGTGAAAAAACTGAAGTTTTTCGGGTAGCATTAAAAAATGCTAATCAAAAATTATTTGATTTTAACGGGAGTTCTTTCATGGTTTCGGAATAAGGATTTTAGTTAGGCAATTAAATATCACGGCATAATTTTTGATGTGGTTTCAGATGAAATCTCTAAAAATTGAATTATGAAAAATGGATTATTTTTTGCGCTATTATTATTTATATCACTAACACTTCAAGCACAATCAAAATATGTTAAGGGGAAACTAACCACTATGGCAGTGCCTTTAGCAAATGCTGAAATTCGTATCCTAGATTCTGAAACTGTTGTTAAAAGTAATACTGATGGTACCTACACTATTACAGCAGAGATTGGAGATGTTATTTCGTACAGCTATCCTGGTATGCAAACTGTTGAAATAGTTGTTGAAGATGTTACACGAATATTGAATATTGAACTTAGCCAAAAAATAGAAGAACTTGATGAGGTGATTGTAAAGGGAAGTAATCGAAAATCTCAACAAGATTTGGAATTGGAGTATGCTATTAATCCCAATTTAATTAGAACTGCTTGGGGTATTCTAAATAAAGATACATCAGGTGGTACTATAAGATTTCTGTCCAAAGAATCAATTCGAAGTATAGGAATTTGTATTCTAGATATTCTAAGAAATGAGCTGCCAGGAGTTGTTACTTTTGGAAATTGTTCAGAAGGAGGAGGAGTAGTAATACGAGGTATGAGTAGTTTAACACAAGACAACACGGCTATTTACGATGTTGATGGTCAAATATTCACGGATACCCCGATTTGGATTCACCCTGATGCCATCGAGCGTATTGCAGTTATAAGTAGCCTTTCAGCAACCGCTCAATATGGCAACTTAGGTGATGGAGGTGTTGTTATTATTAACACTACAACTGGTGTTTCGGGGCTTGTTAATAATAAAATATTAGACCGTGCAAGGCTTAGAAATAATAAATATCAAAATGACGCTCTTGACGATCTTCAAGTTTCTAAAAATTTACCAGATTACCTATTAGCCCTTAAGAATAGCCCTAATTTATCAATGGCGCAATCTGTTTTTTCAAATAACAAGAAGTTTTATAAAAATTCGCCTTATTTCTTTATAGATGCTTATGCCTTTTTTAAGGAGCGAGGTGATGACAATTTCGCTGATAAAATCATAGACGATTTGAAATCTATGATTTATGATAACCCTGTACATGCTAAAGCATTAGCCTATTATATGGATGCAGAAGGTGAAGAAGAAGAGGCTAAAGACCTTTATGAACAAATTTTTATTATGAGACCTAGCTATTCGCAATCGTATCGTGATTTAGCTGAAAGTTACCGTGAAGTTGGCAATTATAAAAAGGCAGCAAGTATGTATGCACGACATAATTATTTGGCTGATGAGGGTTTCTTGCAGATTGATACTGTTGGGATTTTTCCAATTATTGAACGAGAATCTGAAAATTTATTGCGACTTGAGGGAGATAGAATAATGAATGGCGGAAAGCTATTAAATAAAGGAACTAAGTTAGCTGAATTAGGAGAAACCCGTTTGTTATTTGAATGGAATGATAGTGAAGCTGAATTTGAGTTACAGTTTGTGAACCCAGAACAACATTATTATACATGGAAACATACCAACCAAGCTAATGCGTCGAGAATAAAAGATGAAAAGTTGCAGGGGTATTCATGTGAAGAATTTTTCGTTGATGGTTCATTGCCAGGTAGATGGAGGGTTAATATAAATTACAAGGGTAATAAGAAGTTAGAACCTGTCTATTTAAAAGTAACTACCTATTACAATTTTGGTAAAATATCACAAAGAAGACAAGTTAATGTTTATCGATTGGCACTTAAAGATGTAAATCATAAGCTCTTTGATTTGAATAATGCTGGTGTTGTAGCTAACTAAAAGCTTATGAAAACTATTTTATTTGTTGTGCTGCTATTAACTTCAAGTAGTGCATTAGCACAAATAAAGCAAAATGAAATCAGTGGAATCGTAACTGATGGCGAATTACCTTTGTTTAAGGTAAGCGTTGTGATTAAAAATTCTGAAGTAGGTGTTACTACAAACGAAAATGGTAAATATAGTATACGAGCCAGCCCAGGTGATGTATTAGTATTCAGTTATATAGGTAAACAAAGTGTCTCAATAATTGTTGAAGACGTCACTGAAAGGTTGAATATTGAAATGCAAACTGATGTTGAAGAGCTCGACGAAGTGGTGGTCACGAAAAAGAAGAATAGTTTTTCGCAAAAAGACTTGGCCATTGCATATGATCTTGATTCTACAATAGTCAATACCTCTTTAGGTTATCTGAATCCAGATACCGCTTTTTTTGAATTCTATACCTTGGCGGGAGATGATTTTAAGGGTTCAAGCGATGTACTTGAAGCATTGCGCAGAAAACTTCATGGAATACGTATTGAAACAAGATTGAATGAACTAGTTGGTTATGAAAAGGTTGTTTTATTGACTTCAGGGGCTAGTGCAAAAGCTATTTTTGAAGTTGATGGAGTCTTAATGAAATACACACCAGTTGGTATAAAAATGGAAGACGTCATACGCGTAGGTATTATGTATGGTAGACAAGCAGAGCAGCATTTTGGTAAAATTGCCGTTGGAGGGGTGGTTTTTATTAATACGAAAAAAGGAATTCACGGGGCTAGAGAAGGAAATACGAAGTTACCTTATGATCGAGCTAAACTAAGAAATAACATTTATAAAGACAATGCTATTGCTGAAGCGAGTATCCAAACTAGTTTGCCTGGTTATTTAATTGAATTACAGCAGACTACTAATTTTAGTGACGCTAAAATTAGTTTTAATAAGAATAAAGAAATTTATAAAAGCAATCCTAATTTTTTTATTGATGCCTACAATTACTTCATGAAACAAACTTATCATGATTTTGCTTATGAGATAAGCGTAGAACAGATGGCTAAAATTAGTGAAAATGCGGTTTGGCTAAAGGCATGGGCATATCATTTCGATATGCACGGTCAATCAAGTTTATCAGAAAACCTTTATGAGAAAATATATAGATTGAGACCTACACACGTACAATCTTACCTCGATTTGGCGAATGCATATCGCTTCAATAAAGAATTAAAAAAGGCTGCCAGTATTTATGCGCGTTACAATTATCTTATTGATGAAGGAATGCTTCAAGAAGATAGTACAGAGATTTCTTTATTTATGAGACGGGAAGCTGAGAATATATTAATTAACGGAAAAGATAGTTTAAAGCTAAAGAACGAATTTACAAAGAGCTTACCGAACCCAGGTGATACACGATTAGTTTTTGAATGGAATGATAATGAAGCGGAATTTGATTTGCAATTTGTAAACCCACAAAAGCATTATCATACTTGGAGTCATACTAGAGAGGCTAACTTAAATCGAATAAAAGACGAAAAAATTAAAGGTT
This sequence comes from uncultured Flavobacteriaceae bacterium, assembly GCA_937944485.1. Taxonomy (GTDB): domain Bacteria; phylum Bacteroidota; class Bacteroidia; order Flavobacteriales; family Flavobacteriaceae; genus Maribacter_C. The sequence goes on along the minus strand of CALDYU010000003.1, from coordinate 269,716 downwards.
ATGCATGTAAAGAGTTTTTTATTGATGATTCTTTACTTGGAAGATGGCAGGTCAATATAAATTATAAAGGAAATAAAAAGATGGGGCCAACATATTTAAAAGTAATAATATATAGCAATTATGGTAGTCCTGCGCAAAGTCGCGAAGTAAAGGTGTTTCGTCTTGGCTTAAGAAATGTGAATCGAGAATTGTTTAGTTTATATAATTCAAACAATCTTACAGCGAATTAGCCAATCATGTTCAAAATCAATTGTACCCTGTTATTGGTATTGTTTTCTCCTCTCTTATATGGGCAACATGATTATAAAGGAATAGTGATAGATTCAAAAACTAAAGAAACCCTGCCTTATGTTAATATCGGCATTTTAAACAAAGGAATAGGAACCGTAAGCGATAATGAAGGTGTTTTTCATTTGAACATAGATACAAATAACTTCACTAAAAACGATACGCTTCAATTTTCTTCTTTGGGCTATAAAACGATAAAAATTGCAGTGCCTAATTTGAAATTTGAGTATAATGAGTACCCTCAAATTGAAATGAAGCCTGAGGCATTAGCTTTAAATGAGGTAATTGTTCGAAACAAACCTTTGCATAAAATCAATGATCTTATTGGGTACCAGAATTACGGAGAACGCTCTTTTGGTTATTGGAAAGATAATATAGCCTTGGGCGGGGAGTTAGCTACCAAAATTAGAGTAAAAAGTGGATTACGCAAATTAAACTATCTATTTTTTGAAGTTTTCGATAACCCCTCTGACAGTGTGTTGATTCGAGTTAATATATATAAAAAAGGTAAGCGGAGAACTGAACCGAGTGGCAACTTAAATACTTCGGCAGCTAATATTTTATATACAATACCTAAGAAGGCTAAATTTGCCGCAATTGATTTGACTCCTTATGAAATATTTGTTGTAAATGACTTTTATATTAGTTTAGAGTTGCTAAAGGTGTATGGTAAAAAACCAATTGGGCTTGTTTTGGCTGCGGCTAATAATGCCAATACTTATTCGTTAAGAAAATTGACTAGTATGGATAAATGGCAATTGATACCACAAGCAGCTATGGGGTATCATTTAAATACAACCTATTTCTCTGAAAGGAAATTTTCAGATACAAAAGTTCGTAAGGCAAACAAAAGAAGGGCAACAGTAACTGGTTTCGTTTTTTCGGCAAGACGACCGTTATCTCAAGCAAGAATTGTTAATATTAGTACGAATGAAGAAACGGTTTCCGATTCAAAAGGAAGGTATAAAATACCTGGCGAAAAAGGCGATTATCTTTTCATTTCTGCTAATGGTATGAAAGAGATGGTTTATTTGCTTAAAGACAAAAGCATGATCAACTTAAATTTAGTTCGTGATTAATTTTACTATACTTGTAAAACCCCCAAGTTAAAGGGTTTTTCTATAGGAGCATGATTCGCCGCTTCTATGCCCATTGAAATCCATTTGCGTGTATCTGTTGGTTCGATAATAGCATCTGTCCAAAGACGTGAAGCTGCGTAATATGGAGATACTTGATTATCATATCGGTCTTTTATTTCATTAAAGAGTTCCGTTTCTTTTTCTTTAGTAATAGTTTCTCCTTTCTTTTTTAATGAAGCCGTCTCTATTTGCAGCAATACCTTGGCCGCTGAATTTCCACTCATTACGGCTAGCTCAGCACTTGGCCACGCTACGATTAAACGAGGGTCATAAGCCTTACCACACATGGCGTAATTTCCAGCTCCGTAACTATTACCAATAACCACCGTAAATTTCGGAACTACTGAATTGCTTACTGCATTAACCATTTTCGCTCCGTCTTTTATAATGCCACCATGTTCACTTTTACTGCCAACCATGAAGCCTGTGACATCTTGTAAAAAAACCAAAGGAATCCTTTTCTGATTGCAATTTGCAATAAACCGAGTAGCTTTATCGGCTGAATCTGAATAGATAACGCCCCCAAATTGCATCTCACCTTTGGCATTCTTAACTACTTTTCGTTGATTGGCAACGATACCTACAGCCCAACCATCAATACGCGCATAGCCTGTTAAAATGGATTTGCCGTAGTCTTCTTTATACTGTTCAAACTCAGAATTGTCAACCAATCGATGAATGATTTCCACCATATCATATTGATCATGGCGCATCTTAGGCAAAGTGCCATATAGTTCTGTAGGGTCTAATTTTGGTTTCTGAGCTTTTTCTCGGTTGTAACCCGCTTTTTCAAAATCTCCAATTTTGCTAACGATATTTTTGATGGTATCTAACGCATCTTTATCGTCTTTTGCCTTATAATCGGTTACGCCACTCACTTCGCAATGCGTTGTAGCACCGCCAAGCGTTTCATTATCAATAGTTTCACCTATGGCGGCTTTTACCAAATAACTACCCGCTAAGAAAATACTACCTGTTTTATTTACAATTAAGGCTTCATCACTCATAATAGGCAAATAAGCCCCACCGGCGACACAACTTCCCATAACTGCTGAAATCTGTGTAATACCCATACTGCTCATGACAGCATTATTTCTGAAAATACGCCCAAAGTGTTCTTTGTCCGGAAAAATCTCATCCTGCATTGGTAAATAAACACCTGCACTATCTACTAAATAAATGATAGGTAATTTATTTTCAATAGAAATCTCTTGCGCTCTAAGATTTTTTTTAGCAGTAATCGGAAACCAAGCCCCTGCTTTAACCGTAGCATCATTTGCAACTACTATACATTGTTTACCTTGTATATGCCCTAATTTAACAACTACACCACCTGAGGGGCAACCACCGTGTTCTTCATACATTCCTTCACCAACCAAAGCTCCAATTTCAATACTTTTAGTGTCATCATCTAGTAAATAAGCAATGCGTTCGCGAGCTGTCATTTTACCCTTGGCATGATGCTTTTCGATACGACTTTTACCCCCGCCTAATTTAATCTGTGCCAAACGCTTTTTAAGTTCAGACACTAGCATTTTATTATGATCTTCGTTTTTATTGAAGTTGATATCCATTCAAAAATATGTTTCCATTATTTCACAAAGATAAGTACTAAAATTAATTACTTTTATGTAAAATTTACTGTGATTATGAAGGATACGATTGGGTGGGGCATATTAGGTCCTGGAAAGATAGCGCAAAGTTTTGTTACAGATTTGAAACTGGTGCCGAATGCTAAATTGGCGGCCGTAGCTTCGAGAAATTTATCTCGGGCTGAGAGTTTCGCTGCAATTTATGACGCGACTGAGGCTTTTGGTAGTTATGAAGAGCTTTTTTCAAGTGAGAAAGTTGATGTGATTTACATTGCTACACCACATACAGGTCATATGGAATGGGCGCAGAAGGCCATGCAGAATGGAAAACACGTGTTATGTGAAAAACCTTTAGGCATTAATTCAAGAGAGGTAGCGCAGCTTGTTAAGACGGCGAAGGCAAATAAGGTGTTTTTAATGGAGGCTTTATGGAGTCGATTTAATCCGTCTATTCGAAAAATAAAGCAACTTATTGATAGTGGTCATTTGGGTAAAGTAAGTTATATACATGCCGATTTTGCTTTTTATGGTTTGGATAAGGAGGAGGATGGACGTATTTTGAATCCAGATTTAGGTGGGGGTTCTATCCTTGATATTGGTATTTATCCTATTTTCTTAGCCTATCTGATACTGGGAAAACCCAAGAATATACAATCAAAATCAAATTTTTACAAAACAGGTGCGGAGGTTCAAACTTCAATGATTTTTGAATATGAAAATGCTCAGGCTATTTTGTACAGCGGATTAACCGCAAAGTCAGAAATGCGAGCCGAAATACAAGGTGATAAAGGTTCCATATTTATTGATCCGCGTTGGCACGAAACACAAGGATTTTCTTTGATGACCCAAGATTCAGAAAAACGCCATGATTTACCAACCTTAGGCAAAGGATATACCTATGAAATTGAAGAAGTACATTCTTGCCTGCGAGCAGAAAAATTAGAAAGCAACCTATGGAGCCATCAAAATAGCCTTGATTTGATTCATTTGTTAGATGAGGTACGCCGGCAATCAGGAGTTGTATTTCCCTTTGAATAATAAAGTATGGTACGACTCTACTAAATTCTTAGATTTTTACGATATTTGAAATTGCTACAAACCAGTCCGTAGTACGGACAAACGAACCAACCAAAATAAATACGATGGGAATGAATAAAAATACGGTACTTGCTTGGGCGACCTTTATAATGATAATAGTAGGTTGCGCACTTATTGCACTCGGTGCTTTTCGATATGACGATGTTGCGGGATGGGGCTTTGCTTCTGTAGGAATCGGTTTCTTCGCCATTGCCTGGGTTTTTAATGCCCTTAAAGGAAGAGTTTAAAAAAGACTCAAGTTCAAATACAATTTTCAAATTCAAAAATAAATCTATAAATGTCTGACGATAAAAAGGTCATTTTTTCAATGTCTGGGGTGACAAAAACTTTTAAAACGGCCAATACCCCTGTATTAAAGAATATATACCTTAGTTTCTTTTACGGTGCTAAAATTGGTATTCTTGGTCTCAACGGATCGGGTAAATCTACCTTGTTAAAGATAATTGCAGGAGTTGATAAAAACTACCAGGGAGATGTTGTTTTCTCACCGGGATACAAGGTTGGATACTTAGAGCAAGAGCCACAGTTAGACGAAAATAAAACGGTTCTTGAAATAGTAAAAGAGGGGGTTTCAGAGACTGTCGCAATACTTGATGAGTATAACAAGATTAACGATATGTTTGCGCTACCAGAGGTATACGAAGATGCTGATAAGATGCAGAAGCTGATGGATAAGCAGGCTATATTACAAGACCAAATTGATGCTTCTAATGCATGGGAGTTAGATACCAAGCTTGAGATTGCCATGGATGCACTTCGCACACCTGATTCTGATAAGAAAATAGGGGTATTGTCTGGTGGAGAACGAAGACGTGTTGCCCTGTGCCGACTGCTTTTGCAAGAACCAGAAATACTATTACTCGACGAACCAACCAACCATTTAGATGCAGAGTCTGTGCATTGGTTAGAACATCATTTGGCGCAATATAAGGGTACGGTGATTGCTGTTACCCACGACAGATATTTCTTAGACAATGTAGCAGGTTGGATTCTGGAATTAGATCGTGGTGAAGGCATTCCTTGGAAAGGAAATTATTCGAGTTGGTTAGATCAGAAATCAAAACGATTGGCTCAAGAAAGTAAAACTGCATCAAAACGTCAAAAAACTTTAGAACGTGAATTAGAATGGGTGCGTCAAGGAGCTAAAGGTCGACAAACCAAACAAAAAGCGCGTTTGAAGAACTATGACAAATTGATGTCGCAAGACCAAAAGCAGTTAGATGAGAAGTTGGAAATTTATATACCCAACGGACCGCGATTGGGTACGAAGGTTATTGAAGCAAAAGGAGTAAATAAAGGTTATGACGACAAATTACTCTATGAGAATTTGAATTTTACTTTACCACAAGCGGGTATTGTTGGTGTTATCGGCCCTAATGGTGCTGGTAAAACAACAATTTTTAGAATGATAATGGGAGAGGAAACCCCTGACAAAGGGGAATTCGAAGTAGGGGAGACCGCTAAAATTGCTTATGTAGATCAAAGTCATTCAAATATAGATGCTGATAAAACGATTTGGCAAAATTTTAGTGATGAGCAAGAACTTGTTATGATGGGTGGTCGACAGGTAAATTCTAGAGCATATTTAAGCCGTTTTAATTTTTCTGGAAGTGAACAAAATAAGAAAGTAAATATGCTTTCTGGTGGAGAACGTAACCGGCTACATTTGGCAATGACCTTAAAAGAAGAAGGCAATGTTTTACTTTTAGATGAGCCAACCAATGATTTAGATGTCAATACATTAAGGGCATTAGAAGAAGGACTAGAAAATTTTGCGGGTTGCGCAGTAGTTATATCTCACGATCGCTGGTTCTTAGACCGCATTTGTACACATATATTAGCTTTTGAAGGAGATTCGCAAGTCTATTTCTTCGAGGGGTCTTTCTCCGATTACGAAGAGAACAAGAAAAAACGTTTGGGAGGAGATTTGATTCCTAAACGTATTAAGTATAAGAAGTTAATACGTTGAAGCTTTTTAAAGACTGGGTGCAATTCATTTCGAGTATAGTTTATTATTGATACTCCAGTTCAGTAAATAGACGCGAGCCTAGCTATTAATAACTTTCATTAGGATACCAATCGAGTTGTATGACTTCGATTTTTTTATTTTTCTCTTGAACTAGTTTTTTAAACTGATTAATGTCACTAATGTCGGGTCTTCCTCTATAGTGATAAGGATATACTTGTTTAGGCTTAAATTCTAAAACAGCTGCTGCAGCACTTTCGGGAGTCATTGTATACGGTAAATTCATGCAGATAAAGGCTTTGTCTATATTTCGAAGTGCTCGCATTTCTGGTATATCTTCGGTATCACCAGAAAAATATAGTCGTTGTCCTGCGATGTTGAGTATGTACCCATTGCCTCGGCCCTTCGTATGAAATTTTAATGCTTCTTTTCTCAGATTATACATGGGTATTGCCTCTATATGTATTCCCGAACGTTCTTTGGTGTCTCCATTGGCTAAGACATCAAGAATTGGTATAAAATTTTCAGGTATTTTATCTGCAACAACTTGCGGAACAATAATTTTTGCTTTAGCTGTGTTTAAAGCTTCGAGTGTTTCTAGACTAAAGTGGTCACCATGAATATCTGTAATAAGAATTAAATCTGGTTGTCTTTGATTGGCAAATGCTTCGGCACCTCCTACCGGATCAATATAAATGGTGATTTCGCCCCATTCTAACACAGCAGTAGCATGTTCAATCGGAATGATCTTTATTTCAGAATTGTTCTTAACTAGAGTGGTGCCGTCTTCTATTTTAAAATCTATAGGTTTGGCGTATTGTTTCTCTTTACATGCCGTAAAAAGTAGGCATCCTAAGAGTAGTTTTGCTATTGTTTTCATTTGTTTATGTATATGTTTTCATTTAGTTGATTATTAATCAACTAGGTTCAACTCCATTTTAATATCACTTCGAATATAAGGTAAATCCTTTTCGAGCGTCACCTCTTTAAATCCGTACTTACGATAAACATGCAATGCTGTAGGTAATTTTGTGCTAGAATATAGCACGATGCCATGCCAGCCTTTCTTTTTAGCAAATGCTATTGCGAAACTTAGTAGTTGTTGGCCAATTTTCAAGCCTTGATATTTGGGGTCAACAGCCATTTTACCTAATTCATAGTAGTGTTCTTGATACGGAATTAATGAAAAACAAGCTACAATTTCATTGTCGTATTCCCCCATAAAAATATAGCCGCCAACAGCAATAATAGCATTTTCACAGTCTCCCAGAAGTATTTCATCTTTAGGTTCTACCACGAAATATTTTTCCAACCACGCGATATTAAGTGCTTTAAAGGCGTTGGCATGTTCTGATTTAAATGGTATAACCTTAAGAGACATAACTTGCATTAGGATTGTAGTTCACCGATAAATTTAAGACTTTCAACGGTTTAGGATCTTATTCAGTTTATTTTTTTCTTCTAAAAAGTCTAAATAGAAAACCGCTGCGTATATAGCATTGAAATAATCAAACAATTACACTTTTAAAATTTAGGGAATTTAATTTTTTACATTATGACTGAAACAAAAAATAACAACGGATTAAAAGTATTAGCCGGTTTATTGGGTGTTGTACTACTAGGTGTTATCATTTACACAGTTAGTCTTTATCAAGATAAAAAGAAGACAGAAGCTGTATTAACTAATGAAAAAGAATTAGTAGAAGCTGATTTAACGAGTTTAAAATCAGAATATGATAAGGCTATCTTAGAAAGTAACGCCACTAATGAAGAATTGGTAACAGCTAGAGATAATATTGCAAAATACCTTGACTCTGTTAAGAGCATGAAAGCTGATATTGCGTCTTTATCTAGATATAGAAGACAAGTTAGTGTTTTGAAAAAAGAAAGAGAGCAGTTATTAAAGCAAGTTGATTCTTTAAGAACATCAAATACTTTAATAGCGATGCAACGTGATTCTACTTTTGTTGAATTAGAAAAACAAACGGTTTACAACGATTCACTAGTGGTTCAGAATATTAATTTAGCTGATGTCGTAGCTAGAGGTTCAGCCCTAGGTATTACGCAATTCAATGTTGATGCTGTAAAAGAGCGTAATAGTGGTAAATTAGTTTCAACAAAAAGAGCAAAGTCAACAGATAAATTTAAAATTTGTTTTTCTGTAGCCAAGAATACGATTGCTCAAGCTGGAGATCGAGAATTTTATTTAGAAGTTTTAGACCCGCAAGGAAATGTTTTAGGAGATAGTTTCTCTAAAACCAATGATTCAGGTTCTTCTGTAACATATAGCAAAGGAACAAACTTCTACTACGAAAATAAGAACCTTGATGTATGTGATTACATTAATAAGCCAGCCGGTGATTTTCAAAAAGGAAATTATATGGTGAATGTTTATGATGATGGACTCAGGTTATTAGGTACCTCTGAGTTTGTGCTGAAGTAATTAAGAATATTTCTAAACAATAAAAAGGGTTCGTATTTAAATACGAACCCTTTTTATTTAGTATAATTTAAAGCATTAGATATTACTTTAAACCGCCAACCATATTTTCAGGCCTCACCCAGACGTCATACTCCTTTTCAGTTACATAGCCTAAACGAATTGCTTCTGTTTTTAATGTAGTTCCATTTTTGTGAGCTGTATTGGCAATCTCCGCGGCTTTATAATAGCCTATTTTGGTATTTAAAGCAGTCACCAACATCAAAGAATTGTTTAAAAGTTCTTTGATGACTTCGTGATTGGGTTCAATGCCAGTAGCGCAGTTTAGATCGAAACTGACACAAGCATCACCTATTAACTCGGCAGATTGTAAAATATTAGCTGCCATCATTGGTTTAAAAACATTAAGTTCATAGTGCCCTTGTGTGCCACCAACACTTATCGCGACATCATTACCCATCACCTGAGCACAAACCATTGTTAAGGCTTCGCATTGCGTTGGATTAACCTTTCCTGGCATGATAGAACTTCCCGGTTCGTTAGCAGGAATCAAAATTTCCCCAATACCAGAACGAGGCCCCGAGGCCATCATGCGAATATCATTCGCAATTTTGTTCAACGAAACGGCTAGTTGTTTCAAAGCACCATGTGTTTCAACGATCGCATCGTGCGCAGCTAATGCTTCAAATTTGTTAGTGGCAGTTTTAAAAGGGAGACCTGTAAATTCAGCTATATACTTTGCAACTAGTAGGTCATAGCCTTTTGGGGTGTTTAATCCAGTGCCTACAGCAGTGCCACCTAATGCCAATTCACTCAAATGATCTAAGGTGTTTTCTAAGGCTTTGAGTCCATGATCTAATTGCGAAACATAGCCCGAAAATTCTTGTCCTAAAGTTAGGGGAGTGGCATCCATTAAATGTGTTCTGCCTATTTTAACAACATCGTTAAATTCTCTCGATTTTTTTTGCAGGGTATTGCGTAGTTGTGTGACTCCTGGTATGGTGATTTCGACAATTTTTTTATAAGCAGCAATATGCATCCCAGTTGGGAATGTATCATTTGAAGATTGCGATTTATTTACATCATCATTGGGTTGTATTGTTTTTTCACCTTCACCAATAACTTTTCCCGCTAGTTCATGGGCTCGATTCGCTATAACTTCATTGACATTCATGTTACTTTGAGTGCCAGAGCCAGTTTGCCAAATGACTAACGGAAACTGATCGTCGAACTTTCCTTCCAATATCTCTTCACATACTGATGCTATGAGATCTCGTTTATCTACAGGTAAAACCCCTAATTCACAGTTCGTATAAGCAGCAGCTTTTTTTAAATAAGCAAAGCCATAGATCACATCTAATGGCATTGACGCTGAAGGTCCTATTTTAAAATTGTTTCTAGAGCGTTCCGTTTGCGCTCCCCAATATTTATCAGCGGGCACCTTTACTTCACCCATGGTATCTTTTTCTATTCTGAAACTCATATGTTGACCATTTATCAATAATAACAAAGTTAGCTGTTTGTAATATTATTTCCTTTTGCAAACACAAGAATTCGAGATTTTTTCGAATTTGACTTGCAGTATTTATTGTTTTCAAAGTATCTTTGTACTAACAAAAGTTAGATACATGTTTGAATTCGATCAATATTTAGGTTTTTTAGCATTTTTAACCATACTTACTATTGGGTTTTGGCTGATGATATTCTTATTAACCTTTGTAGTACCTTATTGGTTATTTGGAAATATTAGAGAATTATTGAAAGAAAAACGAGCTAAGAAAAAAGCTGCTCGAAATGCATAAAAATTAAAAAGCCGTTTGTTTTATCAAACGGCTTTTTAATTTTCAGTAATCACGATTACCCTTGCTCTTCAAATTCACCTTCGTCGCCTCCTCTGCGACCTTCGCCTCCACGTTTTTTCTTTTGATTGAAACGGTAGGTAAATGATAAATTAATAGATCGAACTCTAAACTGAGATTCGTTGTCATTTTCAAAGAATGGTGTCACTGTTTCACTAATGCGCTTACGACTGTTGAATAGATCACTAATGTTTAGTGCCAAGGACGCTTTTTCATCAAAAAGATCTTTACTAAAAGCCAGACTAACTGAGGCAATACCTTTGCTTTTAGTTTGCGCAGTTTCTCTTGGCCCACGATAAAAAAATCGGGTTTGCCAGTCGATACTTTCGAATAGTGTTATTTTATTGTTTAAACGTACAAACCAGCTCAAATTCTCTGCGTCAAAATTCTGACCATTGAAGTCTCCCCGAGTAATGAGGTTGAACATATTGAAGTTCCCATTGATATTCCATTTACGGTTGGGTCGGTAACTTGTTGTGAATTCAAAACCTAAACGATCATTCTTTGCTAAATTTACGGGTGTTCTTCTTAAAATACTTACCTGCTGACCATCAAAAAAAGTATCTTCACCAGTATCTTCAACTATAAAAGTAATGACATCAGTCGCTCGTTGGAAATAAATAGAGGTGTTCAAGGTTACTTTTTCAAATCGATTGAGATATCCGAAATCTACTTGATTGCTAAACGAAGGTGTCAACTTAGGGTTTCCTTGGAATAAATTGGTGGGACTAGATCTCGAAGGAAAAGGGTTTAGAAAAAAGGAACGCGGTCTTCTAAGTCTTCTGTTGTACCCCAAAGACAAACTTTGTTTTTCGGTAAGCTCATAATTAACATTTAATGTAGGAAAAAAGCCGTCGAAATTATTTCTGTTGAAATCGTTGCTTTCGATTTGATTGATTATGAGCCTAGTTGCTTCATACCTCAATCCAGCAAGGTAATTAAACTTGCCTATTTTACTTCCAAATTGCGTGTAAACGGCATTTATGGTCTCTTTAAAATCGAGAACGTTACTTGGGTTCGTAATTCCTAGTTCATCAATTGTGGGTTGAATAAAAGCCACATCGTAATCTGTTTCTAGTCGGTTGAAGTCACCGCGATATCCAAATTCAAATTGATGATTTTCTCCGATTGGGAGCACATAATCGGCTTGCATAAACACCCGTCTTTGATCTTCAACCGTTCTTACAGTCTCACTATCAAAACCATTTTGTTGAATAAGTGAGGCTTCCACTTCATCACTCGTCTCGTACTGAAAAGCATAGGTCAGTTTGTGTCCTGAATCATTAAATTTTTTGTCATAGTTAAAAGAATACTGAAATGTTTTATCATCTTCAGTTTCGGCATCAAATCGAAACCCGCTGGTTCGATTCAAATTGATATCTTCTTGCGAGAAGTTATTTGTTGTTTCGCTCGAGTTATCAGAGTTTCTTATAAAAATGCTCTGCGTGATTGAAGAGGTTTCGTTTACGTACCATTCTATACCAAAGTTGGCATTGAAACCATTACGAATTCGTTCTCGTTCTCCGATTTCTGTCAAGCTATTTGTGAAGTCTCCATTCTGGTCAAAGAAATTGGTGTCGTTAAAAGTATTGCCTGGTGATTTTCGATAATTATAGCCCGTATTAGTAAATATGTTCACAGCTCCTGTTCGGTAGTTTAAATTACCATTTAGACCATAACGTGCCGGGTCTCCAAGGTTAGCCGTTAGTGCTCCATTTAACCCTTGTAGTTTACTTCGCCTTAAGATAATGTTTATGATACCTCCTGAGCCTTCTGCATCATAGCGAGCCGAAGGGGAAGTTATTACTTCTACTTTTTCTATCGATTCGGCAGGAAGTTGTTGTAATGCTTCGGTCGAATTTAATCCTGTAATGGCTGATGGTTTTCCGTCGATTAGAATGCGAACATCGTCATTGCCCCTTAGTTGTACATTGCCTTCGACATCTACTGAAACCGAGGGCACGTTATCTAGAACATCACTTACAGTGCCACCACTTACCGTTAAATCTTTACCTACATTGTATATTTTCTTGTCAAGACGAATTTCAACTGTGGTCTTTTCAGCGATTACTTCAACACCTTCTAACTGCTCTACATCAGGAGACAGTTTGATGGTTCCGAGGTCCGTTGAGGTCCTAAAAACTTGTCCTGGTAATTCGTAAGTAACATAAGTGAGAAATTCAACGCGAACATTATATCTGCCTGGAAAAGTTTCTACAGAGAACTTACCATTTTCATCAGTAATTCCACCAGTCAGGCGTTCTGGATTTCGAATACTCTGTAAGACTAAAGTTGCATACTCTAGAGGTTGACCTGTTTGATTGTCTAAAACCGTTCCTGTTATTTTAATCGGACTTGGTCTTTGCCCTCCTCCATTTTGTGGTCTTTGAGCATAATTGAAAAATGTGACTAGGAAAGCTGTTAGGAAGAGGAGTTTTTTCATATTATTCTTTCGATTTCTTTTTCTTTTTTTTCTTTTGACGCTTTTCTTCCTTTTTCATCTCCTTTTGCATTTTAGCAACACCTTCTTTTTGCATCTTTACAAAGGCTTCATATTTTTCGAGCGGCAGGTTAGCTTTAAGCTCAGCATCTTGTCGCTCTGTAATCTTTTCATAAGCCTCCTTCATTTTGTCCACAGGAAGTTTTAAAATTTGTAACTCAATACGTTCTTGCACATATTTTTTTAAGGTTGTACTCAAAATGGCCTCTTCAAAAGGATCAAGTCCCAAGGTTTCAACGATTGCTGGCATTTCGGCATCAACAATTTGAGCCGCGGTTTTAGGTTCTGGTGCTTTCGCTTGAGTGGGTCCAGCTTGAGGAATGGCACTTCTGCCTCTTCCATATCCATAACCACCTCTGCCACCATAGCCCCCGTACCCGTAGCCCCCGCCACCATAGCCATATTGCGCTTGTATTTCAGATGCTCCTAATAATAGAATAAAAAGTACTATTAATTGCTTGATATGCTTTTTCATGGGATATATACTTTAGATAGATTTCAAAATTAGATGATGGTTTAACCCTGATTGGTTAATTATTTGTTAAAACCTTTATACAACAAATGTACCAATTCTCTCTGAAGGCTTTTTTTAAGATAGTTATCAAATGATTTCTTTGATTAATTCTGGAGGTCTGCCGATAATTGCTTTGTTGCCGTTTATAACTACAGGGCGTTCAATGAGTTTGGGATGCGTAATCATGGCGTCAACAATATCTTCATCGGAAAGCTGCTTACCGCGATAGTTCTCTTTCCAAATAGCCTCATTTTTACGGACTAATTTTTCAGGAGATATGCCCAGTGTTTTTATTAGAGAAAGCAATTCTTCCTTCGATGGAATAACTTCTAAATATTTAATGACTTCAAAGTCTTTTCCAGATTTTTCAAGAATTTCTAAACCTTCTCGCGATTTTCTACATCTTGGGTTATGGTATATTTTTATCATTCTTTTTAATTTTTGTTATGCTTCATCCTTTTGCCCCATAGCCATTAAGTAAGCTTTTAGAAAGCGATCAATATCGCCATCCATAACGGCATCAATATTACCTGTTTCTTCGGCGGTGCGTACATCTTTTACTAATTTATAGGGGTGCATGACATAATTTCGAATCTGTGAACCCCATTCAATTTTCATTTTGGAAGACTCTATTTCTTGACGAGCTTCCATTTTTTTACGAAGTTCAATCTCATATAGTTGCGATTTTAACATGGTCATCGCTGTTGCCCTATTGTCATGTTGACTTCGAGAGTCTGAACATGAAATTTGTATGCCCGTAGGATGGTGAACTAACTGCACTTTCGTCTCTACCTTGTTTACGTTTTGTCCGCCCGCGCCACTTGAACGTGCTGTGGTAATTGTAATATCAGCAGGGTTCACATCTACCTCGATACTATCATCTACTAAGGGATACACGTACACCGAAACAAAAGAAGTATGCCTTTTTGCATTACTATCAAAAGGGGATATTCGAACTAAACGATGTACGCCGTTTTCACCCTTAAGCCAGCCAAAAGCGAAGTCACCATTGATTTCTAGAGTGACCGTTTTAATACCAGCCACATCTCCTTCTTGATAATTGAGCTCTTTTACTTTATAACCATTCTTTTCACTCCACATCATATACATGCGCATAAGCATCGCCGCCCAATCACAGCTTTCCGTGCCACCGGCACCGGCCGTAATCTGCAGAACGGCAGGGAGTTCATCTCCTTCCTCCGAAAGCATGTTTTTGAATTCTAACTTTTCAAGATGGTCAACCGCTTTCTCGTATTGAAGATTAACCTCTTCTTCGGTTACTTCACCCTCTTGTTGAAATTCAATAAGAACCTCGAGGTCGCCAATCAGAGATTTTGAAAGATTGTAATCGTCAACCCATTGTTTTTTAGATTGTATGAATTTCATATGTGCTTGCGCTTCCTGTGGATTGTCCCAGAAGTCTGGAGCTAGGGTTTTTTCCTGCTCGTTTTCTATTTCAATAAGTTTGGCATCAATGTCAAAGATACCTCCTTAACGCACCTAGGCGATCTAGAAGACCTTTGTAGTGGTCTGTAGTAATTGTCATTCTAACTCCTTTTCCGCAAAAATAGGGTTTAACTATGGTTGTGCAATCAATTTTATCTAAATTTAAGGCTGACTAACTTCAGACTAAAAAATAATTATGAGACGTTACTTACTACTCGGTTTATTGCTCTTTGTTTATTCATTTTCAGCTATTGCCCAATTTGCAGAAAAGAGTAAAGATTTTCAAAAATTCAATGGCCTCTTCAATTTTCAATACGATGAAAAAACCGATAAAATCTATTTAGAAGTAACAGAGTTAAATAAAGAGTTTCTTTATGTTTCTTCTTTGAGCAGTGGTATTGGTAGTAACGATATTGGTTTAGATAGAGGGCAATTGGGAAGTACCCAAGTAGTTTTCTTTAAAAAAGCAGGAAATAAATTATTATTGGTACAGCCAAATATGACTTTTAGAGCTTTGACTGATAATGTTTTAGAGAGAAAATCTGTTGAACAGGCTTTTGCGAAATCTGTTTTAGGTGGATTTAAAATAGAAGCGGAAAAGGGAGGAGCATATATTATTGATATCACCGATTTTTTAATGCAAGACACCCATGGCGTTACTAATCGTTTAAGACGAGGTAAGCAGGGTTCTTATAAGTTAGATAAATCTAAAAGCGCTATGGCTCTAGAGCGAACTAAAGCTTTTCCGAAGAACGTTGAGTTTGACATCACTTTGACATTTACGGGAAACCCCGAAGGAAGGAATATTCGTTCGGTAACGCCAAATGCCAAATTGGTTACAGTGGCACAACATCATTCTTTTATTGCACTACCAGATAATGGATACAAACAACGTGAGTTTGACCCTAGGTCGGGTGCATCTCCCTTTATGTATTACGATTATGCCACTCCGGTAGAATCTCCAATTTTAAAACGTTTTATCCGAAGACACCGTTTAGAGAAAAAAAACCCAACAGCTGCAATTAGTGAAGCTGTAGAACCCATAATCTATTATTTAGATAATGGTACTCCTGAACCAGTACGCTCTGCCTTATTGGAAGGGGGAAGATGGTGGAACCAAGCTTTTGAGGCTATAGGATATAAGGACGCATTTCAAATTAAAATGCTGCCAGATGATGCCGACCCACTTGATGTTCGCTACAATGTAATTCAATGGGTACATCGTTCTACGCGGGGATGGAGTTATGGCGCGAGTGTTACTGACCCTAGAACTGGTGAAATCTTGAAAGGCCATGTTAGTTTGGGAAGTTTAAGAATTCGCCAAGATTTTTTGATAGCCCAAGCGCTAATGAATAGACCTTACGCCGAACGTGACGATAATCATCAACCGATGCTCGATATGGCAATAGCTCGTATTCGTCAGCTTTCTGCACACGAGATCGGACATACACTTGGGTTTGCTCATAACTATGCTGCAAGTACGAACAATCGCGCTTCTGTAATGGACTATCCGCATCCTCAGTTTTCAATAAAAGAAGGTGCTATTGATTTTTCAAATGCCTATGCTACCGGAATTGGGGATTGGGATAAAGTTTCGGTGGCTTATTCGTATGAAACATTTCCGCCAGAAATGAATGAAAAAGATGGTTTAAATAAAATCTTAGAGAAATCTGCCGCAAACGGATTGCGATTTATTACGGATCAAGATGCTCGTCCGCGAGGTAGTGCACACGTCTTAGCACATTTATGGGATAATGGGAAGAATGTTAGCGATGAACTGGATGCAATGCTAGAAGTTCGAAAAACAGCAATAACCAACTTTTCGATTGATAATATTCCGACAGGTCAACCAAATTCCGTTTTGGAAGATGTTTTCGTTCCGTTGTACTTCTTCCATAGGTACCAAACAGAAGCTGTTGCGAAAGTAGTAGGAGGATTGGAGTATAACTACGCCGTTAAAGGCGATGGGCAAGAAACCGTTCGTGT
The DNA here is from genome assembly GCA_937944485.1 of uncultured Flavobacteriaceae bacterium. Classification (GTDB taxonomy): domain Bacteria; phylum Bacteroidota; class Bacteroidia; order Flavobacteriales; family Flavobacteriaceae; genus Maribacter_C. The sequence continues at coordinate 252,888 of CALDYU010000003.1, read as the reverse complement.
TGTAGATAAAGCAATTCAGGAAAAAGCTTTAAAAGCTATTCTAAAAACTTTAGATGCCTCAATAATAGCCATTCCAAAGCAAAAATTAAACCTATTCCCACCAAGAGCCTTTGGCTACGGAAGAACTAGAGAATCGATAAATGGTAAAACTGGAGTATCTTTTGACGCACTTTCTGCTGCCGAAACTGCCGCTGATATGACCTTAGGCTTGTTATTACATCCGGAACGTGCTTCTAGATTGATTCAACAAAAAGCAATCAACACTAAAAATATCGGACTTGAAGAAGTATTAGAATTTGTGGTAGCTAACACCATAATGAGAAACGAAAAAGACCCTTATCTCAATGAAGTACAAACGAATATTAATTTTCGTGTGCTTTTTCACTTAATGAATTTGGCGGCCCATAAAGAGGTTCATCCTCAAGTAAATGCAATTGCCAATGTTAAACTGAAGAGCCTTAAATCAAAATTAATTTCTGGAAAAATGGAAATTTCGGCAATGGAGATGGTAAGAAGAATTAACGACTTTGAAAAGCATCCTGATAAATTTAAAGTAATTCCAACCCCAAAACTACCAGACGGTTCCCCTATCGGAATGGCCTGTTTTCACTAGACGAAATAATCAATAATTTAAATCTGTAATTAAGAATTCTCTTGGAAATAAATCTAATTAGCGATACTGTTACCAAACCCACAAAAGGAATGCTAGACGCCATGATGTCAGCAAAAGTGGGCGATGATGTATTTAAAGCTGACCCAACTGTTAATGCTTTAGAGGAGAAGGTAGCAAAGTTGTTTAATAAAGAAGCTGCTTTGTTTTTTCCTTCTGGAACAATGGCTAATCAGACCGCTATCAAATTACACACTAATCCTGGTGATCAATTAATTTGTGATAAATATGCCCATGTTTACAATTATGAAGGAGGTGGCGTTAGTTTCAATAGTGGTGTTTCGTGTAAGTTGGTTGATGGTCATCGGGGAATGATGACAGCAGCTCAGGTGCTTGAAGCCATCAATCCGCCTGATTTTTATCACAGTCCATTAACGAAATTAGTCTGTATTGAAAATACAGCAAATAAAGGTGGTGGGGCTTGTTGGGATTTTGAGGAATTAAAGCAAATAAAGAACGTGTGCTCTGATAACAACCTTTCTTATCATCTCGATGGAGCGCGTTTATGGAACGCTTTGGTTGCAAAGAAAGAGTCTCCAGAACAATATGGAAATCTATTTGATACTATTAGTGTTTGTTTTAGTAAGGGTTTGGGTTGCCCTGTAGGATCGGTATTACTGGGTAGTGAAGCTGATATATCTAAAGCCTTACGGATTCGGAAAGTGCTTGGTGGTGGTATGCGACAAGCAGGCTTTTTGGCGGCGGCGGCTATTTTTGCTTTAGATCATCATATTGATCGACTTGCAGAAGATCATCTTAAAGCCCTAGAACTTGGTCACTTCTTGCAGAAGCTATCATTTATTAAAAAAGTAGAACCTATTGAAACCAATATCATCATATTTGAAATTGAAGAAAAAACAATGAGCAGTGATGCTTTTTTAAGCAAACTAAAAGCGGAGAACATTCAAATCATTGGAATGGGGCAGGGAAAGCTCAGAATAGTTACTCATTTAGATTATACAAATGATATGCATCTAAGATTTCAAAAAATACTACAAAGTATTGCCTAACTTGTGATTGCCTGATTTCTCAATCTGTAATGCCAAATTGCGAATTCCATTTTCCATACCAGCCTCAGAATGATACAGATTGCTAGAAGCAATTAATTCGCCTTGAAAGTCTTTCAAATTAAAAAGAAACCGGCCTTCATGGTTTGTTTTACGTTCAAAGGTTTGTGATTTAGTGTTTAAACCAAGAAGCATTTGCGCCATTTGCTTTGCTTCTTTTTTACTTGAAAATGTTATGCTTTTAAGAAGAGAATGTCCCTCTTCTGATTTCAGAACAAAGAAATATCGATTTTCAGGTGTTTTTTGGAGTTCCAACATAACTTAATCCTTTCACTAAAAATACAACATTTAGTTTTTAAAAATAACACTGGCGCCAATAATAAGTCCTGTTTTCGGGCTCCTGAGGTGCTATAAGCTTAAAAATTAATGCTTTATTCGACGAAAAGCACATTTTAGTTCAAAATAGTTCTTAATATTTCCTTAAAATAGTATAAATTGCGATACTTTTTTTAATAACATAAAACACTAACAGAACATGAAAAAAGTTTTATTTCTATTTGCAGTAATGACTGCATCGATTACAATTGCTCAAGAATTGCCGACCAATCCTGAGCCTGGTAAATGCTACGTGCGTTGTACCACTCCTGACGTATATGTTAATGAAACAGTTACATTAACAATCAAACCAGCGTATAAGGTTCTAAAGACTGTTCCTGCTACTTTTAAAACAGTAACTGAAAGAGTTGAGATTAAAGCTGCTGGAAAAAAATTAACTGTAGTTCCTGAGAAATGGGGGACAGAAACAGTTTCTTATGTATCTAAAGAAGGTGGAAACACTTTAAGAGTTGCGCCTGCAACATTTGGTAAGGGTTCTGAGACAATTGAAGTGAAGCCTGCTTACGCTCAATGGGAGTTAGGAGCTGCTGCACCTGATTGTGCTTCTGGTAACCCTGATGATTGTAGATACTGGTGTTATAAAGGGTACCCTGCTGAATTCACAACTATCGCTACAACAACTTTAGCAAGTGATGCTTCTGTAAGCAAAACCCCTATTGGTTCTAAAAATGCCACTTACACGAAAAGAGTTCTTTTAGAGCCAGCTCGTGTTGTTGAAGAAGTTATTCCTGCGCAATACAAAGAGATTACCAAAACTGTATTGGATAAAGATGCGTATACAACTGAAGAAACTGTACCAGCTGTTACTAAAACAGTTACTAAAGAAGTAATGAAAGAAAAAGGCGGTTTGACTACTTGGAAAGAAGTTGAGTGTTCTTTAGTAGAATATCAAGCATTACCTATTAATTGGAATACCAATAGTGCTACTTTAACGGCTCAAGCTAAAAGTATTATTGACAATCGTTTAATGCCTGTATTAGCTCAAAACCCTGGAGTTAAAGTAGAATTAGCATCTCATACTGATGTTAGAGGTACTTCTTCTTCAAACCAAGATCTTTCAGAGCGTAGAGCAAAAGCTGTTGCTGATTACCTAATTAGTAAAGGTATTAACTCAAGCTTATTAGTTGCTAATGGATACGGTGAAACGAAAACTAAGAATAGATGTAAAGAGGGTGTTTCTTGTACAGAAAGAGAGCATGCTGTTAACAGAAGAACTGAGTTTAGATTGATTAATAATTAATTCAATTCTTTACAAATTAAAAAAGGCTTTCCATAACGGAAAGCCTTTTTTTGTTTGAGTGTGATATTATTATTTATGTTTTTGAACTAATTCAAGGTGATATCGAGTATCGCCGTTCATGCTGTAGCCAGCGTATTTATCTAGTTCATGACCTTCTTTATCCAATATTTTAATTAATGGTACCGAACCTTTGCCATTAAGTTTAGATGAAAGTTCTTTATTGTGAGCCAATTGTTCAGAAGAAAGCAGATCTTTGTTCATTGGAATATCAATATAAAGAAGGACATAGTTCGAAGATACTGCTGCAAATTCTGCAGAATCGAAAAAGTCTTTTTTCAACATCTTGCAAGGTGGGCACCAATCACTTCCTGTAAAATAAATAAGAACATTCTTATCAGTTTGCGCAGCTGTATTCAACGCAGTTTCATAATTGGTTAACCATCCGTTATTTGCAACAACAGATTTTTCTGCTTGAGCCAGCATAACCACGGGTAATAATAATAGTACGATGAGGTGTTTCATTTGAGTATTTTTAATTTACACCGCAATTAGTTGACCAAAAATTATTATTTGCCACAAAACGGCGGTATTTATTTATTTCTAACGATATAAAATGAAGGTTAGTATATAATGGTAACCGAAGTGTTATTTGAATAGGCCATCTAAACCAGGGATATTGGGCATACCATCTTTGGCCGCTGCAGCTAGCTCCGCCTCATTTATTTCAGTAGCTTTTCGAATAGCTTTGTTTGTGGCAAGAACCAAATAGTCTATTAATTGCTCTTTATCAGTTAAAAGGCTGTCATCAATGGTAATCTCTTTAATTGTTCTATTTGCCGTAATATTAACAGTTATAAGTTCTTCAGGTGAACTTTCGACTAAAGTTACCGTATGTAATCTTTTTTTGGTGGCTTCAACTTTCTGTTGGGTTTCTTTGAGTTTACCCATCATACCCATCATATCTCCAAACATAATTTAACTTTTTTATAGTATACCTTTCAAAATTAGTAAATTGTATCGATAATCATAAAGAAATAGTACAATGAGTAAATTAAAAGCTGTTCTATTTGGATGTATTACTTTTGCATCTTCTTGTCAAAATCAGCGTAATACTATGAACAAAGCGGAAGCTCCAGTTGCGAAAAAAGTAATCAAAGAACTAGTGAAACATGATGATGTTAGGGTTGATAATTACTATTGGATGAATGATAGAGAAGATCAAGAAGTTATTTCTCATCTCGAAAAGGAAAACGAATATTATGCTAAAATGACGGCTCATACGACTGATTTTCAGTCTTCTTTATTTGAAGAAATGAAATCTAGAATTAAAGAAGATGACACTTCGGTTCCCTATAAAAACAATGGATATTGGTACATTACGCGGTATGAACAAGGCAAAGAATATCCTATATATTCTAGAAAAAAAGAAAATTTAGAAGCTCCAGAAGAAATTATTTTCGATTGTAACGAACTTGCTAAAGGGCATGAATTTTTCAACTTATCTAGCTTTTCTATCAGTCCTGATAACACCTTAGCCGCTTTTTCAGTGGATACGGTTTCAAGAAGAAAATATACACTTCAAATTAAAAACCTTGAGACAGGCGAAATTCTTGCCGATAAGGTTGATAACACCGCGGGTAATTCTGTTTGGGCTGATGATAATCAAACTATTTTTTATAGCAAACAAGATGATGTTACCTTGCGTTCAGACAAAATATTTAGGCATAAATTAGGTGAAACAGGGGAACAAGACGCCTTGGTGTTTCATGAAGAAGATGAGACTTTCAGTGCTTACGTATATAAATCTAAATCGAAGGAGTATATTATTATTGGATGTTTTAGTACCCTTACCTCAGAATTTAGAACCCTGAAAGCAAATAATGCTGAAGGCGAATTTGCAATATTCTCTCCTAGAAAAAGAGGGCTTGAGTACAGCATAACGCATTATGGAGATAGCTTTTATGTATTGACAAATAAAGATGGCGCGACTAATTTTAAATTAATGAAGGTGTCAACTGACAATACGAACTCTGAAAATTGGAAAGAGTTTATTCCACATCGCGAAGATGTTCTACTAGAGGGGATGGATATATTTGCTTCCTATTATGTGCTTTCGGAACGTAAAAATGGACTTAACGAATTAAAAATTGTCCGTTGGGATGGTGAAGAAAGCTATTATTTACCTTTTGATAGCGAGACATATACGGCTAATGTGAGTAGAAACCCTGACTTTAATACTGAAATCTTAAGATATTCTTATAATTCAATGACGACGCCGAGATCAACTATTGATTTCAATATGAGAACAAAAGAGAAAGAAATTAAAAAGGAACAAGAGGTTTTAGGCGATAAATTTAATAAAGAGAATTATTTAGAAAAAAGAGTTTGGGCTACGGCTAGAGACGGCATTAAAGTACCTATTTCCTTAGTTTATCACAAAGACACGCAGCTTGATGGTGACGCGCCAATATTGCAATATGCTTACGGCTCTTATGGTGCTACCATCGACCCATATTTCTCAACGGTTCGTTTGAGTTTATTAGATCGAGGATTCGTCTACGCAATTGCTCATATTCGAGGAGGACAATATTTGGGTAGACCTTGGTATGAAGATGGAAAGTTATTAAAAAAGAAAAATACTTTTTTCGATTTTATTGATTGTTCAAAATTCTTAATTGAGGAAGGTTATACCAGTGCTGATCATATGTACGCTATGGGTGGATCTGCTGGTGGACTGTTAATGGGAGCCGTTATCAATATGGCACCAGAGCTTTATAATGGAGTCGTTGCGGCCGTACCTTTTGTTGATGTAGTGACTACTATGTTAGATGATACGATACCTTTAACGACGGGGGAATACGACGAATGGGGCAACCCGAATGAACAAGAATACTATGATTATATGAAATCATACTCGCCTTACGACCAAGTTGAAGCGAAGGCTTATCCGAATATGTTAGTAACTACGGGACTCCATGATTCTCAAGTGCAGTATTTTGAACCAGCTAAGTGGGTGGCAAAGCTGAGAGAATTAAAGACAGATAATCATATCTTGTTATTTGATATTAATATGGATGCTGGTCATGGTGGTGCTTCTGGGCGGTTTGAATCGTTGAAAGAAGTGGCTAAAGAATACGCCTTTTTGCTGGATTTAGAAGGCATTTCGAACTAGTTCAAAAAAAATGCTAATTTTGTTCCTTCGTTCGAAGCCTTGAAAGTCTTGAATTTATTTAGATAGAGTTTTATGAAAAACAAAATAAACGCCTGTAATAATATTCTAGAATTAATAGGAAATACGCCTCTTGTAAAACTGAATAAGATAACAGAGCATTTTGATGGCGAATTTTATGCAAAGTTAGAATCTTTTAATCCGGGTCATTCGTCGAAAGATAGAATTGCCTTACATATCATAGAAGCTGCTGAACGCAAAGGCTTATTGACTAAAGATAGTACCATTATTGAAACAACTTCTGGTAATACAGGTTTTTCAATAGCAATGGTTAGTATTATTAAAGGTTACAACTGCATCTTAGCGGTTAGTTCAAAATCGTCCCCTGATAAAATTGATATGCTTCGCTCTATGGGTGCGAAGGTATATGTATGTCCTGCCCATGTGAGTGCTGATGATCCAAGATCTTATTATCAGGTGGCAAAGCGTTTGCACGAAGAGACCAAAGGCTCTGTTTATATTAACCAATATTTTAATGAGCTAAATATTGATGCACATTATCAATCTACCGGACCCGAAATCTGGAAGCAAACAAATGGTCAAATCACGCATTTAGTAGCATGTAGTGGTACTGGCGGAACTATTTCTGGCACGGCGCGATTCTTAAAAGAACAAAATCCTGATATTCAAATAATTGGAGTTGATGCTTATGGTTCTGTGTTGAAAAAATATCATGAAACAGGCGAGTTAGATACTGATGAGATTTATCCGTATCGTATTGAAGGTCTCGGGAAAAATTTAATACCAGGAGCAACTGATTTTGATGCAATTGATGATTTTATTAAAGTTACAGATGAGGAAAGTGCCCATACTGCTCGAGAAATATCAAAAACTGAAGGAATTTTTGTTGGTTATACCTGTGGTGCAGTAATGCAGGCCACTAAGCAATTGATGAGTAATAATGTTTTTAATAAAGATAGCAAGGTAGTATTGATTTTTCCAGATCACGGTTCGCGTTATATGAGTAAAATTTATAGTGATGAGTGGATGGAAAATCAAGGTTTTTTAAATAATAATAAAGTAGAAGAAACCCCGAAAGTGCAGGTGATTCAATAGAGAAAACATAAGATTTAAGAAAATAGGCAATGACTTAGAAAGTTTATTGCCTTTTTTTCTAGACTAAATTCTATATTTTTGCAGAGTCGCAAGGTGATTAATACGTAATCGTTCTTAATGAGAGATATATTTGATAGAATTATAGATAATAAGGGACCCTTAGGAAAATGGGCTTCTCAGGCCGAAGGGTATTTTGTTTTTCCAAAATTAGAAGGTCCAATTTCCAATCGGATGAAATTCCAAGGAAAAGAAGTGATTACCTGGAGTATTAACGATTATCTAGGCTTGGCCAATTTACCTGAAATTAAAAAAGTTGATGGCGATACGGCTCGTGAATATGGTGCGGCATACCCCATGGGTGCTCGTATGATGAGTGGTCATACTAATTTTCACGAACAGTTAGAACAAGAATGTGCTGCGTTTGTTGATAAACAAGCGGCTTATTTATTGAACTTTGGCTATCAGGGTTTTATGTCAGTGATTGACGCCTTAGTTACGAAAGATGATATTATTGTTTATGATGTTGATTGTCACGCTTGTATCATTGATGGTGTTCGTTTGCACATGGGTAAACGATTTACTTTTGTTCATAATAACGCTGAAAGTTTAGAAAAAAACCTTGCCAGAGCTACGAAAATGGCGGAACAGACGGGTGGGGGAATATTAGTTATTTCGGAAGGCGTTTTTGGAATGCGAGGCGAGCAGGGTATTCTTAAAGAGATCGTTGCTTTAAAGAAAAAATTCAAGTTCCGTTTATTGGTTGATGATGCACATGGTTTTGGTACTTTAGGTAAAACAGGAGGTGGAGCAGGTCAAGAGCAAGGTGTACAAGACCAAATAGATGTATACCTGGCGACCTTCGCGAAATCTATGGCAAGTATTGGGGCCTTTGTGGCGGCTGATCAAGAAATTATTGATTATTTAAAGTATAACCTGCGTTCGCAAATGTTTGCAAAGTCGTTACCAATGACTTATGTCAAAGGTGCTTTGAAGCGCTTAGATATGCTTCGCACTATGCCAGAGCTCAAAGAGAAACTTTGGGAGAACGTAAACGCCCTTCAAAATGGCCTCAAAGAAAGAGGTTTTGATATAGGTACAACTTCAAGTTGTGTAACACCTGTATACCTGAATGGGAGTATACCTGAAGCCATGGCATTGGTAAAAGATTTAAGAGAAAACTATGGTATTTTCTGCTCAATTGTAGTGTATCCTGTGATTCCAAAAGGATTGATTTTACTTCGTTTGATTCCAACGGCAACACATACCTTAGAAGATGTCGCAATAACGCTGGATGCATTTTCTGGTATTCGAGAGCGTTTGCAAAATGGCACTTATAAAAGACTTTCTGCTGCCGTTGCTGCAGCTATGGGGGAGTAATTGGATTATATTGGTGGATTTTTCTTAATAAGCCAAACAATGCTAGTGATGCTAAGCCAAAATGGAATCTATTAAACAAGGAATTATTTTAACTCCATACGATAAGTTCGTCGTCGTTTGTAAATAACGGGGTCAAAATGTTTCCAAATCTGCTTAATCGCAATATTTTCTTCTAGTTCTGGTGTTCGAAAACAATAATTTATTTCCTTTTTTTTGAAAGTCTCGTAATATTCATTAAAAATGATTGCAGTGATACCTTTATTTTGATATTCTGGGTGTACACCAATAAGATAGAAAATTACATCCTTACTCTTTTTTCTAGCCTGTAGCAAATGATATATCCCGAAGGGAAATAATTTTCCTTTCATTTTTCGTAAAGCCTTTGAAAAGGAGGGCATTACGATACCAAAAGCAATTAAATTGTCGTCTTTATCGACAACAAATTTTATGTATTCCGGATTTATAAAACCAATATATTTCTTTTTAAAATATTCTTTTTGAATATCAGTAATAGGAACAAAAGAAGATAGCGAAGCATAACTATCATTAAATAAATCAAACATTTTATCAGCCAAGGGCATTACCTCTTTTGTCTTGGTGAAATTAATAGGTTTTACACCATATCTTCTTTTTACAAGCTCATTGGCTTTGGCGAAAAACTCTGGCTTGGCATTCGCAAATGGAAATTTATTTTCCATGTACTCTTTTTCTTTAATAAGGCCAAAACTTTCATAGTGCTTTTGATAATAAGGATGATTATACCAAGTAATCATTGTGCCCATATGCTCAAAACCTTCAATGAGAACACCTACCTTATCTAGATTAGAAAAACCTACGGGGCCTTCCATAAAAGCCAAATTATTTGCGCGCCCTATTTCGGCCACTTTAAGAAGTAATTTTTCAGAAACCGCAGTGTCATCTATAAAATCAAACCAACCAAATCGCATTTTTTTAAGATTTTGCTGATTTATTTCTATATCATTAATAATAGCCGCAACACGTCCAGCAATGACATTATTTTTATAAGCTAAAAAGAACCGAACTTTTGCATTTTTGAATGCTGGATTTTTAGTATGGTCGAACGTATCTAATTCATCATTGATTATCGGAGGAACCCAGCATGGAGAATCTTTGTATATACTAAAAGGAAATTTTACAAATTGTTTTAATTCTGATTTTGTAACTGCCTCTTTTAGGGTGACCATATCCTATTTATTTGAGGATCAATATTAGGCATATTAATTATTAGAAAGAAATTTGAAACTATTTAAAAAAGTTAAAGCTGGTCATAAGAAATGCTAAAATTCAATAACGCCATCGTCTTTTTTCTTTTTGCCTTTTTTCTTTTTCTTTTCAGCTTTTTTAAGCTTCCTGAGTTGTTTTTTTGAAGGTCCGAGATCTACATCTTCAGCCCCGCTTCCTTTTTTAGATTTTTTCTTTTTCTTCTTTTTCATGGCGTTCTTTTTAATTGCACCGCCATTTTCGTCAGCATCTTGGTCTTCAATCGGAATTTCTTTGTCTTTGTGAAAATCAAACCTATATGACATTCCAGCAGTAACGAAAATACGAGATGGCGTATTTTTAAAGCTTGCTCCCATATTTACATCGAATTGCATATTTTCCTTGTACAGATGCGCAACACCTGCTCGCAGCAACAAATCAGAATAGCGATCACTTTTTATACCTTGATTTTCAACAAAAGTGCTCCATTTTGGGTTTCGAAAGGCATAAGAAAGCGAAACCAAATAACTTAGTTCAGGAAAATCTGTCGTAATGCGATCATAAGCGATATTCGAAATTAAAACAAAGCGCGGCGTCAGCCTACTTTGTGTAGCAATCATGCCGCGATATGAAATTTCAGGATCACCTAAATAAAACGGATTCTCGCCTAAATTGAATGTAGCCCCGCCATAAACTGATATAGATGGAATAAGATTTTTTAGCTGAAATACATTATTGGCCCGCCAGCTGTATAAGTTCGGTTTGTTGCGTTCAGGTGCCTTATATCGATCGTAAACTAAAAATTTAAGACCGACTCTATTTCTTGAGAAATTCCAGAAAGATTCAGAAATTCCTAAATTCGAAAAGGTGGACTTATTATTCTGATATGTGCCTTCGTAGTTAATTTCAAGTTGCTCGAAAAGTAATCCATATCGCAGTGAAACATCAGTACCCCATAGATTTGACTGCGTATTTAGAAAAGAATGGTCACTTTGTTCGTAACGAAGACCTGCTTCAATTTGTAAAACATTTCTACCCACTGCATAAGCACTTACTGAAAGACCTGGACGATTAGAATTGATAACATCTGTGTATTGCGAAAATCCCAAAAAAGAGCAGTTTACCAAAATCGCGAATATGAGGTATTTCACTTTATGTCTTGGTACTGAATAGGTCATCTCGGTTATTTTATTATTATTTTAAGACTTACGTTCACCTATTACAACGCGAGAATTGTACTTTTGATATAATCGATTAAAAATTTATGGCTTTATTAAAAACAATTTTAATAGTCCTTTTGGTATACTATCTTTTTAAGATTTTAGCTAAGCTGTTTGCACCAAAGATTATTAATTATACCGCTAAAAAAACCGAAGCTCATTTCAAAGAACAATTTGACAATTTCAATCGACAGCATAAGGCTTCGGAAGAAAGGGTAGGGGATGTAATTATTGAAAAGAAACCAACTAAAAAAAATACTTCTTCAGAAAAAGTTGGTGATTATATTGACTTTGAGGAAATTGATTGAGTATTTTAGCGTAATCAACCACGATATTTATTTATGCGAACGGGATTAAAAGCGTTTTTTACTCATTTTTTTGTTGCAGTATTCTTCATTGTCACGGCCTTAGCTTATTTCAGTCCGGTACTTCAAGGAAAAGCAATTAGTCAACATGATATCAAGCAGTTCGTTGGCATGGCCAAAGAACAAAACGATTTCCGAAAGCGTAATGATAATCAAGAACCGTATTGGACGAATAGTGCTTTTGGCGGTATGCCAACCTATCAATTAGGGGCCTATTATCCGCATGATTATGTGAAGCAGTTAGATAACCTTATTCGGTTTTTGCCAAGACCTGCTGATTACCTCTTTTTATATTTTATTGGCTTTTACATTCTTTTATGCTGTATGAATGTAGATTATCGACTAGCTGTAGTTGGTGCACTTGCTTTTGGGTTTTCGACTTATTTGATAATTATTTTTGGTGCAGGGCATAATGCAAAAGCACATGCCATGGGATATTTACCGATGCTTTTAGGAGGCATTCTTTTAGTGTTTCGAAAAAAGTATTTATGGGGTTTTGTGCTGACGGCAATCGCGATGGCCTTAGAGATACGAGCCAACCATTACCAAATGACCTATTACTTTATGTTATTGGTTATAATTTTGGGTGTGGTTTATTTAATTGATGCTATTCGAAAGAAATATTTAAAACATTTTTTTACGGCGATAGCTATATTATTGGTGGCGGTAACCTTAGGAATTGCCGCAAATGCCACTGGTCTAATGGCCACAAAGGAGTATGCCGATTGGAGTACAAGAGGACCGTCAAAGCTTACTATAAACCCAGACGGAAGTCGTAAAGAGGCTTCAAAAGGACTGGACAAAGAATATATAACACATTGGAGTTATGGTATTACCGAATCACTTAATTTATTCGTGCCGCGTCTTTTTGGTGGGGCATCGCAAGAGAATTTAGGAAAAGATTCAAAAACGTACGAATATTTGGTAGAAAAGGGATTGCCACGAAGTAGAGCTTTAGAGTTTTCAGAAGGTTTGCCAATGTATTGGGCAGATCAACCGAGTGTTGCTGGCCCTGCCTATATTGGTGCAGTAATTTTCTTTTTATTCATTTTGGGACTTTTCTTGGTGCGGGGTAAGGCGAAATGGTGGCTTTTGGGAGGTATATTGTTATCCTTGTTTTTGTCATGGGGGAAGAATTTTAGTTTATTGACTGATTTCATGATTGATTACTTTCCCCTGTATGATAAATTTAGGGCAGTTTCATCCATTCAGGTGATACTTGAACTTTGTGCACCAGTACTCGCCATTTTGGCCGTAGTGGCATTGTTCGACACTACCATTGAAACTAAAATAAAATGGAGTGCTTTTAAAAGTTCATTTTTTTCAGTTATTGGTTTAGGCATACTTTTATTTTTAAGTAAGGGCATGTTTGATTTTGCAGCCCCTTCCGATGAAGGCCTTAGAGCTTCGGGCATGACAGGTCTAGTTGATGTTGTTCGGGCTGATCGTAAATCGGTTTATACTTCAGATTTATTTCGCTCTATACTTTTCGTGTTGTTTTCTGCAACGGCAATTTGGTTCTATTTAAAAGAAAAATTAAAGCAAAACCTCGTGATTATAACGTTGGGGGCTTTGATTGTTTTTGATTTAGTGGGCGTTGATCTGCGCTATGTAAACAAAGACAATTTTGTTTCTAAGCGTAGTATGAATGAACCTTTTCAAGAAACTATTATGGATCAGCAGATCAAAAAAGATAAAGGTATATATCGGGTTTTTGATCAATCTGAAGGTTTAAGCGGCGCTAGAACGGCATATTTTCATCAGTCGATCAGTGGCTACCATGCGGCTAAACCGGCAGGAATGCAAGATTTATTTAGTTACCACATTGCTAAAGGAAATCGACAGGTGTTGAATATGCTCAATGTGAAATATGTCGTACAACAAGATGAAGAGGGCAGAAGATATCCAGCCTTAAATGATGAAGCCAATGGCAATGCATGGTTTATTTCTGAACTCAAGAAAGTAACCAGTGCTGATGAAGAAATTGCTGCTTTAGAGGGTTTACAGACTGATGAAGTAGCAGTGATAAATGCTATTGAGTTTGACGCTATTAATCGATTTGCATTTCGAATAGATTCTACCGCATCAATAAGCTTAAACGATTATAAACCGAATCATTTAACTTATAGCTCCAGAAATGCATTTTCTGGGGTAGCCGTATTTTCTGAAATGTATTATAGGCATGGATGGCAGGCTTTTATTGATGGAACACGCGTTGATCATTTTCGAGTTAATTATGTGCTACGCGCTTTGGAAATTCCAGAGGGCGAACACAAGATTGAATTTAAGTTTGAGCCAGAAGTAGTTCGAAAAGGAAGTCAAATTACTTTAGGAAGTTCTATCCTACTAGGAATTATTGTGCTGGGGGGCATAGGATTTTCATTTTGGAAATCAAGAAGAGAAGAAAAACCACAAGTCTAATGCGTAAAGTACTGGTCATTACGTATTATTGGCCACCAGCAGGGGGTCCGGGTGTACAACGATGGCTTAAATTCGTTAAGTACTTACGTGATTTTAATGTTGAACCAGTGGTCTATATCCCAGAAAATCCGACCTATCCGATCATTGATGAAACTTTTGCTGACGAAATACCCGATGACATTAAAATTTACAAACATCCTATTTTCGAGCCCTATCGATTGTCAGGTATATTTTCTAGAAAAAAAACAAAGCGAATAAGTTCTGGAATCATTCAATCTAAAAATCAATCTTTTTTAGAAAAGGTGTTATTATGGGTACGGGGTAACTTCTTTATTCCAGACGCCCGTAAATTCTGGGTTCGTCCATCTGTGAAATTTCTCTATGATATTATTGAAAAAGAACAGATTGAAACTATAATCACTACCGGTCCGCCGCATAGTGTTCATTTGATTGGGTATCACTTAAAAGCCTTTAAAAAAATTAAATGGATTACTGATTTTAGAGACCCATGGACTTCCATTGGCTACCATGCTAAATTGAAGCTTACAAGTATGGCTAAAAGTCGGCACAAAGAATTAGAACAATTAGTATTAAGAACAGCCGATCATATTGTAGTTACGAGTGAAACAACAAAAAGAGAGTTTCAGGGCATTACTCGAAAACCTATAACCGTTATTACAAACGGTTTTGATCATATGGTGACGACAAAAGTTTCTTTAGATAAAAAATTTACCATTTCACATGTAGGTTCTATGTTATCCGGGCGAAATCCTAAGAACTTATGGAAAGTATTGTCAGAACTTGTCAATGAAAACAAAGACTTTAAAGCGGCTCTGCAGCTACAGTTTATAGGTGTGTTAAGTGATGATATTATTACAACATTAAAAGATAATGGTTTAGCAGATTATCTTAATATTATTGGCTATGTATCCCACGAAAAAGCGCTGCAATACCAACAACAATCACAAGTACTTTTGCTTGCTGAAATTGATACCAAAGAAACAAAAGGAATCATACCAGGTAAGTTTTTTGAATATATGGCAGCAGAACGACCCATTCTCGGTGTTGGTCCATTAGAATGGGAGGTTGCAGCTATGGTTGCGGCTACAAAAACCGGAGCGATATTTGATTATCAATCGCAGTTTCAACTTAAAAACGTACTTTTAAATTGGTTTGAACAATATCAAAACAATCAGCTGAAAGTTTCTTCAGTAGCAATAAATCAATATAGTAGAAGAGCACTTACGCGAAAATTAGTAAACACTATTTGATGGGAGTGGTATTGAAACAATCGTTAAGTAATACTCTGATAACCTATGCGGGTTTTGCGGTTGGGGCGTTGAACTATCTTTTTTTGTATACGAAATTCATGAGTGCCGAATACTTCGGATTGATAGGAGTGATTCTAGCTACTTCTGGTATTTTGATGCCTATATTCGCTTTTGGGGCCAATAACGCTATAGTGAAATTTTTCAGCAGTTTCACTAAAGAAAAAGATATTGATAGTTTTCTAACACTAATGCTTCTCTTACCTTTTTTTATGATACTCATTTTCGGTTTTGCTACTTATTTGTGCTACGATAGCATCACCGAATTTTTATCAAAAGAAAATAAAATTGCAGGAGATTATATCCTTTATATATTTTTAATCGGCGTATCGTTAGCTTATTTCGAAATTTTTTATGCTTGGGCACGCGTGCATATGAAGTCGGTTTTTGGTAATTTCATGAAGGAGATCTTTGTTCGAATAGGTAGTATGATTTTATTGATTTTACTTTATTATAAAGTCATAGATGTTTCTTTTTTTCTACAAGCTCTAGTTGGCCTCTATATTTTAAGAATGTTAACAATGCAATTATATGCCTATTCTTTAAGAATGCCCAAGCTTAGTTTTAATTGGCCTAAAAATATTAGAAATATTCTCAATTATACTACCCTAATTATTATTGGTGGATCTGCAGCAGTGGTATTATTAGAGATCGATAAGGTCATGTTAAATCAGTTGGTTGAATTAAAAAATGTGGCTTATTATACAGTTGCTGCCTATATGGGTATTGCAATAGGCGTGCCTTCGAGAAGTATGCAACAAATTACCAGCCCATTGACGGCCAAGTTGCTGAATGAGAAGGATTATGCCGGACTTAAAAGATTGTATCAAAAAAGCTCACTAACATTGTTTATAGCCTCTGGTTTTTTGTTTTTACTCATAGTACTAAATGTGGAGGCCTTATATTTATTAATTCCGGAAGCATATCGCGGCGGCTTTACTGTGGTTTGTATCATCGGGCTTATAAAAGTCTACGATGCTCTTTTAGGAAATAACACCGCTATTTTATACACTTCTGATTATTATAAAGCCGTGCTTGTTATGGGTTTAGCATTAGCTTTTTTTATGATTGTTTTGAATCTATGGTTAATTCCGAAATATGGTATTGAAGGGGCAGCAATGGCAAGCTTTTTGGCATTTTTTCTATTTAATTCGATAAAGCTGATTTATGTGAAAATGAAGTTTGGCATCATTCCATTTACCGTAAATACCTTAAAAGCCTTTGTTTTATTGTTATTTGTTGGCGTTCCTTTTTATTTTTTAGAACTGAGTTTTCATCCTATTGCGAATATTATGCTAAAAAGTATCGCAATGAGTTTCATTTTCGCAACCTTGGTTTATCGATTTAAAATTTCGGAAGATGTGAATGGCTTCCTCGCTAAAATTTTAAAGAAATAAAACCGTCTGCGGTAAACCAAATACAAAGTGTTATCTTATAGGTATGAAATGGCTCTGTTTACTGCTTCTTTATATTCCTTTTATTGGTCTTGCTCAAACTGACTTATGTGAAGCGGTAGTTCATTGGAGACATACTGAAAAAGTTGATATTTATTCAATGCCTAACGGCGAAATCTTTCAATCAGTAAAGAACGACCCACAGAATGATGATTATATTTCACTAGTTATTTTAGCAGAAAACAAAGATTTTTTTTACGTTGATTTGTTTTTTGGAAAATACCACAAGAATTATAAAGGATGGGTTAAAAAAGAAGTATATATAGGTGCTTACAGTAAAAATGAACAAAAAATCCAAAATTTGACCTTGTATGAAGAGCGAGATATTAAGGCTGCTCTTAAAATAGAATTGTATGATTGGGAGGCAGGTCTCATTACTATTAATAAATGTAAAGGGAAATGGAAATTAGTGTCATTAGACCACAACGGAAAGCGGGTGACCGGTTGGATTGAATCTCACATGCTTGATTGCATCGAGTGATTTTAAATGACACTAAGAAGATATGATTTAACAAAAAACCTCCGTAGCAAACGAATTTACTACGGAGGTAACAACTAACCAACCTAAAAACGATCTTTATTGCCGACCTCTACTTCTTGAGGCACTTGCACTTCTATTACTTCTTGAACTACGTGCAGTAGTTGCTCTTGAAGACCTAGAAGATGAACTTCTATTGACAGTGTTTCTTGAACTTCTTGACGGTGCTCTTTTTACCGATCTTGAAGCCGTATTCTTAGTAGCAGTAGTTCTTGTACCTTGCCTAGGCTTCGAAACTACTCGCTGTGTTCTGCTATTTGTACTTTTTACAACCGTATTTTTAGAACGACTAACAGGTTTTCTTACCGTTGTTTTAGTACTTCTTTTCACAGTAGCTGTTCGCGGAGAGCGTTTCACCGTTGTTCTGTTTGCGGTCGTATTGCCACGACGATAAGCGCTACTGCGTACAGTTTTATTTCTTCCTTCAGACCTGTTTACTGTAGAACGAGAACGGTTTGTACCATTAAAGGTATTTCTTGCTGCATTTCTTTTTGACCTGTTAACAGCATCATTTCGTGTTACCGTTCGATTGCTGCGTCTAGCATTATCGCGGACCGCTACTCTTCTATCATTTCTGTAAATGGTAGACCTTTCTTTGCGTACGTTATTGTATCTGTGTTCACGACCTAATTTAGCGTAAGCATATCTTCTATTATATCTATATGGGTTATAATAGGTATAGCGAATGGGGTTGTAGTACCTTCTATAAGGTCTTCCAAAGACCAAACATAAATCTAAAGATGGCCTTACAAAGAACCTGTGAAATGGTCTGTAGACATAGTGTCTATTATACCTATTTATGTATCCTGTATGATAGTCATAAAATCCGTTAGTATTGTAATACACAAACATATTTCCTACGCTGTATACTCTACGATTACGATAGTTTATGTTGATATCACCAATTTGAGAAACACGTCCAAAATAATCATAAAAGATCGGTACATTTTCTACTTGAATAACCGCTCCGTAATCGTCGTATTGCGCGTAAGGGCTATAGTCAAATCCAGAATTGAATGTTATATCCCGTCTGCGATTTCCGATTCTATTATTAACGTAAAAATCAAATTCCCCATCAGGATATACTGAAAACGTAATGCCATTTTCAACAAAAATAAATGATCTGTCGTATTGATAAGCATTGCGTTTTGCAACCTTATCATAAGTGGTGCTAGCGATGACACCAGTGGTGCCTATAACTAGAGCTGCTAATATCAGTATTAATTTTCTCATGATATAAGGTTTTAAGTCTGTCTAAAGACAGAGGAGTTTTGAATGGAAATATTCGCATTCGATAAGTAGATACCAAACAGCGTGCCAAGAATTTTATTAATTTGTAACTAGCTGGTAGATAACACTTTATAATTTACTATTGCATTTGTTTTTGGTGTACTAGTCTTAAGAGGACTAAAGCAAAAAAAGTATGAAGTAGTATTTTGGAAAGGTTATTGCAGTTTTTCTCTTAGATAATGAGCGGTATGTGATGTTTTGCTGTTAATGATTTCTTCAGGAGTGCCTTGCGCCAATAGCTGCCCACCATGCTCACCACCTTCAGGACCTAAATCAATAATATAATCTGCACATTTAATAAGTTCGATATTGTGCTCTATAACAATAATAGAATGCCCCCGTAATATTAGGGCTTCGAATGATTTTAGTAATTTTTTGATATCATGAAAATGCAGTCCAGTTGTCGGTTCATCAAATATAAAGAGTGCCTTATCTTTTGAACTTCCTTTAACTAAAAACGAAGCCAGTTTAATGCGCTGGGCTTCCCCACCAGAAAGTGTTGATGACGATTGGCCTAAGGTCACATAGCCGAGTCCAACATCTTGCAATGGTTTGAGTTTAGAAACCAGTCGCGTTTGCTGATGCGTTTCAAAGAATGAAATGGCGCTATCAATGGTCATATTCAATACGTCGTCAATATTGGCTTCTTCAAATTTGACTTCAAGTACTTCTTTTTTAAAGCGTTTGCCGCCACAAGTGTCACATTCTAAATGAACATCGGCCATAAACTGCATTTCTACAGTAATTGTTCCTTCTCCCTTACATTTTTCACAACGACCTCCATCTACGTTAAATGAAAAATGTTTGGCTTGATAAGCCCTTATCTTGCTCAGCTTTTGTGAAGCGAAAAGATTGCGAATATCATCGTAAGCTTTAATGTAGGTAACGGGGTTCGATCTTGAAGACCTCCCAATCGGGTTTTGATCTACAAATTCCACATGCTTAATATCCTTGTAATTCCCTTCAAAAGAAGTATAGTGCCCTGCTTTTTGTCCATAACCACCAACTTCCTTTAAAATAATAGGGTAGAGGAGTTTTTTAACTAAAGTACTTTTGCCACTTCCAGAAACGCCAGTTACTATCGTAAGCATATTCAGTGGAAAAGTGACATCTATATTTTTTAAATTATGTTCACGGGCTCCAATAATTTTTATGAAACTATTTGAAGTTCTGCGATGATCAGGTGTAGTAATTTGTTCATTCCCATTCAGGTAGCTTGCAGTTAACGATTCTGTAAGTAAGACCTCTTCTAAAGTGCCATGGGCAACAACTTCTCCTCCATGAGTGCCTGCTTCTGGGCCAATATCAATTACTTCGTCTGCCGCTTTCATAATATCTTCATCATGTTCAACCACAATAACAGTATTACCTAAATCGCGAAGCGATTTTAAAACATCGATGAGATTTTCGGTGTCTTTAGGATGTAAGCCTATACTCGGCTCGTCTAAAATATACATAGAACCTACCAAACTACTGCCAAGTGAGGTGGCTAAATTAATTCGTTGACTTTCTCCGCCAGAAAGAGAGTTCGACTTTCTATTTAATGTTAAGTAATTAAGACCCACTTTATCTAAAAAAGATAAACGTGCTTGTATTTCTTTGAGTAATCTTGAAGCAATGGTAGCATCATGCGTACTCAAACTCATTTTTGTAAAAAATGGAATAAGCTGGGCTATGGGTAATTCTACTAAATCGGATATCGACTTGCCGTTGATTTTTATGAACGCTGTTTCAGGTCGCAAGCGCTTACCTTTGCACATGTTACAACGTGTTTTACCCCGGTATCTTGATAACATGACACGATTTTGAATTTTATAACTTTTCTCCTCAAGTTGTGTAAAAAAATCATGAATACCTGTAAAATGATCGTTTCCGTTCCAAACTAATTGTTTTTGTTCTTCCGACAGTTCAAACCAGGGTTTATGAATAGGGAAATCAAATTTGTAGGCCGAATTCACTAGCTGATCGCGATACGAACCCATGCGTTCTCCCCGCCATGCAAAAATTGCATTTTCATATATAGATAAGGCGGTATTGGGAATTACCAAATCTTCATCAATACCAATTACATCGCCATAACCTTCACACTTAGGGCAGGCACCATAGGGATTATTAAAACTAAATAGGTGTACATTCGGTTCTAAAAAAGACATTCCGTCTAGTTCAAATTTACTACTAAAATGCCTTTGCTTTTTCGAATCAAGTTCTTCTACTATACATGCTCCGTTACCTTCAAAATATGCCGTGTCAATGGCATTTGCTAGACGATTGTAGAAATCTTCGTCATTTTGCGTGATAATTCTATCGATAACCAAAAAGAATTTTTTGCCAATTTCTTTTGGCGCAGCATCTATACGTAATATCTCTCCCTTGTATTTAATTCTGGCATAACCTTGTTTTGAAAATAACTGTAAAGATTTTAAGGTGTCTCTATCTTCTTTAATCTGTATGGGAGCGAGTAAGAGGAGTTTGGTTTTTTCTTCATAACCTTTAATGCATTCGACGACATCTGCAACTGTATTTTTTTTCACCACATTTCTTGAGATTGGCGAAATAGTTTGCCCAATTCTGGCATATAGTAACTTTAGATAATCATAGATTTCTGTTGTTGTTCCTATGGTTGATCTAGGATTCGTAGAATTTACTTTTTGTTCAATAGCTACGGCAGGGGCGATACCTTTGATATAATCTACTTTAGGCTTGTCTAATTTGCCAAGAAATTGCCTAGCATAAGATGAGAGACTTTCTACATACCTACGTTGCCCTTCTGCATATAAGGTATCAAAGGCCAAACTTGATTTTCCTGAACCCGATAATCCCGTAATGACAACCAGTTTATTTCTTGGAATGACAACATCGATATTCTTAAGATTATGCAGTTTTGCCCCCTTAATAATGATATTTTCTTTAGGATTTACATCTTGTAAATTTTGCATATTTTTCATGAGGTCTGCAAAGATACGATATGTGATTTTCAATTGCCAACATCCTATTAAAGGGTTTAAGAAAAGTATGTAGATTATCTATTTTATTTTTCGAACCATATTATTTTATATATATTTGGTCTCACTTAAAAATCAATTGCTTATAACGAAACATTACTTTTTTACAATTGGATGAATTACCCACAAAGCCTTTTCGCATTGAAAAGGTTCCTAAGTTTAACCAAAAAAAGTAATCGTTATGGAAGTAAAAATTGATGACCCCGTCTTAATTAGTCGTTACATTAACGGAGATGAAAGAGCTCTAGAAGCACTCATTGAAAGACACAATCAACGTATTAGTAGTTTTATTTATTCTAAGGTAAACGACCGAGGGATTACGGAAGATATTTTTCAAGATACATTTATCAAAGTTATTCGCACGTTGCGACGTGGTGCTTATAATGAAGAAGGTAAATTTTTGCCTTGGGTAATGCGTATCGCACACAATTTAATCATTGATCATTTTAGAAAAAATCGTAGGATGCCTATGTATAAAGGAGGTGATGTTTTCAATATTTTTTCTGTGATGGGCGATGAAAAACTAAATATAGAAAGTCAAATAATCAAAGACCAAATAGATTGTGACCTTACTGGGCTAATTGAAGAGTTGCCAAAAGATCAACGCGAAGTACTTATAATGCGTATATATAAGGATATGAGTTTTAAAGAAATATCTGAAAATACGGGGGTTAGTATTAATACTGCCTTAGGTAGAATGCGCTATGCCTTGATTAACTTAAGAAAGATCATAAATGAAAATAATATAGTTTTAACGAATTAATAGGTATTAGAACGAGCGATTTACTTATATTGAACTTTGGTGGCGTTATCATCTCAAACAATACCAAACTTGATATGGAAAAAATTTACACGAAAGCTCAAGATAAATGTAAACTAGTAAAAGCAAAACCTGAAACTATTCAGTTTTTGTTGAGTTATTCAAAATCCCTTAAAATAACAAAGACGAAGGGAATGACCTTTGAGTCGAATATGAACTAGAATCTAATATGTATTAAATAGTTAAATAGCCCGATACAATTGTATCGGGCTATTTTTATTAAAACGTAAATACGATAGCTCTTTTAGCAAGTGATATTTATCAGATTATATCGATAAAGTGTTTGATAATATCGATGAAAGGTAAATCATATATTTCTTTGGACTAACGACCTATGTTGATTTTTATTTTGTTGAAAAATAGAAAAGTAGGGTTTCACATCAATTTCATAGCGTTTGACAACAAGTTTTTTTTCGCTCGCCCCGTATTCTATAGTTTTAGGTCATAATTGAAATATCACTTGATAATTTGGTGTTTCGAGATTAAACTCAAAAAAATAACTAATGACCCAAAAAAAGCTTTCTAATCGAAAGTCCCAAACCTTAACTAAAAAACCTACTAAAATGGAGCAACAGATTGAAGATTCAGAATTGGTAAGAGACTATATAAGTGGAGATGAAAAATCTTTAGAAATTCTTATCACTAGACACAATCAACGTATTACAAGTTTTATATACTCCAAGGTTTTAGACCGTGATATTACAGAAGATATTTTTCAAGACACTTTTATTAAGGTGATTAAAACTTTGAAAAAAGGAACTTATAGTGAAGAAGGTAAGTTTTTACCATGGGTGATGCGAATAGCGCATAATTTGATCATTGATCATTTTAGAAAGAATAAAAGAATGCCAAAGTTTGAAGGCAATGATGATTTCAATATATTTTCTGTAATTGGCGATGATAAGTTGAATGCTGAGAAACAAATAATAAAAAATCAGATTGATTCAGATCTTCGCGGTTTAATAGAAGAATTGCCAGATGATCAAAAAGAAGTTCTTTTGATGCGAATTTATAAGGACATGAGTTTTAAAGAAATATCAGAAAATACTGGGGTTAGCATAAACACAGCTCTTGGTAGAATGAGATATGCACTGATTAACCTCAGAAAGATTATTGAAAAAAATAATATAGTACTTACGAATTAGGCACTCGTTCAGATTAGTAAAAACAATATTTCCTTTTTAGTTGCGTTATTCTTACATAACAAGACTATACCAATATGGAAAAAATTTACTCTGAACACAAAGATGAATGTACACTTGTTAGATCTGGTAGAAACACAATAGGTTTTCTGCTCAATTACTCGCAATCATTGCATGTAGTAGCTTACAAAGATCTCAAGTTTGAAAACAATTTGAATTAAAAAAGGCCCGCATCAGCGGGTCTTTTTTTTATAGTATTCTTTCAATACAGTTTTTCTACCAATAGTTTTTGTTATGATATCTTTTTCAAGATCCCAACCTCTCGCTGGTGAATATTCGCGTCCGTACCATATTATTTGAAGGTGAAGATCATTCCATAATTCCTTAGGAAAGAGTCGCTTAGCATCTTTTTCCGTCTGCACTACATTTTTTCCATTGGTAAATCCCCATCGATATAAAAGTCTATGAATATGCGTATCTACTGGAAATGCTGGAATTCCGAAAGCTTGAGAGACGACAACACTGGCAGTTTTATGTCCGACCGCTGGAAATTCTTCTAGTAATTCTAATTCCTTAGGAACAACACCATCATACTTTTCAACAAGTATTTTAGAAAGCCCATAGATTCCCTTTGCTTTCATTGGCGATAGGCCAACCGGTTTAATTATTTCTCGTATTTCTTCAACAGAAAGTTGAATCATATCATAAGGATTATCGGCTCTTTCGAAAAGCAGTGGTGTTATTTTATTAACACGAACATCAGTACTTTGAGCAGACATTAAAACCGCTATGAGCAATGTATATGGGTCTTTGTGATCTAGCGGGATAGGTATTTCCGGATACAGTTTTTGAAGAGTATCGATTACAAATTTTATTTTTTGTGATTTTGTCAATTTTTGTTTAACTTTATTTTTAAATTGTAAAACATAATTAATTCATACTTTACATGAATACATTGAAAGCCGGTGATACCGTTCCTGAATTTTCTTCAAAAGATCAAGAAGGCAATACTATACAATTATCTGATTATTTGGGTA
Organism: uncultured Flavobacteriaceae bacterium; assembly: GCA_937944485.1. Lineage (GTDB taxonomy): Bacteria > Bacteroidota > Bacteroidia > Flavobacteriales > Flavobacteriaceae > Maribacter_C. The sequence continues at coordinate 228,075 of CALDYU010000003.1, read as the reverse complement.
AAAAGTTAATTGTTTTTTTCTATCCAAAAGCAAATACACCTGGTTGTACAGTAGAGGCGTGTAATTTAAGGGATAATTATGCTGCCCTACAGGAACAAGGATATGAACTCTTAGGAGTCAGTGCAGATTCAGAAAAAAGACAAGCCAACTTTAGAAACAAGTATCAATTCCCATTTCCCTTACTTGCTGATGAAGATCATACGGTAATTAATGCATTCGGGGTTTGGGGACCAAAGAAATTTATGGGCCGTGAATATGACGGTATTCACCGAATGACTTTTATAATTGATGAGCATTCGAAAGTAAAGCGCGTAATAGAAAAAGTAAAAACAAAAGATCATGCCGCTCAGATATTAGCATTAAAACATAGCTAGTTCTCCCAAGAAAAAGCCTCAACATTTTGAGGCTTTTTCTATTTTACTAAAAAAAACAAAAAATCAGAATCAATTTTTTTTCGTTTTTTCTAATTTTTTCGTAAAAAGATTTTTTTCCTTAATTATTTCAGAAATTCCTTCAGGTAATTGTTCTTCCCAACCATCTTCATTGTTGGTGATTTTTTTCAAAACGTCTCTTGAAAAAATATGCATTATTTCTGGATCGTAATCGATAATATCCATCACCTTACCATTGTATTTAAAGAACTTATATAATTCTTTCATTCTTGGGTGGACCTTCACATTATTACTTGTCATTATTTGCCCTGTTTCAACATTTTTCATGGGATATAAGTAAACTTGCAGGTCTTTAAAGAATAGCTTACCGAAGGCTTCTAGAATACCGCCACTTAAATGCCGGTAGTATTTCTCATCAAAGACATCGACTAAATTATTAACGCCCATGGTGAGACCTATTCGTTGTTTGGTGTAATTGTTAAAGTACTCTACTAACTTATAATATTCTTGAAATTTCGAAATCATTACATGCTGACCAAGAGAACATAATAGCTCAGCTCTATCCATAAAGTCTCGTTCATCAATTTCTCCTGAAGCTTTTAAATTGGCTAAAGTAATCTCAAAAATCACAATCGTTTTGTCTATATCAACTGTTGAATCTCTAATAAAAATATCATACGACTTTTGATACATGTCAAGATTCACTTTGGTAACTGGCCTAAAACTACCACGCAAAGCCAAAATGTTCTTTTTATAAAGTACCGCAGCAGGTAAGAGATTATTACCATCGGGGCCAAACATAACAGCATCGGTCATGTCATTTTTAATAAGTTGTAAACTCATTAATCGATTATCAACATCTTTAAAATTGGGTCCTGAAAAGTTAACCATATCAATTTCAACAGTATCCTTGTCAATATGATCATAGAGGTACTTCAACATTTTTTTTGGCTTATGATACTTATAAAAAGCACCATAAATCAAGTTCACCCCTAAAATACCAAGTGTTTCTTGTTGTAATCTTGCTTCATTTTGTTTAAAACGCACATGTAAAATGATCTCATCAAATTCTTTTTGATCAGGGTCTAATTGAAATCGTATCCCAATCCATCCATGTCCTTTATATCTTTTCGAAAAATCAATTGTAGCAACTGTATTGGCATATGAGAAGAACAAACGATCGGGGTGGCTATCGCGACTGATGCGCTCTTCCATTAAACGCATTTCATGAGCTAACATCGTTTTTAAACGCGGCTGCGTCACATATCTGCCATCTTTTTCGATACCGTATATGGCATCGCTAAACTGTTTGTCATATGCGCTCATGGCTTTTGCGATGGTGCCAGAAGCACCACCAGACCTAAAAAAATGGCGTGCAGTTTCTTGACCTGCGCCAATTTCTGCAAAAGTGCCATAAATATCTGGATTCAAATTTATTCGAAGCGTTTTCGCTTTAATTGAGGGAATATTTTCAAATGCTGTATCCCGTTTTAAAACAGAAGCCATGTATTGTGTTTTAGTTGTAACAAAAGTAAGAAGTTCAATCGTGCTAAGTTCTAAACGAGTTAAATTTTTATAAATTATTTAATACTGTCGCTATATTTTTAGAAAGATGTCTTTTGCCTTGATTCATATAGAATAACTCCTTTTCCCTATTGTGTTTTTCTTTTAGAATTGATTGGGTGCTTGTTCAATAAATAAGTGATAATTTTGAATACGATGAGCAAAAATTTAGTTGTTACATTTTTAGGAACAGGTACTTCTCAGGGCATACCTGTTATTGGAAGTTCTCACCCTGTATGCCTCAGTGATAATCCAAAAGATAAGCGACTTCGTGTTTCGGTACTCTTATCTTGGGCTGGGTATAACTATGTAATTGATTGTGGACCTGATTTTAGAACGCAAATGTTAGTAAATCAAGTGACACATTTAGACGGTATTCTCTTTACGCATGAACATGCTGATCATACTGCAGGTATTGACGATATTAGACCTTTTGTTTTCCGTCAAGGCGACATGCCTGTTTATGCGCATCAGCGTGTATTGACAGCCCTAAAACGACGCTTCGATTATATTTTTGAAGTAGAAAACAGATACCCAGGGGCTCCCGCTATTGCGATGCATTTGATTGAAAATAATAAATCATTTACGCTTGGTGAATCGCAGGTAATACCTATTGAAGTTGACCATAATGGGTTAGATGTCTTTGGTTTCCGAATTAAAGATTTCACCTATTTAACAGATGTTAAAACCATTAAAAATAAAGAGCTTGACAAAATCAGGGGATCTAAGGTTTTGGTGGTAAATGCCTTGCGGGAAGAACCACATATTTCTCATTTTAACTTAGAAGAGGCGTTAGCACTAGTTGACAAGGTTAAACCTGAGCGCACTTATTTAACGCATATTAGTCATTTGTTAGGTTTTCATGATGAGGTAGAAAAAAAACTGCCTGAAAATGTATTTTTAGCGTACGATAACTTAGTGATTACCGTTTAAATTTTAATGGAATAGCTGTGCCTATTTATAAAAGTGATATTAAATAATAATTTATGAAAAACAACATATTTCTCTATCTCTTTGTGTTTACTGGTTTGGTAGCTCTTTATTTATTTGTGAGTAGTGGTAAATTAGTGAAGGCCAATGATGCCACAATTGAAAAACTACGCGCTGAGAATGTTTCCTTACAAGATTCCGTTCAAGAATTGAATATTAAGATATTAGATGTGCAACACTTTTCGCTTGAAAATAATGATTACGCCTTAGAAAACTATGTGCATTTGAATCTTGAAAAACCAGAAAGGTATATTGCAGATAAGCTGCTAGAAACCAATGAACGAAAAGGTGATAACCCTTTAGTGCCTTATGAAGGTATGCAAGGAGAATTCAAAATTAATAAAATAAATGTGCTCAATCATAAATGGATTTTAGCAGAATTCACAGATGGTAAACATTGGGGAGAAATGATTCTTGATTATGAACTGAAAGATGATTTAGGCGTTGATTTTACGTTACAAAGTCATTTACTATATGCTAGCACCTTTTAGAATTTACCATCTAGCCATTTTTTGAAAGCGTAAAAATTCTGCGGGGAAACGCCATGACCTACAGGATATTCTTCGTAGACATGTCTTATCTGTAACGACTGTAATAAGGCAGGCGCCCGCTGCGCCCATTCAGGCGGTATGACTTGATCAACCTGACCATGAGAGGCATATACATTTAAATGTTGATGTGCTTTGGCTTCATAATTTTTCAATAAAATATGCTCATTGATATATCCGCTTAAAGCCACAATATTTTTAATTTTTTCAGGATAAGATAGGCCCACGGCATAGCTCAATATCGTACCTTGACTAAAACCTAAAAGAGTGATATTGGTGTTATCTAAGCCATAAGCTATGCAAGCTTCATCAATGAAGGCGACAATCGCTTCACGAGAACGTATCGCTTGTTCGTCATCACTCCATTTACCATTATCGGCATCAAAATTAATGGCATACCAAGCATGCCCAAAGGGTTGCATAGGGTAGGGGGCTCGAACAGAAATAATACAGAACTCTTCTTGTAGCTCACTTGCAAAAGAGAACAAATCTTCTTCATTACTTCCATAGCCATGAAACATAAAAAGTACAGGAGGCTTTTTATCATTAATTATAGAAGGTCGTATAATATGTTCTAAAGAAAGTGGAGCAGTGGTCATGGTATCTTATTGAATAAAAGTAAACCATTTTTGAAAAAAAGCTCCTAGCAATGGCACTGACTGTTTTTTATCTGAAATAGCACCTACAAAACCATAGCCCCAGAGCACCATGTAAAAGATATACAATCCGTACCAAGCATATTGATTAAAAGCATAACTCAAAAAGAGGGCAAAGCCAACAAACATGATATGTAAGCCAAATGCTTGTCGTGTATGAAATCGGGCGAACTCATTTTTAGGTTCCATATTCATTGTAATGGCAATCAAAGCCCCTAAAAGTGTAAAGTAGGCAACTATAGCCGTTGTTTTTCCTTCTTTAATTTGGTTTTTATCCATGAGGTTGCAGGCTTACATTGTGGTTAATAATTGGTTGTTATTAATAACTCCATATACCTTACCTTTCAGCTTATGATTAAAGAACAGACTGTTTTTTGAGGTTGAATAAATATCATTTTCAGCAAATGTTCTTTCTACATTCGGATCAAATAGCGTAAGACAAGCTGTTTCATTTTTCTTTATGGATGCGCTGTTAAGTTGAAAACGTTCGCGCCCTTTGGTTAGTAATTCGACGGTCGTTTCCATACCAAACAATGCATTTAATACCCCGAAAGCGCTTTCTAAACCTATTGTTCCATAAGCAGCATTATCAAATTCCACTCTTTTTTCTTCAATATTCATTGGAGTGTGGTCTGAGGTCACAAAATCAACAATGCCAGTTTTAACCCCTTTTTTTAAGGCCTTAATATCTTTTTGAGTTCTTAAGGGTGGCATGGTTTTGAAATTGCTGTCATATTCTTGTAAACTGTTGTCAGTTAAACTAAGGTTGTGAATAGCCACGCTTGCTGTAACATCGAGTCCTTTTTTCTTAGCATCGGCAATAAGTTGAACAGACTTCTCAGTTGATAGCGAGGGTATATGCAATTTACCTCCAGCATACTCCAAAATAAAAAGGTCACGCGCTAGCTGCAGTTCTTCAGCCAAAGCAGGTATTCCTTTTAATCCTAATTTTGTGGCTACTTCACCTTCATTAACAACTCCTTTTCCAGCAATTTTATCATCCATGGGAAAAGAATAAACGAGACCTTCGAAATTTTGAGCATATTGCAAAGCGATTTTCATCAAATTTGCGTTTGTGATTGCCTTTTTATAATCGTAGAAACCTACCGCCCCAGCATTTTTCATATCATATAATTCTGCCAAATCTTTTCCGGCTCCTTGCATCGTTAGGGTTCCCAGAGGGTGCAAATTCGCAATCGCTTTTTGGCCAGTATTTTTAAGAAAAACAATGTCTGAGCTACTATCGGGAACCGGGTTGGTGTTCGGGTTTAATATAATATCTGTAAATCCACTTTTGGCCGCAGTTTCTAAACCGTTTTGAATAGTTTCTCGCTCTTCAAAACCAGGTTCTCCAAAACTTACACTGGTATCAAGCCAGCCTACCGAAACATGCAAATTCTTAAACGCGATTTCTTTTACTTTACCAGTCGCTTTGATGTTAGAAGCAATTTGATCGATGACACCATCTTTTACTAGTATGTCACGTTTTTTTAAATGCAAGGTGCTGTTGTTAGCAGCGACGATAGTAGCATTTTTTAAAAGAATATTCATTACAGATATTTTTGAATCAGAACCTCTAACAACATAAACAATAAAGCTAAAATAACAAACCATTTCCAAAGAGATCGAATCGTATTATCTTTTTGAAGCTTATCAAATACTGCTTCAATAGATTCGTTAATAGTCTCATTACTTATGGTTGACAGGTCTAGATATTGTAATTCACTTTCAATTCTCGAATAGTTAAAACTAATGTTTTTTAAGAACTCATCTTCTTTGAGTATACTATATATTCCGTCCTCTTCAAGCGCTTCATCAAAAGATAAGCTCACCTTATTTGCAAATGAAGTTTGCTGAGGAATAAATGTGGTATTCGTTTTAGAAACTGTCAGAATATTATCTTTTGGAAGCTGAATAGGAATGTCTATAGTTACATTATTGTTCAAAACATGATAAAGTTCGGGTAGTTTTAAACTAGCAGCAGCCATATTATAAAAGGTCGGAACAATCAAAGGAGAGTTTTTGAAATTCGTATTATCACTATTCAAAGAAGCCGTGAAAACATAAAAAGTGTCTGAGCCCAATAAAAATGGTTGGCCGTTTTGATACGACAACGGACTGAGGGCAGTACTTTTTACCTCGAAGTAATTGGCGACTTGAGGTTGTTGAAAATTGGATACTTTTTTTTCGAAGACGTTGCGAAAAAGTGGATGAGCATATGAAATTTTTGAAATGTTTAACGGGTTTTGTATCGCTTGAACGAATGCCGTGGAATAATAATTCTTCAGCAAGTTATTGTAGGAAGTTATATCAGCACCAATAGCAGGAATAACAACAATACTGCCATTGCCTTTAAAAGAATTTAAATTAGAAATTAAAGTATTCGGCAAAGCAGATAACTCGTTTAGCACCACTATATTTTGATCATCTATGGTACTGTAATTTAAATTTTGAAGTGTACTCGCAGAAAATTCAAATTCATCCGTATTGAAAATTCTTTTAAGAAAATTAGCATCGCCATTACCAATCACCAAAGCCTTTATTTTTTCTTTTGCATTAAGGTTGAAATATAATCGATTATCATAGGGTAAGCCTTCATCTACCACTTCAAGCTTGCCCTTAATAACGCGATCTTTAGGAATTGTAAATAAGACTGTAGCATTTAAGCTGTTAGAAAAATTAGCAGCTGTTTTGGCAATTAAAGTGTCGGCATTATACAGAGATACTGGGGTGCTTTCTAGAGCAGTATTGCTTGATAGAAGAGCCGTTATTTGTAAACTACTACGGTCATCAGTTATAAAAACTGAATCAATAGAAATATTTTTGAGGCTTGCATTTCGAGTAGGTACAAAATGTGTTAAAATCGATTCTGATGTATCGCTAAAGGTGTTTTTTTCGGGTTGTTGAAAATCAGAGATCACTATGAAATGCTTCAAAGCATTGACATCATCAGAAAAATAAGTATTGGCTTTGAGATAAACTTCATTTAAAGCGTATTGTTTGGCAGAGGGGGACAGCGATAGCAGTTCATTTTGTAAATTCCTAAGACTTGTATTTTTATACTCTTTTTTATTGGTGAAAAGGCTGAAACTAGTGTTTTCTGGAATTTTTGCAAGTAAACGCTGCACCGCATCTTGAAATAATGTGCTGTTTTCTTTTTTGGCATGCATGCTGAAAGAGTCATCGAGATAAATGACGATTTCCTTCTTTTGTAAAGCACTTGAATTCGCAATAAAGGGCTGCGCAAATGCTAGAACCAAACTCGCTATAAGTAGGAGTCGTGTACATAGTAAGAGCCACTTTTTTAAGGTACTACTGCGCCTAGATTGAGCAACAACCTTTTGAAGTAATTTTACGTTGGTAAAACTTATTTTCTTAAATTTTCGGAGTTGAAAAAGATGAATAAATATTGGAATAAGTAGAAGAAGTAGAGCCCAAAGTAATTCTGGATGTTTAAACTGCATTCCTAATATTGATTGGGCAAATATAGGTAAACCTGCTCATAATTTCTTTAAAATTATTGGATTTAGGATAAAATGGAGTCTTGCTAAATTTTATCGTACGGGTTATTGTCGGTTAGTATTTTATTTTACCAGCTATAGCTCAATAAATGCAATTACAACTTATAAACTGTCTTTGTACAATGTCATTTTCGTGATTCTAGCACCACAGGGGCCACATGAGCCATACGATGTTTCAGTAACAGATTATCTAACGACTTCATATAGAATAGCATTAAGGGGGGTAAATTATCCCCTAACTGCGTATCATTAATAGGTAATATGACTATTATACAACATAAAATGGCGCATTGACAACAATTGTGCGATAATTACTACAAAAAAAACAAACTTTGTGTATGCCCTTACATGCATTAAAAATCAAGGAATAACGAATCTGTTAGAATGCAATGAGAAAAGAGGTGCTTTGATCTACTCTCTGACTAGTCTGATTTAAGTTCTGATGGTTTGTAGATGTGCAACTTTAAATAATAGGGCATACAATCATGATACGTGTTAGTATTTAAAATTACAAACAGAAGATGATGCTATGAAAAAGTATATAATCGCGATTATATTTCTAGTGACCTGTACCAGTTTATCTGCGCAACAAGATGCGCAATTTACGCAATACATGTATAACACCCTAGCAATTAATCCCGCTTATACGGGTTCAAGAGGCGTGTTAAGTATTGCCGCATTGCATCGATCACAATGGATTGGACTTGATGGAGCGCCGTCAACACAAACACTTAATGTACACGCTCCATCAGGCAAAAATCTAGGCCTAGGCTTGTCTATTGTAAATGATGAAATTGGTAACGGTACAAGTCAAGAAACATACATAGACGGTAGTATTTCTTATACCATAAGATTAGCAAGAGAATCAAAGCTGTCATTTGGAGTAAAAGCGAGTGCACATTTATTAAATCTAGATTTCACGAAGTTAGCCGGATTTTCCAATGAACTTGGCCCAAGTGGTATTCCCAACATAGATAATAAATTTTCACCAAATTTTGGTGCAGGAGTTTACTATCATACCAATGCGTTTTACGTAGGTGCTTCTATACCTAACTTTTTACAAACTCAGCATTTTGAAAATTCTGGAGCAAGTAGTTCCTTCTTAGCTAAAGAGCGCATGAATATTTACTTAATAACGGGTTATGTATTCGAATTGAATCGGGATGTACAATTTAAACCTGCCTTATTAATTAAAGCAGTTAATGGAGCGCCATTGCAGACAGACATATCCGCTAATTTTTTAATAAATCAAAAATTTAGTGTCGGAGCAGCCTATCGTTGGGACGCAGCCTTTAGTGCCTTAGCAGGTTTTCAAATCACGGATCAATTTATGTTGGGTATAGCTTATGACAAAGAAATAACAGAACTTGGTAATACCTCTTTTAATGACGGCTCTTTCGAAATTTTTATGCGATACGAGCTTTTTAATTATGCTAGAAATGTGATAGCCCCTAGATTCTTTTAATAAATTTTGCTGCCATGAAAAATAAGTTGATTTGCACATTTTGTAGTATTCTTTTAGGTGTTCTTTTTATAAATGCACAAGACAGAAAATTACAGAAAGCCAACAAGTATTATAATGACTTTCAATTTACTAAAGCCATAGTACATTATGAAAGATTAGTATCGAAAGGCAATACTGCGCCTGAAATTTATCAAAATTTAGGTGACGCGAATTATTTGAATGCTAATTATGAAGAAGCTGCAAAATGGTACGGCATGCTTTCAGAATTAGAAGGGGTGACCTTAGATAAAAATCACACCTACCGTTACGCTCAAAGCCTTAGATCTTTGAAAGACTATACAGCTTCTGATAAATTAATGACACAACTTTATGAATCAAAACAAACCGATCAAAGGGGAATCAATTTTAAAGAGAATTCTGATTATTTAAATAGAATCAAAGAACGATTAAATAGTTATACCATAGAAAACCTTTCTATTAATTCTGAGGCCTCTGATTTTGCTCCTTCTTTTCGGCTTGAGGGCATCGTTTTTTCTACGGCACGAGATACTAGTGGGTTGGCCAAAAACATTCATACTTGGAATCAAAAGCGCTTTTCAGATTTATATGCAGCAGCTGTCAATGAAGATGGTTCTTTAGAAAATATTACAAAATTTTCTAAAGAATTAAACACTAAACTACATGAATCATCTTCGGTATTTACCAAAGATGGACAAACTGTTTATTTTACCCGTAATAATGAGAAAAAACGTAAATTTTCAAGAGATAAACAAGGTGTAAGTCGCCTTAAAATTTATAAATCAGTACTTAAAAATGGAAAGTGGCTCAAAGCAGTCCCCTTGCCATTCAACAATGATGACTATTCCGTAGCCCATCCAACCTTAAATAAGGCAGAAGATAAACTCTATTTTTCTTCTGATATGCCAGGATCACTTGGTCATTCTGATATTTTTGTTGTTGATATATTATCCAATGGCACGTATAGTGATCCAGTAAATCTTGGTAAAAAGATTAATACGGAAAGTAGAGAGAGTTTTCCCTTCGTTGCAGAAAATGACGTTCTATATTTTGCCTCAGACGGACACCCTGGACTTGGCGGAATGGATGTTTTTGCGGTGGATTTAAAAAACATAGAAAACAGCTATATATTGAATCTCGGAGAGCCTCTCAATAGTGTTGCCGATGATTTTTCTTTGGTCATTAATAGTGCGAAAAATGGATATTTTGCGTCGAATAGAGCAGACGGAACAGGTAGTGATGATATTTATGCTTTGACCGAGGTACGGCCATTGGCATTAGAATGTTTTAAAAATATAGGGGGCATCGTTAAAGATCATACTTCAGGTGAATTAATTACTGATGCGTTAATTGAAGTAGCGAATGAGCAGGGAGAGACAATAGCCGAAGCAATTACAAATGAAAATGGCGTTTTTGAAATAAAGGCAAATTGTAACGAAGAAATTTCCACCCTCAAAGGGAGTAAAGATAATTACGAGTCTGATACACAAAGTTTTACCGACAATACTGACTCAAACCTAGTATTGCACTTAAAGAAAACCAACTTAGGCGCACCTGTTGGTACCGATTTAGTAACCTATTTAGCCCTAGAACCTATTTATTTTGATTTTGATAAATGGCATATCAGAGAAGATGCTAAAGTAAGCCTTGCTAAAATTAAAGCGTATCTTCACGAATATCCTGATGTTAAAATTCAGATAGGTTCGCATACAGACGCTCGGGCTACAAAAGCCTATAATATGCGCCTTTCTGATAAACGTGCTAACAGCACAATGGAATATTTAATTGATCAGGGAATATCAAAAGATCGACTTAGAGCCCTAGGTTTTGGCGAAACAATGATTACCAATGAATGCGTAGATCACGTAGCATGCCCTGCCCATAAACATCAAGAAAACAGAAGGTCAGAATTCATAGTCCTTGAGCAATGAGTTGATGCGGTTACTACAAATTAACAAAAGAAAAAATAATCACGCATTGCACGCTGATTGTGCGATTTGAAATAAGTTCTTATTTCTTTTTGACTAATTTCGTTGGCAACCGTAATGATGCTTTGAGAATTCGGCATACTTTCCATTTCTGAATAATGAAGCATCCTTTGGCCATAAATGTTTTTATCTATTTTTAGAGGGTTGTCGCAAACCCATAAAAACGCAACTCCCTTGTCAATTAAACTTTTTGCAACGGTTTTTCCTTTTTTGCCTGCACCCCATACGACGAGTGGCCGAGAAACATCATAATCTAGTTTCAAAAAGTAATGAAGTTTGATTTCTAAAAAATAGTTTTGAGCGTAGTGCTCACTAGTTCTTGATGTCCGCGTATCATAATCACGCCAATGATGTAATACTAACCCACAGGGAATACAAGTGATTTTTTTCTCATAAAAGCGAAAAGTCAAATCATAATCTTCTGGATATCGGTTAGCGTCAAAGGCACCACAAACGTCTAAATCTTTTCGATGAATCATCCAACAGGGAGAGGGTATAACACATTCTTTGTAAATCTCAGCATAATTATTTCCCGTTGCGGTCAATTGATTTAACCAAGCTTCATATCTTTCGTAACCATTACTAATGCCTCTGTTTGAGAAATATTTGACCTGTCCGACAGCAAGGTGACCCCTTCCTTTTTCTAGCAGTGATTGAACCATAACCCTTAGTTTATTCGCGGTCATGACATCATCAGAATCCATTCTTGTAATAAATACACCGGTACTTTCTTTATAGCCTTTTTGCAAAGCAGGTATAATGCCCGACCCCTCATTGTCGAATACGTGTATTCGCGGATCTTTTTCTGCAAAATGCTCGAGTATTGCACGGCTAGCATCAGTAGAATGATCGTTAACAGCAAGTACTTCCCAATTTTTATACTGTTGATCGCAAATAGATTGCAAACAAGCTTCTAAAAAAGCAGAAGTATTCTTAAAGGGGATTAAAACACTGACAAGTGGTTCATTCATTTTCGAAAGTTAAGAAAAGAAAAATGGGCGATTCTAAAGAACAAATGATGCGCGGTTTGATCACCAATTTCTGTTAGATGGACTCTGAGGTTTTCTATAGTTACAAAATGAAACTATCATCAACGGAATCTTAAAATACTTCTTAAAATTCTTACATTTGGTTTCTTTGAGTAACGACCATTCTAACTAACCAAAATGTCAAAAGAACAACCGCAAAAAGTCAAATCTAATAATGAAAAACTTATAATTGGAGTCATAGTTGGGGCTGTATTGGGGTTTTTGATATATTGGTCTTTAGATGTTATCACCGTTTATTCAGAAACTATTTTTAATATTCTAATAGTTGTTGCAATTCTTTTTGCAGTTATACTCTTGTTATTTGTTTGGTTTAGAAACAGCATTATTAAGAGGTTTTTTGGGAAAGACATTGAATTCAATTCTATTCTTAATGACACCCGAGAAACTATACAATTAATTTCTGAAAACGTAACTGCAACTTTACCTATTGAGACAGAGAAAAAGGAAAAGATTAAAATCTTTGCACCAAAGCTTATTAACTACATTCTTTGGTCAAATTTCAGAAACTGGGGACTACGAATATTTACATCTTTTGTTTTAGGTTTGGGAGGTATTGTAACCACAATACTTATTTTAAACCAAAATAAACTTTTTGAAAATCAAAACAAACGCATTGAACAGCAAACACATCTTATTGAAGCGGATAGGAGGTCTGCTCAAATTTTTATTATGGGAGAAGTTTTGAGTGATATTAATAAAGAATTGAATGACAGTAAAAATACAAAACGAATATTATCAAATACCCTTATAGGTCGTATAAAAAGTTTGAGCAGAGCAATGAAGCCTTATAGATATTTACAAGGAGACTCTTTGATCTCAAAACCATTAAGCCCAGAAAGAGGTCAATTGCTTATTTCTTTATTGGAAAGTGTTATTGATTCAACTTTTTTTAGAGAACGAATTTTAAGAGAATGTGATTTTAGCTACGCAGATTTGAGTAATGCAGATTTATCGTTTGAGTTTCTGGGTGGTGTTGATTTTAACAATGCAGATTTTAGTGATGCCACCCTAATAAAAACCAACTTTGACAAAGCAATTATGACAAATAGCAATTTTGAAGGTGCTGAGTTAATAGAAGCTAAAATGAAAGAAGCAATTATATCAGGCAGTAATTTTAAATTTACTAATCTGAGCAATGCAAATTTGACCGGAGCAGATTTATTATCTACAAATTTCCAAGATGCTATATTAGATTCTACTAACCTTTTAGAAGTTAATTTGAGAGGTGCAAGCCTTAAACATGCATATTTCGTTCCTGCGAATATCGAAGGAGTTGACTTAGGTCTTGTTCAATCTTTAGATAGTATGAATGTTCAGAGGAAAGATTGGTTAACATATACAAGAGATTCATTAAAAATACGGGGGTCAAATACCATTTTTAATATGTATAAAGTAGATAGCATTAAAATTGAACAATTAGATATTTACGATTATATATTAATTAAAAAATAAATGTCCGAAGAACAAAAGAAACTACTCGAAGCACAGTTATGGAACATTGCCAACGAACTCCGAGGCAAAATGGATGGACTTTGTTCAACATAAATTTGAATGTACTATCAACGTAATTGAGATTCAAGACGAAGAGGCATACTTAATCACTTCGGATAACCCTGTTACTATAAGAGAAATGAATTCAAATGAATTCAAATGAATTTAGAGGTTTATTTAATCCTAATAATGTAATTACATTACCATTAGACCCGAAACATTTCTTGGAGATTCACCCAAATACTATAGCTAATGATGAACAGTAAATACGACGATTAACCCATGATAAGGACTATGTATTTACTACTAATGCAATGACCGAACAAAATGCTGAAAATTTACTAATTGGAAAAAGAAACACATTAGATTATCATTTTAAACTATAAATGGAATATGAAGAGGGCGATAAAGGAGAGGAATTTGTGGCAAAAGCTAAATTTAAGGCTGAGAGTATGCTGAAATTAGTAGAATTAAGTGAAAAATATGGTGCGTATTCTAAAGAACCGGTAAATCAATTGAAGGAAATGTATAACAGTCATCATTTTAAAAACGATAAACAAATAGAATGGCAAGTAAAACTGTACAAGAAAATGAAATTGTGGTAAGTTAAAAACTGTACTACTGTCAACTATACTGTCAACCACAAAAACAAAGCCCCGTCATCATTACTATAACGGGGCTCTAAGCGGATAAAGAGGGATTACCTTCGGTTTCCCCTACAATATCCGCACCTGACCATAAAACTCGACCCTGCTAAGGCTAGCTCTGGTCTTTTGTATTTTATCCGCTTACAAGAATTACATTCTTGACCCTCATAAAACACAAAAGCCCGATTTCAAAATAGAAATCGAGCTTTGCACTAAGCGGAGAAAGAGGGATTCGAACCCCCGGAGGTGTGACCCTCAACAGTTTTCAAGACTGCCGCATTCGACCACTCTGCCATTTCTCCAATGAGACCAGATTTTTATAGACATGGTCTAATAAAACTCTAGTGTCGAATTGTTCTCACCTTCGCAAGAACCCGATTCAGATATTCCCTGAATGCGGGTGCAAATATAGAAAGCTTTTTCTATTCAGTAAAAGGAATCTAGTTTTTTTATTTTTCTGAAGAGCTATTTGTATTTCCGTAATACCAACTATTTTTGCCCCATGTTTGAATGGTATGAGTATGTGCTTTTGGTAGTTGTCGGTTTTACTGTCGGATTTATTAATACCGTCGCTGGTGGCGGTTCTTTACTCTCCTTACCAGTGCTTATTTTTTTAGGCTTACCACCCAATATCGCTAATGGTACCAATCGCGTTGCCATTGTTATTCAAACAGCACTTGCCACACTAGGATTCAAAAGTAAAGGGGTTTCAACGGCTCCCTTTAATATGTATTTGGGAATTTCGGCTTTGTTTGGAGCGATCATCGGAGCGTACATTGCGGTAGATATTAAAGGAGAAACTTTCAATAAGATTCTTGCTTTTATTATGATAGCAGTGGTTCTTATTATAATTTTCAAGCCGAAAATGAAAATTGCGTCTTTATCAGAACGGTTAACAGGAAAATATTTATGGCTCGGCGTCATCGCCTTTTTCTTTTTCGGCATTTATGGAGGCTTTATTAATGCTGGGTTAGGCTTTATTATAATTCTATTTTTGCACTACGTCAATAGAATGACCCTAGTGCGCTCCAATGCCACGAAAGTAGCTGTAGTATTTATGTATACCTTAGCAGCACTGGCAGTTTTTATTTACAATGATAAAGTAAATTGGATGGTTGGTCTTATTTTAGCCTTGGGAAATGGAACAGGGGCTTGGGTGGCCAGTAGAGTATCGGTAGATAGAGGAGATGGGTTTATTAAAACCTTTTTAGTAATTATGGTGAGCCTTATGGCTGCTAAATTGCTTTTTCCGAATCTGATCGCTTTATTTTAGTATGAAAAGAAATTTATGAAATCGAGTATACAAGATTTGAAATGGCGCTATGCTGTAAAAAAGTTTGACCCTACGCGCAAGTTAACGGATGAGCAAATTGAGGTTTTAAAAGAAGCTTTTTGCTTAACTGCTACGTCGTATGGCTTACAACCTATTTCATTAGTGGTTGTTAAGAACGAAGATTTGCAGCGGCAATTAGTAGCACATTCCTTTGATCAGCAGCAAGTAGCAGCTGCCTCTCATGTTCTGGTTATCTGTATTCAACAAAATATAGATCAGCAATATATTTCTGATTATTACAATTTGATAAAAAAGGTGAGGGGCGTGGGTGATGATGTATTAGACCCTTTTAAAGATGCTTTAGTTGCTGATTTTTCTAAAAAAGAGGTGTCAGAAATACAGGCATGGTCAAGAAACCAAGCCTATTTGGCGATGGGTAATTTATTAACCGTGTGTGCTGTTGAAAAAATTGATTCATGCCCTATGGAAGGCTTTGATCCTGAGGCTTATGATAAACTGTTAAGTTTGAAGGAAAGAGGATTGGCCTCTGTTTTAGTATTGCCTGTAGGGTATAGAGCTGAAGATGATCAATTTTCCAGTTTTAAAAAAGTTAGAAAAGACACGAACGATAGTATCATCGAAATTAAGTAGAATATATTCTCTTAACCCTTAACCCTTAACCCTTAACCCTTAAACCCTTAAACTTTAACATTATGCCCGGATTTGAATTGTTTGGAGCACTAGAAAAGCAAGAAGTACAACAAGTGCTTGATACAGGTGTATTGATGCGTTACGGTTTTGATGGAATGCGAAACGGACAATGGAAAGCCTTAGAACTTGAAGCGGCACTAGCGAAACGTATGCAAGTGAACCATGTGCAATTGGTCAGTAGTGGAACTGCAGCATTAACCGTCGCCTTGGCTGCTGCGGGTATTGGTGCTGGTGATGAAGTAATACTGCCAACCTTTACTTTTGTAGCCTCTTTCGAGGCGATATTAGCTCTTGGCGCCATTCCCGTATTAGTTGATATCGATGACACCTTGACTTTGAGTCCGGAGGCTGTAGAACGAGCAATTACGACTAAAACTAGAGTCGTTATGCCCGTACATATGTGTGGTTCTATGGCTGACCTACGTGCCTTGAAGGCTATTTGCGACAAACATAATTTAGTGCTGCTAGAAGACGCCTGTCAAGCTATTGGTGGTACTTTTGAAGGAAAGCCTTTAGGGAGTTACGGCGATCTTGGTTGTTTTTCGTTTGATTATGTCAAGACGATCACATGTGGTGAAGGAGGCGCAGTAATTACAAATAATGCGAACTATAAAACGAATGCCGATCAGTATGCTGACCATGGGCATGATCATATGGGAAAGGATAGAGGAGCGGAGTCGCATCCTATTTTAGGATATAATTTCAGGATTTCAGAGTTGCATGCTGCGGTAGGTGTCGCTCAAATAAAGCGTTTGGATGAATTTTTAGCCCTCCAAAAAAAGAATTATACGATTATTTGGGAAACATTAGGAGCAATACCTGAGCTGGGTTTTCGTAAGGTGCCTAAAGGAGGAGAAGAAAGCTATGCCTTTCTTAGTTTTTTTCTACCTGATGAAAATAGTGCACATAAAGTGTACCAGAATCTTGGTAAAGAAGGTGTAGATGCCTGTTTTTATTGGTATGATAACAATTGGCATTACTATAAAAAGTGGGAACATTTGACGCATCTAAAGTCATTGGGAAAACTACCGCAAGAAGTTGTCAAGCAACTTCCTGATTATACAAAAGCAGATTTTTCAAAGTCCGATCATTGGATGGGTAGAACTATTTCTTGTCTCATAAAATTAGGTTGGAGTACCACTGAAGTAACAGAACGAGCTGAAAAAATGAGAACTGTTATTAAAGAAACCTTAGCTTAATTTTATAAGCGATTAGCTTAAAAACTAATATTTTACATAATCGACGATTTCTAATCCGTAGCCTACAATACCAACGCGTTTTGTTTGTTGTCGATTCGTCAGCAAGCTCATTTTAGTTATATTAAGATCGTGTAATATTTGAGCCCCAATACCAAAATCGCGCGTATCCATATCAATTTTGGGCGCTTTGTGTATGCCTTGTTTTTGAAGTTTTTTCAATTCTTCCAAGCGCGTTAATAAATTCAGTGATTCCGCATCTTGATTGATAAATACAATGGCGCCCTTACCTTCTGAATTAATGGCCTTAAACATATCTTCTAATTTCTTGTCTGGGTTATTGGTCAGGGTTCCTAAAACATCATTATTTACCAGGGTTGAATTGATGCGGGTTAAAACTTTTTCATTAGCGCCCCAAGTACCTTTGGTAAGGGCGATATGAATATGGTTATTCGTAGTTTGTTTATATGCTCGTAATCTAAAATCACCAAAACGCGTGGTAATATCAAAATCTTGTTTTTTTTCAATAAGACTATCGTGCTCCATGCGATAGGCGACTAAATCTTCTATAGAAACAATTTTAAGATCAAATTTACGTGCTACTTCAACGAGTTGAGGTAATCGGGCCATAGTGCCATCGTCATTCATAATTTCTACGATGAAGCCAGCAGGTTTTAGACCCGCTAAGCGCGCAAAATCTATGGCAGCTTCCGTATGTCCTGTTCTTCGAAGTACCCCACCTTCTTTTGCTACAAGCGGAAAAATATGGCCGGGTCTTGCCAGATCATGAGGTTTGGTGTTGTCATCAGTTAAGGCTAATACGGTCTTTGCGCGATCTGCAGCAGAAATGCCTGTGGTCACCCCATTACCTCTTAAATCAACAGAAACGGTAAAAGCAGTCTCTAGAGGGTCGGTGTTGTGATTAACCATCATATGCAGACCTAATGCGGTACAACGACCTTCTGTAAGCGGAGCGCATATAAGTCCTCGACCATGAGTCGCCATGAAATTAATTGTTTCAGGAGTTGCTAATTCAGCTGCAGCTAAGAAATCCCCTTCATTCTCTCTATTTTCATCGTCAACAACGATAATTACCTTACCAGCGCGAATAGCAGCTATGGCTTCTTCAATAGAATCTAACTCTATGTTTTTTTCAACCTTAGTAATCATGAATTAACTTCTTTGGTTTTTTTCGAAAATTTTGACTTAAAAAAGGCAAATACGCGACCAAAACTCATCAGTCCTTTGTCGGCGGTTGCTCTATGTGTTAGAATAATACCCAAAGGTAGCATTACTAGCGTAGAAAGCCATGCCCCTAGCATAGGGTGTATGTTTCCTTTTTTTGAATAGTTTTCCGCAAAAACACCTAAAAAATAATATACTAAAAATAGTATAATAGCGATAACCATAGGTAAACCAAGGCCTCCTTTTCTGATTATTGCTCCTAAGGGCGCTCCTACGAAAAAGAGTATAATACACGAAAATGCAAGGGCGAATTTTTTATGAAGTGAGAGAATATGTCTTCTATGGAATTCATATCGCTTAGCCATTTCCACACGTTTTCCTTGTATGGTTGTTAAAATACCGGATACGGAGTTTTTTGCCGAACCAACCAATTGAATTTGCTGCCAATCAGGAAAAATACTCACAATACTTTCTGTAGCAGCATCAAAAGCTTTAACTACCACCGTGTCTTTGGCTGCGGCAATTATTTGCACCGTACTATCTTTTGCTGGCAAGGCTACGAAAGCACCAAGCCTTTGCGACATGGCTTTTGAAAATGAGGTAACCCTACGCAAGTTATCTTGATTCAATGAATCAATATCTTTGCGTAAACGTGATATATTCTTCATCTTTTCCGTTCTCAAATCTCTTTCTTCTTCTAAATCAACATTGTTAAATCCTGAAAGATCAATATTCATGGTATAGGTTTCGAAATCGGCTTTCGCGAAAGGGAATTTTCGCTTGTCACTTGACGATCCTTCAACGGCTTGATATAAATTACCATCATGGAGAACCAATTGAATGATATCAGATTTTTCACTACTGATTAACTCCCCAGTTTTGGCCTTAATAACACGATAATTTATATTGGTTTTCGACTTTTGATGAATGATCACATTTTCTAAAAAACGATCATTATCTCCATATTTACGATCCACCTTAATATTCATATTGGCAGACTCAAAATCGCTAAAAACCCCTTCAGTAATAGCAATAGCCGGTTTTAGCTTGGCAATATTTTGTCTTAAAAAGTAAATTTTTTGTTCGGAAGCCGGTATAACACTATTGGCAAAATAAAAGGTAACTCCCCCTAATGCAATAACAAAGACAATAACTGGTAACATGGCTCTTTGTAGTGATATGCCCGATGCCTTCATGGCCGCGAATTCATAATTTTCTGCAAGGGAACCAAAGGTTAATATCGAAGATAATAGCACCGTAAGCGGCAAGACCTTTTCCGTAAGTTCAGGCATCTTATAAAAGAAGAATTTACCTATGATAATGATATCTAAACCTTTGCCGGCAAGATCATCAATGAACAACCAAATCGATTGAAAAATGAAGATGAACATCATGATCACAAACGAACTGACCAAATTCAATAAAAATCGAGATAAAATATATTTATCGAGAATTCTCAATGTTGATTTCTTTTGATCAAATCTACGTTATTTCAAAGGCTAAAATAACGGCAGCCTATAAAATTTAGTAAGATAATTTAATTTCTGAAACTAATTTCGCACTATATAATAGCCGTCAGCTTTATATTTTGCTTCATCAAAAGTAAACAAGGTTTTTGATAAGGGCTGGTCTGTTTTAAAAGAATTAACAGTAATAGTCGTTGTCGTATTATTGTCGCCCGAGTAGATTAATTTGTAGATATGCTTCGTTTCCGCATCAATACCCATGAGGATTGATTTGATTTCTGCATTGGTATCGATAGGCGTTAATTTAACGTACTGTATTTTGCGCCCTTGAACATTTTGAAGAATATCCCAAGCATAGGTATAGCCGTCTTTGTAAAAAGTGAGCATTTTTGACGGGGTTAGAGCATCTTCATCGGCAGATTTATTTTCAATAGTAACTTCTTCATTTTCTGGTACGATGGTATGCACTTTGTTACCATCATAAAGCTGTTGCGTTCCAAAAATATTAAAGAGATACTGGTCACCTTTTAGCGTTACGTCTCCGCGAGTTTCTTGATTGATGCCTGCTTCAGAATTGTTCAAAACATACCTAAAATCAACAAAAATATTCTCGTAACCTTTTATTTTACTATGAACTTCATCTAAAAGTGCTTTGGCTTTTGTAGCATTTTGTGCCGTCATTGAATAACCAGCAAGTACGAGGGTAATAATTAAGACTAATTTTTTCATGATACTAAATTACTATATTTCGTTATTAAGTAAGTGCTCAAGTGCTATCAAATCGGCTACTAGTACCTGTCGCGCTTTACTTCCTTCAAACGGACCAACAATTCCAGCGGCTTCTAATTGGTCAACGATACGCCCAGCTCGGTTATAACCTAACTTTAATTTTCGTTGTATCAATGAAGCGGAACCTTGTTGTGCGATAACAATCACTTCTGCAGCTTGCTTAAACATGGCATCTCGTTCACTAATATTATTAGCAATACTTGTGCCAGATTCTTCACCTACATACTCGGGTAATTGATGGGCTTCAGGGTAAGCGCGCTGTGAACCAATATATTCGGTAATTTTCGCAACCTCTGGCGTGTCAACAAAAGCGCATTGAATGCGAGTTACATCATTCCCCTGCGTATATAACATATCACCTCTACCAATTAGCTGATCTGCTCCTTGGGCATCTAATATCGTTCTTGAATCTATTTTAGAGGTCACTCGAAAAGCTATTCTAGCAGGAAAGTTTGCCTTTATGATACCGGTAATAACATTAACGGAAGGGCGCTGTGTTGCAATAATTAAATGGATGCCAATGGCTCGTGCTAATTGCGCCAAACGGGCAACAGGGGTTTCTACTTCTTTACCAGCAGTCATTATTAAATCTGCAAACTCATCAATTACCAAAACGATATAGGGTAAAAATTGATGTCCGTCATTCGGATTTAATTTTCGTGCTTTAAATTTATCATTGTATTCTTTAATATTGCGCACCATGGCTTTTTTTAGAAGCTCATACCTATTATCCATTTCAATACACAGTGAATTCAAGGTGTGAATTACCTTGGTATTGTCGGTGATAATGGCATCTTCAGAATCGGGTAGCTTCGCTAAAAAGTGTCGTTCTATTTTATTGAACAGGGTTAATTCTACTTTCTTAGGATCAACCAAAACAAATTTCACCTCAGCAGGATGTTTTTTATAAAGTAAGGAGGTTAGTACCGCATTTAGCCCTACAGATTTACCCTGGCCCGTGGCACCTGCCATTAAGAGGTGCGGCATTTTCGCAAGGTCGACAACAAAAGTTTC
Source organism: uncultured Flavobacteriaceae bacterium (assembly GCA_937944485.1). Taxonomy (GTDB): domain Bacteria; phylum Bacteroidota; class Bacteroidia; order Flavobacteriales; family Flavobacteriaceae; genus Maribacter_C. Next base: position 206,113 of record CALDYU010000003.1, on the reverse strand, counting down.
ATTGCTAATAGTTTTTCCGAAGGCAATAGGCAATTGCATTTCCGCCTTTTGAAATTTTGAAGAAGCAATAACAGAGCGCATCGAAACAATGGTTGCGTTTTTGTTCGGCACTTCAATACCAATAGTCCCTTTACCAGGAATGGGTGCAATAATACGAATGCCTAAAGCAGCCAATGACAAAGCAATGTCATCTTCTAAATTTTTGATTTTTGAGATGCGTATTCCTGCTTCTGGTACAATTTCGTATAAGGTAACTGTAGGACCTATTGTTGCTTTTATTTGGGCGATGCCAATTTTATAGTTTTTGAGTGTATTGACAATTCTTGTTTTATTTTCTTCGAGCTCCTCTTGATTAATGGTGATGCCGCCAGAAACCCCATGCGGATCTAATAACTCAATTGTTGGGAACTTATAGTTGCCCAATTCTAAAGTAGGGTCAAACTCCCCGAAATCTTCCACCAACTTATCTGCGATATTAACAGACTCCTCTTTTTCTTCTACGATCTTTTCGACCTGCATGGTCAAATTTTCATCTACAAGCTCTTTTTCTTCGGTTGCAGGGGTGATCTCTAAAACATTAGGCTCAGTTTCTTTAACTAAGGGCGGAATATCTTTTTTATGAGTATAGGTGTCAATGACTACTGGAGTTTCATCTTCACTATCAAGTGGCACTACGGTAGGCTTCTCAGAATTTTCATTGGATGGCCTTTTAAACTCTGTCTTTATCGCACTGGTTTTATTCTTCAACCAACTTGCTAGGTCATCAGGAGAAAATTTAAAAAGTCGTACGAGAATAAAAATTAATCCGAATAAGAGTAATAATAAGACCCCTATGGTACCGATATAGTCTTGAAGAAAGTCATTCATTTCGTAACCAATAAGTCCTCCAAGTAGGGGTTTTTCATAGGCGAAAAAACCAAGGGCAATTGAAATCCATATCATAAATACAAGTCCCCAAATCCATTTTTTTAGCATGCCGCTTTTTTCAAGAGCTAAAAACATATAAAGACCTTTAAGGCATATTAAAAAAGGAAGAATGAGCGAAGCTAAACCGAAGCCTTTGTAGATGAAAAAATGACTAACAATTGCACCAGTACGGCTTAAGAGATTTTTGGCATTTTCATTTCGGTTGTGAAAATCAGACAATAAACTTTGATCATCTTTCCAGTTGAAATAAAAGGAGATAAAGGCTAGAAATAGGAAAATACTCGCCAAAACGAGGAGACTGCCTATGATAATTTTATTTTGTTTTGATAATTTAAAGGAGAAGGGTTCTTTGGTAGGTTTTGCCTTCTTCTTTTTTACCTTCTTTGCCATTCAATTGTAGATTCTAAAAAGTAAAAGTACAAATTTGTTACGGAAGCGCGCTAGCACAATGACATCAAAAAATCTTTGGAAGATAAATGATAAAGCCAATTATTGTCGCAGCAATAGATACTAACATGACAGCACCAGCAGAGACATCTTTAATGAATCCGATTTTTTCATCGAATTCTGGCTGCACATAATCAGCGACTTTTTCAATGGCCGTATTGAGCCCTTCAATACCCAAAATCATTGCAATAGTTAGCAATTGAAGAATCCATTCTGTATTTGAGATTTGAAAATAAAAACCAGCACCGGTCATTACCAAAGTAATGAACACCTGAATTTTTATACTGGCTTCAGTACGAATTAAAAGAAGGGCTCCACGTAAAGCGAAGCCCACACTTTTTATTCTATTTTTCAAAAAAGATTCTTTAGACATTTTTAAGAGCTTCTAATGCTGCTGTATAGTTAGGTTCATCTACAATTTCATTGACCTGTTCTGCATGTATTACGGTGCCTTTTTCATCAAGTACAACAACAGCTCTTGAATGTAATGGTGTCAATGGTCCTTCGGTAAACTCAACCTCATAGGCTTTTCCGAAATTACCATCTCTAAAATCAGATAGCATTTCTACATTTTCAATACCTTCCGCGCCACAAAATCGGGCTTGGGCAAATGGTAAATCTTTGGAAACGCATAATACTACTGTATTTTCAAGAGCGGAGGCGTCTTTATTAAATTGACGTACTGATTGCGCGCAGGTACCCGTATCTACGCTTGGGAATATATTTAAAACGACTTTTTTTCCCTTATAATCGGAGAGGGTGGCCGTTGATAAATCACTTTTTGTTAAACTAAAATCAGGTGCCGTACTACCAGCACTTGGTAAGGTTCCTAATGAGGCAATCGGATTGCCTTGTAAAGTTAATGATGCCATAGTATTCTATATTTTTGGTGAAATTAAAAAAAGGAAGATAGATTCACGCTATATTTCTAGGGCTAATTTACGTATTTAATAAACTCTTAACTTTTTGAAGTTGAAGAAGTCAACATTCGTATTTTAATATTGAAGGCAGCAAAGAGAAGGGTTGTAAACGGACTTAACCAATTGAATATTGCATATGCGAAATACTCACTCACCCCTACACCAAGAACGCCTGATTGGTATGCACCACAGGTATTCCATGGTATTAATACAGAAGTGACCGTACCAGAATCTTCAAGAGTACGACTTAAATTTTCAGGTGCCAGACCTTTATCTTCATAGGCTTTCTTGAACATTTTACCAGGTATAACCAATGCCAAATATTGATCACTGGCAATAAGATTAAGCCCGAGACAACTAGCCACAGTACTCGCGAAAAGACCAAAAATGCTAGTTGCAACAGCTAATAATGCTTTTGTTATTCGGGCTAATGCCCCAATGCCATCCATAATTCCGCCAAATACCATGGCGCAAATAATTAAGAAGATGGTCCACAACATTCCTTCCATACCGCCAGCGCTAAAAAGTTCGTTAAGGCTCTCATTTCCCGTCGCAATCTGCGTATCGGTAAAAATTGCTCTCATTAAAGTCATTGTTTCTGAGTCTGATAATTGTAATAAAATTTCTGATTGAAAAATCATTGCAAATACGCCCGCTAAACCAACACCTGCCCCTAAGGCAATAAGAGGTTTTGTTTTAAACAGAATAAGAACTACTACTAGAACAGGAATAATGAACAAATAAGGAGTGATATTAAAGGTTGTTTCGATGGTTTGAAGTAAATTATCAACATCTGTAGTGCCTGTGGCATCAATATTTAGACTTAAAATCGAAAAAACAATTAAAGTAATAACAATAGAGGGTACGGTGGTCAGAGCCATGTATCGAATATGTGTAAATAAATCAGTACCTGCCATTGCTGGCGCAAGATTTGTAGTATCACTTAACGGCGACATTTTATCTCCGAAATAAGCTCCAGAAATAACGGCTCCTGCAATCATCCCAGCGGGTATTCCTAAGGCGGTGCCGATTCCTACTAACGCTATACCAACTGTAGCGGAGGTTGTCCAAGAACTTCCTGTGGCAATTGATATTAATGCTGCAATAATGACAGATGCAGGCAGAAATATGGAGGGACTCAGAGCTTGCAGACCATAGTAAACCATAGCGGGAATGATACCACTTACCAACCAGGTTCCGGCAAGTGCACCAACCAAGAACAGAATCATTATCGGAAGAAAAACGCTTCTCAGGTTTTCCCATATTTCTTTAATCATGGTATTTATGCTGACTTTATTAAAAAAACCAACGATAGCCGCAAAAACACCACCTAATAATAAAATTATTTGATTCGAATAGTCGCCTAGAGCTGCTCCGTCCGCAAAGAAGATATTGTAAGCTAACATCAACATGAGCAATACAACGGGTATTAAAGCTTCGCCAAAACTTAACTCTTTGTTCTCGACAATATGTTCATCTTCTCTATATTCTGAATATCCTTCTTCGCTCATAATAATTTACTTTGTAGTGTCGTAATATTACGATTTTGATCACGGCTATGCAAGAAGGATTTTTGAGAACTAAGCCGAAATTATTTTTTCAGGTGTGATCTCTAAATAAGTCATACAGTCTTTCATTATTTGATAGGTACGTTCAATATCATTATCTAAACCAATGGAGAAACGAATTAATCCGTTTGAAAGCCCCATAGCAAGCTGTTCTTCCATCGGAATTTCAGACGAAGTAGAAGTGCCAGGAGCACTGAACAAGGTTTTGTAGAAACCGAGACTCACGGCTAAATAGCCCAATTTTTTTTCTTGCATTAATTCCATCAGTCCGTTGGCATTTTCTAAAGAACCAACATCTAAGGTCATTAAGCCTCCAAAGCCATAAGAAGCGTCCATTAATTTAAGCATGGTTTCGTGGCCACTATGAGATGTCAAACCAGGATATACTACGCGATACCCATCAGCTTCAAATTTTTGGGCTAAAAACAGCGCATTCTTACTATGTTGTTGCATACGAATATGAAGTGTTCGCATATTTTTTAAAATGGAAGCCGCTCTCAGGCTGTCTAAGGTGCTTCCTAGCAGCATACCCGCTCCATTATTAACGTCTTTGAGGCTCAAGCAAAATTCGGCGGTACCACAAACGGCTCCTGCAACGCAATCACTCGTTCCATTAATAAATTTTGTTAAACTATGAATTACAATATCGGCTCCAAGTGCAACAGGCTTAATGCTTAATGGAGAAAAAGTATTGTCAACGACTAATGGAAGATTGTACTTTTTGGCGAGTAAGGCTAAGGCTTGTATATCTGCAACTTCAAGTAATGGATTACTAACAGATTCGCAATATATCATTTTGGTTTTCGCTGTAATCGCCTGCTCTATTATTTCTAAAGAAGTGATATCAACAAAAGAGGTATCTATCGCAAACTTTTTAACGAAGTTTTTTAGTAGGGCATAGGTGCCTCCATAAATAGTGCGACTACTAACTATATGATCACCTGCATCGCAAAGTTGCATGATTACTGCTGAGATAGCCCCCATACCGCTCGCATACACATTTGCAGTTTCAGTACCTTCTATTGCAGCAAGTGCTTCGCCGAGGTAAAGGTTTGATGGCGAAGAATGGCGACTGTATAAATAGCAGCCTTCAGTATTGCCTTCGAAAGTATCAAACATTGTTTTTGCAGAAAGAAAGGTGTACGTAGACGAATCGGAAATAGAAGGATTAACTCCACCAAATTCTCCAAAATATTGTAAATCTTGTAATTTATTTGCTGACGATTTGTTCATGATAAATGAAATTTTAAACAATAAAAGTATGTTTTAATGGTTTTTAAAACAATAAAATAAGATATATTTAGATTTAAATTCTAAATTTTTATTCTATTTTAGAGAATTTAACTAATTTGTTATAGTAATATCAATACAATCTGAAAAAACGCCATGTTTAAATTTGACAATACTGATAAAAAACTACTAAGTCTACTGCAAACAGACTGCAAACGAACTACTGCTGCCTATGCACAACAATTGAATTTGTCAACTACAGCTGTTTATGAACGTATAAAGAGACTTGAAAAAAACAAGGTTATTATGCGTTACGTAGCCTTGCTAGATAGAAAAAAAATACAGAAGGCTTTTACAGTATTGTGTCATATAAAATTAGTACAACATACAAAGGCAAACGTACTGCGTTTTGAGCGAGAAATTCATGATTTGGTTGAAGTTGTAGAATGTTATCACACGAGCGGTGATTATGATTATATAGTTAAAATTCATGTTAGTAATATGGAAAGTTATCGTGAATTCATGGTGACCAAACTTACGGCCATTGATAATATAGGTAGTACGCAAAGTTCCTTTGTTATTAATGAGGTAAAGCACACTACAGAAATTAATATGTAAACCAAAAAATAGTGCTAATTTTATGGCGAATTTAAAACAACAGAGAAGTATGAGTTCATATGATGTAGCAGTTATTGGTTCAGGCCCAGGGGGATATGTCGCGGCAATACGTTGTGCCCAATTAGGAATGAAAACGGCAATTATTGAGAAGTATGGAACCCTTGGTGGAACCTGTTTAAATGTTGGTTGTATACCTTCAAAGGCTTTGTTAGATTCTTCTCATCATTATGAAGATGCGATAAAGCATTTTGAAGAACATGGTATTGAAATTCCTGGAGAAATTAAGGTTAATTTAAAACAAATGATTGCACGCAAGCAAGGCGTTGTTGATACGACTACTAAGGGCATTCAGTTTTTAATGGACAAAAATAAAATTGATGTTTATGAAGGTGTCGGAAGCTTTAAGGATGCTACTCATATTACAATTAAAAAAACAAAAGGAAAGGCAGAAAACATCGAGGCAAAGTATAGTATTATTGCTACCGGTTCTAAACCGGCGACATTGCCATTTATAAGCTTAGATAAAGAGCGCGTTATTACCTCTACCGAAGCCTTGAAACTTACCGAAATTCCGAAGCACATGATTATTATTGGTGGGGGTGTTATTGGTTTAGAATTGGGTCAAGTATATAAAAGACTTGGTGCAGAAGTTACTGTGGTGGAGTATATGGATCGAATTATTCCATCAATGGATGCAGGACTTTCTAAGGAGTTGATGCGTTCTATGAAAAAGCAAAAAGTAAAATTTGCACTTTCTCACAAAGTAAAATCGGTGGCGCGAAATGGAAAAAAGGTTACTGTTATTGCTGATAATAAAAAAGGAGAAGAGGTACAATTTGAAGGTGATTACTGTTTGGTTGCCGTAGGAAGAAGTGCTTATACTGAGGGATTAAATCTTGAAGCAGCAGGAGTAAAATTAGAAGACCGCGGAAGAATTGCTGTTAATGATCATTTACAAACCAATGTGTCTAATATCTATGCTATTGGTGATGTGATCAAAGGTGCGATGTTGGCACATAAAGCGGAGGAAGAAGGAACGGTAGTTGCGGAGCGTTTAGCTGGACAACAACCACATATCAATTATAATCTAATTCCTGGGGTGGTATATACTTGGCCTGAGGTTGCGGCTGTAGGAAAAACAGAAGAAGAACTCAAAGAAAGTGGTATTGCTTACAAAGTAGGTCAATTTCCTATGCGCGCCTTAGGTCGTTCGCGAGCAAGTATGGATATTGATGGTTTTGTGAAAATTCTTGCCGACGAAAAAACGGATGAAGTCTTGGGAGTTCATATGATTGGTGCACGTTGTGCCGATTTAATCTCCGAAGGGGTAACGGCAATGGAGTTTAGAGCTTCTGCAGAAGATATTGCCCGTATGAGCCATGCGCACCCTACGTATTCAGAGGCGGTAAAAGAAGCGGCTTTAGCTGCAACCGCAGATCGGGCTTTACATATTTAATCAATTTTGATGAAAAAAGCTTTTTATAAAATATTCGTTTTCTTTTTAGTTGTAAGCTTCATATCGTGTTCGGAAGATGAGCAGCTTTTTGCTGATAGCGCAGCATTGACGTCTAAAGAACTTGATTTTATTGCTGAATACGAATATGTGACCTTTAATTTTGCACCTGATTCTTTCGGAGCGGATAAAAATGAAAAATGGGAAGAAAACATTAAGATATTTCTTGATGGTACTATAAGCGATTCGTATAAAAACAACATTATGACAGCTATAGCATCATTTAATACTCTATTTGATGGTGCAATTACCTGCAGTATTGCTGATACTCTTGCTGAGGCGAATGTTCATCTCATCTTTGGTGAGATTAACTCCGTTCAAACTGTTTGGCCTGACGTTTATAATATAGTGACACAGGCTGGTTTCGATGGCTATGCTACCTATGAAAGTGCTAATGGCTTTAAAATTTTTAAAGGTCGAATTTGGGTGAGGAATTCAAGCATTTCTTTGTTTAATCACGAACTGGGGCATGTCATTGGCTTAGGTCATGCTAGTAATGATTACTGTTTTTCAAATGGGGCTAATGAAAGTTTTATGTGCTCGACATTAAAAGATGAACTTTCTATTTTTGATAAAGCTATTGTTCAAACATTATACAACGCCAATATAAAACCAGGCCTAGAATTTGCCGAACTTAGACCACGTATTGAAGAACTCTTGATAACAGATGTTATTTTGGTAGAATAAAAGTTAAACAAAAATCCCGAAGCAGCACGGGGGTGCCGAACGGGATTTCTCCTCTTCATAGCAATAAAATCATAAGTTATATGATAAGCTATATATATTTCAAGAAGCTTATCACAAAGTATTCTATTTAATCAATTTTGTATGAGGAAAGGCCGCTTTATAACCAAACCAAAAAGCACTGTGCGATGGAAATCGTTCTAAAATTGTACCATCTTCGTTGCGCATTTCTTCTTCATTTAATTGCCACGAATCTCCGTTTACATCGCTAGCAACTTTCTCACCGTCATAGGCTGTAAAACCCAAACCGTTAGTCTTATAAACGCGATGAGCACCTGTTTTGTCGGTAAAAACGGTAAAACTTACATTCGCAATTTTCGATTGATAAATGGTATTCTTTCTTAGAAATTTACTCGCGATTGCTATGTTTTCGTCAGTTAAACTGGGTTGTCTTATCGCTAATATTTCATCTTTATTCTTGATGCTTTTATCAATTTTAGGAATGGTGAACATCAAATCATCAGTGGCGAAATATTCTTGATAGGCTATGCCTTCACCGTAATTTCGTCGATGCCCTGTTTGTAACGAAAGTACAGAAGTTTCAGGATGTCTTTTTTTCCACTCGCCCCAAGTAGTCGTAACCACACTTAAAAACTCAAGTTGTATTCCTTGGCCTACAAGGGGTCCAATTACCGGTTCGCCTTCAAGCGTACTCCATAGTGATTGTGTCGCTTTATCATACATCAATTTATTCGACCGATAAAGAAAACCGCTTGTTCCCATTTCATGTGGTACGCCTTCATGCGTAGTTTTGTATAAAATTACAGTACCACATAAAGTGCAGTAGACACCAGCAACGGGCACATCGCCTACAGTATCTACAAACATTTCATGCCAAGCCAGTATTCGTTTGGGATAAGCCCTAGTATCTCCATTAACTTCGATACCGAACACAATATTGCTGTCCTTTAGATAAGTAGCTTCAGGTGCACCAATCATTTTTGGTTGACGCAGCGGGGGAATTCCATCTTGAAGAACACCACCCCAACGCACTTCATCCAACCGAATAGTAGCTTGTTTAGATCTTCCCGAAAAATAAGGTCCAAATTTTGGATCTATTCGTTCGTGTAATAGTGCTTTGAAATCGTAATAACTGGAGTCATAAACAGGGTCTTTGTTCCAGATATATTGAAACCATTTGTCGAAATCGTAGCCGTAATTTTTTCCTGTTTTACTTTTCAACAATTTTAGAAGGCGATTTGAATGTTGCTGGTTCTGTCCGAAATAAATACTTTCAATAAGCATAATTTCGTCTCCAGAAGTCCAGTTTTTGTTAATTCGATACAGAGCTTGATTGATAGTAAGTTCATCTCCTCTTTCAACCAATTTTATAAAATCATTGATTTTGGCTGAGGTTTCAGAAACAGCCTCATTTTGATATGCACTAGCTGTGTTAATATACTTGGTAAATGAGTTATCATTGTTAAGATACGAATACACAGCAATTGCTATAAAACTTAGAGCTAGACTAAAAGAAGTAAATTTTAAAGAAGATGGCATAAATCACAAATTTTATAGAAGTAGTCGTAGCTACTATTCAAAAATTTATAGTTTAACTAGAATTTATGATTTCTCTTCTTTTTAGAAGAATATAGGCAAGGAGCAGGATGTAAAAAAAATCCGGAAGCTAATTTCCGGATTAAAAATTATGTTGTGGTTGATATTAATTTTTATGCGAACCGTCGCAATACGGCGGATTTTTAGTTAGCTTACAGGTGCATAAATAGGCTTGTTTGTTTTCTTCTGCTATAAATGAAAGGGGTGGTGTTGCTTTCGCTGCCCGATGTGAACCATCACAAAAAGGCTGATTTGTGCTATGCCTACAGGTACACCATGAATACTTCTTATCTTTTTCTAAATCACAAGCTATTGGGGAATATTTGGTATCACTCATACTATTTGTTATTTATTATAGATTCTAAAAATAGGCGAAATAACGGCTAATCGTCTTAACTAAACTTAATTTTTAATCAGTTCAAATAACGATTCGCGTGTTCATAGTAGTAGACTTTTTCTTAGAAATCTGCCTTCCTGGTCTTAAAAATATTGATTGCGCAAAATTCACTTGTTAGATTTTCGATCCCAATTAATAGATACCGAGTTGGCGAAACTTATTCGTTTTTGATTATTGTGGGTGGAGGTAGTGAGGGTAGTGGGGGTAGTGAAGTAGCTGTTGAATCCATATTGGCTTTTTGTTTTCCCTCTTTGCTGCTCCATTTAAGTGTTTTAATATCGTCAATAATTTTATTTCCATCATCTAGAAATCCTATAAACAATCCGAATTGATTTTTTTCTTCTTTATCAACTAATAAATAATAAATGACCAAAGGATTATTTTTTTTAGGAATTTTGCTATAAGGAATAATGTTGATTTTCATTCCTGGGGAATTAGTATTGATAAACTCATTTAAGTCCCCTAGTTTTTTTATTAGTTCGTCGTTAACTTTTCCCTCGAACCAGTTTTTTAAATCCTTAAATCCATCTGAGGTTTTGGTATATTCAATAAATTTCAAAGATTTTGAATTGTAATTTTCGTAAGTAAAAGATTTAGTTTCGGATTGAGAGAAACTGTAATTAAGAACCATTAACAAAATTCCCGCAAGTATCAATTTAACTTTTTTCATAATGTTTACCAGTTTGATTTAAAAAAGTTTGATTTTGGTATAAAATGTTTTTATCAAAGACCCTAAAGGCGACCACATTTTTTTTAGAACATTAGTAGTACGCTGTTTTATACTGTCTTTATGTTTTTCATAATACAAGGCCATAATCGAACATACAACCATAAATACAAAAGCTCCTAGAATTACTATTGTGGGGCTTAGTGAGTGATTATAAAACTGATATAATCCGAATCCTGTAAAACTACCATACAAAATAATAAAATGAATAACGTAAATGGATAAGGTGCTTTGACCTAGTTTCAACAGGGTACTATTCGTTAACCATTGTCGCAGTAACATAAATACCGCAAAGGCTAAGAAGACATCACCGAGCCGAATAAAAAGATAATTATTGTAATAAATAGCTTCAAACAATTGCACTCCTGTTAAACGAGAGAAGGCTAGAAAGAAATCCGAAGAAAACAGAATTAAAATCAAACCCGAGCTGATTGCAATAACAATTGCAGAAGGATATAATTTTTTATGCTCTTTATACTGGGTAAACAAAACAGCTATAAAGCCTCCAATTGTGGTATACCCTAGCCACGGAATTATAGTAAAAACAGATCCATTAATCTGGGTCAAGTAATTCGCAAATAAATCTGGCACCTCGCTGAGGGTCCATTTAGCATACTCAGGTTCGAAAAGAAATAATACGATGGTTATACCTAATAGCAAAACTGGAAATAAACGTTTCTGCAATTTATAAGTAAGTAAGTAACCCAAAATGATTCCTAAAATAGACAAACCGATACAATGCAAAACATCAACTAAGAAGAAAGAATCATACAATTTGCCTTGTAGTAAACCTGAAAAATTTATGCGTAGCAGGTAGCCAATACACAATAGTTCTATGCCCCTTTTAATGCCTTTTTTGACTCTAGGGTTGGAAAATCCCTCTTTCGGTGATCGTATAAGTAAATAGGTGAAAATAAATCCGGAAACAGTGAAGAATACAGGCGCGGTAATCCCTCTAAAATATTTCCATAGCAGATATGTCGAATTCGTATCATCTCGAAAGCTATTGTCAAGAAGTCCGTCGATAAAATGACCTTGCAACATCATAAGAATTGCCCATGCCCGAATAGCATCGATAAAATATAATCTTGCAGTTTTCTTTTTCAAGGGAATAAATTAAAATTCACGTTGCTATATGCTTGTCTAACAGGTGTTTTATACGTCTGCCTGACCAACAGGCCAGATGCTGCCCAGCGAAATTAGCCAAAATACTCGCATTATAATGGTATTTGCGGTATTTTCGTTTGACAATTCTACAAACAATTATGGGTACAATATTGGCATTGGCAGGAAGCAATTCTTCGAATTCTATAAATTTCAAATTGGTAAAACATACGACTTCTAAGATAAGCGAACATAAGATAAAGCTTATGAATATGGTAAATTATCCGTTTCCGATCTACAGTGAAGATCTCGAAAAGGAAAGCGGATTTTCAAATTCGCTCATAGCAGTAATGGATGACATTAAATCTGTAGACGGAATTATAGTTTCTGTAAATGAACACAATGGAAACTTATCGGCCTATTTCAAGAATTTTTTAGATTGGTTATCACGATTGGATAAGCAGTTTCTAGATGGTAAAAAGGTATTACTCATGTCTACTTCGCCCGGTAAACGAGGTGCTATCGGTGCTTTTGATATTGCAAATAATATCTTACCAAGATTTGGAGCTACTAAAGTAATCGGTTTTTCATTGCCCTCGTTTTACGATAATTTCGAAACGGACAAAGGCATAGTTAATACCGAATTAGCAAATGCTCATGAAGACGCCCTTGCGGCATTTGTTGGTGAAATATAGAGGTCTTGAGAAAACAGTTGTCCTTTAAAATTGAGAACGCTGAGGTATTTAAAGACGCGCTGCTTTGTTGGGCACAACAATTCGATGAAGTTGTTTGGTCTGATAGCAATAATCATTTGAGCGACTATAATTCATTTGAAGCTGTATTAGCCACAGAGGCTTTAACCTCGTTATGCACTGATTCCCAAAATGCTTTTGAAAGCTTAAAACAATATCAAGAACAAACCAAAGACTGGCTTTTTGGTTACCTCTCGTACGATCTTAAAAATGATGTCGAGCGTTTAGACTCTAAAAATTATGATGGCTTAGAATTTCCCGAACTGTATTTCTTTCAACCGAAGAAAATTGTAATGATCAATGGTGATACAGTGTATTTCAATTATCTGAATATGGTGGCTGACGAAATTGAGATTGATTATAATGCTATTGTGGCATGCGTAAACGATGCAGTAGTTGAGGAAACTGAAAAAACGAATATTAGTATAAAAATGCGCATTTTTAAAGATGAATATTTCAAAATGGTGCGCAGCATGCTTTCACATATTCATAGAGGCGACATTTATGAAGCTAATTTTTGTCAAGAATTTTACTTAGAAAACACCCAGATTGACGCTTTAAGAACCTATCGAAAGTTAAATAGTATTTCAAGGGCTCCCTTCGCTACTTTTTTAAAGCTCAATGACAAGTATCTTTTATCGGCCTCACCAGAGCGCTATTTGCGAAAAGATGGTGTAAAAATTATTTCGCAACCCATTAAGGGAACGGCAAAGCGTTCTGTCAACAAAGAAGAAGATAAAAAATTACAATTTGATTTACAATCTGATGAAAAAGAGCGGGCCGAAAATATTATGATTGTTGACCTCGTTCGTAATGATCTATCAAAAAGTGCTTTAAAAGGAAGTGTCGTTGTAGAAGAACTATGTAAAGTATATTCATTTTCGCAAGTACATCAGATGATTTCAACGATCTCCTCGGAAGTAGCGGTTGATAGAAACCCAGTAGAGATTATTAAAGAGACCTTTCCTATGGGCAGTATGACTGGCGCCCCAAAAATTTCAGCGATGCGTATAATTGAGGAATTGGAATCTTTTAAGCGCGGACTTTATAGTGGCGCAGTTGGTTATTTTACGCCTGACAGTGATTTTGATTTTAATGTGGTCATTCGCAGTATTCTGTATAACGAATCAAAGCAATATGTTTCGTATTCGGTAGGGAGTGCTATTACGGCAAAAGCTATTCCCGAGAAGGAATACGAAGAATGTTTGTTGAAGGCAAAAGCAATGCGCCAAGTACTTGAAGGATAACTATTTTGTTTGATACCTTTGCAGGGTGTTAAGCAAATTCAGAAAACATTTAGAGACTAATTTTCCAAATCTGACTTCAGAGCAATTTCTATTGGCCTGTAGCGGTGGACTTGACAGCGTTGTTTTAGTGCATTTGTGTTATAAGTTACAGTTGAATTTTAGCTTGGCACATTGCAATTTTCAACTTCGAGGTGCTGAAAGCGATACGGATGCCAAATTTGTTTCCAATCTTGCGATAGCTATAAATAAAAAATTACATATAACTAATTTTGATACAGCCACCTATATAAACAATAATAAAGTAAACATTCAAATTGCTGCACGTGATTTAAGATATACTTGGTTTGCTGAATTGATGCAAGATCATCAAATAAAAACATTGGTTACGGCGCATCACGCTGATGACAATCTTGAGACTTTTTTAATCAATCTTTCTCGAGGTACTGGTATTGATGGCTTAATAGGAATCCCTGCTAAAACCGATACCATTTCAAGGCCATTACTCGCTTTTTCAAGGGAACAAATTTTAGATTATGCAAAGAAAGAAAATATGGCATGGCGAGAAGATGCTAGTAATTCTGACACCACGTATTTAAGGAATAAAATCAGACATGAAATCGTTCCTGTTTTAAAGGAGTTACATCCTACTTTTTTACAAAATTTTGAAAAAACGCAATTCCACTTAAAAGGCAGTAATACTGTGTCAAATAATTATCTCGAATTGCTGAAATCAAGAATTTTTGAGAAAAATGACATGGGGTTTCGAATGTCTATTGATGAATTGTCTGTTTTACAACCGCAAAATGCTTACTTATACGCCTTGTTAAAGGATTATGGCTTTACGGCTTGGAAGGATATTTCAAGACTGTTAAAAGGTTTAAGTGGTAAGGAAGTTCGATCGAAAACCCATCGTTTGATAAGAGATAGAAATTACCTTTTGCTTGAAGAGTTAACAACGAAATCATCTAAAAGATACGAGATAGCGGAAGGTCAAAGTGAAATTACGCTTCCAATTCAAATGAAAATGGAGACCGTTGGAGAATTAAAAGAAAAGGGCAAAGACATACTTTATGTAGACAAAGCTGCGTTAAAATATCCACTAGTCGTTAGGAAATGGCAAAAAGGCGACTATTTTTACCCCTTTGGTATGACGGGAAAGAAAAAGCTTTCCAAATATTTTAAAGATGAGAAGTTTAACGTCATTGCTAAAGAAAGGCAATGGCTGCTTTGTTCTGAGAATAAAATTGTTTGGGTTATAGGAAGGCGATCAGATAGGCGTTTTTCTGTAACTTCGAATACAAAACAAATAATAAAATGTACAATTCCCCAATGAGATCACTCATTTTATACTTCCTGTTTATTTTTACAGCCTTTTCAGCTTTCGCGCAAAGTGATGATGAGCCTGTACTTTGGTCACAGGAATGGAATAAGATTTCAGACGTCGAGTACGAGTTAGTAATGACCGCGAAAATTGCTGATGAGTGGCATATATTTTCACAGTTCACTCCAGAAGGGGGTTCCCAACCAAGCCGATTTAATTATGATAAGGCAGGAGTC
Source organism: uncultured Flavobacteriaceae bacterium (assembly GCA_937944485.1). Lineage (GTDB taxonomy): Bacteria > Bacteroidota > Bacteroidia > Flavobacteriales > Flavobacteriaceae > Maribacter_C. The sequence continues at coordinate 190,805 of CALDYU010000003.1, read as the reverse complement.
GATTATGAATTAATAGGTACTACTTCAGAGAGTGAGACTACAAGTAAATACGAAGAAGTTTTTGGAATTGATGAAGTTTTCTTTATTAACCAGGCTATTTTCAAACAACGGATAAAACTCTTGAAACCTAATGTGCGGCAGATTGATGTTAGCCTTGATTACCAAGTATGTAAAGAAGTGTGTATTCCAGCAACAAATGCTTTCGCATTTGTTTTAGATGGAGGAGTAGCTACTGAAAATGTAAAGACAGTTGATGCGCGAAGCCTGGCAATGACCAATGATTTAAAGAAAGATTTTAAGAACAAAGAGTTGTTGGTTGATGCAGAGGAGGTTTCAGAAATCAGTTCAGGTATTTGGGGTATTTTTGGTTTAGGTTTTTTGGGCGGACTTATAGCACTACTGACGCCATGCGTTTTTCCGATGATACCTTTGACGGTTTCATTTTTTACGAAGCAATCCCAGCGCAAATCTAAAGGAATTGCCAATGCAGTGCTTTATGGTTTTTTTATCGTTTTGATTTACTTTTTGTTGAGTTTGCCTTTTCACGTATTCGATTCCGTCGATTCACAAATACTAAACACCATAGCGACTAATGTATGGTTGAATATTTTGTTTTTTATCATTTTTGTCTTCTTTGCTTTCTCGTTCTTCGGATATTATGAGCTGACTTTACCAAGTTCTTGGGCTAATAAAATGGATGAAGCTTCTACCAAAGTTGGAGGTTTTATTGGAATTTTCTTCATGGCAGTAACCTTAGCTATAGTTTCTTTTTCATGCACTGGACCAATATTAGGAGGTTTATTGGGTAGTACGGCTTTGGCGGAAGGTGATGTGGCAACTAACCTTTCTGCAGGAATGACTGGCTTCGGTGTGGCTTTGGCTTTACCCTTTGCTTTGTTTGCTTTATTTCCTGCTTGGTTGAACTCGCTTCCAAAGTCTGGTGGGTGGATGACAACGGTAAAAGTAGTGTTGGGCTTTCTTGAATTAGCTTTAGCACTAAAATTCCTTTCAAATGCAGATTTGGTCAGTAATTGGGGGATTTTTAAACGAGAGATTTTTATCGGAATATGGATTATTCTTTTCGTTTTATTAGCAATGTATTTGTTCGGAATTTTTAAATTTCCACATGACGGGCCAAAACAAAAACTTTCAGGAGGTAGAAAATTAACTGGCGTTATTAGTGCGGGATTTGCTTTGTATTTGATTTTAGGATTAGGCAATATTATTGATTTAAAACTTTTCGGATTCCTTCCACCAGATTTTTATACGCTCGCTCAGCAAGAGAACGATTGCCCTTTAGGATTAAATTGTTTTAAAGATTTTGAGGAAGGGGTTGCTGTTGCCAAAGCAGAATACAAACCTATTTTATTAGATTTTACAGGATGGGCCTGTGTGAATTGTCGTAAAATGGAAGAAAACGTTTGGAGCGAATCTGATATTTATCCCATTTTGAAAGAGGAATACGTTTTGATTTCACTTTATGTAGATGACAGAAAAGAACTTCCTAAGGAACAGCAGTTTGACTTTCAGTACTCTTCAGGAAGAATAAAAACAATAGAAACTGTAGGGCAGAAGTGGGGTACTTTTCAAACCTTAAATTTCAACGCTGCTTCTCAACCTTATTATGTTTTACTTTCTCCTGAATTGGAAATCTTGAATAGTGCCGTGCAATATACTGATAGAGATACTTACAAAGATTGGTTAAAGGCAGGCCTGCAGAAGCATAGTAAAACTGTGACCAAGTAAACTTGGTATTAGTAGTAAAATACAGAGCTCCAATAAAAAGGAGCTTTTTTTATTAGCTTATTTCAACTATCTTTTCATTCTAAAATTCTCGATTTGAAAAAAATAAAAAAAATTGGCATCATTCTAATGATTATTGTGGCAATAGCTGTCGTTTCTCTTGCAATTTTTGCCTCTACGCTAAAGCCCAATTATAACGGAGAACAACAACTGAGTGGCTTGAATGATAGTGTTGAGGTATATTATGATTCTTATGGTATTCCACATATTTATGGAAAGACAAATCTTGATGCTTTTAGAGCATTAGGCTATGTACATGCGCAAGATAGACTTTGGCAAATGGAACTCTTGCGCCGAATAGGCCGTGGAGGTTTATCAGAAGTTTTTGGCAAAGATGTTTTAGAAACTGATAAATTTTTCTTGTCTTTGGGTATTGACGAAGCCTCAAATAAAACGGTTGAGTCTCTAGATCGTAATTCAGCTTCGGTACAACTGTCGAAAGCCTATTTAGACGGTATAAATCAATTTATTGAAGAAGGTCCAACCCCAGTAGAGTTTTATTTAACAGGTATTGAAAAAACGCCATTTACGCTTGTTGACATTCACAATACCCTAGGGTACATGTCTTTTAGTTTTGCGCAAGCACATAAGACCGATCCTTTTTTGTCTAACCTTAAACAAGAATTAGGAGAAACCTACCTAAAAGACCTACAGATAGATGTAGATACGACTTCTACCTTAATAAAAAACTTTAGCCCTAGTGCAGATAGCACTTCTGTAAATGTTACAATTTCATCGGTTACAAAAACCCTAGAATCCCTTCGCATTCCACTTTTTGAAGGAAGTAATAGTTGGGTAATAGGTCCTGAAAAAACAAAAAACGGAAAGGTAATATTTGCTAATGATCCGCATATTGGTTTTTCACAACCCTCGGTGTGGTATGAAGCACATGTCGTAACACCGAATTATGAAAAATACGGTTATCATCTGGCTGGAGTACCCTTTCCACTATTAGCTCATGACCGTAACCTTGCCTATGGTATGACTATGTTTGAGAATGATGATGTTGATTTCTATTATGAAGAGGAGCATCCTAATGATAGTACATTATATAAAACGGATAAGGGATGGGAGCCATTTGAAATTGTTGAGAAAACAATAAAAGTAAAAGATGAGCCCGAAACGAAGTTTATATATAAAAAAACAAAACGAGGTCCTGTTTTAAACGGTATTGCCAATCAGATTTCTGGTGAGCGCCCGATTGCAATGTGGTGGTTGTATACTAATCATAAAAATGAAGTAATTGAATCACTTTATGATATGGCGCATGCGAGTACCATGCAAGATGTGAGAAGAGCATTACCAAAAATACATGCTCCTGGACTCAATATTATGTATGGTGATGCTAAAGGGAATGTTGCATGGTGGGCTTCTGCGAAATTATACGAAATACCAGATAGTGTGCATACCAAATTTATTCAGTCTAGTACAACCGCTTTTCCCTCTGAGAAAAACTATATTGAATTTTCTAAAAACCCTCAGGCAGTAAATCCACCATGGAGATACGTGTATTCTGCGAATAATCAGCCTGAACCTATCGATGGCAAACTTTATCCTGGTTATTACCTTCCTGAAAATAGAGCTAAACGTATTGTAGAATTATTAGAACCTAAAAATGATTGGGATTTAGAAGCTGTTCAAGCAATGATTACTGACGTTACTTCCGCAGTCGATCCTTCTGTTTTAAAAAACTTAGCCAAGTCATTAGATGTTACAAAATTAAGTGAAGAAAACATCGCTTTGCTTGATCGTTTGAATACTTGGCAAGGAGATCATCAATTAGAAAGTGTTGCCCCGACAATATTTCATCGGTGGGAGTATTATGTAATGCGCTACACATTTGAAGATGAATTGGGCTTTGATCGGTTTGAGGAATTTTTAACAACACATATGAGTAAAAGGGTGATGGCACCTTTAGTCACTAATTCGAATTCAATCTGGTGGGACGATCAAAAAACTAAAGATGTCGTAGAATCACAAGAAGATATAGTTCTAAAAGCCTTTGAAAAAACAATAAACTCATTACAAAAAGATTTTGGAGAAGATATCGATCAATGGACTTGGAATAAAGTACATTCTTTAGAACATGGTCACCCAATAGGGCAAGTGGATGCTTTGCGCTCTTTTTTTAACGTCGGCCCTTTTCCCGTGCATGGCTCACGAGAAGTAATTAACAATTTAGGTTTTCGCTATAATTCTGAAGGATTTTATAAAGTAGGTTCAGGCCCTTCAACCAGAAGAATTATCGATTTTTCTGACGTAGAAAATAGTCAGAGTATTTTACCTACAGGACAATCAGGAAACCCCTTTAGTAAACATTATAAAGATCAAGCGGAGTTATTTATACAAGGTAAATTTCGTAAGATGATGATGAATAAAGAGGAAATAGTTAATAGCGCGGGGGCTAAATTGGTATTGAAGCCATAACGTGATTATGAATTGCTGTTATCTCGTATTATACTATGTAAGAACTGCTTTTTTACCTTCAGTAGTAATAGTTATGTTCGAGAATTAAACATCCTCCTAATAAAATATTTTACCTATATTGTATAAAAAAATTGTCCCCTTCCGCGACATAATCCCATTTTTATAAAATGAGATTATGGTGATAATCATTAAATTAGTTCGTACATGAAAATTCGTTTTTTTGGTTTTCTCATGCTGTTTTATTCAGGCAGTATTTTGGGACAACAAGATTCGCCGGTTGTTTCAATTTCGGCCTCCGATACAACAATTAAAGTTGTGTTAGATAGCATTGAATCTCAAACGGCATTTCAGTTCTACTATATTGAAGAATGGTTTGATGATTATAGGTTTTCAGGTACTTATCAAGATGTGGCAATAGAAGAGGTTCTAGAAGCTATTTTTCAAAACACAATTCTTAATTTTTATATTCTCGATAATGAAAAAATCATTATAACCAGCAACAATATTATTTATGATCAATTGCCTAAAGGTTTTTTTGATAAATCTAATCTTGAAATAGAAGATGCCGATGAAAGTAAGGTGACAACTAATACTTTAAATCCTGTTTTTTATTCTGAAGAACAACGACCCCAAACCCGTAAAATAGAAACCGTTCGCATAGGTAAAGAATCTATAAATGCTGAAAGTCGGGGGTATACTTTATCCGGTTATGTGAAAAATAAAAAAACGGGAAAGCCTATCCCAGATTTATCTTTAATTGTCAAAAACAGAAAAATTGGTACCGTTACTGATGAAAACGGTTTCTATTCGATTGTGCTACCTCCTGGTGAAAACCTTATTGAGTCAAAGGCTTTAGGTGTGGCATCTCAAACAAAGCGCGTACTAATCTATAACGAAGGGGAGTTGAATTTCGAATTAAATGAAAGTATTGAACAGTTAGATGAGGTTGTAGTTGCCGCTGATAGAACTAAAAATGTTGAAGAAGAAATTACAGGAGCTACAACAATAGAATCTGAAGAAACTAAAGACATTCCTTTGGTTTTAGGAGAACGGAATATTTTATCAGTAGCCACCACACTACCTGGTATTACGAATGCAGGAGAAGGTGCTTCTGGTCTTAATGTTAGGGGTGGCAAAACAGATCAGAATTTGATTTTATTAGATGATGGTGTAGTGTATAATCCCACTCATTTTTTTGGTATTTTTCAGGCATTGAATCCGTTTGTAACTAAGGGGGTAGATATTTATAAAGGGAATGTGCCGGCAGAGTTTGGAGGCAGACTTTCTTCAGTATTTGATATAACCACCAAAGATGGAAACACGAAGGAGTTTTCTGGTGAAGCTTCAATTGGCCCGGTTACAAGTAATTTAATGCTCGAAATTCCTATAGCCAAAGACAAATCATCATTAGTTTTAGGAGGTAGAGGAGCCTATTCAGATTGGATATTACAATCTTTAGATGATGAAAATCTGAGTAATAGTTCGGCCTCTTTTTATGATGTCGTTGCTAATTATACGCATAAAATAAATGAAAACAATCAATTAAAAGCAACGGCATATTACAGCAATGATGCATTTAGTATTACTTCTGACTCTTTATATGGATATACTAATCGTTTGGTAACAATAAATTGGAACCACAAGTTCAACGATAAAAGTAGCGGTAATTTAATAGTGACGAATAGTCGCTATGCCTTTGATATTGAATTTGATGGCCAAACGAATACAGATTTTAATTTAGGCTATAGTATTAATGAAACTGAATTAAAATTGAAATTAAAGTACTTGTGGAATGAATCAAATACCCTTGATTATGGTCTTTCAAGTAAGCTATATAAGGTGAACCCTGGTTCAATAAACCCTTTGGGTTCTGAATCAATTATTAGTCCGTTTGCCATTGCCGAAGACAGAGCTTTAGAAAGTGGCATTTTTATTAGTGATAATATCAAATTAGGTGAAAAAATAGGGGTAGAAGCAGGTTTTCGTTATTCTTTTTATATGGCATTGGGCCCATCTACTCAAGGAGTTTATGCAGCTGGTCAACCGAGAAATCAATCTACATTGATTGAAAACGTAGTATTTGATACTAATGAAGTAATTGAAACTTATGGTGGACCAGAGTTTAGAGTTTCTGGTCGTTATTCTTTTACAGATGATTTTTCATTAAAAGCAGGATTCAATAGTATGTATCAGTATATACATACACTTTCAAATACTACAACGGTATCACCAATAGATACTTGGAAATTATCTGATTCGAATATTAGACCACAACGATCTAATCAAGTTAGTTTAGGTTTTTTTAAAAATTTTGCTGATGATCAGTATGAGTTAAGTTTGGAAGGGTATTACAAAAAGTCAAATGATATTCTAGACTTCAAAACAGGTGCGCAGTTATTATTAAATGATAATATTGAACAAGAAGTGTTACAGGGTGAAGGCAAAGCTTATGGTGTAGAATTTTTGCTACGTAAAAATTCAGGTCGTTTGAATGGCTGGTTAGGTTATACCTATTCAAGGTCGCTTATCAAGTTCGCTAGTGAATTCTCTGAAAATCGTATTAACGGGGGTAATTTCTTCCCGTCAAATTACGATAAGCCCCATGATGTAAGCTTGGTGGCTAATTATAAATTTACAAGACGCTATAGTGCATCTCTTAATTTCTCATATCAAACGGGACGTCCCGTAACATACCCTATCGGTCAATATAATTATAATAATTCAGAGTATGTGTTTTATAGTAATCGTAATGAATTTCGTATTCCAGATTATTACCGCCTTGATTTAGGGATAAATATTGAAGGCAATCATAAAATTAAAAAATTCGCTCATAGTTTCTGGAATATATCTGTATACAATGTACTGGGTAGAGCTAACCCCTATTCTGTGTTTTTTGTTTCGGAAGGGGGAGAGGTGAAGGCCTTTAAGAGTTCTATTTTTGCGATCCCTATTCCTTCAATAACCTATAATTTTAAGTTTTAATAACGAAAATTAAAGCATGTTAAGCAGTATTAGTAAAATATTGGTATTTCTAAGTTTAGGGTTTTGTGCTTTAAGCTGTATAGATCCTTTTGATTTCGAAACACAAAGTTTTGAAGGAGTTTTAGTAGTTGATGCCAAGTTGTCTAACGAAGTTAAAATTCAAGAAATTATCTTATCTCGCGCGAGACCTTTTGAACTTGATAGTATGATAAACGAGCGTAACGCTATAGTGCAAGTTGTAGGCGGAAATAATACCACCTATAATTTTGAAGAGGCGTCACCAGGTGTCTACCGATCTACGACTATATTTGGGGCGGCAATAAATCAGACGTATCAACTTAAAATTACAACAATTGAAGGAGTTTCGTTTGTTTCGGAAGAAATTGAAACACCAACAGCTAATCAAATTAAAAAAGTCAATGCCGAACGCAATGTCCAAGATGATGGTGATGAGGGGGTTGCCATATTGGTAGATACAGAAGCAGGTAATGACAATAGTGCTTTTCTTCGTTATGAATATGAAGAAGATTATAAAATTATTGCTCCCTTTTGGAACCCTGCCGAATTTGATATTATTGCAGACCAATTATGTGTACCTCCTGGTTTGGTTGTAGAAATAAAGCAGAATACTCAAAATAATAGAATTTGCTATGGCCATACTGAATCAACCAATATCATTTTGGCTAATAGTGATCGACAAACAACTAATGATTTATCGGCTTTCCAAGTCCGCTTTGTTTCTCGCAGTAATTTTTCGATATCACACCGATATAGTATTTTGGTTAAACAATTTAGCTTGAATCAATCGGCATATTCATACTATGAACGATTGGCTAGCTTTTCAGAATCTGAAGATGTCTTTTCTTCTATTCAACCCGGTTTTCTTGAAGGAAATATTATATCGACAAACTCAAATGGAAGGGTACTGGGCTATTTTGAGGTAAGTTCAGTTAGTAAAGAGCGAATATTTTTTAATTATACAGACTTTTTTCGAAATGAAGCTCTTCCGCCATACCCAGTTAATTGCGAACCGGTTCAAAACCCTCCCCTAGTTCCAGCTGGAGCTCATTGTACTGGTGATGGCATATCTGATGGTACCCAGGGGTCTCCATTAATCGATGGAATAAGAGCAGGACTTTATGTATATCACGCAGATAATGAAATAACTCCAGAAGACATAGAAGCAAATGGTGGTGGCATTGGAGGCTTGGGTCCTTTTTTTACAAAATTTAAGCCCTGCGGTGATTGTACAGTATATGGAAGTAATATAAAACCTGAATTTTGGGTAGAATGAAGAAGTTAATTTCAATTATGTTGATTTGTGTTTTTGGCGGTTGCGTTGAACCTTTCGAATTTGAAACTGAAACTTTTGAAAATGCATTGGTAGTTGAGGCTTCTTTAACTAATAAAACCAAAAGACATCTTGTAAAACTTTCGCGTACCTTCCGATTTGAAGAAGAAACTGCTGCACCTGAGCGAAATGCCGTAGTACAAATTAGTGATGAATTTCAAAATATAATTAGATTTCAAGAAGTAGAACCAGGGCAATATTTTTCTATTGATGAATTTGCCGCTCAACCGAATATCAATTACACCTTGGCAATAACTACTTCTGACGGTGTTGATTATATATCTTCTGCTGAAAGCTTTACATCAGGAGCGACTATTACTAGTGTATATGCGGAGCGCGAAACAAATGTCAATGGGGATGATGGCATTGCTATCTATTTGAATGCTGAAGATCCTTCGAGTAATTCTCAATATTATAGGTATGAGTATGAAGAGACTTATAAGATTATTGCACCAAAATGGAGATCAATTGACTTCAAATTAACGAATTATGACCCCTGTGGGTTGCCAACAATAACATACGACTTAGAAATTTCAGAGCGCGACGAAGAACAACAAATTTGTTATAATACGCTACGGTCGCAAAATATTATTCAAAACAGTACTGTTGAATTGAGCTCAAATAATATTGAAAATTTTCCAGTACGCTTCATTCAGGGAGATGATTTCATTTTATCGCACCGCTATAGTATTTTAGTGAAGCAATTTACGCAATCTGATGAGGCATTCTCTTATTATCAAAATTTAGGAAATTTCTCTTCTTCTGAAAATGTTTTTTCTGAGATACAACCAGGTTTTTTAGAAGGAAATATATCCTCTAGTAACGATGAAAATATGGTTTTGGGATTCTTTGAAGTAGCTTCAGTTTCGGAAAAAAGATTGTTTTTTAATTATGAAGATTTTTATCCAGATACCCCGCTGCCCCCTTATGTTAGCAATTGTAGAGAATTTTCTGCTCCGTTAGAACATGTGTCTTTTTGTTTTATGGGCCCATTAGGGCCTAACCCTTGCCCGCAATCGCTTATAGAACGTATTAATTTAGATTTGATTTCTTATGTCGGAACTAATGGCGAGAATATTGGTGTTTGCCCTGGGCCATATGTTGTTGTGGCTCGAGAGTGCGGTGATTGCACTGTACTTGGTAGTAATGTAGTACCTGATTTTTGGGTAGAATAATGCGAATAAAAATTTCAACTATGAACAAAAGAGTACTAATAATCTTAATATGTGTCTGTAGTTTTTTACAGTTGATTAATGCGCAAAAGGGAATTACGACTTATAATCAATTTAAAGAATTGCCTAGCGAAAAAGTTTATTTGACTGCTAATGCTACTGTTTTACTTACGGGTGAATATTTGTTTTATAAATTTTATTGTCTTAATGATCAAACCAAACAACCGAGTGAGATAAGCAAAATTGGCTATGTTGAGTTGGTAGGTGAAGATCATGAGGTGATTTTTAGCCATAAAATACGTTTAACAAAAAGCCAAGGTCAAGGTGACTTTTTTATACCGACGTCAGTACGTTCAGGAAATTATAAATTAATAGCCTATACGCGCTGGATGAAAAACGGAAGTATAGATCTGTTTTTTCAAGAAAATTTGGCTATAGTCAATCCGTATCAAAGTAATCAAGAGACTATTTTGAAAGATACTGCCTATGAAAATACTAATGCTGCTGAAGAAGAACCTTCGGCAGATAAACGATTTATTTTATCCGCTAACCTTGAGGAATATCAAAAAAAGACAAAAGTAGCATTGTCTCTACGAAATTTCAGAGGTGCTTCAGGGTATGGTAATTACTCGATATCCGTTCGAAAAAAGAATGACTTGGGTGTACTGCCTAAATATAGTCCTGAATCATATATGAAATGGCACCAAAAGCAACGGAAAGAAAATGCTGTGTTTTATGAAAAAATTCTTTATGCCCCTGAATTGGATGGGGAATTGATAAAAGGAAAATTAGAAGCTAATAGCCCTGAATTCAGTGTAGAAAATAAGAAAATTGCCGTTTCTATTCCTGGTAAAGATTTTCAATTGAAAGTAATTCGAACGGATAGTTCGGGAATTTTCCACGTGAATATTTCTAGAGACTATATGGAGCCTTATGCCATTTTTCAAGTACTAGATACGAATCGACAAAATTATAAAATACGAATATTGGAAGATCTTCCATTAGATTACGATCTTTTAAAATTTGGTAATTTTCATATTGATGCCAAAATGGAACAGGCACTTGTTTCAAAAAGTGTTTACAATCAAATTGAAAACGGGTTCTTTACAAAAAAGCCAGACACTATTCAATTAGATAGACCCAATGACCCCTATGGAGGTGCCTTTATAGAAACAGTAAATTTAGGGGAGTACACTCGATTTAAGACCCTTGATGAGACTATTGTTGAGTTGATCCCTAACGTGTGGACAAAGAAAAATAGAGACAACGTCTCAGTTTTTAAAGTACGATCTTTTGATGATACTTATGAAGAATCTGAGTTCGATGCTTTAGTATATATCGATGGGGTTTTTATTGCTAACCCCCATGAAATATTAGAATTTGATACACGCACTGTAGCACGAATTAATACGGTGCGCGAAAAATATCGTCTCGGGGGTAAGACGTATTTCGGAATGGTTAGCATTGAAACGAATAATGGTACTTACTTTGATGAGTTAGTGGGTGAAGGGTATACGAAGTATGCAATGAATAGTGTTAAACCAGTAAAAAAGCACTTCCGGCAAGTTCATAATGAACAGACGAATGTTAGAATTCCTGATTATAGAAGCCAGCTATTATGGGAACCCGCAATTACTTTTAATGGCAAGGAAAGAGATTTTTCTTTTTACACCTCAGAAGTTGCAGGTGAATACGAAGTAGTTCTCGAAGGTTTTTCAATTTATGGTCGCCCTGTCACTGTAAAAACTAGCTTTAGAGTTCTCGAATAAAATTTATTTTGTAAGAAATAACTTCCAAATATAAATCTTTACTTACATTTAGTGTTTTTTAAACACGAACCATGCTTTCAAAAGTATATGGCAGCGCCGTCTTCGGCGTAGAAGCTCAAACGATAACCTGTGAGGTGAATGTAGATAAAGGCGTTGGCTATCATTTAGTTGGGTTACCTGATAATGCCATCAAAGAGAGTAATTATCGTATTGCGGCAGCTTTATTAAATAACGGATATCGGATACCAGGTAAAAAAATCACACTCAATCTAGCCCCTGCTGATTTACGCAAAGAAGGTTCTGCCTACGATCTTACTTTAGCTATAGGCATTTTAGCAGCCTCAGGTCAAATTAAATCAGCGTCCATTGAAAAGTATGTAATCATGGGTGAGCTATCTTTAGATGGCAGCTTACAACCCATCAAGGGAGCTTTACCTATTGCCATAAAAGCACAAGAAGAAGGCTTTGACGGGTTCATTTTACCCTTAGAAAATGCCAAAGAAGCGGCGGTTGTTGGTAATTTAAAGGTATACGGCATCGCTAATATTAGTGAAGTGATTGCATTTTTTGATAAAGGCACGCCCTTAGAACAGATCGTAATTGATACCCGTGCAGAATTCTATAAAAGTTTAGATTTCCCTGAATTCGATTTTTCAGATGTAAAAGGGCAAGAGAGTATCAAAAGGTGTATGGAAATAGCAGCAGCGGGTGGTCATAATGTCATTCTCATTGGTCCGCCCGGTGCTGGTAAAACGATGTTGGCAAAGCGATTACCATCAATTTTACCACCGATGACCTTACATGAAGCCCTTGAAACGACCAAAATTCACAGTGTAGTAGGTAAGATTAAAAACACGGGTTTGATGAATGAGCGTCCTTTTCGTAGCCCACATCATACCATTAGTGATGTGGCTTTGGTGGGTGGCGGTTCTTACCCGCAACCCGGAGAAATTTCGTTATCACATAATGGCGTTTTATTTCTTGATGAATTGCCTGAATTTAAAAGGGGGGCACTAGAGGTTCTTCGGCAACCGCTTGAAGATAGAGAGGTTACTATTTCGCGAGCGCGTTTTACAGTAACCTATCCGAGTAGTTTTATGCTAGTTGCGAGCATGAATCCCAGTCCTGGTGGATATTTTAATGACCCTGATGCTCCAGTTTCGTCTTCACCTGCTGAGATGCAACGTTATTTAAGTAAAATATCGGGTCCCTTATTAGATCGTATTGATATTCATATTGAGGTAACACCCGTACCCTTTGAAAAACTAAGTGAAGAACGTAAAGGCGAATCAAGTGTGGTTATTCGAAAAAGAGTTACTGCTGCAAGGAGCATACAAACGAAGCGTTTTTCTGGTATGGACACTGTACACTATAACGCCCAAATGAATACCAAGCAAATTCGAGAATTCTGTGCCTTAGACGAAGTTTCAAAGCAACTTCTTAAAAATGCTATGGAGCGTTTGAATCTTTCGGCACGTGCCTATGACCGAATCTTAAAAGTAGCTCGTACGATTGCCGATTTAGAGCATACTACGGGTATTAGTGGAGACCATATTAGCGAGGCTATACAGTATCGAAGTTTAGACCGTGAGGGGTGGTTGGGTTAACGTTTTAATAATACTTAGTTTTTCGGTGTCAATTCTAATGCCGTGTATATAGTGAATAGAGAAGACGCCTTTTCTGGATAGGTCAATTTTTGTTTGACATTAAAGTACTTCTTTAATGTTGGCAAAATAAGCTCTCTTCGATTTGCAAAGTCTTTTTTGGCGCTAACGCCCGTTAAAATTTTGAGTCCGAAATCGAGTACTGCAGATTTACTCGGAGTAACTATTATAAAACGACCATCTCCTGATAAAGTACGTATGACCTCTTGGCAAACGGCATCTAAATCAGAGACGAATTCTAAGGCACTTACGGCAACTATGATATCGAAAAAATTCGAATTCCAGGGCATCGTTTCTGCGCCTGACGAAACAAGTTCAGCGCTGACATTAGCTGCAGCTAGTTTATCAGAAACTTCTTTGGCCTTATTATGAATATCGATACCAAATAAATCAGTAGCATGCCTTTTGAGCTCTGGCAAAAACACCCCACTACCATATCCAATTTCTAATAGGCGATTGACATGTTTTTCAGTAAGTAGTTTTTTAATAAGTCTAAAACGAGAAGCTGAAATTGTTCCAAGCACAGGCTTGTAATTCCAGTTAGCATGATCAACATGTCCAGTTTTTATCAATGCATTTTGGGGGAGTAACGAAAGATTAGCGGCTTCTTTCTCCATAATGAAATAATAAATTAAACACTATTGGGGACCTTAATCACTCTAAGTTACGTAAAAATAACAAGTTATCCAATTAATGCAAAAATGAATGTACTAATTTCATGGCTTTCATTATGCCAAGAAAAAGAAACAACCGACGCCACAATTTGTTCTAGAATGCCTAAATGGAACCAAAAAAGCTAAGAGGGCACAGTCAATGCCTCTTAGCTTTTAAAACTCAGTTCTTTAAAGTATTATCGTAGCTATACCTCAGCAATAAACAAGAGGTACAATGACCAAATAAAACATAAAGCACAATAGCCGTAAACCAAATAATCACTAAAAGTAGTTTTATTATCCATAAACATGGGTTTAATAATAAAACGGGTAGATGAAGATGATTAAAGTTCTGATTCGAGGAACGAACCGAATACTCGATTTGCGGTATAAAAACCGTTGAAGAGTGTTTTTTTGTCCGTGAAATGAAAAAGAGGAATTACATTATATCCTTGAAAACGAACTGTTTATCTAGTTTGTATTACAGCTGAATTTATAGAAATATTGATTTTGCTAAGAATAAGGCCTTTTGGAAAAGTATTGTTTGACGAATTTACTTGCTTACATTTATCAGCACCGCTTCACAACTCTTCAAGTCAGAGTTCAAAACAATATTTTCGGCAATCTGACCATCAGTAATTTCAATGGATACCGTATTTGGTGGAAACTTTCCTAAATTGTGAGCGTAAAGAAAAAGATCATTGGGCTTTGTAGTATCAAGTGAAATGTCAAAAACCTTTTTTTGATATTCGAGATGGTATTTTGAAACGATGGCTACGCCGTTAAGATAAATAGAAACAATGTCTCCATCTTTGCGACCGTGATCCCATAGGCTGACACGAATTTTAGAACTAGCAACGGTTAACTCATCGACATAATTAATATTTCTACCATCAAAATTTGTTCTTTTCGCTGCGGGCTCTGATTTTTCAAGAGTAATGGGCTTTGCAATGCGAGGGGCTTTTTTAATAGTGAAAAATGGAGTGGCATATTTAGCCACATTAAATTTGTCATCAGGAAAAAGCTCAATACCAATGACGCGGTAGTTGTCACCAGATTCTAAACCCCTATCAAGCGTAATATTATCAATGAATTTAGTATTGCTGAAAATACCGAGTTCTTGAACTACCATATCGTTTTTAGAGAGGTAAAATTTTATCGTTTTTTTATCTGATATATTCTTGGTTGTCCACTCTAATTTTACTTTGCCAGGGGCGGTCCAAACTGTTGTTGTTTTCGGATAAGTTATTTCAATTTTCGATTTTAGATAGGTTTGATAGTTACTATCATAAGTTTTTAAGCCAGAAGCGTTCAAAACTGATGCCTGTAACACGAAGGTTATGCTAATAAGAATGATGAGATATTTCATTATTTCTGGTTATTCAGCTATGGTCTGGCTGCTAGCTGCTTAGGTATCAAACGATAAACACTGTTTCATATTGTAAGGTAGTAAGCTGCGGATTAATGTGAATTAGTATTATTACCCAAGTGTTTTTTTAAGGGCTTTAGTAAAATGCAAGATATCCTCAATTTTTCCAGTACTGATTCGTGCCCAATCAAAAAAGGGAGGAAAGGGTCTTCCAATTTGCACATTTTCCTTTTTCATAGCACTAATAAGCGTATCAATATGACGACCAGATTTGAAGAAAACGAAATTAGTGTGTGATTTTAGGTATTCAAGTCCGAGGCGATCTAAGGCGTCATAAATAATATTTTTTCCTTCAACATTCTTAAGAAGGCTGAATTTATAAAAATCATCATCTAGAAGTGCTGCCTTAGCACCTTGAATAGCAAGAATATTAGTATTGGCCATGATACTTTTTTTCAAACGTTTGGCAATATCGGGTCTAGCAACCATATAACCAATTCGAATACCGGCCATGCCATATACTTTAGAAAATGTTCTAGAGACGATGACATTGCGACCCTCTTTTACTAGTTCTACCATGGACGGATAGTCGGGTTCGGTAATAAAATCATAGTAAGCCTCATCGTTAAATACTATTGCTTTATGATCAACAGATGTAATAAAACTACGCAGCTTATTTTTGTCAAGAATAGTACCTGTAGGATTATTTGGATTGCATATATAAATTAACCCAGTTTTATTGTTTACACGATCAGCCATTGCCTCTAAATCGTGATTCATTTCTTTGTTAACCCGAACTCGATGTATGTAAGCGCCAAAATTTTCGGCATAACGTAATAATTGTTGAAAAGTGGGGTCAGCAGCAATAATTTCACTACCTCCACTTCCGTAGGTGAGTCCAGCAGCACATAGACCTTCTCCAGATCCCCCTGAAATAACTATATGATCTTTTGTCACCCCTTCCTTTTTGGCAATCATTTGTGTTAACTCACCTAAAACACCAAAAGGATACCTACAAGCTATATCAAAGCTATTTGCAAAAGCTTCACGAACTTTTTTTGAGGGACCGTACGGATTTTCGTTTGAACTAAGTTTGATTAGGCCTTTAGGCGCATGTGATGGTTGCGGCATTTCTCGGGCCAACATTTCTAAGCCACCAACAAAGGCAAAGCCACTTGATAAACCTATAGTTTTTAACCATTTACGACGATCAATAGTATTCATAGTATTTGTATTTTCAAGTGAGAAGATACAAATTATATGAAGGAATTTGAAGCCGGTGGTAAGTACGTTCGAAATGTAAAACTAATGGAAAGGTAAAAATTTACTTAAGTAACAATTTATTAGCCTTAGAAATACTAGCGTCGATTTTCTTGTTTAGCGCTTTAATTTTTTTTCGCTCCTCAACAAGCCATTGTTGCTTTTTTTCAGACAGGGGACTATCTTTCAGCATTTCATCAGCAGTGAAACGTTCTCCAAAATTTTGCATCCAAAGCATCATCGCTTTATTACTAGCTTTTAATTCTTTAATAGCAGCTACATGTAATTGACCAGTTTCGGTAGTATCGGCTTTAGGCTGTAGTTGAGAGACCAGATGTACTATAGTAGGCATCTTATCCATTGCCAAATCATGAGCATGTATTACTCGTTTCATTGGAGTAATTTCTTGTGAAACCACAAAATGTGATGCCAGGAATAAAGAAAATAAGAGAACAATGAATGATTTATGCATTCTGAAAATGTCTTGACATGATTGATGATAAAGATAGAGGGACTAAAAAGGCTAGGCAAACAGTTATGTTTTGCAACATCGAATAGTTACGTTGCTTGTCGTAGTAGTGTGATGAATTAACTTATAATTGAAATTCTTCGTTGTTATGTTCATCAATTTTAGATGATTCGGGAACAAATACATCTTTTAAAATGTACGCGGCAATAATAGTTATTCCTAATGATAACAAATGAACCGCATAATCCCAATTCAAAATTCGTAGAAGGCATCCTGAAATTACCCCTAGCGTTCCAATAACTAGGGCAAAATTCCATAATATTTGAGCGACGCTATTTTTGGCTCGGCGATCTTCATCAAGAAAATAGGCAGTTCCTTCTAAAACAAACCAGAGTACAAAAGTTATTGCCATTATGATTAAGAAGAAAAGTGTGTACGGTAATTTGAGTATCGTGAAAATTCCATATATCGACCAAAATGATACGAGTACGAGCTTGGTATAGTCGACAAACTGCTTTTCGCGTTTATTGAAAAATCGAATGACATATAGAACGCCAATGGTTGAAAAGCTATATAGAATTATTTCATTGGCATAGGGCCATTCTAACATTTTTGCCAATATTCCTGATAGTAAAACGGCCAATGAAATGCGCAGCGGTAATTTTAAGATCTTTTTATATATCGACATAGCTTTATTTTAATTATATGGCTTTTATATTAGCACGTAGGCCTTCCATAATGCCAATAATATTAAGTACTGTTTCCTTTAGATAATGCTTAATAAGCACATGAGGAATGCGTATGGTGGTAAACCCATTCTTGAAAGAGTGCATAGCCTCTTCTAAGTCATTGATAGCTTGATCATGGGTCATCATGTGATACTCACAATCAATCTCTATATTTAGTTTTACACGCGAAATAGCAATATCTACTGACTTTTTGCCGTCCCACCATTCCAACATAGCACTAACCCCTGCGGCTTTTAATCCGTAGTATAACTGTATAGCCTCAATGGGAGTACCATTTTGCTCAATGAGCTTTTCCATTCGTGATCTATGTTGATCGCAAAGTTCAAGTCCGAGAGAATCCATCGAATGCTTATGGTCAGTATATCCGAGTTGTATGTTACATTCTAAACAGGTCATTTAAGTAGGTTAAATTAGATTTGGGATTAGTATAACCAAGCCCTTTTTGAATTATTATATAATCTCGATGTATGGCATACTACTTTTAGACGAACTGCATTTTTTTAGACGAACTGCACAAAATTTGTTAAAATGAGCCTGGAGTTTTTGAAAAAATAATACAGCTTATATTCATTTGAACGGACTATATTTACTGAAATAAATCCCAATTTTAAACATGTTTAAAAAAATTGGCCCAGGAGTTTTAGTAGCTGCGGCATTTATAGGGCCCGGTACTGTTACCGCTTGTACTTTGGCAGGAGTGCAGTTTGGATATGCGCTGTTATGGGCAATGCTACTTTCAGTATTAGCCACCATAGTATTACAAGAAATGGCAGCCCGATTAGGAATTATAACACAAAAAGGTCTGGCTGATGTTATTAAACAAGAATTAAAAACGCCGCTAATTAAATACCTTGTTGTTGGTATTATTCTAGGAGCAATCGTAATAGGCAATGCCGCATACGAAGCTGGTAATATTGGCGGTGCCACTTTGGGTCTCGAGGCTTTATTTGGTAGTACATATAGTTCGTACTACCCTTTGATCGTTGGTCTATGTGCTTTTTCGTTATTATATATAGGAAATTATAAAACCATAGAGCGGGTATTAGTTTCTTTGGTATTAATAATGAGCTTGTCGTTTCTTGTGACGGCCATAATTACAAAGCCAAATGTTTTAGAAATAATTAAAGGCCTCGTTATACCTTCTGTCCCAACAGAAAGTATTTTAACGATTATTGCTTTAGTGGGCACAACAGTAGTACCTTATAATTTGTTTTTGCATGCTTCTTTGGTTCGAGAAAAGTGGAATTCTGTTGATGACTTACAAACTGCTAAATCTGATACCTATATTTCGATTGCTCTAGGAGGGTTAGTGTCTATGGCGATTATCATAGCGGCAACTACCATTAAGGAGAATGACATTAGTTCTGTTCTTGATTTGGCAAAAGGCTTGGAGCCCTTATATGGTCAAACAGCAAAATATTTTATGGGAATCGGACTTTTTGCAGCTGGAGTAACTTCAGCTATTACCGCGCCACTTGCCGCAGCTTATGTTGTAAATAGTTGTCTTGGTTGGAACGTTGGATTAAAACATTTTAAATTCAAATTGGTTTGGTTTATTATTTTGGCTCTTGGCGTTTTCTTTATGTCTTTTGATATTAAACCTATTCAGGTGATCAAGTTTGCTCAAATAGCAAATGGTATATTATTACCGTGTATAGCTGTCTTTTTACTTTGGGTTGTGAATAAAGTAGCCGTAATGGGGAAATACAAAAACACGCCTTTTCAAAATTTAATTGGCAGTATTTTTATAATCTTGGCTATAATTCTAGGCCTGAAGAGTATCTTTAAGGTTATCGGCTTATTCTAGAACTATGTATAGCATTGATATTAATTGCGACGTTGGCGAGGGTATTGATAATGAAGCGCAATTACTTCCTTTAATTTCATCATGTAATATTGCTTGCGGAGGTCATGCGGGTAATGAAATGACAATGGCAAAAGTAATTCGATTGGCTAAAAAGTACAGGGTTAGAGTAGGAGCCCATCCTTCGTATCCTGACCGCAAAAACTTTGGTAGGCTGAGCATGTCAATGACGCAACAAAAACTCGAGGCTAGTATTCAAAAACAACTTCAAGTAATAACATCCATCGCAAAAAAAGAAAGCGTTCGTTTGCATCATATAAAAGCACACGGTGCATTATATAATGATATTGCAAAAGATGCTGTCGTCGCAAAAGTTTATTTAAATGCTATAAGTGGTTATAAAGCGAAAGTTTTATTATATGTACCTTATAAATCCGAAATTGAAGAATTAGCGAAACAACAAGGTTTTAAGGTTAAACGTGAAGCCTTTGGTGATCGAAATTATAACCGCGATTTATCGTTAGTCGCTCGTAATTTACCGAATGCACTTTTAGTTAACCCGCCTGAGGTGCTCGTACACCTTCTTAATATAGTCAATGAAAAAAAGGTTAAAACCATTAAAAATGATATGATTGACCTAATTGCGGATACCTATTGCATTCATGGAGATACCCCTTCGGCATATGAAATATTGACCTACCTTAATAAAGAATTGCCGCTACATAATGTACAAATAGATCATGACTAAGTACGCAGTAAGTATAAAACAATATGGTTTTCGAGCTATCTTACTTGAATGGCCTCGTCAGGTGGAAGAATCTATTTTAGATGATGTTTTACGATATACCCATTATCTAAAAAATGACTGTTTACCCGCTAAAGACTGGGAATTTGTTACGGCCTACAATTCACTGACGCTAATTCATAATAAAGCTGATATTGATTTCGACCTATTCAAAATCAACTTAGAGAAGTGGTATGCCCAATCAGGAGAAATGCCTCAAATACAAAAACATGTATGGCGTTTGCCTGTTTGTTACGACCCTTTGTTTGGCATTGATTTAGTTGCCGTTTCTGAAAAATTAGGAAAATCGGTTTCTGAAATTATAGCGTTACATACCAACAACATTTTCACGGTATATGGCATTGGTTTTTTACCTGGATTCATGTATTTAGGTGGGTTGCCAGAAGCTTTAGAAGTTCCCAGGAAACCCGTGCCACGCCTTAAAGTGAATAAAGGGGCTGTAGGCTTGGCCGCTAAGCAAACGGGTATATACCCTCAAGAATCACCGGGTGGGTGGAATATTATTGGTAATTGTCCGATTTCTATTTTCGATGTAAGTCGAGAAAACCCTTGTTTCGTATCTATCGGAGATAAAGTGCAATTTTATCCTATTGAAAAAGCAAAATACGATTTGTTGAAAATTGAAGCTGAAGTAGGAATCTATAAACTTGAAAAGCAAATTTGGGATGCTTAAAATAATAGGACCTGGTTTTTTTAGCACTATACAAGACATGGGTCGCTTGGGCTTTTTAGATAAAGGCGTGCCTGTGTCGGGTGTGATGGATGCGCATACAGCGAGTATAGTAAATGGCTTACTAGAAAATGAAACAAATGCTGCCGTTTTAGAGATTACCATGACGGGGCCAACTGTTGAATTTACCTCACCTACTTATATTTGTTTTGGAGGTGCTGATATGCACGTCGCTCTTAATGAACATGCAATTGCACCTTTTAAAGTTCATAAAATTCTTAAAGGAGATATATTGTCTTACGGCAAGCTGAAGTCTGGATTTCGTAATTATTTGGCGATTAAAGACGGGTTTCGAACTCCCGTAATTTTAAATAGCCGCTCTTATTTTTATCCTATTACGAAACAAAAAAAAATAAACAAAGGAGATGAATTAATGTATCTCACCTGCGAAAAGTTCATTCCTAAAGTTCTAGAATGGCATGATACCGCCGCTAAGGGGAGAAAAAATGTTTTAGAAGTTTTTCGAGGGCCTGAATTTGAACAATTAAATGATAAGCAACTAGAACAATTGTTTAGTGCTGATTTTTCAATTGCGAAAGAATATAATCGCATGGCGTATCAAATTGAAGAAAAAATAGCGGGCCATGCAATAAGTATGTTAACCTCGGCAACCTTGCCTGGCACCGTTCAATTGACTAGTGCAGGTAAATTAATTGTTTTGATGAAGGATGGGCAAACTACTGGGGGGTATCCTAGAATACTACAACTTTCAAATCAAGCCATAGCCCTATTAGCTCAGAAAAAGTTTAAGGACGCTATATCATTTAGACTTATTTGATTTTTTCTAGACCTCGAAAATTCTTGAAGTAAGAGTACCTCATTGTATCCAATTAAAAATTATTGTTCTAGTTAACGTTGTCAATCAAATAGGGAATGTTAGTTCAATATATTAATCAAAATTCAACATACAGTAAAATGTAAATGGCTCGTTTCGAGAGCACTTGATTTTACAGATTTTCTATTAATTGTTGACTCTGTTTTTTTTAAGGAAGTGTATTTTATCTGATTTTTGATTCGGTAAGTGGTTGGTATAGCTGCTGTTTACGGAACATTTCACTTGGCTTATCGATTAAACCAAAATCTAACCTTATCCTTTATTCTTCTAAATTACATTTGACGCACATTAACCTACAAATATGCTATTGATGAATTACTACAGAAAGCAAACCCAAATTCGTAAAGGCGACACGAATATTTTGAGCCTTATCAATCTTTTCAATACAAAATAACTTTTACCGAGTAATGAGATAACCTGCATAAGCATATAAATATCTATGCTTAGCACCATTTCACAATCTTAATTAAAATATACTAAATATTAAATAGTACAGTATGATAACAAAATTACTTTTTATGTCAAACCTCAAATTTGGTAAATCCAATCCGATAGGTGGAATTGGGAAGGCCTTATTTATTATTCTACTTTATTTCAGTGGAATGTCACATTTGATCGCTTTTCAAAGCAAACCTGAAAACGGAGATAATATATTGTTCACTCATGAAGAAGAAGCACTTTCTTATGATTTTAACGAGTGTGCCTCTTTTTCAGGAGATAATTCACCATGGGATTATTCAGAATTTACAGCTGCCATAGGTAACTCTTGTGCTAATGTTACAGGAGGTCAAATTTATAGACATGATGGCAAGCATTCATGTACTGATGATGAGCATGGTAATGCAGGAGATGCTGCCTGCTTTCAATCGAGTAAAGACCAACACTACACAGCCAATCACGCATTGGCTATTCGCGTTGATGTGCAATTAAGTGCTGATAATGGAAAAGCAAGTAGAC
Organism: uncultured Flavobacteriaceae bacterium; assembly: GCA_937944485.1. Taxonomy (GTDB): domain Bacteria; phylum Bacteroidota; class Bacteroidia; order Flavobacteriales; family Flavobacteriaceae; genus Maribacter_C. Next base: position 168,006 of record CALDYU010000003.1, on the reverse strand, counting down.
TAAATGGTATTTCATTTAAACAATTAGCTCCTCATAATTATAAGTGGAGTAATACCGGGTATACACCGACTACAGGGCCGAATAATTATCCTACTAAATTCGGAATTCGAGTATTAAAAGATGGTTCAGAAATATATAGAATTTCTGATTTAAAGACAACACAGACTTGGTACACTTCAGAATTTAATTTCAATCATAATGTTGATTTTATGGTGACCGCTGGTACTTCAAGCACATTTACTTTTGAGTTATATAGTTATGCTCCCATAGGAAATGGTGCTGCTGTGTCTGCATGGGATTTAGACGATTTAAAAGTATTTACTTCATGTGAAGAAGAATGTGATTTAACCGTAGATGCTGGTGAAGATCAAGAAGTTTGTGTAGGCGAAGAAGTAGTTTTGACAGCTAATGCACATAACGAAGCAGCTTGTTCAAAAATAATTGCGTCTTATAAGATTAAAAATTCAAATACAGAAGCAGGTTGTTTTACAGCAGATCCCGGTGTAATTTTTCAAAAAGGAGGTAATTGTAATGGGATTGATTATATATGGAGGGCTGGTGCTGATTTAGTACTTAATGAATACGAAAATAATACGGCTATCATTAGTGGTAGTGTAATTGACCAAAATGGACGAGTTGCAACCGTAGATATTAAATTATCTGATAAAGAGAATTCGGGTAAAACGTGGGATGCATCCTGTTATGTAGATGGTATATCTGGCCCAGAAACGTATTACCGTTCTTTTATTGGAGCTATAACTGTTGATGGTGTTGCGCAATCTGTTGGTACACGATTTAATTCACATTACATATTAGCAAATGGTGCGGGCTTTGATTCCAATCAATTCGGTTTAGGAGCTTGGACTGGTGGTGCTTTTGGTGAATGTACAGAGTGGTTCGGTAATCTTGAGCCGATGACAATTGAGAATCCTAACCAAGAAGTAACATATTTATGGTCAACAGGTGAAACGACAAAATCTATTACTGTTACTGAATCAGGAAGCTATACTGTTGAAGTAAAAGATTGTAAAGGCTGTATGGCGGAGGACGTAGTGAATGTGGTTGTTAACGAACCGAAAGCCTATGTACTAGACGGAGGAGCAGATTTTTGTATTGATGGTGAATCTGATTTCTTAACAGATAGTATGATTGCAGTTTCAGGAAATACGATGGGTGCCAACAGCACATTTGTTATAACTGATGAGGCAGGAAATATTCTTGGTCTTCCAGGAACTTTAGATGCTGTAAAAGGTGTTGATTTTGATGGAGCTGGAGCAGGTACTTGTTTGGTATGGCATTTAGCTTTTGAAGATGGACTTCAAGGTGCAGGCGTTGGTAACAATGCAAATGATTTAGAAGGATGTTTTGCGCTTTCGAATCCAATAAGTGTTGTGCGAACAGCCACAAAGGCATACGTACTAGAAGGAGGAGCAGATTTTTGTATTGATGGTGAATCTGATTTCTTAACAGATAATATGATTGCAGTTTCAGGAAATACGATGGGTGCCAACAGCACGTTTGTAATAACTGATGAGGCAGGAAACATTCTTGGTCTTCCAGGAACTTTAGATGCTGTAAAAGGTGTTGATTTTGATGGAGCTGGAGCAGGTACTTGTTTGGTATGGTATTTAGCTTTTGAAGACGGACTTCAAGGTGCAGCCGTTGGTAACAATGCAAATGACTTAGAAGGATGTTTTGCGCTTTCGAATCCTATTAAAGTAGTACGAAATGCAGCGCCAATAGCCAACGCAGGTGATGATGTCACAATTTGTGATGGTGAAGAAGTAATGCTAACTGCAACAGGCGGTACAAATTACCTATGGAGTACTGGTGAAACAACTGCATCGATTAAAGTATCTCCAAATACAAAAACCACCTATACGGTAACGGTATCTTCAGAGGAAGGTTGTACAGCCAACGATGAGGTTATGGTTAATGTAGATTCGAAAGTTAATATAGGTGATTTTGTTTGGCTAGATGAAAACAGAAACGGACTTCAAGATGATGGTAATACAGGTCTTAATGACGTTAAAGTTACTTTATACACCTGTGATGGTTCTGAAGTAACATCTACGATAACGACTACTAACAGTAATGGTGAATCTGGTGCATATAACTTTGAAGTTTGTCCTAACTCTGGTGAATACTACGTGGTATTTGGAGACCTACCCGAAGGATTGGAATTTACAACAACCAATGCTGGTAATACCACTTTAGATTCTAATGCCGATGAAAACGGACGAACATCATGTTTTGAAATAACAGATGCTGATGATCTTAGTATAGACGGTGGATTAACTGAGATATGTAATATACAAGTAGATGCCGGTGATACTGCTGAAATTTGTGAAGATGAGGTCATAGAACTAACGGCTGACATTCTCGAGAATACGGCTGATTGTCCTGGTGGATGTACGTATCCTATTAAGACACAAGATCGTTGCTACGGTCCAACAGGTAACTTTGAAGTGTATTTAGTGTCTACAGGAAGTGTTGAAAACTTCAAGTTTGTTGCTTCCGAACAAAAATTTGAAAGGTTAGCCGATAATTCACTAAAATATAAGGCTACCGCGACAAACGGTAAAGATATTATTGAAGTGAATGCAATGTTAACTGGGTATACTAATATAGCTCCAGTAGGAAGTCCTAAGGCGAATTCCTGTCAAGATTATGATAGTGCTGATTGGGAGTATTGGACAACGTGGACAGGAACAATTTCATCGAGAGATCATGGTGTGTTCAATCTTTCTGTAAAAGGAGCTGCGTTTCAAATGGGCGTTGGAGCTGATGCTGTAAGAACCGGATTTGGAGCTTCTGGTTGGTTCTACGTTGATGGAGGTGATGGCTTTTATACGGATGGTGACATTAACTTAGCATTAGAGGAATGTGTTGAAGATAATATTTTGTACGAATGGACAACTGAAGATGGCAATATTATTAGTGATTCAAATTCGAAAACTATTAAAGTCAATAAACCAGGTACGTATGAAATAAAAGTTGTAAACTGTCTTGACTGCGAAGCTATCGATTCAATTACAATCACTGAAGGATCTTGTTATACTGAATTAAAGAGACCGACTCCTTCAATGATGTCAGTTTATCCAGTTCCTGTTAGATCAGGAGGTACGGTAACTGTAACGTTTGACATTAATGATCAAAATACAGAAAGTGATATTAAATCAATTTCCTTGAAAGGTTCTGTAGATTATATTCAACGTAAAGAAGATGTTGGTGTTATGTTATACGATGTTACAGGTAGAATCATAGCAGCACCTAGAATGTTCAAAATAGAGAATGGAAAAGCTACTATTTATGTAGATATTAATCATATTCCATCCGGTAAATATATTTTGAGAGCTCAAGGTTCTAATTGGTCTGATAGCAAACAAATATTAGTCCAGTAGCCAAACATTTATAAATTATTTTAAAAAAATCTACAATCATTAGTGGTTGTAGATTTTTTTTATTTAGTTTTGATCCCATAATGAGAAGTAATAATATTTTAGTCAATGTCATTTTAATTATCCCATTCACGGGGTGATATAGATTTTCGTTGATTAAGAAAGCCTGTGTCAGTTGCAATTGACACAGGCTTTTTTTTATTGCCTAAATAAGTAAGGCATTTGGCGTAAAGAAGAAGAACGAGCTATAGTGTGCCACCAATGAATATGGTAAAAATACTTGTTTATTGCATTGATAGTCAAATGATTAAAGGAAATATGTTTAAAGTGAATTTGTTGCTGTCCTGTTTGTTAAATAAACAGGGAAAATGAAACTTTTATATTTGTTTATAAGGAATGCTAAATCAAATTTGATAACCCGATTATCGTCAATATGGAACTGAACAAACACAGTAAAAATGTAACACAAGACCCAACCCAGCCCGCAGCGCAAGCTATGTTATATGCTATTGGTCTTACCGAAGAAGATTTAGAAAAACCTTTGATCGGAATTGGTAGTACTGGTTACGAAGGAAATCCATGTAATATGCATCTTAATGACCTAGCCTTAGAGGTTAAAAAAGGGGTAAATGAAAGTGGTAACGTCGGACTAATTTTTAATACTATCGGTGTTAGTGACGGAATTTCGATGGGCACATATGGTATGCGCTATTCCTTACCATCACGAGATATAATAGCAGATTCTATGGAAACTGTTGTACAGGCTATGAATTATGATGGTTTGGTTACCGTCGTGGGTTGTGATAAGAATATGCCGGGAGCACTAATGGCTATGATACGCCTAAATCGTCCGTCGGTTCTGGTATATGGGGGTACAATCGCTTCTGGTTGCTTTAAAGATAAGAAGTTAGACGTTGTTTCTGCTTTTGAAGCTTGGGGAGAGAAAGTTGCTGGTACGATGAATGAATCTGATTATAAAGGGGTTATTCAAAATGCCTGTCCAGGTGCTGGTGCCTGTGGGGGTATGTATACTGCCAATACTATGGCATCGGCAATAGAAGCTTTGGGTATGGCCATGCCTTATAACTCTTCGAACCCTGCCATCGGTAAAGCAAAACAAAATGATGCCATTGCTTCTGGTAAGGCGCTGCGTAAGTTGTTGGAAAAAGATATCAAGCCAAGTGATATAATAAATAGAAAGTCGTTAGAAAATGCAGTTCGATTACTAACCCTTTTAGGAGGTTCTACAAATGCCGTACTACATTTTTTAGCAATAGCAAAAGCAGCAGAAATAACATTTACACTCGACGATTTTCAAAAAATAAGTGATACGACACCCTTTTTAGCTGATTTAAAACCTAGTGGGAAATTTTTGATGGAAGATGTACATCGCGTTGGTGGTGTGCCAGCTGTTATGAAATTTATGCTCGATAATGATATGTTACACGGGGATTGTATGACTGTGACAGGCAAAACTATTGCCGAGAATTTGGCGGAAGTTCCTAGTTTATTAGACGGACAGAAAGTGATTAAACCTTTAGATGCGCCAATCAAAGAAACTGGCCACTTAAGAATATTATATGGTAACCTTGCTGAGGCTGGCGCTGTAGCAAAAATTACTGGAAAAGAAGGTTTGCACTTTTCAGGACCAGCGAAGGTTTATGACGATGAATTTTTGGCAAATGCTGGAATTGGTAAAGGAGAGGTAAAGAAAGGTGATGTTGTCGTTATTCGGTATGAAGGCCCGAAAGGAGGACCCGGTATGCCAGAGATGTTAAAACCAACCGCTGCTATTATGGGAGCTGGTTTAGGTAAAGATGTCGCATTGATAACAGATGGTCGTTTCTCAGGGGGTACACATGGTTTCGTTGTTGGTCATGTATGTCCTGAAGCTCAAGAAGGAGGGGCTATTGGCCTATTACAAGATGGTGATATAATTACAATTGATGCTGAAAGTAATAGTATTTCAGTGGCTTTGTCTAATGATGAATTGGAAGAGCGACGGTCAAAATGGAAACAACCAGCCTTAAAAGTCCGCAAAGGAAGTTTATATAAATATGCTAAAACAGTTTCGTCAGCTTCACAAGGTTGTGTGACAGACGAGTTTTAGTTAATGTATTAGTACTTAGTATCAAGGGTAAGTATGAATTTGACGCCCGAAATAGTGTTTTAATATGGAAACAATAGAAGAAAAAAAGACCAAGACGAAAATAAATACAAAGATGAAGATAAGTGGGGCAGAGGCAATTGTTCATTGCCTATTAGCCGAGGATGTAGATTTAGTTTATGGATATCCCGGCGGGGCTATTATGCCAGTATACGATGAGTTTTATAAATTTCAAGACAAGTTAACACATGTACTAACACGCCATGAACAAGGTGCAACACATGCTGCACAAGGGTATGCTCGCGTATCTGGTCGTGTTGGAGTTGCTATCGCGACTTCAGGACCAGGAGCAACGAATTTAGTGACGGGTATTGCCGATGCACAGATTGATTCCACACCAATGGTTTGTATTACAGGGCAAGTTCCAAGACATCTTTTGGGTTCTGATGCTTTTCAAGAGACCGATATTATCGGAATTTCTAACCCAGTGACAAAATGGAGCTATCAGATTACCAAAGCTTCTGAGATACCAGAAGTAATAGCAAAAGCATTTTACATTGCAAAATCTGGCCGCCCAGGCCCTGTTTTAATAGATATTACTAAAAATGCGCAGTTCGAAGAATTTGATTTTTCCTATAAGAAATGCAAAGGAGTACGTAGTTATGTGCCAACTCCAAAACCAAATATGGGTGCTATTGAGGCAGCTGCTAATTTGATAAATCAAGCTAAGAAACCTTTTATAGTATGGGGGCAAGGCGTTATTTTAGGGGAAGCAGAAGAAGCTTTGAAAGCGGTGATTGAAAAAGGGGGTATCCCTGCCGCTTGGACCATTATGGGTGAATCTGCCGTACCCACAAGTCATCCGTTAAATGTAGGTATGGTTGGTATGCATGGTAATTATGGCCCAAACATGTTGACCAATGAATGTGATGTTTTAATTGCCATTGGTATGCGCTTCGATGATCGCGTAACGGGTAATTTAGAAACTTATGCGAAACAAGCAAAGGTGCTTCATTTTGAAATAGATGCCGCAGAAATTAATAAGAACGTTAATGCGGATGTTGCGGTATTAGGAAATTGTAAAGAAACGTTAGAATTATTGTTGCCTTTGCTACATGAAAATAATCATGAAAACTGGCATTCAGAGTTTAAGAAAAAACATCAAATAGAATTTGATGAAGTTATCAATAATGATATTCGCCCTACTAAAGATGGACTTACCATGGGAGAAGTTATTGAGGAAATCAATATTGCTTCAAAAAATAAAGCGGTAATCGTAACCGACGTGGGGCAGCATCAAATGATTGCTTGTCGCTATGCTAAATTCGAACAATCCAAAAGTAACATTACCTCCGGTGGACTAGGAACTATGGGCTTTGCACTTCCTGCAGCGATTGGAGCAAAACAAGGTGCAATGGATCGCGAAGTGGTAGCAATCATAGGCGATGGAGGTTTTCAAATGACCATACAAGAATTAGGAGTTATTTTTCAGCACCAAATCCCTGTAAAAATCGTGGTGTTGAATAATGATCATTTGGGTATGGTGCGGCAATGGCAAGAACTATTTTTTGATAAGCGCTATGCTTCGACCGTAATGGTAAATCCTGATTTTGTAAAAATTGCCGAAGGGTATCATATCGAATCGAAACGTATTTCAGAGCGCAAAGATTTAAAGGCAACCGTACAAGAAATGATAGCCTCAGATAAGCCGTATTTCTTAGAAGTTAAAGTGGAAAAAGAAGATAACGTTTTTCCAATGATTCCCTCTGGCGCTTCTGTTTCTGATATTAGATTGAAATAAAAAATGAATGATTTAGATATACAAGACAGGCCAGCTGTTTTTGCAACACTAGAACGCAAATCAGAAGAAATCGGTTTTACAATGCCGTCGGATGTACATATGGGTACGTTATTAAAAACTTTGATTTCGAGTAAGCCTAATGGTCGATTTTTAGAACTTGGTACAGGAATTGGATTGTCGTTGTCTTGGATGATTGATGGAATGGATACGGGTTCTAGATTAATTACTTTAGATACTAATCAAGAGTTAATTGATATTGCTGAAGAATATTTTGGAAATGACCAGCGGATTGAAATCTTATGTGAAGACGCAGCCACATGGATTAAAAATTATAAAGGCACGAAATTTAATTTGATTTTCGCCGATGCTTGGCCGGGAAAATACAGTGAAATTGATGAAGTATTAGACCTCATTGAACTTGGTGGATTTTATGTTATTGATGATATGAGTCCCCAGTCCAATTGGCCAGAAGGACATCATAGACATGTACGTAAATTGGTTTCGTACTTAGAAGAAAGAGTTGATTTTAATTTGACCAAAATGAATTGGTCAACAGGAATAATTGTAGCAGTTAGAATAAAATAGACATCATGGAAAAGCAATGGTTTACCATATCGGTATATTCCGAAAATAATGTGGGACTACTAAATAGAATATCAGGAATATTTTTAAAGAGACACATCAATATAGAGAGCTTAAATGTTTCTAAATCAGAAATTGATGAAGTATCAAAATTTACTATAGTTGTGAATACTACTGAAAAATGGGTGCATAATATTGTTGGCCAGATCGAGAAGCAAGTTGAGGTTATAAAAGCGTTTTATCATACCGATGATGAGACAATTTATCAAGAATCAGCACTATTTAAAATAGCATCTAGCTTATTGTTTGACGAAAGACAAATTCAAAATATTATTAAAGAGAGTAATTCGCAAATTGTTACTGTATCCCGTGATTTTTTCGTCTTGGCGAAGTCTGGAAGACGAAATGAAATTGACGAAATGTACGATCAATTAAAACCTTATGGGATCATGCAATTTGTTCGATCTGGACGTATTTCAGTGTCAAAAGAAGAAATGAATATTTCAGCAATACTTGAAGAATTTCAACCGAATTAATGAAATATACTCCTAGGTTACGCCGAAGGACGATGGCGCCATAGGGTTATTAAAACGAATAGTTAAAAATCAATATTACAATCAACATATTTCCTGCTTATGGGAAATAGCATTAAAACACTTATTTAAATGACAAATTATTTTAATACGCTTTCGCTAAGAGATCAATTGACCCAATTGGGAAAATGTAGATTTATGGAATCTAGTGAGTTCTCTGACGGTGTATCCGCTTTAAAAGGAAAGAAAATCGTAATAGTAGGTTGTGGTGCACAAGGTTTGAATCAAGGACTCAATATGCGAGATTCTGGTTTAGATATCTCGTATACACTTCGCGAAGCAGCTATAAAAGAAAAAAGGCAATCTTATTTGAATGCATCCGAGAACGGATTTACTGTAGATACTTATGACACCTTAATTCCTAATGCTGACTTAGTTATTAACCTCACTCCAGATAAACAACATACGGCAGTGGTAAATGCAGTTATGCCGTTAATGAAAAAAGGAGCAACGCTATCCTATTCGCATGGTTTCAATATTGTTGAGGAGGGCATGCAAATTCGCGAAGACCTAACAGTAATTATGGTAGCACCTAAATGCCCTGGGTCCGAAGTGCGCGAAGAGTATAAAAGAGGCTTTGGGGTTCCTACACTTATAGCTGTACATCCGAATAATGATCCTCAAGGAAAAGGACTAGAGCAGGCTAAAGCCTATGCTGTAGGTACTGGCGGACATAGAGCAGGAGTATTAATGTCTTCATTTGTTGCTGAGGTGAAATCTGATTTAATGGGTGAACAGACCATTCTTTGTGGTTTGTTGCAAACAGGTAGTATCTTATGTTTTGATAAAATGGTTGAAAAAGGAATCGATGCAGGTTATGCTTCGAGACTAATTCAATACGGATGGGAAACTATTACCGAGGGGATGAAATATGGTGGTATTACCAATATGATGGATCGTTTATCGAACCCTGCAAAAATCAAAGCTTTTGAATTATCCGAGGAATTAAAAGATATAATGCGCCCCTTATTTCAAAAACATATGGACGATATCATGACGGGCCATTTCTCGAAAACAATGATGGAAGATTGGGCGAATGATGATAAAAATCTATTGACATGGAGAGCAGCTACAGGAGAAACTGCATTTGAGAAAACTGCCGCAGGTTCAGAAGAAATTAGTGAACAAGAATTTTATGATAACGGCGTATTAATGGTGGCTATGGTTCGAGCCGGTGTAGAGTTGGCTTTTGAATCTATGACAGAATCTGGTATTATTGCTGAATCTGCCTATTATGAATCTTTACATGAAACTCCGCTTATTGCTAATACAATTGCTCGAAAAAAATTATTTGAAATGAATCGGGTAATTTCTGATACTGCGGAATATGGATGCTACCTATTCGATCATGCTTGTAAGCCATTATTGGCTGACTTTATGAAAAAAATAGATACCGATGTCATCGGTAAACCGTATGGTGAAGGAAATAGCGTAGATAATGCTAAGCTTATTACTGTGAATAAAAGACTACGAGAACACCCGGTTGAAATTGTTGGGGCTCGCTTGCGAGAATCAATGACGGCTATGAAACCAATAGTATAATTCTAAAATCCCTAAGAAATTAGGGATTTTTTATGCGCATAATTCAATTTTATGCTAGTATTTGCACGAGTTTTATATGAAATTCGATAGTTGACCTGAAATTAAAATGCAATTGTACCTAGTTGTTTTTTAAATATTATGTGCATTTCGTCGATTATTTGTGTACTTAAACCTAAATTTAGACGTTTGAACGAATAACCAAATCAGTCTTAACCGTGAAACGCCTTAAATTCTTTTTAGGAACATCTCTTCTAGCGCTTACCTTGTATGTCTTAGGAACAACGAATGCTGTCAATAAACAGCACGAAGAAGTTGCTGCTTCTGTAGTGCATTATAAGAAATTGATTAATGAAAATAGACAGCAATTACAGCAGTTACGTAAAAAACGATTGCAGGAGGCCTTAAACGTGTATTTTCAAAAAGCAATCCGTAACAATGATATTGTTGGTGCAGCGGTAAGTATAGTAAAAGGGAATAATATTGTTGTCTCCGAAGGCTATGGGGAACGAAATGCCCAAACTAAAGCCCTTGTAGACGGAGCCACAGTTTTTCGCTTAGGTTCTTTGTCGAAAGGATTTGCGGGAGTTTTAGTTGCTGACCTAAAATCAGAAGGTAAAGCATCTTGGGATGATAAAATAACGGATTACATCCCGGAATTTCAATTGGGAGATGCCTCTAATACGGCTAATATTAAATTAAAACATATACTATCACATACTTCAGGGGCTCCTTATCACAGCTTTACGAATTTAGTGGAAGCGGGATTGGATGTAGATGCCATTGCAAAACGATTTAATGAAGTTGATCCAGTTAGTAAGCCTGGTGAGCAATACAGCTACCAAAATGCTATTTTTTCATTGAGTCAAGAAGTTATGAGAAAAGCGACAGGAAGAAGTACGAAGACCTTGTTAAATGATCGATTTTTCAAACCACTAAAAATGACAAGTGTATCCATGAGTCATTCCGATTTGATTGCAACTAAAAACAAGGCTCTGCCTCATGTTAAACGCCGTACGGGATGGAATGCAATGCCTTTGAAAGATCGTTATTACAATGCAGTTACTGCTGGCGGAATTAATGCCAGTGCTGAAGATATGGGAAAGTGGATGCGTTTTTTGTTAGGGCGCAACCCTGATGTGATGGAGTCGGCTGAAATTCAAGAAGCATTCACTCCATTTATTTCTTTCAAAAACCATAGGAAATACTATCAAAGATGGGAAGGTCATCTAAAATCATCATACGGTTTTGGTTGGCGAATTCATCAACTTCAAGATATAAAAAAAGAAAGAATAACTATATGGCATCATGGCGGTAGCGTCAATAACTTCAGAAACGAAATAGCCATCTTTCCTGAATCGGATTTAGGAATTTGTGTTTTGATAAATAGTCAGTCTAAAATAGCCAAAACGGTTATTCCAGATTTATATGAGCTAGTTCAAAAAGTGTATTTAAATATTCCCACAAGAGAATACATGACCGAAAGTGTTAATACTCAGTTTCATGCCAATTAATTGCCAGCAAACGGTGAACCGAATAAGCCTACTGCTAATTCTGCCCAAACAAAAAAAAGTACAATTGCAATAAGTATTGTAACTATTAGCTTTTTGTTTTTTAGTAAGTTACTCATGTAATTAAATGCAAAACCCCTGATAAAGCAGGAAATCCAACTTTTTAGATTACTAGAGATTCTTTGCCAGCCAATCCCCAACTTCTGAAGTTTTATAGGCTTTTCCGCCTTCCGCTAAATCTTCAGTTACTATTCCTTCAGCTAAAGATTTGTTGACTACATCGCGAATCGCCTGCGCTTCATCAGCTAAGTCCATGTCTTCAAAAAGCATGGCCGCTGATAATACGGTGGCTAACGGATTTGCAATATCTTTTCCCGCTGCTTGCGGATAAGAACCATGAATAGGCTCGTATAGTGAAACTTTACTTCCTACTGAAGAAGAAGGCATTAATCCCATAGAACCTGAAATTACAGATGCTTCATCCGTTAAAATATCTCCAAAAAGATTAGCAGTGATCATAACATCATAAGCGCTAGGCCACTGCACTAAACGCATGGCAACGGCATCTACAAATTCATAGGATACTTCAACTTTAGGATAGTCTTTTTCCATACCTTGAACTGTTTCTCTCCACAAACGAGATGATTCTAGCACATTAGCTTTATCGACACAGCATAATTTTTTAGAGCGCTTCATGGCCATTTTAAAACCTTTCTCTGCCAAACGTTTGATTTCATGACGTTCATAGGTCATTGTGTCGTAAGCTGTATCGCCATTGTCTTTTCTGTCCCGTTCTCCGAAATAAATACCTCCGGTTAACTCCCGAAGAATAATTAAATCCGTTCCTTCAATACGCTCTCTTTTTAAAGGAGATTTGTCAATCAAGGAAGGAAAAGTAAAGGTTGGGCGCACATTAGCAAACAAACCAAGTTTTTGACGCATTTTCAATAAACCTTGTTCGGGACGGACCTTGGCGGAAGGGTCATTATCAAATCGTGGGTGACCTATAGCACCAAACAAAACAGCGTCTGCATTCGCACAAATCTCATGTGTAGCATCTGGGTAAGGCTCTCCTGTTGCGTCAATTGCTGCGGCTCCTGTTAAGGCAGGTTGCCACGTAATTTCGTGCTTATATTTTCTTGATATAGCATCACAAACTTTTACAGCTTGATCGATTACTTCTGGTCCGATTCCGTCACCGGCTAAAAGGGCAATATTTAGTTTCATTATTTATATTTCGTTGTTCGTTATTGGTTGCTCGTTTTTAGTTATTTTATTTTTTTACTGTCAACTGTCAACTGTCAACTGTCAACTTTCATTAAATAATATTCAACATCTTCTCAGTTGCTTTTATAGCACTTACGGTTTGATCAGAATCTAATCCTCTAGAGATAAGTTCTTTTCCATCCATTTCCCAAGTGATGATGGTTTCGCAAAGGGCATCAGAATTACTTCCGGGGGGTATCCGGACCGCGTAGTCTATTAATTGCGGTAATTTCAATTTCTGAGATTTATAAATTTTATGTAAAGCATTTATAAAAGCATCATACTGACCGTCGCCAGAAGCATTTTCTTCATAGGTTTTTCCGTTAATTTCAATGGCAAGGGTTGTTGAAGGTTGTAAGCCTTTGGCGTGCGTTAAAACATATGATTTTACAAAAACTTTTTGCTGATAATCCGTGTCTAAAACATCTGAAATAATAAAAGGCAAGTCCTCTTTGGTTACCCGTTCTTTCTTATCACCTAGCTCTATAATTCTTGCCGTTACTTTCTTTAAATCTTCGTCATTCAGTGTGAGTCCGAGTTCTTGTAAATTCTTTTGAATATTGGCTTTTCCTGACATTTTCCCCAAAGCATATTTGCGCTTTCGGCCAAAACGCTCCGGCATTAAATTGCTAAAGTAAAGGTTATTTTTACTGTCTCCATCTGCATGAATACCAGCAGTTTGCGTAAACACACTATCCCCTACAATGGGCTTGTTTGCCGGAATGCCAACCCCTGTAAATGCCGAAACCAACTTACTTACTTTGAACAGGGCTTTTTCATTGACACTAATTTTCACATCAGGTAGAAAATCGTTAATGACCGCAATAGCACTGGCCATAGGGGCATTTCCCGCTCGTTCGCCCATTCCGTTTACAGTGAGATGTAATCCGTGGGCACCGGCATTGACAGCTTCCATGATATTTGCTACACCTAAATCATAATCATTATGTCCGTGAAAATCAAAATGAATATTTGGATAGCTTTCAATAATCTCAGATAAGAAATCGAAAGTTTCATTATAAGTAATAATACCTAGGGTATCAGGTAGTAAAACACGTTTAATAGGTTGGGTTGCGAGAAAATCTAAATATTCAAAAACGTATTTTTTAGAGTTTCGCATGCCGTTACTCCAATCTTCCAAGTATACGTTAGTGGCAACGCGCTGTTTTTTGGCCTGTGTGACTACTTTTTCAATAGCCTTAAAATGTTGTTGCGGCGTTTTCTTTAGCTGATGCGTCAAATGGTTTAAAGAACCTTTAGTTAGTAAATTCTGAACTTTAGCGCCAGCTTTTTTCATCCATGCTAACGAGACGCCATCATCTACAAAGGTCAATACCTCTATTCGATCTAAGTAATTCTGTGATTTTGCCCAAGAAGTAATTCGCTTTACTGCATCTAATTCTCCTTCTGAAACGCGTGCAGAAGCAACTTCAATACGATCTACTTTTAATTCATCAAGTAAAAGTTTCGCTAAGGTCAATTTCTCCGAAGCTGAAAACGAGACACCAGAAGTTTGTTCGCCATCGCGAAGCGTAGTGTCCATTATTTCTACATGTCTTTTTGCCATGACGTTTTTTAAAAAGGTCTTGTTTTGGCAAAATCTTGAATACCGTCTTTAATATTTAGTAGATAGTCAATATCGTCAAAACCGTTGGTCATGTTCCCTTTTTTGTAGTCATTGATATCGAAAGACTCACTTGCTCCGCTTGTTAAAATGGTGACTTTTTGTTCTGGGAGACTTACTTCAAACTCCGTATTTGGATCAGCTTCTATAGCGGCAAATATTTTTTGGAGAAACTCTGTACTTACTTGAACAGGTAATACGCCGATATTCAAACAGTTGCCCCTAAAAATATCCGCAAAAAAACTAGAAACCACACATCGAAATCCATAATCGTAGACCGCCCATGCCGCATGCTCACGCGAAGAACCCGAACCAAAGTTTTTTCCACCTACAAGAATCTTCCCGCTATACTTAGGGTTATTTAGAGCGAAATCTTCTTTTGGACTATTATCTTGATTATACCTCCAGTCCCGAAATAAATTATCACCAAACCCTTTTCGCTCAGTAGCTTTTAAAAAGCGCGCAGGAATTATCTGATCTGTATCTACATTCTCTATTGGTAGCGGAACCGCTGATGATTTTAATGTTGTGAATTTATCGTAAGCCATTGTAATTAGTTGTTCTTTAATAGTTGATGGTTTTATGTTGTATTGCTGAATTAAAATAAGGTCAACTGACAGTCATCAACCTGCAACTACTTCTTTTTCCATTAATTCTCTTGGGTCTGTTACCTTACCAGTAACCGCTGCTGCTGCCGCGACAAGCGGACTAGCCAATAATGTTCTAGAACCGGGGCCTTGTCTTCCTTCAAAATTTCGATTTGATGTGCTCACCGCTAATTTTCCTGGTGGTACTTTATCATCATTCATTGCTAAGCAGGCGGAACATCCAGGTTCTCTTAGTTCGAAGCCTGCTTCGGTAAGAATATCTAAGATACCTTCTTCTTTAATAGCCGATTCGACCTTGTGACTTCCCGGAACTAACCATGCCGTGACATTCGCTGCTTTTTGTTTCCCCTTTACAATGGATGCAAAAGCTCTGAAATCTTCAATTCGTCCGTTTGTACAACTACCTAAGAAGACAAAATCTATCGGTTTACCAATCATAGCATCTCCTTCATCAAATTGCATGTACTGCAATGACTTTTTATACGTGGCAGCGCCACCTTGAGCAGCTTCTACTAATGGAATGTCATTCGAAATTCCCATACCCATACCAGGATTGGTTCCGTAGGTAATCATTGGTTCAATTTGAGAACCATCGAATGTCAGTTCTTTATGAAACTCAGCTCCTTCGTCTGTATATAGGGTCTGCCAATAATCCATTGCCGTATTCCATGCGGCTTCTTTCGGAGTAAACTCACGTCCTTTGATATAGTGAAAAGTAGTTTCATCTGGAGCAATCATTCCGCCACGGGCACCCATTTCAATGCTTAGGTTACATACAGTCATGCGACCTTCCATGGTCATATTTTTGAATACATCGCCAGCATATTCTACGAAGTATCCCGTCGCACCAGAAGTAGTTAACTGCGATATAATAAATAAGGCAACATCTTTTGGCGTTACTCCAAATTGTAAATCACCTGTAATATTGATGCGCATACTTTTAGGCTTGGGCTGCATAATACACTGCGTAGCCAAAACCATTTCAACTTCTGAGGTGCCAATACCAAATGCGATCGCTCCAAAAGCGCCATGGGTAGAGGTATGTGAATCGCCACAAACTATTGTAGCACCAGGCAGTGTTATGCCGTATTCCGGACCCACAACATGAACAATGCCGTTTTTTTCGTGTCCTAATCCCCAATACGAAATATCATATTCATTAGCATTTTCCTCTAACATTTTCAGTTGATTGGCTGAAAGCGGATCAGCTACAGGAAGGTGTTGGTTAATTGTTGGCGTATTATGATCAGCAGTTGCAAAAGTTTTTTCAGGATGCATTACACCGATTCCTCTGTTTTTTAGGCCTAAAAATGCAACAGGACTCGTCACTTCATGTACCATGTGACGGTCGATAAACAATACATCGGGGCCATTTTTAATTTGATGAACCACATGAGAATCCCATACTTTATCAAACAGTGTTTTTTTTGCGCTCATTATCTTTCAATTCTAAGCTGACAAAGCTAAGCAAAGAAGGTGTTTTTAGGAAATTCACACAGATTAAATTTACGATGTTCAACAAACTATCCTTTTATTGTTGATTAACTAATGTAATTCCAGATATTTTTATACTTTACTAGTTGAGCGTAAGCATGGCGAATGACTAAATTTTCAGTTTTCTCTAATGTTGGGTCTTGTTTCAATATTTGAATGGCATGATAACGGGCGGTTTTCAGAATGTCATTGTCTTTTACGATATCTGCGATTTTAAGATTTAAAACACCACTTTGTTGCGTACCCATAAGATCTCCAGGTCCTCGAAGTTTTAAATCAACTTCGGCAATTTCAAATCCGTCATTCGTATTCACCATAGTTTCTAGGCGTGTCTTCGCTTCGCTCGAAAGTTTATGACTCGTCATAAGAATACAGAAACTCTGGTCTGCTCCACGGCCAACGCGCCCCCGTAATTGATGTAGTTGAGATAGACCAAAACGTTCGGCACTTTCAATAATCATAACCGATGCATTGGGTACATTAACGCCTACTTCAATTACCGTAGTAGCGACCATTATTTGAGTTTCACCAAGTACAAAGCGATCCATCTCATAATCTTTATCCGTAGGTTTCATTTTACCGTGTACAATAGAAATCTGATAATCGGGTAGGGGGAAGTCTCGTGCGATACTCTCATAGCCATCCATCAGGTCTTTATAGTCTAGTGCTTCAGATTCTTGAATAAGTGGATATACCACATAAATCTGCCTCCCCTTTTTTATCTCATCGCGTATAAATTGAAACACTTTCAAACGGTTCGAATCAAAGCGATGTACTGTTTTAATAGGTTTTCTTCCTGGCGGAAGCTCGTCTATTACCGAAATATCTAAATCTCCGTATAAACTCATGGCTAGCGTACGAGGAATGGGAGTAGCCGTCATTACCAAAATATGGGGTGGAAATTCATTCTTGCGCCAAAGCTTCGACCGTTGGGCTACCCCAAAACGGTGTTGTTCATCTATAATGGCGAGTCCCAAGTTTTTATATTTTACCTTATCCTCTAGAAGGGCGTGAGTTCCTATTAAAATTTTGAGTTCCCCACTTTCTAATTGTTCGTGAATAGGTTTTCTTGCGGATTGTTTGACAGAACCCGTAAGTAGAGCACATCGGATTCCGATTTTATCCAATAATTCTTTAATCCCAGAATAATGTTGGTTTGCAAGAATTTCTGTTGGAGCCATTAAACAAGCTTGATACCCGTTATCAATGGCAAGCAGCATGGTCATTACCGCAACAATAGTTTTTCCCGAACCAACATCACCTTGAAGTAGGCGGTTCATTTGGGCATTGCTACCGAGGTCATGACGAATTTCTTTGATGACTCTTTTTTGGGCTCCTGTTAACTCAAAGGGAAGGTATTTTTCATAAAATTCATTGAACAAGGCGCCTACTTGGTCAAACGGAAAACCTTTTATCTTCTGCTTATGCAGCATATTTTTGATAAGTAGCTGCATTTGTATATAAAACAACTCTTCAAACTTTAATCGAAACTGCGCTTTTGCCAATAAGTCTTGGTTCTTGGGAAAATGTATGTTGAGCAGGGAATCACTTTTGTCAAGTAATTTCAATTCATGCAATAATTTATCGGATAGTGTTTCTGAGAAATTGCCTTTAGATTCTATAAAAATCTGCTGAATCAATTTACTAATAACCCTATTTGTTATGCCTCGGGCACTCAACTTTTCAGTAGAAGGGTAAATGGGTTGCATGAAAACTTTGAGCCCCTTCTTATGTTCCTCTAGGAGTTCCATTTCTGGGTGAGGCATTGAGAATACGCCGTTGAACCAATTGCATTTTCCGAAGATTACATAGGGGGTATTTAGTTTTATATTTTCACGAATCCATTTTTGTCCCCTGAACCAAACGAGTTCCATTTTTCCGGTTTCGTCAATAAAAGTAGCTACTACACGATTGCCTTTCTTTTGTTCAACGGTTTTAATATTGGTGATTTTACCGATGATTTGCACATCAGCACTACTACGTTGTAATTGAGCAATTTTATAATATTGGGTTTTATCTAAATACCGATTTGGAAAGAGATTTAGTAAGTCTTGATAGGTATGAATGCCTAGTTCTCCTTGCAAAGTTTCTGCCCGATTTGGACCGACACCTTTCAAATAAGTTATAGGGGTTTGCAAGTAATTGACATTCATAAAACGAATTTAGGGGTAAAGAAATAAAGCTGCAACTGTGCGATTATTTTAGGCTCTCTTCTTTAGAAAAAGGAGGGAATGAATTTTACTTTAGCATGACACCTCCCTTCTTCTGAAGGGGGGAGCTTATTAAAAAGTATCTTGCGGAAACAATAATTGTAATTTTCAGTTGAAATGCTGATATATTTGCATCATGAGATTTCTATTGCTTTTAGTGTTGCTTTTAAGTTTTTCGCATTCAAATGCTCAACATCAAGATAAGCTTGATTTTATTAATGCAAAAGTCTCATTAATACCAAATCCTGAGCAAAAAGAAATTCAAGGCCATGTTACGTACTATTTTGATGTTTTGGCAGATATAGATTCTATTTTTTTAGATGCGAAAAACATAGATTTTTCTTCAGTGCTAATCGATTATAAGGCAGTACGATTTACGAATAATGAAGAAAGGATAATCTTATATGAAAATTTTAAACAAGGGGAGGAGCGGTCTATTACATTTGAATACACTGCTAAACCCAAACAAACTGTTTATTTTTTTGGGTGGGATGACGAAATAGAGAATAATGAGCAAATATGGACGCAAGGTCAAGGGAAGTATACCAGTCATTGGTTGCCTAGTTTTGACGATATGGAAGAGAAAATAGAATTTGATTTAAACATTACAATAAATGAGAAGTATGCTGTTCTTGCCAATGGAAAGCTATTAGCCAAGTCAAATGAGGAACCTGATGCATTGATGTGGTCATTCGACATGCAAAAACCTATGAGTAGTTACTTGCTCGCTTTTGCTATAGGAAATTATGACAAACAAGAATTACAATCAAAAAGTGGAATCCTCATAGAAAACTATTACTACGGGCAAGACAGTTTAAAAGTGGAACCCACTTATCGGTACACCAAAGAAATTTTTGATTTTCTAGAGGAAGAAATTGGTTTTCCATATCCTTGGCAGAATTATAAGCAAATTCCAGTTCATGATTTTCTTTATGCAGGTATGGAAAATACTACGGTTACTGTTTTTTCGGATGGCTATGTAATTGATTCCACCGCATTTGTAGATAAAAATTATGTCAATGTGAATGCTCATGAATTGGCGCATCAGTGGTTTGGGAATCTGGTAACGGAAAAGGATGGTAACCACCATTGGCTTCATGAAGGTTTTGCGACCTACTATGCCCAATTAGCAGAGAAGAAAATTTTTGGCGATGACCATTATTATTGGAAGCTATTTAGAACCCTGCAGCAGTTGAAAAATGTTGTGGAAAGTGGGGAAGGTCAAGCCTTAACGGATCCTAAAGCGAGTAGTTTGATATTTTATGAAAAAGGAGCTTGGGCTTTATTTATGCTTAGAAATCAAATAGGTGATACGACCTTTAAAAAAGGAATTCAAAACTATCTCCAAAAACATCAGTTTAAAAATGTAACTATATCTGATTTTATAAAGGAAATGGAGCTGGTTAGTGAAACGAATTTGGATGATTTTAGAGACGAATGGCTTGAAAATACCGGTTTTCCATTAGAAAAAGCAAAAACCAGTTTAGCTGAGAAATCGAAAGCTATCCAACATGCATTTGAATTAGAATCTGATTTAGTAACTTTTCAACCTAAAGTCATTAATTATAAAAAGTACTGGAATGGCACGAATTCAGTACATCTTAAAAAACAGATTCTTGAGTGGGCCCATGCCTCTTTGCCTCAAGAAATTCTTGAAGATGCCTTACAAGCAGATACTATTGCAATAAGACAACAATTAATTTCCGTAATTAATGACATCAAAAAACTTCCATATCAAAATGTAGTCACCTTGTTACAAGACGAAAGTTATGTGACAATTGAAAATAGCTTGTTTCGTTTGTGGGAGGCTTATCCTGAAAAGAGAAGAACTTTTTTAAAGCGTACTAAAAATGTAACAGGTTTGCCAAATAAAAATGTTCGCCTACTTTGGTTAACCTTGGCGATAGTTACTAACGACTATGAAACAAGAAATACTCCTGTCTACTTTAAGGAATTAAGTAACTACACGTCAAAACAATATTCTTGGGAAGTTCGTATGGGAGCATTTCAATATTTGAATCAAGCTTTGGGCTTTGATGATGCTGCTCTTAAGAATTTAGCCAATGCCTGCGTACACCATAGTTGGCAATTCAAAAAATATGCTCGAAATTTGCTGCAAGATTTACTGAAAGACCAGGCTTATAAAACCCGATTGGTAGCCCTAACAAAAGAACTAAAAGGGGAAGAAGAACGTTATATGAATACTAAATTAAAACAGTAATGCGTGCATTAGTTATTTCAGGTGGCGGTAGTAAAGGAGCCTTTGCTGGAGGTGTAGCGCAATTTCTTATTCAAGAATCTGGTAATAAATACGATCTTTTTGTCGGTACCTCAACAGGTAGTTTGTTGATCTGCCATTTGGCATTAGGCAAACTTGATAAAATTAAAGAGATTTATTCGAATGTAAATCAAAAAACAATTTTCAATAATTGTCCTTTTAAGGTAAAGAAAAAGCATGGAATTGATGAAATTTCTATTAATCATTGGAATGTGCTTAGGAGTTTTTTAAGAGGGAAAAAGACTTTTGGGGAGAGTGAAAATCTACGCGAACTCATTAGACAAAGCATAACCATTGAGGAGTATAATGAACTAAGGGAAGGACCTAATGACGTAGTGGTCACCGTTTCAAACCTTTCACTAAACCAAGTAGAATATAAATCTATAATGGATTATAGTTATGATGAGTTTTGTGATTGGATTTGGATTTCGGCAAACTATACACCCTTTATGAGTTTAGTGCGAAAAAATGGTTCAGAATATGCCGATGGAGGCTTAGGAAGTATTGTGCCGATTGAAGAAGCTGTGCTAAGGGGTGCTAATCATATTGACGCGATCGTCTTGCATACTGAAATTAATTACATGAATCGTATGCCTTCAAGAAACCCTTTTGAATTATTAACTACCATGTTAAGCTTTATTCTTGACCGTATCGAAAATCATAATATCCGAATAGGAAAATTAGTCGCAAATCAGAGAAATGCGATTATCAATTTATATTACACACCAACCGTTTTGACTACAAATTCTTTGATTTTCAACAAAGAAAAAATGACACGCTGGTGGAAGCGGGGATTTTTATATGCAAAGAATAAAAACGAAGAAACGAATCCTATTCAGCCTAATGAGCACGAATAGTTTTAATTACCAGAGTTCGGCAATTTCTTTTTTTACGAAAGCCAAGGCAGTAGCTGAAGGGTTTTGCTTATCCATTGTCTCTGTTAATACGTCTTCACGAAGTTTATCAGCAGAATCGGTTTCACTCATACCGGCTTTACGAATCATTTGAACAGTTGCATTTTTGGCAGCTTTGATGACATTCCATAATTCATCGGTAAGATAAATTTGTTGCGATAAGTTGTGTTCAAATTCGTTCTCTATACTTTTTATTAATAAATTCTCATAAGCAGCTTTGTCAGATGATTTTGGCGGCACTCTAAGTACAAGACTAGGAATGGAAATACGTTCTAAAAATAATGCCATACGCTCATAGGCTTGCAACCGTATGGGTAGAGTACTTGCCTGTGAATCTTTATGTAATAAATAACGCCTTCTTCCTTCTTCATTGTTGGTATGCATTCTAAAAAAATAGAATGCGATGGCACCAGTTATTATCGAAGGGATAACATATGCGAATAATTGAAAAACTTGGTCTCCACTCATCTTTTTTGGTATATGGTTACTGGATGTAAAACGATGTTTTAGAGAAAAAAGTATATCTAATTTCCATTCTTCAGATGCTCTTTCACCATATGGTAGAAAGCACTAAACTTGGGGTGTATTTTCAGCAGCACTCCTTCTTTTAGATTTCCATCTTTCCCTACTGTATGAATGCGTTCAGCTGGTATTTCAAGACCTTGTAATGCAGTGCTTATGGCCGAGGCTTGCTGCGCTGGTAGATCTAAATCTCCAGTCATACTAAGTCCTTCAATGGTAATATCCATATCCGGATTTGAAACTAAAATTTGAGCAATTTTTTGTATCATAAGCTGAGCTTCAGAACTTATTGTCGAACCCGTATCATTACCAAAAAGCGTATTTAGATCAGGCGAAATGACTACCATGCCATTTGTAACACCAATTTTTGCATTTTCTCCTAAAGTTTGTTTCGCGCCAGTAAGAACAACTAATGCTAATGAATCATTTTTAGCAATAGCATCATTAATAATTTTAAGCTGACGTTCTTTCGCGTTAAGGCTTTCCATAGCCTTGTTCATATTCGATGAGTTTTGGCTAGAAAGCTGAGAAAAACTATTTAGGTTTTTCATTAAAGTCTTGTTGGCCTCTCTAAGTTCTAGAGCTTGGGATTCAAACGATTCGGCTTTTGCCAAACTCGACTTTTCATTGCGTAGTGATATCGCGATTTGATTGTTTACAGAATCGAGTTGCATTTTCAGTTCAGCAAGCTCAGCGATTAATTCACTTTTTTTTTGAGCGTTTCCTGAAATACTGCAAGTAATTACAAGACTTAAGACAAGTAGAATTCTTTTCATAAAGGTGTTTTTGGCGATACGGTGGAATATACCTGATTAAAAAAACAAAATTATATTATTTCACTGATTCCGTGAAATCCTTTCCGCCTAAGTACTGACAATCGTAGAGGTTTTGTGTACCTGTAAATGTAACGGCAGTTTTATTATACCCATAGGTAGTTCTGAGATTTCTCGTAAGATCTATATCATCAACATTAACCTGAATATCATTCATCGTAAATTGACAAGGGTGTTCATAACCGGCAGCATGGGTTATCTCAATCAGCTCTTTTCTAAAGGTTTTAAAATATTGCGCGAGTCGATCAGATTTTAGAGGGACATTGATTCCTTTTTGGCGCCATTTATTTTGTGTTGCTATGCCGGCAGGGCATCTATTGGTGTGGCATATTTGAGCTTGAATGCAACCGATACTCATCATGGCTTCACGGGCTACATTTATACAATCGACACCCATAGCAAATGCCATTGCCGCTTTAGCAGGAAAACCTAGTTTGCCACTGCCAACAAAGACGATTCGATCTACGAGATTTCTTTTTTGAAATATTTTATACAACGCCGAAAATCCGTAAACCCACGGTAAAGAAACATGATCAGCAAAAGAAGGGGGAGCAGCCCCAGTTCCACCTTCACCACCGTCGACAGCTATAAAGTCAGGGCCTTTTCCTGTAGTCACCATGATATCAGCCAGCTCTTCCCACTGATCTAATTTGCCAATGGCCCCTTTTATACCCACAGGTAAACCCGTTTTTTCTGCAATTGTTTCAATAAGCTGCATTAATTCAGTCACATTACTGAAGGCCTTGTGCGTAGAGGGTGATAATACATCTTTGCCAGCTTCCACACCTCTAATTTCAGCAATTTGTTTCGTAATTTTCGCTCCAGGTAAGACGCCTCCTTTGCCAGGTTTAGCACCTTGCGACAATTTAATTTCGATGGCTTTAATACATGGATTCTCTTGTACCAACTTTTCAAGTTTCTCTAAGGATAAATTTCCGTCAGCACTACGTACACCAAAATATCCTGTTCCGAAATGAAAAACGACATCTCCTCCTTTTTTATGATAGGGCGAGAGTCCACCCTCCCCAGTATTGTGATACGCATTTGCTTTTGCTACACCTTCATTCATCGAGGCCACAGCAGCGGCAGATAAAGAACCAAAACTCATAGCAGATACGTTAATAACTGATGCTGGGCGGTAAGGTTTTCTACGCTTATTATGGGCGCCCATGATTTTTGCACAAGGCACGAAATCTTTATGTTCAATATTTGGATGTCCTTCAGGCGCTTTAAACGCCATCATTTGATTTTTTACAAAAATGTGTTGATGTGCATAGATGTCGCGATCGGTACCAAAACCTTCGTAGTTGTTTTCTTTTTTGGCCGAGGCATAAATCCAACCACGTTCAATACGATTAAAAGGCAGCTCTTCTCGATTGTTCGCTACAAAATACTGCCGCATTTCAGGGCCAATACTTTCAAGCCAATAACGTAAGTGTCCAACGACAGGATAGTTGTGCGATATTGTATGTGATTTTTGGATAAAAATATCGCGAAAGGCGACTAATCCCAGAAACCCGAGAACATATCCCCACCAGGGAAAAGAGGATAATGCATTCAGAAATGTATCCATAATTTAAAAATCAAATTAATACCATATCTAAGAATTCTTATTTACCCTTAATTTCTTCTTCAAGCATCGGCGTGATATCGCTATTTAAGTAATCTAGACTCATTTCTGTTAAGGTTTTTACTCCTAGAATCAACCCACTATCATCAATAAGAAAGTCAGGGGTATGGTGTGGAAATGACTCCTTATTTCCTGGTGTCATTCCTCCTAAGAAAAAGAAAAAACCGGGAGCTTCTCTTTGAAAATAAGAGAAATCTTCCGCACCAGTAATCGCCTTTTGTATAACCACATTTTCGATGCCAGCAGTTCGCTGAATCGTTGGTAGCATTTGCTGAACCAATTCTGGGTGGTTGTAGGTGATATCAGTAGCATCTTTTATTTCGCAAGTGGCTGTTCCACCATACGCCTTAGCAATGGTTTCCACCATTTCGACCATACGTTTGTTGATATGATCTTTCATGTCATAATCAAGCGTACGAATAGTGCCAATCATCTCAGCACTTTCCGGTATTATATTAAAACGAACCCCACTCTTAATTTTACCGACAGTAATTACCGCAGCTTCATTCGTTAAATTGGTCTCGCGACTTATGATTGTTTGCAAGCCATCAATAATCTTTGCACTTATCAAAATCGGATCTACACCCGACCATGGCTGCGAACCATGACTTTGTTTCCCTTTTACTTTAATGGTAAAGCTTTGCGCAGCGGCCATCGTGCCTCCTGATTTGTAGCGTATCATACCAACAGGAGTTTGTGAATTGATATGCAGTCCGAAGATGGCATCAACTTTAGGATTTTCCATAACTCCTTCTTTAACCATAAGCAAAGCACCGCCTTCCTCTCCTGGTGGCGGACCTTCTTCTGAAGGTTGAAATATGAACTTAACAGTACCTTTTATTTTATCTTTGTTTTTCGACAAAACTTCGGCAACTCCCATTAAAATTGCAGTGTGCGTATCATGTCCACAGGCGTGCATGACACCGACCTTTTCGCCTAAAAACTCAGAGGTGACGGTTGATTTAAAAGGGAGATCATTTCTTTCGGTGACCGGAAGCGCGTCAATATCTGCTCTTAATGCAACTACTTTACCTGGTTGGTTGCCTTTTAGTAACCCGACAACACCCGTATGTGCAACGCCGGTTTGGACTTCAATACCCAAAGATTTTAGATGTTTGGCAATTTTTTCTGCAGTTTTAAATTCGCGATTACCAAGTTCTGGATTCTGATGAATGTCACGACGCCATTCAATAACTTTACTTTCTATGGATGCATAGTCTTTTTGTAAATTCGGATCTTGAGCTGTAGCAAAGTATCCTGAAAATAGCATGATTGCTATAAGTACCTTTTTCATAATTATTGGTTTTTTTTCCGCTGATGCAGAAACTTATTTAAAATTTAATTAGTCGATAACCTTCATCTTGTAACTGAATTAATGCGGTCATCGCCGAAAGTGACAATTGAACACCATCTATCAAGTCTTCTTTTGGAAAATCTCGTGATAGCGATGATTGTCCACAAAAAATAATTTGACCTCCAGCAGCTATCAAGGCTTTGATAAGTGCCTGGTTTGGATTATCCGATCCATATTTTATTTGGTAAGCTTCGCTAGTGATTACATCTTTTGAAGCTTTATTATGAACTACCAAGGCCACTTTGAGATTTTCTTTAGGGACACCACTTTGTGCATGCATATTTAAAAAGCGCGCTGCCGTTTCAATAGTTGCATTTACAGCCTCTTGGTTTTCAGGACTCGCCATGATGTCAAATACGGCTTTATATTTTTTAGAAGGATCTATTTTAAAGTCAGGATTTTCAATAGCCCATACTTTGCCATAATCTTTGATTATCGGGCCAGCTTCTTTGGTTTGCGCAGTCAAGGTGATTTGCAAAAAAAGAAGTACGATAAAAACAATTTTGAAATTCTTTTTCATTCGAACTGTTCTAGGTCTAAATATATTCAAATTCGTTAAAACCCTCGTAGCATTGTTCATAATTATTGAAATGAAGTTTGTACCATCATGGTAATTATGGCTAAATTCACTTTCTTATAAATTGATATTTAAAGATTGCTTTGGAGACGTATATTGATCAACTTAATGAAGCACAAAAGGCGCCGGTTTTACATAAAGATGGTCCTTTAATGGTTATTGCGGGTGCAGGTTCAGGTAAAACACGGGTGCTTACCTATCGTATTGCACATTTGATGG
Source organism: uncultured Flavobacteriaceae bacterium (assembly GCA_937944485.1). Classification (GTDB taxonomy): domain Bacteria; phylum Bacteroidota; class Bacteroidia; order Flavobacteriales; family Flavobacteriaceae; genus Maribacter_C. The sequence continues at coordinate 140,943 of CALDYU010000003.1, read as the reverse complement.
CTCAAGGGGTTGATGCGTTTAATATTTTGGCATTAACATTTACGAATAAAGCCGCTCGTGAAATGAAAAAGCGAATTGCAGCTATTGCCGGTACTACCGAAACCAAGAATTTATGGATGGGCACCTTTCATTCTGTTTTTGCCAAATTATTGCGTTATGACGGTGATAAATTGGGCTTTCCGAGTAATTTCACGATTTATGATACCCAAGATTCTCAAAGGCTGATCGCGTCCATTATTAAGGAAATGGGTTTAGATAAGGATATCTATAAATACAAGCAAGTACAAAATAGAATATCATCTTATAAGAATAGTTTGATAACGGTGAAAGCCTATTTGAACAACCCAGAGTTGGTCGAGGCTGATGCCATGGCCAAAAGACCAAGAATGGGTGATATTTATCATAATTATGTAGAACGTTGCTTTAAGGCGGGTGCTATGGATTTTGATGATTTATTACTACGCACCAATGAATTATTAAATCGTTTTCCTGATGTACTGGCGAAGTATCAAGACCGATTTAGATATATTTTGGTTGATGAGTATCAAGATACAAACCACTCACAATACCTCATTGTAAAAGCTTTGTCAGACCGATATCAGAATATTTGTGTCGTAGGAGATGATGCACAGAGTATCTATTCTTTTCGTGGAGCTAATATTAGCAATATTCTGAACTTTCAAAAGGACTATGAGGATGTGGGAATGTATCGTTTGGAGCAAAATTATCGATCTACTAAAAATATTGTAAATGCCGCGAACTCCATCATCGCTAATAATAAAGACCAGCTTGAAAAAGTCGTTTGGACTTCAAATGATGATGGGCCTCCGATAATTATTCATAGAAGTCCTACAGATGCTGAAGAAGGCCGTTATGTAGCTAATTCAATCTGGGAAAATAGAATGCAAAATCAAATGCCCAATGGTGATTTTGCAGTATTATATCGTACCAATTCGCAATCGAGATCGATTGAAGATGCGTTACGAAAACGCGATATTCCCTACCGTATATACGGTGGACTTTCGTTTTATCAAAGAAAAGAAATAAAGGATGTTTTGGCTTACTTGCGATTGGTTATAAATCCGAAAGATGAAGAGGCCTTAAAGCGTATCATTAATTTTCCTGCAAGAGGCATTGGAAACACGACTATCGATAAATTGGTAGTTGCGGCCAATCATTACGGCCGATCAATTTTTGAGGTCGTTGAAAATATAGAGCGTATTGATTTGAAAATTAATTCGGGAACAAAGCGAAAATTACAAGATTTTGTGACCATGATAAAAAGCTTTCAGATTATGAATGAAAGCACCGATGCCTTTACACTAGCAGAACACGTTTCGAAAAAAACAGGGATTGTTCTAGAGTTTAAAAAAGATGGAACCCCTGAAGGCATTGCCCGAATGGAAAATATTGAAGAACTGCTTAACGGAATTAAAGATTTTGTTGAGGGACAAAAAGAGCTGGATGGAGCAACCGGAAATATCAGTGAATTTTTAGAAGATGTAGCTTTGGCCACCGATTTAGATAAAGACACGGGTGATGACGATCGTGTGGCGTTGATGACCATACATTTGGCTAAAGGTTTAGAATTTCCGCATGTCTATGTTGTAGGCATGGAAGAAGACCTTTTTCCATCAGGGATGAGTATGAATACGCGTAGTGAACTAGAAGAAGAACGCCGCCTTTTTTATGTGGCGCTGACCAGAGCAGAAAAGCAAGCTTATTTAACCTATACTCAAAATAGATACCGCTGGGGAAAATTAATTGATGCTGAACCGAGTCGGTTTTTAGAAGAGATAGATGAGCAGTATGTAGAGAACCTTACACCTATAGATAGGGCTTCATATCGATACAAACCTTTGGTTGATAATGATATTTTTGGTTCCATCGATAAAAGTAAATTACGGCAAGTGAAGCCTAAAAAAGGAACCCCTCCTGTCGTAGGAAGACCTAATGAAAAGCAGCTTCGTAAACTACGCAAATTAAAGCCTGAGTTGGCCATTCCTAATACAAATACAATTGATCCTAATTTAGCAGAAGGTGTTTTAGTGAATCATACCCGATTTGGTAGGGGCAGAGTTTTGAAAATAGAAGGTGTTGGAAATGATAAAAAAGCAGAGATTCAATTTGATAAGGGTGCTATTAAAAAGCTATTACTTCGCTTCGCTAAACTTGAAGTCTTGGAATAAAAAAAGTCCCTATTGAAATAAGGACTTTTTTAAAGATTTTTACTTGGATTAATTTTGAGGTCTCCCTTGATATATTTTTGGTGCGACCTCTTTAATATTAGTGATTTTCACGTATTTTAATTTGTTTTCTCCATTTTTGTAGGCAAGAACAGCCTCGTTGGTGTCAATCTCAAACATTTTTTTCATTTTCTCCCCCTGCTTTTCAACTGTTCCATTTGCTATTTCGTCTGTACTATATGATGCTACTAAAACGGAAGCGTTATTTTCAGTCATTAATTTGCAATCTAACGCGCGAGCTCGAAAATAAATTTTTTCAAAATCTAGTCCTGCTAAATCTTCTGAAAGATTAATTTTTAAATCTACGCCTGATCCACTTTCAGCTCTACCGCCTACCCATTCTTGAACCGTGCATTGTTCAATTTTAAATGGCACATCACTTAGCGATTCTAATTTTTTTTGAGAAGAACAACTCCATAAACAACATAAAGATAGTAACATCAAAAAGTGTTTCATATTTGGTCTTTTTATAATTTGGTTTGTAATAGTCGTTTACTATTAGCTAGATACACGAAATTCAAAGATTTCTGATTCTGAAGTATTTTTGGCACTATCAGTACTAATAATTCTCCAATAATAGATTTCGCCAGCATTTACTGTTGCTTCAAAACTAGTCTCTGCGGTAGTTCCAATACTTTGCATAGGATCGGCTGCAGTATCTAATAAAATTTCATAACCTGTAATATCATTATCAATATCAGACCCGCTCCATTCAAGCATCACAGTTCCAGAAGTATTCATCAAATCAGACCCACGAGCTGGATTTACAACTTCAGCAGGAAAAGGGGCATAGTTTTCAATACCTGGCCCTTGATTATAGAATTTAAATGTCGAACTAGTTGCTGTCGCCGTTGTGCCCGTAGCTTTTGAAATCACGAACCATTCGTAAGGGGCTCCTCGATCAATAGTTAAGTCAGCTTGTGGGGTTTGAGTATTTACAGCAATATTCTGATTGGTAGACAAATTTCTTGCATTTACTTCATAACGATCAGTATCATCAGAAGCATTCCAACGAAAGGTAACAGTGCTTCTTGTCTCATTCAAAATAACACCTTCATTGCATTCGGTATTATCTTCAGGAAACACCAAGGTAGTCGCTTTTGGGTCTGCAACCATTTCCGGAGGGGTTGGGGGAGGGGGGGAATCATCGCCGCCGCCGCCACAAGATGCTAATAAAATTGATGACAGAAATAAGGCTTTATATACTAGTTTCATTTTCTTATGATTTTATAGGTTAACAGGGAATTGTCTGTTTTTATATTGAGAATGTAAATTCCTTTAGAAAGAGAATCAACATTGAATTTTATACTGTTGTCATTTACTTCAAACGATTTTTCAAATAGAGCAGCTGCCCCAGAAGTATTAAATAAAGAAACCAGCACTTTTGGTTGGCTTAAATTACCTAGTAAAATATGTAGGTCCCCTCCAGCTATTGGGTTCGGATAAATGAATACTTCATTACTTAAGAACACTGTTTCTTTATGCTCTCCTTGGCAGGGTTTGTCTGTTTGTATCGCTATTGTATTTTCAACAAGTTTTAAGGGTAAGGTAATTTGATCTTCGGTTGTGATAAAAACTTCATTGTTTAAGGTTATAAAATATTTACTACCACCAGTAAGGCTAAGTGATATTTCACTTTTTAGATTACTTACTTTTGAAGAAACTGATAATGCTTCTGGCTCAGAGATACTTACATCAAAACAATTTTCATAATCCGGTGCTTCTGCAATCGTAATGCAAATTTGGTAATCACCTGCTTCTAAATCATTGAAAGCTGTCATGTCCGTAAAAGGATTAGCAACGGGTGCAGAACCATTACTGGTCAATGTTGCCGTATAACTAAAAGCTTCGGAAGCTTCAATTTCAATGCTACCATTATTACTTTCAATACAAGATTCTCCTTTTGTTAAAATGCTAAAATTATTTATGGGTAATGAGAATACTTCGCAACCGGTCACATCTATTGGAACACCTATCGGTGTATTGGGGCACGTGTCCGTGCCATTAGCCAGTCCGTCATTATCAATATCATCGTCACAAACATCACCAATACCATCACCATCAAAATCGGCTTGATCAGGATTGGCTGTAAACGGGCAATTATCTTCAAAATCAAAAACGCCGTCATTGTCATCATCTGGGTCGCAAGCATCTCCTAATTGGTCACCATCATTATTGGCCTGATCAGGATTGCTTACTAGAGAACAGTTATCATTAACGTCTAGTATACCATCATCATCATCATCATCATCATCATTAAAGCCGGTAATTGCGAAATCGTCAACAATTGCACCCTCTTCTACAACTCCTGGATCTGAATGGAAAACAATTCGAAATATGATATTACTTTCATTGGTTAAATCTGTTTCGCCAATAGCTGCATTGGCATCGAAGTCATAAACGTATTCAGTTAAAGTTGCGTTGGTACCGTTCCACTGACCGCCAGGGCAGTTTTCACAATCGTTTTGAGCCCCAGCAATTCGATCACTATTATACCAATTGGGTTGGCTATTGATACTACCGAGCAATTGCCAATTATCTCCATTGTCTATTGTGTATTCGACATAGACGATGTCAAAATTAACTTCTAATTCAAAGGCCATTTTAAAGCTTAATTTCGGCGCCAAAATATTAGCAATATCATAGCATGGGCTCAAAAGAAATGCTTTAGTGCTATTAGGATGATCGCCACTTAAATTGGTTCCATACACCTGGGTGCCTGAACCAGCTTGATTTAAGAGAGTTCCTGTTGGCACGCCTCTTTCCCATAAAGGTGTGCTTAAACTTTCATTATACGAAATGAGTGCTTCTTCTTGATCATTTTCAAAATCAAAAATATCATTAATCGCCCCCTCTTCATTAAGTACAAAATTAGTGCTAATCGTATTGTTGTCGGCAAATGCATCCCCTGTTATGGTTGCCGTAACACTCAACGCAATAGTTCCAATAGTCGGATTGAAAGAAGGAAAAGGTATCACCGTAGTTTCATTAGGAACTAGTGTTCCAGTCCAATCGAAGCTGATGGGTGTACCATCATTAATCGTATACATAATATTAGCTGCAGTTATGGTATTGGCTCCTTGATTTTGTACAGTGACCTGTGGTACAATAGGCTCATCACAAAAAATCACATTTGCTTCAGGAGTGAGGTTTGTTACCCGTATATCATTATCAGGCGCAGTGATTGGAATGGGAGATTGCCAGATTCCTCTACCATAGGTTGACGCTGTTATAATGGCTTCATCAAGCGATATTTCTAAATCACTAACAGCTGTGTTCGGAAAGCCCGTAAAATAATCTTCCCATTCCGTAAGTGTATCATCGATACGATATACGCCTAAATTGGTACCTACAAAAACCGGATTGGTAGCATCTCTTCCTTGGTGGGCAACCGCAAAAAAGGCTTGATCTGTAGGCAGATTTAAGGTGAGATCTTCAGCTGTTGCGTTATCTCCATCGATTGTTAGTTTGAAAACACCTCTTAGATTTTGTTGTCTACTTTGCGCAATTCCAACCCTGTTGGAGGTGGTGACATATAAAATATTGCCATCTAAACTATTAATGGATAGGTCAGAGATATCGGAATCAAAAGTATGTAATATTCTAAAAGAAGTACCGCCATTAGTACTACGAAAAATAACCTCATTCTCTACAGCATAGATGATCATGGGATTGTTAGGGTCTATCTCAATATCATCAATATTGGTAGCTCCAACACCTGAGATCTTTTCCCATCTGTTGCTTTCCAATTTATATACGCCATCAAAGCCTGAATATACATCTCCTTCACTACTTACAGCTAAAGGGGTTATCCAATTACCCCGAATTCTGTTACCATTGGAGTCTTGCGGAGCACCAATTCGACCCACAGATTCTCCAGAGTTTGTTGTTATAAAAAGGACACCTCCGAACTGAACAAAGCCATAAATAATATTGCCATTGTTCGGGTCTACTTCGTAATCCATACCATCACCTTGAGTGTAAACGCTCCAAGCCCCGTTATTACGAACGAAACCTGAATTGTCTTGTAAGCCCCCAGCCATTTTACCAGAATCGTTTTTCGCAACTGATAATCTGTAGAATTGGCTAATTGCTACTCCCGCCGTTTGGTCATTAAAAGTGGTGCCATTGTCTTCGGAGACGTAAATGCCGCCGTCGCTACCACAAAATAAGTCACCATTAAAAAACTTTAAGGTATGAATATCAGCATGGGTATAAGATGGGGTTTGACTAAACCATTGATTAAGCTGATTAAAACTGTCCCCACCATCTGTACTTTTCCAAATATTGAGCACTCCGATATAAACCTCATTTTCATCGGCAGGGTTCACTTCAATGGCTAAATCGAACCAGGCTTGATTTGATTCGAAAATATCAAAGGTATTAGCAGTTTCCACAAATGTCGCTCCACTATCCGTTGATTTAAAAAGTCCTTGGTATGCAAAATTATTTTGGCCTGTATTAGCACTTACTACGTATACCACTTCAGGATTATCATCTGTAACTGCTATGGCTAGTCTTCCTGAATCTTCAGGTAAATTATCAGTAATTTCTTCAAAAGAGGCACCTCCATTTCGGGTGACAAAAAAACTATCTCTATCAACCGCATATACGGTTTGACTATCACCCGGTTTGAGTCTAAAATCTGTTATATTTCCATTTCGCATTACAGTCCATGTGACACCAGCATCAGTCGACTTTTGGAGTCCGTCATTCGTGCCTACCCAAACTATATTTGAATTGGTAGGGTCAATGGTTATTTCATTCATGAGTAATCCTACATCTCCCTCATCTGCTACTAAACCTGTAGGGTTCCAATTCAAACCTCCATCGGTAGATTTGAAAACGCCAACGCTAAAAGAATCTGCTGCATCATCATCACCAGTAGTAATATAAATTATATTCGAATCATTGGGGTCAATAGCAATGCCCGAAACTCCTATTTGAAGAAAATTATCAAATAATGAAACCCACGAACTGCCTGCATCCGTTGATTTCCATATACCTCCTGCCGGTGCCCCTAGATACCAAGTATCTGGGTTATTAGGATCTACGGCAACTGCATTCACTCTCCCTAGACCTGTTAGTGCTCCTCCAAGCGAATTAATAGTGAAGGGGCCAATGGACGTCCAGTTACTGGTGGGGTTCACTGTTTTACCACTTAAATTTTGTTTGTTTTTAAAACTATTCCAATATTCCGCTGGCGTGGGTAGTGTACCATCTGAATGAACCATCTGTTCCCAGTAAGCCTTCCATCTCATAAAAGGTTTGTAACCGCTTCCTTTGGCATTTTGATCGCGGTCTTTCCAATACGCCTCAAAAGCATCTGAAATTTCGTAAATAGTGTGCGATCGTTTACTAGTAGTTTTGCTGGTAGCCCTAGCAGTTGAGTTAGATTGCTGCTGCTCTAAATCATGCATCCAAGGAGCATTTTGATTGTACTGAGCATTTATGGCAACAAATGAAAAGAAGGCCAGGAGTAGTAGTAATTTTTTCATAATTTAATTTAGAAATTAAATAAATACTATGCTAAGAATAAAGTAATATAAACAACAGTGCTTTGCTCTTTATATTCAAATTTATTCGTGCTACATAATTATAGCAACAGCACGGTACACCAACAATATAATATTTGTTTTGGTGTAATATTAATTGCGTAAGTATTTATAAATTGTAGCAATTTCTTTTTAACCAACTAATTTGGCAAAATAGATGGCTCAATATATAAAAATTTATAGTGACAATCCTAATTCTAAAGAAATAAATAGGGTTGTTGACGTTTTGCGAAATGGTGGTTTGATAATCTACCCAAGTGATACGGTCTATGGCTTGGGTTGTGATATTACGAATACGAAAGCCTTGGAAAAAATTGCGCGTATTAAAGGAATTAAACTCGAAAAAGCTAATTGGTCTTTTGTTTGTGCCGATTTGAGCAACCTCTCAGACTATGTAAGGCAAATAGACACGGCAACTTTTAAGATTCTTAAACGGGCGCTTCCTGGGCCTTATACTTTCGTTTTACCAGGAAATAATAAGTTGCCAAAAGTTTTTAAAAGAAAAAAAACGGTTGGTATTCGAGTACCCGATAATGAAATTATCAAACAATTAGTCAAAGCATTAGGGAACCCTATTGTATCTACTTCTATTTATGATGAGGATGAGGTCTTGGAATATATGACGGACCCCAGTTTGATTTTTGAAAAATGGAATAACAAAGTTGATATTGTTATTGATGGTGGATATGGTGGAAATATTGCTTCTACTGTGATAGATCTTTCAAATGGTGATCCTGTAATAATTAGAGAAGGAAAAGGAGATTTAAATATTTATTAAAATTTTAGAAAAACCATTTCAAAGAATAACAACAAAAAAATGCGCCAATGGGCGCATTTTTTTGCTTAACGAAATATAGTTAAGCATATTATTTATTAATCGCTGGGTCTTTCATTCCTTCTTCAATCATATTATAAAATTGATCAATTTTAGGTAAGACAACAATTCTAGTTCTTCTATTTTTTGATTTCTCTGTACTTGAAACAGGAACATATTCTGCTCTTCCTGCTGCTGTCATTCTTTTCGGATCAACACCATAATCATTTTGCAATACACGAACAACCGCGGTTGCACGTTTAGTACTCAAATCCCAGTTATCAAGCAATACTCCTTTGCGATAAGGCACATCATCGGTATGGCCTTCAACCATAAATTCAAAGTCAGGCTTGTTGTTTACTACTTGCGCAACTTTCCCTAAAACGGTTTTTGCTTTGCTCGTGATATTATAACTACCACTACTGAATAATAACTTATCTGAAATAGAAACAAAAACAACACCTTTTTCTACACTAATCTCAATATCTTCATCGTCAAGATTGCCCAATACCCCTTTCAAACTTTGCACCAATGAAAGGTTTACAGAATCTCTTCGGGTTATGGCATCATTTAATTTACGAATTGTCAAATCTTTTTCTTTAAGACTCTCCAAAGATTTTTCTAAATTTTCAGCCCCTTTTGTTGTTAAAGTAGTAAGATTTCCCATATTATTTATGAGTTCTTGATTATTTGCTTTTAGAAAGGCATTTTGGTCTTCTAATGTTTGCATTCTTGTGGTTGCCGTTGCTTTCTCTTCTAAGCAGGTGTTTAGCTTTACTGTGGCTGAATTTAGTAAATCTTGGGTTTCTTTTGCTTTCGCTTCAAGATCAGCATATTTTTTTTGAGAAACACATGAGGACAACAAGAAAGTTGCGCCTAGAGCAGCTAGAATGACTTTTTTCATAATTCGTATATATATTTAATTTGTATTGCGTTTGTAATTTTGATAACAGCTAAATTATATAAAATTGTGCTTCAATGTTTTGATTAAAGTAGTTAATCTTTTACTAAAGCACTAAAAAATTCTATCTGATTTACGAAGTGAGACCATACAATGGACTTTGTTGCGTAATAATTTTCGACAAAATTTTTCTTTTCCCGCTTGCGATACATCTTCCGGAAATGCCAATAAAAACTTAAATGGGCTTTAATTATGGCGAAAAAATGATCTAACTTAAATTGGAGTACAAAACGAATTGCCGCTATCCCATCTAGTATTAGGCGCTTAAAAATTATTAAAAAAGCCTTTCTACGAGGTAGGTTTTTGGTAATCGAAAAAAGTGAATTTCTAAAATTTAAATACGTTTTTTTTGGGTTCATATTGCTTAGTGTAGAACCGCCCAAATGGTAAATTTGGGAGTGACCTACATAAAATACCTTGTAGCCCTTATTTCTTGCTCGCCAGCACAAATCAATTTCTTCTTGATGCGCAAAATAATCTTCATCAAAGCCCTCGAGTTGAATAAATACTTCACGTCTTATAAACATACATGCACCAGTAGCCCAAAAAATCTCACGAATATCATTGTACTGGCCGTGATCTTCTTCAATGGCTTGAAATATGCGCCCTCTGCAAAACGGGTAACCCAGTTGATCAATGAATCCGCCAGCGGCACCAGCATATTCAAAGTAGTTTTTTTTATTTAAGTCTAATATTTTTGGTTGTATTATTGCTGCCTCTGGCATTTCATTAAAAGCCTTAGTAATTGGGGATAACCAATTAGCACTCACCGCAACATCTGAATTTAGTAAGCAAAATATGTCAGCTTCAATATTTTCTAGAGCATCATTGTAGCCTTTTGCAAAGCCACCATTACTGGTATTTTGAATGACTTTAATATTTGGGTAATTCGCATTTACGAAAGCTACGGAGTCGTCAGAAGAATTATTGTCTGCAACGTATAAATCGGCATTTTCAGAAAAACCAATGACCGTAGGTAGAAATCTTTCTAACAAGTCTTTCCCATTCCAATTTAATATGACGACAGCAATACGCAAAACGGTAGCAAATTAACGGCTAAATTCAGGAATATCTCTTAGAAAAGTATACTTTTCTTTTTTAAAATCCATTTTACAATAAAAATGCTCTAGTCCGTTGGTGACTAAAAGATAATTGGCTTGTAAGACGGCGTTATATTGCGCAATTTGATCGAAGGTAGTTTGGTCAATTTTGATTTGAGGTGCTTTGCACTCGCAAATGATATTAATACTGCCATCTGAATTAAAAACAACTACATCATATCTTTTCTTTAACCCATTGAATACTAATTGTTTTTCAACATTAATAAGGCTTTTGGGGTATTTTTTTTCGTCAATAAGAGAATGAACGAGATGCTGACGTACCCATTCTTCAGGCTGTAAAACCACAAATTTTTTGCGTATTACATCAAAAATATGGACTTTATTTTCGCTATTTTTGAAGCGAAAGTTATATGCAGGAAAACGTAAAGATTGCATAATACAAATTTGATGATTTTTTTTGGATGGATGAAGTAAAGCAAATAGTCAATGCTATTAAGAACGGTGATGTGAAACCGATTTATCTTCTTACTGGTGAAGAACCATATTATATCGATCGCATTGCTGCCTTTATTGAAGAAAATGTGTTATCAGAAGCCGAACGAGGATTTAACCAAATGGTGCTTTATGGTAAGGAGGTAAGTATTGAAGACATCGTTGGTCATGCTAAGAGATATCCGATGATGGCTCAACGTCAAGTGGTCATTGTAAAAGAGGCGCAACACTTAGCACGTAGTATAGATAAATTAAGTGCGTATGCCGAAAACCCGCAACCCTCAACAGTACTCGTGCTATGTTACAAATACAATAAATTTGATAAACGAAAGAAGGTTTATAAGACTATAAAAAAATCAGGAGTGGTTTTTGAAAGTAAAAAGCTGTATGAAAATCAAGTTGCAGATTGGATTCGTAAAGTACTTGGTGGCAGCGGTTATCGAATTACTACAAAAGCATCAAGCTTATTGGTTGAATTTTTAGGTGCCGATTTGAGTAAAATAAATAATGAGCTTGATAAATTAAAATTAGTTATTCCTAAGGAAACGGAGATTACCCCTGAAGCTATAGAGAAGCATATTGGAATTAGTAAGGACTTTAATAATTTTGAACTTAAAAAGGCCATTGGCGAGCGCAATGTGGTAAAAGCCACTCGAATTATAAATTATTTTGCGCAAAACCCTAAGGACAACCCCTTTGTTTTAACAGTAACGCTTTTAAATACTTTTTTTACGCAGCTATTAAAATATCATGGACTTCAAGATCGTAACCCAAAGAATATAGCAAGCAGCTTAGGTATAAATCCGTATTTTATTAGTGAGTATCAAGTGGCGGCCAAAAATTATCCCATGAAAAAAGTGAGTAATATCATTTCTAGCTTAAGAACTTTAGATCTCTATGGAAAAGGAGTAGGGGTAAACCAAATTTCTCATGGAGATTTGCTAAAAGAATTACTCGCTAAAATAATGTAATTATTTTCTATCGATACTATATTTACCGGGCCCTAGCAATATAATTGCAAGAAAGATAACTAAATAGAGAAGTGCTTTTTCTTTAGTTGCAAAAGGATCATCGCCATGTACAATGACTGCTGCAACTAACATTGTAATTGCCGATGGTACAGCAACCCATCTTGTTTTGAATCCTATAATTATTAATATAGGACAAACAAACTCTCCAAGAACGGTAAGAAACAATGAGGGAGCAGCACCGATACCTATTGGATTTCCGAACTCAAAATTACCAGCAATAAGCTTTTGAAATTTTGGTATTCCATGCGTAAGCATCATTATAGATGGGAGGATTCGTAGCACTGCGAGACCAACGTCTTTTAAGAGGGAATTGGGCATTTTAGTTTGGTTTTAGTGTTAGTAAAATTATAGTTTGGTTTAATTTGTGTTAAAATTATAGTTTTTTTTTGGAATCAACCAAGATTTGTGTAATTGCATGGACTAAAATTTCGGCATCTCTTTCGTTAAAGTACAAAGGAGGTTTTATTTTTAAAACATTATCGAAGGGTCCGTCGGTGCCAATAAGAATAAATTGCTCACGTAGTCCATTTTTAATTTTTTGCGCAAGTTCTGTATTTGGTTGGCCCTGCATGTTGTAGATTTCTACCCCTATAAAAAGTCCGCTACCTCGAACATCAGCTATTTCATCAAATTGAAATTGAAGTTGTTTTAATTGAGTTATGAGGTAATCACCTACTTTTTTTGCTTGTTGTTGTAATTCTTCATCAGCAATGACATTTAGAATGCTATTGCCAATGGCGCATGAAACAGGGTTGCCCCCGAAGGAGCTAAAAAACTCCATGCCATTATTAAAACTTGAAGCAATCTCAGAGGTGGTGATTACAGCTCCAATAGGATGTCCATTACCCATGGGTTTTCCTATAATTACCATGTCTGGCACAACATCATACATTTCATAGCCCCAAAAGTAATCTCCTAAACGACCAAAACCTACTTGTACTTCATCGCTAATACAAACTCCACCTTGTTCTCGTATCGCTGAATATACTTTATTTAAATAACCATGAGCAAGTGGCACTTGTCCACCACAACCAACAATAGGCTCCGCGATAAAGGCAGCAATCTCATCTGAATTGCGCTTAATTTGATGTTTGGTCTTTTTACCAAAGTATTCCCCTGCATTACCATTATCGGCATAACCAGATTCAAAGGCTTTGGGCATGGGTGTGGTAATAATATAATCTTGCTTACCTGAACCTCCTTGCCGGTATTTATAATGGCTGATATCAATACCTACTTTCGTATTGCCATGATAACCATGTTCAAGAGTCATTATACGTTTCTTGTTAGTGTGTGTCATCGCCATTCTAATCGCCAAATCACTTGCTGCGCTTCCAGAATTTACAAAAAAGACTTTGTTTAATTGGTTTGGAAAGCGGGCTAATAAACTTTCGCTATAAGCTATTAGTTCATCGTATAGGTATCTCGTATTTGTGTTCAGTCTTGCCATCGTCTTTTGACCTGCACGAACAACTTTTGGGTGGCAGTGCCCAACTAGCATAATGTTATTGTAGGCATCTAAAAAAGTATTGCCTTCTGTATCGTACATATACTGGAAGGCTGATTGGTTCATGTAGATAGGTTGATCATAGCTCAGTGACAGTACTTGACTTATATTTTTGTTTCTTTTTTGTAGTTCCTCTAAATGATTTTTTTTGTTTGTTGGAGAAAATTCAGCTGCCTTTCTAAAGGAATCTTTCGCTTTAATAGGATTTATACTAATCCATTTTCGAAGTAAGTTCCATGCGGGTTTTTCACTAATCGTAATATACTCAGAGTCCGGTCTTATTGTTTTCGTATAAGCAGAGTTGCAAACACTTGTACATAGACGCGCAGCGACTAAATAATATAAGATATCGAGTTCTTGTTTTTCTAAGGGAATTATTGAATGATATCCTTGAATTACATTTGAAGCAGCTTTTAAAGGCTCTTCCTTTTTCATCATAATGTATGTAATTGCAATGGCTACTTCGTTAATAAGCCACGAGTGACACATGTCACCAAAATCAATGATACCAGAAATTTTGCCATTTTTGGAAAGTACATTCCAATCATTAGCATCGTTGTGAATAATTCCTTTTCGTAATTGATCAGTTTTCGGATAAACATGTTGATCAAATTGTAGAAAAAAATAATCAACAAGACTTCGGTCTCTAGGGTTGGTAATGTAATTGAGTAGCTTATAGTTTAATTTAAAATGCTGTAAATCCCACAGCGCTTTTTTACTTATTATATCAGCTTGATAGCACTTATGAATACGATGATCCATTTTAGCTAGAAATACTCCAAAGGAATTTAAAAGGCTTGGAGTATGATCAATATCTCCTAAAAATTCACCCTCAACAAAAGTCAACAAACGAAATATTTGGTCATCGTTTTTTACAACGTTTCGATTATCAATGGACTGAATGGTTCTTGGAAAATCATAGGCCTTAACTTCATTGAGTTGTTCGAAAATGTGATTTTCTGCCTCTAAAAGCGCAGTAGTTTCTTTAGAATATTGATGCTGTTTTAAAACAAAAGTTTTTGATCCGGTCTTGATCTTGTAATTGACGCTATCGTAGCCTTCTAAAACCGATACCTGATTTACTTTGAGGCCATAATCGCTCTTTAAAACTTGCTTTATGGTTTTAATGTTCATCTATTTCACGAAGTTATTCGGAATAAACTTAGGATAAAAGTTTGAATCAAAAAAGGAGTACTATTGATTTAATGAATTAGCTTCGAAATACTCTTCAAATCAGTATTAAGATTTGATTATCTTAATTTAGGGTAGTTTTCAGGATTTGCTTCATGTAACATTGCATATACCTTTTCAAAAATATCTTCGGCATTAGGTTTTGAAAAATAGTCCCCATCTGAGCCATATGCAGGTCTGTGCGCTTTAGCTGTTAAGGTTTGTGGCGCGCTGTCTAAAAATTGATATGCTTTTTGTTTTTCTATAATTTCATGCAAAAGATAGGCCGAACATCCACCTGGTACATCTTCATCAATAACTAAAAGGCGATTGGTTTTTTGAACACTTTTTACAACGTCATGCTTAATGTCAAATGGAAGCAATGACTGGGCATCAATAACTTCAGCATCAATGCCAACTTCAAGTAATTCTTTAGCGGCTTGCTCTACGATTCTTAAAGTTGAACCGTATGATACTAAAGTGATATCTTCACCCAACTTCATCGTTTCTACAACGCCAATAGGGGTACAGAATTCACCTAAATTGTTTGGTATTTGCTCTTTTAATCGATAGCCATTTAAGCTTTCTATTACTAAAGCAGGCTCGTCGCTTTTCATTAAGGTGTTATAAAAACCAGCCGCTTGAGTCATGTTTCGTGGGGAAAGAATGTAAATTCCTCTTAGCACATGAATAAGACCACCCATTGGCGAACCCGAATGCCATATACCTTCTAAACGGTGACCTCGTGTTCTAACAATTAATGGGGCCTTTTGCTTGCCTACGGTGCGATATCGTATTGTAGCAAGATCATCGGTTAGGGTTGGCATTGCATAGAAAATATAATCTAAATATTGAATCTCTGCTATAGGTCGGAGTCCTCGTAGCGCCATTCCTAAACCTTGACCTATAATAGTTGACTCACGAATTCCTGTATCAGCTACTCTAAGTTTACCATATTTTTCTTGAAGCCCTTCAAGACCTTGGTTTACATCACCAATAGCACCTGTGTCTTCACCAAAAACAAGTGCTTCGGGATACTTCTCAAAAATTTTATCAAAATTGTCTCTTAATACCACTCTGCCGTCTACTAGTTCAGCATTGTCATCATAGCTTGGTGTTACAGCTTCGATTTTTGTGGCTCTATTTTCGTTTTCACTATAAAGATGTTGACTGTATTTAGGTTGCTCATCAGTTAAAAATGTATTCGTCCATTCTAGCAGAGCATTTTTTTCTGCTGTATTTTCTCCTATGAGGTAGCGCAGGACCTTTCTAGCGTTAGCTGCAATGTCTCTTTTTAGTGGTTCTTTATTACTGGCGAGGTCATTTTTTATTTTATTAATAAAAGTTTTATTCGGACTACGCGCACCTGCTTTATGAATGAGCTCAATTAATTCTGTCTTTTGCACTTTGTGAGGAGCAATATATTCTGCCCAAGCTTCTTTTTTTGCAGTACGCACTGTTTTTTTAAGGGCTGATTCCAGGTCATTTAACTCCTCCTCTGTGGAAATACCAGTTTCTATAATCCACTCTTTGAATCTTTTATTACAATCGTTCTGTTGTTCCCATTCCAAACGATCTTCACTTTTATAGCGCTCATGCGAGCCAGAAGTTGAGTGGCCTTGCGGTTGAGTCAGTTCTTTGACATGTATGAGCACTGGTACATGCTGTTCTCTTGCAATATCTGAGGCATTTTCATAGACATGCATCAATGCCGTATAATCCCAGCCGTTTACTTTTAAAATTTCATACCCTTTATGCTTATCATCACGCTGAAAACCTTCTAGGGCTTTAGAAATGTCTTCTTTCACGGTATGATACTCTTTAGGTACCGAAATTCCATATTCGTCATCCCAGACGCTAACAACCATTGGAACTTGTAATACTCCCCCTGCATTCATTGTTTCGAAAAAGAGTCCCTCACTTGTACTTGCGTTCCCTATAGTTCCCCATGCTATTTCATTGCCATTTACTGAAAACTTGGAGGCATCAAGACCTTTTAAATTTCTATACATTTTGGAAGCTTGGGCTAACCCAAGAAGTCTAGGCATTTGCCCGGCGGTGGAAGAAACATCTGGACTTGTGTTCTTTTGCTTGGTCAGGTCTTTCCAACTACCATCTTCATTTAGACTTTCTGTTAAATAATGTCCGATCATTTGTCTTCCTCCACTCATAGGTTCTTTCTCCATATCGGTGGTGGCATACAGGGCATGAAATAAGGCCTTGGGTGTTAGTAGGCCTAAAGCCATCATAAATGTTTGATCTCGATAATAGCCGCTTCTAAAATCACCATTCTGAAATACACGAGCCATAGCTAATTGGGGTAATTCTTTACCATCGCTGAAAATGCCAAACTTAGCTTTTCCTGTTAAAACCTCTTTACGCCCCATCAAACTACAAATTCTACTTAATACTGCGATCTCATAATCTTTCAGTATTTGAGTTCTGAAGTCTTCAAAAGAAATGTCAGTGCTCGTTTTTGAACTTACTTTCATGCAGGCATATATTTTTGCAAAAATACTTAATTGTAGGGTTCTATACAACCCACGAGAAGCTATATTTATTGTGTATTTTATAAAAAAAACGACAATATTCTGAGATTTTGTTAGAAAAACAAAAAAAGTACTCGTTTGAATTATGAATCTGCTAAAATATCAGAACCACTTTCTTGTGAAGAGACCAGTAAGGGTTCTTGGACTAACAGTTATAATAAAACGTATTCTTTCTCCATAATCAGGTTGCGCAATTTCCCAACCATTATTGGAGTACAAAGGAAAATATAATTCAAAATAATCAGTCACAAGATTTAGGCGAACACCAGAGTCATAAACGAACTTTTGTTTAACACCTCTATTCTTTACAAGACCAACATCTCCATATAACTCAATCCATTTCCATAAGTTTATGCTGGTATTGGCGGTTGCAATCCAATCATTGGAGAAGCGCGATTGCTCCTCTAATATTGATTTAAATCCACCTTCCGCAATGATAAGTTGCTGGCTGTAAATACCCGAGCCTTCTGATTGCCCTAGATAGTTGTAATCAAACAAGTAGTTTGTAGGTCTGTCAAGAGCGAAACTAAAAAAGTCAGTGTTCGTTTTATTCCAAAGAAATTTACCCGCAAACAATCTTAAATTGAATTGCCGATTATTATCAAATAGTTTCCGGTATTCATATTCTCCAGAAATTTTGGTAAAATTTCCAGCTTGTTGAAAATCTAAAAACCATGAATTATAATTGATAATATGGTTGTCAAAATCTTGAAACCGTACATTAAACACGCTATAATCGGGATTCTCAGGATCGTTACGAAGATCGATTAAACTTTCGTCGATATCTCTGAATATATTGAGATATCGAAAAGATAGGAACTGTCTTCTGTTGGATATTAGATTCTTAGGTCTCCAACCGAAACTCAATGATGGTGTTATAGTAGCTACTCTTGAATTAACGTTGAAATGCGAAGTTGACCCTCGAATGCCATAATTTGCAACGTATAGCCCACTTTTACTTAAATATTTGCGATAGGTGAACTTAGCATTACCTACGAGTGCTTTTTCTCGAAACGAGTACGTAGGAGCAATGTCAAATACGAAAGGTCTTTGTAATAATGTTTTATTATGAAGTCGTAATCCTGGTGTCCAGCCATCATAAATATTAAAATTCACGACAGGCACATAAAATATTTGCTGGTAGTACGGATTTTCAGAATCTTGAAAAAAAGTAAATTTCAACTTTTTGTTGCTAGAGAGAAAGCCGCCTAATGATTTCCAGTTGTCACGTTGGTTGAATTCAGGAATTTTTTGATCATAGTTTAACACCAGTCTTTCTTCCTCTCCTCGAGGCAATGTGACGGTTCTTTCTTTTTTGATATTTGAAAACCAATATTTAGACACGATGGTGTCCTTTTTTAAACCAAAAAGTGATATTGGCACATTGGTTCCTTCTTTGTTTTTTATGGTAACCCTGAGCGAGTCATTAAATTTTTCGACCCGCTTTATTTTAAAATCGATTTTTCGATCAGTTTCAACATAGGTATCAAAAAACCAATCAATATTTTGATCCGTTGCTCTTTTTAAAATTGATTTAAAATCAACCACATTAACCTTGTTCAATTGGTAAAACTTGTAGAAGGTTTTAATACTTTCATCTATTTTATCTTTTCCGATGTAGCTTGCTAAATAGGAAAGACCTAGGCCAGCTTTATATTTATTAGCAATTTTTTGATTGAACTTAATTAAGGAATCATTAGAAGTAGTAAGTGGTTGGTCAAGGTTCTTACGAGCTAAGAGCATATATAGAAAGGGATATTGCTCATTAAAGCCCATTTTGGCCAGATTGAAACTACGTATTCCCCAAATATTTGAAAGTTTGCCAAGTAATTTTTGTTCGGGGTAAAACTCTTCAACGTAGGCTATCATTAAATAGTTCGCAATGGCATCATTAAGCCATTGTTCTTTTCGTGGGTTAAGAAATATAGTTTCTTCTAAAATATTGATTAAGGCAGTTTTCAATATTTTCATTTCGTATTGAAAACGGTCATCATAGGGTCTTATAAATTTAGGTAGCTGATTAATACCATAGAGTGGGTTTTTATTGTAATCAATCGTGCTAACTAAAAGTTCTGAATGCGGATATTTACCTAAATTTTCATAAATAAATTCGGTAACACGATCAATAGATAAGGCTTGTATAACGCGATCATTTTTGGATGCAGCGATATCTGTATTAATTGACATATATGAGGTCACATGTTTTGCAAACTTGTTATCAGGATTTATTATTATTTCACAACTTTTGTGATTATCACCTGTTAAGCTTGCTAATTGACCCCCAGGAAATTCAGTATTTGTCAAACTATAATTTGACGTTAATTGAAGCTGTTCTGGGTATTGAAAATTAATACTTGTCTTTGTTATTTCTGTGTATAAATCTTCAAGGTTTTTATTCTCATATAAGTGCCATTCTCCACGGTATACTGCTGGTGTCAAATACCAATCTTTTAGATAATATTCATTTTTGGGATTGTAGCCATAAGGAGTAAATTTATCTCGAGGCAGTTTTACGATGTAAGTAAAAAATAAAGTGAGCGATTGATTGGGCAGTAAGGGTTCATTTAATTCAAGTTGCAGAATATCTTTGCCTTTGGTTCTGTTCCATAAGATACCTTGATGATTTTCGTCAACAATAGTTTTGATGTCGGTATAGCCTCTTTCACTATCTTTGGCTAAATGAAGGTTTTTTTTGAATTGCTCAGCAAAACTTTTAGCTAGCGCTGTATTTTTATCAGAGTAAGCATTTGCCCAATCATTAAAATATAAAGTGGTTAAGGCGTTATTCGAAGTATTCTTATAGCTGAATTCTTGTTGAATTTTTATTTCTTTGGTTGCCCCGTTTAGTTTTGCTGTCAATTTGTTTGAATGCTGCGCCTTTGCTATTCCAAACGCAAAGAATAGTGCATACATGCAAATCAACCGAAACCTTTGAATCACTTATTTTAATTTATAATATTAGAAATTGGGGCTCAACGATTTTCCTTTGTAAAAGGCATCTATTATTGCAACTACCTCTTCTTCGGTATCAACTACATGTATAAGATCAAGGTCTTCAGGACTTATATTTCCTGCTGTTAACATGGTATTTTTAATCCAATCTAATAAGCCGCTCCAAAAATCTGTGCCTACCAGAATAATGGGAAATTTTTCAATCTTGCTCGTTTGAATTAAGGTAATCGCTTCAAACAATTCGTCAAGAGTGCCAAAGCCTCCGGGCATTACTACAAAACCCTGCGAGTACTTAACAAACATTACTTTTCTAACGAAAAAATAATCAAAATCTAAACTCTTATCGGAATCGATAAAAGGATTGTCATGCTGCTCGAATGGGAGATCGATATTTAGTCCAACAGAAGTGCCGCCGGCTAAATGGGCGCCTTTATTTCCCGCCTCCATGATTCCCGGTCCACCACCAGTAATTACACCATAGCCTGCATCTGCAATGCTCTGAGCAATACTTACAGCCAGTTTATAGTATGTTTCATTTTCTTTAGTTCTTGCCGAACCAAAGATGGAAACACATGGACCGATTAGACTCATACGTTCAAAACCATTTACAAATTCCCCCATGATTTTGAACAAAGCCCAAGAGTCATTTGTTTTTATTTCATTCCAACCTTTATGATGCTGTTCCTTTCGCATAATAATTCTTTTTCTTTATTCCTGCATATGCAGTATGTTAATTAATTTGACACATTTTTGAGACACGAACTACTATTTTAAAGAGTTGGCTTATCGCCGTAATTCTTTACTCAAAAACTTTGCCGTATAACTGTTTTTATCTTTAATAATTTCCTCTGGTGAACCTTTTGCAACAATGTTACCTCCAGCGCGACCTCCTTCATAGCCAATATCAATAATATAATCGACCATTTTGATGACATCTAAATTATGTTCAATAACCAAAATGGTATTTCCTTTGTCTACCAAACGGTTCAAAACATTCATTAGTACTCTAATGTCTTCAAAATGCAAGCCTGTCGTTGGTTCATCTAGAATATAAAAGGTATTACCGGTATCTCGTTTCGATAATTCTGTTGCAAGCTTAATGCGCTGCGCCTCGCCTCCGGATAGCGTAGTAGACTGCTGACCTAAAGAGATATAGCCCAAGCCCACATCTTGAATAGTTTTTAACTTACGATGTATTTTTGGAATCAATTCAAAAAAAGCAACTGCTTCATTTATAGTCATTTCCAAGACATCGGAAATGGATTTTCCTTTATATCGAATTTCTAAAGTCTCACGATTAAAGCGTTTGCCATTACAGGTTTCACATTCCACATAAACATCAGGCAAGAAGTTCATTTCAATGATACGAAGACCACCACCTTGGCAGGTTTCGCATCTTCCACCTTTAACATTAAAACTAAAGCGCCCAGGTTTATAACCACGAATTGCAGCCTCAGGCGTTTTCGTGAAAAGCGCACGTATTTCACTAAATACCCCGGTATAAGTAGCAGGGTTTGACCTTGGGGTGCGACCAATCGGGCTTTGATTAATATCAATTACTTTGTCAATATGTTCTAAGCCCTTAATTTTTTTGTAGGGCATGGGTTTTTTTACACCATTGAAGTAATGTGCATTCATAATCGGGTAGAGCGTCTCGTTAATTAGAGTCGATTTACCACTGCCCGAAACTCCTGTTACACCGATCATCTGGCCAAGCGGAAGTTCAATAGTTACATTTTTTAGATTGTTACCCGTGCAACCAGAAAGAATGATTTTTTTACCATTCCCTTTTCTTCTTTTTTTAGGAATAGGAATTTCTTTCTTTCCTGTAATATAAGCTGCTGTTAGGGTATCTTCTTTTACCAAGTTCTTGGGTAAACCTTCAGAAATAATTTCACCACCATGTCTGCCTGCCTTTGGGCCAATATCAATTACATGATCTGCCCGCTCAATCATATCGCGATCGTGTTCTACTACAATGACAGAATTTCCGATATCGCGAAGCGATTCTAGCGATTTTATTAAACGATCATTATCCCGTTGATGCAATCCAATACTGGGTTCATCTAAAATGTAAAGCACACCCACCAATTGCGAACCAATTTGAGTAGCCAATCGAATGCGCTGCGCCTCTCCTCCTGAGAGCGATTTTGAACTTCTGTTTAATGATAAATAATCTAAACCTACGTCTAATAGAAACCTGATTCTAGTTTTAATTTCCTTTATAACTTCTTCAGCAATTACTAGTTGATTACCAGTTAAACGCTGTTGTAAATCATTAAAAAAACCTGCCAATTCCGCAATGTCTAAATGGGCTAGTTCGGCTATGTTCTTTTCTTTAATTTTGAAATTGAGTGATTCTTTTCGAAGCCGCGACCCTGAACACGTAGGGCAGATAACACGATCCATATATTCCTTAGCCCATCTTTTTATAGCAGTTGAACCAGCTTCGTCAAATTGGTTTTTGATAAAATTCGAAATACCCTCATAATCAATCTTATAGCTTCTTTTAACACCCAATGTTTTGGAGTCTACTTCAAAACTTTCTTCACCGCCGTGCAACAATACTTGAAGGGCTTCTTTGGGAATTTTTGAAATCGGATCAGTGATTTCAAATTTATAGCGCTGAGCAATAGTTTCTATTTGCTTAAATGCCCATGACTTTTTATATGGACCTAAGGGAGCAATGCCTCCTGATTTTATTGATAATTTCTTATCTGGAAATATTTTTAATTCATTGACCTCGAATACATGTCCGAGACCGTTGCAATGAGGACACATGCCTTTTGGTGAATTAAACGAAAAGGTATTGGGTTCTGGACTTGGATAAGATATACCGGTTGTCGGGCACATTAAATCTCTACTAAAGTACCTCGGCACTTCATTCCCCTCTTCCAATATCATTAAAACATTATCGCCACTATACATGGCGGTGTTGATAGATTCAGCAAGGCGCTTATCAATGGCTTCTGATGCCACAACTTTTAAGCGATCAATAATGATTTCGATATCATGGGTTTTGTACCGATCAACTTTCATTCCCTTGGTAATATCAAGAATTTCACCATCGACCCGCACTTTGACAAAACCTTGCTTCGCTATTTGTTCGAAAAGTTCACGATAATGCCCCTTACGAGATTTTATGATAGGCGCCAGTACATTAATTTTCTTCTCGTTATAGTTTTTTTTGATGAGTTGTTTTATTTGCTCATCGCTATAACTGACCATTTTTTCACCAGTATTGTAACTGTAAGCATCACCCGCCCTAGCATATAGGAGGCGTAAGAAATCATAAATTTCAGTAATCGTACCTACAGTAGATCGTGGTGATTTCGAAGTGGTTTTTTGTTCAATGGCAATTACAGGAGAAAGTCCGTCGATTTTATCGACATCGGGCCGCTCTAATCCTCCTAAAAATTGGCGTGCGTATGCGGAGAAAGTTTCAATATATCTTCGTTGCCCTTCAGCATAAATAGTATCAAAAGCTAAGGAAGATTTACCACTACCAGAAAGCCCTGTTATAACAACCAATTTTTCTCGCGGAATAGTTACATCAATGTTCTTTAGATTATGAACACGAGCTCCTTTAACTTCAATATTTTCGTTGTATGCTATCATTGACTTTGGCAAAGCTGCAAAAATACGATTTTGACAACGAAAAAATGGGCGTACGCCACTTCCTTTTTGTTATTTAAGTCCTGAATTCTATTTTTGAATTTCAATAAAAAAATATTATTAATGCAATTATTAGGAATAGGTTCACGTATAAACCATAGTGAATTTGGAAAAGGTGTAGTTACCAACGTTACGTCAAAACATTATTGGGTTACATTTATTGAAAATGGATTAGAAACCATAGACATTGACGCTGATTTTGAAGTTTTAGACGCTGTTGAAGGTGAAGTAGATACCGTCAGTTTTTCAGAAGTTGAACAATCTTTAGTTACGATATTAAGGCGTTGGAGTGATGCTAGCTCTATTACCGCAATTGCTGATAAATGGAAAGGTGGTCAATTAATTCTATCCCCAAAAGATACCAATCTTTCAGACAAAGAAATTCCGATTGCGACCTTCTTTCATAAAATTGTAATGGTTCGTGATCGTATTCGCGTAATGGAACAAAAGATAAATTCGAGTAAAACCTTAGAAGATCAAGACAAGATTGATTTACAACAATACATTACACGTATTTATGGCAGTCTAACTACCTTTAATGTACTTTTTAAAAATAAGAGTGATCAATTTGTAGGTGAGCGTTCAAAATAAAAATTTTGGATGTGCTTTTCATCTAAAATGAAAAACCTGCATACTATCGAAAGCAATTTTAAAGAGTCTTTTGTTCTTTACAGATTTACTTTACGGCTGTAACGGTGTAACCTTCATTTCTAAGTAATTTGATAACACCATCTTCTCCTATCAAGTGGGCGGCGCCTACACCAAAAAATGTGGGTTGTTCTTTAGAAAATGCTATCATTTTAGAAATCCATTTTTTATTTCTATTGGTCAATATTATGTCTTTGTATTTCGTTATAAGAATGGAATCATCGGATTCTGTCATTTCCTGAATACTTGCTAAATCGGCATTGTTATAAAGTGTCATCATCGTCTTAAACTTTTCTTTATCCTCGGCAAGATTATCTTCAATAGAGGTCATTAAATCTTTAAGTTGGTCCTTATAGGGAATATTTTCAAAAAGATTTAATTGTTCCTCAACAGTCTCTAAGCCCAAAACTTCCTCTTTTTGATCTTGCACTATTTTCATTAAAGCTCCTTCATATGACTGTATGGGGCAATCGAGATATTTGGTTATGAGCATCGACGATAAGAAGAATGGTTTAAAAGTGGAAAAAGTAGCAATTGGAGCACCAAATTGTTCTCGCAGAAATTTGTCTAAAGACGTATATTCTTCTTCTGTAAGCAAGTCTTTAAGATTTTGATTATCCTTCATGGCAATATTACTCATCATAGCTGCTTGCATACCTGGGTCATCCATATCAAGTTCCAAAACTAATTGCGATGTTTTATCCAAGGCATTTTTAATACTGTCATTTATAACGGCGTTACATGTAGCATGTATGGTGCCATAGAGATACGAAGATTCTTGTAAATCGTTGCCAGAGATCTCCCAGAGTAATGCATTTTCAAGCCCTTGTGCTTGAACAGAAATATTACTTAACAAGGTGATTACTAAAATGGAAAGTGCTTTTTTCATAATATATTAGTATTGTTTCTGAATTAGTATTTGAAAAGTACTATAAGTTACACTTTAGATCTAATCTTTTTCTAATAAAAGGAAGGCGAAGTTATTAAACTGCCTGCCTCACATTGAAGTTCTCGGAAGAAATTTCTAATTTACCAGAAGTATAGCTGATACCATAATTGCGCTTTGTATCGTATACTTCCCAGTTTTTATCTCTTTGCGCAAGTCGTAGATGTCTTGATATAAGGGGTAATATATCATATTTTGGTTTTAATAGTGCCTTTGAGGTTTGGCTTTCTGATAGTTGAAAATTAGCAAATACTTCCATTCTGCGCTTTTCTTTTTCAACTTTGGCAACAACATCGTTGAGTTTCTCAAGAAGCGGTTCTATTGAAGTTGATTCATCAGCTTTATTTAAGATATGACGAACGTATTGAAACAAGTCATATGCTATTTCTTTTTGTTCACTTAAAAATGAAAAATAAATAATTTTGGTAGCTGCTTTACTTTTGCGTTCTAATCCGAACCAAACTTTTTTCGCTAACTCGGTATCGGTTTGAATATGTTCATTGTTGCTAAACAACTCATCTTGTTTGACACCTTGTTTTACAATTTCGGAAACATTCCAGCGCTTATCAAAAACTGTATACAATACGGTTAGAAAACCATTAAAACTTCCATCGTAGCTGATAATTTTTGAGCTTTTCATAGTATTTAATTATTAAACATGATATTAGGTAAACGATATTTTAAACGATTTAAATCTTTTTTGAGATTTCGTTTTAGTCTGATATAATCATATCCTAAGTTTAGAATGATTCTCCTACTACGTTCTTTAAAGTTGTAGATGCTAGGGCTCAAATTTTCAGGTGTTCTATTTAAATAATCCATGACCAAAGGTTTTAATTATTCTAAATGTTTTTCTTTTCATGTGTTATATTCAAATGGCATGCCATAAATTTTAACACTATCAATACTGCATGTCATTTTGTAATATGTCCAAAAATATGGAATAATTCCTAATAATGGAAATATTCCATAAAAAATTTTGGAAATAATCCAAAAAACGTATCTTTGAAGGAGTTTAACTCATTTGATTTATTGCATTTGGCTTTATTGAGCATCGTAATATTCAATTAATGATGTGATTCTTGATTTCTCAAGAATGTTTTTAAAATTTAAGTATGGAAAATGAAATCACTTTAAAACGTTTTATAGAAATCCGAAGAGATTTGGGGTATACGCAAGCTGAGTTTGCTAAATTATTAGGTATTTCAAGTACTACTGCTGATATAGAACGAGGTCGCACCAAACTTTCTGGTAAAGTGGTGGTTGAATTATTCAAACAATTTAAAGTAAATCCGTTATGGTTATTTGGTGAAAGTGAAAATAAGCACTTAGCAACTTCGAATACAAGTGTCATTCCGAAGGTAGTTACCGTTGATTCTTCCGATCAAGAAAATATGGTTTTGGTGAATGCTAAGGCTGCCGCAGGCTATCCTCAAAATATTCAAGATACGTCGTGGTATAAAGAATTGCCAGCATTTGATTTGCCCTTGCCAGAGTTTAGAAATGCCACATATAGAGGTTTTCAGGTAGAAGGAGATAGTATGCTGCCTAATTTAAAGCCTGGGGAGTGGGTATTAGCAAAAGCTACCGAACATATCGATCAGGTAAGTGCGAATAAAATGTATGTAGTAGTTTTAGAAGATGCCGTTCTGGTTAAAAAGGTAATTCGCAAACCAAACTCTAATAATGTCACCTTAGTTTCTTTAAATGAAACCTATCCGCCATACGAGATCAAACCATTTCAAATTCAAGAAATTTGGGAAGTAAGTAGTAAAATTACTTTCGGAGTTGATGCAACTACTGAAACCGGACTTCTAAAACAACTGCAAGAATCAATGGAAGATTTGAAGCGACAGTTTAACAAGCAGCAAGCGAGTTAACTGATTTTAAGGTTATAAAGACCACTCTCTTTTTTTTGAAAACCTAACTTGGTATACAAAGCAATTGCGGAAGCACGATGATGCCCTGTAAATAGTAAAACTTCATCTAAACCCTGTTTTTTTTGCTTCCTTCAAGAGTTGTTGCATGAGTTTTTTGCCGATGCCTTTACCACGATGACTGGCATCAACAATTACATCTTCGATAATTCCTCTATACCCAGAAATTACTTTATAGGTAGCTATACATGCCATTCCTACCAGTACATTGTCTTTGCAACAACTTACCATAATGACATTATTTTTTGAAGCCAGAACTTCAGCCAATGGTCTTTGAATGTTGACCGCGTTTAATTGTTCGTACAATTGGCTTACCTGATTTTGCAACGCAGTTGTTATTGTAGCTACTGTGATTATCTCATAACGCATCTGTTCTTTTTACGGAAGGTAGGAAAGTATTTTGAATCGTACGATTTTATCAAAAAGTGTATCTTTAAAACGAATCAACCACTACAACTTATCATGTTTAAAAAAGTCGCCTGTTGTTTTCTACTTCTAAGTACGATTTCATTTTTTGCGCAAGAAAATGACACCTCAAAAGACACCCTATTAGTGGGGTATACGAGTGCGCCACCTTTCATTATAAAGACAGAAGGTGAAATTATAGGAATCAATGTTTGGCTATGGCAGCAAGCCGCTGATCAACTTGATTTGCCTTATAAAATGGTTCAATTGCCTTTTCAAGAAATGTTAACCGCTCTTGAAAAGGGAGAGATCGACGTTAGCATAAACCCATTAACCGTTACGAGTGAGCGCAGTAAGGTTTTTAATTTTACAAGTTCGTATTACGCCGCTCATTCATCTATTGCCATATCAGAAGCAAGTACTTTAGAGAAATTTGTGGGCTTTGTTGTTCAATTTTTTAATCAAGATTTTTTAAAGGGTCTTTTTGTATTACTATTGATAATTTTTCTTTTCGGATTGGCGGGGTGGTATTTTGAACGTAAAGCGAATCCAGATCATTTTCGTACTGGAGGAAAAGGAATTTGGGATGGCGTTTGGTGGTCTGCCGTAACCTTAACTACGGTCGGATATGGAGATAAGGCGCCAAAAACAAAAATGGGCAAGATTTCAGCGCTTGTATTGATGTTTAGTGGGCTGCTGTTTATTTCAGGTTTAACGGCAAGTATTGCCTCTAATCTTACTGTAGGACAACTCAGTGTTAACCCTGAGGATTTTATGGCTTTTAAAGAACGAAAGGTGGGCACTATAAATAATTCAGGAGCTATGGAATACTTAAATAAACATTTCTTTAAAGATGTGCATGGGTACTCAGGAGTGATACCCGGACTACAAGCTTTAAAAAACAATGAGATTGCTGCTTTCATGTACGACGAGCCCATTTTAAAATATCGTATTCAAGAAGATCCTGAATTGCAAGATTTACAAATACTACCCATTAAATACGATGTGCAATTTTATGCTTTCGGAATTTCAAATTTGCAATCTGATTTAGAACGTACGATATCACAACAAATACTAGCAATTACGGAAACGCAAGAGTGGGAAGTCGTTTTGAATGAATTCGGATTGTCTGATTTTTAAGGGTATGCGCGAACGTTTCCCATATTTAAGGTAAACGGCCCTAGTTGGTGTGAAGCAGGCAAAAAAGCGCCACTTTCCATAATCTGCCAATCATCCCAAGTTGCTTCTAGTCCACCATAAGGAATAATGCTTACCCACATTTGAAAACTTTTTGGAAAGCCATTGGGCCCTAACTTCCAAAGATAAGAATCACCAGGGGTTGATCCGCCTTTAGTATAAAGAACCAAGAGTGCTTTTTCATTGTTTTTAAGGGTGACAATACTTCGAATAGTACCTTTGTCAAATACTTTGAAAGGAGCTGCCAACCAAAAAGAATCATTATTGAAATACGATTGTGCTGTTTCAATAAAAGAACTGCGATCTGGTCCAATCAATTTTTTATTGTTTCTATAGACGATACTTTGTGCTGGATTATTTAGATCTAAAATTACTTTATTTTCGCTCCATAAAACATCAACCTTACCCTTGTGCTTATCCCATTTGTATTGGTGCTTTCCATTAAGAAAAGACCACTCGATAAATCGGGTGTTTTCATATTCGTTGATTTGAAGTGCAGTTAACATTTTTTGAGCCAAAGCATCAGCTTCAGTTCCTATAACGCCTGTCGGTAATTTTTTATCGTAAACCAAATAGCCAATTCCAAAAAGAAGAAGAAGTAATAGCGCAAGAAAGATCAGAGCCTTTAAAGTAATTCTAAAGATTTTTTTCATTTACAGTCAAAATTAAACGATTGAGGCTATTTTCAACTTTTTTAATACCCTACTGCAGCATCATCACCCCGCTTGTCAGCGCCACCTTCTAATTTTCCATCTGCTAATACACGAATAGCATCAACTTTACCAATTATTGGAGTTCTATCTTCACTGATAATATAACCCTTAGCATTAAGTTCGGTCTTTAACTCTGGTGAAAAGCCTTCGGGCTCAAAAATAATCATATCGGGTAGCCATTGATGATGAAAGCGAGGCGCATTTACCGCTTCTTGCATGCTCATATTGAACTCATAACCATTCAAAATAGTTTGTGCAACAGCTGTAATAATTGTTGATCCTCCGGGAGTTCCAACAACCATCCATAATTTTCCTCCTTTCTCCACAATTGTTGGTGTCATGCTACTTAACATTCGTTTTTCCGCTGCTATACTATTTGCTTCAGCACCTATTAAACCAAACATATTTGGAACACCCGGCTTCGCGCTGAAATCATCCATTTCATTATTCAAAAAGAACCCTAATTCTTCTGAATATAGTTTCGAACCGTAAGCACCATTTAAAGTTGTTGTACCCGAAATAGCATTTCCTTCATCATCAACTATAGAATAGTGCGTAGTTTCCATGCTCTCAATTACTTGAACATTTCCACGTTCTACCTCCGATGATTTAGTCGCCTTATCCCAAGAAAAATTGTCCATTCTTTCCTGTAAATAGGTCTTGCTCAACAAGACATCTAAGGGGATGTCAACAAAATCAGGATCGCCCAAATAATAATTTCGATCCGCATAAGCACGTCGTGAGGCTTCTGTAAAAAGTTGCACCATTTTTGCAGAATTATGCCCATATGAAGCCAAATCATGCGTCTCCATCATTTTAAAAATTTGATTGATGGTGACACCTCCACTACTAGGCGGACTCATTGAAATAATGCGTAAATCTTTATAATTAAATATTATTGGTTGCCTCCATTTTGCTTGATACTTGGCAAGGTCATTCGCTGTAACAAAACCACCATTACTTTGAATGAAGGCTGCAAGTGTTTGAGCAACTTCTCCTTTGTAAAATCCATCATGTCCATTTTTAGCGATACTTCTAAAAGTCTTAGCCAAAGCTGGGTATTTGATAATATCACCCTGCTTAAATTCTTGAGCAAATTTGGTGCTATCTCCATTAACGGCAATAAACTTGTCACGTTGACTTGCCAATCGTTTCTCCTGTTTTTCTGTCACTACCACTCCGTTTTCTGCCAAAGCGATTACAGGTTCAAAGATTTCCTTTAAAGATAATTTTCCAAATTTTTTGTGTACTTCCAAAATTCCTGCAACAGTACCAGGAACTCCTACTGCGGTTGCACCTTGGGTACTCATGCCAGGTATCACATTTCCTAAAGAATCTAGATACATATCTTTGTGTGCTGCTATTGGTGCTTTTTCGCGATAGTCGATACCACCAACATCGCCATCTGCCTTGCGGTATACCATAAAACCACCTCCACCAATGCTTCCTGCAAATGGGTATGCTACTACAAGTGACATTTCCATGGCAACCATAGCGTCAAAAGCATTGCCGCCTTTTTTCATAATTTCAACACCTATGGCCGACGCTTCTTCACGCGCGGAAACTATCATAGCTTTTTCCGTAACCAGACCTGTAGGTGCCACGGGTTGTTGTCTACAGTTAATAAAAAGAGTAATAAATAGTACAGATATAATTATTTTTTTCATGGGTGTTAAAGACATTAAATTTGTTTTCAGTTTGCTATAGTGAGATAAATTTCTGATGTGAAAAGGTAGTTAATTCTTCGAAAAAGGAGGTAAACTCTTTTTCAAAATCGCCATAATGGGCTTCTAAATCTAGAATAGCAAAATTCATTTTCGATTTATTTTTGGTTCTTCGGTTCATGCCATTTAAAACACGACCTATACCATCCATTTTTGAATAATTGAAAATCCAATTATCGGCAATCATATATGGCATCATTCGATGCACACCAACTGGTAGAATTTCATAGTTATCTTCTAAGAGATCATAAAAATCATCAACAAAGGCGCCTAATGACGTATCAGAATAGCGATTCCAATTTTTCGCTAAAAAATGATCATAAAAAATATCGACGATGATACCACTGTAATGACTGTAATTTTTGTGAAGCCTTTTTGTACTCTTTCGAACAATTGGATGTGCGTCAGTAAAAGAGTCAATAGCGCGATGTAAGACAATCCCTTTTTGTACACGCTCTGGTAAATGTTTGTACTTATTACCACGAATACTATCTGCAATAAAATTACCAATAGTTATTTCGTCATCCCCAAAAGATAAATAAATGTGCGCTAAAAAGTTCATAAACGAATTTACTGATCGCAATACCGAATTTACAAAGAAGCATAATAGGTTTCGAATGTATACGTTTATATTTGCAAAAACTTTTTGAGATTTATGACACTAATCAAATCAATTTCGGGTATTAGAGGAACAATAGGGGGGAAGCCAGGTGATAATCTAACGCCCATTGACGCTGTAAAATTCGCTGCAGCCTACGGTATATGGTTGAAGGGGTATTCTAAAAAAGATAAATTAAAGGTGGTAATTGGCAGAGACGCGAGATTGTCTGGTGCTATGATTCAAAACCTAGTAGTTTCTACTTTGGTAGGACTGGGGATCGACGTCATTGATTTAGATTTATCAACCACACCAACAGTTGAAATTGCAGTCCCATTAGAAAAAGCCGATGGGGGTATCATTCTCACTGCTAGTCATAACCCAAAACAATGGAACGCTTTAAAATTATTAAATGAGAAAGGAGAGTTTTTAAATGCTGCCGAAGGCGCTTTAATTTTAGAAATTGCTGAAAAAGATAATTTTGAATTTGCCGAAGTAGATGATCTAGGAAGCATTACTAAAAATAATGCATACATAGATATTCATATTGATGAAGTATTGAATTTGTCATTGGTTGATGCTGATACCATTCGTAAGGCAAAATTCAAGGTTGTGGTGGATGGTGTTAATTCTACTGGAGGAATTGCCATTCCGAAACTTTTAAAAACACTTGGTGTTGAAGTTGTAGAATTGTATTGCGAACCAACAGGTCATTTTCCACATAACCCCGAGCCGTTAAAAGAACACCTCAAAGATATTTGTGAATTGGTAGTCAAAGAGAAAGCAGATTTCGGAATTGTTGTTGACCCAGATGTAGATCGTTTGGCATTTATCAGTGATGATGGTGAGATGTTTGGTGAAGAATATACCTTAGTTGCCTGTGCAGATTATGTACTAGGAAAAACAAAAGGAAATACCGTTTCAAACCTGTCTTCATCGAGAGCCCTGCGCGATATATCAGAAAAGCATGGAGGCTCTTATGAAGCTGCCGCAGTTGGTGAGGTAAATGTGGTCACAAAGATGAAGGAGAATAATGCAGTTATAGGAGGAGAAGGAAATGGTGGAATCATATATCCTGAAAGTCATTATGGGCGCGATTCATTGGTAGGAACCGCTTTGTTTTTAATGCTTATGGCTGAAAACGGAGGTAAGGTATCTGAACTTAGAGCAAGCTATCCGTCTTATTTTATGAGTAAAAAGAAAATTCAATTGACACCTGATTTAGATGTAGATGATCTATTGAAAACAATGGCTGAAAAATATCAAAAGGAAGAAATATCTACTATTGATGGCGTAAAGGTTGATTTTGAAGAAAATTGGGTGCACCTTAGAAAATCGAACACAGAACCTATTATTCGGGTGTATACTGAAGCTAAAAGCCAAGTAGAAGCTGACGAACTAGCAGATCGTATTATCGCAGAAATTAAGACTGTGGCAGGTTTATAACGAAAAACATCAATAATTTTAGCTCTTTTTTATTTAGATTTTTTTGCTAAAATTTTAGCTCTTTTTTCTTCCTTACCTCTGTGCTTCCAACGTTTATGTGTCCACAGATAATACTCCGGTTTTTCTCTAATTTGTGCTTCTACCATGTTAATAAAACGATCTGTAATTTCACCTTTTTCAGTTGAAGCAGCATCAGTAGTTATAGGTATAAATTCGGCATTATAATAACCACGTTTTACTTTTGATACTTTAAGAAAAACGACAGCGAAGTCCATTTTTCTTGCCAGAGTTTCAGCCCCATTAATAACAGGAACACGAATTCCCATAAAATCTTGCCAGTATTGTGATCGGCTGACCTGAGGTGATTGGTCGCTGAGCATGCCATAAATACTTCTAATACCGTCTCGT
Source organism: uncultured Flavobacteriaceae bacterium (assembly GCA_937944485.1). Taxonomy (GTDB): domain Bacteria; phylum Bacteroidota; class Bacteroidia; order Flavobacteriales; family Flavobacteriaceae; genus Maribacter_C. Next base: position 106,908 of record CALDYU010000003.1, on the reverse strand, counting down.
TTATTATTAACAATGGTCTTTACGGTTTCTTGTTGCGTAATTAAAATGGTATTCCATCTCGCTCGAACTTTGCGACTCCAGGCATCGAAATATTTGTTGTTTACTTTAGTATAAACAGCAAAGTTTTTAGAGCTAACATAGTTCTTGATACTTAAAGGCCAATCCCAATTCCCATAATGCGCACATACGATGATAATACTTTTTTTCTTCTCTATTTCTTGAATGAGTGCAACGTTTTTTAAAACACATTTTTTGGCAACTTCTTCTTTAGAAAGATTTACGGTTTTAACCATTTCTAAAAAAGAATCACATAAGTGTTTGTAAAACTTCTTTTCAATTTGCTTACGTTCCGCTTCTGATTTATCTGGAAAAACAAGTACGAGGTTAGCAGCTACTACTTTTCTACGGTACTTCATAACCCTATAAGCGATAAAGAAAACAAAATCAGAAAAGCTATAAAGTAATGGATCTGGCATTTTTGAAATAAGCCATAACAGAGGGTAAGCCAATAAGAAAATTAGTAATTGCATGCGAAGAATTATCGGCACAAATATAGCTATATTTGAAGCTAAATCTTAGTGTAAATTGGAATGGGTGGAATAGCAATAGTAACATTAATAATTATCGCAGCGAATGTATTGTTTTCTTTAAAAGGGTTTAATGACCATGCTTTTTTTGAACGTTATAAGTTCGAAATTCGACGTATACTTGGCGGGCAAAAAGAACGAATGTTAAGCTCGGGATTCTTACATGTTGATATGATGCATTTGATTTTCAACATGCTTACCCTGTATTTTTTTGGTGATGTCGTTATCAGAGGATTCGGCAACGCGACGTTCTTAATTATCTATTTCGTTAGTCTAATAGCAGGTAGTTTACTAGCACTGTTTTTTCATAAAGATGAGCCTTATTACAGTGCTGTTGGTGCCAGTGGTGCGGTGACGGGTATTTTGTACTCGGCTATTTTACTACAACCTGACATGAGTCTGTTGTTGTATTTCGCAATACCAATTCCCGCCTATGTTTTAGGTATAGGTTATTTATTATATTCTATTTATGGCATGAAGAAACGTTCAGACAATATAGGCCATACAGCGCATTTTGGAGGAGCCGTTGGTGGTTATGTAACGACCTTACTCTTTAATGCTGATCTAATATACACCTCAACTTTAATGGTCATTCTTTTGGCTATTCCAATAATTATTTTGTTGCTGATGGAGAAGACGGGAAAAATATAACTAGTCAGCTAAAACTCTCGAATTGCCATAAAAATGCAGTAATAACTGCATTTCATCGAAAAAGAAGTGATAGAAATACACTTCTTCCAAATTCCCCGTTTCTTTAGAAGCCAAATTTTATTAAACCTACTTATAATGAAAAGAGTCTCCCTTGTGGTTATAGCCACAATGCTTTTCGCTGTCTCATGTAGTGATGAAACTACAGTTTTTAGCGATTTTCAGTCTGACGTTGTTCTTGAAAGCAGCGAATCAATTTTACTTAATGGTATTGTATATGATAATGCCGGCGTATTAGATATAACTGATGAAGATACGATTAGCGGTAAATCATCAAAAAGCAGAGAAGAACAACCCGCTGGTGACTACCCCTTAACCTTGGTAGCTCAGATAAAGGCTCCTTCGCGATCTGGCGTTGAAAACCTAACTGCGTCTCATGTTGATCTTGATGGAGATTATGCTTATGTGTCTTATAATACAGTAGAAGACGGATATTCTGGTGCCCTTGATATTATTAATATTAGCAATCCTAATAATCCACGAATTACCGGACGCATATTTTATTTGAATGCCGATATTAATTCTGTAAAATATGACAGTGGATATCTCTACGCGGCAGGCGGTTTTGATTCTGAAAAATCAGCTACCATTGATATGAATTCATTTGTTGCCAAGATTCCTGTTTCAAGCGGACGTTTTGATATTCGCAATATTTCTTATGGTTTTCAAGAAGGATTTAATGCTACTGATGTGAAGACGACGGCTTCATCAATTTTGGTCACTAGCGGAAAAGATGGTTATTTAAAATCGTATGCCAAAAAGGATTTGACGGCTGAAAATGAGGAGGCTTATGAAGATTTACGTTCCTTGTCTTTACAGGGTTCTTCTATAGCGGTGTTAAATGCAGCTACAGGGATACAAATTTTAGATGATAGTTTTAACGTAATCAATGAAATATCTATAAATGCAGATTTCGGAGATTTTGCAAAGCGTACTTTAGACTATTCGGAAAATAAAATAGTCGTATCAGAAGGTTCTCAGGGAGCTGGGGTATACGATGTTATGTCTGGCAGCTTGTTAGAACGTGTGCCTATTTTGATAAACCCAGATGGTGTTAATCAAAATGATATTGTTACCAATGCCGTAGCATTAAATGATAAAGTGCTCTTAATGGCTAATGGCGGTGCGGGATTATGTCTTTCTGAAAGTCAAGATAATAATGACACCAATTTGGTCGGTATTATTGAATTGGAAGGATCAATCAATTATGTTGCTTCTAAAGGAGATTATATTTTTGCAGCCTCTGGCAAAGCTGGTTTGCAAATTATTAAGTTAAATAGGCCAAGTGAAAGTTTAGAAGCTAGTTGCGCTAACGTTCCATTATATAATGGAAGAAGAAATTTAACCGTTAATACTGGAGAAAACTTAGCCTACCGTGGATCGAAACGATTTAACAATGTAAATGTGAATGGCGAGTTACTACTTTGCGGTTCATGGACGGTTAGCAATGCCACTAATATAAATGAAAGTGCAGTATTTGCAATGCGAGGCACCTACGTTGTTGGTAGAAATAACAAAAGAAAAAATGTTACTATTAATAAGGATGCCGTATTTAAGGTAGAAGGAAATTTAACGATTTACGGAGATCTAATCTTAAATGATGGTGCGACAATTGAATTTTTAGGTTCTGATTCGGTAGTTAATATTTTTGGTAGTGTTCGAAAAGCCGCAACGGCTGAGGTCAAGGGCAACTTTGATGATGTTCGAAATAAGTTTTAATCCTGCAGCAATAAAAAAAACAAAAAAACCTGATGCGTCTTCATCAGGTTTTTTATGACCAAATAAATCTCAGTTCAGTAGTTCTGCTACTTTTTCTTCTAAAGCCGAGCCTCTTAAATTTTTCGCAACTATAATTCCGTTTTCATCTAATAAAAATGCAGCAGGTATGGCGTCTACATTATAAAGGCGTGCTATAGGGTCGTTGAAATATTTTACATGAGAAACATGATTCCAAGTCAATTCATCTTCTATTATTGCTTTTTTCCAAGCTTCAGCCGTTTTGTCTAAAGAAACGCCAACAACATTCAAGCCTTTGTCGTGGTACTTTTTATAAACAGCCACTACATTCGGATTTTCAGCTCTACATGGTTTGCACCATGCTGCCCAAAAATCAACCAATGTAACTTTACCCAACATGTCTTTTAAGGCTAGTTGTTCTCCATTAACACCAGGACCAGTAAATTCTGGTGCTTGAGCTCCAATTTCCGTAGCCTTTTCTTTTTCTGCCTTGGCTTTCAAAGTCTCTAATTGATCTAAAATTCGATTTGCAGCTGTCGTTTTCTTAATTTCTGGAGTAAAGCTGTCATAAATGCCCTGAACTTCTCCTGCGGGAATGATACGTGTTGCAATAGCTTTATCTAGTAATAATACCGAAATCAAAGCATCAGGATGTTCATTAATAAAATCTAATTCAAAACTTTTGTATTCCTCTTTAAAATCATTCATTTCATCATTTAATGAAGCAAAACTTACAGCATCTTGACTTTGAGTAGCCGCCTGCATATCTTTTTGAATGGCCATGCCCTTTTCAGACATTGCTTTTGCCTTTGCCAAATACTTAGAAAAAAGATCGTTTTGAGGGGTTCCTTTAATTTCAGCAAGACCTAGGCTATCTTTTTGCGCACTAAATGCTATTTCGCCATTTTCAACTACGACACCGGTATACCCTTGCGATTTATCTACAAAGATGTAATGCATTTCAGGAATCTCTGCTACACCAGTAAAAACGAATTTTCCATTTTCAACAGTAGTTGTATCTACGTTAATAGGTTGATTATTTTCACCTTGCTTTCTTAAGAACACCTGGGTGCCATTTTCTATATCACCTCTTAACTCACCATCAATGATATAGCCTTCAGGTTTTTGATTACAGGCAGCAATTACAAATGCCATCAGTATGGGAATGATTATTCGTTTCATTATATGCCGTTTATTATTAGCTTGTGCAAAGGTACTTATATCAATAGTATAAAAAAAGCCCTAATCATTTGTCGAAAAGGGCATACTATATACAATTAAATGATGTCTAAAACTGATAGCGAATACCAAGTCCAAAATCAAAGTAAAACGAGTTGTCAAAACTACCGAAACCTATAAGACCAATTTCGGGCCTGATATCAAAAGAAAGTAATAAGGGAATATTGTCAAAATCAAACTCTATACCTAAATCTCCAGCTGCTAAAACAAACAAACCACCTTCAGGGGTAATTATTGTTGTTGGGTTATTTGCGCTAGGCCTTGGTTCAAAATTTGCGGAACCAACACCTCCACCAAAACCGTAATACCAATGAAGTCCACCACCAATGTCATATACGTTTTGAAACAAAGCGACTGCTTTGACGGCATCAAATTCCCTGCTATCGCGATAGCCTAAATCTAATTCTAATCTGGTGTATCGACCCAGCGATTTTTGATATGATATTTCAGCTCCAAAACCATCGCTGTCACCCAGTCGCAAACCTATAGTGTGATTTGCGATATCTTGCGCATTGATTGAAACTGCTACTAAAAAAAAGCTAAGGCTAAGTAATTTTGTGATATTCATCATGTTCTTTGTATTAAGTTCTCATTTACAATTTGGCTCTTCCTATCTTTGTTCTATCCTTAAAAACTTTGTTTAGTACTCAAAAATTGTTCCGCCTTGAATAAAATTTTGCTAAAAAATCTTAAAACCAGTCTCGAGGGTGAACTAAAGTACGATTCGCTTTCGAAGGCGCTATATGCTACAGATGCCTCGGTTTATAGGAAAACACCCCTAGCAGTTGCTTATCCGAAAACTACAGTAGACATTCAAAAACTGATACAATTTGCAATAACCCATCGTATAGGATTGATTCCGCGAACAGCAGGCACTTCTTTAGCGGGACAATGCGTTGGGGAAGGTATTGTTGTTGATGTATCTCGATATTTCACCAAAATTATTGCTTTAGACCTGAAGAAAAAGCAGGTAACGGTACAACCGGGTGTTATTAGAGATGCGTTGAACCAATATTTAAAACCGCACGGATTATTTTTCGGTCCGAATACATCTACTTCAAATAGATGTATGATAGGAGGTATGGTAGGTAATAATTCGTCTGGTACTACTTCTATTCAATATGGAGTGACGCGAGATAAAGTTGTTGCCATGAAAACTATTTTGTCAGATGGAAGCGAAGCAGTATTTGAATCACTTTCGAAAAAGCGATTTGAAGAAAAAAAATGTAAAGATAGTTTTGAAGCATCACTTTATGAAAATATATATAAAGAACTGTCAAATAATCAAATACAAGATGAAATATTAAAGGAATTTCCAAAAGAGAGTATTCATAGAAGGAATACAGGTTATGCGGTTGATGCTCTTTTAAATAGTGAAATTTTCAGTAATAATGATCTTGATATTAACCTTTGTAAACTACTCAGTGGGAGTGAAGGCACCTTGGCGTTTACTACTGAAATTACACTGCAATTAGACGATTTACCGCCTTCACTTTCAGCTATGCTGATAACACATTACAATACCTTAGAAGATTGTCTAAGTGACGTTTCGCCAGCGATGAAACATGATCTTCATACCTGCGAAATGATGGATAAGGTCATCTTAGATTGTACTAAGAATAATAAACAACAATTAGCGAATCGTTACTTTGTTGAAGGTGATCCAGCGGTTTTGTTGATGTTAGAACTTAAGGCGGACACGGAAATAGCTTTAGAAAGTCAACTCGCTGCATTGAAAACAACGATAACTAATTCTGGTTTAAGTTATGCAAATCCTATTTTGTATGGAGCTGATATTGGCAAGGCTATCGAGTTGCGAAAAGCAGGATTGGGATTGCTTGGTAATATGGTAGGCGACCGTAAAGCAGTGGCTTGCATTGAAGATACTGCCGTTGCTTTAGAAGATTTAAAAGATTTTATTCTTGAATTTTCTGATATAATGAAGGGCTATGATCAAGAAGCGGTTTACTACGCTCATGCGGGGGCAGGGGAATTGCATTTACGACCGATTTTGAATCTCAAGAAAAAAGAAGATGTCTCGCTTTTTAGAGCGATTACAACCGATGTTGCTAAACTAACAAAAAAATATCAAGGTTCCTTCAGCGGCGAACATGGTGATGGTATTGTAAGGGCAGAATTTATTCCATTAATGATTGGAGCGAAGAATTATGAATTACTCAGACGTATTAAAGGATACTTCGATCCGAATAATATTTTTAATCCGGGTAAAATCGTAGATGCCTATCCAATGGATGAGTCATTGCGCTATGAAATAGATAGAATCGAGCCTGTGATTAAAACACTAATGGATTTTTCGGATAGTGAGGGTATTTTAAAAGCAGCAGAAAAATGTAATGGTAGTGGTGATTGCCGTAAAACAGAACAAATGGCAGGTGCGATGTGTCCGAGCTATCACGCAACAAGAGACGAAAAGCATACCACACGCGGTAGGGCGAATGCCTTGCGTGAATTTTTAACCACATCTGAAGGAAAGAACAAATTCAATCAAAAAGAGTTGAAAGAGGTTTTTGATTTGTGTCTGAGTTGTAAGGCATGCGCAAGCGAATGCCCTAGTAATGTTGATATAGCTGCTTTAAAAGCTGAATTTCAATTTCAATATCAAGAAAGCAACGGTTATTCGCTGCGTAGTAAATTGTTCGCGCATAATACGAAATTAAACAGAATAGGTAGTATTGCTTCAGGACTAACGAATCGTGTTTATGATTCAAAGATTTTGAGTGATTTGCTTAAAAGGTCTGTAGGTGTGGCTCAAGAAAGAAGCTTACCAAAAATTTATAGTTTTAATTTTGATAAATACTTACAACAAACTAAAAAACAATATAATAGATCAAGAAACAAAGTAATTTTATATATCGACGAATTTACCAATTACCTAGACGTTGAATTGGGTAAAGATGCAATTGAGGTATTAACGCGATTGGGGTATAACATTACTTTGTTTTATGCAGAAAGTGGTCGAACCTATTTGTCCAAGGGATTTTTAAAACAAGCGCGGCGATTAGCCTCAAAGAACATCCCACAACTGAAAACATTTGCTGATAAAGGGCTTCCGGTTGTCGGATTAGAGCCATCGGCTATTTTGACTTTTAGAGATGAATATAAAAGATTGTCTGATGATGAGTCGACAACTGCTATAATTGCTAAAAACACTTTTTTAATTGAAGAGTTTCTATCCGAAGAAATAGAAAAAGGAAATATTACAAAAGAGAATTTTACCAAAGAGCCCAAAACGATTAAAATTCACGGGCATTGCCATCAGAAGGCATTAAGCACTCAAAAGGTAACTTTTGATGTGTTGAATCTTCCTGAAAATTATAAAGTTACTATTATCGCTTCTGGTTGTTGCGGAATGGCTGGTTCTTTTGGTTATGAGCAAGAGCATTATGATTTGAGCATGCAAATAGGGGAGTTAAAGCTATTTCCATCCATCCGAAAATCAGAAGAAGATGTCATTATTGTAGCCAATGGAACAAGCTGTAGGCATCAAATTTATGACGGAACAAAACGAAAAGCCTTGCATCCTGTAACAATTTTAAAAGAAGCTTTAAAGTAATGTAACAAGGGTCTTTTGGAGGGCTTTAATTTAACATTTACCTTTGTGACTCACTATTTATACAACTAATGGCAGGAAATACCTTCGGAAACCTTTTTAAACTTACAACTTTTGGAGAATCGCATGGTGTTGCTATTGGTGGGGTTTTAGATGGATGTCCTTCCGGATTAAAAATTGACCTTGATGCCATCCAAAAAGAGTTAGACCGAAGAAAACCAGGGCAGTCGGCCATTGTGACACAGCGCAAAGAACCCGATACGGTAGATTTCTATTCAGGAATTTTCGAAGGAAAGACGACAGGTACTCCTATAGGATTTGCTATTCATAACACCAATCAAAATTCACACGACTATTCTCATATTAAAGATTCGTACCGACCGTCTCACGCTGACTATGTGTATGATCAGAAATATGGTTTTCGTGATTACAGAGGTGGTGGTCGTAGTTCTGCTCGGGAAACTGCAAGTAGAGTAGTGGCTGGTGCTATTGCTAAACAACTATTAGCTGGAGTCAAAATCAATGCTTTCGTGTCGCAGGTGGGAGCTATGAAGCTAGAAAAAGATTATAAAGAATTAGACCTTTCCCTAACTGAATCAAATGATGTGCGTTGTCCAGATCAAGAAATGGCTGCGCAAATGGAAAGTTATATTAAAGCAATTCGTAAAGAAGGAGATACGATTGGGGGAGTAATTACCTGTGTGTTGCAAAATGTTCCTATCGGATTGGGAGAGCCTGTATTTGATAAACTGCATGCGGAATTAGGCAAGGCAATGTTGTCTATTAATGCTGTAAAAGGTTTTGAATATGGAAGTGGTTTTGAAGGGGTTGCCATGAAAGGCAGTAAGCATAATGATCAATTCAAAGCTGATGGAAGTACAGAAACAAATTATAGTGGTGGTATTCAGGGAGGTATAAGTAATGGTATGGATATTTACTTTAAGGTTGCCTTTAAGCCAGTGGCGACTGTAATTCAAGCTTATGAAACCATTGACAAAAAGGGAAACAAAGTGAAAACACAAGGCAAAGGCAGGCATGACCCCTGTGTTGTGCCACGAGCAGTACCCATTATTGAGGCGATGGCCGCACTGGTTCTCGCCGATTACACCTTACTAGTTCGAACAACAAAGTTGTGACATCGAACCCTATTAAATTGATGGTTGCATAGGAATTCTGAGCTTTATACGAGCACTTTGAGTAGAGTCTTCGTATTTCTAATTTTCAATTTCTTACTTCATTTTTTAATACTATCTTACTTCCTGAAATAAAACATAAGTTGGTATGAAGAAATTGGCACTGCATTGGAAAATTCTAATCGGTATGGCATTGGGTATTTTATTTGCCCTGGGAATGGTTCAATTTGATTGGGGTCCTAAATTCATAAGTGATTGGATTAAACCTTTTGGTACTATTTTTATTAATGCCTTAAAGCTCATTGCAATACCCTTAATTCTTGCAGCACTTGTTAAAGGGGTTTCTGATTTAAGAGATATTTCTAGCCTTTCAAAAATGGGCTTGCGAACAATTATGACTTATATCGCAACTACCGTAATTGCGGTTTCTATTGGTCTTGCGGTGGTCAGTATGGTGAAACCTGGGGGGACAATTGCCGAAGATACGCGCACTGAACTTATTGAGGCTTATGGTGGAGATGCCGAAATGAAACGGCAAGACGCCCAGAAGCAAAAAGATTCCGGACCCTTACAAGCACTTGAAGATTTAGTTCCGAGCAATATTTTTGATGCAGCTTCGAGCAATCGAAATATGTTACAGGTTATATTCTTTGCTGTTTTTTTTGGAATAGCTTTGATTTTGATACCCGAGGAGAAAGGAGCTACTGTTAAGAAATTTTTTGATGGCTTCAATGAAGTGATTCTAAAAATGGTTGATTTGATTATGCTTTCAGCGCCTTATGGTGTGTTTGCACTGATGGCAGCCCTTGTGGTGGAAGCGCCAAGTGCCGATTTGTTTGCGGCATTGGGCATGTATGCTTTTTGCGTTGTTCTTGGTTTGGCATTGATGGTAGTTTTTTACATTATTATGGTTAAAACATTTACTGGGAAATCTCCTAAGTTTTTTATGAATGGAATAGCACCAGCCCAACTTTTGGCCTTTTCTACAAGTTCGAGCGCTGCTACGCTACCCGTTACTATGGAAAGAGTAACCGAACATTTGGGTGTTGAAGAGGAAGTTTCAAGTTTCGTACTCCCAATTGGTGCGACCATTAATATGGATGGAACCAGCCTTTATCAAGCAGTAGCAGCAGTATTTATTGCGCAAGCCTTTGGTATGGATCTCACATTTGGTACGCAACTGGGTATTATTGCAACTGCCACTCTAGCTTCAATTGGTTCGGCAGCGGTACCTGGAGCAGGTATGGTAATGTTGGTTGGGGTTTTGGGTTATGCAGGGATACCGGAAGCGGGACTTGCTCTAATATTTGCAGTAGACAGACCGCTTGATATGTGTAGAACCGTAATAAACGTGACGGGAGATGCTACGGTTTCTATGCTGGTGGCAAAATCGCAAGACAAACTTGGTAAGCCTAAGGCGAAAAATTGGGATGATCACTATGATGAGGTGAAGTAAAATTGAATATGATAAGCGTTTTACCAAGTACCAGTTAATCCAAAAATTTACCCTTCGATTCAGATGTTGGCGTCATACAGGCATCCATTTTACCGTACCAGCGGTAGCGGTTACGCGCTATTAAATCGTATACGATATTGCGTAAGCTACTGGGAACCAATGTTATTATCTTTGAAATATACCGATAGCCCTTTAAATGTTTTCCGATATGCACCGCTGCATCAGATTTGGTGTAATAAGCAATACCAGGATTTATAAGAATTACGGATTCCATGGTATTTACTTTAATACCACGTTCTGCAATCAATTTTTGAGCTACTTCACTTTGCAATGAAGCGTAACGAAAGATGTCTTCCGTATCCCTTTGAATAATAAATTGAATAAAGTTGTTGCAAAGATTGCATACTCCATCGAAAAGAATAATCTGTTTGTTTTCGTCCACCGCACAAAGATACATCAGGGTGACTGAAACACCTAACACTCTAAATAGTAGAAATACTTATGTTTCTAAGGAATAAAATGACATGAGTCACTAAGAAGTAAATCGTATATGATTTGTTTTAATCACCTGACAATCAATGCGAAGAGTATTTATTTTTTACGTTCGACTAATTCTAATTGCGTCACACTAACATTGGTGGTAAATATGCCATAATTAACAACAGCTTTCCCTTTTTCGAGCTTATCAATGCTTCCTACCGCTTTACCATCTGTCAAACGAACGCGATCTCCTAACTGAAATACGGGTCTTGGTTTGTTTTTTTCTTTGTTAATAGCTTTCTTCTTTGCAAGCTTCTTTTTAGTTCGTATGACTTTGACCTCTTTTTGCACTTCTTGAATTACTTGCGCTTTTTTTCGACGTTCAGCTTTTGCTTGATTTGCGGTTTTCTTTTTGCGCTTACTATTTTCGGTTTCAACAATACGAAGCAATTCAGACACTAAAATACGTTTCTTTTTATCTTGAAAATACTTGTCTGCCGCCGTATTTACTTTGTTTCCCAATTGAATCATGCGTTGGTCGTGATCGTACAATTCTTGGTAGTTTTCTAGTTTTGATTTGATTTTAGCATTCAATTTCTCCAATCGATCAGCTTCATCACGTGCTTTAGACTCTTCTTCTTGCAGTCTAGAGCCTGTTTTAGCCATTTTACTGCGTTCTTTTTGTAGTTTGGCTATCGTTGCATCAAAACGGACTTTGCCGCGCTCTATCTTCTTCTTTGACTTGTTAATGAGCGAGTAGGGGATGCCGTTCTTCTGTGCTACTTCAAAAGTAAAGGAGCTTCCTGCCTCACCCAGGACTAATTGAAAGGTCGGTTCTAAGGTTTTATTGTCAAAAAGCATGTTAGCATTAGAGATATGCGGTAACTCATTGGCTAGAAGTTTTAAATTGGCATAATGGGTGGTGATAACGCCATAAGCTTCGCGTTCGTAAAAAACTTCTAAGAACGTTTCTGCTAGCGCACCTCCAAGTTCGGGGTCACTACCTGTGCCAAATTCATCAATTAAAAATAGCGTATTGGCATTGCATTTTTTTAAAAATGAGTTCATGTTTTTCAGGCGGTAGCTGTAGGTACTTAAATGGTTTTCAATGGACTGGTTGTCGCCAATATCCGTTAATATTTTATCGAATAAGTAAACCGAACTACGTTCATGAACGGGAAGCAAAAGTCCGCTTTGTAGCATCACTTGCAATAAGCCAATGGTTTTAAGGGTAATACTTTTTCCTCCAGCATTGGGCCCCGAAATGACAATGATTCTGTTTTCTGCATGTAATTCTATGGTCTGCGGATAAGTTTTCTCGTTTTTAAGTTGGTTGTTGAGAAATAATAAAGGGTGGTAGGCATCTCGAAGAAATAAACGCTTTTCATGATTTATTTGCGGAAGCAGCGCATTGGTTTCTTGGGCGTATTTTGCTTTGGCAGCGGTTAGGTCAATTGTAGTTAAGAATTCTTGATAATCCGAAAGTAACGGGGCGAATGGACGTATCAAAGCTGTAAGTTGTTTTAGTATTTTTTGAATTTCTTCCTTTTCATCAAATTCTAGATTGTTTAAGGTTCTGCTATGTTTTAATGTAGCCTCGGGTTCAATGTAAACAATGCTTCCTGTTTTGGAATTGCCCATAACAGCACCTTTCACTTTGCGTCGATACATCGCCTTAACCGCCAAAACACGACGATTTTCGTAAACTGATTCCCGAATGTCATCTAGGTAGTCAGAACCATTATAAAGGCTTAAGGCAGCGGCAAAACTTTGACTAATCTTTCCCTTTACTACATTTATTTGTCTTCGAAGAGCGAATAGGGTGTCTGATGCTTTATCTTTTACTTCGCCAAAGCGATCAATTACGGTGTCAATTTCTTTGGGAATTTCTGTATTTAAGTCAATTTTTTCTGAGGTAGCAAATAACAGTGGGTAATACGCTTTGAATTTTTTATAGAATTTTTTATGTGTCGTGACGGTTGACGAAATGGTGCCAATTTTTCTAAAACTTGCAATTTCGAGGGTCGTATTTTCAATATTTAGTAGGTTTAACTCCGAATCAATACGGTCAAAGGCATGATTCGGAATCCGATTCTCACTAACCAAAGAAGATAGGTATTCTGCCGTTTGACCTAAGCTAAAGTGAATAGACTCTTCACTTAAAAGTGGCTGTATTAGTAAAGCCTGTTCTTTTCCTAATTCTGTATGACAACGCGCAGCAATATGTTGTAAAACTACTGGAAACTCTAGGTCTTGAAGTGTTTTTTTGTTAATCGAAATCATTTGTAATATAAGGCTGTAAAGGTAACTATTAGCAGTGATAGAATAAACTATTGTTTCGTGACTGTTGTTTAGCGCCAGTTTTACTAGTAATTTGGACTGTTAAAAATAAACAGATGAATGTAAATTTAGATGGAGGCTGGGCAAAACTGCTATCACCAGAACTTGAAAAGCCCTATTTTAAGACGCTTCGTACTTTTGTTAGTAGTCAATATAAAAACCACACCTGTTACCCACAGGAGGAAGCTATTTTTGCTGCTTTTAATTGCTGCGAATACGATGCGGTTAAAGTGGTGATCATTGGTCAAGATCCATATCATGGACCAAATGAGGCTAACGGACTCTGTTTTTCGGTAAATGATGGAATAAAGCACCCGCCTTCCTTGGTGAACATTTTTAAAGAAATACAAAGCGATTTAAAAAGGCCGTATCCAAAAAGTGGAAATTTAGAGCGTTGGGCGAAACAAGGTGTATTGCTAATAAACGCTACGCTTACAGTACGATCAAATGAAGCAGGTAGTCACCAAAAAAAGGGATGGGAACAATTTACCGATGCCGTAATTCAAAAATTGTCTGATTCAAAAACTGGACTTGTATTTTTACTATGGGGTGGTTTTGCTAAAAAGAAAATGCGACTTATAGATAAAAATAAGCATCATATTCTCACTACCGGTCATCCTTCTCCGCTCAGTGCAAATAGAGGTTGCTGGTTTGGCAACCAACATTTCAGTAAAACGAATGCCGTATTGCATGATCAAAATAACAAACCAATTGATTGGTGATCTGCCACTGAAACAATCAAAATATGCATTCTGTTTAATATTTTCCTAACTATAAGGGTTTAGTTTGTTATTTTGGCTAAACAAAAATGTTAAATACAGTTGTTGTAACACAAATCGAAAGAAAAATATTACTTTTAGAATAATAATAACACCCCCTAAATATTATTATGAGAACTTCTCCGTTTTTAAAATCGATTTTGATTATTGATGATGATGAAATAAGTAATTTATTTCATAAAATATTCATTAGTAAATTAAAATTGAATGTAGAAGTAGATATCGTTTTAAACGGTAAAGAGGGAATGAATTTTCTTAAACCTTTGAGTCAGGGCTTGTCGTCTGTTTTGCTACCTTGTTTATTGCTTTTGGATATAAAAATGCCGGAAATGGATGGTTGGGTGTTTCTTGATCACTATGAAGCGCAAATAGACAAAGCTATTCGCGATCAAATTACAGTAGTGATGTTAACTACCAGTGAAGATGAAGTAGATCGAATAAAGGCTCTGAATAACGAAAGTGTTAAAGAATTTGTTCATAAGCCTTTATCTGAAGATAAATTCAAAGAACTTATCCATAAATATTACGAGCGTACCAAAATCAATTAATTCAGCTTGCTCTTTAGTGAATAATCTTATCGATAGGCACTATTTCTTCAATACGCCCTAACTCCTTTAGTGTTTTACTTACTAGGTCGATTGTGTTTCTATCAATTTGCTGTTGGCTCCATGCTGTAATGGATAACCACTCTTGTATATCATCAAGCTGTTGCTCATAACGATTTGCCAATGTTCTATCAATACTCGGAATCTGTTTAAATTCCTTGGTATAATTATTAATAATTTCAAGAATATGATTTAAAGTGCTGTGCTCTTTGGCGAGAAAAGAAGCTGTTACGGCTATGACGAAGCATGGCCATGGTGTGGGGCAATCACCTAATCTTCTAAAAATACCCTTGTCAACTATTGGCTTGGTGGTAAAATGTTCCCACAAAAAATAGTCCGCCTTTCCATTGGTTAAGGCATCAACAGCACCATCAAGATTATTTATTATTTGAAACTTTAGTTCACTATGATCCCAATCATTGTATTGTGCATTGACGTAAGAAATTAAATGACTTCCGCTGCCGTACCTACTGATTGCAGCTATTTTTCCTTCCAGTTCTTTGGTGTTCTTGATAGTGCTATTTGCCGCCACATGTATGCCCCATTGTAGTGGCGTTGAAATGAATTCTTGAACTATTTTAACAGGAGCTCCATCCGAAATACTTTTGACAATGCCTTCGGTCAAAATAATCGCGATGTCTGCTTCATTAGCCGCTAACATTTGACACATTCTGCCAGTGCCTTCGGGTATATCGGTCCATATGAGTTCAATACCACGGTTTTCAAACAAATTTTCTTCCATAGCCATGTGCCAAGGAAGATTAAAATGCTCAGGAACCCCAATAATATTTACTTTCTTCATGCTTTTAATTTGTTAGGCGCAAGAGTGTATACCGAATTAAATCATCAACTGCCTCAGCGGGGTTTTGAGAAAAAACTCCTGTAATTCTGTTAGCGAGAATACAATTCATTGAAACTGCTCGATGCCCTAAAAGTTTTGATAGTCCGTAAATTGCAGATGTTTCCATTTCTAAATTCGTGATTCTAAGATCTTCGGATCGAAAACTCGTTAGTTTTGAATTTAATGTTGCGTCCGGTAACTCCAATCGAATTTGGCGTCCTTGGGGTCCGTAAAAACCAACATTGGTAGCGGTCATTCCGTATTGCACACGATTTGAGTAGAGTTGAGAAGCTAGATTTTTATCACATTGGACTACATAAGGAGAGGATTTGTCAGAAGACCAGTTGGTATGTTTCTTAAAGGCATTTGAGATTTCATGATGTTGTACTTCTTGGCTATTGTAAAAATGAAGTAATCCATCAAATCCAATAGCATAATCACTTAATATAAAAGTATTTACAAAAATATCTTTTTGAATAGCTCCGGAGGTTCCAATACGCACTATATCTAACTTCGTTTGTTTTTTTTTGATTGTACGTGTATTAAAATCGGTATTGACAAGTGCATCTAATTCATTGAGTACAATATCGATATTGTCCGTTCCGATGCCTGTCGAAATCACGGTAAGTCGTTTGCCATTCAATGTGCCAGTATGGGTGAGAAATTCTCTTTTGCCTTTTTTTAATTCAACCGAATCAAAATGTTTCGACACATCTGCAACACGATCAGGATCCCCAACGGTAATTATTGTATTCGCGATGTCTTCGGGTAATAGATTGAGGTGGTAAATGCTGCCATCAGCATTCAGAATAAGCTCAGATGGCTTTAGTTGCATTCTATAATTTTAGAATTCTATTGGTATCGCTGTTGTATAAGAAATTGTATTTCAACGCGCCACCTAGGTATACATTATTGTCTTGAATACGAGAATAATAATTTGTTTTAGCCCTTAAAATGTCCATTCCTTTTTCTGTTATTTTTACAGGATTAAAAGATTTGAACAAAGGCTTTAATCGGTTAAGAGCTCGCTCGTATTGACTATCACCAAAACCTAATATTTCTTGGCTTTGCAGAATATTTCTTAACAACTCCTTTTTTGAAGAAGGTCTTTGGTTAAGCGCAATTTGAAGCATGCTATTTTCCATGGCATTTAAACCATTTTTAAGTGATGGGAAACGTTGTAAGTGCGTTTGAATAGCATTGCCCAGATAATCAAATTGGTAATTTTCAAAATCAGTTAAATGCTCTAATCGCATAGGGTTGTCACTACAGTACAATTGCCAGATATAATCGGCATATTCAATATCGTCTTGCGTAAGAACTTGCTTGTTTTTATAGAGTTTCAGTAGTTGTTCATCACTCAACTCATTTAAAGCATATAGCTTATCAGAGTCGTCTTCTTTTCCACTGCAAACCAATGAAATTTCCGCGTATTTACGATTCGATTTCAACCAGCTTAATACCGCTAACATGTTGATTTGGCAAAACAAGTCATATTCAAACCACAGTACAATTTGATCTTGTTGTTTGTGATTGCAAAGAGTGCGATACTCTTTTAAAGTTTTTTCGATAAAAGATGATTTCGAAACCTTATAATTTTTGTTTAAAAACTCAAATCGAGTTTTCCAAAAAGATTCACTACCAACATTTGTGAGGGTTTTACCCTCGCAAAGCATTTCTCGCCAAGTGATTACATCTCCTTTGATCTTTAAAGAATGCAGCCTTTGCGTGAAACTATCTCCGTTTGTAATATGAAGTAGGGAACTCATTTAGGCGTTTGTTTTGGTTTAATCCGATAAATGTAACATTTAATCGAAAACCACAAAATAAAATTAACAGAAAATCATTCGAAATATTGTCGAAAACGAATTAATATCTGGTCTAAAAAAATGCGAAGCAATACACTAACCTCCCACACGCTTTGCCTTAAAACCTTTATCAGTAAGTATTTGCATGATTTTATCTCTGTAATCACCCTGAATGATAATACTGTTATTTTTAAAGCTTCCGCCTACACTTAGCTTGGTTTTGAGTTCTTTTGCCAACTTCTTGAAATCAGCATCCGTACCATTATAACCCTCTAAAATTGTAATCGGTTTGCCTTTTCGTTTTTCGTATTTACAAATTATGGGTTCGTCTTGTATCCAAATATCCTTTTGCACTTTAATTTTTTCTTCTTCTTTAGGCGTATGATCAGGAAAAAGATGCTTCAATTGATCTTGTAAATCCATAGGGCTATTTTTTAATCAAACCTAATTCAACCAAGCGCTCCTGTAAAAATTCTCCAGCTGTAATGTCTTCAAATCCTTTAGGGTGATTTTCGTCAATACATTCCTCTAAACAGTTTAGCGACATTTCGCTTATGGGATGCATGAAGAAAGGTATGGAGTAACGTGATGTTCCCCATTGTTCTTTCGGCGGATTTACTACTTGATGTATGGTGGACTTTAACTTATTATTGGTTAATCGAGAGAGCATATCTCCAACATTAATCATTAATTGGTCTGGTCGCGCTATAGCATCGATCCATTTACCTTTAAGGTTTTTTACTTGCAGGCCTCTACCGTGTGCCCCCATTAAAAGCGTGATTAAATTAATATCACCATGCGCAGCCGCTCGTACGGCGTTTTTAGGTTCAGCTGTTATTGGAGGGTAATGAATAGGACGGAGTATGGAATTGCCATTTGCGATAAATGCATCAAAATAATTTTCTTCAAGTTTAAGATGTAAGGCTAAGGCTCTAAGCACGTATTTGGCTGTCTTTTCTAACATGCGGTATGTCTCTTTGCCCACTTTATTGAAGTTGGGTAACTCTGCAACTGTAACATTGTCAGGGTATTCAGCTGCTAATCTCGGATTGTTTTCAACATACTGTCCGAAATGCCAAAATTCCTTTAAATCCCCTTCTTTTCTTCCTTTTGCGTGCTCTTTTCCAAAGGAAGTATAACCTCGCTGACCTCCGATGCCTTCAATTTCATAAGCGTCTTTAGTTGCTTGGGGTAAATTAAAAAAGCTTTTGATTTCGGTGTATAAATCAGTAACCAAGGCTTCAGACAAAAAATGTCCGCTTAAGGCCACAAAACCAATTTCTTCAAAAGCACTACCAATTTCAGAGATAAACTTTTGTTTGCGATCTTCATTCTCTGAAGTAAAATCATTTAAATCTACGCTCGGTACCAAACTCATAATCTCAGTTCTTAATTGTTTAATCCAAAGTTATACATATTACAAGGAAACTAAAATCTTCTAAAGGTTTTTGCATTGTTATTTTGTTAAATTTAGTCACTTTTGTACTTAGAAACATTTAAAATATAACATGCAATACCAAAGTACTGCCGTTGATGATAGGATGCGTTTAGCACTATATGAGCGAATGCTCAAGCCTAGAATGGTAGAAGAGAAAATGTTAATTCTGCTGCGTCAAGGTAAAATATCAAAATGGTTTAGTGGTATTGGGCAAGAGGCGATCTCTGTTGGTGTAACTAGTGCTTTGTTGCCTGAAGAATATATACTTCCCATGCACCGAAATCTTGGTGTTTTTACGACTAGGGGTATTCCATTACAAAGGTTATTTGCGCAATGGCAAGGAAAAGCTAGTGGATTCACAAATGGCCGTGACCGAAGTTTTCATTTCGGTACGCAGGAGTACCGCATTGTAGGAATGATTTCGCATTTGGGGCCTCAATTAGGGGTGGCAGATGGTATTGCTCTAGCTGACGTACTGCAAAAACAAAAACATGTAACCGCTGTATTTTCAGGAGAGGGAGGTACAAGTGAAGGTGATTTTCATGAGGCTTTAAATGTTGCTGCCGTTTGGAATTTGCCAGTGCTTTTTTGTATTGAAAATAACGGGTATGGACTTTCAACGCCAACAGAAGAACAGTACCGTTGTAAAGATTTGGCAGATAAAGGCAAGGGTTATGGTATGGAGTCGCATATTATAGATGGTAACAATATCTTAGAGGTGTACACTAAAATAAATGCTATTTGCGAAAAAATGCGCAAAAACCCAGCGCCTGTATTAGTAGAGTTTAAAACCTTTCGCATGCGGGGTCACGAAGAGGCGAGTGGTACCAAATATGTGCCTGAGGATCTAATGGATTTTTGGGCTAAAAAAGATCCTATTACTAACTATGAAGCATTTTTAGTAAAAGAAGGGGTATTAGATGATGCTAAAATCGAAACGATAAAAGTAGAAATTGAAGCTGAAATAAGCGAACATTTGAAATTAGCATTTGCAGAGAAAGCTATCCAATTAGATCAAAGTAAAGAATTAATAGACGTATACAAAAATGTTAAATATCAGGAATATAATCATAATAATAATTTAAAAAACATTCGCCTTGTTGATGCTATTTCTGAAGGATTAAAGCAATCTATGGAACAGCATGATAATTTGGTGATTATGGGACAAGATATTGCCGATTACGGTGGTGTTTTTAAGATAACCGATGGCTTCGTTGCTGCTTTTGGCAAAGAACGTGTTCGCAATACACCCATTTGTGAATCAGCAATTGTTTCAGCGGCGATGGGTTTATCTATTAATGGCATGAAGGCTGTAATGGAAATGCAATTTGCTGATTTTGCGAGTTCAGGCTTTAATCCGATTGTGAATTATTTGGCTAAATCGCATTATCGTTGGGGAGAAAAAGCAGATGTTGTTATTCGTATGCCTTGTGGGGGCGATGTTGGCGCAGGTCCTTTCCACTCTCAAACTAATGAGGCCTGGTTCACTAAAACTCCAGGCTTAAAAGTTGTTTATCCAGCATTTCCTTTTGATGCCAAAGGCTTGCTTGCTACTGCCGTTAATGACCCTAATCCTGTAATGTTTTTTGAGCATAAGGCCTTGTATCGAAGTGTTTATCAAAATGTGCCGGTGGATTACTACACCCTTCCTTTCGGAAAAGCAAGTCTTTTAAAGACCGGCAATGATGTCACTATAGTTTCCTATGGCGCAGGGATTCATTGGGCTATAGAGACGCTAGAGAAGCATGGAGATGTAAGTGCGGACCTTCTTGATTTAAGAACACTTGTTCCTATGGATATAGAAGCAGTTTATAGCTCCGTAAAGAAAACGGGAAAACTTATCATTCTTCAAGAAGACAGTTTGTTTGGTGGAATTGCAAGCGATATTTCTGCTTTGGTTATGGAAAGTTGTTTTGAATACTTAGACGGACCTATAAAACGGGTGGCGAGTATTGAAACGCCGATTCCCTTTGCTAAAAACTTAGAGGACGACTATCTGCCAAAAAATAGATTTGCTGATGTGCTTTTAGATTTGTTGGCGTATTAAGCCGTTCTATATGGAAAGAGAGACCCGCTATAATAAAGTTACTTCGAGTAAGTATACTATCTCGTAGCGACTTAAAAGCAGTAAACCCTCTTTTAATACGTATCTTTCTTTGGTGTATGACTACGACATAATTATTGTTGGCGGAGGCCTTGCGGGTTTGACGGCAGCTATACAATTATCACTTGGACAATATGCTGTCTTGGTGATAGAAAAGAAGCCATATCCGCATCATAAGGTATGCGGCGAATATGTTTCTAATGAAGTAGTTCCCTATTTAGAATCTTTGGGTGTCGATTTAAACAGTGCTGGTATTGTTCATATCGACACATTACAAATGAGCACGCACTCTGGGAATAGCATCACAACAAAACTGCCTTTGGGTGGTTTTGGCATAAGCAGGTATACCTTCGATAATCTTCTATATGATAGGGCAGTTAAAGCAGGCGTAGAATTCATATTTGAAGCGGTTTCTTCTATAAATTATCGAGATGAGGTTTTTAGAGTGCACACGGCTTCTAAGAAATTCACTTGTAGTATCGCCATAGGGGCATATGGTAAACGCTCTGGATTAGACAAGAAGTTAAATCGAGAGTTTATTCAGCAAAAATCACCATGGCTTGGTGTAAAGTGTCATTATGAGTATGAAAACTTTTCAGATAACCTCGTGGCATTACATAATTTTAAAGGGGGTTATGGAGGTTTGTCTAAGACTGAAGATGGGAGTGTAAATTTTTGTTATTTGGCAAATTTTGAGAACTTTAAAAAATTTAATAGTATCGAAGATTTCAATCAACATGTCGTTGCGCATAACCCTTATTTAAATGATTTTTTAAGAGATGCGAACCCTAAGTTTAAAAAACCACTTAGTATTGCTCAAATATCATTTGAAAAAAAAGAAGCTGTTGAAAATCACGTGCTCATGTGTGGCGATAGCGCGGGCTTAATACACCCGCTTTGTGGTAATGGTATGGCAATGGCCATTCATAGCGCTAAAATAGTATCGAATTGCATTACCGATTATTTTAAAAGCTCAAATCACGACGATCGAATAAAGCTTGAGCATACCTATAGGGTTTTATGGAAAAAAGAATTTGAAAGGCGATTGCGCATGGGGAGGTATATTCAAAGTTTGTTAATGAATGATACTGTTTCGGAACTGGCATTTCGGACAATTGCTAAATCTGAAAAAATGCTGCAATTGATTATTAAGCGTACTCACGGAAGCCCTATATTAGTATAATGAATTTAGCAAACAGAAGTGAAGCTGTGGAGTTGATGGACGACCCCAATATGGATGCTAAAAAGTTTCAAGAGGCCTATTTAGATATTAATAGGTGTAATAAAATGCTTGGCGGGTACAGTATTACGATTAAAGCAGTCCTAGATTTGCTAAAAAAAGCGAACAAAGATTCCTATATTATTTACGATATGGGATGTGGTGACGGAGAAATGCTTCGAAAATTAGCTAAAGTACTTAAAAGAAATAAGATAGATGCTTTGTTTGTAGGTATTGATTTAATAGATAGTGTACTGGATATTGCCCGATCTAAATCAAAAGAGTACCCTAATATTCAATTTAAGAAACAAGATATTCTTAGTATGGATGCTACCGCTGAATGTGATGTTTTATTATGCACTTTAACCATGCATCATTTCACAAATGAGCAGATTGATGTATTTGCTAAAAAATTCCTTCAGCTTGCTAAAATAGGGGTGGTAATTAATGACTTAGAGCGAAATTGGCTTTCGTACCAATTATTTAAATTGTACAGTCTGTTTTTTATAAAAACAAAAACGGCTAAGGTTGATGGACTCATCTCTATAAGTAAGGGTTTTCGAAAGAAGGAATTATATGATTTCGCCAAAAACATACCCAATGTTAGGCATAAGATTCAATGGAAGTGGGCATTTAGGTATGTATGGATAATGCAAAACAATCGACAAAACTGAAATATGAACGAGGTAAAAGTAGTAGGAGTTTCAAAAGCATTGCCAGCATATAGTAGAACCACAAAAGATATTATACCCTTTGTCAATCTGTGGCTTTCTAATCAAGAAGACCGATTTAAAAGGAAAGTGGTGAAAATTTTCGAAGGAGCAGGAGTCGATAAGCGCTATGGTATTATGAGTATCGACGAAGTATTTAATGCTACTTCTTTTGAAGATAAAAATGCTATTTATACTCGTGAAGTTAAAAAATTAGGCGTCGATTGTTTAGCTAAGGCGTTAAAAAAGAAAAACTGGGAAGCGAATTCTATTGATTATATTATAACCGTTAGTTGTACGGGTATTATGATTCCGTCATTAGATGCTTACCTTATCAATGCTTTAGGACTTAAACAAGACGTCGTACGTTTACCGGTAACAGAGATGGGTTGTGCGGCAGGGGTTTCTGGCTTGATTTATGCATCACATTTTTTAAAGCGCAATCCGGGTAAGAGAGTCGCTATAGTCGCTGTTGAGAGTCCTACAGCTACTTTTCAATTGAATGACTATTCCATGGCCAATATGGTAAGTGCTGCCATTTTTGGCGATGGAGCTGCTTGTGTTTTGCTTTCTTCTCGAGAAGAAGACCATGGTCCAAAAATTATAGGAGAAGCAATGTATCATTTTCCTGATGCTACCCGAATGATGGGTTTCGACTTAACGAATACGGGACTTAAAATGATATTAGACCCCAAGGTGCCAGAAGTTATAGAAGATCATTTTCCTGAAATAGTCCATCCGTTTTTGGAAAAAAATCAGAGTACTATTGAAAAAGTCAACCATTTGATTTTTCACCCTGGTGGAAAAAAGATCGTACAAACTGTTGAACAACTTTTTGGTGCTTTAGGCAAGAATATTGACGATACGAGGGAGGTATTGCGTAATTACGGAAATATGAGCAGTTGTACTGTTTTATACGTTTTAGAACGATTTTTAGACAAAGAAATTGAAAAGGGAGAGCAAGGATTAATTTTAAGTTTTGGACCCGGTTTTTCAGCGCAACGGGTCTTAATAGAATGGTAATGGCAACTAAAAAAAATAACAACTGGGCAATGGTGTTAGGCGGAAGCAGTGGACTAGGGCTTGCAACTGCTCAAAAATTGGCTAGCAAAGGCTATAATCTCGTTATTGTTCATAGAGATAGAAAGTCTGATTTAGCTCAGATCACTAAAAGTTTTGATGAAATAACCGCTTTGGGAGTCCGTTGCCTAAGTTTTAACATTGATGCGACCAATTCAGAAAAACAAGAACAGCTAACCAAAGAATTAATAGCACTATTGAAAGATAATAAAATAGCTGTTTTGATTCATAGCATCGCCAAGGGTAATTTAAAAGCTATGAACGCTACGGACGGTGCCTCCTTGCAAAAGCAAGATTTTCAACTGACGATTAATGCAATGGCTTTAAGCCTATACGATTGGGTTAAGCTTTTTGTAAAGCATAAATTATTCGCGAAAGATGCACGAGTCATCGCTTTTACTAGTGAAGGCAATAGCAAGGCATGGCCAAATTACGCTGCCGTTTCTGCTGCCAAAGTAACTTTAGAAGCCCTTGTTAGAAATATAGCACTAGAATTTGCACCCTATGGTATTAAAGCCAATTGCATACAAGCTGGGGTCACAGATACCAAATCAATGCGCTTGATTCCCAATAGTGATGTTATCGTTGAGGAGGCATTAAGGCGAAATCCGAATAAGCGACTAACAAGACCTGAAGATGTTGCAAATGCAGCCTATTTATTAACTAAAGAGGAGGCCGCATGGATCACTGGAACAATTATTAAAGTAGATGGGGGCGAGAGTCTGCAATAGGCATGAACTATAAAGAGATTATAAAAAAACTACCTTATAAAGAACCTTTTCTCTTTGTTGATGAACTAACACATATTGATGAAAATGGGGCAGAAGGCTCTTATAAATTTGTTGCCGACTCTCATTTTTTTGAGGGTCACTTTATAGATAATCCCGTAACACCAGGGGTGATTTTAACCGAATGTTGTGCGCAAATTGGTCTAGTGGCATTCGGTATTTTTCTTATGCAAAAGGAAAAAAAGGTAGTAGAAGATCAATGGCATATCGGATTGAGTAGTTCCGCTATGGATTTTTACTTACCGGTTTATCCCAATGAAACAGTGCGGGTAGTATCAAATAAAATGTACTACCGATTTCATAAATTAAAGTGTGAGGTACGTATGTACAACAGTGAAAATAAATTGGTGTGTAAAGGCACGATCTCTGGCATGTTAAAAACCTAGTAAAAATGGGCAAACGAGTTGTAATTACGGGGCTTGGTGTTTGCGCGCCTAATGGGGTTGGCCTAGAGGCTTTTACTTCAGCTTTGCAAGAAGGTAAAAGCGGAATTCGTTTTCAACCTAAATTACAAGAACTTAATTTCGGCTGCCAAATAGCTGCTGAACCGTTAGTCAAAGACAATCTGGTGCATCAATATTTTAGTCCACTACAGCTTCGCGGACTAAATGCAAGCGGTATTGTTTACGGGGTCATTGCAGGAACAGATGCATGGAATGATGCTGGACTACCCATTGCAGATAAAGAGTCACCTGATTGGGATAATGGGGTCATATTCGGAACAGGAATATTAGGAGTCGATAAGTTTCGAGAATCTATCCATTTGGTTGATGCTCAAAATGTACGGCGCTTGGGTAGTACCACAGTAATACAAACCATGGCTAGTGGTGTTAGTGCTTATTTAGGAGGAATCATTGGTTGTGGCAATCAGGTAACTACCAATTCTTCGGCCTGCACTACAGGTACAGAAGGTTTAATAATGGCTTATGATCGCATTGCTTCTGGGCGGGCTAAACGAATTTTAACGGGTAGTTGCAGTGATAGCGGTCCGTATGTATGGGGTGGTTTTGATGCGATGCGTATTTTACCAACCACGTATAATGATAATGCGACGAAGGCTAGTCGACCTATGAGTGCTGATGCGGCAGGCTTTGTTCCTGGGAGTGGAGCAGGGGCTTTGGTATTAGAATCTCTTGAAAGTGCGCAAGCTCGTGGTGCTCGAATATATGCTGAGGTATTAGGCGGTGCAGTAAATAGTGGCGGGCAACGTGGTGAAGGAAGTATGACGGCACCAAATAGTATCGCCGTGCAAAGGTGTATTCGAGAAGCCATTGAAAATGCTGGTATTCAACCTTCGGATGTGGATAGTATTAACGGACATTTAACGGCCACCACAAAAGATCCCACTGAAATCGAAAATTGGAGCAAAGCCCTGAATAGAAAAGGAACAGACTTTCCATATGTAAATTCCTTTAAAGGACTTTTTGGACATTGTCTCAGTGCTGCCGGAAGTATTGAAAGTGTTGGCACTATTCTTCAATTCAAAGAAAATCAAATCTTTGGCAATGTAAACTGCGAAGAAATACATCCAGAAATTACTGACTTAGTAGACGCCTCAAAAATTCCAAGAAAAACCATTTCACATCCCACAAAAACAATAGCTAAGGCAAGTTTTGGTTTTGGTGATGTTAACGCATGTGTTATTTTTAAGGCCTTTTCCGAATGAATCTAGATAGCATTAAATTGCTTGTAAATCAATACTATAATGACAAACGAAAAACAGTATAAACAACTCAAAGAGATAATAAAAATATACCTACCCGAAGATGTTTCGCTAAACGAAATAACCGAGGATAGTCATTTTATAAATGAATTAAATATTAACTCTGCCAATTTAGTTGATATTGTACTTGATGTAGAAGATACGTTTGATATTATGCTCGAAAATGAAGATATGGATCAGATGCTAACCGTAAGGGATGCTTTAGCCATTATTGATAAAAAACTTGAGCTTAAATAGAAGACCCTTAAAGTCAACTTTAAACTCTTAGTACATTCGCTAAACTATTTAAAAAATGATTGAATTCGTAAGTTGGGCCAAAACAAAACTTAATGTAGATAGACGCTTAATCGCAGTCTATTGTATAGTCTATTTTTCATGGGGCGTACTGATGGATTGGTTTGGTACTCAAGTAGAAATTGCAAAATTCACCTATTGGTGGCAAGTGATCACTTGCTATATTTTATATATGGTGCCCATATCGTTACTACTTCGCAAACTTCCTTTTCATGCACAGTATGCCTACGGGTTGGTGGCTATGTGTTTGTTAGAATTCGGCGGATACGCTTTAGAATCTTCCTATGCGTATCCGAATAATCTGCTAGATCAACTTTTTAATGAACGCACTTTTGCCGTTAGTATGGCATTGTTTTTTGCCCTGTATTTTCCAATTGGAAATTGGGGGGTACAAAAAATTTACAAGGCCCTATTCGAGAATAAAAAAATGGACTGAATCATCTTTTAAGTTGTTGCTTCCTCTTTCTCAGGAATAAATAAAGAAGCTAAAACTCCTCCGATTAAAGCGAGTGAAATAACGGCGAGCGATACCCATTCTGCAATGTGAATTTGGTGCGAGAACAACATTTTTAACCCTACAAAAGCTAAAATAATAACCAAGCTGTAGTTGATAAAACGGAACTTGGCTAACATTCTTGATACCAAAAAATACATAGAACGCAACCCCATGATCGCTAATATGTTTGAACTAAATACGATAAAAGGATCTGCTGTTATGGCTAAAATCGCAGGAATACTATCTAATGCGAATAAGATATCAGTGAGTTCTATGATAATGAGTGCTACAAAAAGGGGAGTGGCGGCTTTTACTCCCATTCGCTCTACAAAAAAAGCGTCACTTTGAATGCTTCCAGTGATAGGGTATAATTTTTTGACTTGTCGAAAGACAAATGATTTTTTAGGATTGAACTCTTCATCCTCATCTTTCAGCATTTTATAAGCGGTATACAATAGAAATATTCCGAAGATGTAGATAATCCATTCAAAACGCGTAATTAAAGCAACCCCAAAGAAAATCATGATTGCCCTAAAAACAATGGCTCCTAATATTCCCCAAAACAAAACACGATGTTGGTAAATAGGTGGAATTTTGAAGGCCGTAAAAATAACGGCTATAACAAATACATTATCCACACTCAATGATAATTCAATAAGATAACCCGTGATATATTTTAAAACCGCAGTATTCGGAGAAATACCAGTGGGATTTTCAACCATGCCGTTGGCAAATAACCAGTAAATAACCCCACTAAAGGATAAAGCAACCGTAACCCAAATAGCGGTCCAGATGCTTGCCTCTTTGGTTTTAATAACATGATTTTCTTTGTTGAAAACCCCTAAATCTAAGGCCAAAAAGACCAATATGCAAGCAATGAAAACACCCCAAATCCACATAGCGACTGATTATAATCAGTGCAAAGGTACGGATAGTTTAAAAAGAAAATACCTAATGCAAAAAGCTTCAGCTACTATTCTAAATGTAAAGTAATTTTCACGTTTACTTTATTTTGTTCTCGTTTCTTTTTAACTGAGATACCAAAATCAGAACTGTAAATGCTGGCCTCGCCTTCTAAAACGGCATCGTTTTTTTTGAAAGTAAAAACGACTTCTTTGGTTGTTTTTTTAATTTTTAAAAGTCCGGTTACGATAATTTCGTTACCATCTTCTTTGATATTAGTACTTTCAAAACTAATTCTTGGATAGGTTTTAGCATCAAAATATTTTGAACGTTTCAAAGACCAATTGCGAATCGAGTTTCCGGTGCTAATTGTTTCAGCAAGCACAGAACCCTTTAAAATGGAGTTTTCTATAGTATTAAGGTCAATCTGGGAGCTAGAACTAAAGCCTTCTAAGGTTCCTTTAACATTGTTGTTTAAGAACAGAAAACTTATTTCCGCAGAGACTACGGTGGATTTTTCCTGCCCAGAAAGAATAAAGAAATTTGTTGCTAAAAAAAAGAAAAGGAGTTTGAATTTCATCGGGTAATTGTATGAGGGTTTATTAAAGATACTGATAATTTAGTATCGACCAACTGTTTTGTTCAGCCGACATGTAGTTCCATTCCTTACAGTTTTGCAATTGTTCAAATTGAATTTTCTACTTTGCGCCTAGAACCTTTATGCAAAAAAATGAAAAAAGTATCACTACTATTTTTTGCTACCTTTTTTATGTTAGGAATTTTCAATGGGCTTGCGCAAGAAGAACCCATTAAAAAAAGTACAGTTGTTGCCGCTGAAGATGAAGACGGTCCAATTATGTTCAAGTTTGAACCTAACTATGTTTCTCAAAATGAGGAACGCAAAGAAGTTATAGCAAAAACGCGAAAAATTATCGACACCTTACAAATTTCGGAACGCAAGCGTTTGAAATTAATCAAAGATTTGTACAAAAACGGATTGTCAAAACGTCTGCAAAAGGCACTTTTGGTTGATGTAAAAATGCCAGAAGTTGAAGAGTAATTGCCGTAAACAAATACGGACTGAATAGCTATTTTTTTTATTGCTAAACACCGATAAAATGCATTATTTATCGATAGAAACTGTTAAACACCTTGTTTTCAGGTTTTTATAATATTAATAATTAGATTGCAATTAGAAACTATATGAACACTCCCATGAAAATGAAAAATCTACGGAGCCTTTTTCTTTGCCTGTTCTTTTTTGGTACAGCAATAAATTTGGCGCAAGAAACCAAGACAGAACCTGTTACCGTTAAAAAGACGGCAACCCTAAAGATAGATAAAAGCAATATTAAGGTAAAGAAACATACCGTTATGTCACAGTTTGAACCCGATTTGGTTGTGTCTGCAGATAAACGCATGGAGAAAAAACAAAAGCGGGTAGCAGAAACAGAATTGAAACTTCGCATTTTAGATACACTTGATATTTCAGAAAGTAAAAAACGCAAGTTATTACGCGATTTAAAATATGCCCCTTATTCCGATCGATTGAATAAGGCGACCTCCGTGGCGGACACCAAATTTAATGAGACGACTGAAAACAATCAGTAAACTTCTTATAATTTTAAATTGAAAGAGCTATAACTGCACCCCTGTGTGCAGTTTTTTTATGCATACTACTATGGGTCGCTCCTAGAGCTCAAAGGCTGTGCCAAAATTAATAGCGTGACGGAATGACTACGATTTCGTTTGAGCTATCTTTGCGGTATAAACGCTTCAAAACGTACTCTTGAATTTAAAAAAAGCCATTTTCTTTATGGTACTTAGTACCATTGCTTTTACCGGTATGAATGGCCTTTTAAAATATTTAACGGTATACAGTGGTCCTCAGTTGGTGTTTTTTAGATCTGCTGGATCATTGGTTTTTACTTTCGGATTTTTACTATATAAAGGCATTCCAGTTCTGGGTACCCATCGTAAACTTCTTGTTATTCGAGGTCTTCTTGGTGCTAGTTCAATGCTGCTTTTTTTTATCGCTGTTCATTTTATTCCTATTGGTTCTGCAGTAGCCTTGCGCTATGTTGCTCCAATATTTGCCGCAATTTTTGCTATTTTTTTATTGAAAGAAAAGATAAGGCCTATACAATGGCTGTTTTTTATGCTTTCATTTATGGGCGTCTTTGTGCTCAAAGGCTTTGATGGAAACATTCGCCCCATAGGTTTGATCTTGGTCTTGTTGGCAGCAGTTTTTAGCGGACTTGTCTTTGTGGTCATCCGTAAAATAGGGGAACGCGAACATCCTGTAGTAATCGTGAATTATTTTATGTGCATCGCTACTGTCATCGGAGGCGTATTGAGTATATTTTCTTGGAAAACTCCGAACCTAATGGATCTCTTACTTTTATTAGGTTTAGGCGTGTTTGGCTTTTTTGGTCAATTGTTTATGACGAAAGCCTTTCAAATGGGTGAAACAAATATTATTGCTCCTATTAAATATATTGAAGTCTTATTTTCAATACTTGTTGGTATCGGTTTTTTAGGAGAATCTTATTCTATTTTTAGTGTGCTCGGAATGTTAATGATCATTGGAGGATTGCTATTAAATCTGTGGTATAAGCAGCGCTATCACAAGGTTGTTTGATATTTCTTTTGTTGGGCTTGTATTTTTTTAATAAAACCTAGTGCGAGCATTGCACAGGCTGCGCAAACGGTGAAGCCTATAAAAAGAGGTAGCACAGTCGTTTTCACAAAAGTTCCTATAAAAGTACTAATGGGTACTGACATGATGGTTGATATGCATCCAGTTATCGCAGATCCTATTCCTGCAATATGTCCGATGGGTTGCATGGCGGCGGACTTTAGATTTCCGAATAAAAAACTAATCGCAAAAAATTGTACACCTAAAAAGCTAAGTAAAACTATAATATCCGGATTCGGTTTGTTGTAGAATAAGATCACATAGGTCAATGATGTTAAAAAGTAAATCACCAGTGAAACGGTAATCAATTTTTCCATTCCAAAACGCAAAACGAAGCTGCCATTTAAAAAAGTGGCAATGGCAATCGCTATGGCAATACCTGCGAAAATATAAGGAAACTGATCTTTGAGTCCGTATTGCTCTTGAAATACTTGTTGCGCCGTACTTAGATACACCAAAAAAGAGCCAACAATAAATCCAGAAACTAAGGTGTAACCTATCGTAACTTTATGTTTAAATAATTCGGTGGTACCATTAGTGAAAAGTTGCCATCGAAGGGGGATTTGATTTTCAGCACCTAATGTTTCTGGTTGTCTTCGCCAGAACCAAAGGGCAATAAGTAGTGCAAATGCTATTTGGGTGTAGAAAATAGCTTTCCATCCATAGCTATCCAAAATGAGTTTCCCAAGAGCTGGTGCTATAATAGGAACCAACATAAATACCACAGTAACAAAAGACATGATGCGCGCCATATAATCACCGCTATTGGTATCACGAATCATAGCAATGCTTATAGTTCTAGGAGCGGAAAGTGCGACCCCTTGTAAAATGCGCCCTGTAACCATCATGGTTAGAGATGTTGAAAATACGCAAAGAAGACTAGCCCCTATAAAACAAATCAAACCGATATAGACTACAGGCTTGCGACCAAGGCTATCTGAAATGGGACCGAATAGTAACGGGCCAAATCCTAGACCCAAAAAAATCATGGTAATAAAAAGCTGATTGTCAACCACATTCACAACGCCTACCGAATGCCCGATAATATCTAATGCAGGAAGCAAGGCATCAATGGCAAGAGCTACTACCGACATTAAGGAAGCCATTAATGCTACAAATTCAAACTGTTGTATACGCTTTTTTTGCATCGGGCAAAAATACTACAAATACCAGGGGTGATGGTATGGCGACGCCATAATTTTTAAGAATGATTAAAATGTTATTAGGTCATATGGCTATGTTGTCTGACATTGTGTTGAATACAATTTCTATATCTTTGCGGCAACTTCAAAACCTTAATATTTTAAAGCATGGAAGGACTTTTTACGCTCGATAATTTTATTACTTTGGCAATGTTAACGCTCTTACAGGCAGTTTTAGGTTTAGATAACCTGCTATATATTTCATTAGAATCAAAACGTGCGCCAGCTAAAGATCAAAAGCGCGTACGAACATTGGGCATTGGTTTAGCTATTGTATTGAGAATTGTATTACTCTTTGTTTTGATTCGCGTTATTGCTTACTTTCAAGACCCACTATTCGGTTTTGAATTTAACGCAGCAGCTGGGCAATTCAATTTACACAGTATTATAGTTTTGTTGGGGGGTATTTTTATAATGTATACGGCTGTCAAAGAAATATGGCATATGCTGCGATTGGAAGATGATCATGCGACTACTGATGCGAAACCCAAAAGCATAAACATGATTATTGCAGCGATTGTAGTAATGAATTTAGTCTTCTCTTTTGATTCTATTTTAAGTGCCATGGCGCTGACCAATGTATTTTGGGTAATGGCAACTGCTATTGTAATAGGCGGGTTATTAATGATATGGCTCTCCGGAAAAGTTACTGAGTTTTTAAAAAAGAATAGAATGTATGAGGTTTTAGGCTTGTTTATTCTTTTTATTGTTGGCATTATGTTACTGTCGGAAGGTGGACATTTAGCCCATTTAAAGCTTTTCGGTAATGAAGTCACTCCTATGAGTAAGACGACCTTTTATTTTGTGATTGTAGTACTGGTCATTATTGACATCGTACAGTCTAAGTATCAAAAAAAGCTTTCAAAGGGTAGTCATTAATAATGGCTAGAAAGGTTTTTCTGATCGAGCTAGAGTATTAACGATATTTGAAATTTATGAGAACACTATTTATAGTAGTACTTACAGGATTATTTTTGAGTAGTAGTTGTAAAGAGCCAAAACCTAAAAAGACAGAAACTATTGTTGAAAAGGAGGTCTCTGTAGTTGTTTCAAAAGCCTTGTATCAAGATTTAGATGGTGACGCAATAAATTTGGAAGCCTTTAAAGGCAAACGCCTCTTAGTAAATTATTGGGCAACCTGGTGCAAACCTTGCATTGCTGAAATGCCAGCTATGGCGCGGGCACAAGAATTATTGAAAGATGAGAATTATGTTTTTCTGTTTGCTTCAGATCAATCCGTTGAAAAAATTAAGGCATTTAAAGAGAAGCGCAAATTTGGTTTAGACTTTATAAAGTTTAACGGCAACTACGGTGATTTGCAAATTACGGCGCTGCCAGTAACCTTGCTTTATAATGAAGCAGGAGTGCAAGTAAATCGTATTGAAGGAGGGGTTGAATGGGATGCTTCGGAAATGATAGAAATGTTGAAGTTATTAAAATGATAAGGCATTTTAACTTTTTAACTATAAGTGTATTACTAATATTGATTACTTCATGTGTCGAAGAGGGGCGTAGCAAAAAAACCGATGAAGATACTACCCTAATAAGTCAGGTGGATAGTCCCGCAAACTACCATAGTTCCCTACCATTTTTATTTGCGGAAGACGAACAACTCCTGCTTTCATGGATAGCACAAGAAAATGATAGTTTATATGTTCTAAAATACGCGAAACGTGATCAGGGAACATGGAATGATATTCAAGAGATTGTTTCGGGTACAGATTGGTTTGTGAATTGGGCGGATTACCCTATGATTGCTGAAAATCAAGGAAATTTGTGGGCGCATGTCTTAAAGAAATCCTCCTCGGGTACCTATTCTTATGATGTGTCCATGAATTTATTAGCGAAGAGAGATTCCATATGGAATACCAATGTAGTCTTGCACACAGATGGAACGCCTACGGAACATGGATTCGTTACTGCTTTACCCTATACCAACGGTTTTTTTGTGACATGGTTAGATGGGCGGAATACCGAAGAAAGAGCAGGAGAGGAGCGGGGCGCAATGACGCTGAGAGCGGCAGAAGTTGCTTTTGATGGCACTGTATTTAACGAGCATGAACTCGATATACGTACCTGTGATTGTTGTCAAACAACCGCGGCAATTACTGATAATGGACCTATAGTGATTTACCGAGATCGTTCTGAAGACGAAGTACGTGATATTAGTATAGTTCGCCATATAAAAGGAGAATGGACACATCCGCAGCCCGTAGCTATAGATGGGTGGAAAATTAAGGGCTGCCCGGTGAACGGTCCGCGAGCAGTTGCAAGTGGTAATAATGTAGTGGTTGCTTGGTTCACAGGAGCGCAAGAAAATCCGAGAGTTCTGGTTGCTTTTTCACAAGATGGGGGAGCGACTTTTGCGAATCCTATACCCATTGCAGCCGGAAAAGTATTGGGGCGTGTTGATGTCGATTTCTTAAAAGACAATGCTGCAGTTGTAAGCTGGATGGCAGCTGATGAAACAAGCACAAGTCTAAAAGCTCTTAAGGTTTCGCCATCAGGAGCCCGGTCTAAACCCTTAGTTATTTCAAAAATGAGTGCTTCTCGTAAAAGCGGCTTCCCCCAAATGGAACGTCTTAATGACTCCATATACTTCGCTTGGACCGCATATACGGCTAAAAACACAAGTATTGAAATGGCAGTACTTCCTGTTGCTCTTTTCGATTAATTAAGAATGGATGTCCATAAACACAAAGTACAGTCCAGTACCTAAAAACTACAGCTGAGTAGATTATTTGATGTAGCTGGCTCAAAGAAACAACATCTTTGTACCTCATTAGAAACCATCAAAAAACGTAAATATGAAATCTATAACTACACAAAGCATACGAGTAATAGCAAGCCTTTTGTTTTTAATAACCACTGTGAAGGGTACTAGTCAAGAAGCACTCACAGCTGAACAATGGCAAGAAGATCTGCGGTACTTGCAAAAAATCGTTCATGCGGAATATCCGTTTTTATTTAAGAAAATTACCAGCGCCTCTTTTGATAAAGCAATAGAAAAATTCCATGGGGAGATTCCTAAATTAGAAGTACATGAAATTAAAGTAGGCCTTACCCGAATGGTATCATTATTCGAATATGGCCATTCTCAAATTCCTTTTGGTACAATAGCTAAGGAGGCCGTATTACCCATAAATCTATATCATTTCGAAGATGGTATTTTTATAGAAGGTGTGCAGAAAAAACACCAAACGGTTTTGGGAGCGAAAGTATTGAAGATAGGGGAGATGCCTATAGAAATAGCATTGAAGGCCATACGTCCTGTTGTTCCGGCAGAAAATGATCAATATTTCAAAGGATACGGATTGCGTTTTCTCACGGTACCCGCTGTGTTACATGCACAAGGGGTTATTCCAGCGTATTCGAATACAGTATCCTTAACCTTAGAAAAAAATGGACAAGTTTTCGAACATGCTTTTTCGGCGATTCCTTTAGCTGATGTTTCTAAGGAGTACGGTTTTACAGTTCCGAATGATACATGGGAGAGTGTGAGAGATCAAACCGTAACGCCCTTGTACTTAAAACATTTGCAAGAAAAACGCTATTATTTTGAGTATTTAAAAGATGCTAAAACGATTTACGTGAGGCAGAGCTCCGTTTTCAGTGATGATACCGAAACCTTAGCAGCTTTTTACGAACGCTTATTTGCCTTTATCGATGCCAACGATGTTGATAAAATGATCTATGATGTGCGTTTGAATGGGGGCGGGAATAATTATAATAATAAGCCCTTAATTAAAGGAATTATGGCGCGCCCTAAAATCAATCAACGCGGAAAGTTATTTTATATCATTGGACGCAACACTTTTTCTGCTGCCCAGAACTTAACCAATGAGATTGATAATTATACCGAAGCTATTCTGGTAGGTGAGCCTACATCAGAAAATCAAAATTTTTATGGAGATGCTCGAAAAGTCACTTTGCCGAATTCAGGTATAAATGCCTATTTATCTTTTGCTTGGTGGCAAGATAAACCCCAATGGGAAGGCATGAAATGGACTGTTCCGCATATCGCAAAAACCATGACTTTTGAAGATTATATTATGAATAATGACCTGGTAGTAGAAGCCGCTATGAATTATACGGAAACAGGATTTATATTAAATCCCTTAGAGCATTTAACTCAACTGTTTATTAATGGCAAGTATGAGCAGTTAAAAAAAGATGGCTTTGCAATTGCCAATGATCCGGCCTATGCCTATTATGACTTTCAAGAAGAATTTGGCAAAGCAGGCTATCGACTATTGACCCAAGGCAATGCTGAAGGCGGACTCTTTATTTTAGGGCTGGTTGCAGAATTTTATCCAGAATCT
Source organism: uncultured Flavobacteriaceae bacterium (assembly GCA_937944485.1). GTDB lineage: Bacteria > Bacteroidota > Bacteroidia > Flavobacteriales > Flavobacteriaceae > Maribacter_C. Next base: position 70,647 of record CALDYU010000003.1, on the reverse strand, counting down.
ACAGGAGCACTATGGAGTTTAGCGGCGGCACAAGAACAATTGAAACTATACGATAAGGCTAAAGAAAATTATAAAAAGATTATATCCCTGGACCCTAATGGCATGACCGGAAAGGCTGCAAAAATGAAGGTGACAAGCTTGAATAAAGAATAGGGGATAGCAAATTTTAAAATTGTGGCATCATAATTGAAATGCTCGAAGTAATTATTAATATTTAATTAGATTACAATGAGTACAGGAACAGTAAAATTTTTCAATGATGCCAAAGGATTTGGATTTATCATCGAAGAAGGTTCAACAGAAGAACATTTTGTTCACATTTCAGGTTTGGTTGACGAAATTCGCGAAGGCGACAAAGTAAGTTTCGAACTGACCCAAGGGAAAAAAGGATTAAACGCAGTAAACGTTACTGTTATAGCATAAGATCTTTAAACTTTAAAATGAAGCCTATTCATTAATTTGGATAGGTTTTTTTATGCTCTTTGTTCAGATGTATAAATCATATTTAATTAATAATCAAGTAGTTGAGCACTAAAATTAAAAAGTTGACGTTCTTAATACTGCCGCAATTATGGCCTAAAAATCAATAATTATGAAAACCAAATTCAAAACAAGCCGTATTATTTTTCTTTTTTTATTTCTAAGCGCATTTGTCTTGCAAGCTCAAAAGAATGCTTTTGAAAAAGGAACTATTATTTTAAGCAAAAAGAAAAGTGTTGAAGCCTATATTTTAATAGACTTTACGAGACCTCAAAATTTTCAAAAAGAAGTAACTTATTTAGAACCCAAGGCATATGCCAAATTTAAAGCAGGAAAAAAGGCAAAAAAACTAACAGAAACGGTAAAGGCGAAAGAAATTGTTGGTTTCGACTTAGATGATGGCCGTAAATTCAGAACGGTAAAGTATATGGATCTTACCAGTGGAGGTATGGGAGCGATGATGCCAAAGAAATTATGTATGCAACAAATCATAAATGGTAAAGTTGATATGTACAAACTTTACCAACATACTGGATCTACTGGTAGTGTAGGTATTTCTAAGGTATCTAATGTAGTATCACAAGTTGCTCATGAAAGCAGAAAGACTAATAATCCGCAATTGTTGATTGACCATATACAAAGCAATTTTCAGCTTTTAGCACAGAAAGAGCATAAAATGCCTAAAAATGTATACAGTATGAATATGGCCAATCTCATTGGAGACAACCCTGCGGTTAAGGAGAATTATGAGAACAATAAGTATGGGGTTCAGGCTTATATAACAGGTGATATTATTCCTGGGCTATTGGCGCATGAGAATATCGAAGCTGCTTTTTTGAAAATGATTACGGATTATAATAGTGATATAAAAATGGCAAAATAAAATAATACCTCACTTATAGTAGAAAACCACCTTATGCAATAGGTGGTTTTTTATGCTTGTTTATTACGTATTTATTTTTGTATGCAAGGGATAGGAGGTATTCTGCATTTAGGACATAAAAATTCTATTTGACATAATATAAATTATGATACATTTTGTATTATTGGTTTAGCCAGTGGCTGAAGCAATAATCAAGAAAGATGATGCGGCTGCCAATATACCTTATAAACAAAAAATCAAGAAGAAAATATGCTTCCCTACTCCCTATGTGTCTTAATAGCTTCGCTATTTGGGCGTTTCACGCCCTAACACAAAGCCCAGGGCAATGGCTCTTTATGCCAAGCCACAAATTCACTCCAACGCTGGCCCGCATTTTCTTCATTCCACATTTAATTTTCAAATGTTTTCAAAACAACATCATATCATTGTTTTTACTGTGCACGATAAGTCAAAGTTTGCACTACTGAATATTTAAAACTGCTTTACATAACTTACCTTAAAAATTCCTTGTTGCTCGAGTCTACTTAGTTGAGGATTATCAAAAAAACTACGTTCATTGTAAACCAAATAGATATAGGACATTGGTTTGTACTCCCATGAAAACCTCATATTAATATTTTCTAAATCATTTTCCGAGTTTTTTTGATAGATTCCCGCCAGGCGAATTCTTGGGTTTATTGCAAATCGTCCCTCAACAGAATACAAATCAACTTTTTTTGATATTTGGTCAATCCCAACGTTGGAAAAATCATTTCGATTAAATCTTGCAGATAATGAGATTTGTGGTATTGGCACGAATTTAAATGTAACGTCAAATAAGGACAAGTCTCCGTTAAAATAGTTTCCCCATTCCATAAATCCAGACACACTTATCTTCTTCGATGGGTCGGTACTTGCCAATACAAAGTGCCTCAAATAATCATACTCGCCGGGTGCTATTTCTATGTTTAGCGGAATAAATGATTCTTTTAGGTTTTGGTAGTTGGAATTTAGTCCATAACCAATATATCCCCCATTTTGTAAATTCAAATAAAAGGGATTGGCTATAAAAATTCGTTCTATCAAATCCCCTGTTGACGCTTGATGATAAAATTGTGCAGCGACACTTGGTTCAAATGCCCGAATCCATTTTTTAAATGGTAATTTTTCACCTCTGAAGTTACGTATTATCCCAGGTGTCGTGCCAATTACATCTTGCCTGGAAATAAAACCCATCTCGGGATTGTAGTTTTTGGTAATTATTGATTGGGTCCACCAACCAGTCCATTTATTCGAATTATAATAGTATTGGGCAATGGCCGAAAGTCCTTTTTCATCAGAACCGGAGTCTTGGGAATAACTAACCAACGTATTTAGGGAGTGCTCTTCTCCATATCTAAAAAAGCCATCCACAGTTGCTGTGATATTTGATTCTTCCGGCTGGTTTTTAATCGTCAATAATCCGCCAACCCTGTTTTGTTTTCCAAAATTTTTAGAATATCTACCCACAAAAAAATTGGTAGCTGATGTAAGAGAATCTCCTTTTTGCCTAATTGCAATTCCTCCGTAGTTTGTTTTGGAAGAACTATGAACAAATCGTGCTCCTGCGACAATTGGAATCGGCCTACTTTCTTCATCCAATCCTATTCTACGGCTAAAAAAGGGTTGAATATGGATGGCACCTTCATCACCAGACCGTCTGTTTACATTGATCCCAAACAAGGAGGCATTTTCTAGAAAAAATTGTCTTCTTTCTGGGAAAAAGACAGAGAATCGACTTGTATTGTTAATTTGTCTATCGACATCTGCTTGGGCAAAATCAGTATTGAAAGTCAAGTCCAATACGTCGTTGGATGAAACTGCCCACTTAATTTCACCCCCGGCCTTGAAATCGGAATTTTCCCTATCTTCCGAAGCATCTGAACTACTGTATTTTTCTATTGACGTGAGCGCATAGGGCTGAATTCTAATATTTGTTTTTGAAGGCGGCGGCGGCCGAATACCTTTCAGCAACCCCGCATACTCCATTCTTGCCGAAGGGTAAGTTTGCGGAAAAGGAGAAAAGGCTGATATTTCATTTATAATACGTCGATTGCGATATATCTGAAGTCCCCATTGTTGGTTTTCAATATTGAGATGCGGATAACGAAGCGTTTTCCATGGAATTGCAATTTCTGCTATCCAGCCATTTTCCGTAATGGAAGTCCGTACTTGCCAAATAGCATCCCATTCGATATCATAATACAATGCATCAAATGACAGGTAATCTCTTTGTACGCCGTATGGGTTGACTGCAAATGACATGGCGTTTCTTTCAGAATTGAAAGCATCAAAATTGATATTGATTAAATCATGGGTGGTATGACTAAAATCGCGTTTAAAATCTGTTGCCCTTATTGCTGATTTGCCCAAAGTATCTGTACAAAAAATACCGAAATACAGAAACTTGTCATCAAAAAGCACTTTTACATCTGTATCTTGGGAAGGCTTTGCTTTTTGATTTGGATCTACTTGTGTGAATGAAGGAGATTTTGGTGCTCTAGTCCAAACGGATTCATCTAATAAACCATCTATTTTTATTGTTGATTTCGTTTCAATCGCTTTCAACTCCAATTTTACGGAATCGGGACTGAATATTTCAGCTTCCTGAGCATAGGAAGTAAAGAAAAAACCACCAGTAAATAACATTACTATCAGATTTTTCAATTCGGTGCCGTATGACATAACTTCTACTTTTCTTGAACTTAGAAATTTAATAAAGACACAATGTAAACATTAAACAGCTATTTTGTGAAAGCATTTTTTAAAAGTGTTGATTTTGTGAACTTCTGGTGTTTCATAGATAGTCGTTATAGTAAACCATTTAAAAATCAATGAAAATGAAACCTCACTCCCCCACTCCATTCTCGATTTTTCTAAGCCCCGAAAAAACGGCCGTTTTTTGTGAGACAATTATTGGTTGGACTTAATCTCATATCTTGTTTTACACTATCGTAAAACTCTTCGATATTATCCATTCAATTTTTTTAGAACTGCTTTTCAGAATTTAACCAAATAACTTATAAAATTTTATGAATATACAATTTCATACACTTTTGCCTCTCCTACTCCGTTCGGCTCGGCAAAATAGTATTTCATTGTTTTTAAGAGTTGATTTTTAGCAGAAATTTTTCAAGAAGTGAAGTACATACTTTCGCTTTTACCAAAGCTCAAGTTACACCTGCCTGCTGGCAGGCAGGTAACGCAAAACATTATAGTAAATTCGTGCATAGCGCATTTTCGCGCTAGTCGACAACCATACAATCTACATGATCATGCTGCCAAAGTAATGACGCTGGGCATTGCGTATTTATTTGTTTTGAAAATAACTGTTCTTTTGCTGCTTCTTTTCCTTTGCCTGAGATCAAGAGTAAAATGCGTTTTGAATTGAGAATGTCTTGCATACCTAAAGTCAAGCCTGTGATCGGCACTTTCTTTGCATTAGAAATCATGGCATGTTGCTGCGATGCTGCTGTTAAGTTCGCTACATGGCAATGGGCGTTTAGGGTTGTACTAGGTTCGTTAAAGCCGAGATGGCCATTTTTACCAAGTCCTAATGCGCAAAGATCGATAGGCCCTTGTTTTTTCAACACCTCATGAATTCGCGAACACTCTGCTTCCATATTTTCTGCTAAAGGATTGAACGCAAAATAGTTTTCTTCATAAATCTTTAATGGTTTTAACAGCCATTTTTGTAGATATGAATCACAAGAACCTTCAGAAGAAGATAGTCCTATCCATTCATCTAAAGGAATCACGCGAGCTTTCTGAAATAGGGTGTCACTATTTTTTACTACCTTTTCTAAACGCTGGTATAATGGTAAGGGGGAGTTTCCAGTCGCAGCACATAATAGTAAATTTGGCTTCCTTTTTACTTCGTCTAAAACTATTGCTGCTGCTTGCTCCCCTAATGCCTCGGCATCTTTAACACTATAGATGTTCATGGGCTTTGGGTTTTTGCTGTTGTAACTAATTTTATGGTAAGCCAACCACTTATTGCACTTACAATGAGCAGTATGAGCGCCATTTTATATCCGCCTAATACGGCATGCCCTACACTAAAAAGTAAACTGTTTAAAAAGAGCACTCCAAATAAAAAGCCGAGCCAAGAATCGCGCGAAGAACTTTCGTTTTTGAATTCCGGAACTTGCTTCGCTATAGGTCCCCAGCAGCCTTTGGGCCGTACTTTTTTATAGAAATCAACTAAAGTGGTATTGTCAACAGGTTTGGTCATAAAAGTAACTACAATACTTATTGCTGTACATAAGAACAAGAGTACGGTAGCACGTATTAGGGCTACATCTTCGTGATACCATGCATTTACGGTTTCTAGAGCCGACTCATTAATCCATCCAAAGTTATAAAACCACTGCACCCATATAAAACCATTGGCCAAAACTAAGGCCGAAAACATACTGGCAATTTCTGACCAAGCATTGATGCGCCACCAAAACCAACGCAGCATTAAAATAATAGCTATTCCTGATACAATTTCTATAATATAAATCCAAGCCCCGGCAATACTATCCATTTGCCATGCGGCCACGGCTGAGAGCAAGAGCAAGAACACAATACTAAGGCGCGACACTAACAAATAATGCGAATCACTAGCTTTGGCCTTCAAAAATCGCTTGTAAATATCATTCACCATATAGGATCCGCCCCAGCAAAGATGTGTATCTACCGTACTCATAAACGCGGCCATAAATGCAGCTACTAAGAGCCCTCTAAGTCCAATGGGAAGCACCTCATTAATCATCATTGGGTAGGCCAATTCTGGATCTGCTAATAAAGCTTCCGAAGCACCTGAAATTGGTAGAATTACAATAGATCCTAAGCCAACAACAATCCACGGCCAGGTTAAAATAACGACCCCTGCAACTGCAAACCACAATGAAGCTTTAATAGCGTGTTTTTCATTTTTTGCAGAAAACAAACGCTGTACAATATAACCATCACCTTGCGCCTGCCCGAGCCATAACACACCTATCAAACATACAAAGGCTATCATTTCTGTTAGCCCTATGTGCGACAAATTGGGCAACATATCTATGACTCCTGCAGGGGCGTCTGCAGTTAATGCTATTTGTTCGCCAAGAGCTGTAGGACCGCCTACTTGTACTAAAACCAAAATGGCCAAAACAATGGTGCTAATGGTACCTACTGAAAAATGCAGCATATCAAGTATGACAACTCCTTTTATTCCAGAACTTAAGGTATGAAGCAAGGCAAAAATTAGTGTGATTCCCAAGGCGAATTCAGCGCTCCAACCAAGCATGATATTTGAAAATTTGAGCATAGCAAGCATAATCCAACCTAAGGAAATACAATTTTTAAAGACACCAAAAAAGACTGCCGTAAATCCTCTTAAGATAGAAGCGGAAGCACCACTGTATCGTAACTCAATCATTTCAGCATCAGTTAATATTTCTGCTCTGCGCCAATATTTTGCATAGAAAAATACCATCATCATAATACCCGTACCCAAGTACCACCATAGCCAATTACCATAAATACCTTTCGTACGAACAAGGGCTGTTACGGCTAGTGGCGCATCGGTAGCAAACCAAGTCGCTGCGATAGAGGTACCTAAAAGCCACCAAGGCAAATTACGACCAGCAACAAAAAAATCGGTAATATTCTTACTGTCGTGCTTGACAACAAAAACACCAATTGCAATACTTAACAGGAGGTAGCCACAAATTACGACCCAGTCTAAAAGTGCTAATTCCATGTTTCTATGCTTTTATGGGCTAAATTTTTAATTCAATTAGTGCAATGGAGGTAAAACATCTTTCTGTAGGTGTAACATTTCATTACACATATCCACTGCATTACGATATGAATTTACTGTGGGTTCAATAAGAATGGCTTGCAAAAGCTTGTCTTTAGATTGCTCTTGGTAGGCTTCCACTAAAAGTTGATGGATACTGGCATGTAATCGAATCGTTGCTGCAACACCTTCGGGCATCGGTTGCATAGGTATTGGTTGTATTCCAGATGCATCGCAATAGGCAGGGACTTCTACCACTAGATCATTGGGTAGATTGGGTATTGCCCCATTATTGGGTACATTAACTGCCTCAAGCCATTGCTTTTCATCGGTTACGACGGCTTCCATAATAAGGGTGGCAATTTCACCAGAACTCTTAAAGCTTCCATCTTCATTTTCTAATTCGATATCTTCTGTAGAGCCAACGGGCAATAGCTTTTTACTCCAATCTTTGGTCCACTCCCGCTCATAGTCCACACGATCTACGGTATAAACCCCTTCGGGAATTTGCTTGTTTTCCCAGGGATGCCCTTCATAAGGATCATAAAAGAACTGTAATTGAGGAATTACGAATTCTTCTGCCCATCGTAAATATTCACCATAATGATTAGAAGCCGGCGACGGCCATTGACCGAATCGTCGAAATAATATTCTGCCTAAAGCTAGTTCATGCCACTTAGCCAGCCAATCTCCTTTTTGTTCAATTTCTTTTAATTTCGGATATAAGTCGGTACCTGTTGATATTTGTCTTATTTCTTGAAACCATGTGAAATGATTAATTCCGCAAGCTTTGGTTTGTAAATCTTCTAAAGGGACGTCTAGCAGTTCTGACAATTGGTCTCTTCCCATAAAAACACCATGACATAAACCAACCGCCTTAATGGAAGTGAGGCGCGTAACAGCTTCGCAAATTTTATGTTCGGGATTAGAAAAATTAAGCAGCATCGCATTGGGGCATAATTCTTCCATTTTTCGCGCTAAACCAACAATTACTTTAATGTTTCGTAAGGCATGAAATAGTGACCCTACTCCCCCATTTTCGCCGTACACTTGCTTAAACCCATATTTTCTTGGAATATGAAAATCTTGTGACCAATACACATTGCGATCTTTTTCAAGGGCACAAATCACAAAATCAGCTTTTTTAATAGCCTCGTCGCTATCGGTAGTCGTCCATATTTTAGCATTACGACCTAATTTTTCATTGACATATTGACCGTGATTCATGACATGATCAAGATGCGACTTTTCAATATCCATCAAACAAATCTCTAAATCATTCTTAGCAAGTTTCGTACTCATAAGAATATCTTGTACGATGATAGGTCCGAATTGCAAGCTACCCGCACCGATATACGCTATTTTAGTCATCATAATAGGATTATGACGTTAAAGATAAATGCTCTTTTTTTATTCTAGCAAAAATTAATTCTATTTGAGGCACCGATTTTGTATATCGCAACGATTGATGGATATATTAAGTAGAAATATGCAAAGACTGCCCTGTGAACATGAGGGTTCGTAATTTGAGAAAAAATGGTTTAGGAACGCCATGGCTTTCAAGATTATTGATGGGGCATTAAAATCATAGAATTTAAAAAAATCAGAATGCTTCTTGAATTATGCTTTTAGGGTTCCTTTTCATTTTAAGATTGCTTAGGGGCCAATTCAACATCTATAAATTCAATGTCTTTTGGCATAACTTCGCTTCCTCTTCCGACCGATTCCATATCTGTTCGTTGAGGCTGAGGCTTGTTAAACCACTCTTTTTCACCTACTTCGCGTGGTGAAGGCTGCTTGGTATAGTCTTTTAGTATCGAATAATTTAAGATGTCAGATTTTGGATCAAATCTTGGGTTTTGTTTTTTTAAAGACGTATTATAGTTTTTTGTGTTGGCTATACGTTTACCAAGTTCAACTAGTAATTCAGCATCAGGTATCGTATCGTACTGCTTCCTTTTGGTTGATACTAAGCAAAAGGCTTCCGGTTTTTTATTGTTTTTTGGCTTAGGTAATATGGCATCAAAAATTTGATTAACCTCATGTGTATTGTCTTCCTCCCGATTCCAAGGCGTGGCATTATAACTGCCGTGGTGACCGGCTTTCAAAAAATCAATAGGTTTAGAGAGATGTGGATTTTGTTTTTTCCACATGACATTCCAGCTACCGTTTTTTCTTCCTTTCTTAAATTTACCATGCCACTCAGCATCTCCCACGAACAAAAGTCTATTTCCTGACCACTCCATAAGGATTACGGTGCTCACATTATTTTGTATACTAGAATCATCAATTGCAAAGGCTAACGCATTAGACATCATTCGCCCTTGTAAAGCTCGAAAGTCTGAGCTACTAATATTAGTTGGTTTTGTTCTGGCGCTCGCTTTGGGTTGACTTGCTATTGTTTTTCTACCATCAGTAAATCCTTGTATAGCCCTGTCTACGTCTTTACCTAGATAAAAGTGATCTATGTTTTCTTCTGGAGCTAACACAGTGATTTTAGTGTCTTGTTTTACATTTAATTGAGTTTGGTCGAAAACCATTCCAGCATGGACATAGTTAACGGTGATCCCATTTTTTTTTGGTAATTCTTTGGTTAAAGCTTCTGTGGCCCCTTTATTGCGGATACCATACAAGCCAACGAGGTCTTTAAATTCTGGACTAAATGCTGCCCCGGAATTTACCAGTTTGGTAATTTGTTCTTCTGCTAGAGCGTTTAATGCTAATGATTTTTTTGCCTGCGGATGTTTAGCGTTCATGGCAGCCGTAATCCAAATATTCTTTATAACAATATTCTTGAAAAACTTCGGATCAAAACCTTTTATATGATCTTCATGACGATGGGTTACGATAATTAAATCGAGCCGTTTCTTGTTTGTGCCAACTACAGTAGGCAGCGCGTGTTCTTCAAGATGTTTGATGGCACCATCTAAAACACCACTTTTAATACCTTCTTTAGATCCGCAATCAATGAGTATGTGAAAGCCGTCTGTATCATTCGGAATTCGCACATAGAAACAATCGCCACAACCAACATTATAACTTCTTACTAAGAGCTTACTTCCCATTTCTTATTCGTGTTTAATTGTTCATGATTATCATCCAGATTGAAATGTGGTGCTAGTTCAAAGGATAGTAAATTATCATTTTCTTTTACAAGTACATTGGGAACTCTGGTGCCTAAAAACCCTTTGGAGCTTCCTAGTATCGCTCCAATATGTCCTGATTCAATACGTTTTGATAAGGCATTCAAGAAATCTACTTTTCTCATCTTGCCAGCTTCTATTTCCTTTATTCGATTTTTTTTATTCAGTTTACCTACTTTTAATTCAGTACCAGGTTTTCGCATCCACGAAAGTAATGTGCCTTTTTCATTAAACACTAGGGTGCCACCACAAAGCATTGTGGTGGTACGACCTTCATATTCCGCAAATTGTTTTCCCTTTAACAATACTTCTTCTTTCCATAAATATTGTAAAATAATCTGTCTCGGCATTCGTATGCCACGACGGGCATATTTATTAGCATCATACAAATCAATTACCATAATATCTTGATGTTCTGGTATCATGAGTTGGGGGCGGTTATCATTTAAAAATTTGTATGCCGCTGTTCTAGATCTTGATATGCTATCTATATTATGATATACTTGCGGATTTAGGTCTTCATATGTATAATCGGTGTCCTTAAGCTCATCCGCCTCTTTCTTTGTAATTATTCTGCGATCATAAAAAACACTTATCATCATGGCATAATAGTCGTTTGGATCTTGGGGATCTGCCAAAAGGTGGGCGCGTAATACCGCCATAACATAATCTTTAAAGGTAACGTCTACTGGAGGTAGTAGGTCAAGCGGTTGTATAGCAATACGTTGCATGCGCATAATGGCGCGGTAAAAAGCGTTCTTTGATACCTCATTACGCTCTTTATTTGTATTGGCTTGTGCACGTTTTACATAACTCTCAGCAAATTTTTTAAGAATATCAAACATGGCTCCCGTCATTACCTGTGATACAAAGTGAGCACTGGTACTCTCCTTTACTTCCTTTTCGTTCATCTTAAGTTTGTTTCTAGCTGTTCTTAAATAAGGTTTATCAATTACAGCTTCTCCAAACTCTCTAGCAATAGAAGCTAATATTTTTTCTTTGCTAAGGTTACCTGCCGTTTTATCTGCTAATCGTCTTCTGAATTTGTTATTTCTAAGAAGAATTAAAATAGCGGTTAGGTCTCCCATAAATTCATGAAAAGCTCCCGTTTGAACTAAAAAACTATTGATGAAATACGGACGAATGCCATCTAGAACTGCATGACCAAATTCGTGATTAATAATATCAGCAGAAAGGCACGTATAAACCCGTTTATTTTCGTCATTGTCAAAATAATAGAATTGAAGGGATTTGCTTGATCTATCATAAAACGCATTTTGGCCATAACCAGCATGAGGTACTACAATTAACCTATTGCCTTCAAAACCAAAAGGAATAGGGCGCCCTAATCCCATACCATTCTCAAAGAAAGCAAGAGCTCGTTGTAAAAGTGCCCAGACATTTACTTGATGATATTGTAAACTTTTGAGGTTAGATTTATCTAGGCGTTTGTTGTTCACATCATAAAACTGACCTTCGTTTTGGTTCCATTTTGCTTTAGGGATTAATACACCTGAGTCAGCATTATAATCTACTATGGCGAAACGCGCACTAGTTGGACCATCTGTCAATCCTGGTTCCCACGACACATAAAAATCATCATCAAAACCTGCCCTTGGATCGTCTTTCGCAACAAGAGGGTCTTGGAGGTAAACATCAAACGGAAGTTGAACTTGTAATGCTTTTTCAACATCGGAATCAAGATATTTTGAAGCTGCGTAGGCATTCATTCGAATATCTTTGTTGATGGAGACTGTTTTCGTTTTGGCCATCTGTTTTTGTTTTAATGCTTGATGCTTGTTGGTAACAGTTATTTTTTTTTATAATGAATTATTACCTCTATTTAGAAGGTTTCGATTTCGGCAGAACAAAGTTTTCGCCTTTGATCACTTGAATGCGCCGACTTATTAGTCCGTGCTGCTTTTGCCATGCAAAGACAAATATTAATGTGAGCACCCCTAGAAGTACCACAACAGCTTTGTCAGCACGTAGATTAGTGATGTCGTAAGGTTCGAAAATGAAAACAAATAACAGCAGCAGTGACATAGTGAATAGGCTTCTATACATGTTGTTGACCCCTAGCAATGTGGCTATATTTTGATCGACACAACTCGCTTTGATATAGTCGGCGAATTCATACTTCGTAATAATTTTAGTGTTAAGCAATAATGGTTCAAAAATTAAGGAGCCCAAACGACTTAATACCATGCCAATGAAATAGTATAATAAAATGCCAGCAAGAGATGCTTCTTGAAGCAAATTTATATTAGAAAAATTTGTCAAAATGATTGCAAACAAAGTTCCTGGAACAATAAAATTTAAAACATGATAGGCATTAAGTGCTCCAATAAATTCTTTCATAGTTTTTAGAAATAAGAGTTAATCGTCGTTTTTTCGTAAAAAATTATAGCCAATGCTAAATGAATACCACAAGCGATCATTATAACGCCAGTTTTTACCAATTTCACCACCCGCTTTGTCCCAACCGATAACCGCGCCAATCTGAAATTTGTTAAATTCAATAAAAGATCCTACGCTAAAGGTTCTGGCGAAAATTAGTCCATCCTCATTCCCATCAACTTTTTGCTCATTTATAGTATTATTCGAATTAATACCAATTGTTGTCACCCCTGCAGTAACTACAGGTAAATACAAATAAATAGCTTTATACCTATCTAGTCTTTGTCTTAGACCTAGATACCCTCCAATGGCCAATTCTGGAGTAATTTTCATATTTAATGTATCGATGGACGGTCTGATTTTAAATGGTAATGACAAAGAAGCGCCATATGCGAATTGAGGTTTTAGGTAATACCTTTTTTTGATAAACCCATCACTGATGTAAGTATTGAACTTTTCTTCTTTGAGCCAAAATATTTTATTTTGATCTGTAATATCAATGTAATCTGGTTTGTAATCCACTTGGAAATAATAATATCCGTGTGAATCTTTATAGTCACTCCAATGGTTTTTTTCTCCTTGGATCTTTGGTTTATTTTTTTCTAACTCAGCTATATTTTTAGGAGATCTATAAAAGCGTAGTTTTTTCTCACTTGGAATTACTTTCCAATTTTTGGCACTGAAGCCTAATATTTTTACTAGGACATATTTAAAATCTTGATCTTCTGTTTTGTAAGTAGACCTCCCTATAACTTCATACCTGTAGTTTCCTGCGACGAACTTGTCTTTTGTAAAGTTAATTTCCTTTTTGTCTTGATCGAATTCTCCCATTAATACGTAACCATCTACTTTATAATCAAATTTCTCAACTGATTGCGATTGGTTTTCCTCTTGTGCGTTTACATTGGATATAATAAGTAATACTAGAAATAAAAAAGTTGTTTTCATATAGCGGCGTAAAATGTGTTGGTTTTATTTTTTAGGTTTAACATATTTATAATTTTTGCATTAAAAAGCCATACCCATTGTCGGGTATTTTACTTTAAAAATTGTTGGGAGAACTGGAGGCGTAGGCAGTGCTAATCTTGAGATTCTAAATATATAAAAAATATTAACAAGTAACTAATTACAGTTTTATTGGATTTTTTATAAGTGGATAAGGGATTAATCTTGTTATAATAGACGGGATGTTTTTTTTTAAAGTTCTTTCTAATTAGTATCGGTATACGCCCTAAAACCTATAAGCGCCAATAATTTTGTAAAACCTTTTTATAAGCGTATTATAATATGTAGTCGGGTAACTTAGCGCTTCATAAAAATTAAGCAGTGTTGCCAGGGTAGATTTTCTATGTTTCGTTCGAATTTAAATCCTGCAGCTTCTAATTCTTTGACGGCTTGCTTTTTAGTCATTTTATGTAATTTCTTTATAGGAACCTGCACATCTTCCCCGCGATATTCAATTAGATATAGTTTGCCGTTTTTTCGCATAGCCTTGTGAATAGAACGAAGCATTTCGAAAGGAAAGTTAAATTCGTGATATACATCAACCAAAAGCATTTTGTCAACGGAATTAGGCTTTAAGTTAACTTCTTGTTCTCCCCCTTTAACTGTTGTTATGTTTTCAAGTGCCCTAATTCTAATCTTGGATTGAATTGCCGTTAACATTTCGTCTTGAATGTCTACTGCAAAAATGTGACCAAGGGTTGCTTTTTTTGCCATTTTGAAAACATGATATCCCGATCCTGCCCCGATATCGGCTATTGTGTCTTCAGGCTTTATATTCATGTTCTTTAGCAAACGCGTTGTATGCTCTTCCTTTTCACGCTCAGGGCGCTCTAGCCAAGACATGCCTTGAAAGCCCATTATATGAGCAATTTCGCGTCCCATATACCATTTGCCGATTCCATCACGATCCCCTTTTTTATAGGTGTAGGTTGGAGTTTCTTGAGCCCAGATACAAAGTGAATTGAGGCCTACAAGCAATAGTGCTATAACTTTTCTTAAAGGCATATAATTTAATTGCTTGCTTCTTGCGGCATCTTATAACTTACCCTATAAATTGCATCGCCAAAATCATCAGAAATCAAGAGCGATCCGTCTTTTAGGAATAAGAGATCTACAGGGCGACCAAATCGCTCTTGAGATTCTTCGTCGAGCCAGCCCTCCAGAAAAGTTTCATAAGAGCTTGCTTTTCCATTCTCAATATCCACCATAGAAATTTTGTAACCTACTTTTTTAGAACGATTCCAAGAACCATGTTCCGCTATGAACGCATATTGTTTATATTTCTTAGGAAACATATTTCCTGTATAGAATTTAACCCCTAAAGGGGCAACGTGAGCACCCAAGGCTTGAACGGGCGCAACAAATTCTGAACAGGGTCTTTGAGATCCAAATTCTGGGTCTTCAACTGTTTCTCCATGACAATATGGATAGCCAAAATGCTGTCCTGCTTCCGTAATTCGATTTAATTCACAAGGCGGAATATCATCACCCATCATATCTCTTCCGTTGTCTGTGAAATACATTTCTTTAGTTTCAGGATGCCAGGTGAAACCTACCGTATTACGCACGCCTCGTGCATAAATTTCACGATCACTGCCATCTGCATTCATTCGCGTAATTGTTGCATAACGTTTATCACTAACTGTTGAATCGCAAATATTACATGGGGCACCTACGGGTACATATAGTTTATTATCAGGACCAAAAGCAATATATTTCCAGCCATGATGAAATTCTGTAGGATAGTCATCATAAACCACGACTGGCTTGGGAGGATTATTCAATTTGTTTTCTATACTATCGTAACGCAGTAAGCGTCCTACCTCCGCAACATAAAGCGAACCATTTTTATAAGCTATACCATTAGGAACCTCAAGCGTAGTATCTAAAAGAATGACTTTGTCTGCCTTGTAATCATGATCGCGGTCTTGAATGGCGTATACTGTCTTTTCATTTCGTGTGCCAACAAAGAGAGTTCCATTATCACCCATTGCCATAGAGCGGGCGCCGTCAATACTATCAGCATATACTTCAATAGAGAAACCTGGCGGTAATTTTAATCGATCGACTGGCAGTGTTGAAGCCACTTCTTCATATTGTTTGATGGGTATGCCAGAAGTATTCTCTTTGCATGAAAAAATAAAAACAGATAGTAGTATAAGTAAAACGATGCAGTGTTTCATAATTATAAATATTTTTTCAAGTGTTTTTTAAAGTAATTCGCACTATCGGTAATGCTTTGCATAGAGTTTTTTGCAAAATTACTCCCTTGCTCTAAATAGTAATAGTCTAAAGCGTCGGTGTTAATGGTGCTTAAAATAGTTTTGTAGTCAATAGATCCATTGCCAAGTTCCGTATAATCGCGAGTCTCCTTATCCATATCTTTAATATGCCACATCACATAGCGTCCCGGATTTTCTGCGATTAAAGTTGCAGGACTCTTTTTCGAAGCGTGTTTCACCCAATACATATCCATTTGCAATTTGACTAATGCCGGATCTGTTTCATTCAAAATATAGTCGTAGGCTGTTTTGCCACTCTGAGGATCAACAATTTCAAATTCGAAGCCGTGATTGTGATAGGCAAAACCCAAGCCTGCTGCGTTTACCTGTTCACCAATCTGATTTAATTTTGGTGCGAGTCGTTTAAAAGTATCAATGTTTCGATACTCAGGTGCCAACCAAGGCCATGTTATATAGCTTTTATTTAGAGCTTTTGCCCCTTTGATGCATTGATCAGTAAATCGTTTCATTGCATCTTCTGACAGGGTAAAATAGTCTGAAAAACCATAATGTCCGCTAGTCGCTGTTAGTCCTAAATCATTTAAAATTTGTTTGAATGCTGCGGATTTATAACCATAATAAAGGTCTTTATCTACATCATAACCATAGGTTTCTAAATCTTGATACCCAAGGGCTGCGACTTTTTTAAGACTGCCGAGCGGGTCTTTTTCCATAGCATCACGAATCGTAAAAAGTTGAAGTCCCATTTTGAACTTCGATTTTTTATCAGGAAAACATGATAATGGTAACATTGCGGCGCTAAGTACTAGTCCAGATTGTTTCACAAAAGTTCTTCTCTTGTAATTCATTAATTTAAGGCTTTAAGAATTTGAAGCAGACGTATTTCAAATTTAATACGGTCATAAAAATAGGTAAACTTGCCGATATACATACGGACTCCCCTTTATGCACGTGCTAAGGCTTCTTAGTGGAGTCTTCTTTTTGGTTTGAAAATCTTGAAAAAATTGCAATTTTCTTCTTCGTATTTATAAAATAGACTCCTGTTAAAAGGAGCATGGCAGCAACAATGGATTGGGTTGTAATTACCTCATTCAAAAAATACCAACCGAGCAAGAGTGCGATAATCGGATTGACATAGGTGGAGGTCGCTACTTTTTCAGGAGACACCATGCGTAGTAAATAATTGAATGATGTAAATGCAACGATACTACCAAATAGAATGAGTAGCAACATTGCTAATTGTACCTTGCCACTCCATTGTGTAGGACTCGACCATGTTTCTTGAAATAATAGGCTGAATACTGTCAATAAAATCCCCCCAGTAAACATTTGATACCCCGTATTCACAAAGTAGTTTTTTGGTAAATCAGCTTTACCAACAAAAAGGCTACCATATCCCCAACTGATCATGCATAGAAAAATCATGATCATGCCTATTATTGTATTTTCTTCACTCAAAATTTGCTTCTGGCTTACGAGTAAGTAGATGCCTGCAATGCCAAAAAGAACTCCTATCATTGACATAGCTCTTATTTTCTTGTCTTGAAAAATGAGCATTAACAAGAGAACTACTAAAGGTTGCGCTGATATTTCTAATGCTGCAAGGCCTGTATCTACGTATTTTAGCGCCCAAACTACTACGCCATTACCAAAGGTGAGGAATAAGAAACCTGCAATAACAGTATTGAAAAATTGCTTTTTTGTAATGCGAATAGGGATTTTTAAAAGTTTGCAAATCAAAAAAATGAGCATACCAGCAATAATGAACCGCACCGCCGCAAGCATAAAAGGGGGTAGCTCAGTTACTGCTATTTTATTCAACAAATACGTTGATCCCCAAATAAAATATATAGAAAAGAACGCTAGAACTACGAGTAGCGTGTTTTTTGAGTTCCCCATAGAGTTATTCTTCAAGTAATATTTTCATCATAGCCCTAGCCGACTCCACCCCTTTGGTTTTGATAAAATCTCTAGGGGTATCATCGCCTATTTCATAGGTAATTCCTGTAGCGCCAAATTGTTTATTGAACCAACCGCTTGAAGTGGGTCTACTAATTTTACCAGGACGCTCATTAATGTCTTCTATGTTAAGCGCTACTTTTATTTGATCAAGCCAGGCGTTTTTGAAATTAGGTATTTTACGGGTCACACTTTCATCTGGCGTATAGTATACATCGCGATAGGTACTATGAAAATCAAGGCCAAGTAGTACTTCGTTATTATGTTGCGTAGTTTCTCGTACCATATGATTTGTTACTTGTTTAATTTCAGGCTGGTGATATTGACTCCAATCTCGATTCAAATCTACGCCACCCGTATTATGTCGATAATGCCCTAAATCTACCCCATCAGGATTCATCAACGGATATACCATGACTCTATATTTATTCAAAAATCCGTTAGTAGCCCCTTCATTAATTATGGTCTCTACAAAAGCTTTCATACACAAAAAACCAGTTACCTCAGGTGGATGTTGTCGGCTAATAATTAGAACTGTAGGTTTATTTGTAGAAGTATTCTCCGTAATATTCAAATGATATAGGGCTCGACCTTGGGCACTTTTTCCAGCATTTGATAAGGTTACATTTTTAGTTGCACTCATTTTTTTCGCCCATTCCCCCACCCTGCGATGGTCCTGAATTTCTTGTGCTGCGAGCCATAAAGTGTCGGTACTCACTTGCAGTTTAAGCGTAGCGCTCATTTGATCTGTATTCGTTCTAATAGCAGTAGTATCAAGAAGTTTCCAGGTTTCGCCATCAAGACTTAGTTTCGGATGATAGCGGTGTTGCGCGCCGTTAGAATACTGCAGCTTTAAGTAGATTTCTTTTGCTTCTTTTGCCCATAGCTTAAATGCGTACCAGGGACTCGGATTAATAGGAAAATTTTCAGGCCAAATGGCAGCGATGTAGGTAGAATCGTTTTCTTGACTAAATGCATTTAGGCGCGCAGCAGGAAAATCATTTGATGCTTGCAAGCCTTGCGTTTCGAAAACTTGTCTTTTTTGAAGTTGAATATTTTTGGTAGTCGTATCTACCGGATTGGGATAGTCATGTTTTGCAGCAACTAGAGGCGTATTACTTTTACAAGAAACAAGAAATAATAAAGCAAAAAAGAGGTATGTTCTCATGATGTTTATTTGAGCCTTCAAAGTACTAAATAATCTAACGTCTCTTCTTGTTTCGTTTATTGTAATTTTTATCACCTTTGGTTTTTGCCTTTTTATACTTCTTCTCGATCTTACGCTTATATGACCCTCCTTGATTTACTTGTTTATTTTTCGCTTTTTTGTCATGAAAACTTGTTCCTTTTGCTCCATCAGTTAATGATTTATCAAGATTGTCTCGTTCTTTCTTTATTGGTGTTTCTTCGGGAGTGAGTCGAGTAGCTATTTCAACTGTAGCAGGAAGTTTGAGCTGTTCAATCTTAATTTTCATTAGTGCCTCAATAGCTTCTTTGGCCGGTTTTTCTTTTTCGGTGTAGCATAATATTGAAGTACCTTGAGCTTCTGCTCTACCCGTTCGCCCAATGCGATGCATATAGTTCTCCGGATAGTGAGGCGTATCAAAGTTGATTACATGTGAAATACGATCGAGGTCTAATCCTCGTGCCATAACATCAGTCGTTACAAGAATTCTATTGATACCTTCTTCAAATTGCTTAATAGAGCGTAAGCGATAGTTCTGCGTTTTATTTGAATGAACTATACATGCTTCATCAAGATAAAATTCACTGATTTCTTGATACAATTGATCTGCTGTTTTTTTGTTTAACGTAAATACTAATACCTTATTAAACAATTCTTTATCTTTAAACAATTGAACTAAAAGATTAACTTTAGTGTAGAAATTGGGAACGGCATAACTATACTGTTTAATCGTAGTCAATGGGGTGCCGCTTAGGGCAATAGTAATTTTTTTCGGAGCTATAAAATAAGAGGAAATAAGCGTATCTACTTCCTGAGTCATAGTGGCCGAGAACATGATGTTCTGACGTCGTTCGGGTAGTAAATCCATGATATTCTTTAATTGATAACGAAACCCCAAATCGAGCATGACATCAACCTCGTCAATGACTAATTTCTTAATGGTTTTTGTTCGTAAAGCTCCACTTAATAGTAAATCATAGAGGCGGCCAGGTGTAGCAACAATAATATCAGCCCCTTCAAATAAGGCCTCTTTTTGGCGATTCATATTCGTTCCGCCATAAATACCAAGGCCTCGCAATGTAGTATACTTTGAAAACTTTTCAATTTCACCAATCACCTGCACTACTAGTTCGCGGGTAGGTACTAATATTAGTGCTCTTGGATGTTTCTCTTTGGAAAAGGGTAGCATTTGTAATAACGGCAATAAATATGCAAGCGTTTTACCTGTACCCGTTTGCGCAATGCCCACCATATCTGAACCCGATAGTATTACTGGATAAGCCTTTGCTTGTATAGGGCGTGCTGCGGAAAATCCTAAGTCAGAAATGGCCTTCCGTAAGGAGGTGCTAATTTTGAAATCATCGAAAGAAGCCATAAGTAATACTTTGAAAATGAAGCGTTTTCGAGGTAAAGGTACAATGCTTTATTATTTAAAATAGGCTAATCCTCTGGAGGGTAGCCATGTATTTCTTCAAAGAGGGTATCGAAATTTTGCCGTAAATAGGCATTCAATTTCTTTTTGTAGTCCTCTTTCAACCAAAGTAAAAAATTCCCAGTACTTCTACTAATGCACTTGGCATAGGTCATTATGCGTTGATTAATGTCATCTTTCAATAACTTAGCTAAAGCCAATGCATCATATACATCTTCACTATTTTCGATGCATATTTTCGCATGTTGAGCAATAGAACGTTCTAAAACTACTTTTGAAGATTCGCCAGCACTCGTTGCGGTCTTGTATACGCTTTTTATATCAAAAGAAACTTCATCTGACTTTACAAACTTAGCTCTAAGTTCTTCAGGCATTTCATGTTTAAACCGATCTTCTATTGTTTCATCATCTTGAATACGATCCATATAGAAGTTTGGTGATTTAAATATGGTTTGCCAATCTAAATCAGCACCCCAAGGACCAAATCGGTAGTTGTTATTTCCTAAATCAATAACAGTGAATTTTGATTTATTATTCAATATTCGAGAACCTCTACCAATCATCTGGTAGTACAAGGTCAATGATTTTGTAGCTCGATTCAATATAATGGTGTCTATAGTAGGTTCGTCAAACCCCGTAGTTAATATACTAACTGAGGTTAATATCGCATTTGGCGTTTCTTTAAACCATTTTAATATT
This sequence comes from uncultured Flavobacteriaceae bacterium, assembly GCA_937944485.1. Taxonomy (GTDB): domain Bacteria; phylum Bacteroidota; class Bacteroidia; order Flavobacteriales; family Flavobacteriaceae; genus Maribacter_C. The sequence goes on along the minus strand of CALDYU010000003.1, from coordinate 49,426 downwards.
TGAATACGTTGCTTCTTAGTAGCCGTATTGTCAAGGTGCATGATTGGTAAACCTGCAGCATTAAAGGTGTGATAAACATTGATCGAGGTATTAATACCATTATTGAATATCAGCGTCTTTTTTCCACTAGAATGTTTCTCATAAGCCTTCAAAAGCTTTTCTAGCATTGCAGGACTCGAATATAAATCTTCAGAAGACTTAACAGTATAATCTCCGTTAGAACCAATTTCTAATGAAGTCAATGCCATATCATATTGAAAAACTTCAGCTCGCGCCAAGAATTGATTTTCAATCAGCGCTTCAATTGTTTCACCAACAATAAGCTCATTATAATTACCTTTCATAGGAAGTTCCTTATTTGAACTTAAGGGTGTTGCCGTGACCCCTAATATGAAAGATTTCTCAAAAAATTTAAAGAGTTTGGTAAAAGAGTTGTAATGCGCTTCATCAATGATAACAAGACCGATATCAGAAATGTCAAGTTTATCATCTTGTAGTCGGTTGTTCAGCGTTTCTACCATCGCTACATAACAACTGTACGCCGCTTGATCATCCAAGTCAGCTTTACTGTCAACAACTTTGTTTGTAACACCAAACTCCGTTAGCATATTCGAAGTCTGACGACACAATTCTAAGCGGTGCGTCATGACCAATACTTTCTTGTTATGATTTTTCAAGTACTGCCGAACCATTTCAGAAAAAATAACGGTTTTACCACCACCAGTTGGCAATTGATATAATAGATGATAGTCTTCTGGCGCAGTTTCGAATTTTTCAAAGATTTGAGAAATGGCTCCTTGTTGGTAGCTGTATAATTCCTTATCCGTTTTAACTGGCTGTATTGCCTGTATATTTTCTGTCATTGAATCGTCTGCTTTTTCGAAATGCAAAAATACAGCTTTATAAGGCTATACCTTATTATTATACAAAAACTATTCTTGAATGATTGGTCTTAGTGATGGCATCACTCCTATTTAACTTTATCAAATAGAGCAATAAAAAATATATGAAATGTCGGAGCTTCTGTCGCGATTCCGTATGGAATTGATGATAGCTTTCTCGCTGCTCGACGGCTTAAAACATTCGTTTGTTGCATTATGGAAACAAAATATAAAATTTAACATTTATTCGTAACCACCTATAAATCAATGTTTAACGATATTTTTTGATTTAAAATATGTTAAATTTTATATAAAATAGTACCTTTTTATACATAGTACTGTAACAAAATTAAAATAGCGTCGTCTTTTAGTTGTAAGTCAATTAGTAACAATCAAAAAACTATTCATCATGAGAACTTTATTTATACATCAAATGCGACCCCGAATATACTTCGGAATAGGTTCAGGTTTAGACACAGAAAAGTGGTACGATCAAAAACTTAAGGCTAAAAAAATTCATTTTAATAATCAATAATTTCAATCAATTAAAAAACAGCAATCATGGAAACTTTAAACAAATATCAAGTCAGAAAAACAAACGAAGTATCAAAGAGTGACATCTGGAACAGCAAACGAAGATATCGTTAATTACAATCAAAAAAATCATCATCAATCATTTAAAAACAACAATCATGGAAACTTTAAACAAATATCAGGTAAGAAAAACAAACGAAGTATCAAAGAGTGACATCTGGAACAGCAAACGCAGATATCGTTAATCACAATCAAAAAAAATCATCATCAATCAATTAAAAAACAACAATCATGGAAACTTTAAACAAATATCAGGTAAGAAAAACAAACGAAGTCTCAAAGAGTGACATCTGGAATAGTAAACGTAGATACCGTTAAATATTGAATCCCCTTTTTTCATAATTGAAAAGCCTCGATACCGTAATGTACCGAGGCTTTTTTTATGATATATATCTTCAGAATTAATCTTTCTTGAGCGAAATCTCTTCTTCGGTACCATCTGGATATTTCACAGTAGCTAAGGAATCGCAAGTGCCATCTCCAAAGTCAACAGTTACTACTAATCCGTTTTTCGAAATAGAAAGTATCCCCTCCCCTACATAATCACATCCAAATAAATTTATTTTTAAAGGCTCGTTGGTACTTACTACATACGTATTACCGTCCGCTTTTACAGTCCAATTCCCGCTAATAGTTAGACCACTATTTTGCAAGTTATTTATGTCGATTTCAAAAGTGAAATTTTTCGTCCCAGTTTCTTCGATAACGGAGTTGTCTTCAAGTGTTACCACCATATTCGTTACAATGCTGAAGCTCATATTATTGCCAGCGTTTTCGGAATTCATTGTGAATGCCCGAGTACCATTTATTTTAATGGCTCCTACCATTAAATCAGAATAGGTAGCTGTAAACGAGGTAGATTCTTCTCCTTCTGTATAGGTTACAACGATTGTACCATTAACACTTTCACTACCCTCAAACGAACAATTGTCAAAGGTCACGGTATACCCCGTATTGGTGAACTCTGTTGTGTAACAGTCGTTCTGTTTTGCTGATTTTCCAGAAGGAGTATTTTGAAAAATTTCGGTAATCACTTTGTCTACGACACTCGATTGGTCATCTAAATCTAAAATGGTTCTGACTTCGGTCGCTGATACCGTTTGACTTCCTACAACAGGATCATTGTCTTCTTTACTACAGTTAATGGCAAGTACTAATAAACATGCCAAAAGCAAAATCTTACTGGTCGTTGATACTATATTTCTCATGCTATTTTTTTAAGATTATATCTACTTACGAAACGTTATAATATGCTGTTTAGTGCATAGTAGGTGCTCTATAACACGATGGCGCATAGGAGGAAGATATTTTTGTATGAACGATTTGTTCAATGAAAGGCACTATAGTCAAGTGCCTTTAAAACGAGACTTTTAACCAGATTATTCTTTTTTAACACGTACGGCATTCATACCCTTCATTCCTTTTTCAAGTTCGAAGGAAACTTTATCGTTTTCCGCGATTTCATCGATTAATCCACTGACATGCACAAAATATTTTTCTTGATTTTCAGTATCGGTGATAAATCCGAATCCTTTTGAAGTATCAAAAAACGCGACCTTTCCTTTTCTGATAGGGTCTTCAGGCTCTTGCTCTTCTTTTTTTGGAATACCAAGTACAATACTTTCTGCATCAACTTTAACTTTTTTAGAAGGGTCAGGAGGTGTATCTGTGAAATGACCATTTTCGTCAACATAAACAAGCATGTCTTCCCATGATCCACCTGCATTTGAATTCGCTTGGCGTTCTGCTTTTTTCTTAGCCTTTTCTTCACGCTTCTTTAAGCGCTTTTTTTCACGTTCTTTTTTACCATAAGTTTCTTGTGCTCTAGCCATATAATGTACTCTATTGTATTTTAATTAGTAATTGGCAGTGTATCTAATATACCATACCCAATTGCTCCAAAGATAGCTTTGTAGCTAGAGCTTAGCAAATACTTTGCCACATTTTTGTACTGTTTAGGAGTTGGTTTACCTAAAATCGATGAATTACATCTAATATTAAGACAAAATCGTATACGATATATTATATTTATTGCATGTTGGTTAAAACAAACTTTAGAGATCAGGTGCGCGAGTTTCTTTTAAGTGAAATGAAGCAAGGTAATTTACATGAGGGTCAAACTATCAATTTGGCTGCCGTGGCTCGAAAATTGGATGTTAGTGTTACGCCCATTCGAGAAGCCTTAACACAATTGCAACAATCACGTATCATTACTGCTGTACCGAACAGAGGTTTTATTATTTCTGAACTAAGTATGAAAGAGGCTAAAGACTTGTACGAATTAGTTGCTGATTTAGAGGTGCTGGCAATTGAGAATTCTGAGTTTGATGCTGATTCTATCTCTGCTTTAAAAAACCAACAAGAAGTTTTTAAAAATGCACAAGATACGGTATCTCGTATCAACGCTAAACTGGGTTTTCATAGGCTGTTGACAAAAAACTATGGTAATAGTTTAGCACAACATGTGTTAGAAGACTTAAAGGTTCGTGTGTTCTTCTATGAGCGAGAATTTATGGCGGATGACTTGTTGTATTCAAAATCAGATAATCAACACGATGCCATCATTTCGGCAATTGAAGATGATAATGTGCCAACTGCTTCTTTAGTTTTAAAAATGAATTGGATGTTGATTTTAGATTATATTCAAAAACAATTGTTAGGAGTATTGTAGTTAGATTATTTTCTATCTGTTAAGCGATACATGAATTTAAGTCCGCTCCAATCTGCATCAACGGCACAAACCTTAACATCTACCAATCCATTCTTTAATAGATACGTTCTTATATACTCACGATTTAAGTCTGTTTCAATTTTAGAACTTCCTTTTGGCCAACTTACCCATAATATCCCCGTATATTTAAGGCCTTCTTTTAGGCGTATTGATTCTTTTTCAAAGCTTGCTTTAGAAGTGCAAAAAAGATGTATAAAATCAATCGATTTACTGCGAACTTGTTTGACGTGTTTAACAGCAGGAAAATCTTCGAATAGCTTTAAATAGTGCTTTGGTTCTTGGTATAGTAAAACAATATATCCTTCTTTAATGCCTAATTTTTTCGCCAAAGGGGTACTTGAATATCCTGCAGAAGTCATATGAGTTTTTTTAAAAGATATAACAAATCTGTAAATGCTATTCCAATTCTTTTAATACATCTTCTGCTGATTGTGTCACTTTGCCATAGGCTCTATAGCCCCATCTCGAGAAAAAGAATACAAAAACAATAGCAAAAGCAAAAACTGCATACTCTTTAATTCCACGATCGATTAAGAAAAAATCTTTATTTCCGAAGATCTTGGCAAAGACCGCTGAAGATGTAAAAAGAATGATAAAACTAATGTAAGCAGCACTCCTTTGCAGAAGTAATAGGTTCTTTTTTGCTCTTCTAAATCCGATGAGCACCTCTTTATAATTTTTATTTAGAATATTGAACTGGCGAATATGTCGTAATAAACGCAGGGTTATTATGGGCAAAACACCTATAAATAGTAAAGTGATAATGCCGCATAACATAAGATACCAGGTGTCTAATTTGGTAATATTAAAAAGAATTAAACTGAAAACAGCAAAACAAAATATGGCGCCAAAAGTTTCGTAGGTACTTAGTGTTTTGAATCTGTTTGAATATCTTTCTTGTGTCATTTTCATAATAATTTCGTTTGTTAATTTTTTTTGATGCTCTAACTGGTTGCTTAATTCAGACCATAGGGCTTTCATTTCTTCGATTTCCATAGGCTACTGAGTTATAATTTGTTTTTTTAATTTTTGTTTTATTCTAGAAATTCTAGTTCCTACATTACTTGACGAGAGTCCCATAATAACTGCTATTTCTTCATATTTTTTCCCTTCTAAGACTAAAAGCATGAGTCCTTTTTCAAGAACATTAAGCTGCTGAATATGCGCAAAAACCAATTTTAATCGCTCTTCAAATTCGGGATCATAATTTTCGGTTTGTTGCAAAACAACTTGATCAATACCAACTGAAATACCTTGGCGTTTTCGTTTCTTAAGCTTTGTAATCGCAGTGTTCAGTGCGATGCGATACATCCAGGTGCTAATTTTTGCTTCTGCCCTAAAGCTGTCAAAAGATTTCCAAAGTTGATATACAATCTCTTGATATAGGTCTTGTTGATCATCACGATTGTTCGTATACATGGTAGTGATCTTAAAAATAAGCCCTTCATTTTGTTTAATAATTTGAACAAAAGCTCCTTCCTTTTCCATAGAATTTCTGAATGCTACATAAGATAAGTATCTATTCGGCTAAAATAATCACAGAAAAAGACGAAAATATTTATACAAAACAAGAAAACACCCGTATTTACGGGTGTTTAAAGCATATTTTTACTTGTATTATTTTTCAGGAAATAAACTATGATCTAAACCTGGAATAAGGCGTAGCGCATTTTTATAATACACTTTCTTCAATACCTCATCAGATAAATCGAGTCCGTACATGGCCCAGAACGCATGATATTTTTTATAGTACGGGAAGTATTCGTCATCAGATTCTAAGACCCTGAAATAGGTGGGGAATTCTTCAGGTTTCCAGCTGTCTTTACCGAATAGAATACGATCTTGATATTTTTCAAAAAAGATCTTTGCGTTTCGAGGTTGTCTTCCTAATTCTGCAATAACAGCGGCAATGCCCACATTCATATTCGGAATTTCATCTAATAACTGCCCTAATTTTTCAAGATTATTTGCATACCATCCCATATGGGCATTGATAAAATTGGTGTTCGGATGTTTTTTAAACATGCGATGCTGTTCATCAATAATTTGTTGCCATGGTGCCGGATTGGTCGCTGATCGTTTTCTACGAGGTCTTGTTTTTAACTCTAACCAACGTTCATTATTACCATCCATGGGGTCCCAAAAAGATTTTGGATCGGCTGCATGAATCAGTACTGGCACGCCTAATTCACCACACTTTGCCCAAATGGCATCAAGTCGCGGATCGTCAATTGCGATTCGATTGCCTTTACTGTCTTTATATCGCAAGCCTAAACTTTTATATATTTTTAATCCTTTAGCGCCTGCTTTTATATCGATTTCTAACTGAGCGGCTGCCTTTTCACTCCAGCCTTTCGCTCCTACTCCATCAAAATCAACATTGGCGAATACGACAAACCGATTGGGATGATTTTTTTTTATGCTCTCGATTTTAGCATTTAGATTGCTACCAGAACCTCCACTAAGATTGACCATAATTCCTTCATTCAGTTTGTTCATGTCTACAATTAGGGCATCTAATGCTTGAGCATCCATATTGCGCTGGTGGCTGTGTACATCAATAAATGGGAATTTGGCTTTTGATATAATGGCTCCAGGAACGACTAAAGTTGATTCTGGATTGTAAGTTTCAAAGCTCATTTCTTGAGCAATCACAGTAGTTAAATTGAAAGATAGTAGCACTACTATTAATATTTTTATTTTCATATGTTACGTTTTTTTATTTTCAGTGTTTAAAGCTTTTTGATAGGTCTCAAAACTATCGATATCTATTTCTTTTCCTTCGGGATTCAAGGCTATAACATTACCTAAATTAGCATTAATAATTGCTTTAGCCCCGACATCTTCTTGTAGTTGGGTCAATGCTTCGAAATACGCGCTACCGAAAATTGCAGGAACGCCTTGGTCGTTTTCGTATTTTGTTGTTATTATTTTGTTTCGATTCCCTATCCAGTTTCCAAGCATTTTATTTATATAATTGGTGTCAATTTTGGGCTGATCAGCCAATTGGATAAACACCGCATCATAAGAAACTGGTTTGGTTTCAATACGCTTTAAAGCCACAGCAATAGAGCTCCCCATGCCTTTTTCCCAGTTTTTATTTTGAATAATGGTATTTCCATCCATAACAACTTCTGCTTTAATGACCTCTTCATAAGCACCAAGTACAACATAAGTGTCATTAGCAATACTGGCTTTTGCCTGAATCAAAGCATTGCCAAGCAAAGTGGAATCTTTCCATGGCAATATTTGTTTGATGTGATCTCCCATGCGTTTAGAAGCTCCCGCTGCAAGAATCACAATAGCAATATTTGGTGCTTTATCCATTTGAGTTCTTATTTTTTTCGTACGATTTTATCTCTTAATTCCCTCCAAGTAATCAATACAATATTATTTTGTTTAATAAGCTCGCGACAATCAGCACTGCTAAAAAAGTCAACATCCGCTTGCCGCCATGCAGCATGCCAATAGTCATGGCCAACCGTTACTGCTTTCATTTCAATATCGTCATATGCCAAATGAATCAATAAGGTGTTTAAACCAGGTTCTAACTCAGATAATATTTTGGTATAGTAAGCGGCCATACCCGAATCATAGTCTTCTGGACTCGCGGTTAGTACATTATTGTCAATTATGACACGATCATTAATAAGGCCTTTAACTGCCTCATGTTGTAGGAAATCCATACGTTTATCTAGTAAAACTGGCAATTCAAATTCCTTACCCAATTTAATATAGGCCGCCAAAAATTCAGGGGTGCGCGTAGCCGTTCCCATATGAGCATCTAAATGCGTAACATCAATACCAAATTGATATGCTTTTTTTATTTGATTGCGCAATTCAAGAGCTACATGTTGAGGCTTACTTTTATCTACAACATCTTGAATTTCAGGATAGAAAAATCCCTGAGTATTTACAAGCGTGGCCACAGAATCTTTAGAAGTAACTGGCCCCCACTTATAAGAGATCCATTCGCTATTTAAGGTAAGGTGCAGGCCAAAATCAATTTTAGGATTATTACGCGCATACTTTGCGATTTCAGGAAACCATGGACAAGGAACCATAATACTTGCAGAATTTACAGGCGTTTCTTCTAAGCCTTTAATGCTCGCGCTGTTTTCAGAATGCGTAACACCCAGGTCATCAGCATGAATAATAAGAAGTTTCGTCTCTGCCTTATAGCCCAGTCGTTCTGCGATAGATTTTTTTTGTGCTATTAAACCATTACAACAGAGAAAAATCAAAAGTGTATAAAACGGTCCCTTTTTCATAGGTTAAAATTTTTGCTTCAATTTAATTTATGCAGAAAGGTATAAAAATTTTACAGTGCTTCTTTAACAATGTTTAACACTATTCTTGGCGATAGCATTATAATTAAAATAGATTTTGCCCGTTTTGTAGGTTGAACCCAAAAGTTAGAAAATGAAAACCTTCCAAAATTTAAGTATTCTTTTTTACGCCTGTATTGTTCTGGTTTCTTGTGGAAATGCTGATGACGATGTCAATTTCAATCTTAATACTGGTGGTGATCTAGGAAAAGGAAAAGAAGTCGATGCCTGTTTAAATTTAGGAGAAAGTGATTTGGTACTTTCCATTCAAGAGCAATTTACAACCCTACCCGGTAAAGTTTCTATATTATTTAAAGTGTCTGATACGAACCAAAACCCGGTATCTGGACTTACAGCAGATCAATTCACCATTTATGAACAAGGCCGTAATGACGAATGCTTTAATACGATTTCTACCTCAGAATCATTAGCTCGTATTTCTTCAAATTCTCAAGTTTTTAGTAATAACACGTTACTAGTATTAGATTTAAGTAATAGTGTTTTAAGCAGTAGTCTCGTTGAGCTTAAAACGGCGAGTATTAGCTTTATAAATAATGTAATGCCTGAAATGGATGAAGAATCATTTAAAATGGCCATCTACTGGTTTGATGGAGAAAATGAATTACATCTTTTAAATGCTTTAACCACCTCAAAAAATGAGTTGATTGCTTCTGTAAATGCTATTAATCAAGATATAAGCAATGATCCTTCTACCGATCTTTATGGGGCAGTTATCAAAGCAAGTGATATCGCTACAGATTTGCTAAGCGCAAGTACTCAAGGAGACAAGATAGGCGCGGCATCGGTTGTTTTATTTACTGATGGTACCGATCAAGCTTCTCGTTTTACACGACAAGCGGCACAAGATAAAGTGGACAAGGCAAATGCAAATATTTCTTTCTTTACTATTGGATTGGGTAGTGAAATAGATACGCAAGTATTAAGCGATATTGGTAAAACTTTTAGTGTTTTTGCAGGGAATAAAGAAGAGCTCGAAACTACTTTTAATGATATATCAATTCGAGTATCTGAGCGAGCAAATAGTTTCTATTTGTTTGAATATTGCAGTCCTAAACGAGATGGTAGCGGAGAAAACAACCTTGCTATTCAGGTGACAGATGGTAGCAAACAAGGTGCTGTTCAAACAAAATTTGATGCTACGGGGTTTACGGGTGGTTGCGAATAGATTGAATTGCCTGAATTAAAGATAGTTATGTGATAAATTTTTAAAGCTTCTTTTGAATAGATCACAGATGAAAATAAGCCGTTTAACCGATTACTAAGTTGGTTTATCTGAATAAGTAGGGTTATAGTTTATAAAGTTGTTACATTAGCAGAATTACCCCAATCTTAATTGAATACCTACATGCTTTGAACACGAACAATGTTTAATGAAAAATGTAGAAACTATGCAGGTATTCAACACCCTAATTCAGAACAGCTCGCTTAAAGGAATGCCTATTTGGTATAAAGCGATTAGTATTTTTTTATTTTCAACGATCATTTCAATTTTGATTTTCTCGTTGGTGATGCTTTTAACCTATGGGCCAGAAATGAGTATTCGGTACGGTTATTAAATGAAGTTTTAACTTTATAATAGCTGAAACGCTAAAATAACAATTTATTAAAATAGTAAAGAATGGCAACTACCTCGGTAGTTGCCATTCTTCGTTTTGGGGTGTGGTGTTTGATAGTATTTAATTCTCTAAAATTGTTCATTCCCTAATTCAAAGGGCTACTTCACTCAAAGTCCATTTCAAATTATATGCATTGCTCGTAGGTTTGTTTTCATAACTAAGAAAGACCAACCTTATGAATCAAATACTACGAATTAGAAAAACTACTCTTGTAATTTTGTTATTGATGTTTTTGGGGGTGACTAACGCTCAAAGAGGCCAAGTTACAGGTACAATCACCGATCAAGATGGTCTTCCGCTACCTGGTGTCAATATCATTATAAAAGGTACTTCGGAGGGGACGCAGACTGATTTTGATGGGAATTACAAGATTAAATGTAACGTAGGCGATCTTCTTTTATTTACGTACATAGGGCAAAAAGATAGAGAGGTTAAGGTAACCCCTGAAATGTTCGGTATTGAACAGATCACCACGGCGGTACGGAAAGTTCCCGTAGAAAAAGTTCTAGATACAAGTTATCAAAAAGCAGTCCAGCAACGGCTTCCTTCGTTTTTACAAGCCCCAAACATTGAGGAGAGTAATACGACTCATAATGCTCCCTATAATTATATAAATGTAAGTCGAATAGCAGCGATAACAACATCAAAAAATAAAGTACAATTCACCTATCTAAAGCCAGATATTTATTTCGAAATAGGCGCCTCTTCTTTACTAAGTGTTCAATTTATAAAACAAAACAATCTTCCTAAACTTCAGACTGTTTACGCGCAAGGCATGCCGAACAATCAGTTGATAAGTTATTTTCCGCCTGAATCAAATGTTCCTTTTTCGTATGGTCCTCGAATAACGAGTTTAGCATTTGACGGTAGTGATTATCCTTTTGATAGTAACGGGGCATTAGTTAACACTACTGAAGGAAATGGACAAGCCGCAAATGTGTATTCAAATAATCCATTTGAACCGATCATAAAATCATCAACGAATGCTCATTTTTTAATGTCTTCAAATGACAATTTTTTCCGAATTAATTATTGGAATAAATCTGGAAATGATATGTATGGTAAGGAACGTAGTGCCTTAAACGAGTTTGATTTGAGTTATGAAGGTAACAGTTACAACGATATCACTTGGCAATTTGAGTTGAAACGAAATCACAGTATAGAAAAACAACCCAATATCAATGGTTTTCAAAATAACCTTTTGTTGAATGCTATGGTTACGCCTGCTACTTTTGAGAATCAACAAGGAATAGATTTGGCGAATGATAACCAAAGGAGTTTTAGCAATACTATTTTTAATAACCCAGAATGGCTTTTAAAGAACAACAGAAATCAAATTAGCAATAAAATATGGATTGCATCTTTGAAAAATTCATTTCGTCTTTCTGAAGAGGTTGAATTGTTCTCAAGGTTTAATTTTTTGAAATCAACGAATGAACAAGATTTCGGAGTCTCTAGAAATACTGTTGGCTTTTTAGAAGGGTATTCAAGCGATAAAAATCTGAACCAAGATACTTTCGATGCGAAGGCTACCGTAAAATGGGAAAAGAATTCATATACATCAGATCTGAACTACGATTTAATTTCATCAATTGAGTATACAAATAAAAACCTTGATTATGAATTTATTGAAAAAATTGGCTTTGAAGAGCGCTCATTTAATAATCCAGAGAAAACCACAACTATTGGCAATGATTTAAGCAGAGCCACATTGAGGTGGTATACCAGTTTAAACTTTAGATTTTTTGAAGAAAATGCCAGTTTAACTTTCGTAAATAATTCAGTAACGTCTACAATTCAAAACTCTAAATGGTTAGCCCCATCCCTGAAATTGAGGTATGATCTCTATAGTTTAATTGATGTTCATGCCATCAGAAAACTAAAATTAGCTGCTAGTTATGGATACAGTTATACCGCCCTGCCATTATTCTACAATAATCAAAGTCATAATAGTTTACAACTTGAACCACAAAGATCACTGCAGTATACAGCAAATAACGATTTGTTTGCTATAGATGGCATTGATTTAGAAGAGAAAAAAAGCTATGAATTGAATTTGAATGTGGCATTTAAACTTTTTAATACGTATTGGGATTTAAATACAAGTTATTTTTCAAATGTGACTCATGGTAGTGTTTTTCCATTTTGGGAAAATAACGCTTATCAACTTCGCAATTTAGCTGATGTAAACAATTATGGATTCGAAGCTACATTAGATCTGAGATCATATAATTACGGGGGAGTTCAATTTAGTCCGAGAATTATATTTTCAAATTACAGAACAAAGGTTTTGGCTACATATAATAACGAATCAAGAATTCCAATCGCCGGCTTTGCCACAATCTCAAAAAATTTAATCAAAGATAAACCTGCTGGTATTTTGGTTGGAACTGCCTTTTTAAAAGATGGCGAAAACAATCTTATTATAGATAATTCAGGATATCCGCTGGCAAACCCAAATCAAGTAATTGTTGGCGACCCTACTCCTGATTTTAATTTAGGCTTTTCAAGTAATTTAAGATGGAAAAACTTCAATTTCAATTTCGTACTTGATTATCAACAAGGAGGTGATGTTTGGAATGGAACACAACAAGTTCTGAATTATATAGGAACTTCTAAACAATCAGGTCTAGAACGAGAAATAACCAATTTTGTTTTTGAAGGACGTAATCAAAATGGTACTACGAATACTATTCCGGTAGACTTTGCGAATCCTGAAAACGGACTCGCGGGTAATCGCTTCATAAGGTATGGTTTCGAAGGCGTTGCAGAAGAGGCCATAGTAGATGGAAGTTATTTAAATTTAAAATCAGTAGACCTCTCGTACACCTTTACAAGCGAAATAAGCAAGCCTTTTTTTAGAGAATTTAAATGTAGCGTTTATGCAGCAAATCTTTTTACGATCGCTAAATATGATGGTGCCTCACCATATACAAGTTTGTATGGTCAAGGTTCAAGTCAAGGAATTCAATTTTTTAACGCACCAGTACAAACTGAAATTGGATTGAAAATTAAATTTAAAATCTAGTATATGAAAATCACTATCTATAGTTTATATAAATCAGTTGTTTTAATTTTTGTTGGCTTAAGTTTATTGTCTTTTCAACAAGATAAAGCGAAACTTGATTTTTTCGAATCTATATATGCGCATACAGATAGACCCATGTACTTTCCTGGAGAGACTATTTGGTTTAAAGCCTATGTCGTTAATGAATCGAAAACAATTTCCCCGATAAGCGAAATGATGTATGTTGATCTAATTTCACCCAAAGGTTCAGTAGTCAAAACAATGCGCCTAGGGGTCCTCAATGGATATTCTTATGGTAATATTGAAATTAAAAAAGATTGGGTTGGGGGTCAGTATACCCTGAAAATGTATACCAATTGGATGCGCAATTTTGGGGAATCGCACTTTTTTACTAAAAACCTTACTGTTCAAAAAGTAGTTCAACCCAATTTACTGATGACCCTTAAATATGAAAAAGAAGCATATGGCCCGGGAGGCAACGTAGTTGCTAATTTTGAAGTAAAAAACTTAAAAAATGAACCTTTAACAAACAAAGAAGTTGAAGCCATACTTCGAATACAGGGCAGTACCAGTTGGCATAAAACTTTGCGCACGAATGCACAAGGAAAATTGAAAGCAAGTTTCATGCTTCCAAAAAACTTGCAAGACGCTGATGTGGTATTAAATATGAGAATAGCTCATAAAGGATCAACAGAATCCATCTCTAGAAGCGTTCCTGTTTTATTAAAAAGTTTAGATCTACAATTTTTTCCTGAAAGTGGAAATATAATAGCGGGTACTTCAAACCAAGTAGCTTTTAAGGCTGTAAATGAATATGGGAAACCTGCAGACATATCTGGAAAAATTATAGATGAGTTTGGAACGGTTATCACTGATTTTGAAAGTTTTCATGATGGTATGGGAGGTTTTACATTGCAACCAGAAATTGAAAAAAAATATTATGCCTTGCTTACAAAACCCTATGTTGCTGAGGAGCCTATTCCCTTGCCAAAGGTGCTTTCATCTGGGGTGTGCTTTTCATTGCATGAGAAAAATGAAAAGATAATGCTTTCATTTTTCGATACCGAAGCTAGCGCTAAATCCGTTAAAGTTTCTAATATTTCGGGCCTTTTGTATCATAAGAAAATTCGAAAAGGTGAAAACAGTATCGTCATTGACACAAAAAAGTTTCCTATAGGAATCACCAAATTCGCAATACTTGATGAGGCTGAAAATATATTAGCCGAACGATTAGCATTTGTAAATAAACAACAACAATTACAAATTGACCTTGAAGTTGATAAAGAAACATATAATACTCGTGAAAAGGTAGTGGTTAAAATCAAAACTGCAAGCGATACAGGCACACCTATTTCTTCGAACTTGTCGATTGCCGTTGCGGATAATAAATTGCTTTCTTTTGCCGACGATAAACAAGATCATATCCTTTCTTACTTGTTAATGTCTTCAGAATTGAAAGGCAAGATTCATAATCCTATATTCTATTTTGATGATCAAGAAGAAAAAGTTGGTAAAGCATTAGATTTTGTAATGTTAACCCATGGGTGGCGAAGCTACATTACTCAAAATGAGGTGTCATTTATTAATGCAGTTCACCAACCAGAACAAATTGCTATTCAACATGGCGCTGTTGTAGATACCAATGGAGATGCGATTAAAGCTCATATATTAGTTTTCACCAATGACTCAAATAAAGTACTCTCTTTTCAAACTGATGATCAAGGCCTTTTCTCTTTTAAACTATCTGGTAACAGTCGATTTGAAGTAGTGGCTTATACCGATGATAATAAAAAGGTATACATACATCGTAAGAATCAAGAAAGTGGTTATGCCAGTAAACCAGCACGTAAAAAGGGAATTCCTAATCCAAGCACTCCTAAAGGTTTTTTTGGTGTTATTAAGCCAAATGCAAAAAAAACTATTACAAAAGAGGCCAAAGCATTTGTTTCTATGGAAGAAGATGCTAGCGCCCTTGAAGAAGTAGTAGTTACTGCGCAAGGTATTAAAAGAGAAAAAAGAGCTCTGGGTTTTGCAGTATCACATGTCAATTCAGATGATATAGAATTTAATGGTGATGTTGCTAGGGTTTTACAAGGTAAAGCTTCTGGTGTTCAAATAACTAGTGCTACTGGAGTTTCTGGTAGTGCTTCGCAAGTAACGATAAGAGGCCTATCGTCATTTTCTGGGAATAATCAAGCTCTTATTGTTGTAGATGGTGTACCCATGAATTCTGATTATAAAATAGATGTAAATCCAGAACAGATTGAATCTATCAATGTGCTTCGTGATTTAGCCGCTTCTACATTATATGGGTCTCGAGGTAGGAATGGAGTTATTTTAGTTTCAACAAAAAGTTATAGAAGTTGGAGCAAATCCCGAAAAAAATTAAATAACAATAATTACAGAAATTACGCCTCTAAAACATTTTATCGCAACCGTAATTACACTTTCGATCATGTTGCCAAATTTTACGTCCCGGTTTACGAGGGTACGAACTTACCTGAAGAGCGTACTGATTTTAGATCTACAATTTATTGGAATCCCGTTATTCAAACTGATCTTAATGGCGAAGCATGCATCGAATTTTACAATTCAGACGCTGTGACTTCATTCAATGTAGCTGTAGAAGGTATCGGTTATAATGGTCTTGTTGGGAGAAAGGAAAAAAATTATAGCACGAAAAAGATGTTAAACCTTGATTTTAAAACACCAAGTTATATCACTATTAATGATATCGTAGTACTTCCGCTTACGATAACTAACGATTCTGATAGGCTATTATTTGCCAATTTGCACCTTGACCTACCTGAACATTTAATGCTCATTGATACTTATGATAATAACATAAGTATTGAGCCGAATTCTTCAATGATTAAAAATGTTAGGGTAGTAGCTAAGAAAAAAGGAGAAAATCTTAAAATTCGAGCTAGTGTAGCATCAAATTTATACGGAGATGTCATGCATAAAGAAGTTACTGTTTTAAGTCCGTATTTCCCTATTCAAAGCTCATACTCTGGGGTTGATGATGAAAAATTTCAATTTGAAGTAAACAACCCTCGACCGAATTCTATAACTGCTGAATTTATAACATACACGGATATTGTAGGTACTGTTATGAATGGTATCGAAGCCACTATTCGACAACCTTATGGTTGCTTTGAACAGGTTTCTTCTGCGACCTATCCGAATATATTAATACTAAAATATTTAAAGGAAGTGGGCAAAAATAAACCACGTATTGAGCGAAGAGCCAAAAAATTTATTAGCGACGGTTATCGTCGTATGGCTGCTTATGAAACAAAAGAAAACGGATTTGAGTGGTATGGTAAAACGCCACCCCATGAAGCTTTGTCTGCTTATGGGTTGATGCAATTTGAAGAAATGAAAAGTGTTCATGAGGGGGTAGATCAAAAAATGATTGATCGTACAATAAAATGGTTGTTAGGCAGAAGAGACCATAAAGGAGGTTTTCTTCAAAATAAAGGAAAATATGGATTTTCTAGTGCTCCAGCAGATGTAAACAACGCTTATATCGTATATGCCCTGACAGAAAGCAAGGTAAAAGCGGGAATCGAAAAAGAGTATAGAAATAGTTATTTTAACGCACTTGATAGTCTAGATACGTATAAACTGTCATTGCTAGCTTTAGCAAGCAATAATCTTGGTAAAATAGACGATTATGAAAACCTAGTTTCCTATATAAAACTAAATATTAGAACCTATGGTTATAACGAATTACCAGTGAAAAGTACTATTACGCGATCTTATGGTGCTTCTAAAAAAACCGAAACTTTAGCTTTCGCATTACTCGCTTTAATGCGCTCGTATACTACCAACGAAGCAATTATTCATGATGGAATTAAAGTTTTACTTAAACACAGAAGATATGGTAGATTTGGTTCTACGCAGGCCACCGCAATGGCTTTGAAGGCTCTAATAAAATATACAAGAATGCAAAAACAAAAAAATATTAGCAAAAATGATTATGTAGAACTTCAGTTAAATGGGCATACCGTACGAAAAAAATTGTCAGAGGCCGAAAATGGAAAAATTCGTATTAATAGTTTAGAAAAATACCTTAAAACAGGAAAGCAAATGATAAGTGTAGCTTTTGGTAATAAAAAAAATAGTTACCCCTATACAATGAATGTAAATTGGGAAAGTGAACTCCCTGATACCTCAATAAACTGCAAAGTGAAATTGGAAACGGAAATTATTGCCAAAGAGTATAAGGTTGGAGACCTTGTTAGAATGAATGTTTCTGTTGTAAACCCTTCAAAAAATGGACTTCCTATGACTACTGCTATTATTGGAATACCATCTGGCGCAGCGGTGCAGCCATGGCAATTAAAGAAAATAAAGGAAGAAAATGAGGTGGCTTACTATGAAGTTTTTGATAATTATCTGGTTTTATACTGGCGAGAAATGGGTCCCGATCAAACAAAAGAAATCCACTTAGATTTAAAAGCCGAAATTGCTGGAAATTATCAAGCCCCAGCAAGTAGTGTTTACCTATACTATGGCGATGAATTTAAAGATTGGATTCCTGGAAACCAATTAACCATATTAAAATAACATGATACAAGAATCAACGATATATTATGGCATTTTTAAAAGGAAGTCTTTTCGATTGTTGCTCGGTATTAAGGTCTAACAGAAAGCCATTTATCACTACAAAATGTACAAGTCCATCTTTTTCAAGTAAAAAGGTGGGGTTTACCC
The DNA here is from genome assembly GCA_937944485.1 of uncultured Flavobacteriaceae bacterium. Taxonomy (GTDB): domain Bacteria; phylum Bacteroidota; class Bacteroidia; order Flavobacteriales; family Flavobacteriaceae; genus Maribacter_C. Next base: position 31,505 of record CALDYU010000003.1, on the reverse strand, counting down.
CTACCTCTAGTGTAAAATTGGGTACGACATAGTTTTCACCTATCAAGTGAATAGGCAGTGGAAAAGAACTTCCCCATGGCACGGGAATAGCAGCACAAGGCACATAGGTAATTCCCGATTTAAGCAATTCTAAAACATCTTTTTCATTCAGTTGAACAGGACCATTGACCACACCTGAAGCCGTTTTTCCAGACTTTATTGTATAACCCGTAGCATCAAAGGTTTCGTAACCATAATAGGTGGAAAGGTCGCCTTGGTCTATAATGCGACTGCTATACCAAAAGTCTGTACTATTTTCAATAGCTACTTCTAAGCGATTTATTCCAAGATCTAATAAGTACGCTTTTCCATTGATTTCATAGGTGGCATTTGTAATTTTTAAATCAAAAAGCTTGCGATCGTTTTCAGGTATTTTCTCGTAATCGGTCAACGAAAAGTCTTTGTAGTTTTTCGTGGCGATGCTATATATAGCTGATAGAATGGATACATAGTTTAATTTTCTGATTTCTTGTTTTTCAATATCGTTATGAAAACCGCCAGATTCAATAAGAATAGTACTGGTGCCCCATTTTTGAATATTGTCACCAAAGGCACGTGGCTCAAAATCATCATTGTATCGCCCTACTTGTCCCGGTGCATATTGCTGAATAATCTTGTTCATGAAAACTATAATTTTCATAGCATCTCCCCTACTTTCATTGATATCTTTTTCGTAATTATAGGCTGGGGCTAAATATGAAATTGTAGCAGGCTTATTTGTTCTTTCTGCATTATAGTAGGTGCTTTGATCATGTAAGTTGAATCCGAAATCGGCATTCAAACTATCTCGTACTTTTTTTAAAGTTTTACTTTCAGGCGATTGCAATCGCAAAGCATCTCTATTAATATCAACCCCCAAAACATTACGTCGTTGAAAACGTTCCGCACCATCGGGATTCAGCATGGGAAGAAAATGTAAGCTTACATTTTCTAATATTTCTTGTTTTTCGCTTTGGAAATCAGGGCTAGTAAAAAAGTTTAGAATATCAAATATGGCTTGGGTAGCCGTAGGCTCATTACCATGCATTTGAGACCATAAAAATACTTGGGTCTTCCCCTGCCCTAAACTAATTAATGATAATTCGCGACCTTCAATAGAATGTCCAACAGTAGTTACCTTAAATTTTGAAACGGTTTCTAAACGCTTAAGCAAGGGTTGTAATTGATAATGCTTTATTCTTCGCTTATCTAGACTCTTTTCTTGATACTTTTCATAAGTTTCGTAAAGGGTTTGCGTAATGTCTTTTTTTTGAGCACTTCCAATAAAATAGGTGCATAAGAGAAAGAGTAAGATTCGTATTTGCATAGTTTATTTTTTAGCGGGAACAGTTTTGAAATTTAGGTCTTTAGTTGCTTCACGTACTTTTTGCATAAAAGAGATACCCGGATCTATTTTTTTGGTGCGATAGCCTGCGTCTTTCTCCAACCAAAGGTCATGCTCTTCGAAAAAGGTGTACTCATAATGTCCGATTAGGTAATCAATCTCATACTTTTGAGCCAAATAGCGTACTAACTTTATATTGGCCGTTACTTGTGCTGCGGTTAATGGCAAGTTTTCCGTACCCCCTACATTTTCTATACCAATGGCACAATGGTTAAGTCCGATAACGTGTCGTGCTAAAGTCATTTCCGGTAATAAGCGATATATAGTACCATTACGATCTACTAAAAAATGCGCACTAACATTCAAAGCACTAGCGGATTTAATATCGGGTCTGTTCGGCAGTTTTGCAGGATAGAACGTGTCAAATGATTCTTCTAAGCTTGGAATCACCGTCCAGTGTAAAACAATCATTTTAGGCTTAATGCGTGGTTCTTCTTGATCTAAACCGTAACGCTCTGAGAGATATTGTAAACTTAGATCACGACGTTCGGTGTCAAAGAGAATAGGTTTATCAATGAAAAAAGGCTTTTGCGTTACTATTTTTTTTGAACCACACGAAACCAATAACAAAATCAAAAAAAAGCCAAATCGGTTGCAGATATGCTTCATAATCTAATTCCTATATTCGTAATTAAATGTACAACTAATAAATTTTTATAGCTACTGTGAGAAAGAGAACCCGCATCATTTTAGTAATAGTCATTGTTCTAGCCAGTATTATATGGTTTAACTACCCGAAACTTAATATCATTTCGGGTTATGCGTCTAAAAACCTCGCCTCTAATGTGTATATCGCCCATCGGACGGAACAAGCTGTCGTTGATAATGACAATGATATTCCTTTGATAAAATATGCAGATGAAAATTATGACACTAGTAAAAAGACAGCGTATGCAGACGTATTTGGATTAATGAAGCGGGAGACTATATGTCGGGATGGTTTGGGATGTGTTTTGATTAATGAAACTTTCGATAAGAATAAAAAGTGGCCAAAACCCTTACGGGTAAAACTTAAAAACGATTTGCCTTTTCCATTTGGCGAAAATGAACAAGAAGATACGGTCTTTGCGAGTGTTGATTATCAGCAATTGAATAAAGCAATGCTCAAGGTCTTTGAAAATAACCAGATTCAACAAACAAGAACGGTATTTGTGGTGTATAAAGGACAAATTGTTGCCGAAAAATATGCCGATGGTTTTTCTAAAGACACCCCTATTTTAGGGTGGTCAATGACTAAAAGTGTTCTAGCCACCTTATTTGGAATTCTAGAATATCAAGAAAAAATAGACTTGAATGAGGCTCCTTTTTGGAATGGAGGAAAAAATAACACCTTAGGAGCTATTACGTACAATCACTTTTTGAGAATGCAAAGTGGTATGGCATGGGATGAGGATTATGCCAGTATTTCTGATGTAACCCGTATGCTTTTTTTAGAAGCAGATATGACCAAAGCGCAAGTGCAAAACGATCTTATTGCTGCACCTACAGAAATTTGGAACTATTCATCAGGAACGACAAACTTATTATCAGGACTTCTTCGATCAGAATTTAAGTCGTATCAAGAGTATTTAGATTTTCCTTATGCCGCTTTAATCGATAAAATAGGAATGAACTCCATGCTCTTGGAAACGGATATGGCAGGCAATTTTGTAGGCTCTTCGTATGGATGGGCAACGACTAGAGATTGGGCGAAATTCGGACTCTTACATTTGTACAATGGTAACTGGAATGGAGTGCAATTATTTAGTCCAGATTGGATTGATTATATCACGAAACCAACGAAAAATTCGAAGGGTACCTATGGAGCCCATTGGTGGCTTAATGCTGAGGGTAAATATCCAGATGTTCCAACAGATCTTTATTCCGCTAACGGATTTCAGGGACAGCGCGTTTTTGTAATTCCTTCGAAAGATTTAGTAATAGTTCGAACTGGGCTTGCAGGTTCACCCGATTTCGATGAAAGCACTTTTTTAAAGGAGCTTGTACAGGCTTTTAAGTAACACTCATCTTTCAATATTTCGCTTAACAAAGTCGAATAGAGCTTTGCGATATTCCGATCCACCTACTTTTGATAGATTAGTATGGGCACCTCCTTTCACAGGGTACCAAGTTTTATCTTTTGATTTAAGGGCCTTAAATAATGCCGTTCCATAATCGATATTAATATGTTGATCATTATCGCCATGCGCCAGAAAGATAGGTTGTTCAATACAGGTGACATCGTCAATAGGTCTTATATGATGAGGTTTAAAATTTGCTATTTTCGCTGCTCGACCTAGAGCATAATCAGAAATAGCTCGAACACCTATTCCTTTGAGCATTCTTTTTTTATAATCGAAAGTAATTTGATGTAGGTCAGTAAAGGTACTTTCGATAATTCCAAATTCTAGCCGCTTGTCAATGGCCAGTGCTTGGATTGCAATAGCGCCGCCAAGAGAATTTCCCCATATACCTAAGGGGGCATTTGGGTATTCAATTTTGGCTAAATCAACAATTTGTTGAATATCAAATTTTTCGTAATATCCGTACGTGCAATATTTTCCTGTACTTTGACCATGTGCGCGACCATCAAAAAGATAAGATGTTATTCCCATGCTTGCAAGCTTAACCGCTAAAGCAATAAAATGTTCTTTACAACCGCCGACACCATGAATAAGAACCATCACGCCAGAGGTTTTGTCAGTTTGAGATAAAATATGGTACCCCTTTAATTCAATATGATCTTTTGTGGTTATGCTAAGGCTCCGATATTTTATATTATACTTAGAAGGAGAAACATTTAGATGTACTCGAGTTGGTTGAATAATAGCTTTTGGAGCGATAAAGTGAATTCCTATGAAGCCTAATATTCCTAAAGATATTATGAGCAAAAAGAGGGAAAGTTTGATCTTTTTTTTTCAATACATGAGTTTTCTATATGTAGTTTGTTCTTTAAGATTGTTACAACTTATGGTACATATAAAGCGGTTATCCATAGGCTTTTTTATTGGCAAATATCAAATTTGTAGGGTTTTACCACAAAATACCTTTTGTTCGCAACAAAAATTTAGAAATACGACCAAAGGGCAATAAGTTTACACTGTAATTAAAACGAAATAAAATTTTTCATTTTCATATAGTGTTCTCGTAAAAGAGCTTAGTCTTACAAGATTGAGCTCTTTTTAGTTTATACCTATTTTATTGGAAAAATATTGCACATTCAAAAGAATGTAATAATTACATGCAAAGAACTTCTAAGGGATCCACTTGTCTTTACCAAAATCGGGTTTCCGTTTTTCTAAAAAAGCATTCCGTCCTTCTTTCGCTTCTTCAGTTCCATAAGCCAAACGCGTCGCTTCTCCTGCAAATACTTGTTGCCCTACCATACCATCATCGGTCAAGTTCATAGCAAATTTGAGCATTTTTATGGACGTTGGAGATTTTTCCAGTACCTCTTGTGCCCATTGGTAAGCAGTGGCTTCTAATTCCTCATGCGGAACTACAGCGTTTACCATCCCCATCTCAAAGGCTTCTTGCGCCGAATAGTTTCTTCCTAAGAAAAAGATTTCACGGGCTTTTTTCTGCCCTACCATTTTGGCCAAATAAGCGGAACCATAGCCCGCATCGAAACTAGTTACATCAGCATCAGTTTGTTTAAATATAGCATGTTCTTTACTTGCTAAAGTCATATCACAAACTACATGTAAACTATGTCCACCTCCAACGGCCCAGCCATTAACGACTGCAATAACCACTTTGGGCATAAAGCGTATTTGCCTTTGTACCTCTAAAATATTCAACCGATGCATACCATCATCACCGACATAACCTTGTTCTCCTCGCGCCTTTTGATCTCCACCGCTGCAAAAGGAATATACTCCATCTTTGGTAGACGGACCTTCTGAAGAAAGTAATACAACCCCAATAGAAGTATCTTCCTGAGCATCATAAAAAGCTTTGTATAATTCACTAGTAGTTTTAGGTCTAAATGCGTTGCGCACGTTAGGGCGGTTAAATGCAATACGCGCAACACCATTACTCTTAGTATAGGTGATGTCTTCAAATGCAATGGCAGTTTGCCAATTGGGAGTTTTCATGTGTACTAATTTGAAGTTATAAAGATACAGGTTCTTTTAAAAGAGGAATTTTAAAATAGCTAATAGAGGCTCGGTCGTTCTTTTTTTTCTTGTATCCATTTAGCCATATACTTAGTGCTTGCCATTGTTTGATGGCTTAGCATTGCACCTACAAAGTTTTGAGTCCTATGGGCTTCTAAATTCTTGTAAACAGAATTTATTTTTGTTTGAAACTTTTCAATCCACTTTTTCTTGTCATATAAAACAGTTACGACAGCCGCACCATCATCTTGACTCCTTTTCCAATGGCTTTGGTTTTGGTATAAGGCGATAGCAGCACTAGCAATCTCCGTTGCATTATTAGCAATCACTCCGCCAAAATCCATATGACCATGTATTCCTTCGGCTCCTATTGTAGTTGTCACACTGGGTAATCCGTTTAGCATTGCTGAAATAAGTTTGCCCTTAAGGCCAGCACCAAAACGTAAAGGGGCTAAATTAACTCGGGCTTTTTGAAATTCGGTTTGCGCATCTTCCGCCCAACCTTCAATTAAAAAACCTTCTTTTTTATTATGCATTTGTTGAATATGCTCTGGTAAATAGGCACCGAATATTCTCAAATTAGCTAGTGGTAATTCTTTGCGAATTAATGGCCAGATTTCTTTCTTTAACCAAACAATAGCATCTACGTTTGGCGCATGTTTTCCGTTACCCATACAAATAAAATCTGTTCGTTTTTCGAAGTTGTTCCAAGCTTCTGATTCTTCAATAGAAATGGGGTCTAACAGAAAAGGTAAATGCATTAAAATGGAGGTGTCTATTCCTAAATCGTCTTTTAATAAATGCATTTCGTAAGAAGATATGATGAATGAAATATCGGAGCGATAAATGCTTGCTATTTCACGCTTAGTCAGGTCTTGATTTAGCCAATCACCTGTAGTAAAAGGAACCCCTTTTTTAAAACATTTTTCGCGCGTATAACGAAGTGAATGTAAATCTTCAGTATCTAAAATGCGGAGTGCCGTAGGGGCGAATTGCGCTACGCGCCAGCCAAATTGTTCTTCTGTTAAAAAGCGGTCAAATAACACCAAGTCAGGTGCTAACTCTGTTATAAACTTATCAAAACTATCATGATTTAATTGAATCTTATTGGTTTGAATGCCCAAAGATTTTAAATCGTAAGACAAATCCGTTATAGTTGCGGTACTGGCAAATGTAGTTTGATAGTTATCTGCTAAGAAAAAATGAAGAAGCTGTAACATGCGGTTGCCAGCTGCTGTTGTTGCCGGTTCGGGCCAGGTATAGCCAATGATAAGAAGTCTTTTTTGCATATAAGAAATCTACCTAATTAAGTATCGCAACCCTCTAAACTATTACATTTGCCAAAGCGGTTTTCGGCAACACTTTTTCAACGACCAATTTGAGCTACATTTTAGCTGCAAATTTTTTCGATATACTAGAGCGCAGCTTTCGTTCATAATCTTCTTCAAGCCATTCTTTATAGTTCTTTGTATTATTCATAATACAATATGAATATTGTCGCACTCTAAATTGAATTTCTTCTTTTAATTGTTTCGCGAGTATACGCGCATCAAAGACATCTTCGGCATTTTCAACACATATTTTAGCATGTTGTTCGATACTATTTTCTAATACAGTTTTAGATTTTTGACCCAATGCAAAAATACGTTTGTACTCTGCTTTAATATCGAAATCAACCGTTTCAGATTTAGAAAATTTAGCACGCAATGATTTAGGCATCTCATAGATAAACTCACGTTCAATATCCTCATCATTTTTAATATTTTCTAGAAAGAAATCTGGAAAATGGAAAATTTCTTGCCAATCTACAGGTGCATTCCACATGCCGAAACGGGCTACATTATTGCCCATGTCAACGACAGTAAACTCTTTTTTATTTGGTAGCACACGCGAACCCCTTCCAATCATCTGAAAGTATAGGGTCAACGATCGGGTTGCTCTATTTAATATTATAGTTTCAACAGTAGGCTCATCAAAACCAGTGGTCAATATACTCACAGAGGTTAAAATTGCATCTGGAGTTGTCGAAAACCAATCTAAAATTTCACGTCGCTCACTTGCTGTATTTTTATTGTCTAAGTGTCTAATACTTAATCCCGCTTTCTTGAAGGTTTCATAGACATAGCGCGAGGTATTAATTCCATTATTAAAAATAAGGGTTTTAGTGCCTTTAGCAATTTCGTTATATGCTGTAACAAGCTTGCTCAGCATGCTTTGATTGCCATAAAGTTCATCAGAAGATTTTACAGTATAATCACCATTGATGCCAAGCTTCAAGGTCTGTAGACTTACGTCATAATTATACATGTTTGCTTTTGCCAAAAATTTCTTGTCAATCAGCGATTGTATCGATTCGCCCACGATCAATTTTTGATAATTGTCCTTCATGGGTAGTTTTATATTTGAACTTAAAGGCGTAGCAGTGACTCCAAGTATGACAGCATTTTCAAAATATTTAAAGAGTTTGCGAAATGAATTATAATGCGCTTCATCAATAATTACAAGTCCGATATTGTTAATTTCCACTTTCTCTTCTTGTAGACGATTGTTTAAGGTTTCAACCATAGCTACGAAGCAAGCGAATTCATCTTGGTCTTTTAATTCCTTGACTTCACTGTTAATAATCTTATTATTTACTCCAAAACTTGTCAGCATTTTTGAAGTTTGCATGCTTAATTCAATACGATGCGTAAGCACGACTACTTTTTTATTTTTTTGTGCTATATAGCGCCTAGCAATTTCAGAAAAAACAACCGTTTTACCTCCACCCGTGGGTAATTGATACAAAATATTAGCAGTTTCATCAGATGTTTCAAGACACTTGAAGATGGTATTTAAATCTTCAATTTGGTAATCGTAGAGTGTTTTTTCCGTAGTGTCTTTAGTCGACTTCAAACAGTAGGTAATTTTAGTTATACAAGTTCAATTTTGGTGTAAGGCTAATTTTGCAAAACTAACAGATTTTTGTTGCTGAACATAATATTATGGATAGAAATGACGAAATAGCACTTAATTGTATTCCTTAAATCTTTACCGAAACATTGAAATTAGTACCCTTTGTCAGGGGCAACTACATGCCTTAAAGCTTCGTCTTTTTTCATTCTTCGGTAGTTTTCAATAACTTGAGGTACCACGCTATCTGTATCTGAAACACTAGCACAATGAGGCGTCATCAAAATCTTCTTGTGCTCCCAAAACGGATGTGTTGAAGCTAGTGGCTCTTCGTGGAAAACATCTAAACTAGCACCTGACAAATGTCCATTATCTAAAAAGGCTATTAAATCTGCATCTACCAAGTGACCCCCACGGGCAACATTGATAAGATATGCGTCTTGAGGTAGTTGGGCAAAAAGCGATTGATTTAAAATGCCTCGAGTGAGTGATGTTAATGGCAATAAACAAACTAGAATATTACTACTTGAAAGGAAATTCGGTAATTCTGAAGCACCAGCAAAGGAATTTACGTTATCAATATACTTTGTAGAATTTGACCAACCTTGCGTTTGGAATCCGAATTTTACTAAGGTTTCAGCCAAATTTTTTCCTAGAGCTCCTAAACCCAAAATACCGATTTTAACGTCACCTATGCGTTGGTAAGAAGTTGGCTGCCAACGTTTACCGTTTTGATCTTGTCTGTATGAGTCTAAATTTTTCAAATAGTTAAAGATTAGTGCTATCACGTGTTCCGACATGTCAGCTGCTAATAGGTTGTCTATAACTCTTGTAATCGGCAATTCTTTTGGCCGCTGCTCATCTTCAAAAATAAAGTCCACTCCCGCTCCACTTGAAGCGATATATTTTAAATTTTTGTAGGGTTCCAGTGAACCAATAGGGTGCTTCCACAACAGGGCTACTTCTATAGCATCTCTCGGATGGGTTTCTAAATAACTATAAACTGGTATATCTGGCGCCACCCGATGAATGGCTTGTTTCCAAGATTCAATTTTGTCATCCTGTCTAATAATAACAATACTCATAGTTCTTTAAATTCAATTTTTAATACAGTACAAAATCGACGGGCAGCTTATTTAATCGAGAATATCGAGAGTTTTTGAAAATTCGTCTTCAAAAAGCCAATTTTGATTTTGGGTAGTTTGGTATATCTTCACAATTCTATCTTTATAGTCAGGTAGCATGCCATGAATTGAAACATGTTGTACTACTTCTCTAAAAGAGTTTGACATGCTCTTATAAAAGGCATCAGGCACATTTCTTTCGTGAGCAAAAGATTGGGCAATTTCTATATTATATAACATAACATCAGCCAAGAGGTGCGCATCCATTCCTAATTTTATAAAACGCTTAATATATTTTTGTGCTACCGAACGACGTGCTTTTGGACGTTTTCTTTTCAACGGAAAGTACTCATTCGAAATTTTGGTTTTGGCTTCTTGCACCAATTTATCTTCCTTCGGATTAAATGCAAAATCATAAAATTCTTTTACGACTGGAAAACGCTGGTATAAATCAGTTATTTGAGCTTCGAGCTCTTTCTTTTTAAGGGAAGCTATATATTTTTGAAGGGCTCTTTTGCTCATGTGTTCTTATTCTAAATCAAAAATAGGATATGCTTTCCAATAAATAGCAATTTTGAAAAGAGAGGCAATTGTGATTTTTAGAATTGAAAATAGTAAGGATACTAAAAAACAGTATTCACAAAGTTTTATAATAAGTTATGTATAATATTATGATGATCTCTTTGGAAAAGCGGAGATAAAAATGTATCATTAGTTCTTGTAGAACATCGAAATACCAAAAGACATATATGAGGCAACTAAAAATTATCAAGCAAGTAACCAACCGAGAATCCAAATCACTAGACAAATACTTGCAAGATATAAGTAAAATTGAATTGATAAATGCTGCGGAGGAAGTAGAATTGGCACAACGTATAAAAAAAGGAGATCAATGGGCTCTTGAAAAACTAACTACAGCCAACCTTCGATTTGTAGTATCAGTAGCTAAACAATATCAAAATCAAGGATTAAAATTACCAGATTTAATTAATGAAGGAAATTTAGGACTCGTGAAAGCGGCAAAACGTTTTGATGAGACCAGAGGGTTTAAATTTATTTCTTATGCCGTATGGTGGATTCGCCAGTCTATTCTGCAAGCCTTAGCAGAGCAGTCTCGTGTAGTTCGCTTACCATTGAATAAAATTGGATCTATAAATAAAATTAAAAAGACTTTTTCATATTTAGAGCAAGCACATGAGCGGCCACCTTCTGCTGAAGAAATTGCTAAAGAATTAGAAATGACGGTTAGTGAAGTGAAACAGTCTATGAAAAATTCTGGTAGACATGTTTCTATGGATGCCCCTTTACGTGAAGGTGAAGATTCTAATTTGTATGATGTATTGCGATCAGGAGAGTCTCCGAGACCCGATAGAGATTTAATGCAGCAATCACTTAATACTGAAATCGTTAGAGCCTTAGAAACGCTATCACCGCGTGAAGCTGATGTTGTGAAATTGTATTACGGTATCGGAGATCAACAATCAATGACCTTAGCAGAAATAGGACAAACATTTGATTTGACTAGAGAACGTGTTCGTCAAATTAGAGAGAAAGCTATTCGTAAACTAAGACACAATTCAAGAAGTAAATTGTTAAAGACTTATTTGGGATAATCCCACTCCCCCCATAAATAGTCAACCAAAAAAAGCGCCTTGATAAAAATCAAGGCGCTTTTAACTTATTTTTTTATAGCCGTACTTATTAAGAAAAGCTCAATTTAGAAATTTCTGATTCAGTAAGAATTTCATTTAAGGTTTCAATAAAATTCATGTAGGCTGCGTTTTCTGAATTTTGTGACATGATTCGGGGTTTTAGCGTTTACATTAGACTACAAATAATCTAATTCAGTTAATTCGTTTACACTCAATATTTCATTTAATTCTTGAAGAAAGTGTAGGTATTCTTCTCCGTAGGTATCGTATAACATAGGGACGTTGGGTTTTGTTTGTTTTTGATTTGGGTTTTATTTTCCTGTGCTAACTTATTTATAACGTACTATGAAAACAATTAATTGTGGTGTAGTTCATAATTTTTGTTGTAAAATCGATGAATGACTTTGTTTGCACTTTACTCGATAAAATCGAAACTGTATTTCATCGTTAAAACATGTATTTCATCGAATGAAATAAATCAAAAACCTATAAAATAATTTTAGGGAGTTAAAATTTTACTTGGCATGTAATACCAGCTGAAATGGCCCAAAAGAAATTGCCTGAGTCGAAAATTAATTCTTGTCGGGCGATACCTAAATTAGCACGGTAACTATTAGAATTTAGCCAACCTGTAAATTGGTATTCTAATTGTACTTGTTGAGACTCTACATAAAGTAATGTTTCTGCAAGTAATTGAGTACCCGATCGCAACTGACGTAATTCTGGTGAGTAACCCATACCGGCTCGAATTCCTAAATAATGATCTGCACTCTTCAAATATTTTCTAGCTAAAAAGTTGCCAGAAACACCAATATTTCCTGCAGGATTTGGTGTGACGTATGGTCTCAAAGAAAAATAATAATTCCCTTTATAGAGCCCGACTGAACCTGTATATATGGTAGCTTTGGTGCTCTCAAAGTCTAAATAGCGCATGCCAGCTGAAGCTTCTATGCCATTAGCAAAGTTGGCATAAAGTTCTCCCCCCGCACTGTGATTCGGAAATATGGGGGATGCGGAATAACCATAATTCAGATGCGCATACCATTTTTTAGAAAACTTCGGGTAAAAATCTGTTTCATACTGTATGCCATGTGTTTCAAAGCGGTTGTTGTAATTAATTCTAGGAATGACGGCTCCTAATTTGGTTTCACGTTTATATTCTACACTTGCATATATCATATTATTATAGATCTTATCAAATACTTCGAACGCATTTGAAATTGCAATACGATTTTTTTTCGGTGCGGCTTCAATGGAATCTTTTTCTGGCATTTTTACAAGAACTTTCTGTGATCTTTTTTTTGTAACCTCTTTAGGTTTCTTGATTTCGCTAAGAGCGTATGACTTTAAAGCCATGATTTCAGCATCATTCTTTAAATATTTTAAAGCTTTATTCGCTAGTCCGATGGCGAGATAATACTCCTTGGCATAAATTTCATTTTTTACAGTTGCCAACCAAACCTCTTTATTTTTTCGTTCTATAGAATGTATTCGATTGAAATGTTTTCTAGCTTCTTCGTAGTTCCCATCCCAACTAAGCGTTTTAGCCAAAAGATTACGTACATCAGCATAATCAGGATATTTAGTTAAAATGTGATTAAGCGTGTCTCTTGCAACTACCCTATTCCCCGTAAACGCTAAGTCTCTGGCCGTAAAAAAGGAAGTGTCAGGGTTACCATTATAGGCATAGTCTTGCGCTGAGGAAATTATTCCATAAAACAAAACTAGAGCCCATATGACATGCGTTTTATTAATCATCAAATAGCGAGTTTGAAATGAGTAATTCCTTTTTTGTTAAGGTATCTGTTTGATGATACTCTTTTTTAATTTCTCGTTTAGCTCTTATAATTTTTGCATCGAGTTGTTGCATCAATTCTGGATGACCTTGCATATGTACTAAAAGAGAAACAGCCTTCGTGTTAGTATTTGCCCAAAAGTAAGTATCTAACAAGGCAGCATAACCTTCTTCGTACTTAGGATACTTTCGAATAACTTCTTTTAAAATGGTTTCAGATTGTTCAAAGTTCTTTTGCCATGAGTAGATGCGACCCATAAGAACTTCAGTGTCGGCATGTCTAGGTGTTTGATCTAAGATATAAGAGCACAGTAATAGTGCCCTCTTCCAATCTTTATCAAAGGCTAATTTACGAGCAGTGTTATAAGCATTGTCAATATCATTTCCGTTAAAAACACTTTCAATCCAAATCATATCAGTTTTTGAAAATTCAGTGTTCGTTTTTGTCCATATAGCCGTATTTGGAGGAATGATTTTATTATTTTCTATCACATATTGATTAACTGTTTTGAAGTAATTGAAATGGTTTTTCAAAAGTGCTTCTTCTTGATCATTGGCTACATCTTTTAGGTTTAAATTTTCGTCTAAAACATAGGTGCTACTCCCTGACAAAAAATACTTGCCATATATAAAATCTTGCATATTATTTATATCACGCAATAAGGGTATTCGTTTGTGATTTTTAGTTTTTTCTTTGCCGAGCAAAGTACTTCCTAGCCAAGCTACTTGCTGTGGAGTTTCGAGTTTATAAGTTGTTTCTAATAAATTCAGTATGGAAGGGGCGATATCGGCATGTGATGCCAGTTCATCGATTCTTTGTGGCGTTCTTATTAATGGGCTATAGATCATGAAAGGCACTTGATACCTACTTAGATTATTTAAAGGGGGAATATCAGTAAGCGCATGGCTTCCAGTAATTATGAAGATCGAATTCTGGAATTCGGCTTTCGATTTATAATTTTCAATAAAAGTTGTGATACTCCGATCTGTGTAAAGAAGACTCGCAAAAACTTCTTTGTTTTTCTCGACTAATTTTTTTGATTTGTTTGATAGCGGAAGCTCAGTAACTAATTGTAAAACTTTATTTTCAAAGGCCTCTTTATTCGGAATCAGAAAAGGATTTTTACTACTGAGCGTAAAAAACACATCTAATCGCGGATTTATTGTTTCAACGTACGCGCTTGTCCATTTTCTAAACAACTCTTGATCGGGAAAACCTAAAGAGATTCCAGCATCATCCTCTTTTTGTACGCTATACTTGGGCCCAAAGGAATTTCTGTCTAAAATATGATCTACACGCTCTTCATCTAAAAATTTATCAATGCGGTTAATAGCACTATTACCCCCATAATTAAACGAAGTTATATAACCATTTGATTTTAGAATACTGAACAATGTATGTCGGTCTGTGCTGCTTTTGAGATGGGTGAATCCGACTTCGCCAAAAGGCAAAGACCCCATTATCATTGGTAATGAAGCTGCACTTGTGCCACTATTACTAACAAAATTTTGCCAGTATAATGATTCTTTTGAAAGCGCATCTAAACCTGGAGTGAAGCCCTTAAAACGTGCATTAGTGCCTACAAAGTCACTACCTAAGCCTTCTACGACTAAAACAACAATATTTGGTTTGGTATCCTTTAAATTAAATAAAGAATTCAACTTGTCACTTGGTGTTTTCGGTTTTAACAAAGGATATTCCGCATCACCTTCATAGGTGTTTGTATTGAAAATATGATGCGTAATACTTGTAATTAGATGCTGTGTTTTATTCTCATTGACTGATTTCTTTTCACTATTTAATATGGCTAAAAACATACTAAATACAATGATACTAAAGGGATACATTCGGCTTATTACCGAATATTTTGAAGCAATTACTTTGTGTAAAAAGTGGCATATAACAATCGTTAGGGCAAGCATTACGACAATCAGAATTAATGAGAATCGAATATTTTCGGAATGGGTGATTCCAATAATACCTATTCCTAAGGCTTCGTAGTTCTGTACATAATAGGCAATTAATAAGCCTTCTATAATCAATAGAACCACTAATATGATACGTGTCGTCTTAAAGCCCGTATTCCTTTTTTTTCGTTCACCATAATTGAACCCAAAGGCCAGTACTAAGGCGATTAAAGCGGTGAAGCCAGAATGATGCAACAAAAGCAAAAGAAGACTTTTATTGAAAATACTATCTAAGACTCCTGCAAAATACAAACGCACATTTTGGAAAAAAGACAGTAATATGAGTCCCCCATAAAAAGCAAAAATTAAAGGAATAAAATCCCGTAATGTTTTACGTTGTTCTGATCTTATGTTGTTTTCTTCTTGCATCTTATGAAGCTTTGGCAAAGCCCTTGCGGACTTGCGATCCCCAGCCTGATTTAATTTTAAATAATTTTTTATAATTCCCCCGAATAGACGACCAAACAACTATCGGGTGAAAAACAATAGGTTCTACAATGGCGCAAAACATTAGGGTAAGCAAATCTTTTGTTTTTTTATACTCGTTGTATGAATACACATCCCATAGAATTGCGAATAGCGAAAACATCACAGAGTATATATAAATGGTTGCCGTAATAGCAACAAAAAATTTCCAATTCAAAATTCCCATCGCGTAGAAAAGTACAATTGTAAAAAAGCCGAAAAACTCTAATATTGGTGCTAACCATTCATAAAAGAACCAATACGGATAACTTAGCATACCGAGGCGACCATATTTTGGATTGAAAAACATGTCTTTATGCTTCTGTAAGGTTTCAAGGTTTCCCCTGCTCCATCGATCCCGCTGATTTATTAGAATTTTTAAATCTTCAGGAACTTCGGTCCAGCATAAAGAATCAGGAATATATTCTACCGTGTACGGACGATCATTATCGTGCATATAGCGTCTCATTTTGAAGACTATTTCCATGTCTTCACCAACCGTGTTCGTATCGTAACCACCAACAGCTAAGGCAATTTCACGATCAAAAAAGCCGAAAGCCCCAGAAATTATTAAGAGACTATCTATTCTTCCCCAGGCCATCCTTCCTAATATAAAGGAACGCGTATATTCTAAGAGTTGAAATTTAGCAAGCCAACTTTTTGGGAGCCTTATTTCTTCCAATTTTCCTCCATCAATAACACAAGAATTAGCTATTCTAATAACACCACCAACAGCAATTACTTGTTTTTCAACACGTTGATAAAATGATTTTACGACGTGTAATAAGGCATCGGGCATGAGCAAACAGTCGACGTCAATACAACCAACATATTTATTAGTGGACAGCGCCATGCCCGTATTCAACGCGTCTGATTTACCGCCGTTTTCTTTGTCTATGACCGTTAGTTTTGAAAAGGCCCGATGCGGTGATTTATAGATGCCTCGTATAGGTTTATTGGGCCAATTCGGATCAATTTCTTGTTCGACCTTGTATAAATCATAAGCGGCAATCATTTTGTCTAAAGTATCATCTTTGCTGCCATCATTGACAACCATTACTTCATAGTTCATATACTTTAGCGACATTAAAGAGCGTATGTTTTCAACAATTGTGAGACCTTCATTATAAGCAGGAGCAATAATGGTAATGGTAGGCGCCAATGGCGAGGCCATTATTTTCGACAAGTCATTGAAACTGTTTTTGTTTTTATAGTGAATAGAATTGCGCGAAGCAAAATAAGCCATTGCTGTAAATAGCGTAAATAACACTACTGTAAACACGAAGAACACAATGTTTAAGTACTCAATAAAGGTATTTAAGAAACCACTATCCATTCAATTGCTTATAAATTTTGGTTGAGAATGAGTACAGTTGACGCATCATGGATGCCCGTTCTTTTGTTTTCTCTTTTTCTGGACTTACTTCATCGATTTCTTCTAATTCGACTGTTCTAAATTCTACTTCAAAATCGATATCAAATATGTCATTAGTCTCCGTAGAAGGCTCAATTTCTAAGGTGTTCATTAATTGCTTATAAGCCTTTGGCGTAGGAATAATTTCAATACTAATATTTTCTGTATCGTTATTTGATATTTCAGAAGTGCTGTTATTTTTTACATTTACGCTTTCTTCGGTTGGTATGTTAAGTTTAAGTTGTAAGGCTTTCAATATTTGTTGCGCTTTTGTTTTGAGTACGGCTTCTTCACTGCATACTAATTGTTCTAAAAAATTGAGATCGCCTTCGTCTCCAACCGTAACCACTTCATCAAGGAGAATAAGCTTCGCCTCTAAATCACAAGATTGAAAAAGGTCTTCAAATACATTGAAAGCCTTTTGATTAATTTTTGGATTAGGCCTTAGATCAAAATTCAAATCTTCTTGTTCTTTTGAGAATCTAGTAATCAAATTTTCAATACGTTCAATGAATGCTGTATTTGCGGTGCTTGATAATAATTCGTTGAGTACATCTAATTCTCTGAAATCACCCAATTCCTCCAGATCATCTAAAAGCAGTTGCAAAGCTGCTTCGGTATCTTTTTCAGGAATATACCACTGTGTTATAAGTTCGTCTGTTAATTCTGATTTGGGTATTTCGATTTTGTATGCCGTCGTTTTTTGAGGCTTAGATTCTTCAGCTTTATCAAGATTTGGTATTGCATTGATGTCAATAAATTCATTTTCAAATTCGAGAAGTGGTGATTTTAATATTTCACGCTCATTGATAGTCACATCTTCGTCAATATGTATTAGCTTTTGTAAGATCTTTTTGAAAATATTTTCTTTGGGAAGCGGCATGATTTTTTGGAATAATGATTTAGTTGATCTGGCATAAGGCGGGGTGTCCTTTTTATTTCTGCGAACATTTATTATTGAAGGTTCTATGAAATAGGGTTCGTTAACAACAATATTTTCAACAGGCTTCTCGACATGTAGTTCTGTATAATTAACGGTTAGTTCAAAAATATCACTAGCACTGAATCGTTTAAAGTCTGTATTAAGTTTATTTAAAGGAAGCACTGACTTTGTAGTGTAGCGATATTGTTCAGCCTTAACAACAGTATATGTTACATTGAGATCAAATACCGATGCTATAGCTTCTTCCGAATCTTTTATCTTATTTGAAATTTTTTGGTCATTTTCAGTAACAAGGGGTAAGAAGGCTAAAGCATCGACATCAAAGTCAATCGAAACAGCTTCTTTATTTTCATCTAATGCCGCAGGAGTTTCCGACGTCTTTTCAATACTCTCTTTACCTACTGGGTTTGCAGTTACTACTGGTAAAAAATCAAGATCAATATCTTCAAGTATCGCATCTTCTGAAGCCGTGTCTAGTACATTTGTTATTTCTTGTAAACCTTCTGAATTAAGTACATTATGAGCTTTCTTTTTATGGACATCTTTTTTAGGTTCTTGTCTTAATTCATCAGTGACTACTTCATTATTGAGGATTGAAGTCGAGTCAGGGTTTTCAATTCCTATGGTTGGTATAATACTATCAGGCGCAATAGCATTAATACTACTCACAGCTTTACTTTTGACTGCGAAATTGGATTCATGATTAACTACAGATCTTAAAAAGTCAATATCTGAAGGATTTCCCATAATGGCTATAGCTTCTAGAATAGCTATCTTAATATCAGTCGCACTTTTTGAAAAAACAGCTTTTAATGTAGGTAAGGCATCTACCATATAAAATTCCTTGATACAACTAATAGCTTGTTCTTTTATTTGGTTGTTTTTATGTTTTATTAATTCGATTAAAGATGCTTTTGCGTCATTTTGGTTATAGTATTTTATGAGTCTCAATGCGAACAAGACCACATGCGTATTTGTTGAAGTTAGCCAGGCTTTAAATTTTGGAGGCTGATACTGTTCCAAGTTGCGAATCACTTCAATTAACTTTAATTGTTGCCATTCAGATATTTTGTACTGTGTGGTATCTAAAAAATAATTGAGACCTTCATGTTTGAGCGATACAACAGCTATTTCTGCTTGCTTGCGTATGATAGACCGTTTATCATTTATAAACTTGGTCATAAAACGATATGCTTCTGGCACTTGCATTAGGGTTAGGTCTAAAATAGCCTTAGACACCTTTTCCCAGCGCCAACTCTTTAGTTGTGCGAAGGCATCATGATGGAGTCCTAAATCTTGATACACTTCTAATAAGCGCTTTTGAGCCTCGCCAGAAATATCTTTACGAAGGTCAAGTAGAATCTCAGTAAGAATGCTACGACTGAAATCATCTTTTATGATTTCACGTATTTCAATTTTCATTTTAATATATTGGCTCTTTTCATTTTTAGAATCTTCTTCTTCATGAAAAATGAATTCACTAATAATAGGAGAAAGTTCTCTTTTAAGCTTTAATATACGTTGCGCCTTATTGGTTAATTTGTTTCGGTAAAAGAAGATCCCTAAAAAATATGTTATCGCTAAAACAACGAATAACAGGGTTAGATTCCACAACAAATTCGGATGAATTTTAGGTGCGGATAGCAATAAAAGATGATATGTTTTTAAAAGCGATATCAGTTTTAGGTCTTTTTCATTACTTTAATTAAACGAACCAGAAGTACCGAAAGACTTATTGGTTTTTGAATAAAGTCATTGGCGCCGAGTTCAAATGCGTTTAGTACAGTTTCTTCATTTCCAGCTGCTGAAATTATTATAATTGGCACATTTGATTTAAGATCTTTGCGTACATATGCAATAAGTTCTAAACCAGAGAAATAGGGTAACATAATGTCACAAACAATGACATCTGGTATTTGTTTTTTTAGCTGCTCTTTTACTTTTCGTCCATCACTACTCCACGCTACTTCGTATCCTTCTTTTTCAAGACGGAATTTTAACAGAGATGCCAATAAATCATCATCTTCGGCAAGCAATAACTTCTTATCCATCTGCATATTATTTCTTTTTCAGGGCTTCTAGTTGTTGGTCAATTGCTTTTTCAACTAGTGGGTACTCTTTCAAAAAAGAATTCAGCAAAGTCCTCAGTTGAGACATCTCTTCATTATCATTACAAGCTTTTTGTATTTGAACAATAATACCATGTAAACTTTTCGATTGCATCATGGCTAAACCCGATTTGATCTTATGGGCTGCAGCCTCAATTTCTTTGCGATTTTCGGTTTTGATATACGTTTGCATGCGTCCGATAAACTCTAAAACGTTTTGTTTGTATAGTATAATGAGTTCTTCTAAAGTGGCTACCTGGCCCAAACATTCTTCAAGAAGTACGGCTAGGTTTATCTTAGTAGCATCGTCGTAAATTGTAAGCTCAGGCTTCTTATTTCTTAATACCACCTGCAAATTGTTAAGCTGCGATCGTTTGCCAATCTGAGCTAATTTTGAAAGTAGCTCGTCTGGCGTATAGGGCTTTAATATGAAATCATCAATTTTATAGTGATCACATTTTTTACGATCATGAATAGAGATATCGGCCGTTAAAGCAATAATGGGAATGTTTCTGATATGCGTACTCTGACTTTGCCGAATGCGTTGCGTTATTTCGTAGCCGTCCATAATCGGCATTTTCAAATCCATCAAAACCAAATCGATGTGTTGCGTTTCTAAAATATTCAGACCGTATAATCCATGGTCAGTTACATAGGTTTTACAGCCCCAATATGTTAGGCGCTGCTCAATAAGTTTTTGATTTAGTATGTTATCTTCAAAAACAAGTATACGCAACTCTTTAACCAAGTCTAACTCTGCGATAGTGTCTATGGTAGTATCAGCTTTTACAAGCTTTTTTAAGCTTCCTTTGTTGAATGGTAGTAAAAATTGAAATGTAGTTCCTTTTCCAAGTTCACTTTCAACGCTAATCTTTCCTTTTTGATTTTCAATAATCTTTTTTACAATGCTCAGTCCAAGTCCCGTGCCACCATATTGCGCAGCCGTCTGCAATTCTGCCTGTTTATAATTATCAAAAATGTGCTCTAAATTTTCAGGCGCAATACCAATGCCTGTATCTGCAATACTGAATTTCAAGAAATATTCATTTCCTCTTTTTTTATCGAGGTGAATATGTAGTTTAATGCTTCCTTCTGTCACAAATTTGATGGCGTTTCCAATAATATTTAGAAGTACCTGCGATAATTTTGAGGGATCACCCACTAAAAATTGAGGAACTGCTTCATCAATAGTTGCTTCTAACCTAACGGATTTAGTGGTTATCAGGGTTTGACATAAATACATGACATCATTTACAATATGGGCTAAATTAAAATCAACAGTTTCATAAGTCTCTAAGCCAGCGCTAAGCTTTGAATATTCAAGTAATTCATTGATGATATCAATTAATGAGTGCGAAGCATTTTGTATGGCATTAACCTTTTCAAGTTGATTCGCATTCAGTTCATCTTCCTTCAATAAATCGGCAAAGCCTATAATGCCATTTAAGGGCGTTCGAATTTCATGGCTGACATAAGCTAATAATAGGTTTTGATCTTGTAAACTGTTAGTTGCGTCAGTAGAAGATGGGTTTTTGGTTTCTTTAGAATTTGCGAATATTGATTTAACCCCACCTCGATTAGGCTCAAAAATTTTATCTTCTAATTGATTTCTAAAATGCTCAAAAGATTTTTTTAAGGAAGAAGCTTCGTCAGCACTCAATGCTTCAAAAGAAAAGTCGTCAACAGAACGCTCTAATTGGGCTAGCTGGTTAAGTAGGTCTTTGGTCTTCAATCGGGGGGCGATTTTGAATTAGTATGCAGCGAAATAAAATTTAGAGCAACTGAAAATGGTTTTATTTATTTACTACATAAATGTCTTTAAATTAAGTAAGTAGAACAATTAAATGTTATCTAAGCTTCCATAAGTGTTGTCAAATGGCTTACTTTGTAGGTGAATAGATTTACATATTATGAAAAACTTAGTTATTTTACTTTTTGTATTTATGGTGGTTTCCTGTGGAGAAACCCAACAAAATTCAGAAGTCAGCCTTGCAGAGCGTGCTGAAAAACTGCATCAAAAAATAATTACAATTGATACTCATGATGATATCAATGTGAAAAATTTCACTGATAGTATTAATTATACCCAAAGGTTAGAAACGCAAATTAATCTTCCTAAAATGAATGAAGGGGGCTTAGATGTTGCTTGGTTAATTGTATATACAGGTCAAGATTCGCTAACAGATACCGGTTATGCCAAGGCGAAGGCTAATGCCATCTCAAAATTTGATGCAATTCATAAGCTATGTGAAGAAATTGCACCAGATCAAATTGAATTGGCGTTAAGCTCTGAAGATGTGCGAAGAATAGTGGCTTCTGGCAAAAAGGTGGCTATGATTGGGGTAGAAAATGCGTACCCCTTAGGCACTGATCTCTCTAATTTTGAGGCATACTATAATCGCGGTGCGCGCTATGTTTCTTTGGCCCACAATGGCCATAGTCAGTTTTCTGATTCTAATACAGGAGAAGCTGATAACATATGGTTACATAATGGTTTAAGTAATCTTGGTAAAGAGGCTGTAAAAGAGATGAATAGATTAGGAATTATGATTGATGTTTCACATCCGTCGAAGGAAGCATTTAATCAAATGATTGCCTTATCAAAAGCCCCGCTAATTGCGTCTCATTCTTCGGCTCGAGCACTTTGCGATCACAGCAGAAATTTGGATGATGACCAATTAAAAATGATGAAGAAAAATGGCGGTGTGGTTCAGACAGTTGCTTTCAAATCTTATTTGAATACCGAAAAGTATGAGGCTCGTAATGTTAAAATCAAAGCGTTAGAGAAAGCGGTGATGGATTCTTTAGGAATGGAATCTATGTCGCGCCAAGAAGTGATGGCACTACCCGGCACCGAACGTGATGCCTATATTGCTCAATATATGCAGGTGCGAGGAATTATTGACACTAAAACGAAATCTATGACAGATCTGCCCCCCGCAGTTGATGTAGGTGATTTTGTAGATCATATTGATTACATGGTTAAGCTTATAGGTATCGACCATGTAGGTATTAGTTCTGACTTCGATGGTGGTGGTGGTATCGAAGGCTGGTCAGATGCATCGGAAACATTCAATGTGACCTTAGAACTTGTAAAACGAGGCTATACCGAAGATGAAATTGAAAAGCTATGGGGAGGTAATTTACTTCGTGTGCTAGACGAAGTTGAAGCGGTTGCAGCAGAGATTCAAAAAGGCTAAAACAAAGTATCGCTAGTATTGTGAAGCGTTTTGGGGATAATAAGTTCGGTTCCTAATTTTTCATTTAGTTGTTTTATGAAATACGTAGACAGTAAAGGAGATTCTAATTCCATGTTTTGGTGCACAAAGAAATGTATGTTTTTTAATCCTTTATTCGTCCAGTTGGTAATTCTCGATACCCAATCGTCTAGTCTGGTATAATCCGTTGAATGATTGGCGCCTACGTAACGAATAAAAGCCTCAGTATTTGATAAGCGCATATGTAAAATATCACGTCTTCCAGCAGTGTCTACTAAGATGTTTGAGATATTATGTTCTTTAAGAAGGTGATATAATTCTTGCGCCACTTTTTCATCATTAAACCAATCGGTGTGACGAAATTCCATTGCTAAACGAAATTCCTTAGGCCAATATTCCACAAAGCGCACTACTCTATCCCAATTTTTAGGACCAAAATTTCCGTGCATTTGAAGAAATATCGTTCCTAATTTTTCTTTTAGGTGCGCAATGGTATTAAGGTACTCCTTTAAAATAGGATAAGCTTGGTCATTTAAACGACGTAAATGACTGACATTCTGAACAATTTTAGGAAAAAATTTGAAATTTTCTGGGGTTTTATCATGCCATTTTTGATAGGTTTCCACGGGGAATATGCGATAAAAAGTGGCATTCAACTCAATACAATTAAATTGTGTTGCGTAGTAGGCCAATTCATCTTTTGTGCCTCTAGGATAGAATTGCTTTAAATCCTTTCGGTTCCATTTAGCGCATCCAACATAAACATTGAGCTGCCCCTTTTCTTTTATATTGTCCAATACCACTTTAGTGTCTGGATGATCTTCTGGCATTGTAAAATCAACAAGTTCTGGCTGCTCTACTTTTCCGAATTTCATAGAATGCTCTTTAAATTCTTTTAAAAATAGCTTTTCTAGTTTATAAAAGATCGATATTGTTCAAAGAAAAGTAGTTAGTCATGTTACTTTTTTGCATGCTTTCAATTTGATATATGATAAACCCACTACTCCAAATGCAATAGATCGTAGTTTAAAAAATAGTACGACGATGATGATGTATGATATGACCCAAGAATTACCTTATTTATTCAATGAATTTGGAGAGATGCAAGCCATATTGAAAACGGAAGGCAGTAAAAAAATGTTTTCAAAACTGAACGTGTTAAAGAAAACATGAGCCATTATTATAGAGGAAGTAATGATCTTTAACTATAAAAACCCTTAAACTATAAAATTGCGTAAATAGAAAGTTTAACCCAAGAGTGATTCTCCGTTAAGATTGGTGGTCAAAATATCGCTCATTAAATCAAAATATGGGCGAATTGCTATAAATGATTTATTTACTTCACTTATAAATTCACTCTCTAAGACCTCCTGATCGGAGAATTTTTTGGTAAAAATAAACTGCTTTTTTTTGATCAAATCAATATTGGGATGTGCTTTATCAAAACCTTTAGGAGCCGTTTTTACTTCCTCACCCACTAAATCTCCCCAAATAGTTTTGAGCTTTTTGGCTCCAATAATTGCACGAAATTCAGAAGCATCCAGTTCTAGCTCTTTTCGAATACGAAGCAAATCTTCTTTTTCGGGTCCCCAAAATCCGGTGGCAATAAAACTGGCATTATTCGGCTCAATATGAATATAATAGCCGCCACGTAATTTTGCTCCTGCTCTTGATAAAGAACTAGAGAAGTTTATTTTATATGGGGTTTTATTTTTTGAAAAGCGCACATCTCGGTAAATTCTAAAAATCTTAACGCGTTCAATGTCATCATGAGTTTTTACTTCCTCGCCTAGTGCGTTAAAGAAGGATTTCATGCCACCTTCTAAGGCTTTAAACTCCTTTTTATGCTGGGTAAACCAATCGCGGTTGTTATTTTTTTCTAGTTTTTTTAAAAAAGAAAAAACCTCAGGAATAATTACGTGGTTTTGCAAGTGAATGAAGCCTTATAAATTTCAGTTAAAGTTAACCAATTTAAAAAATCAATCCTGTAATATTGTTTATTATTAGTAGTCTATTATATCTATGGATAAAAAAGAGATCATTGCAAAAATAAAAAAGCATAAGAAGCAACCCAACTTAAGATTTGCACTTAAAGAACGAACAGAGGTATTTGCGAATACCCTTTTTTATACACTGTTTGATATTGAAACACCAGTTGCTTCGAACTTAGAAGTATTAGAAAATGAATTTGACAAACTGGTAGCCTTGGCTTGTTGGCAAACGGAAAAGCCCTGTAAAAAAGTGTGGCAAAATTATGTGAACAAATTACCTAAAATTTTAGAGGAACTGAATTTAGACGCAGAAGCCACGGTTAATTGCGACCCTGCCTCACTTTCTATTGAAGAAGTTTATATGGCGTATCCTGGTTTTTATGCAATTGCCATTTATCGACTCGCTCATGAGCTATATAAGGTTGGTTTTCCCTTAGTTCCTAGATTGATGACCGAATATGCTCACAGACAAACGGGGGTCGATATCAACCCTGGGGCAGTAATCGGCAAATCTTTTCATATTGATCATGGTACTGGGGTAGTTATAGGCGAGACGGCAGTTATTAAAGATCATGTTAAAATATATCAGGGAGTGACTTTAGGTGGTTTATTTGTTAAAAAAACACAGCAAAAAATGAAACGGCACCCTACTATAGAAAACAATGTTACTATTTATGCCAATGCTACTATATTAGGAGGCGAAACAATTATTGGAGAGAACTCTGTAATTGGAGGTAATGCGTGGTTAACCTCTTCCGTAGCTGCCAATTCTATAGTGTTTCATAATCCTGAAATTAAAATAAAAAAACAATCAAATGCCTTATAATTTATTAGATGTAATTGGCAATACGCCCTTAGTAGTTTCAAAAACAATAAATACCAACAAGAATGTTAGCTTATATTTTAAACTAGAAGGCCATAATCCTGGTGGAAGTGTCAAAGATCGGGCTGCTTATAATATGATTAAAAACGGATTGGCTCGTGGAGATTTCGATAAAAGCACGCAACTTATAGAGGCTACTAGCGGTAATACAGGTATAGCTTTAGCGATGATAGCGGGTATTTACGGCTTGAAAATAGAATTGGTCATGCCTGAGAACGCTACAAAAGAACGGGTGCAGACGATGCGCGCCTATGGCGCAAAGGTTACCTTGCATCCAGATGGTATTGAAGGTGCCCGAGATTATGCAGAAAACAAAGTTAAAAATGAAGATTGTTTTATGCTCAATCAATTCGCCAACAATGACAATTGGAAAGCGCATTATGCATCTACAGGACCTGAAATTTGGAAGGATACAGGTGGTGCATTGACACACTTTGTTTCCGCAATGGGCACAACAGGTACGATAATGGGCACATCAACATATTTGAAAGAACAAAATCCTGATATTAAAATTGTCGGCGTGCAGCCAAAAGATGGGTCAAAAATTCCAGGTATACGCAAATGGCCTATACCGTATCAGCCGAAAATTTTTAACCCAAGCAAAGTAGATCAACTAATAGAAGTCAGTGCAGCGGAAGCTCGCCGTATGGCGAGACGCTTGGCTGAGGAAGAGGGTATTTTTGCTGGGATGAGTAGCGGAGGAGCGGCTGTGGCTGCTGTTCGATTGGCAGAAACTTTAAATGAAGGCACTATTGTATCTATAATATGTGATCGTGGAGATCGCTATTTATCATTGGGTTTGTTTGAATAAACTTTAGTTCAGCACCTCCTTAATTCCCTTGTGAAAGCTATCAAAATCTTTAAGGTTGTTATGCCCCCCTCCTGCAATTGGAAACATCCTTTTCCGCGTACCGGGAATTGAACCGTATAATTTTTTTCCTAATTTATAAGGAATAACGCTATCATCTGTCCCGTGTAAAATAAAGATCGGACAGGTTACTTCTTGCACGTAAGTCGTGGAAAGAAAATGATATTTAGAAAACCATGAAACAGGAAAAAAGGGAAACCTGTGTTTTCCAGCATCAATAGCCGTTGAAAAGGGGGACTCTAAAATTAATTTGTGAGGCTTATTTTTGGCGGCTAATCGCGTGGCAATACCCGAGCCTAGGGAACGACCATAAAGTATTATTTCATCTTCTTGGTAGTGTTTTAAAGCATAATCATAAAAAAGTTGGGCGTCACTATGAATTGCTTTTTCGCTCAACACACCAGTACTCTTGCCATAGGTTCTGTAATCTATAAATATGACATCGTATCCTCTTCTAGAGATTAAATCGGCCTCTTCTTTTAAACTGCTAATATTTCTTGAATTACCGTGAAAGTAAAGAACAACGCCCTTGACTGAATTATTTCGAATATGTACTGCATTTAAAGAAGCACCATCATCTGTGGTAAGAAAAAACTCTTCGAAAGGCTGTGAGAACTCGAATACATATTCTTTAGAGAGTTTGGTAGGTAAGAAAATTAACTTTTCTTGAAATAAATACGTCAAAAAAAGTAGTATCATGTAGAGCAATACAAGCGCAAGCCCAATTTTTAACCATTTATGCATGCTTCTGGGTTGTACTATGTTTTACATCTATACTTGAGCCTTCGAGATTTACTTTTTTTGGTTTGGTAGTAATAATTTCTTCTAAGACTTTATGGTAGTATTCAAAAGTATTTAAATTCTTATGTCCGCCGCCAATGATTGAGTGCAATGTTGTTAATTTCGGTTTAATTTTAGAGAGCTTAACACTTGTTTTATAAGGTATTAGTTTATCATCGGTACCATGAATTATGTGTATGGGGCATTGCACGTATTTGAGCCATTTATAGGTTGGCATTGGAAACTTAATGAGTATCGATAATGGCATGAATGGCGCATAACGTTTCGCCACTTTATTCAAACTATAATAAGGAGCGTCTAGTATCAACATTCTAGGGTGATTCATGGATGCTAATTTGGTAGCGAAACCTGAACCTAATGAGCGTCCGTAAAGTATAATGTACTTTTCATTTACATTTTCCTTAATCTTATTATAAACTACTTGCAGATCTCTTTTTACGGCTTTTTGAGATCGTTGACCGGTACTTTTGCCAAAGCCTCTATAATCAACCATGATAACATCATAGCCATGTCGCGTAAAATCAACAGCAAATTTACCCCACCCCTTAATACTTTTAGAGTTTCCTTTTAAATAAAACACAACTCCTTTAGGTTGTTTTAATTTAAAATGCAAACCATTAATAATAGCTCCATCTCGCGTTTCAACATTATATTCTTGAATTTCTTGATTTTCGTAATGAAACTGAAAATCGTCTGCTAGTTTCTCTGGTTTAAACAGTAAAAAATCCTGTAAGAAATACAAAAGCACGCTCACGCCTACATAGATTGCGAGAACTATTAAAAGAATGTACAGCCAATAAGACATTAAGAGCTTCTTTAATAACAATGTACAAAAAATAAAGACGCCTAAGAAAACACTAGTCAAATACTAACTCTCGTAATAATAATCCAGAACCTGGGGCCACATAACTAATTTGAACATTCGTATCTTTTTTTAGAGAATTTCTAAGATCATCTATGGTCAGTTCTCCTTTGCCTAATTGTATTAATGCTCCCATGATCATGCGAATTTGATAGCGCATAAAGCCTTTCCCTTTAACATGCAATGCATAACTTTTTTCAGGTAAAAAATTCGCCTCTAATATCGTATTTGGTCTAATCTCGCAAAGATCAATTTTGCGAGTGGTTATGGTATGTGTTTGCTTTCTTGAAGTATACGCTGCGAAATCATGAGTTCCGACAAATAATTTGGTGGCTTCCATCATCAGGTCAAGATGTAAATCTTCTAAAATGTTTGCCATGAATGGGGCACAAAAAGGGTGGTTCTTTTCTCCGAAAGAAAACAAATACACATATTCTTTTATTTTACTGTTTTGAATGATATTAAATTTCTGATCTACGGTATCAATACTCACAATGCGTATATCAGAGGGCAGATTTTTATTGAATAGCTCTATAAATTGGGACGTATTTTCTAATGGTTTGGCTGCAAATAATTCGAAAGCCGCATCAAGAGCAGAAACCTTTGCGTCGGTTCGCCCCGCACCTAAAATTTTAAAATCATTATCTGGCAAAACGAATTTAAGGGTTTTCGCTAACATTTGTTCAATGGTTTTTTGGCCTGGTTGCTTTTGCCAACCACTGTATCGAAAACCCAAAAACTGTAATCGTACGAGATAGAAAAATTGTCGCTTACCCATGGTTTAAAATTGCATATAATTATTGAAAAAAACAGCGTTGCCGTACGAATGTTTTCTTGCCGATTGATCAATTTATATTTGATTTTTAAGATTTTTTGTAAATTGATTGGATAAACCAACTAAAAGAATCGAATTATGACCAATGAAAAAATTAAACCGCCTATCTGGTTTTGGATAGTTAGTATTGTGGCCTTATTATGGAATTTAATGGGGGTTTTGGCTTATTTAGGGGAAGCCTATATGTCAGAAGAAGCTTTTGCCCTTTTGTCTGAAGGAGAACGTACATTATATGAAGCGCGCCCTGCATGGGTTACTGGCGCTTTTGCTATTGCTGTTTTCGCTGGTGCCTTAGGGTGTATTGGGTTATTATTGCGGAAGAAATGGGCTGCCATGGTATTGGTGATATCGTTACTTGGTGTTATTGGCCAACAAACATATCTATTTTTTATGAGTGATACTTTTGATGTCATGGGTAATTCGGCAATGTTTATGCCAATTACTATTATTATTGTTGCAATATTGCTAATAGTGTTGGCTCGCAGCGCGAATAAAAAAATGTGGATGTCGTAATTTTCTTCAATTTTGGTAAGTGTGAAAGTTGTTAATCGAATAACTAATAGGCAATTACACCACATAAAATGCTATTTTCTCAACAATTTTCGCACTTTATCGAATATTTTAAATAAACGAAATATCCTCTCGTTTTAAACCTTGCAATGGGTCTACCATTCCCCTGACCGACCAATTTTATGAAGTTCATTTCAAAAATAATATCGCCGAAACCGGGTATTGCCCTATCCGCTTTTTTGTTACTATTAGTGATTGTGTTTAATTTTTACGGTCCTTATACTAGTAATTTTTATTTTTTTAAACTAAGCAATTATATTTTCCCACTGCTAACGCTGGTTCATTTTACGTACCTCTATGTGATTTGGTTTAAAATAAGCGAACATGAATTAACAGATCCGCAAATGCGTAATTTAGAATATTTACTATACTTATTATTATTGGTTTACATGTACAAAATTGGAGAATCGGTATATGTACTTTCTACTTATAGTGATTATGAACAATACGTTATGCCCAGTACCTTTTTACCTTTGGGAGTATTAATATTAGTCTCTTATATACTTCTTATCGTACTTACCTTTGTCATCTTTAAACATCGTAAAGAACAGATAGGGTCGTATACTTTTGAAGATATGGATAAAATTGATTCCTGGAAATAGTATTTATGATATAAAATTGGAAAGCCTTGCATAATTATGCAAGGCTTTTTTAATTAATATAAGTACAGTAACGAAAGAAACCGCCTTAGAAGATTCTCTAAGGCGGTTTCAATCATTAAAACTATGGGGGATTATCTTATTATTACTTTTTTAGAAATAGATTTACCCTCTTGATTGCTTATTTTGATAATGTATAGTCCAGAAGGTACCGTTTGTACGTTCAATGAAACACCATTATCAATTACTTTATTTACACTATTCCGAATAGTATTCCCTGCAAGGTCTACCATCAGTACATTCACATCGCTTTTTCCGAATGTAGTAGCGTTTAAAGAAATATTTAATACCTCCGAAGCTGGCAGTGGAAATAGTCGAACCCCGCCTTTACCACTACTTGCTTTTGTTCGAATTACTTCTATTCTATTGGAAAGATCAAAGCATCCCATTAGATCACCAAGATTTGATTCAGGCTCTAGACCTGTTAATCCGTCTTCATATCTTAAGTGATAGATAAAACAAGTACCTTCACCAGCAGCATCAAAGTCTACACCGCGAACCGCATCTAATGAAGGTGGTAAGCCTAAAATGACCCCATTTTCATCGGTTATAACGAAACTACTGTTTGCTCCTGCACGATTTCCAATTAAATCAATATCGGTAACGTTATCCGCACTTCCATCTACTTCAAAAGTATAAGGTCCTCCTACTAATTCACCGGCTTCCGGTTGATTACGCACTACTTCAACACTATTAGAAAGGTCGAATGTACCAGTGATGTTAGCAATGTTTGCATCAGGAGCAAGCCCCATTAATCCTTCTTCGTAGCGTAAGTAATAAATAAAACAAGTACCTGCACCAGCACCATCGAAGTCAACACCTTGAACGGCATCAAGAGTTGGTGGCAGACCAAGAATCTTTCCTTGATCATCCGTAATGATCCAAGAACTCATGCTACCTACGCGATCTCCTGTAAGGGATAATCCTGAAACCATAT
>CALDYU010000002.1 GCA_937944485.1 uncultured Flavobacteriaceae bacterium | reverse complement strand
TACGCGCCGCATAAGCAGCGTCGCAAAACCTTAGAAAATTTAAAAGAAGCAAGCGTACTTTTTGCAGCTAGCACCGATTTAGGAGAGCATAATATCATTTTTGAAAGCAAGAATGGTGTTGTAAGTTACCCGTTTTGGAATGGCATTAATGGTCCCATTGAAGACGCCCTATGGCATGCGGGTCAAGTTGTGGTTATGCGTCGTTCTGCGGGCAATCCCATCAACCCCAAGGTAAATGTGTTTTTAGGTAAATTGAATGATTAGCTTTTAGATAAATAAACTATGAAAGTGTCTTTATCCGGGCACTTAAATGTTTATTCGACTATTTTAGTATTCATATAACAAGTTGTGTGTAATTATGACCAACCGACAAAATGAAAATAGGAAGAAACGAAAAATGTTATTGCGGAAGTGGTTTAAAATATAAAAAGTGTTGCAAATCTAAAACTTCACAAACAGAAAAACCTGTAGAAATAAAACTTACAGATATAATTAAGACCATAAAACTTGGTTTAGAAAATTTAGACAAACTGAATGGCTCTAAACAAAAAATCAGAGTCAAGGATATAAACTTAATGAATGAAGATTCACTCGTATGTGAATTTTATCCGCATAAAGAGAACTCAACAGATATAAAAATAGAGATTGCAACTATAATGGGATTCTTTAATGGATTTTTCAGAGATGACCCGTACGAAGGAATTAGATTTAGATATTATGCTGCGAGAGCTTACGACAAAGATGATGTTGAATTATTATATGCTCTATCCTCAAAAGAAAGTGCTGAACAGATTGGAACAGGAAATTCTATCGATTGGATGAAATCAACAATCTTTCAGGAAAACACAAATGATTATCGCCTTGGAATTGCTAAAAAAATAATTTCAGAAATTGAAATAACATTTCGGGAAGTTATTAAGGATGTTCTTTCTAAAAAATATGGTACTGATTGGTGGAACTTAACACTTGACAATAAGCTTGGTAAAAGTATTAAAGACACTTACAAAAATCAATTTGGGTTTGAAATAACAGATGGAAATGTGCTAATAGAATACACATATATTCTGCAACTAAAAAAAATAATCACAACTTATTGGCCAAATTTCAAAACCCTATTTGATAAAAAACCTGATTTTGAAAATTTGATTGACAATCTTAATCTAATAAGAAGAGAAGAAGCTCACAATAGAGTAATTACACAATCTCATTTGGACCAACTAAATGATATTTACATTAAGCTATTATCTAAAATTTCAAGAAAATATCCCGACATTTTACCAACACACTTAATTGATAGTTGGAAGTCAAAAATCAAACTGATTATGACAAATAGATATAAACCATTATATGATAGTTCTGAACTTATTGACGAACCAGATTCAAAAATCAAACTTTTGAAATCAATAAATAGCACAAAACATCTAATCGAATATATAAATGAAACTATTATTAGGCTTCAATCCCTAGTTGTTCCAATTCAAAAAAATACAATTCATAATGAATTAGTAAATCATTTTGTTCATTATAAAGATTTATCGGAAAAGAAACTGAAAAATATTGCAGATGGAGAGTTACAAATTCTACTAGAAACCTTGAAAGAAATTGAAAATTACGAAATAACAATGAACGAATTCACAGGAAAGTTTTTACTGTCCGAAGCGTGAAATAACTACACACAACAACGTGTCCTATGAAAAGCCTTAGTCCAGTTCTCTAAAGTTAATTAATATTTTCTTTTTGCCTTTAAACCACCTTTTTTGTTTTAATATAACGTGCTCTTCTCCTATCTGTGTAGCTAAAGTTTGAAACACGCAACTCTAAAATCAAATTTGGTGCTTTTATTACATGATTTTAGTCAATAGTTATAAGACGTATTCTTGTTAAAAACTATGTATAATTAATTATGGAGTAAGTTTTTTCTGCTTTATAAAAACGGTATGTTTATGGGAATTTTAAAAGGTGGATATTGCTTATGACTATATTCTATTGTTATGTGCAAGCTGAAGAAACATCGAGCAAAAAATGAAATATAGTAAAGACGACATATTTCAGATGTTGATTTCTCAATATCAATTCGCAATTGAATTTGACCCAGTTGTTGTTAAGGGAATGGACTTTAATTTTGAAAGTTCAATCTTTGATTGGCGAGATGCGTGTGATTTAGTAAATCCGAAAAAATTGGCTAAAATCTATCACGAAGAATTTAAAATTGATAGACCACTTTCGGAATTGGAAGACATTTTAATAAATGAAGATAAAAGAACTGTATCTGACTTTTGTGAATACATCTCTAAACACGCTGAAAGGGAAAATATTGAGCCAATTAAACTATTAGGGCAGAATTGTCAAACTGCGTCAATATTTAGAACACTAAAACAGAATTTGACTGAAAAAGGAGCTGACACGACTGAATTAAAACCGAGTTCTGAAATAAATCCTTTTTTTCTAAAATATGGTGGACTATTGATTGATGAAGTGAATAGAATTGCACCAGGAACAATGACGGAATTTGAATTTAAGTCGCATAAATTATCTCGGATTGGACGAAATATTATGTTTGTCGGAATTTTTGCAATGATTGGAGTTTGGTGGATTTGGAGTTTTAATTGGTGGTTAACTTTGCCAATAATAATAGGAATAATATTATTCCTAATTGGAGATAAAAGACGACCAGAAAAATTAAATCTTGGTGGATTTCAAAACTTCCGAGAATTGATTTACGGAATGGAAAACAAATTAAATAAAGCCAGCACATAACAATGGCTCCTATGAAAAGCCCTAGTCCAGTTCTCTAAAGTTAATTAATATTTCTAATTTCTCTTTAAACCGTCTTTTTTGTTTTGATATAACTTGCTCCTCTCCTATCTGTGATACTCCCGTACCGGCGTAGCTAAAGTTCATAATAACGAAGTTTTAAAATCAAATTTGGCGCTTTTATTACATGATTTTAGTCAATAGTTATAAGATGTATTCTTGTTAAAAATTATGTATAAGTAATTAAGGAGTAAGTTTTTTCTGCTTTTTAAAAGTGCTATGTTTATGGGGATTTTATAACAAGGATATAATTAATGGCTATATCTAATTGTTGTACTCAATATGAAAGAAACTTTTTTCATTGTTGGAATAATAATAATTCTCTTCTCTCTTTTCATAAATTATCGAGATAAGAAGGAGAGAAAAAAAGTGCTTAATAACAACATGGAGAGACCAAAGCTAAAGGAAGACGAATATATTGCGCAACTGATTCAAAAAGGATTTGAAAAGGAACATGTTGAAGTTTTCTATAATGAGACAAAAAAAATAATTGGAATTGAAAATTACACGATGTATCCTGAAGATGATATTTATGAAAATTATGGACTTTGGGACTTAGATGATATTGAGTTAGTTGATAATGTCTGTCGCGAACTCGGTATACGGAAAGCGGAACAAAAGGACTTTGATGAGTTGGGTAAAACGTTTAATAAAACGAATGCGGAAAGTATTCTAACTCTAATTAAAATGCTGAAAAAAAATACTGAGTACAACAATACCAAAACGTAATGCGGACTTTAGGGCTAAAACGAATGGTCTGTGTATCCCTGCCAGCGGACGTCGCTCATAAATACAACCAAACCGAATATTAAAAAGAAAATGACAGACAAAATTTGTAACAACTGTGATAAAATCAATTCCCATTTAGCAAAATACTGCTCACAATGTGGGTATGAATTACCGAAAGTCGAACTAAAAGAATCGGAAAAGACGGAAACAATAGGGAAGAAAAAAAGTAAATTTATACCGCTTATTGTTGGCATCATTGCATTCGGAATCTCATTTTTTGGAGTTAAAATGTTATTCAATAGTTCTAATTCTTTTGACCAAGCGATGATGAAAGCTGCCAGCGAGATAAATAAAAACTGCCCAATAATGGTTGATAAAAACACAAGACTTGATAACGCAGTTGCACTGCCTGAAAATGTTTTTCAGTATAATTACACGTTACTCAATTTAGAAAAAAGTAAAGTTAATATAGAGGAGATGAGAGCATATATTCAACCTAACGTAGTGAACAATGTGAAGACAAATCCGGATATGAAAGATTACAAAGAAAACAAAGTGACAATGGTGTATAATTATAGGGATAAAAATGGAGTGTTCATTTTAAAAATTGATGTGACACCTGAAATGTATGAATAAACACTACTGGCAACAATGCACTTATTGTATTTTTCATGAAAAGTAACAACTTATTTTCAGCGCATCTTTTCATATAGTTAGCTGTTATTCTATATTGGAGAAAAAACTATGAGAAAACTATCAATATTACTCGCAATCTTCATTTTTAGCTGTCAAGCAGAACAAAAATCTGATTGTAATTATATTGTTGATTATTACCAAACGGTCTATATGGCTGATTTGGAATTTGAAACAAAGAATTACGAAAAAGCGTTTAAACTTTATCAAGATGCTTTTACATCTTGCGAAGCAAAAAACACCCCTACTTACAATGAAATTGGAAATTTTATAGAAATTTCGGCGATTCTAAAAAAGTATAATATAACTTATGAATATGCCAGAAAGCAAATTTTAAATGGTGTCGAATTTAATTGGTTTGAGAATAACAATAACCTTAGTGAATTCTTATCATCTGATTTTGGACAAGAATTGGCTTCAGAGTACGAAAAACTGCGAGAAGATTTTGAAAATAAAGCTGATTTTAAACTTCGTGATGAACTGATTGCAATGCGACAGATAGACCAATTGTATCGTGGTGGAACTGAAGAAGCGGATGTGGCTAAACGAGATAGCATCGACAAAGTTCACGAGTTGCGATTGATTGACATTTTTGAAACCATTGGCTTTCCAACAGATAAATTAGTTGGCCCACATACAAGAGATTACCCCGTCGATATTGGGCTTTTTATGCTACATACAAATGATAGTATACGAATGAACTATTTCGTGCCCAAAATAAAAAAATTTGTAATCAATGGAAAGGCCTCACCAAGAATATTAGGAACTATGATTGACCAATATTACCTGTATAATGATGAAGCACAAATTTATGGCACCTATAAAGCCCAAGGTGGTGGATATGCAACGATGATTAAGGATTTAAAGAATGTTGATAGTAACCGAATTTCGATTGGATTACCACCATTAAAACTGAAAGAAAAAAAGGACAGTATTATTCGAGCGAAATACGGATATTAAAAAAAACCATACAACGACAGCTATAATTTTGACCAATAGAATCTTTGAAAGAAAAAATAGTAAAATACAAACTGTTCGAAACTGCAACCAAACTGAATGAAATTGTTTCCTCGGAAATAAAGAAAAATATGTTCAAAAAAAGACATAATATATATGGAGAGGCC
The DNA here is from genome assembly GCA_937944485.1 of uncultured Flavobacteriaceae bacterium. Classification (GTDB taxonomy): domain Bacteria; phylum Bacteroidota; class Bacteroidia; order Flavobacteriales; family Flavobacteriaceae; genus Maribacter_C. Next base: position 301,122 of record CALDYU010000002.1, on the reverse strand, counting down.
ACATATGATGGGGGAATTGAAATTTACAATTCAGTTTCATTAATTGTGTTTAAACCAAATTTAGGACCTTTAGTAAGTCTAAACTTAAACTGTGTGAATGCCAATGAGGAGGGAACTGAAAGTAATCTGAAATTGGAACGTATAAACGGACTAACTTTTCTTATACAATATTGGTTTTCACTAATTTTTGCTGTTGTGACATTTGGAATTGGAATTTATCAAATGTTTGCGGATGGATTTGAAAATTTTGAATTTCTCTTTTTACCACTATTTGGAATCGGCTATCACTATCTAATACGTCTAATTGCAAATGGAACAACTGAAGGCTTGATTTCAAAAGTTGAAACAATGTTACGTAAGGAAAAAATAAAATATAAAAGACTGTAGCTAACAATGACTAAAATTCTTTGCTTGCGGACCTGCGTGCCAGCAGGCAGGTTTCCTCAATATTCAGGGTAAAAAGCTATCTTTCGGTTCTGCTGGATTGTCCTTCGGACGAATCACAGCAACGAACCTTAGCCTAACCGTTATTTGTAACCTAAAAAATGAACTTGAAATTAAAATATGGGATTTTTAAAAAGATTATTTGGCAAAAAAGAAAAGTCAATTGAAAAAGAATTTACCGAAGAAGAACATGAAAAGGACTATGAGTTAAAATCGGAAGGACTGGAAAATGTTCTCGGAAAAATGCATAATCTAGTCGGACACGCAATAATACCTTTTGCCATTGGCGGAGCTGTTGATATGTACTACTTCCCAAATCACATAAAAGGAACTGGGTTTGCGACAATGGAATTATTAGACCCAGCCGGAAATGGACCTAAAAAAAATCGATTAGGTACTTATGAATTAGTAGCTTTTACAAAGTATGATTATAACGAGAATAGGGACGAACAAACCCCTTTTAATCTAATTGAAAGAAAAGCTTGTGGATTTTTAACTTCAATTGGAATGTACTCACCTCGAGCTTCACTTAATCCAAAAGAAACTATTGAAGTGCCCAATGGTGAGAATGAAGAAAACACTTGTTTAGTTTTTGACTTATATGAACCTAATGGAAAGAAATTTAAAATCGGAAATAGAGAACATCATCTTTTACTTTGTATGCAAATTTTCAGAAGTGAGATGGACTATGCAAGACAAAATGGAAGTGATGAATTATTTAAAATATTAAAAGAAAAAGGTATTTATCCATATAGTGATTTGGACAGAGAACCTGTGAAATAAAAGCTGCACGCAACAACACCTATGCATAAGCGGGTTTAAGTGCTAAATCGAAAGTTCACTTCTTTTAAATCACGCAATATGCATACCATAACCCAACCGTTGGCAATATTTATTAACCCGAAAAAATTGAATGAAAACAGAAGATTGGATATTAGCTCTAACTACAGGACTAGTAGTTTATTTATTAAATGAGAAAAGAAAAGATACGAACAAAATTATTGCTCTGAATAGTAAAAATAATCAGTTAGCAAGTAATAATAAACAACTCCTAAATGTTGCCCAACAACAAAATAATAGTTTAAAAAATTTAAATCTAGAATTGCGTAAAACTATTGAATCAAAAGAAGCATTGCCTGAAGAGATAAAGAGAAATCTCAATAATCTAATAAGTGATTTTGATAAACTTGACAAAGATATATCTGCTGAATTAATCAGTATTTCTTCACTAATTGATATAAATGAAAAACCAAAAGCTCTTTTCTCTATGGCAAAAATTATTGAGAATTTATTAAAAAAGGTTTATCAAGGAAAAATGAGTTTTCGTAAACTTATTGATAAAGCAAAAGAACAAAAATTAATTACATCTGAAGAAAGTCATTTTGTACACGGAATAAGAGAAATTAGGAACAAAGAAGGACACGAATTAAATGTTAAAGTTGAAAATTATTTAACAGCATCTTCTTTTATGATTGGAATTGGAGTAATTACTAAAATAAAAACTATTGCCAAAAATGGTTGTAATTAATATGGGTTGTGGCACGAAACGCTAAGTTTGGGTATCTATAGAACGTCCGCTAAATCTTTTGGATTGGTTTTTAAATTGAAAAATATAAACTGACCGATTTGAAGACATATTGATTATAAGAACATAGTATTTTCAAGGTCATTTTTATCAAAAAATAATAAAACATGAAAAACAAGATTGTATCTAGTATTTTTAGTTCATTAATCATTTTGACTTGGGGTATAATCTCAGGGTATTTTTGTATTGCAAGTCTGACTTTGATTGATGCCACCGAGAAGGTAAGAATAGTTGAGAGAAAAGTTGAATTAAGCATCGTAAACGAGATTGTATTTAAAGAAAAAGATGCTACAAGTTTAATAAATAAGTTAAATTCATTAAACCCGAAAAAAAAAATTAACCTTTGAAGACGAGCAATCAATAAGAAATTTAAAACACGTTCATTGGTATTATAGCTTCCCTGGAGTTTCTTATGTAGCATTTATCACAGTCTTACCATACATGGCCTTATTATTCCTGGGAGCAGGTGCTGGTGGAAGTTTAGGAAGTGTATCCAGATTAATTGTGGATCATGCGAGAAATGTAAAGCCTTTGAGAGATTCTAAATATTTTTCTTTTCCTATACTTGGTTTCTTTATGGGAATAATGGTTTTATCAATTTCGTATGTAATTCCTACTATTTTTGTGAAAGGGCAAAGTTCTCTCAATATAGCTTCAATTGTTTTGATAAGCTTTTTCGCTGGAATGTTTAGTGATGTTTTTTATGAAAGAATCCAATTGTTAATTCAAAAACTGTTTAAATAAACTTACTAAATTGAATAATACACCTAATGTGGTATGCAAATAAATATAAAAAGTAAATAATAGCGCGAGCATCTTTTTGCTCATTTCCGACACAGCAAAAAAATTGGTTAGTAAAAAAATTACCCGAAGAAAGTATCACACATTATGAGAATAACACTATTATTTATACTAATCGCCTTGACTTCAAATATAGTTGAAGCACAATTCATCAAAGAAAAATCAATACATGCTCAAATTGGATATGGACTGAGCACTCCCAATAATAGTGTTGACGAAGTTGTAGATGATGGATTTTTTGCACAAGGTGAACTAGTACTTAAAGCTGCTTCTTGGATTGAATTCAGACCTTATGCAGGTTTTATTTTGACAAGCTCAAATGGGAAAGACCTCGATGATAATCCAACCAATGAAAAAGCGGAATCAAAAGCACTTTTACTGGGAGGGAAAGCAAGAGTTAGAGCACCTATACCTTGGGTAGCACCTTATGTAGAAATTGGAATTGGTACTTCTATTGGAAAATTTGAAACCTTAACGGCTTTTGATAATATAGACAAAAGCGGAATTGTTTATCACATTCCTTTGTCGTTAGGACTAGAATTAGGAAAAAACAATACAATTGATTTAGGGTTTTCCTATTATTTTCAACCTGCTGTCGAACAGTATGCTGGAGCATTTGCGCTCGGAATTACATTTCCGCTTGCTAATAAAAAATAATGTATTACAATAGTAGCTATGGTTCAGGACTACTTAAATTCTAAAAAACAAAAATATATATGGAAATAGAGAATTTTAAGAGTTTGAAGCCATTTTTCAGTTCATTAATACTATCGCTAGTAATATGCGTTTTTTTTGGATTTTTAATGAGTAAGAGCCCTGAGACCTTCATTAATAAAATTTCCGTACTTGGACCTGTCTTACTTTTTATTCTAACAATATTGTCACAATTTATTTCTTACCGACGTTTTTTAAAAAAAATCAGATTTGATAAAAGCCTAAATAAAATACAAACCACTTCGGTGTTTGGATTTATAAAAAAAGATTTGACGCCAAGTCAAATTGATAAGATAGAACTAATAAAAAGCGTTGGTTTTAAAAATAAAACTGATGGATTCAGAAATCAAAATTTAGTAATTAGGCGTAAAGGAAAAATTCAACCATTAATATTTGAGATTGAAAACGATGAAAACTTAAAACGTGCGAGACTTCTTGCTGAAATAACTAATACCTAAAGAGGCAACGCCGTACTCATCTCCAACTACCACTTGGCGTTATCCATAGTATATAAGTGATAATGCCACATTAAGTACATGATCATAACTAAAACCTCTAATCTACACGAACAACCTCACTAATCTGCAGCATGGGTTTAATATTCGTATAGTTGGGCACATCGGCTCGAAGAGTTTCACCGTGTGTGCTCATTTCACTTTGACAAGTCGCCAGATCGGCAAAATAGAAGTAGCCAATAGCGACATAAGGTGCCTCAGAACCAGGCGCCCCGCCTCCGAGTCCTTTGTCGATGACCATCGCCTTGAGCTTTTCACCAAACAGCCCAGCTGCCATAGGCATGTGTTTCTTCGTATAATAGTCTAAATCAAAAGTACTACCTTCTTCTTGCGAGTAAAAGATAGCTACTTTGATCATTCCTTTTTCTATTTTGGAAACCTTTGCAGCTTCATATTTCGTAAAACCCAATAAAAGGCCGGCGATTATGACTAAAATGCTAATTTTCGTTTTCATTTGATGTATTGCTATTTAATTATATTGCTACAAAAGCAGAAATCTATTGATTGAAAAATAAGATGGCATCCTAAAGATAGGATAAAAAGCACAGGTCTTTTTCAAAGAAGCATTTAGAAATCTAATTTTGATATATTTAGTCCTTAGAACCAAAACCATCCTTTGTGAATACTTCCTTCAATAAACTTCTCCTTATCGGTGTTGCCCTTGAGTTTCTGATCTTAATAGGCTGTTATTTACTTCATCCCGAATGGGAAGAAACCTTTCAATATGCGGCGCGTTATTCTGGGCGATTGTCCGCCGTAGTGTTTCTATATACCTTCTATAGTTACGCCATGACATTCCCCCTGGTGTTGGGTAAAAACTTAAAAGTTCGGCATTTTATCAAACTCTTTGCAGTATTACATGTCATTCATTTTGCTTTCTTGGCGCTCAATATTTATTTGAACGATATTCAACTAGTACCTGTCAAATTACTCGGTGGGGCTTTGGCCTATTTGATGATTGTAGTTGCTCCTTTTATCTTACATCGCTTGAAGCGCCCCTTTCAATTGCTTTACTTCTATTATGTCGCTCTTGTAATGACTATTACCTATGTTGCACGCGTGCAAGGAGATTTTGAAGGCGCACAACCCTATTGGTTACATGATGCCATGTTGGTCATTTTTCTGGTCGCTATGATTGGTTTTGCACTGCGCATGTGGAAGGCTAAAACCTAAACCTCCATGACGAGTTTGTAGCCGACACCACGAATATTTGCGATTTTAACGCTTGAATCTGCTTCAAGTTTCTTCCGTAATTTAGATATAAAGACGTCTAAGGTTCTGCCAACATAATCGCCTTGATCACCCCAAACTTTATTTAGTATCACTTCTCGTTCAACAGTAGTATTGACGGTGTTATAAAGTAAAAGTAGTAAGTCCGCCTCTTTGCTTGTTAGTTCTATTTTCTGATGATTGATTAAAAGTTCGGTGTTTCGTTTATCAAAATGATATTCGCCTAAAGGAATCAAATTGGGATCGACTTTAGAAGCTTTCCATCTTTTCCAAAGAAAAAAGCTTAAACCAGTTATTCCCAATAAAAGTATAGTTAGCGTACCATAATACCCAGTACCCTTACCTGAAGCAACAGGAAGGATATTGGAATCAACCGCTGTCGTTTCTAAAAAGGTAAATAAAAGCCTATAGCAGGCTTTGGGTTGTAATCTTCTTCCGCAGGGAATAATATCAGATTGTTCTAATTCATCTATTTTAAAACTATAAATCACTTCGCCTGTTTCGCAGTGTTCCACTTCAACAATGTAGGTGCTTGCAATAGCTGCGGCACTAATGACACTATCAATTGTCGTAACTAACTGCACGGGTTCGAATGCAAAAGCCGATTCAAATTGAATGTTATACGCATCATTATGCTTGCTAATTGGCAATACACGAGAAGTACTATCATTGGAATGGAGTAACAATTGATGACCAATCATGCGGAGTGCCACATCAATACTTTTTTCTTCATAGGCTTCTTGAGCAGTAGCCTTAGAAAAAAGCACCCCTAGGAAGATACATAGGATAAGCGTGATCTTATAAAGTTTATAAGGCATGTTACAAAGCTATTTGAATTAAGGGTAAATTGATAATGATTTACACAATATTTACATCATTTTACACTTCATATACACACTGTAGCAGCTATCGGCGTTAGCTTTGGAAAGAAATTAATCATGAACTCGTAAGGGTTCTTTAAAACAAATTCAGATATGAAAAAACGTATTTTAATTTTTTGTACAGTACTTACTGCTTTTGGCTTGACAGCCTTCGGACTTGTAAATTGGAACGATTCAGAAACAAGCCTTAGTCATAATCTTGTTACCAATAAACCAATTGCAAAAACGGAAAACAAGAAAACCCCTCCTAAATTCTTATATGATGTAGGCACTAGGTTCAGAGCTATCACAAAAGAAAAATTCGATAATGCCAGATCGATTCACGATTTTTTTTATGCGGAGGAACTGCAAGGAATGGTCTCTTTAAATTCCGTAAATATTACGGTTGTTAAAAATGAAAATCCGTCAGCTATTCATGAATTAGGATATCGTAAAGAGTTCAATGAAGCACAGTTAAAACTCTTGCAAACCTTAGATTATTCTTCAAATTTTTCAATTCGTGCCGACTTTAAAAAGGTTAATGCCATTAGTGGAATGTTGGAAAATGAATATGCTAATCCGTATATCACGATTGTTCCAGAGAAACAGGCGGTATATGTAAAGGGTAAGGAAGCACTTATTGCCTATCTAAGAGCAAATAGTAAGGCAGCAATTGCTGATGTAAACGAGAAAAAGTTAGGTCCTGCGAAACTATACTTTACGGTGACGAAGCATGGGAGTATCGCCAATGTACGCATCGATAATCATTCTGGTTATCCGGAAGTCGATAAAAAAATGATGGAGCTAATTACCAATATGCCGGGGGAATGGGAATCGGCTGAAAATTCGAAAGGGGAAAAAGTTGATGAAGATCTTATATTTTCTTATGGTCTTATGGGTTGTTAGGGTGCTATTTTTTTAGCAATCTAAAACTATGATCACCCGTAAATAGCATGCTGAAAAAAGTTGTTATTGCTACTACTACGAAGCTAATTTTGAAAATGCCACGATCTTAGGATCGTGGCATTTTTACTTTTATCAATTATTTATGTCTTTGCTTTAGTTCAGCCTCAATATCTTTTAGCGTAAAGCCTTTTGCTTGTAAAAGAATGAGGTAATGAAAAAGCAAATCTGCACTCTCTGATACAAAGAGCTCATCATTAGCATCTTTGGCTTCAATAACCGTTTCAACAGCCTCCTCGCCTACTTTTTGCGCAATTTTGTTGATGCCCTTTTTAAATAATGATACTACGTAAGAATGATCATTCTGATCTGCGGGGGAATCTTTTGAAGCCTCTTTTTTGCGTTGTTCAATAATGGATTCTAATTGTGATAAAAATCCGAAATTTGAGCTATTCTCTTCTTTCCAACAGGTGTCACTACCGGTATGACAAGTAGGCCCACTAGGGTGTACTAAAACCAATAAAGCATCCTTATCACAGTCGTTTTTGATATCTACCAGGTTTAGAAAATTGCCACTCTCCTCCCCTTTAGTCCATAAACGTTGTTTAGAACGACTAAAGAAGGTTATTTTCTTAGTCTCTTGGGTTTTGGCGAGTGCTTCTTGGTTCATATAACCCAGCATCAAAACACTCTTGGTTTGCACATCTTGAATGATTGCTGGAACTAAACCTCCCGTTAACTCCCCCCAAGTTGGAGGATTAAAATCTATTTTCATGGTTTTGTTATTTGTTACTCGTTGATAGTTCTTCGCTGATGGTTGCTCATTACAAGGCTATACCTGTAGAACCAAAAACAACTAGTATCTCATTATAATCTTACAGGAATTCCATTTTCCCGCAATTCTTTTTTTAACTCTTTAATTTTTATTTCCTTAAAGTGGAAAACACTTGCAGCTAAGGCTGCATCTGCTTTCCCTTTGATAAAAGCGTCCGTAAAATGGCGCATATTACCCGCGCCACCTGAGGCTATAATGGGAATATTCAATTCCGCAGATAGTCTCGCCAGTGCCTCATTTGCAAATCCGTCTTTCGTACCGTCATTATCCATTGAAGTAAATAAGATTTCTCCTGCACCTCTTTCTTCTACTTCTTTTGCCCAATCAAATAAATTCAATTCTGTTGGGACTTTACCTCCGACCAGATGAACCACCCATTGGCCATCAATCTGTTTTGCATCAATAGCAATAACAATGCACTGCGAACCAAATTTGCCCACCAAATCATTAATCAACTGCGGATTTTTAACTGCCGATGAATTAATAGAAACCTTATCTGCGCCATTTTGCAATAAGACATCAACATCTTCTACAGACGATATACCACCACCCACCGTAAATGGGATATTTACTTTTTCGGCAACCTTATACACCAAATCAGCCAAAGTCTTCCGTTTTTGTTCTGTAGCTGAAATATCAAGAAAAACAAGCTCATCTGCACCTTCTTTGCTATAGATTTCAGCTAACTCCACCGGGTCTCCCGCGTCACGTAAATCCACAAAATTGATCCCTTTTACAGTTCGGCCATCTTTGATATCTAGGCAGGGTATGATTCTTTTTGCTAACACATTTTTAGTATTAAGTAATGAGTATTAAGTGCACAGTACCCGCAGGTCTTCCTAATATCATTGTTCGTTATTTCTAGTGTATCATAAAAATAATAGTATGCTTATTTCTTTGTACTAAGTACTTAGTACTTATTTTTTACATTCAAATCCATGCCATCATAGAACCCTAAATCAGTATTTTTTAACTGTTTAGTCCAAAAAGCTATTTGACCTGTATGATAAGAATAATGCTCTACAGCGTGCAAAACAACACCTATTCCTGAGAAATAAAAACCTTGGACCTCCCTTTTTCTAGTTAATTGTTCTATGGAAGCATCATTTATAATTCTCTTAGCAGCTTCGACTGTTTCGGTAAGTTTTTGATGCAGTTCCTTTTTTGAAAAGCCCGATTCCGTTGAAAACTCAATATCGCGTTGGCGTTTATCTTCTGTTTCTCCTAAAGAAGAAATAACGTATTGCGTAATGTTTCCGCAAAGGTGCAAAATCAGATTACCAACACTATTTAATGCGTCGTTTGGACGTTTCCAAACATCTTCTTCTGAAAGTTGACCTAATGAAATAGTGTTCATTCGTGTGCTTTCATCTATACGATATAGCGCATTCTGAACAAATTCTTCTCGTAACCTATGCTCCATAATTAAGTGGTTAAAATATAATTCTCTAATTGCTTCAAGCTAATTCTATTTTCGTAAATCGCTTTACCAATAATGGTTCCTTCGCAACCTATTTCAGCTAATTGGGGTAGTTCATCAAAAGCTGATATTCCGCCAGAAGCAATCAATTTAAAAGACTTCTCGCCTCCGCTCGAAGTGACAGTGCTAATAATCTTTTTATATAAATCGAAAGACGGACCTTCTAACATTCCATCTTTACCAATATCTGTACAAATTACGTATTGTATTCCCTTTTCTTGGTAGGCTTGAATAAAAGGAAGCAATTCTTCTTTCGATTCTTCTTGCCAACCTGAAACGGCTATCTTTTCATCTAAAGCATCTGCGCCTAAGATAATTTTATCTGAACCATAGTTTTCAATCCAACCAGTAAAGGTTTCTTTATCCTTTACGGCAATACTTCCTCCTGTAATTTGATGGGCACCGCACTCAAAAGCGATTCGTAAATCATCATCAGTTTTTAATCCCCCACCAAAATCGATTTTCAAATGCGTTTTAGAGGCAATTTGCTCTAAAATTTTATGATTGACAATATGTTTGGACTTCGCACCATCTAAATCTACCAAATGTAAATACTGGATTCCACTGGTTTCAAATTCTTTTGCAACTTCCAATGGGTGTTCATTATATATCTTCTTGGTGTCGTAATCTCCCTTAGAGAGCCTTACGCATTTACCGTCGATGATGTCTATTGCTGGGATTATTCGCATAGCTAAAAATTAGAAATACGAAATTAGAAGTACGAAAATCATATACTTGTATTTTTGGATTTGGATATTCTTTTTCTTGCTGTATTAATAGATGCAACGGTAATTGATAGTAACTCATTACCTTCTTTATGCAACCTATTAAGCTCATTTTTTTGGTCATCTAATATTTCAATAAACATTTCAAGCCAATACATACTTTCATCGCATTCTTCTTCTACAATTTTAAGTTTATTAATAAAGTCCTTGTCAGATTTGCTTCTTTGCGAAGCTCTAAAATTTGCACCTACGGAGCTCGAACTGCGAATTAGTTGATTAACAAAAGCATTATACTCTCGTGATTTAGGAATTGAAGCACATAAGTGCCAGCAGTCCAAAGCAAATTTTTGGGTTCTCTTTTTTAAATCTCTCATTTCAAGTTTCTAGTTTCGTAATTCGTACTTACATTTTCAAAAAATTATTTAAAATTTTCTCTCCAACCGCACTACTCTTCTCAGGATGAAATTGCGTACCATAAAAATTGTCCTTTTGCAATGCAGCACTATATTTTATACCGTAATCACATGTTGCTATAGTCTCATTGCATAATGGAGCATAGAAACTATGAACCATATAAACATAATCTTCAGCTAAACCCTTAAACAGCTCAGAACGAATGCTCTCTAATTTATTCCATCCTATCTGCGGAATTTTTACGCTCCCTTCAGGTGACGATGGGCTAAACCGAACCACATCGATATCGAATATTCCCAAACCCATAGTATTTCCTTCTTCAGATGAATTACACATTAACTGCATACCCAAACAAATGCCTAAAACAGGTTGTTTTAATTCGGGAATGAGTTTATCTAAACCACTTGCCCTTAGCTTATGCATAGCACTACTCGCCTCACCTACGCCAGGAAAAATAACTTTATCGGCATTTTGAATTTCTTCCACATTATTGCTTAAAACGGCTTCATATCCCAAGCGTTGAATGGCGAATTTGATGCTTTGAATGTTCCCTGCACCGTAATTAATTATAACAATTTTCATTTTTCTATAGTATTAAGTACAAAGTCTTAAGTACAAAGTCAGTTTTTTTGTTCTTGATTTTAAATCTTGCATTACTTTGTACTTCACACTTTAAAGAACTCCCTTTGTACTAGGTAACACCATTTTTTCAACATCTCGCTTCACCGACATTTTTATTGACTTTGCAAAGGCCTTAAAAATGGCTTCTATTTTGTGATGTTCATTTGTGCCTTCTGCTTTTATATTGAGATTGGCTTTTGCACCATCTGTGAAAGATTTGAAGAAATGATAAAACATTTCAGTGGGCATATCGCCTACCATTTCACGTTTAAAATCCGCCTCCCAAACGAGCCAGTTTCGTCCTCCGAAATCAATGACTACTTGTGCCAGACAATCATCCATGGGTAAACAGAACCCATAGCGTTCAATTCCTAATTTGTTTCCGAGTGCTGTATTAAAAACTTCTCCTAAAGCAATTGCTGTGTCTTCAATAGTGTGGTGCTCATCAACTTCAAGATCGCCAGTTACCTGAATATCTAAATTCATCTGCCCATGACGCGCCAATTGGTCTAGCATATGGTCGAAAAATGCAAGTCCGGTTTTGATATTACTTTTTCCAGTTCCATCTAAATTCAGCTGAATCTTAATATCAGTCTCATTCGTTTTTCTATGGATTTCGGCTGTTCTATCTTTTAATTTCAGGAATTCATAAATCTTTTCCCAGTCATTATTTTCTAGCGCAATCACAGCATTAAGCTCGTCTCGTTTCACAGTGATTTCACCTGTGCCTAAATTGGTGTTGTCATTAATGAAGATTCCTTTTGAGCCCAAGTTTTTTGCCAACTCCATATCGGTTAGTCTATCTCCTATTACAAAGGAATTTGCTAAATCATATTCCTTAGAAAAATATTCCGTCAAGAGTCCTGTACCTGGCTTTCGAGTATCGGCATTATCTTTAGGGAAGGTTCGGTCTAAGAAAACCTTGTCGAAAACAACGCCTTCATTTTCGAAAGATTTCAAGATAAAATTATGAACGGGCCAAAATGTATCTTCAGGAAAAATATCAGTCCCCAAGCCATCTTGATTCGTAATCATGACCAATTCGTAATCCAACTCTTTTGCGATTTTACCTAAGTAAGTAAAGGCTTTTGGATAGAATATCATTTTCTCAAAAGCATCGATTTGCTCATCGGCGGTTTCTTTGATGATGGTGCCGTCTCTATCAATGAATAGTATTTTTTTCATATTGCTTGCATTACATGCTGAACTTGTTTCAGCATCTGTCTGTTATTTATCTAAAGGTTTTGATAAACTTATTTCTTCTAGGCTAATAGTTTTTAATTCTGGATTGGATTCTTTAATCAAATTCCACTTCCACTCCTTATGCCAATTTTTTAATTGATTTTCCCTAACAATAGCTTCACCCTTTGTTGCATAGAGCTCGTACCTCAAAATATCATGTGCATTGTACTTCTTTGTAAACAAGGCTCCTTCTCTGCTTATATGTTGTTCAATTCTAACTTTCAATTGACCTGAATATCCTATGTACAAAACAGTTCTGTTTTTGTTTGATAAAAAGTAGACGTAATATTCCTTCTTCTTTGTAATCATTTCGTTAGCTTCAACAGTTCCTGAAACTAGTTCAGGACATAGTTAGTTCTTTTAAAATTATTGCCAATTTCTTATTTTCACTTGGTGTTCCAATGGTAAATCGCAATGTGTTCTCACACAATGGTTGGTTACTTCGATTTCGAACCACAATTCTCTTATCTAATAGTTGTTTGTATCGTTTATCAGCATCGTCAACTTTCACAAGTACAAAATTGGCATCTGATTCATAAATATTTTGCACAAAAGAGATTTCTTCCAAATAAATGATGAGCTTCTGTCGCTCCCTCAAAATTCTACGTACTTCTGAAGCAACCATAGTAGTATCTATAACCCGCTCCAAAGCTTTTAACTGTGTCAATCCATTAACATTATATGGGGGTTTGATTTTGTTCAAAACGCTAATGATTTCCTTAGATGCCATACAAATACCTAATCGGATTCCTGCCATTCCGTAGGCTTTGGATAAGGTTTGTGCTACAACTAGGTTAGGAAAGTCTGATAAGCGCGAAACCCAACTCTCTATCGGTGAAAAGTCAATATACGCCTCGTCAATAACGACTAAACCGTTGAAGCTGGTTAGTAGTTTTGTTATACTTTTTTCAGAAATACTATTCCCCGTCGGATTATTAGGTGAACAAATAAAAAGCAATTTGGTATTAGCATCAATGGTGTTTAGAATCGCTAGCACATTCGGTTGAAAATCGTCGCTTAGCAATACCTCACGGTTTTCAATGGCATTAGTGCCCGATAGTACCTTATACATTCCATAGGTTGGAGGAAGCGAAATAATATTGTCTTCTTTTGGTTCGCAGAAGGCTCGAAAAAGTAAATCCAATACTTCATCGCTCCCATTACCTAAAAGGATGTTTTCAGGACTAATCCCTTTCTGGTCTGCCAAAACAGCTTTTAGGCTCCGTTGCTGCGGGTCAGGATACCGATTTACGCCATTCTCAAACGGATTCTCATTCGCATCTAAAAATACCATTTCAGAACCATCGGAAATGTATTCGTCACGTGCAGAGGAATAGGGTTTTAAGCCCTTTATATTTTCTCGTATTATATTTTCTAAACTAAAACTCATTTCAAACTATTCAATCGTAAAGTCACTGCATTTTTATGTGCTTGCAAACCTTCTGCTTCGGCCATGATTTCAATGGCATTCCCAATATTTTGTATGCCTTCTTTTGAAATTTTCTGAAAGGTCATGCTCTTCATAAAACTGTCTAAATTGACACCGCTATATTGTTTGGAATATCCATTTGTAGGTAGCGTATGATTGGTGCCTGAAGCATAATCACCTGCACTTTCTGGTGTATAATCACCAATAAAAACAGAACCTGCATTGATGATATTTTCTATATAAAAAGCCTCATTCTTTACACAAATAATAAAATGCTCTGGTGCATATTCATTAATTAAATCAATAGCCGTTTGGTCGTCATCAACATAAATCAATTTGCTGTTTTCTATAGCCTCTTGAGCGATTTCCTCGCGAGGCAGCAGATCAAGCTGTTCTTCTACCGCTTTCTCCACGGAATCAATCATTGTTTTTGAAGTGGAAACTAAAATCACCTGACTATCCACGCCATGTTCTGCTTGACTCAATAAGTCAGAAGATACAAAACTTGCATTGGCAGACTCATCGGCGACAACTAACAATTCACTTGGGCCTGCGGGCATATCAATCGCAACGCCATACTTTGTCGCAATTTGTTTGGCAACGGTGACATATTGATTTCCTGGACCGAATATTTTATAGACTTGCGGAATACTTTCTGTTCCGAAAGTCATTCCTGCAATAGCTTGAATTCCTCCGACTTTAAAGATTTTAGTAACGCCACACAAAGCAGCAGTATATAAAATAGCAGGATTGATTTTGCCTTCGGAATTCGGAGGCGAACATAAAACGATGTCTTTACAACCCGCTACGTTTGCTGGAACCGCTAACATTAATATCGTCGAAAACAAAGGAGCTGTTCCTCCTGGAATATACAATCCTACTTTTTGAATTGGACGTTTTTCTTGCCAACATTGCACACCCTTTATTGTTTCTACGTCTATTTTGTCAGTCCTTTGAGCCTTATGGAAGTTTTCTATGTTTCCTTTTGCCAATTGAATAGCTTTCTTCAATTTCTCTGAAACCAAGTTTTGAGCTTCTTCTATTGCTGGAGCATTAACTAAAAGCGTATCAAAAGTAACCCCATCAAACTTTTGAGTGTACTTATTCAAAACCGCATCTCCACCAATTTTAACCTCTTCGAAAATACTGTTTACGGTACCCTCTATATCTGCAACGGTTTGCGTGGGTCGCTTTAAAACGAACTCCCACTCTTCTCTTTTGGGATTGTATATTTTCTGCATTACAATACCATTTTTTCTATCGGACATACCAAGATACCTTCTGCACCAGCTTGCTTCAACTCGTCAATTACTTCCCAAAATTTGTCTTTATTGATCACGGTGTGTACAGAACTCCAACCTTTATCTGCTAAAGGAAGCACGGTAGGGCTTCGCATTCCCGGAAGCAATGCAATAACATCGCTTAGTTTTTCATTTGGCGCATTCAATAATACATATTTGGATTGTCGCGCACGTAGTACTGATTGAATACGGAACTGAAGTTTTTGAAGTATTTCTTTTCGGTCTTCAGAGATTTTAGGAGAAACCGCCAAAACAGCTTCACTTTTCAACATAATCTCTACTTCTTTTAAATTATTTTTAAACAAAGTGCTTCCACTAGAAACAATATCGCAAATAGCATCTGCTAGTCCTATATTAGGAGCAATCTCCACAGAACCACTTATGATGTGCAAATCTGCATTTATACCTTTACTTTCTAAATAATTTTTTACTGTATTCGGATAAGATGTCGCAATTCGTTTCCCTTCAAGGTCCTTAACTGATTTGTATTCCGTAGCTTTAGGAATCGCTAAGGACACCTTGCACTTCGAAAAACCAAGCTTTTCAGCCACAACAATATCGACTCCTTTTTCTATCAGTACATTCTCTCCGATGATGGCAATGTCTACTACGCCATCTCTCAAATACTGCGGGATATCTCCATTTCTTAAATAAAAAACCTCAATAGGAAAATTTCGAGACGAAGCTTTTAACTGGTCTTTTCCGTTATCAATTGAAATACCACAGTCCTTTAAAATTCGTAAAGAATCTTCATTGAGTCTGCCCGATTTCTGAATGGCAATTCTAATTTTTGTCATTTCTTTTCTTTTGTATTCAAGCAACAACGGATATAATCAAAAAACCCGTTTGATTGCTCAAACGGGTTTTTAAATATTTTGTAATACTACAATACACTTTTACCTCGCTTGATAGCCAGTTAAAAGATGATGATGTGTATTTTTATTTTTCATTACGATGTAAAATTAGGATTTAATTTCTTGCTAATAAAACAATTTCAAAAAAATCACAATTTTAGATTTTTAGTTATTTCCTAGAATCAATGGTAAGCCTGCATCGCCACCACCGACAACAATCACCTTAGCATTTGGAGATTGTGACAATTCTAAAGTAGCATCGATGCCTTTGTCTTGAAGAATCTTATCGGTTAAGGAAGCACTCAAAATTCTATTGGCGTCAGCTTTACCTTGTGCTTCAATACGTACTTTCTCAGCTTCTTTGGCTGCTGTTACTAAACGAAATTCGTATTCTAAAGATTCTTGTTCTTGCTTCAGTTTACGTTCAATAGCTTCCTTAATCGTACTTGGTAGCGTTACGTCTCTTACTAGTACTTCGTTCAATTGAACATTTTGATCATCAAGAATTTTTTTAGTCTCTTCGAAAATTTCATCTTGAATAGCATCTCGCTTGCTTGAGTATAGTTGTTCAGGCGTATAGCGCCCTACCACACTTCTAGCGGCACTACGAATAGCAGGTTTTATTACCCTGTCTAAATAACCCTCTCCTAAATTTTGGTGCAGATTGCCCAATTCATTAGCTATTGGTTGGTACCATGCTGAGGCATCAATTTGAATTTCTAACCCGTTAGAAGATAATACTTTCATTTTCTCAAAAAGCTCTTGTTGACGTACTTCGTAAACGAAAACATCATTCCAAGGTGCAACAATATGAAAGCCTTCTCCCATGGGCGGCTCATCTGTTACAACCCCACCTCCAAAGGTTTTGTATAGCACACCCGCCTCACCAGAACCTATGGTGACGGCAGATTTAGAGATTAAAATAACTATTGCAATTATTATAAAAACAACAGGTAATGCGATTTTTGGTAATTTATCCATAATGTTCTGTTTTATGTTAGTCCGTTATATTTTCGTATCAGCCATTCTAAGGTTAATGTGAAAGCTATTAAGGCTAATATAATTCGAAAATCTATCAAAGATACAATATTTTTAGTGCCTTTTTGAGTTGGTAAATAGCGTTTGTCTTGATCTAAATTTTGAATCAAATCGGCAATAGTATTCGGGAATGACAATATACCGCCAGTATTTACAGCAAGCTGGTCTAATTTTTTATAATTGGTACTTGTAAACTGCTTTTCAATATCAAAATCTAGAATAACAAATTGGCCAGACTTAGATATCTTATGGTTCATCTCTTGCACCGAAAAACTGTAATCCCCCGAAGGCAAGCTGCTTAAATCTGCTTCAAAAAAACCAGTTTTAAGCAACATAGGAATTTCTGTGAGCTTATCATTTCTATTATTTTTAATTTTCAATAGTAACTTTGCTCCACGATCAAATAAAAAGGCTTCATCAAAATATGACGCACGAATTATAACATCAGTACTGCCATTATAAACGGCCTCATATTCTAGATTTAATCTATTCTTCCTTTCTCCTGAAGATAAATAGCGAATGAGCTTTCCTATAAAATGATCAAAATTTTCGAAGTTTTGTTGTTCTCGATAATTCTGTACTCTCCATTTCCATATATTTTCACCAAAAAATACGACTTCTTTTTGCCCATTGCTATCTGAGGTTTGCAGTAATGGTGCGTCAAATGTTTTTCCTAAAATTTTCATTTGAAGTAGCGCTTCTCCTGAGGACATAGTCACAGGACCTGTAGTGTTAAACACAGGCGGAAGGTCAGCTACCCCAAAGTCGGAAATATCAAACTTGGAATAACCTTCGTTTAAAACAGCAAAAGTTTCTTGAATGGGAAAATCACCTGAAATAGTGAAGGTGTTCTGAATAGAATTTAGAAAGTTACGATGATTTTCTTCACCTATAATCGTAAAGTAATTACTTTTCTTTCGCTGAATGAAGTCATAAACTGGTTTGAAAGAAGGACTAGGTTGATATAACAGCAACACATCTATATTTTCAAATTCTTCTAGGTTAGCATTCGGTTTTTTAATAACCACACTACGTTGTTCATTACTTTCAATTGATTTTTTTAAGGCTCCGATGTCTGGATGCATTATATCAGTAACAATTGCTATGTTCGTTTTTTCATCGATGACTTCAATGGCTAAGTTTCTGTTGTTATTACTACGATTGCGCTCTTTTTCTATTGGGTTTAATCGAACTTCTATCTTTTTAACACCTACCGTTGTCGCATTTAATAGGGTCTGAATTGTTTTTGCGCTTTCTTTTTTTGAGAATTGAATGTATTCACGATAAACGTTTTTACCATTTACGAGTACATGAAGGGTAGTAGCGACATTAGCATTTCCAAAATAACTTAGGTCGATCTCTATAGGGTATTTATTTTTTAAAAATGCAAATTTGTTCGCTGTGACATTATCAATGCGCAAATCTTCATACTGCGTTGTATCACCTATTGCTATGGGATATACAGGAAATTGAGAATTATTTGCATACAATTGATAATCTTCCCCTAAGTTTTGGTTGCCATCAGAAATTAATACAATTGCGGTATTATTTTCTTTATAAATTTCGTTTAGTTCTTTTAGTGCTTTTGAAACATTGGTGTACTTTTCATCAAATGAAAAAGAATCACTTACTTTAAGCATTTTGCCGAAAGTATAGGCATCAATATGGAATCTGTTCTCTATGTTTTGGTCATTATCAATAGCATTCAATAGGTTTGCGATTTCGTCACTTGAACTTGCAGCTGAAGCAGAATTATCAGAAAGCAGTACCAAATTAGCTTTCTCAACAGTGTATTCATTTTTAGTAAACTGCGGATTAATTAATAGAAAGCCCAAAGCAAAAAGACTTATAAAACGCAAAAAAGAGAGCATCATCGTTTGATTAGTTCTCTTCTTTGTCTTGTAGTAGTATTGAAAAAAGACAATGCCAAAAGCCACAATGGCAGCAATAATAATAAGGACTACCGTACTTGCTTGCATATTTAATTATCCCTTTTCTCGAATTTCTCTTTTTTCTTATCCTCGAATCGCTTTACAATAAAATAAATCAACATACCAAAGATACTGGCATATACTAGGAATAGAAACACTATTGGAAGTAATTCTAGGAACATTATTTTAATTTCACAGCTGTACCGTAGGCCAACATTTCGGCCGCACCTTGCATTACTTGCGACGTATTAAATCGGACATTGATGACGGCATCGGCACCTAACTTTTGTGCATCCTCTAACATTCTTTGAATAGCCTGTTCTCTAGATTGAGCCAGTAACTTCGTATATTCTGATATTTCACCGCCCACGATATTTTTAAGTCCGGCAAAAATATCTCTTCCTATGTTTCGAGCTCTCACCGTACTTCCGCGTACGGTACCTAGTGTTTCTGCAATCTCTCGTCCACTTATATTTTCAGTTGTAACAAATAGCATATAATATTCTTTAAGTTAACATTCCACCATCGACATTTAAAACTTGCCCCGTAACATAAGCCGAAAGATCTGATGCAAAAAATAGACAGGCATTCGCTATATCTTCAGGAGCTCCTCCCCTTTTTAAAGGAATACCATCGCGCCAACTTTGAACAATTTTCTCATCTAATTTGGCAGTCATTTCGGTTTCGATGAAACCAGGTGCTATGGCGTTGCAGCGAATATTTCTAGAGCCTAATTCTAAAGCAATTGATTTTGTGAAGCCAATCATGCCAGCTTTAGAAGCTGCGTAATTTGATTGCCCTGCATTTCCTTTAACTCCAACAACACTACTCATATTAATAATAGAGCCTTTGCGTTGTTTTAACATGGTACGTTGCACGGCTTTGGTCATATTAAAAACAGATTTTAAATTGATTTCGATTACTTTATCAAAATCATCTTCAACCATACGCATTAACAAATTGTCTTTAGTAATACCAGCATTATTAATCAATACATCAATACCACCAAAATCTTCTAAAACCTTCGCCACTAGGTCTTCAGATTCACTAAAGCTTGCCGCATTACTTTTGTAGGCTTTGGCTTTAATGTCTTTAGCTAAAAGTTCCTTTTCTAATGCTAAGGCTGGTGCTTCACTTGAGCTATAGGTAAAAGCAACATTAGCACCTTGATCAGCAAATACCTGCGCAATGCCAGTGCCAATTCCGCGACTAGCACCTGTAATGATTACATTTTTTCCTTCTAATAATTTCATTTGGTTGGTTGTTTATAAATGGATGTTTTAGCACT
This sequence comes from uncultured Flavobacteriaceae bacterium, assembly GCA_937944485.1. Taxonomy (GTDB): domain Bacteria; phylum Bacteroidota; class Bacteroidia; order Flavobacteriales; family Flavobacteriaceae; genus Maribacter_C. The sequence continues at coordinate 280,912 of CALDYU010000002.1, read as the reverse complement.
CCACATTTTCACTTGTCTCAGAAACTACGATTTTATAGGTGCTGGCTTTTCATAATTAAATAAATAATCGACATCTAATTCTTGCACTTTTCCGAATTTTTTAAGAGCATTAATATCGACATCGTTCTTATTTCCAATAACCATTAAATCATAGGTTGAGCCTTTAATATTTTCATTGAAGAAAGCTTTTAAATCTTCAATCGTCATATTTTGAATTGCCGTATACATTTGTTCTCTGTTATCTTCCGTCATCCCTCTATCTTTTAGGCGTTCGTAAGACCAAAATATATTCGTTTTATTAATCCGCTGAGCCGCCAATTGTTTTAAGGTAGATTCTTTAGCTGCTCTAAAATTTTCTTCGGCCTCTGGCATATTATTCATAAGATCTAACATGGCATCCATAGCTTGGTCCATCTTATTGGCTTGTGTACCAATATAAGCATACACTAAATTAGGATCTTCTGCCTTACTTGCTGTAGAATACGCCGAAAAAGCAGAATATGCAAGAGATTTAGATTCGCGAATTTCTTGAAAAACAATAGAAGATAGTCCACTGCCAAAATAAGAGTTAAACAAAGAAGTTGCGGCCATTTTATCGGCGTCAAATGTATCACCTTTGGCCAAGAATAACATTTCAGATTGCACCATATCATAATCAACAAAATAAACATTGTTGGCCATGTCTTTCTTTATAAATTCTTTTTTCTCAGGATAATCCTTTAGCGTTGTGGGTATCTTATGCTTTGCGTTTACTGCAGCGATACCTTCGGTCTTATCTTTCCCATAGTAAAAGAACCTGTGTTTGTAATTTTTCAGATCTTTTACAATTTCGACCAATTCGGAAGGATCCACCACTTTCAACTCTTCGATGGTATAAATATCGCGTAGTCTAGAGTTTTCGCCATATTGACCGTAACTCATTAATCCATCCCACATAATACGACCTTTATCTGCCTTAGTTTCTTCACGACCCTTTGCGATTTTCAATACCAATTTATCATAAGCTTCTTGATTAGGTACTGCATTTGCCCATAAATTTTCTAGTAATTCCAGTCCTTTGTCTATATTTTTACGCAAACCTCTTAAGGCTATATAAGAACGATCATTTCTCGCGTTCACAAAATAAGACACTCCTAGTTTGTAAAATTCCTTCTTAAGTTCCTCTGAAGTCAATTCGTCAGTTCCTAAGTATTCTAAATATTCAATGGCAAGACCCAATTTTTTATTGTGATCTTTACCCATATCGAACATAATATAAAGTTCAGCTAAGTCATTCAGAGAATTGGATACATAAGAAAATTCTAAACCGTTATCTAAATTAGTCTTTTCAATTGCTGAGGCATAATCAACATAGCTAGGCTGAATTTCTGGAGTTTCCATAGCATTGAAATTGGTTAAAAAAGAAGATTTTTTATCTCTATTTAACGCTATTGGCGTGATACCTGGATTTTCAACTTTTACTAAACCTTCATTTTCACCCTGTCTCTTATAGACGACAGCGTAATTATCGCCATAAAATTTGTTGGCAAATGCAACCAGATCTTCTTTACTTATCTTGCTCATCTCATCGATAAACTTGACACGAGATTCCCAATCTTGAAAATGCACAAATGCATTTACATAAGCATATGCCACTGAAGAAGCATTTCCGAATTGACGCATTTCACTTAATTTTAAATCATTAGTTACCGCTTCGATCATCCAATCATCGAATTCTCCTTTTTTAATGAGCTCAATCTGCGCCAGTAATAGATCTTTAACTTCTTCTAAAGTCTGCCCTGACTTCGGATTACCATATAAAGTATGAATACCATAATCATTTAAAAATTGCGTATATGACCCTGCACGTTGCACTTTCTGTTGCTGATTTAAGTTTAAATCTATTAGTCCAGCTTCACTATTTGCCAAAATCATATCAACTAATGTAACCATCTTTTCTTCCTCTGATCCGAGTTTATCAGTTCTAAAGGCTAAGTTTAATGATTCTGCTTCCGGACCCGTAACTTCACGAACTACAGGTGCTGTCATAGGGGCTTCAATAGGCCTTGTTGGATGAACAACTTCTTTATATTCAAAAGAACCAAAAGTGTCATTCACTTTTTTAATGGTTTCGTCGAAATTAATATCCCCCACTAAAATTACAGCCATATTGTTAGGCACATAATATGTGTTAAAGTAATTGTGAATAGCCTCCATGGAAGGATTTTTCAAATGATCAGAAGTGCCAATAGTTGTTTGTTGACCATAAGGGTGTGTTGGAAAAAGAGCAGCGTTCAACGCTTCATCTAATTTCCATGCGTCTACATCTTGACCTCTGTTAAACTCTTCATACACCGCCTCTAATTCGGTATGGAATAGTCGTAGTACTAATTGACTGAATCGTTCTGATTCTAAATGTAACCATTTATCTAATTCGTTTGTTGGAATCTTGTTGGTGTAAACGGTTTCTTCATGCCATGTCCATGCGTTGGTTCCTTGAGCACCTAGCGAGCTAACCATTTTATCATATTCATTGGCAATGGAAATTTGAGAAGCAGCTAAAGATGTACTATCAATTTTTTTATAAATTGCTTTTTTCGCTTCAGGGTCGGTCTCCGCTTTATGTGCTTCATACAAATCTGAGATTTGATCTAATATTACTTTTTCAGCTTGCCAATCTTGGGTTCCAATTTCATCTGTGCCTTTAAAGACCATATGTTCTAGATAGTGAGCTAATCCTGTATTGTCCTTTGGGTCATATACAGAACCTGCTCTGACAGGAATGAAAGTTTGAATTTTTGGTTCATCTGTATTCTGACTAAGGTATACTTTCAATCCATTTTCTAAAGTATACAAACGCAATCCAGTAGGGTCATTACTTACGGTTTCATAGGTAAAGCCATTCGCGTCAGTTGTAGTGGTTGTGGTAACTGCAGAATCAGAGGAGTTTTTACATGAGGCTAGAATAAAAACCCCTAGTAATAAGACAATTGTGATTTTTTTCATGACTGATAATTTTGATTAAATGAATACTAATTAGATACTATATAAAAATAAAAAAGTCCATCGCACTAATGTAAGCATGACGGACTTAATAATTGATTTATTTTGTAAATTTTAACACAACCTGAAGTTCTATTATCCAATGACTTCTTTCACTTTTATTCCAATTTCGGCTGGCGAATCAACAACATGAATGCCATGCGCTCTCATTATCTTTTTCTTGGCTTGGGCTGTGTCATCACTACCACCAACAATAGCACCAGCGTGCCCCATAGTTCTACCAGCGGGAGCAGTTTCACCCGCAATAAAGCCTATAACAGGCTTTTTACTGCCACTTGCTTTATACCATTTAGCTGCGTCAGCTTCTAATTGTCCGCCTATTTCACCAATCATTACCACACATTCTGTTTCAGGGTCATTGATCAAAAGCTCAACAGCTTCCTTCGTTGTCGTACCAATGATAGGATCACCACCAATACCAATTGCTGTGGTTATTCCCAATCCTTGTCGCACTACTTGATCAGCAGCCTCATAGGTTAAAGTACCCGATTTAGAAACAATACCAACATTTCCTTTTTTGAAAACGAAACCGGGCATAATGCCAACTTTGGCTTCACCTGGCGTTATAACCCCTGGGCAATTGGGACCCACCAAACGGCAATCTCTATTTTTTATATAATTCGAAGCTTTCACCATGTCAGCAACAGGTATTCCCTCAGTGATTGTAATTATCACTTTTATGCCAGCATCAGCTGCTTCCATAATAGCATCTGCTGCAAAAGCGGGAGGTACAAAAATTATTGAAGTATCAGCACCTACTTTTTCTACGGCTTCTATTACGGTATTAAATACGGGCTTTCCCAAATGCTCTTGCCCTCCCTTACCAGGTGTCACTCCTCCAACAACATTGGTGCCATACTCAATCATCTGTTTCGCGTGAAAAGTACCTTCACTACCAGTAAAACCTTGGACTATTATTTTAGAATCTTTATTTACTAAAACACTCATTTTGAAGTTTTTCGTTAATTGTTTTGTGGATTATTTGATATGTACTCAATTTGAGTAGGGCACAAAAATATAGGTTTGGAAATGATTTATAAAGTAATCGACATTTATTCTTTTATTTTTTTTAGGATGGAAGGAATCTTCTTAACGTTAGCCAATTGTTTTAACTTTTCCCTTGATTCCTCTATAGGGGTTCCAAAATAGCTTTTACCTCCAGCAACAGATTTCGTAACTCCCGTTTGCCCCATAATGACTGCCTTCGCACCTATTGTTATTCCGCTATTTGTACCTACCTGACCCCATAAGGTTACTTCATCTTCTATGACCACACAGCCAGCTATACCCGTTTGAGAAGCTATCAAGCATTTTTCTCCAATTACGGTATCATGACCGACATGTACTTGATTGTCTATTTTCGTTCCCTTTTTAATGGTTGTATCACCTGTTACACCTCTATCGATAGTACACAAGGCCCCTAATTCAACCCGATCTTCGAGAATGACGCGGCCTCCCGAAATTAATCTATCGTAGCCATCTGATCTATTCTTGTAATAAAAAGCGTCAGCACCCAAAACGGTACCAGAATGTATAATGACATTGTCGCCAATAACACAATTATCATAGATTGATACGTTGGAATGGATTAAACAATCATCTCCAATAACAACATTGTTTCCAATAAACGTATTTGGTTGTATTACAGTGTTTTGACCTATTTTAGAAGAAGTACTAATTAAACTTTGAGAAGCTTCAAATGGTTTAAAAAAAGTGGTAAGCTTATTAAAATCGCGGAAGGGATCATCAGATATCAATAAAGCTTTCCCTTTCGGACATTCGACTTCTTTGTTAATTAAAATAACGGATGCTTTAGAAGTTAATGCCTTGTCGTAGTATTTTGGATGATCGACAAAAACAATTTCTCCAGGTTGTACTATATGAATCTCATTCATTCCGGAAACTGGAAAATCGGCTGGACCACTATATGCGGCACCAATGATTTCGGCAATTTGTTTGATGGAATAAGTTATCGGAAATCTCACTAGATGCTTTTGTAATTAAGAGTCCTTAACGCGTTCCATATAAGCCCCTTTTTCGGTATCGATCTTTATTTTATCACCTTCATTAATAAAAAGAGGCACATTGACTTCAGCACCCGTTTCTACTTTTGCAGGTTTAGTAGCGTTCGTAGCTGTATTTCCTTTCACCCCTGGCTCCGTATAGGTAACCTCAAGTACTACACTTGCTGGCATTTCTACAGAGAGGGGCATACTATCTTCTGTATTGAATAAAATCTTGACTACTTCCCCTTCTTTCAGCAAGCCCGGTGCATCTAAGCTAGCTTCTTCTAGAGTAATTTGGTTGTAGTCATCTGTATTCATAAAATGATAGGTTTGCCCTTCAGGATACAAATATTGATACGTTTGCGTTTCAACCCGTACATCTTCAATTTTATGACCTGCCGAAAAAGTATTATCTACCACTTTACCATTCGTAACACTTTTTAATTTCGTTCGAACAAAAGCAGGTCCTTTACCCGGCTTTACATGCAAGAATTCAATGATTTTATAAATATCATTGTTGTAACGAATACACAATCCTTTTCTAATATCTGATGTTGAAGCCATAGGTTTTAATTGATTAATGTAATTTAATTATTACTAAAATAGCCTTTCATTATTCCTCTTTGAGAATCTCTGATAAATTGCAAAATCTCGTCGCGTTCTGGAGTCGCCTCCATTTCAGCTTCTAAAATTTGTACCGCCTGCGAGTTGTTATAATTTTTTTGATATAGTATTCTGTAAATATTTTGTATTTCTCTGATTTTCTCCGATTCAAAACCTCTTCGTCGTAAACCAACAGAATTGATACCCACGTATGACAAGGGCTCTCTTGCCGCCTTTACAAATGGGGGCACATCTTTACGAACCAGTGACCCTCCCGTAACGAAGGCATGCTGCCCAACAGAAACGAACTGATGCACAGCAACCAAGCCCGCTAAAATGACATTGTCACCCACGGTAACATGACCCGCTAAGGTTGAGTTATTAGAAAAGATACAGTTATTACCAACGAGGCAGTCATGTGCAATATGACAGTACGCCATAATCAAGCAATTCTTTCCAATAACAGTTTTGTTTCTATCTGAAGTGCCTTTGTGTATGGTAGCACATTCTCGTATGGTGGTTCCATTACCTATATGCACGGTCGTATCTTCGCCTTTATATTTTAAATCTTGAGGAGGAGCTGAAATAACGGCTCCTGGAAATATATTACAGTTCTTCCCTATTCGGGCGCCTTCCATTATAGTAACATTAGACCCAATCCAAGTGCCATCACCAATAGTTACATTACTGTGAATAGTTGTAAAAGGTTCGACGACAACATTTTTGGCAATTTTTGCTCCGGGATGAATGTAGGCAAGTGGTTGATTCATACTAGTTTCCTTTTACTTTAGCGATTTGAGCCATAATTTCTGCTTCAGAGACTAATTTACCATTAGCATAGGCTTTAGCATGCATTTGACAAATACCTCTTCGTATGGGCGACATAAGGTCTAATTTAAAAATCAGAGTGTCACCGGGCACTACTTGCTGTTTATAACGCACATTGTCAATTTTCAACAAATAAGTCAAATAATTTTCAGGATCAGGAACCGTGCTCAACACTAAAATCCCTCCTGTTTGAGCCATAGCTTCAAGTTGTAAAACCCCTGGCATTACTGGTGCTCCAGGAAAATGCCCCACAAAAAAGGGTTCGTTCATGGTCACATTTTTGAGCCCTATCACATGCGTATCAGAAAGCTCTAAGATTTTGTCAACCAGTAAAAACGGTGGTCGATGTGGTAGTTGCGACATGATCTGAGTGATATCCATTAAAGGAGGTTGATTCAAATCAACGTCAGGCACATAATTTCGTTTCTCCGTCTTTATAATTTTTGCAATTTTCTTAGCGAATTGCGTATTTACAAAATGACCTGGCTTATTAGCAATTACTTTTCCTTTTAATCGAACACCAGCCAATGCTAAATCTCCGATAACATCAAGAAGCTTATGTCTCGCTGCCTCATTGGGTTGATGTAGAGTAAGGTTGTCTAAAATTCCATTTGGCTTTACAGAAAGCTTCTCTTTATCAAAAGCTTTCTCTAATTTTTTCATAGTTTGATCATCGATTTCCTTATCTACGTATACAATAGCATTATTCAAATCACCACCCTTGATAAGACCATTATCTAATAGTGCTTCTAGTTCGTGTAAAAAACTAAAGGTACGGGCATCGGCAATTTCAGTCTTAAAATCTGCTAGGTTCTCTAAAGTAGCGTTTTGCGTGCCTAAAACCATAGTCCCAAAATCAACCATGGTCGTAACTTGGTACGTATCTGCTGGTATTATAGTAATTTCGCTTCCTGTCGATTCATCTTTATAAGTAATCACATCCTTCACCACATATTCCTCGCGATCAGCATCTTGTTCTTTTAGACCAACTTTTTCTAAAGCTTCTACGAAGTATTTTGATGAACCATCCATTATAGGTGGTTCAGGCGCATCTAATTCTATTAGTACGTTATCAATTTCCATACCCACAAGCGCTGCTAATACATGCTCTGAGGTTTGAATTTTCACACCGTTTTTTTCCAGATTTGTTCCTCTTTGGGTATTCACCACATACTTTACATCTGCTTCAATGATAGGCTCCCCTTCTAAATCAACTCGTTTAAATGCATACCCATGATTTTCAGCCGCTGGCACAAACTTCATGGTTACATTTTCTCCTGTATGAAGACCTACTCCTTTAAGTATTACTTCTTTAGAAATTGTTCTTTGTTTCGTTGTCGTAGTCACTAATTGTTCTTTTTGTCTAGTTCATTAATTTGGTTTACGATTTTGGGGAAATTTTTAAAGTGGACATAAGATTTATTATAGTCTCCATAATTAATCGCAGGAGACCCTTGAAGAACTTCATTATCCTTCACATTTCTACCAATACCAGATTGGGCTTGTATACGCACGTTGTCGCCAATAGTAATATGACCTACAATACCTACTTGACCACCAATCATACAGTTTTTACCAATCTTCGCAGATCCGGCAATGCCTGATTGTGCTGCGATTACAGTATGAGCGCCAATTTCGACATTATGTGCAATTTGAATTTGGTTGTCTAACTTTACTCCCTTACGAAGTATCGTTGACCCCATGGTTGCACGGTCAATAGTTGTGCCTGCGCCTACATCTACATCATCTTCTAAAATAACATTCCCCGTCTGCGGAATTTTGCTAAAGGTTCCATCTTTATTGGGTGCAAAACCAAATCCGTCAGCGCCAACAATTGCTCCACTTTGAATAACACAATTATTTCCTATAATGGTTTCTGAAAAAATCTTCGCTCCAGCCAATACGATAACATTATCACCCATACTCACATTATCTCCTATATACGCATTAGGATAAATTTTGACATTTTTTCCCATTTTCACATTTTCTCCTATGTACGAAAAAGCACCCAAATAAAGCCCTTCGCCATATGTGGCAGTCTCTGCGATACAAACTGGATTTTCAATTCCTGTTTTAATGGTTTTTACCTTATCATAATATTCAAGCAATTTGGAAAAAGAAGCATACGGATCTTCTACTTTGATTAAGGTCGTATGGAGTTGTTGCTCAGGCCTAAAGTCTTTATTGACAATAGTTACAGAGGCCTTGGTCGTATATATATGTGAAGTATATTTAGGATTGGCTAAAAAGGTCAAAGCACCCTTCTCGCCTTCTTCGATTTTAGCGAGTTTATATACTGCAATTTCAGGATTTCCATCTACCTCTCCTTCTAAAATTCCTGCAATTTGACTTGCTGTAAATACCATGAATGCAAAAGTAAGAAAAATTGTTAATAAGCGTCCTCCCCTTTCATTTAAACATCCGCCTTCGGAAAGCACATATAATACTTTGTAACAGTTCTCGAGAGTGCTTGTAAATTTAAATGATCGGAAGCCTCTGTGACATCTTCAATTTTTCCATTTTTACGAAAAATATTGATGTTCTGTTTGTCGCGTGTATATGCCGTATTTTGTATGCTTCCTGTAAATACAAAATAGGCCGCTTCTTCTTCAGATATGGAATGTTTATTTTGAAAAATTGCCGATTGCTTCTGTAGTTCTGCAACTGAAAAAGCTTTCTTCTTCATTTTAATTTTCAATAGTTTTCTATGCAAGACCATTTTGCACAAATTAGACAGTACAAAATCATCGTTATGTTGCCAACTTTTAATAGCAGCTAAAACATCGACGTCATCAAGAGCAGCAAAACGTTCTAGAATCTCCGTATTAAACTTTTGATATGCTATTTTACGATTTAAAAAAAAGTTTAACGCCTCTGAACAAGGTAAAGACTGCTTATTACGCACTAATACTTTAGCCCGCTTTAATATTCGAATTAATAACTGCTCTGCCACAATGCCTGTCTTGTGTAAATATACCTGCCAATACATGAACCTTCTTGCCATCAAAAATTTCTCAACAGAATAGGTGCCCTTTTCTTCTACCATTAATTGATCATTAACTACTGTTAGCATCGTCAATAAGCGTTCAGAATTAATGTTCCCTTCGGCAACACCTGTATAAAAGCTATCCCGCTTTAAATAGTCTAGCCTATCCATATCTAATTGACTAGAAACCAATTGATTTAAAAACTTTTTAGGATGCTCTCCTTTGAATATTTGTAGCGCTATCGTTAAACTTCCGTTAAACTTAACATTTAATTCTTCCACGAAGAGCGCTGAAATTTGTTCATGATGTACTCCTTCCACAATACTTTTTTCCATGGCATGGGAAAATGGGCCATGCCCGATATCATGCAATAAAATTGCACAAAGCAAACCCTGTTCTTCTTCAGATGTGATTTCAACAGCCTTAAAACGAAGCACTTGTATTGCTTGCTGCATTAAAAACATACTTCCTAAAGCATGGTGAAATCGTGTATGATGCGCACCAGGGTATACTAAATAAGAAAGTCCCATTTGAGAAATACGTCTCAACCGTTGAAAATAAGGATGGGCAATTAGATCGAAAATGAGGGTGCTAGGAATTCTAATAAATCCGTAAATTGGATCGTTGAATATTTTCAGTTTATTTGATTTAGGCAAAACGTATTTTTTAACAAGTCAAAGTTATATAATTGATATTGAATCTTAGCATGTTTTTTGTGTTCACCTATTCACTAGTATTTATTCACCTTAGCAACATAATACCTTTATATGAACAATATTACTATTCTTTGGGTCGACGATGAAATTGATCTTTTAAAGCCGCATATCATTTTTTTAGAAAATAAAAATTACCAAGTAATTACTTGTAAGAGTGGTCAAGAAGCCCTAGAAGAACTCAACGAATCAAAAGTGGATATTGTTTTTTTAGATGAGAATATGCCAGGCATTTCAGGTCTTGAAACTCTGAATGAAATTAAACTCATGAATGCCTCTTTGCCTGTTGTGATGATTACCAAAAGTGAAGAGGAATTCATCATGGAAGAGGCTATTGGATCACAGATTGCTGATTATCTAATTAAGCCTGTAAACCCCAATCAAATATTATTGTCTCTAAAGAAAAATTTAGATCATTCACGCTTAGTCTCTGAAAAAACCACGTCAAATTATCAGCAAGAATTTCGTAAAATAGCGATGGATTTATCCATGGTGAATAGCTATGATGAATGGGTAGAACTGTATAAAAAGTTAATTTATTGGGAATTACAGTTAGAAGATATTGAAGACACTGGAATGTTTGAAATTCTTGAGTCTCAAAAAGTAGAAGCCAATCAACAATTCTGTAAATTTATTGAAAACAATTACGAAGATTGGTTTAGTGATGCCTCGGGGCCGGTCATGTCGCATACGCTTTTTAAAGAATGGATCAAGCCCGAATTGCAAGAAACTTCTACTCTTTTGGTGGTAGTTGACAATTTACGCTATGATCAATGGTTTGCATTTGAAGATACGGTGAACTCTTTTTATAAAAAGACTAAAGAAACGTCTTATTTAAGTATTCTGCCAACAGCGACGCAGTATGCTAGAAATGCCATTTTTTCTGGGCTAACCCCCTTAGAAATGGAGAAAAGACACCCTGACTGGTGGAAAAACGACACCGATGAAGGTGGCAAAAATTTATTCGAAGATCGATTTCTTGGCGCGCAATTAAAAAGATTAGGGCTAGATCTTAAATGGGAGTACCATAAAATCAGTAGCTTAAAGCAAGGCAAACACCTCTCACAGAATTTCAGAAGTCAAAAAGACAATGATCTTACGGTTATAGTTTACAATTTTGTAGACATGCTCTCGCATTCTAAAACTGAAATGGAAGTTATAAAAGAATTAGCATCTAATGATAAGGCTTATCGATCGCTCACTCAAAGTTGGTTTAAGAATTCTCCATTATTAGAAATAATTCAACAGGCCCAAACTATGGGCATGAAGTTAATTATTACTACAGATCATGGTACCATTAACGTAAAACAGCCATCAAAGGTAATCGGTGACAAAGAAACGAGTTTAAATTTGCGCTATAAAACTGGTCGCAGCCTTACCTATGAAGAAAAAGATGTTTTAGACGCTAGGGACCCGCGACGATTGCATTTGCCATCAATTAACATGAGTAGTTCTTTCATTTTTGCTAAAAATGATTTGTTTTTTGCCTATCCGAATAATTACAATCATTATGTGAGTTATTATAGAAATAGCTATCAACATGGGGGTGTTTCTTTAGAAGAAATGATCATTCCTTTTGTAGTTTTGCAACCGAGATAATATGAGGAAAATAAAATATACATTCTTTTGCCTACTCTTTTGCGCTCCATTATTTATTATAGCACAAGAGGTACTTGAGATTAAAGGCAATATCCTGGAAATAGGAATTTTCACGGATATTAAAAATTCTAAATATAAAGAGATAGCTGGCACTCCTTACGAGAATATTGATTTTATTCCGGCAAGAATAAATGAGATTAAAAAAGCGCAATTCATTAGAATTAATATTGTTGATCAAATTGTTGAAGTAAAAACAAAACATGATAAAGTTATCATGCTCGATTTAAAATATGATTTTAAAATTCAACTTCTAGACGGATCTAATAAAATATATCACACTGCTACTTTTATTGATTCGGGGTCTAGGGTAAAGTCATTTTTCGAAGTAATCAAACAAACAGAACGCTATACCTTATACAAACAAGAGCGCAAAAAATATTTTCGGGCTCAAAAAGAAGGTTCTTATCAAAAAAAATTACCTGCAAGATTTGAAGATCAAGAACCCGTGTATTTTATTTCGGATTATAAAAAGGCCTCTAAAAGCGTCATAATAATTCCGAAAAAACGGAAAAAGTTTATGTCCTTTTTTGGAAAGTCAGGTCAACAAATTAATGAGTACATGAAGAGAAACAAATTAAGTCGCAAGGATGCAGGTGATTTAATTCAAATATTTGATTTCTTTTTTCTTGAAAAATCTTAAATAATAATCAAGATGGGAAGTTTTACACAGCGATATACTGAGGCGGAAATCTCTAAAGTTGCTCAATCAATTATTAAAAACACTACATCTAAAACGCTCTGCTTTTATGGGGAAATGGGAGCAGGTAAAACTACGCTTATTAAAGCTTTAGTAACATTATTGGGTTCTACGGATAGTGCCAATAGCCCAACTTTCGGTATTGTTAATGAGTATGAAAAACATGATAATAGCTTGTTGGGCTATCATTTTGATTTTTATAGAATTGACGATGAAAGTGAAATTTTAGATTTGGGCTTTGATGATTATTTAAATAAAAATTGTTGGGTATTCATCGAATGGCCAGAGAAAATACCGTCGTTGCTACCTATTGAAAAAGTAGACATTCATATCAGTATTATTGACGAAACTACGCGACAAATTAACTTTTGAAAAAATAAGGTTGTGTTAAAGTTATGTAAGTAAAATCATAAACGAATGCTTTTTGCGTTAAAATAATGTCCCTGATTTTACGCCTATTATGAAGCACATTAAAACCTACTACAACAGATTAAAGCACATTTCTTTCGTTCAAACCCTTATATTGGTGGTGATCGCTATTGCACCCTTCTTGTTTAGTATAGAATCACCTAACAACCCTTCTGAAATTACTGCACAAATCGGCAACATTGTCGCTGACATCTCTAATGTTCGAAGTACCAATGAAGTGATCTTGTTAACCTTGGCGAGGTTGGTGCCTTTTACCCTATTCTTTTTCTGGTTTCTTACAAGTAAGCAAAATTGGGCTCCGGTATTATTAATTGCCCTGGTGGTGTATACCTATCAGATACTCAAAATTTTGGTCGAAGACAATTGGTGGATCTTGCCTGCTAGTTTGATAATTGTACCATTAATTTATTTAATTAAACTACATTTCAATAATGTCACACAGGGTATCGATTTTAAAACATTAGAAAGCGAACTGCAAGCGCTAAAGGAAAAACCACCAGTAGAAGAAACCACTACAGAATTCGTAGAGCGCTCAGAATCAGCGGAATACGGTTCTATATTCGATTGGATTAATTATACCTTTTCTACAGATAATTTAGAATTCGTTTTTAGGCAGTTCCGCAATAATGTAAGATCTTGGACACATTTGTGGTAAGCCTTTTAATTTCTAAAAATTTCATTAAAAAAGTGTAATTTTGATAAGGATGGCTTTGTCTATCTTTACAGAATTTTAGTTAATGGATCAACCAACCTCACCTTTTAGCAAGCAACAATTACTTCCGCAAGAGGAAATGCTTGAAGTTCTAAAACAAAAAGGAGAACTTTTTATCGGTATTCCTAAAGAAAATCAATTTCTTGAAAAACGAATTTGCCTAACACCTGATGCTGTTAATGCCATAACCGCCAATGGACATCGTGTTTTAATTGAAGCGGGTGCTGGCGAGGCGGCTTTCTATCCTGATATAGATTATACCGAAGCTGGAGCCGAGGTAACGAAAGACACTAAAAAGGTATTTTCTTGTCCGCTTATTTTAAAGGTTGAACCTCCTACCCTAGCAGAAATCGGATTAATTAATCCGCAGGCTACTGTTATATCAGCCCTGCAATTAAAAACGAAAACCAAAAAATATTTTGAAGCCTTAGCTAAAAAAAGAATTACAGCTGTTGCTTTTGAATTTATTCGTGATGAGGAAGGAAAATTTCCAGTGGTACGCTCACTAAGCGAAATTGCTGGCACTTCTTCAGTACTCATTGCAGCCGAAATATTAGCGGCCACTAATGATGGTAACGGACTTATGTTTGGCAATATTAGCGGTGTGCCTCCTGCTGAAGTAGTTATTATTGGTGCGGGCACTGTTGGCGAATTCGCTGCTCGATCTGCGCTCGGTCTCGGAGCAAATATTCGCCTCTTTGATAACTCTATTACCAAATTGCGAAAAGTTCAAACAAACTTAAACCAAACAGTATATACTTCAACCATACAACCTAAAAATCTAAAAAAGGCTTTGCGTCGCTGTGATGTGGCAATAGGAGCAACTCGTGGTAAAGATCGGGCCCCTGTAGTAGTAACTAATGAGATGGTTGAAACTATGAAAAAAGGCGCCGTAATCATAGATGTGAGCATCGATATGGGAGGTTGTTTCGAAACTAGTCAGATTACCACTCACGAAAAACCCACGATTGAAAAAATGGGTGTTATTCACTACGGCGTACCAAATATACCATCACGCTATCCTAAAACAGCTTCTATTTCTATAAGCAATATATTTACCCCCTACTTACTAAAACTAGGTGAAGATGGTGGGGTAGAAAATTCGTTGCGTTTTGACAAAGGTCTTCGTAATGGCTTATATATGTATCACGGTATTTTAACCAGTAAATCAGTTGGTGAATGGTTTGATTTACAATATAGTGATATCAACTTCCTTATATTTTAAACAAACTTTATGTTTATCAAACGGCTTGGGTATTTTTTAGTAGGTTTATCGTTAGGCCTCGTTTTTCTTGCTTTTTTTCTGAAAAAAAAATCAGATGAAACGGGAGTGTCATTTTGCTATTTACCCAATTGTAGAGTCTTAAAAGATTTACGATCGAAGCCCATGTATTATTCTGAAGATATTTCTGCAATGCTAAACTCAAACGAACTTGACACCTTGGCCATTAAGCAATTTTTGACAGAAGGTGATGTTGATTTCGGAAGTAGTGATACAAAATCAAAGCCCTGTAAAACATATATTATTGCGGGCGAAGTTGCTAAAAAATCACTTCAGATGAAAGTTCGAAACTGCCCCGAAAGGATTACAATTGAGAGTATTACACAATAGAATGAAAATTAATCTTTCTTATCAGCATTTAATCAATCATCAGTATAGGAGTAAATGATACCATGTATAATATCAAAATTGATGTGACCAGAAAATACTCCTTTCCCTTTAGCTTTCCTCTCCATCATATTGAATTTTTCATCCTTTTGAGTTGGCTGCATCTCCACCTTAATATCGCCAAGGTAATTTATGGTATTATTCCCAAAAACTTTGAAACTATGGTCTGCTTTAGGTTCAAAAAAATGAATCTTAGAGTATTCTGAATTCAAGTTAAATTGCTTAAAATTGCTTGAAAAGTTATAAAAGTAATACTCGCTATTAAAATCTGTGATCTTCACGCCACTATTTATCTCACCCAGTTCTATCTCAGAAAATTCAGAGTTAATAGTAATATCGGCTATGGAGGCTATCAATCCATCTACATTATTAAAAATATAATCGCCACCTATAATTTGTTCTACTTTAACAGATGTGAATTCAACCTTTATTTTATTGCGATCATTTAAAATTTTTTGCGCTTTCAGAGAACCTAATTCTAAATCAAAATTTAGTTCATTAACAACATCACCTTTAATCAAAAGGTCAGATTGTTTGCCTTTTACGGTCAATTTAACATAGGGTGGTAACTTAATGATGAACTTACCTCTCATTATTTTAAGGCTGCCACGATCTCTTAGGTTTCTAATTGTACCATCAGCTTCTTTTACTTTAAACTTATCGCCAATAAATTTCAAAGATTTAAATTTTTCGAATCTCAACTCCTCAATAATAGAATCCTTGGACTTACGTATCACAGCACCTTTTTTATCCTCATCAGCACCGAATAGACCAGACAAACCACCCTCAATAAACATAGCTCCTGTACCATCATATGTATAGTGTTTATACTCTTTTCGAATCTTATTGGCAGTTACTGTAATTTTATTTTTAAATTGCACAGCATCGGCTTTGATAGTAGTCAACTCTTCTTTAATTTCCTTTTTTGAATAACCGTCAAACTCAAAACTATAATCGACATGAACCTTACCATCAGTTGACGGCTGAAGAATTAAATGTGAGTCATCTAGATTAATTGTCAGAGTAGTTTGTTCATTAGTTTCAAAATTTTTACTATAAAAATTATTTTTTTGTGCTTGAATGCTGTAAGATGTGATGAGCATCATAAATAGCAAATTAAATACTATTGATTTCATTATTTTCTGTTTTTTGATTTAATAATTCAATATGTTCTTGAATATCCATTAAAATCTTCAGCCTAGTTTGTAAATTCTCCACTAGTTCTTCGATTAAAATGATATTATTAGTGTCGCTTCTAAATTTTTTCGAAATTTTATAATAATCATTGGCTAAACTATTTAGTTTGTGTTCATAGCGATTTATAAGAATGGTATCTTCTGCTATCATTAAAAAATTTTGCCATTCACTATCAATACTTACCAAATATTGTCGCTCTAATTCGTCTAACTGTAGTTCTAAAGAAGTTTGTACTGTTAGCTTTTTGTCTTTATCAATAATAGCAAAATACCCAGCAGAAATAAATATGAGTATTGCTGCCGCAGTCTTGTAAATGAAATTATAACTGAGTATCTTCTTTTTACCAACTTTTGAACCTTTCAATTTGGCTAAAAATTCTTCACGGTGTGAATTTGGCAACTTCTTATTGCCATTATCATCTTTAAAAAGATTTTTAATATCCTGTTTCATGAAGTTTTACTTTTAGAATTTCTTGTAATTTTAATTTAGCTCGTCTCAAATGTGTTCTGGATGTTTTTCTAGGTATGTTTAATATTACGGATATCTCTTCATGATCATACCCCTCCATCAAGTATAACTTAACTACTAACTTATATTTTTCATTTAGAGTTTCGATTGCGGCTATAATCATTTGCTTAGTAATAGTGCTGTCAAAACTCCAGCTAGTATCATCTATAATTTCCAATTTTTCTTCTTCGAAAGAGCTAGTTTCTAATCGGCGTTTTTTTAATACATCAATACATTGATTGATTATGATTCGCTTTAGCCATGCTCCAAAACTAAATTCAGAGGTATAAGAACTCATCTTTTTAAAGGCTTTTAAAAATCCTTCCTGCATAGCATCTTTTGCATCCTCATCTCCTAAATACCTACATGCAATTTGATACATAGCCTTACTATATTGGTCGTACAACTGCATCTGCGCCATTTCATCACCCTTAATACAAAGTTTAATGATTTGATTTATAGTACTATTTTGCATTGATATTGGGTAGGTTACTCATATTAATAACGAGTAAAAAATATTGAGGTTTCATTTTTTGATAAAAAAGCAACAAATATTTATCGCTACCAAAATGGAGGGGCTTTTTATAATACGAAGTGTTTTTAATTTAAGATTAGTTAATAATCACTAATAAAAGACCCATTAAAACCTTAGATCTTACGCCGCTTCTTTTCTTTTTTTAAGAGTGACAATTCTCTAGTTGTTTGACCAGCCACAGAGGTGTTTTCTTCGGCTCTTCGAATTAAGTATGGCATGACATCACGCACAGGGCCGAAGGGTAAATATTTTGCCACATTAAAGTTTCTACTCGCTAAGTTGAAAGAAATATGGTCACTCATACCAAACAATTGGCCAAACCACACTCTCGGGTCATTTGATTTTATATTTTCTTTGTCCAAAAGTTCTATAAGACGGTATGAACTTTCCTCATTATGTGTGCCGGCAAAAAGCGAAATAGAATCAATATTTGATACCATATATTCTATCGCCGCATCAAAATTTACATCAGTAGCTTTTTTACTTTCACATATTGGTGTTGCATAGCCCATGGCTTCTGCCCGCGCATTTTCTTTTTCCATGTAGGCACCTCGTACCACCTTCATACCAATAATAAAACCGTCTTTTAACGATCTCGCATGTAATTTTTTGAGATAATCTAATCGGTCCCAGCGATACATCTGTAAGGTGTTAAAAACAATGGCTTTTTTGGTATTATACTTTCGCATAAGATCTTCAACCAAATCATCTGCAGCATCTTGCATCCAACTTTCTTCACCATCAACAAGTAAGCATACGTCTAAGTCGTAGGCCTTTTGACATACTTTTTCAAAGCGATTTATCACCCTTTGCCACTCACTAGTTTCTTCCGCAGTTAACTTTTGTCCGCTTCCAATTTTTTCATACAAGGCAAAACGCCCAAAGCCCGTAGGTTTAAAAACTGCAAAGGGTATGGCATCTTTTTCCTTTACGAAATCTAAAATTTTTAATATTGTTTCTAAGGCACTATCAAACGGATCATCACCCTCCTGCCCTTCAACAGAATAATCTAAAACAGAACAAACGCCCTTAGCGAACATTTTATCTACAATTGGTAAGCAGTCTTCTTCACTTACTCCTCCACAAAAATGATCAAATACAGTAGCACGAATTAGACCTTCAACGGGCAAATGTGCCTTAATAGCAAAATTGGTCATAGCGGTACCTATACGAACTAAAGGTTCGTTAGCTATCATTTTAAACAGAAAATACGCGCGTTCTAATTCAGAATCCGTTTTTAATGCAAAGGCAGTTGCGGTATCCTCAAAAATTCGATCCATTTTTAAGTAAATTAATTGCTTTCAAAGATAAAGCCCACTTTTGTATTCTATTGACAAATTTTAGGTTTATTTTGCAATTAGAATTTCTACTTCCGCAAGAAAAATTATTTTATTTTGGAATCAATTATTACTTCATCGTATGCCGTTCATTTTAACGAACAAGCTTATACTAAACTCAACGCTCATTTAGAAGCGCATGCGTATTCATCTCTTTTTATAATTGTTGATGAAAACACCTATACAGATTGCCTTCCTGATTTCATGAGCGCGATAACTGGTGATTTTCATTTTGAAGTTTTGGAAATTGCTTCTGGTGAAATAAATAAGAATATTAGCACCTGCCTACATCTTTGGGAAACCTTGTCGCAACTGAATGCTGATCGTAAAAGTTTAATCATAAATTTAGGTGGAGGTGTTGTAACCGATTTAGGGGGGTTTGTGGCTTCAACTTTTAAAAGGGGCGTACGTTTTATAAATGTTCCCACCACTTTGTTGGCCATGGTTGATGCTTCTATTGGTGGTAAGACGGGGATTGATCTTGGTACCCTTAAAAATCAAATCGGAGTGATTAATCAACCCGAAATGGTACTCGTGCTTCCAAGTTTTTTAAAGACTCTTGAGGACCGACAGTTGCAAAGCGGTTATGCTGAAATGCTTAAGCATGGCTTGATAGCAGATGTGGCTTACTGGGAAACCTTAAAAATACAAGCAACATTTAGTGCCTTAGATGCTATGATTTATAAATCAGTTGTCATTAAAAATAAGGTGGTATTACAAGACCCAACCGAACAGAATATTAGAAAAACATTGAATTTTGGACATACGCTGGGGCACGCCATTGAATCGTATTTTTTAATGAGTGACGAGCATGAAACCTTATTACATGGTGAAGCCATCGCCATTGGTATGATTTTAGAAGCTTATTTGTCTCATAAAATCTGTGGTCTTCCTGAAACAAAGGTTCATGAAATTAAAAAAGTATTTCTACAACGATATGCTAAAATAGAATTTACCGAATTAGCTATTCAACAGATCCTTTCTCTATTGCAATATGACAAAAAGAATTCGCATGGCAGTATCAATTTTGTTTTATTAAAAGCAATTGGCGATCCTGTAATTGACCAACAAATTCCCTATAATTTGTATAATGAAGCTTTTGCATACTACAAAGATTAGGAGCTTCATATACTAAAAATACCGTTTGACAACTCTTTTAAAAAATTACGCCTAAAAAAAGCATAGTTTAGGATTCTGTTACAACCTAAACCATACCTACTATGCTACGCAAACTTGTAGATTACAAAAAATTAGACCATGAATTAGCAGCTTTTTTAATTGAATCCTATCCTGACGGATATGGAGATGATGATATCATTACTTTTAGAAATGCTCATGGCGAGTATATCGAAGCTGTTGAACTTCAAACTCCAGACACGCTTTATCTTGTAAAAATTAGCAAAAGTCTTTCCGATTTTATTGCAAATTTCGATGATACTATCGAAAAAGAACTAATTGCAAAACCAGCACAAATACTTGAAGAAGTAGATGCTGAAAAAGCAGAAAAAGATTTTCAAGCTGAGCAAGACGATAGCGAGAATCAAGAAGACTAAGCTTCTAAATAACGCTCACGAATAATATCTCTGTGGTGTCTTTGATGTCCACAAATAATAAAACCTAGTGCCCCAACACTCATAGGCGAGTCACTTGCCATACCTACCCGTTTTAATATTCTCTCATCGAAATGGGTGAATAAATGTATCGTTGCTTCTCGCACTGATTTATATTCTGCTATCATTAAAGCAATACTCTTCTTATTGGCCATTGATTCAGGTACGTAGAAGTCTTGATCAAAACCTGGTAATGGTGTTTTATCATTTCTTGAAAAGCGCAAGGCCCTGTATTGAAAAATACGTTCGGTATCAATGATATGCTGTAATGCTTCTAAAATGGTCCATTTATTTTCGGCGTAAGCATACGTCAGTTTTTCCTTTGGAATACTCGCCATGAATTTCGGAAAATTATCACATTGTTTTTTTAATGCATCTAACAATGCAACATCTCCAACTTTTTCAATATAGGTTTTATAGTAAGGATTGTAATCTCCTTCTAATAATGTTGCTGCTTTCATAGTATATATAAAAAAATCCCTAGTAAAATTACAAGGGATTGTTGTTTTACGACGCCTAAAATTATTTAAAGTTCATTAAATATACGGTGCATCAATCGTTTTTTATCGTTGATACTTTCTTCAAGAGAAATCATTGTTTCCGTACGGCTAATACCATCAATATCATCAATTTTAAAAATAATATTTTTTGCATGATTAGTATCTTTCGCTCTAATCTTACAGAAGATATTAAATTTTCCCGTGGTTATATGCGCCACTGTAACATTAGGAATTTGCTCTAAACGTTCTAAAACAAATTTCGTCTGATGTGTTTTTTCTAGAAATATGCCGACATAGGCAATAAACGAATAGCCTAATTTTATATAGTCTAAGGTTAAAGAAGAACCTCTAATAATTCCTGCTTCCTCCATTTTCTTTACGCGTACATGTACCGTGCCCGCAGATATAAGCAACTTTTTTGCAATATCTGTAAAGGGAGTTCTAGTGTTGTCAATCAACATGTCTAGAATTTGGTGATCTATTTCATCAAGTTTTACCTTAGCCATAGTTAAAAATTAAGCCTCAAAAATAATTAATACTAACATAAAATGCATCGTTTCTTGATTTTTTTTAACAAAAATGTAATGAAATATTAAAAAACAAAGAAATTATTCAATTAATTATCACTTAGTGTCTTCCAATACCCAAGTCGTTTCAGTTGATCAACGTCTTTGATATTGTGACAATTGTACGTTTGGTGGGCAAAATAATTCGAGACATCACCATTCTTTGCAATATGAATATCAAAAGTGATATTTTTATTTACCAAACGTTCTACAAATAGTATCCCCAAGTCCTTAGTATATTTCTTATGGAGAAGATTTGCATTCTTAATAATAATATCAAAAAATAGCTTTTGATTCTCAGGAATTAATGCATAATCTTCACTGCTGTGAAGCTCCAATTCATTTGTTGCTAGGCACGCCGCTGCTGCTAATAAGGCCTGAAAAACATGCATTCGTGTTTGTTCTCTTTCATAATCATTCGGGTAGTGACCTGCTTCAAAAAGCAATGTTGGCGTTTGTAGCATTTGAAATGTATCGCCAACACAATTTGCGTTGAAGGTGTCATCGTAACAGGCTATATGTCTGGGAATTATCTGTTGAAGCACTTTATTTATTGCGACAATTAATTGCATGCTTTTTTTTCTAGAAGGAGATATTGATCGCTCACTATCTTGAGCAGGTGCTAAAAAAGATAGTGTAGCTGGGGTATTGGTATGTCCTACATTATATATGGTGCGTTGATCATGTAGATTAAAGCAAAAGTCAGGTTGAAAGGAATCGTATAATGCACGAAGCACACGACTTTCGGGTTGCGATAATTCTTGAGCATCTCTATTTAAATCAACACCATTTGCATTAACTCGTGTATAAGCTGCCGCTCCATCAGGATTCAATATCGGCAGCATTTTTAAAGTACAATTTGACAAAATAGTATCTGCTAGTTCTGAGCCGCCGTTAAGAAAATGAATAAAATCAAGCAAGGCTTTCGTTGTTGTAGCTTCGTTACCATGCATTTGAGACCAGAAAAGAAGCTTAATGTTGCCTCTGCCTAAAGTGATACTATAAATGTCACGCTTTTCAACGGACTCACCTACAGACAAAACAATGGCTGCATTACGAATATCATTTAGAAAAGGTGCTATATGGGTATTGTTAACATACCTTCCAGATACTCGTTTGTCTTTATACTCTAAATACTTCTTTTGTGAAATCATAATGAGCCTAAATATACCTACAAAAATAGAATCCTTTAAATTTAAAATTGATTTGTAACAAGGGAATTTTAAACGTTAAATTTTATTGCTTCAAGACCCATATTTTCTTACTTTGTGGGTCTATGAAAAAAGGGATCTATTTTTTCTGTTGCCTAATGTTTTTTGTTTCTTGTTATCAACCAGAGCGTGATTGTAAAGATTATAAAACAGGAGAATTCAATTTCACCTATGTTGCAGAAGGGGAAGAAAAAGAAGGCACGTTTACAAGAGGTGCGGATTTTAGTGTTGAATATTATGATCATAAAATTGATAGCGCTACCGTAAAATGGATAAATGATTGTGAATTTGTTTTACAAGATGTAAAGACCAAAGCATCGGTGCATATGAAGATTTTGTCTACAACCGAAAATTCGTATACTTTTGAATATGGCTATGTAGGTGAAGCCAAAAAATTACAAGGTACAGCCATAAGAACCAACTAAAGACCCAATTATGTTTGAAATTTTCGCTAGTCCTGATGCATGGATCGCTCTAATTACCCTTACTTTTTTAGAAATTATATTGGGTATTGATAATATTATTTTTATTTCGATCGCTGCGGGCAAGTTAGAAACTAGTCAGCGAAAGAAAGCCACCAATATCGGACTGATTTTAGCAATGGTCATGCGTATTGTTCTGTTATTCGGCATAACATGGCTCACAGCGGCTAGCAAACCATTTTGGGTTTTTGATAAAGGGTGGATTGCTGGGGGCTTAAGCTGGCAAGCCCTTATTTTGTTTGCTGGGGGACTCTTTTTACTTTACAAAAGCACCAAAGAAATTCATGAAAAAATTGAAGATCGCGGGCATGATGAGCGTGAAGTTACGAATGCTCGGGGAAATACCTTGACAAAAGCCATTCTCCAAATTACGGTCATCAATTTGGTTTTCTCTTTTGATTCGATTCTAACAGCAATTGGCATGACTAATGGAATTTCGGCAAATCCTAACGATGCCTTAATTTTGATGATAGTTGCCGTTGTAATATCAGTGGTGATTATGATGTTATTTGCAAACCCCGTTGGTGATTTTGTAAATCGACACCCTTCTATTCAAATTTTAGGTCTTTCTTTTTTAATTCTTATTGGTTTTATGCTCATTGCTGAAGCTGCTCATATAGGACATTTAGTAGTCTTTGATCAAGAAGTAGGTTCAATTCCTAAAGGGTACCTTTATTTCGCTATTGCTTTTTCTTTATTAGTTGAATTTTTCGATATGCGGATGTCAAAGAATAGAAAAAGTACTTCCAAGTAAGTTTTATAGTTGTATGCTAGTACTTGTATAACAGAAATATCCTCAAACGCTGAAGGTCGGTTTCTTAGACTTCATTGATAGCCCTAGTTTTTAATCTTAAGACAGAGAATGTTAAAATGCTTTTTTTTTAACATCTCTGTAAAGCAACCTTTATATATAGCCCCTATCTTTAGTATAAAGCTCTGCTGTCATGAAAAATATTGCTTACTTCGTTTTATTAGTTGTTCTCTCATATTCTTGTGAAACTGATTCTAAAAATGAATCTTCCAATCTTACTGGCAATAGTAGTCCGGGTTTAATAGGCACTTTTCAATTAGTTGAAGTATTATCAGACCCAGGTGACGGAAGTGGTACTTTTAGATCGGTCAATAGCGAGAAGACCATTACTTTCAAATCAGATGGCACTGTCACGTCTAATGGAGAAATGTGTGACAATTCTATAATATTATCTGATGGGTCAAAAGGTACTTTTATTCACAATGACGATGTTTCTGAGCTAAGTTCAGAATGGTGCGCTAAAGCACCTTTTGAGTTAGAAGAAAACGGCAGGTTAACAATTTATAATGGTTGTATAGAACCTTGTGCGTCGAGATACAAAAAGCTTTAAACTTATATTAATTCGGCCTACTAAAAACTGCTTGCGGATTTTCCGCTTGTTGTTTTTTGAATAATCGTTGCTGCTGCTTAACGGTCATGGTGCTGCCATCATGACTCCAACCCGGTGGGCCAAATACATACATAAGTTTATGCCCTATTTTGGGGGACTTTTTCATGTCATTCCATATGTCCTTAAACTCATGAGTAAGTATGACTATAGGGTTATATGATTGCGGTGCATGAATAACACCAAATTTCACATCTACATCATCATCTAATTCTTTCCATGTACCAAATAGCTTGTCAAAAATATTTAAAAAGCCTCCATGGTTTTTATCTAAATACTCTACATTCTGTGAATGATGTACTTGATGCATGGTATGCGTATTGAAAATTTTCTCAATCCACCCCATTTTTGGTACGTATTTAGAATGTAATTGAAATTGCCAAAACGATTCAATTGCCAAAGCGAAAATTACAACCTCTACCGGAAAGCCTATGGCGGGCATCCACATATAAAAGAAAGGCTTATATAACAGTGTAAACCAACCGTTTCTAATAGCGGTTCCTAAATTAAAATGATCAGAAGAATGATGTACAATATGCGCTGCCCATAAAATGCGTATTTCATGATTGGCTCTGTGAAACCAATAATACGTAAAATCATCAGCAAGCTGACATAATACAAAAATATACCATTCATACCCAAAAGATTGGTAGCCCATAATGTTTCTTCGCGTACCAGTAACAACATCTACTACAGGATTAAAAAGCTCGTATGTAAAATTAAAAACAACAATTAAGACGGTTACTTTAATAAGTGGCCCAAGGATTGCAGAGCCAATACCCATCGCTCCACTTGCTAATAGATCTTTCCAAACATACAAATCTTCATCGCCATGGGTATGACTATAGGTGATTTCCAATAAAATAAAGGCGATAAAAGCGGGGACTCCGTAAATCAGGGGGTTTGTTAAATCCATGTAAACTATTAAATTTTGCTAAATATAAGTATTATCATTTCCATCAAACAACTTGTTAAAGCTTTTCGCATAAAGTATTATTGTATGACCTTTATTCGTTGAACAGAATATCATTCTTGTTGCTTTCGTAAAAGGGCATTTTGCTCTTCAAGTAGCTGTTCAATTTTAGACAACAGTGCTATATTTTTTGGGGTTTCCACTTTTTTATTAGTCACATCTTCGGCTTCATTTCTGAACTTATTCATTCCTTTTACCACTAAAAAAATAGTTAAAGCGATGATTAAAAAATCAAAGAGGACATCAACGAGATCACCATAGGCTATAGCTACTTCTTCAACAGTATCACTACCTTCTTGTAATACAAATTTAAGATTAGTAAATTCCAAACCACCCGTAAGCAATGACAATGGGGGCATTATTATTTTTTTTACCAAGGTATTTACAACAGCGTTGAAAGAGGCACCAATAATAATACCTATTGCCATATCAACCATATTACCTTTAACCGCAAAATTTTTAAATTCAGAGATAAATTTACGCATGCTTAGAACAAAGTTGTTTGTCCTTCTTCTCCATCGTCGTTTTCAGAATTAGGTTGATTTTCAGCTTTATCGGATTCAGCGGAAGGTCTTATTGATTTTTCTTTTGAAGTTGATACTTCTTGCTTTTCTATCGAACCTACACTTTCTTCATCGACTACTTCTATTTCCTTAGCTTCTATTGGTTCTGGTTTTTCGTAAGGCAGTGACTCCATAGTATTGATCTCAAGTACTTTATCTTTGGTAAGTTGATTGCCCATTGCTGAAATACCTTTCACAGAAATAAATTCTTCTAGGTTTAATTCTAAGTTTTGCTGACGATCATGTCCGCGCTTTTTAGCAAAGACCACTTCTGCTATCGGTCGATAATCAGTAAATACTTTTTCTAAATACGATTTAGGATGATCACTAATAATAGATTCAACCTTATCAGGGTTTTCTATTACAAAACGTTTGACGTAAAACAGTTCTTTCTCCCCTTCCCAATAAATAGCGGACAAGGGTTTTTCGGGCTCCCATTTCTCTAATACAATCATTTCATCATCAAAACGAAGGGTTAATTCAGGAATAACAGTTTTAATTACACCTTTCTGATTGATAATTAGTAATCGGTCTTCACTAGTAAAATCTCCTAAAAATTCACCACGCTCGTCAATATTCAATCGTTGTATGGTTTCATCAAACCATAATTTACGCGGCTTTAATGTAGAAAGTCCTTTTTCCTTTAATTCAATTCTTTTTACCGAATACTTGGTTACTAAATTGCCCTTAGAACCCCGACCTTTAATAATTACATCAGAAAAATCAAGATCCCATTTTAGTTTCTTAATACTACCCACTTGACGTAGCAGTACGGTAATAACTTCGGCTTCGCCATTCGCGTTTGCCGAGAAATATAATACATCGGTACTTGCTTTTCCAGTACCTAAAGGATATAGTTTATCTCTAGTTATACCGGTAACATTGAAACGTTTAATATAACTAGGTCCACCTTTGCCATCTTTATAAATCATGTTATAGGTGGTACGATTATCCTTCTTTTTAAAAACAGCAACGTGAATAATATTCTTGCCTACAAATGTTTTGGAGCCCACCTTAGTTACCATCATATTCCCGCTTTTGGTAAAAACAATGACATCGTCGATATCCGCGCAATCGGTTATGTACTCATCTTTTCTTAATGAGGTACCCACAAAACCTTCTTCTCTATTCACATAAAGTTTTGTATTGCGAATTACCACTTTAGTGGCTTCAATATCATCAAAAATACGTATCTCAGATTTACGTTCACGCCCTTTTCCATAAGTGCTTTTCAGACGCTTGAAGTAATCTATAGCATATTCAATTAAATGTGCTAAATGATGTTGCACTTCCGCTATTTTCTCTTCTAGATTATCAAGATGCTGCTGTGCTTTATCTAAATCGAACTTCGATATTTTTTTAATTTTAATTTCTGTAAGCCTTAAAATATCTATTTCTGTGACTGGTTTCTTTAAATGCTTAATATGTGGCTTTAAACCTTTATCAATCGCTTTGATTACGCCCTCCCAAGTTTCTTCTTCTTCAATATCACGATAAATACGATTCTCAATAAATATTCTCTCTAGAGAAGCGGCATGCCATTGTGCTTCTAGCTCTCCTAATTGAATTTCTAATTCTTGTCGCAGTAATTCTACCGTCGCATCGGTAGAACGTTTTAACATCTCAGTCACCCCAATAAATAGAGGTTTGTTATCTTCAATAATACAGCCTAAAGGCGATATAGAAGATTCACACGATGTAAATGCATATAAAGCATCTATGGTCTTATCGGGAGAAATTCCAGAAGGCAGGTGAATTAAAATTTCAACTTCGGCTGCCGTATTATCCTCTATTTTTTTAACTTTTATCTTTCCTTTATCGTTAGCTTTAAGAATAGATTCTTTTAAAGAAGTAGTATTAGTTCCGTATGGTATCTCGCTGATTACCAGAGTGTTTTTATTTAGCGGTGCTATCTTAGCCCGAACACGTACTTTACCTCCACGCACCCCGTCACTGTAATTGGTCACATCAATAATACCTGAGGTCGGAAAATCAGGGAATAATTTAAAACGTTGTCCTTTTAAATGTTTAATAGAAGCATCTATCAATTCATTGAAATTGTGAGGAAGCACTTTTGTAGAAAGTCCGACAGCAATACCTTCAGCTCCTTGTGCTAAGAGTAAAGGAAACATTACGGGTAGATTTACCGGTTCTTTTTTTCGCCCATCATAAGACTGCTGCCATTCTGTTATTTTGGGACTAAAAACAACATCTAAGGCAAATTTTGAAAGCCTCGCTTCAATATATCTAGAGGCAGCCGCTCTATCACCGGTAAGAATATTTCCCCAATTTCCTTGGGTGTCGATTAATAGGTCTTTTTGCCCCATCTGCACCATGGCATCTGCAATACTCGCATCACCATGCGGGTGATACTGCATGGTATGACCTACAACATTTGCCACTTTATTATAACGACCATCATCAAGCTCTTTAAGGGCATGCATTATACGACGTTGCACCGGTTTGAAACCATCTTCAATTGCTGGCACAGCACGTTCAAGAATAACATAAGAGGCATAATCTAAGAACCAATCTTTATACATGCCTGTGACTTTCGTCAAAGCATTATCTTCCTCCTCCTCTATCGGATCTTCCAAAAGTTCTCCCTCTGGTTCAGCGGCGCCTTCAAAACTATTTTCTAAAGTATCATCTGACTGGTTATTTTCAGATGAATCTTCATGTTCATTGGGTACATTTAAGTCTTCTTCATTCTCTTCCATAAAGGCTGACTACCAATTTTAGTGTTTCTATTTAAGTTTGTTATTGGTTTTCTTCTACTAAATCAATTTCTACTTTGAGATTTTCAATAATAAATTTTTGACGATCTGGGGTATTTTTACCCATATAGAAACTCAATAGTTCTTCTATCGACATGGCCTTATCAAGCATTACCGGTTCTAATCGAATATCATCACCTATAAAATGTTTAAATTCATCTGGTGAGATTTCGCCTAAACCTTTAAAGCGAGTTATTTCGGGCTTGCCTGTCAATTTTACAATGGCCGCTTTTCTTTCTTCATCACTATAGCAATAGATGGTTTCTTTTTTGTTTCGTACACGAAACAATGGGGTTTGTAAAATATATAGATGATTTTCTTTGATCAATTCAGGAAAAAACTGCAAAAAGAAGGTTATTAACAACAATCGAATATGCATTCCGTCAACATCGGCATCTGTTGCAATAACAATGTTATTGTAGCGCAGATCTTCCATCGATTCTTCAATATTAAGTGCCGCTTGTAATAAATTGAATTCTTCGTTTTCGTAGACGATTTTTTTAGTCATTCCGTACGAATTCAAAGGCTTTCCTTTTAAACTAAACACTGCTTGGGTATTTACATCACGCGATTTGGTAATAGAACCAGATGCAGAATCACCCTCAGTAATAAAAAGGGTGCTTTCAAGGTTTCTATCTTTTTTAGTATCGCCTAAATGGATACGGCAATCTCGTAATTTTTTATTGTGAAGACTAGCTTTCTTAGCGCGATCTTTGGCCAATTTTCTAATGCCTGACAACTCTTTTCGCTCACGTTCTGCTTGTAAAATTTTACGCTGTAGGGCTTCTCGAGTTTCTGGATTTTTGTGTAAATAATTATCTAGATATCTCCCTACAAAGTCGTTGATATAGGTGCGAACCGTAGGTAAATCGCCTCCCATATCGGTAGAACCCAATTTGGTTTTGGTTTGACTCTCAAAAACAGGCTCCATCACCTTAATGGAAATCGCAGAAATAATAGATTTACGAATATCAGAAGGATCATAGTTTTTGCCATAGAACTCTCGAATTGTTCGGACTATGGCTTCACGAAATGCAGTTTGATGCGTTCCACCCTGTGTGGTATTTTGTCCGTTTACAAAAGAATGATATTCTTCGCTATATTGAGTTTTACTATGCGTAATAGCAATTTCAATATCATTACCTTTCAAGTGAATAACCGGGTATAGAAAATCAGACGTATTATTATTGTCTTCTAAAAGATCTTTAAGTCCGTTTTCAGAATGGAATTTTTCCCCGTTGAAGTCTATCGTTAATCCTGGATTGAGATACACATAGTTTTTCAACATGCGCTCTACATACTCGTTTCTATACTTATATTTTTTAAAGATGGTCTCATCAGGCCGAAAAGTCACTTTAGTTCCCTTTCGTTGCGTAGAATCGATAGGTCCTTCTTCTTTCAGTAAATTCCCTTGGCTGAATTCGGCAACTTTCACCTGATTATCACGTGAAGATTGTACTTCAAAAAAACTGGAAAGCGCATTTACAGCTTTCGTACCTACTCCATTCAGGCCAACAGATTTTTTAAACGCACGCGAGTCATACTTACCGCCTGTATTCATTTTGGAAACTACATCCACGACCTTTCCTAAGGGTATTCCCCGTCCGTAATCGCGAACTTTCACCAATCCATCTTTAATACGAATCTCAATGGTTTTACCAGCTCCCATGACGAACTCATCAATACAATTATCAATGACTTCTTTTAAAAGTATATAGACCCCATCATCAGCAGAAGAACCATCACCCAATTTTCCAATATACATACCGGGGCGCATACGAATATGCTCCTTCCAATCTAATGATCGAATATTGTCTTCAGTATATTGAGAGTCTTTAGCCATACTGCGGGGTTTAAAGAAAGAGTGGCTAAGATAAGATTACTTCAAAAAAAAAGAAATACCCCTACAGTAAAGTAATTAACAAAGAATTAGCGGTTTTGTTGATATAATATTTGTGGCAAAACTTAACCGGAATAGCACATCTTAAAGCTTACACGTTGAACCGAAAGTGCATTACATCACCGTCTTTAACAATATACTCTTTACCTTCAACACGCATCTTACCAGCTTCTTTAACTTTAGCCTCACTGCCAAAATTTACATAGTCATCATAAGCGATTACTTCAGCACGAATAAAGCCTTTTTCAAAATCCGTATGTATTACACCAGCAGCTTGTGGAGCCGTTGCGCCAACAGGGATAGTCCAAGCACGAACCTCCTTTTCCCCTGCTGTAAAATAAGTTTCAAGGTTCAATAATTTATAGGCTCCACGGATCAATTTGGCAGAACCAGGTTCTGATAGCCCCAAGTCTTCTAAAAACATTTGGCGCTCTTCATAAGTCTTCAACTCCGTAATATCAGCTTCGGTGCCTATTGCTAAAACAACAACCTCTGCATTTTCACTTGCCACAGTAGCTTGTACCTTTGCGACATATTCATTGCCAGATACGGCAGCATTTTCATCAACATTACAAACATACATTACGGGCTTATCGCTAATAAATTGTAATGGATTGACAAACTCCGTTCGATCTTCTTTAGATAGGGAGATAGCTCGCACCGAAGTTCCAGCTTCTAAGCCATTTTTAATCGCTACCAAAACAGCTTCTTCTTTTTGAGCTTCTTTGTTACCAGTTTTAGCTGCCCGTTTAACCTTATCTAATTTTTTTTCTACAGTTTCTAAATCTTTCAACTGTAATTCCATATCGATCGTTTCTTTATCGCGAATGGGGTCGACAGAACCATCAACATGTACAATATTGTCATTATCAAAACAGCGTAGTACATGAAGTATAGCATCAGTTTCTCGAATATTACCGAGAAATTGGTTTCCCAATCCTTCGCCTTTACTGGCACCTTTAACCAAACCAGCAATATCAACAATCTCAACCGTAGCAGGAATGACTTTTTCAGGATTTACCAATTCTTCAAGTTTTTCTAAACGCAAATCAGGAACGTTTACAACACCAATATTTGGCTCAATTGTGCAAAAAGGAAAATT
The DNA here is from genome assembly GCA_937944485.1 of uncultured Flavobacteriaceae bacterium. Lineage (GTDB taxonomy): Bacteria > Bacteroidota > Bacteroidia > Flavobacteriales > Flavobacteriaceae > Maribacter_C. The sequence goes on along the minus strand of CALDYU010000002.1, from coordinate 248,889 downwards.
AGCACTCTGAGCTTTGGCGTTAGACAAACAATTAAAAAGGGTAGATTTTCCAACATTAGGCAAACCAACGATACCTGCTTTCATAAATAACTATTTTTCGATTATTCCTGTCAAATCAAGAATCTTTGTCCCGCTTTTGACATATTTTATTTCGGGTGCAAATATAGCTTTTAAGCTATTATTTTATCGCATAAATTATGAAACAAAATTTACCGAGACTAACTATCTTTAACCTTGAACAATTCATTTATTAATGACTAAAAAAATCGCTCTTCAAGGTATCTTATTTGATAAAAAATCTTCCTTTCTGCAAGGCCCTGCTCTTGCACCACCTTTAATCCGGAAGGCTTATCATAGTGCTTCTGCGAACTATTTTGCCGAAAATGGTATGGAGATACTTCCTGAAATATGGGACGATAAGGGTGATTTTGAAGTCAACGATTATTTCGACATTGAAAAAATTACTTTAAAAAATTTAGAATCTGGTGCCCCTTTAATTTCTTTAGGCGGTGATCACTCCATTAGCTACCAACTACTAAAAGCGCATTATCAAAGATTTGGTGCTGTTGATATACTACACATTGATGCTCATGCTGATTTATACGATCATTTTGAAGGAGATAAATTTTCTCATGCTTGTCCATTTGCACGCATTATGCAAGATCGTTTAGCAAACCGATTGGTGCAAATTGGTATTCGAACACTTTCAAAACATCAATTAGCGCAAGCTGATAAATTCGGTGTAGAAATTATAGAAATGAAAGATTTTGATACAAAACAACAACCTGCTTTTCAAAATCCAATTTATCTTTCCTTAGATATAGATGCATTAGACCCTGCTTTTGCTCCAGGTGTCTCGCATCACGAACCAGGCGGACTTAGCACTCGGGAGTTAATACACATTATTCAAAGCATAAAAGTACCGATTATTGGTGCTGATATTGTTGAATACAACCCGAAAAGAGATATTAATGATATGACCGCTATGGTCAGTGCCAAACTAATGAAAGAGGTCGCTGCTAAGATGCTAGAAATGTCAACATAGGTTACTCCAATCCTATTCCTCAAAAAAAGCATGGTAAAACGCAGTTCGGGAAGCTTTTAAAAACAGCACATCAGAGCACAGCGTTTTTTTACCCTTCTGGATGCATAAAAGCTTGTTTTGAAAGAAGCACCTCTTCACTCTCCACACGATCTTCATCAGGAACGCAGCAATCTACAGGGCAAACTGCAGCGCATTGAGGCTCTTCATGAAACCCCATACATTCGGTACATTTGTCTGGAGAAATATAATAAATTTCATCGCTCAAAGGCTCTTGAACAACATCTGCATTTACAGATTTTCCATCAGGCAATACCACATCTCCAACTAAAGAAGTGCCATCGCTATAACGCCATTCATCAGCTCCCTCATAAATTGCAGTATTCGGACATTCAGGCTCACAAGCTCCACAATTTATGCACTCATCTGTTATAATAATTGCCATAAAATTATTTTTCTAATGCTTACTTTTGCGCAAAGGTAAACCCTAATACAATTTTGCACAAATATATGAACGAGCAACGCAAAACATTTATTGCTTTCGTTAAACTTGGTGGCTTTCTTCGCGATTTTTGCAATAATAAGGCGATAGAAAACGAATGGCATAGTAACCTTTCGGAAACTATTAACTTATGTAAACATAAAAATGGTTGGTTTACAAAAGAAAATGTACTATATGCCTTAAGAACTTGGGGTGAAATTTTAACAGATATAAACTTAAGCAATTGGCTTTCGAAGTACGATTTAAAAAAAAACAACCCTAAAAAAGTCGCCATTGTTATGGCAGGGAATATTCCCCTAGTTGGTTTTCATGATTTTTTATGTGTTTTGCTAACGGGTAATAAGGTATTGGTTAAACTTTCTAGTAATGACAACGTATTACTCCCCTTAATTGCAAAGTATCTTATAAGTGTTGAGCTGGGTCTCAAAGATAAAATCATATTTACGGAAGAAAAACTTGAAAATTTTGACCTCGTAATCGCTACAGGTAGTAATAATACGGCACGTTATTTTGAACATTATTTTAGTACTACGCCAAATATTATTCGAAAAAATAGGAATTCATTGGCTATTCTCACAGGAAATGAATCATCGTCAATGTTAGAAAAATTGGGAGAAGATATTTTTAGGTATTATGGCTTAGGTTGTAGAAGTGTGTCTAAATTGTTTGTCCCTAAAGGATATGACTTCGATACTTTTTTTAAGGCTATTTACAAATACAACCCCATTATTCAACAAGCAAAGTATGCCAATAACTATGATTATAATAAAGCGGTGTATTTAATGAGTGAATTTAAGTTATTGGAAAACGGATTCTTAATACTAAAAGAAGACAGCAGTTATGCTTCCCCCATTGCCTCTCTTTTTTATGAAGTGTACGAATCCATAGAAAACTTAAGAATAAGGCTAAAAAAAGATCAGGACAAAATTCAGTGTATTGTTGCTAGCGGTGTCATAGAAAATGAACTTGCATTTGGCAGTACGCAAACACCGCAACTAAATGATTATGCTGACGGAATAGACACTGTTGATTTCCTGTTAAGAACATAATAGATTTAGTTCTAAATGTATGTCGATCATTCGCCATAATTTCAAGACCTTTGCGGCGTAAAATCAACTCAAGATATCAAATTCTAATATTGTAGTATGAAGAAACATAATTTTAGTGCAGGACCTTGTATTCTACCGCAAGAAGTGTTATTAAAAGCGTCTGAAGCTGTTGTAGATTTTAATAGCCTCGGCTTATCACTTGTTGAAATTTCGCACCGAAGTAAAGATTTTGTAGAGGTCATGCAAACTGCACGAGGCTTAACATTAGAGCTTTTAGGACTTCAAGGCAAAGGCTACCAAGCCTTATTCTTACAAGGAGGAGCGAGTATGGAATTTTTGATGGTAGCCTATAATTTATTAGAAAAAAAAGCAGGCTATTTGAATACGGGTACCTGGAGTGATAAAGCAATTAAGGAAGCAAAGCTTTTTGGTGATGTAGTGGAAGTAGGTTCTTCGAAAGATGAAAATTTCAAATATATTCCTAAAGGATATACTATCCCTTCAGGGTTAGATTATCTTCATCTCACTTCTAATAATACAATTTTTGGCACCCAAATGAAGAAATTTCCAACGACTGATGCAACCTTGGTTTGTGATATGAGTTCGGATATCTTTTCGCGCCAATTAGATTTTTCTCAATTTGATATGATTTATGCTGGGGCACAAAAAAATATGGGTCCAGCAGGTACTACTCTTGTGGTTATTAAAGAAGAAATTTTAGGAAAAGTAAGTAGAACTATTCCTTCAATGTTAGATTATGCTGTTCATATTGATAAAGATAGCATGTTCAATACGCCAGCCGTTTTTCCAGTGTATGTATCAATGTTAACGCTGCAATGGTTGAAAAAGTTAGGCGGTATTAAAGCGATTGAAGAGGTTAATGATAAAAAAGCACAACTACTCTATTCTGAAATAGATTTAAATCCGTTTTTTGAGGGCTATGCGCATATAGAAGATCGATCAAAGATGAATGCAACCTTTAATCTAACAGACGCCAAAATGAAAGAATCATTTGAATCTATGATAAAAGAAGCTGGAATTAATGGACTCAACGGACATCGTTCCGTTGGCGGCTATCGCGCTTCAATGTATAATGCCTTATCCCTTGAAAGTGTAGGAGTCTTAGTCGATGTCATGAGTGAATTAGAGCGAAAAGGATAAACAACGAAACTAATAACTATAATGAAAGTACTAGCAAACGACGGAGTATCGCAATCCGGTATTGACGCCTTAGAAAAAGTAGGTTTTGAAGTAGTAACTACTACAGTAGCACAAGAACAACTGGTCGATTTTATTAATACGAATGATATAATAGCCTTGCTTGTTCGAAGTGCAACAAAGGTTAGAAAAGATATTATTGATGGCTGCCCCAATTTAAAATTAATAGGCCGTGGTGGTGTTGGTATGGATAATATAGACGTTAACTATGCTAAAGAAAAAGGGCTCCATGTAATTAATACACCGGCAGCATCTTCAGAATCTGTAGCTGAACTGGTTTTTGCACATTTATTTGGAGGCGTACGTTTTTTATATGATGCCAACCGAAACATGCCTTTAGATGGTGATAGCAAATTTAAAGAATTGAAAAAAGCTTACGCCAAAGGCGTTGAACTTAGAGGAAAAACTTTAGGGGTAATCGGATTTGGAAGAATAGGTAGAGCTACAGCAAAAATTGCTTTGGGTGTGGGCATGAAAGTTGTTTACTCTGATCCGTTTATGGAAAAGGCAACCGTTACCGTTCCTTTTTATGATGGCCAAGCGGTACACTTTGATTTCAAAAGCACTTCGAAAGAAGACCTACTCAAAGAAGCTGATTTTATAACCGTTCACGTACCTGCTCAAAAAGAATACGTTATTGGAAAAGCGGAATTTCAACTTATGAAAGACGGTGTTGGTATTGTAAATGCAGCTAGAGGAGGCGTAATTGATGAGGTAGCCCTAATAGATGCTTTAGAAAATGGCAAATTATCTTTTGCAGGCTTAGATGTTTTTGAATCAGAGCCAAAGCCTGAGATTAAAATTCTAATGCATCCAAGTATTTCTCTAACACCGCACATAGGTGCCGCTACTGGGGAGGCTCAAAATCGAATCGGATTAGAATTGGCCACCCAAATAATCACTTTATTAAAGTAATTTAAGATTTCAATTTAAAATGGTACAAGGCTTTTTTGTACTTTAAGCGCTTAATTATAAACACTACATAAAAATGTCAGGATTACTAGATTTATTAAATAGCCCAATGGGCAAACAATTAATCAGCGGCGTTGCTGGACAAACGGGACAACCAGAAAATAAAACTTCAGATGTGCTTAGCATGGCTATGCCTTTACTTTTAGGAGCCATGAAAAAAAATGCAAGTACGCCACAAGGTGCGGAAGGCTTAATGAATGCGCTATCAAGCAAGCATAACGGTGGTATTTTAGATAACTTAGGTGGTTTATTCGGTGGCGGCGTAGATGAAGCGGTTACCAATGATGGCGCTGGCATATTAGGCCATCTCTTTGGGGGTAATCAAGGAAATGTAGAAAATGCTTTGAGTCAAAAATCGGGTCTTGATGCTGGTTCTATTGCTAACATTTTAAAAATTGCGGCTCCGATTGTGATGGGGTTTGTAGGAAAGCAAAAAGCTCAAAATAATGTAAATGATGCCAATGGTATGTCTAGTATGCTAGGTGGATTACTTGGTGGTCAACCAAAGCAAAATCAAAGTTTAATAACCACTTTATTAGATGCGGATGGTGATGGAAGTATATTAGATGATGTCGCCGGAATGGTTATGGGCGGTGGAAACAAAAAGAAAGGTGGACTAGGAGGCCTTCTTGGTGGACTTTTTGGAAAGTAGTTCCTTAATAAATGTTTAACAGAGCCGTCCGTCAAAAAACGGACGGTTTTTTTGTATCTTAAGGCTATGAAAAAGTCAATTATTTTTTACTCCTTATGTGTTACCATAGTTTTTAGTATAGGCTGTGGAAGTGTAAAGCAACAAAAAGATGCTCCAAAAATAAGCTCTGAAGAAAAAGAAGCATTTAACCAAACCGAAGGTGATACCATTCGAATAGCCAGTAATAAAACAGAATACGAAATAATCATCATTGAACCTGGGTTTAATGTGTGGCTTCAAAGCATAGCGCGACCAGAAGGATATTATTCCCAGACTTTTTTAGAAAATAGAAACCTCATTATGGTGAATAATTGGAATCAGAGAGTGATTCAACCATTGCGACATAACCCTAATCTATATGAAATGCAGATAGATTATCGCCAAGGCATTGATTATGGTTATGAAGTTAACTACAAACTATATAATTACTTCATCTATTTTCAAAGAAAATACAGACAACGTTTGGGTCCATTTATGCCTCGTATTTAAAGCACAATAGTATCTTTGCCAACTGATTCAAAAAAATGAAACAGTTTAAGAAAGATTGGCAAATAACGCGCAATTGGCAACTTTTATTTCCGGCTATGGGAATCATTGGTATCGTTTATACTGCTAGTAAAATAATTGGTTTGTTATTTACAGATGACAATGTTTTATTACGTGCTAGCCTAGTATTATTTCTCTCCTACCTCCTTGTACGATTATGTCTTTTTATTTTTAAAAAACTAGAAAACAAATGGAAAGTAACCTATAGATGGGAGATGATACGCATTTTTATTGTTTTTGCAATTACTGGTAGTTCAAGTGCATTTGTAGGCCGACCGCTCATAAAATTATTAGGAATTAATCAAGAGAATTTTGGCATATGGTTGTATTGGGTTCTTTTTGTAGTTATTAGCTTGGTTTTTTACCAATTTTTTTTAGTTCTCTTTGGATGGCTTTTCGGGCAGTTTGAATTTTTCTGGGATTTTGAAAAGAAAATGCTACGCCGATTTGGACTTGGTTTTCTTTTTAAAGAATAATTATAACTGGTCATTGGAATACAAACCAATAAATTCATTACATTTATTTCGTGAAAGTTCATTTCAAACAATTTTGCACTTCTTTACTATCACTAATATTAGTGGTGGCTCTTTTTGCACCTACTGTTGTTAAGCTTTCTCATGGCCTTTACGAACATCAAGAGCAACTCTGTCAAGAAATTAGTTCGCTCCATGTGCATGAAGTTGAGTTAGATTGTGAATTTCAAAAGTTTCAGTTATCTCCGCAACACCACCTAGCTTTTGTAAATATTCAAGAAATACCTTCTCTTTTCTCCAAAGAGAAGAATGATAATCATTATACTTTTTTAAGTCAATATCAGAAACTTCCTTTTGCTCTTCGCGGCCCTCCTTCAGCTTCCTAGACTCTGAAGCAGTAAGTACTTTTTAATTATATCCGAACAAAACAAGATGAAGAAATTTGCATTTATGCTATTTCTTTTATGTATTGTTGGCAGTGGATTCGCTCAAAATTGTGAATCCATACTTCTTGGGCAAGTAATTGATTTTCATGACAATACCCCTTTAGAAGGTGCCACCATACTCATAACAGGAACACAAGATACAACCGTTACCAAATCTGATGGAAAATTTAGGTTTGAAGGGCTTTGTGATGGGGTTTTGGAACTGGAAATTTTTCATCCTGATTGCAAATCGCAGTTCATAACCATTACTATTGAAGGTGATACCTTTAAAAAAGTAAGTCTAGAACATCATTTAGAAGAACTACAAGAAGTAAACGTAGTTGGTGATTTGGTCAGAAAAGAAACCAATTCGGCATCAGAACAAGCCTTGAACCTCAAAACGATTGAGCAATTTAGCGGAAAGAGTATTGGTGATGCACTTCGAGAAATTGCAGGGGTATCTTCTTTAAATACAGGGTCAAACATTGTTAAACCAAGTATTCATGGTTTGAATGGTAGTCGGGTTCTCATTTTAAATGATGGTGTGCGTATGCAAGATATGGAATGGGGTGAAGAACATGCCCCTAATATCGACATCAATGGTTCTGGATCTATTTCTGTAATCAAAGGTGCTGCTGCTTTACAATACGGGGGTGATGCCATTGGTGGTGTCATCCTTGTTTCGCCACAAAAGCCAATCAAAAAAGATTCGCTTTTTGGTAAAATCTTGTTAAATGCTATTAGTAATGGCCGTGGAGGTAATATCAGTTCTGAGTTAAGTAAGACTTATGAAAATGGTTGGTTTGCAAATGGTCAAGCCTCTTTTAAAAGGTTGGGTGATCGAGAAGCACCCGATTACATTTTATCAAACACTGGTGTAAAAGAAATTGGTGTAAAATTGAATGTAGGGAAACAGTTATTTGATTGGGGTTGGAAAGCGAACTATAGTTTTTTCGATGCGGAATTGGCTATTCTTCGCGCTTCACACATTGGAAATGTTGATGATTTAATTCGAAGTATTAATAGTGGTCAACCACAGGTTATCGATCCGTTTTCATATGATATCAATGCGCCGAGACAAGAAGTCACACATCATATAGCTAGTTTAGGTATGTATAAAAGATTTCAAGGATTGGGAAAATGGAATGTTCAGTATGATTTTCAAAACAATCGTAGGTTTGAATATGACATACGAGTAGGTGACGACCGAAATACTGCAGCTATTGACCTAGAACTAACAACGCATACCTTCACAACGAATTTTAAATGGGATGCAAATTCTAAGTATATTATTACTTCAGGATTATTGACGCGCTTTCAAGATAATTTTGCTAATCCTGCGACGGGAGTACGCCGTTTGATTCCTGATTATCAAAAATTCGATTTCGGAGGATTTTTGATTGCAGAATTCGATTTGAATGAAAATTTGGTGTTAGATGGAGGTTTAAGGTATGATTTCAATAGGATAGATGCCCAAAAGTTTTATCTGGAATCGCGCTGGATAGAACGTGGTTACAATACTGAATTTGAAAGTTTGGTTATAAACGATTTGGGAACACAATTATTAACCAATCCTAAGTTTGATTATCATAATTTCTCCGCTACTGCCGGATTTCAATATGCACCTGATAGTAGCACCAATTTTCGATTTAATATTGCCTTAGCGCAACGGGCGCCGAATCCTTCAGAGCTATTCAGTGATGGTTTACATCATTCTGCAGCGCGTATAGAATTAGGTGATTTGCGTATTTCTAGTGAGACCTCAAAAAAGGTCTCGCTATCGCAAAGTAAAGATTTTGATAGTTGGGGATATTCCATAGAGCCCTATGCCAATTTCATTTCAGATTTTATCCTCCTAGAGCCAACGGGTGTTGAATTTACAATAAGAGGTGCTTTCCCTGTATGGACATATCGTCAAACAAAAGCAAGGCTTGTTGGAGTTGATTTTACAGGGTATACCAACTTACATACGAACTGGAAAACCCGTCACAGTTTTTCTTTGGTTAAAGGCAAAGACATTACTGAAAACGAGGCGTTGATTCAGATTCCAGCCGTAAATTTTGGGAATACAATTACCTTTATGAGGCCCCAGTGGTATGACTTCGAAATTGGTCTTAGTAGTATGTTGGATTTTCGCCAAAACGAGTTTCCACCAAACATTACCATTTTTTCACCCGAACAACAACGAGAGGTAGCATTAGAAATTAACACTACGCCAAAAGGGTATCACCTTTTAGCCTTGAATGCAAAGATGGCATTTTCGGTTTTTGGCAACACAACGCTTACCGCATCAGTAAGTGCTGAAAATCTTTTGAATACAAATTATAGAGCTTATCTAAATAGACAACGTTACTTCGCTGATGATTTGGGAAGAAACGTTAGTCTACAATTAAAATTAAATTATTAAAACTTAAAATGATTACAATGAAAAATTACAAAAACAAAATTGAAAAATTAATGTTTGCAGCTTTTATACTAGTAGGTCTTACGACCTTTGTTGCTTGTTCAGATGACGACGACCCACCAGCACCTGTGAATGAAGAAGAGGTTATCACCACAATGAACATTACACTAGTTGCCACAGGCGCAACCACGATTACCTTGCAATCGCAAGATCTGGATGGTGATGGGCCCAACGCACCTACCATTTCAGTTTCTGGTGATTTAATAGCAAATACCTCTTATTCTGGTACCATAGAACTGTTGAATGAGACAGAATCTCCTGCTGAAGATATTACCGAAGAAGTAGAAGAGGAAGCTGATGAACACCAATTCTTTTTTGTTACGACTGGAGCAATAAATCAAACCGACTATACCGATCAAGACGGAGACGGTAATCCTATCGGTATTGATTTCACCTTAACAACATCAGATGCTGGCAGTGCAACCCTTCAGGTAACTTTAAGACATGAACCGAAGAAACCAAATGATGGAACTTTAGCTGATGCTGGAGGAGAGACTGATATTACGCAGACTTTCAATCTTACTGTTCAATAGAAAGATTACAATTACGCCTTTGGCCTTGATTTTCCAAGGCCGAAGGTTAATTGTTTAAAGAAGTTTTTGGGCATTTCTTCATCTCCTGGAAAACCCAATTCGATTTTTCCACCATTCTCAGGAATGTAATTTGTTTTAAAGATATAGTCCCAGAGACTCAAGCTAATTCCGAAATTAACGCCCCTACTCCTATCATCAGGCAAAGTATACGCATGGTGATATAAATGCATTACTGGATTATTTAAAATATATTTTAACGGCCCCCAAGTAAGCTTGATATTGGCATGATTTAAATGACCGATAGCAATCGCTGCAAAATGTACAATAAATGCTTGTTCTGGCTCAAAACCTCCTAAAATCATAACTCCGAAGGTTTTTAAAGGTTTGTAAAGAATGTTTTCCATCCAGTGGTACCGTAAGTGCGCTGCAAAACCCATTTCTTTTACCGAATGATGCACTTTATGAAACTTCCATAAGAACTCGTACCGATGCAAAAGGGTATGTGTATACCACTGTACGAAGTCCAGTACAATAAAGAAAATGATAAGTTGCAACCAAGATGGCCATAAGCTAATATCGATTAATGCCAACGAATTTGAAGTTACACCAACATCTGCAAACAGTAGACTAAGTAATTTATAAACGCCACTTATTACGATGGCAAAAACGAAAAAATTAAAAAACATGTAAAATGCATCCAGCCAAAAATCTTTACGAAATATGGATTGTTCTTTTCGCCAAGGAAAAAGAATTTCAAACCCCCAAACTACAAGAGAAATCAGAATCAATCCCCAGAAATAATTACTATGCCATGGCACTTCAAAAAGAATGGACTTCCAGGTCCAATTTACCGTTCCTAAAAACGAATTTACAAAAGCATCAATATATCTGTCCATAGCTAAATTATAGTCGTGTTGCTAGTTCAATACTGTGGTGACACTATCTTTTTCAATAGGTAAATCTTCAAAATAACTCCACTCAATCCATGAGCCGTCATAATTTTTAACATTGCTGAAACCTAATAGTTCCTTCAAAATGAATGTAGTATGTGCTGATCGAACTCCTGTATGACAATAAACTGCAATTTGTTTGTCCTTTCTTAAACCAACGTCTTTGTATATTTCCTCTATTGCGTTCCGAGATTTAAACCTATGGTCAGCATCCATCTCCATAGTTAATTTCCAATCTACGTGAACACTTCCTGGGATTCTACCTGCTCTAAGGGCACCGGATTTTTGACGTTTTCCACTATACTCATCTATTGTTCTCGTATCAATCAAGACCCCATCTTTACTAGATACACCTTCAATAATTTCGCTTTTGGCAATGTATAAAGCTTCATTTGGTTCTCCTACAAATTTAAATTTACTGCGAGTAACTTTAGCTGGCACCTTAGATATAGCGCCTTGATTTTGTATCCAATACGACCACCCTCCATTGAGTAACTTTACATTCGTAAAATTAAATCGATATAAAACCCACCAAAGGCGGGCTGCATCGCATAGTCCCCTATTGTCATAAATAATAATGGTGTCATTTGAACGAATACCTAGTTTAGAAAAAAGTTTTTCTATCTGCTCTTGCTGAGCCATCATGCCTCGGTAAGGGTACGATTCATCTTCAATATCATTTCGCCATAGGTGCAAGGCATTCGGAATATGTCCTTTCCTATAGTCTTCTACGGGGCGAAAATCAATAATTTTATACGAAGAATCAGCTTGCATTTTTTGAAGCTTAATGGCTTCAATGAGATGTTCCGTACTGTGATAAGCACTCATTTCTATAGTATCAGTTATTCGCTTTGTATTTTCTTTACAAGAGTAAGAAGTACACAAATAAAAAAATATCAGAAAACTAATTCTGTAAATCATACCATTCGATATTCTTTAATTCTGCACGTCTCCCTTTAGCAATTACTGGGTAATTCTTAATAAGATAATTCACAATAATTTCTTCATTCTCACCTAAATCCCATAAGTTTTGTGATTCTTGCATCCAATCAATGGTCGCATGCCAACGCTCTTTGTTCATTCTGTTTTGAATTACTAATTCGGCGGAGTGACAACTCGTACAATTGATAATAGTCTCTTCCATACCAGGAGCATCAATGAAACCAGTTCGAATATGAATTCCATTTTCTACGCGATCAGGGTCTTCTGCATCAGGTTCAACTGCGACAAGTTCCGCTTTCCTGTTGTCAAGATAATAAACACTTGCAACAACTATGGCCACTACTAAGGCACTGATAACTATAAGCGTTCTATAACTTCTTCGAATGCCTTTCGAAAGTTTGTCGTCTTTCATTTATTTTATTTTTACGGCAATACGATGGCATGCATTATTTAGATATCCTTTCGGATTCCACCCAGGTAATAACATCGGCTGTGATTTGCCCTGAGAATCTGTTGCTTTTGCCCAAACTTCATAATACCCTTTTTTTGAAAAATCAATGCTTGCAGTAAAATGTTGCCATGCCAGACGATTTGCTGGTTTGTTTAGGATACACTTTTTCCACGTAGCACCAAAATCAATGGAATACTCCATTCTTATGACCTCTAATTCTCCAGCCCAGGCATGTCCTCTAATTTTTAGGGAATTCCCTTTTTTTAATACGGCACCTGACATTGGGTAGGTAATCAAAGACTTTACAGGCATTGATTCAATAATACACATATCAGCGTCAGCAACTTTAGCACCAGGTGCTACAGGTTTACAAGGAATGCGATAGGCCGTACCACCCATTTTAGGTCCGTCATGTTCTTTATTTCGAATACTGATTCGATTTACCCATTTTCCTGAAACAGAAGCAGGCCACCCCCCAGCTACTAATCGTAAAGGATAACCGTGGGCTAACGGAATGTCTTTGCCATTCATTTGAAAAGCCAAAAGCGTTTCATCTTGTAGTGCTTTTGCCATAGGAGCCCCTCTAGAAATTGGTTCTTTTTGCGGATTATGGCTTAAATGTTTGTCCGCAGCATGATAACCAATATAAACAGCATCATCTTTAATGCCCGCATCTTCTAAAACATCACGCAAGCGAACGCCGGTCCAATTCGCGCAAGAAACTGCACCTATTGTCCACTGGTTTCCTTTTGCCGGAGGATCGAATTCACTTCGTCCATTGCCACCGCATTCTAATGTTAACTGATACGTATAGTGCTTAAATTTCGATTTTAACTCCGATAGAGGGTATGATTTTTGTTCTTTTACCGATTCCCCATCGATAGTTAATTGCCACGCTTTGGTATCGGGTTTTTCAGGAATAATACCATTATTTCTAATAAACATAAACTTATTAGGTGTTACTGCGTCATCTAAAAGATGTGCTTTTGCTTCAATATTCCATGGTTTTGAATTTAAGACAGTCATGCGGGTATCTTTAGAAAATAATTCAAATGGATTTGGGTCTTGCAGACCCAGAGGAAGATAGTCGCTTGGCATTTTAGCACCCATTACAATATCGACACCAAGTAAAGAACTCATTGAAGCAAGCGTCGTTTTTTCAATAAAAGAACGTCTTTTCATTTATTTAAAAGTTTATTTCCGAAAATAATAGTTCTAGTACTTCTTAAGAATAAAAAGAAAGCACTAAATTTTAAATAACTGAAAATACAATTTTTACAATTGATTCTAAGAAATTATTTCAGCTTTACAAATGAGAGGAAGAAACAAAAACGGCAATGACAGTGCTCAAAGCTATCAATAATTTAGTCGATATCTATGACATGCTCTTTTTTACCAGCTTTGAATACATGAGTATAGAACCACATAATTGTAAACATGGGAACAATGTCTAGACCAGGCATTATTTCTTCAAAAAAGGTAACTGCACCAGCCACTTGACCAGCTTTGCCTTTGTAAAGGCGCGTCATTAGCCAAGCTGCTATGGGAGCCCAGATCACGTCTGAGAAATCACCTATGAATGGAACTGCAAAAGAAAGCATTCCTATAGCATCAAATAATAAGCCTAGAAAAAGGTTTTTATATTTAACGTCTTTTGTTTTTGACATTTCGAAAATTATTAATTCTTAAAATAGAAAACAATAAAGATGCCAAATATTAATGGTTGATGTTGTTCCTATTAAAAGGCGAGACCTAAGCCAAATCAGAACTGATTAGCTTGAGGAATTCATTACGCGTTTCAATTTTTTCAAACTGCCCACGAAACCCTGATGTTGTGGTTACTGAGTTTTGCTTTTGAACCCCCCGCATCATCATACACATATGAGATGCTTCAATAACCACAGCGACACCTTTTGGTTTTAGAGTGTCATTAATACACTCTAAAATATCATGCGTCAAACGCTCTTGCACCTGAAGTCGACGTGCAAAAACATCTACAATACGCGGAATTTTACTCAAACCAACAATATGCCCATCTGGTATATAGGCTATATGCGCTTTTCCAAAAAACGGAAGCATATGATGCTCACAAAGTGAATATAATTCAATGCTTTTGACAATTACCATATCATCATAATCTTCCTTGAACATTGCTCCTTTCAAGATTTCGGCAGCATTTTGTTGATACCCTTGCGTCAGAAATAACATTGCTTTTGCTGCTCTTTCAGGGGTTTTTACCAATCCTTCACGTTCAACATCTTCGCCTATTTCATCAATAATAGAAGAAAAACGTTCTTTTACTTCGTCCGTTATCTCCAAATTATACTCTTCTAAATTCTGGTATGGTGACATTTACTATTTCGGTTTATTTTTTTAGCTATAACTTAAATAAAGTTAAACATATATATGATGCTGAGACTATTTTAAGAATTAATTAGCATTATAAAGATAGTTCTAAATTGTACTAATACCTTGGTCGCGAAGAATCAAAAAACTATCAAAGAATAAACGAAATCGATACTGCCAACTATTTTGCAATGTCAGCCCTAATGTTTACTTTCATCTTTTATTTTTTGAACTATGATAAAAGCTTCTAAGCTTGTAAAGTATTACGGTGATCTTCAAGTTCTAAAGGGTGTTGATCTGCACATTAAAAAAGGGGAAGTCGTATCAATTGTAGGAGCCTCAGGTGCTGGAAAAACTACCTTACTGCAAATACTCGGCACATTAGACCTTAGTTCGAATAAAGATCAGAGCCAATTGATCATTAATGAGACAGATGTGACTCATCTATCAGATAAAGAATTGGCTAAGTTTCGCAATCAGCACATTGGCTTTATTTTTCAATTTCATCAACTACTTCCTGAATTTACAGCCTTAGAAAATGTCTGTATTCCTGCATTCATAAAAAAAACATCTAAGAATGATGCAGAGACCAAAGCCAAGGAGTTGTTAGATTTTTTAGGCTTGACAGAACGTTATCATCATAAACCTAATGAACTCTCTGGTGGCGAACAGCAGCGAGTTGCCGTGGCAAGGGCGTTGATTAATAATCCCTCAATCATATTTGCTGATGAACCGAGTGGTAATTTAGATTCTGAAAGTGCCGATAATCTACATCAGTTATTTTTTGAGCTTCGTGATAAATTTGGACAAACCTTTGTTATTGTAACCCATAATGGGCATTTGGCAGATATGGCGGACAGAAAACTAGTTATGGTTGATGGTTTAATTACTGATCAATAATTTATTTGCTTAGAACTTCGAGTATTCTGGTATGTTACAATCACTTTATTTATTTCTCAAAAACCCTGTTTATAAGGAAGACGAAAATACAAATTTAGACTATCGTCTTAGTCTAGGGGTACGCATTCTAGTTTTAGGTTTAGGTGTAAGTATTCTCTTAGTGCTAATAACGGCTACAATTGAAAGTTTTTTTAATTTAGAATTAGGCAAGCATGCCATTAATGAGTTGGTTGCAACTAAACCAATATGGCATATCTTACTACTCGGCGTTGTTATAGCCCCTTTCTTTGAAGAACTTATTTTTCGTGGCCCCTTAGCTCTTTTTAAAAATTCACCCTATTTCAAACAGCTCTTTTATGGATTAGCCATCATTTTCGGACTCATTCATATTAGCAATTTTGAAACAACTACAGCAACACTGATTCTTATACCACTTTTGGTAGCTCCTCAAATATGGATAGGTATATTGTTTGGGTATATTCGAATTCGTTTCGGTTTGGCTTGGGCAATGGGGCTTCATTCAACTCATAATTTAGTGCTATTTATTCCATTAGCATTATCCGATGTATTAAATATTCCTTTAGAATGACAAAAGCCGAACTCAAAGTGTTTTTAGATACTAAAGTGGAACAATACAATCATCCCAAGTTTTTAGAAAGTGACCCGATACAAATTCCTCATGAATTTTCAAAAAAGGAGGATCTAGAAATTAGTGCCTTTTTAACTGCTACAATCGCATGGGGGAATCGAAAAAGCATCATCAATAATGCCCGTCGGATGATGGAGTTATTGGATGATGCCCCTTTTGATTTTATACTAAATCATCAAGCGGGTGATTTAGAACAACTAGAAGGCTTTGTGCATCGCACCTTTAATGCTCTTGATCTCAAATACTTCATTCGTAGCTTGAAAAATATATACCAAAATCATGGGGGCCTAGAAAAGGTATTTGCTTTAAACCAATATAATGATTCTATGCAACCCGCGATTTCTAAATTCAAGCAAACTTTTTTTGAGTTGCCGCATCATACGCGAACCACAAAGCATATTAGCGACCCAATGAAAGGATCAGCAGCAAAGCGTATCAATATGTTTTTACGTTGGATGGTACGTGACAATAATACTGGAGTGGATTTTGGTTTATGGAAAACAATTAGTCCATCGCTACTCTCCTGCCCTTTAGATGTGCACTCGGGCAAGGTAGCTCGAAAACTTAAACTGCTTAAACGGAAACAAAACGATGCCAAAGCGCTTGCTGAGTTAGATACAAGTTTAAGAAAGTTAGACCCTATCGACCCCGTTAAATATGATTTTGCACTTTTCGGATTGGGTGTTTTTGAAAAATTTTGATTACAATAGTATTAAAATCTTCCTCCGACTTTTTTTCCTATTTTTAAACGTAACTAATTCAAATAAAAAAATGAAAAGAATCATACTGCTTCTAGCATTGTCAATTTTTGTGTTCCAACATACCATCGGTCAAAATAGAAAATTACCAATTGATACGCTTGTAACGACACAACACAGTGTAACAATTAATGGAAAGCCAATTAATTATACGGCCCAAACAGGAACACAACCAGTATGGAATGAAATGGGTGAACCTATTGCTTCTTTACATTACACCTATTATACCCGAAACAATATTAAGGATAGAGCTTCACGACCCCTGCTGATTTCATTTAATGGCGGACCTGGTTCGGGATCAGTTTGGATGCACTTAGCTTATACCGGACCTCGAATTCTTAGAATTGACGATGAAGGATACCCCGTGCAACCCTACGGTGTAAAACAAAACCCATTTTCTGTATTAGATGTAACTGATATTGTTTATGTAAACCCAGCAAATACGGGTTATAGTAGAACTATTCCCGAGTCAGGGAAAGAAGTAGATAGAAATAAGTTCTTTGGAATTAATGCGGATATCAAATACCTCGCAGAATGGCTAAATACATTCGTAACGCGCAACAACCGCTGGCGATCGCCGAAATATATCATTGGAGAAAGTTATGGTGGCACACGTGTCATGGGACTATCACTTGCCCTACAAAATCAACAATGGATGTATCTCAACGGGGTGATTATGGTCTCCCCTGCTGATTACAAACTGTACAATACTGGCGGGGCTGTTGAAAATGCGATTAGCCTCCCCTATTTTACTGCAGCAGCTTGGCATCACAAAGCCTTACCCGCTGAACTACAGAATAGAGACCTCGCAGATATTCTCCCAGAATCAGAGGCTTATGCCGTCAATACGGTAATTCCAGCCTTAGCAAAAGGGGGCTTTATTGGTGAAGCCGAAAAGAATGCGGTTGCTGAAAAACTGGCCTATTATTCTGGACTCTCCAAAAAAGAATTTTTAGATCAAAACCTTGCAGTGCCTGTGTCTTATTTTTGGAAAAATCTTCTTAAAGATAGAGGCATGACTCTAGGGAGATTAGATTCGCGATATCTTGGTATTGACAGGCAAATGGCGGGTATGAAACCTGATTATAGCGCTGAACTTACTTCATGGCTGCATAGTTTTACGCCAGCCATCAATTACTATCTACAAGAAGAACTCAAATTTAAAACCGATATCAAATATAATATGTTCGGGCCCGTGCGTCCATGGAATAATGATGACGATAATACCCGTGATAATCTTAGACAGGCCATGGCGCAAAATCCGTATTTGAATGTTTTGATTCAATCAGGATATTATGATGGGGCAACAACTTACTTTCAGGCTAAATATACCATGTGGCAAGTAGATCCTAGTGGTAAAATGAAAGATCGTTTTGATTTTAAAGGCTACCGCTCTGGACACATGATGTATTTGCGCCGAGAAGATTTGCAAAATGCCAATAATGATATTCGCGATTTTATAAAAAGAACGATGTCGAATGGTAAAAGTGCTAAATATTAATCTCTTTGAAAGGTTTACTATAAGACTATTAATAAAATGATATTTAATGTCTTATGTTTTTCGTCTGTAACAAATAGCACATTTTCTATACCCATAATTAAAAGGATGAAATTATGGGATATGGCGCACAGGCAATACAAGTAATCAAAGCCAATAGAGTTTTGCTTAAAAAGCAGAGAACCTTTAAAGAGGTAAAAGAGATGTATTTAGATTCTGCTACCAAGACTACATTAGAATTTAAAGAAGTATCTCCTGAAAAACTTGCTCACATCAAAGCAGATATTCGGCAAAAGGCAAAGGAAGATGCATGGAAAGAGATCGGACTTTATCTTATCTGCACTGCTATCGTGCTATATGGACTCTATTGGTTGTTTTTTCTTTAGACTTTTTAGAACACTAATACACAGGATTATTAGAAAGCGCTATCTTAGAATATCAATTCCATTTTATGAAAGTAAAAGTTGGCGTAGTTCAAGAAAGTCCCATTTTCTTTGATAAGGAGAAGACTTTACAAAAGTTAGAATTCCTAGTGAAAATGCATTCCACACAAGGATGTGAGTTGTTAGTTTTTCCTGAGTCATTTATTCCTGGTTATCCCAGAGGTTTTGATTTCGGCGCGAAAATAGGGAGTCGTTCAAATGAGGGCAGACAATTATTTGCCGACTACGCTGCGAATAGTATTGATTTAGAAAGTGATAGTAGCAGATTAGAAAGAATTTCTAGAGAAAACAACTGTTATCTGGTCATCGGCGTCACCGAAAGGCAAAACACCAATGGTAGTCTCCACTGTTCGATGTTATACATTTCACCAAATAAAGGTTTACTCGGTGTGCATCGAAAAATAAAACCTACAGGTACAGAGCGTTTGGTTTGGGCAGAAGCTGCAGGGGAATCACTTGTAAGCTTTCAAACCAAAATTGGAAAGCTCGGCGGTCTTATTTGTTGGGAAAACTACATGCCAATGGCGCGGCTGAGTATGTATCAAAAAGGAGTTGAGATCTATATCGCTCCTACCGCCGATTCTAGAGAAACATGGACGGCCACCATGAAACATATTGCTTTTGAAGGAAGGTGCTTTGTGCTAGGTTGCAATCAATACTATACCAAATCAATGTATCCTGACCAGTATACTGATCAGGTGAAAGATGAGCAAGAAAACCTTTGTCGCGGTGGTAGTATTATTATTTCCCCCATGGGGGAAATAATTGCTGGCCCATTGTTTGATAAAGCGGATGTATTAGTTGCTGAACTAGATTTAGAAGATGTTCAAAAAAGCAAGCTAGATTTTGATGTAATTGGTCATTATGCTCGGAATGATATTTTTAATTTGAATGTCATCGGACAGCCCGAAATGAAAAAAGAATAATAAATCTCTCCTGATTCCATTTTATTTACAAACTTGTCCATTCGCATATCATGCTAAAAGTTTCAGAAGTGTAAAAACACGATACCCACTCAGGTACTAGGTCGTAAGTACAGTCTATAAACTGTAACAAATCAGCAAATTTTTCGACCAATTAGCACAATCAACACTTTGATTTTTCTATGAATATAAGTCCCATTACAACACTAACAAAAGAAGACCTCGAAGCTCTTAAAAGTGCCAAATTAAAAATGGAAGATATTGGCTGGGCCATGAAAGGACTTAATAACATGGGCGGATTTTTAGAAACAGGTATAGACAAACTACCCCAAAGACAACAAAAATGGTTGCAACAAGTTGCACAGAAAGTTTTGCATACGGTAGTAAAGGCGAATCTTAAAAGCATGAAAAACGGAAAAGTAAATAAGGTTGCTTCCAACAACACTTATAAGGCCTTAGTTACATCTTCGGGTCTTGTAGGCGGTGCTTTCGGAGCCTCAGCTTTTGCCTTAGATTTAACTTTGGCTACCAAACTTATGATGCGTTCAATAATGGATATCGCACGTAGTGAAGGTGAAGATTTAAATTCTTATGATACACAAATAGCTTGTCTACAAGTACTTGCCCTTGGCGGGAAATCTAAACATGACGACCATCTTGATACGGGCTATTACGCTACTCGTATTGCTCTTAGTTCTACCATTAAAAATGCAAGTTCTTACGCTCTTAAAAACGGAATGAATGCTATACTGCAAGGTACTAGTAACACTTTTTTAAAATTAATAAGCGCCATAGCAACTCGTTTTAGTATTCAGGTTTCTGAGAAGTTTGTTGCCCAAGCTATTCCGGTTTTAGGTGCTGCAGGTGGGGCCTCTATTAATTTGGCTTTCATAAGTCATTTTCAAAATATGGCAAAAGCACATTTCACTATCCGACGGTTAGAACGTCGCTACGGTGCAGTTCTTGTTAGAAGTACTTATGAGAACTTACCTAAGAGTAGCTAATTACGGATTCCCCTTCTGACAAGTGCCATCCAACTTTTTTCCCTACTTTTAGAAAACATTCGAAAATCAACCGTACCAATGCGTATTTACACAGTTTTTATAAGCTTATTTTTTATTGGCGCTATTCAAATCAATGCTCAGCATTTTGTTTATGGTGATCCGCTACCCGATGCTCCTGAATTGGCTGCTCGCGGAGAATATTCTGTTGGTGTAGGCACCTATGACTTAGTGCATTTGAATCAAATCGATATTTTAAACTCAAAAGATGGTAATGACCCTTATTACGACAGGCCTTTAACCATTGAAATTTGGTACCCTTCTACCCTCCCAAAAAACAACAACACGATCACCTATTATGATGTAATGGGTACACGCGGTGATTCATTGCGCCCTATACTCCCCTTTCAATTTAAAGGTCGTGCGGTTCGAGATGCCGTTCCTTTAAAAAAAGAGGGAGGTTTTCCCCTCGTTGTTGTTTCACATGGTTATGTAGGGTCGCGTTATTTAATGACTTACCTAACAGAAAATTTAGCTTCTAAAGGATATATTGTTGCCGCCATAGATCATACTGATTCTACGTTTAGAGATGCGAATGCTTTTCAAAGTACATTGTTGAATCGAGCCTTAGATATACGTTTTGTTATAGACCAAATGGAAAAGCTAGGAAATGCATCGAGTAAAGATGCCCTAAAGGGTACTGTTGATGCTGGCAATACTGCAATAATTGGATACTCTATGGGTGGATTCGGTGTCTTAAATGTTGCTGGTGCAGGCTATAGTGATGCTTTTGCTGCATTTACAGTAGGAATGACGGGTGGTAGTAAAGCTTTAGCCATACATTCGGCAAGTAATCCTGAATATCAGAAATTGACAGATTCAAGAATTAAAGCGGTAGTTGCCTTAGCACCTTGGGGTATGGAACGTGGCGTTTGGGATGCTGAAGGTTTGAAAGGATTGAAGACCCCTACGCTATTTATAGCAGGTAGTGAAGATGATATTTCAGGGTATGAAAAAGGAATTAAGGCTATTTATGAAGGAACAATAAATGCCGATCGTTATTTGTTAACTTATAAAAACGCAAGACATAATGTGGCACCAAACCCGCCTCCTTTAGCGTCGCTACAGACTGGCGTAAACATCAATGAATATTATCGTTATGCCGATGCTACGTGGGATCAACGCAGAATCAACAATATAAATCAACATTTTATTACGGCTTTTATTGGTGTGCATTTAAAACAAAAAGAGTATCAAAAGTTTTTGAATCTTTCTTCAGACTCCAATCAAAAAAATTGGGTTGGGTTTAAACCAAGATCTTCAACGGGAATGGAACTACTCCATGCCATACCGATAGAATAGTTTCAAATGTAATATGTGCCTGCTACAGCAATATAATCATATTTAAAAACACTACGAATCATTCATGGAATGTTGTGCATTGGATTACTAATTTGCACAGGTATTGTCTATTATCAAAATGGAAGTTTTACGATAGGTTCAACAAATGATGATTTGTTTGTATATATAATACCTATAGTAGCTTTGTTTGGATACTTTGGTAGTAAACTGCTTTATCATAAATCGTTACAACGGATTAAAAAAGAAACACCGTTTACTCAAAAACTTCAAAGTTATTTACAAGCTTCTATGCTAAAATACGCATTATTGGAAGGTGCAGGATTCTTTTCGCTTTTTGCTTATTTTAACACCGGAAATGCCTTATTTTTAGTCATTACATTTTGCATGATCTTATATTTATATGCCCAAAAACCTTCTTTGCACCGTATGAAACGTGAAATACCTTTGCGATCCGAAGAGGAAAAAGACCTTCGCCTTTAAAGCTTTGCTATGGCCATAAATTGATAATAAATACTAGTTATGATAAAAATGAATTTTTTAGTACTCGGTTTACTAACTTTACTGAATTGTACTACTGAAGTAAAAGTTAAAGAAAAAGAAGCAGTGCTCGATTGGCCAAATTTAAAGCAATTTCAAGAAGCCAATGCTTCGCTCGAGACACCTAAACCTGATGAAAATCGGGTGGTTTTTATGGGGAACTCTATTACTATTGGATGGTTGCAGGCTCGACCAGAATTTTTCAATAACAAGCCGTATATCAATAGGGGCATTAGCGGACAGACTACTCCTCAAATGTTAATTCGTTTTCGTCAAGATGTTATTGCATTGCAACCTAGCGTTGTAGTCATTCTTGCTGGGATTAATGATATAGCGGGTAATACTGGTTCTTCGACTTTAGAAATGATAGCAGATAATATCAAGGGAATGGCTGAATTGGCTGAAGCTAACGGCATTAAGGTCGTGTTATCTTCAGTGCTTCCTGCCTACGATTTTCCATGGAGCCCTAACATGCAACCAGCGCCAAAAGTCAAAAAATTAAATGCCATGCTAAAAGCGTATTGTGCTAAAAAAGGACATGTATATCTCGATTATTTTTCTGCAATGGTAGATGAACGTGATGGACTCCCAAAAAAATACGCCTCTGATGAAATACATCCTACCCAAGAAGGCTATGCGGTAATGGAGCCTTTATTAGAAGCTGCTATAGCTCAAGCTTTACAGCCATAGTGCACTTGTTTAACCAAATTTGCGATCAGGATTAAAAGCATCAATGGCCATAGATAGCTTTTTGTTTCCAATGATTTCAGCAACTAATTTCCCCGTTGCCGGACCCAAACTCCAACCCATCATGGCATGCCCTGTGGCGAAAGTCAGGTTTCGTAAATTTTTAGATTTGCCAATATAGGGCAGTCCGTCAGGAGAGACTGGTCGCATCCCTGTTTTTGCCATATCCATTTCTGCGGCGGTGATGGTTAAATCTGGATAGAATTCTTTTGCACCTGCAGCTATTGCGGCTACCCTTTCTTTTCGAATTTTAGTGTTTATTCCTGAGAATTCCATAGTACCCGCAAATCGCGTAAAGCCTTGCATAGGAGTAACTGCCATGCTTGACTCCATTAGAACAGCGGGCATTTGAATATCCGTTTTTCGTTGTACATTAATACGATAGCCTTTACCTGCCTGTAGCGGGAGTTTAACGCCTAGTTTTTTAGAAAAAATACCACTCCATGAGCCAGCAGCCAAAATTACTTCATCAGGGGCATAAGAACCTTTATCTGTTAGAACTTTCGTGATTTTCGACTTAGATTGTTTCACATCTAATACCTCTTCATTAGTATGAATAGCTACACCAACACTTTTTAAATACTGCAACATTTTTGGCATAAACTCTGTTGGCGTAGTATGCCCATCGCATTCATAATGAATGGCACCAGCCGCATCAATTTCAATATGAGGTTCCTTCAATTTTAATTGTTGCTTACTTAATTCTTTTACCTCTAAACCTATAAAACTAGCCTTTTGAGCAACTTCCATTTCATGCTCATACATCTTTTGCGTTTTGTACAACATTAGCAAACCTTTACGCTCCAACTGAAAATTTCCTAAGTCCCCAGACGTTTTTATTTCTTCAAATAAATTTCTACTTAAAATATTGATATCCTTTATAATAGGAATTGCTATATCAACTTTTTGTTTAGTTGAAGATTTATAAAAATACCAAGACCATTTAAAAAAATCGGCATCCCAACGCGGTTTCATATAAAACGGACTGGAAGAATTGAACATCCATCTTAAACCTTGAGATATCTTACCTGGAGATGCCATAGGAATTATATGACTCGGTGTAATATACCCTGCATTCACAAAAGAAGCTCCTGAAGTTATATCTGATTTATCAATAACAGTAACTTGATGACCTACTTTTTGAAGAAAATAAGCAGCAGACAATCCTACAATTCCCCCACCAATAATTACTATGTTTTTACTCATTTTAAATTACTTGAAATCCGTGTGCATATGGATCATCATCATCAATACTAATCCTATTATGCCCGTAAATTTTGGCCCAACCCTGTATACTTGGCACAATGGCTTTTTTGCCCATCAATGTTGTTTCCGCTTCTACACGACCGACAAAGGTTGAACCTATAAAGCTTTCGTGAATAAAAGGTGTTTTTAATTGCAATTTACCCTTGGCGTACCATTGCGCCATTCGGGCAGATGTACCAGTACCACAAGGCGATCGGTCGATAGCCTTATCTCCATAAAATACCGCATTTCGCGCTGTAGCATCCGAAGAAATAGTATCTCCTGTCCATAAAATATGACTTACATCACGTATGGACTCATTTTCTGGGTGTATAAAGTTATTTGGATATTTCTGATTTATTTTAGTTCTAATTTCCCGACTATACTGAATTAACTGACTAGCAGTAAAATCTTGAATTCCAGAAAAATTCTTTTGTGGATCAATAATCGCATAAAAATTCCCTCCATAGGAGACATCAAAAAGTAATTCTCCTAAACCTTCACAATTAATCGTAAGAGCTGTGGAAGCCAGATACGCCTTTACATTGATTAATTTTACCCAATCTACTGTAGTATTCGTTTGCTGATAAGTAACCTGCACCAAGCCAGCAGGTGTCTCTAGACGGACTTTTCCTTTGACTTTAGGAATAAAAAGACCTTCCTCTATGCCTATCGTAATTGCACCAATTGCGCCATGACCACACATAGGTAAACAGCCACTGGTTTCAATAAATAAAATAGCAATATCATTTTCTGGATCAGCTGGTGGGTAAAAAATACTGCCGCTCATCATATCATGACCACGTGGTTCAAACATCAGCCCTTTACGTATCCAATCGTATTCTTTGATAAAATGTTGACGTTTATCACTCATCGTTGAACCCTTTAGATCTGGTCCGCCTTCTTTAATAATACGCACCGGATTACCACAAGTATGACCGTCAATACAAGTAAATATACTACGCCCCATTTTTAATTTTATCGATATATGAATTAATGCGGCGCTCTAAAATAGCTAAGGTAACTGTACCTTGACCTAATACTACTTCATGAAATTCTCGAATATCAAAATCACTCCCTAATTCTTTTTTGGCACGGTTACGCAATTCTCTAATTTTTAGTTCTCCAATTTTATATGATAAGGCTTGACCTGGCCACGAAATATAACGATCTGTTTCAGTATGAACCTCGTGTAATGAAAGTGCAGTATTAGACGCCATATAACCAATTACTTGTTCTCTAGTCCAGTTTTTTGCGTGTATTCCAGTATCAACAACCAAACGACAGGCGCGCCACATTTCGTAAGTCAATTGTCCAAAACGTTCATATGGCGTGGTATACATTCCCATTTCTTCCGCAAGAAACTCCGTGTATAAACCCCAGCCCTCGCCATATGCCGACAAGTATAAGTCTTTACGAAACTGGGGAATAGAATCTCCTAGTTCTGAATTCAAAGCGCCCTGTAAATGATGCCCTGGAACAGCTTCATGAACCGTCAAAGCAGGTAGTGTATATAATGTTCTACTGGGCAAATCATAGGTGTTTACCCAATAGTACCCTGGGTCTGTACTGTTTTTAGATGTGCCCACATAACGACCTCCAGTATATTTCGGGGCAATAGCATCAGGCACTGGTGCCACACCATAAGGTTTTCTTGGGAGGGTTTTAAAAAATCTTGGTAGTTGCTCATCGGCTCTTTTAGCTATATCTCTAGCCAGCATAAGCAGTTCCTTTGGAGTTTTTGCATAAAATTGTTCATCGGTTCGAAGAAATTTCAAAAAATCAGCGAAAGAGCCTTCGAAATTAAGCTCCTTTATAATTTGCTGCATCTGTTCTTTAATTCGGGCAACTTCTTGCAAGCCAATTTGATGAATATCTTCGGAAGTATAATCACTACTTGTTGTATAAAAATTAATTCGGTTTTGGTAATAAGAAGCCCCGTTTGGAGTCTCCGAAACACCAATGCTGATTCGCGTACGTAGTAAGTATTCCTCTTCAAAAAACTTCTTGATTCTTCTAAATTCTGGGATCACCTTGGTTTCTATGACTTCCTTCGCCGCTTGAAGGATGGAATCTTTTTGGGTGTCATTCAAAGATGCTGGTAATTTTTTAAACGGGGTATAGAAGTAACTATCTTGAAAATTAGTTACGATATGATCATTATACGTACTCTCATATCCCTCAAAAATAACATGGGGTTGTGAAACTCCTTTATCGAGTCCCTCCTTTAAATTCTTCAAGTGTTGATTTACAAATTCAGGTATTGCACTTAAAGTATTCAAATAATCTTTAGTTTGTTCATAGTTGGCTAAAGGCTTCACTTGGTAATTCAAATTACTATGAAATCCTGAATCTGAGAGTAAGGGGTTTAAATAGCGTTCGAATTCGTAAAAATCTATTTTATCTTGTAGTTTAAAGCGAAGTAGTTCTAATGAAATTTGATCGGTCTCTTCTAGTGCCTCCAATTTAAAATCTGCTAACTGTTCTAATATATTTTTAGCAAAGTTGGCCTCAGCTTGGTAGTGTTCCTTAGTATATATCCCTAAAGGATACAGATCCTTATCATAACTTTCATAATCTTGATAGGTTCGAATAATTTCATACAAAGCTTCCTTTGTACTTTCTTCAGGCGCATTTTTACAAGCAACTAGCAAAAAAATAAGTACGCCAAAACTAATTTTTATTATACCCATCTTCCTAAATTAATTTCCTTTTCGAGTTTGTTCTCCATTCACTATTCTAGAAATACCCAATGGATTAGAGCGTTTTAACTCATCTGGTAATAAAGCGTCTGGCCAATTCTGAAAACTAAAAGGTCGTACCCATCTTTTAATAGATTGCGTACCAACTGCTGTAAACCGGCTATCGGTTGAGGCAGGGTACGGTCCACCATGCTGCATTGCTGGACAAACTTCTACTCCTGTAGGCACACCATTAAAAATAATACGCCCTACTCTATTTTGTAATGCCGAAACAATGCCAAAATAATCCCTTACTTCGTTGTTGTCTGAAATTATAGTGCCTGTTAATTGACCCTCCATGTTTGAAATAATCGCTTCTAATTCTTTAGCGTCTTCGCATTGCACCAACATTGAAAATGGACCAAATACTTCTTGATGTAAATTTTTATTTGCTAAGAAAGTTTTACCGGCAACGGTTACAATTGCTTGACGCGCATGATTTACAGCTATTTCCGATCCGTAATCTGCTGCAACAACCAAACCTTCATGTGAAATGGCTGAATGTTTATTTTTTTCATAAGCACTAATTATATCTGGATGCAACATACACGATGGTTCAATTTCAACAATTTCATCAGCAAGAGATTTCGTGAAGTTATCAAAATCTTCTCCTTTAAGACCAAGCAGCAAACCAGGGTTTGTGCAAAACTGACCCGAACCAACGGTAATAGAATTTGCATAGGTTTTAGCTAATTCAGCAGCCCTATCTTTTAAGGCATTTGGAAGCATAATAACAGGATTGATACTGCCCATTTCAGCAAAAACTGGAATTGGCTCCGCACGTTGTGAAGCAAGATCGAAAAGTGCACGACCTCCGCGAATACTCCCAGTAAACCCGACTGCCTTTACATCAGGATGTTGTACCAATTGTACGCCAACTTCAATACCACTACTATTCAAATTTGAAAACACGCCATTTGGCATACCTGTAGTCTCAACAGCTTTAATAATAGCTGAAGATACTAATTCACCAGTTCCGGCATGTAACGGGTGAGACTTTACGATTACTGGGCAACCAGCGGCCAATGCCGCCGCTGTATCGCCTCCGGCAGTTGAAAAAGCCAGTGGAAAATTACTTGCACCAAAAACTACCACAGGCCCTAAAGGCACTAACATTTTACGCAAATCTACTTTAGGTATCGGTTCTCTTTCAGGTATTGCTGTATCAATAATAGCCTCAACCCACGATCCCTCTTCCAATACTTTTGCAAAAGCTCTTAATTGACTTATTGTTCTTCCTCGCTCCCCCAATGCTCTTCCTTCTGGCAGTCCTGATTCTGTACAATACGTATTAATTAAACTAGTATCTAATGCTAAAATTTCGTCAGCAATAGCGTTAAGAAAAACAGCTTTTTCTGCACCTGATTTTTGGTTGTAAACTTTATAAGCATCTGTAGCTAAAAAAGCTGCTTCATTTATTTCTTCAATACTAGCTTCAGTAAATACATGTTCATTTTCAATATTCAATAACGGATTGAAAGTTCTAAAAGTTTTCGCGCCATTCCCTGATAATCGTTTTCCAATATAATTTTTTCCTGTAATCATCTATTCTTTATACGTTTTAGGTGTGCATCTATATCAACTGGTTTATGAATTACCTCTGTTGAGGCAGGGTATTTTTCTAACAAAGCTTTCGGTCGTATTGGCCTTTTGGCAAAATCTCCTCCACAATTAGGGCAAACTTTTTGCAATACGCCATCAACACATTCACTGCAAAAAGTACATTCAAAAGTACAAATCATTGCCTCTGTAGAATCATAGGCTAAAGCTTTGTTGCAATTTTCACAACTTGGGCGAATTTCTAGCATTTATTATAGTGATTTATAATCGGGTAAATTGGGCCTGGTTTTCAAACCATCATCGATAATCTTTTGAACGCGTTTACGTTCAGCTCCTCGGAGTGGTAATCGAGGTTCGCGTACAAATTCGGTTCCAAGGCCAGTACCCACTTCAGCCAATTTTATATTTTGCACTAATTGTGGGCTAATATCTAACTCTAGGAGGGGCATAAACCAACGATATATTTCCAATGCTTCAGCAATACGGTTTGCTTTCACCAAGTTACAAATAGCTACGGTTTCTTCGGGAAAAGCACAAACGAGTCCGGCAACCCATCCATCCGCCCCAGCAGCTATACTTTCTAAGGCCAATGTATCAACGCCACATAATATTTTCAATCGATCACCAAAACAATTTCTAATTCGTGTAATATTAGAAATATCTCTGGTCGATTCTTTTACAGCTTGAATATTTTTATGCTGCAATAATTCATCAAACATGGGTAGGGTTACTTCTATTTTATAATCTACTGGATTATTATAAATCATAATCGGAAGATCGGTACTACTTGATATAGTTTTGAAATAATGTACCGTTTCAAAATCGTCTGCTTTATAACGCATTGGTGGAAGCATCATCAATCCGTCAGCACCATACTGTTGAGCCTTAGCAGCTGCATCAACCGCGTCTCTGGTAGATTGCTCTGCAATATTTATAATAACAGGAACTCTTTTATTAGCAATTCTCACCGTTTCTTCAATTAATATGCGCTTTTCATCAGCAACTAGTGTGCTTGCTTCTCCTAGGGTACCCCCCAATACAATTCCACTTACTCCAGCCTCAATTTGAGCGCTAATATTGATAGCGAACATTTTCATATCTAACTTATCATTTTCAGTGAACTTCGTTGTAACCGCTGGCATTACACCATTCCAATTTACTTTCATTCTGTTTCGTATTAATTCATCACAAAAATAAGCCCTAATTAAGAGGAAATGTTAGTTTTATTTTATCCAAAATTGAGCATATTTTATCCATTTATAATGTATTTTTATTGTATTAAGAATAATATTATACTATTTATGAGAGTTCAAACTTTTTTAGTTGCGAAGCCATTTCATGAAAATTTAATCGTTCAAGAAACCCGCTCTCATACCTTTTATACGGATCTTCATCAGCATAATGAAATTCAGTTGAGCTTAATTGTAAATGGAACTGGCAAGTTGGTGGTTGGTGATAGCATTCACCCTTTTAAAAATGGCGATTTTTTCGTCATAGGTTCGAATACCCCCCATTTATTCAAAAATGAAAATAGTAAGAATAGAGAGGTTCACATGATTTCTTTGTTCTTCACAGAATCAACTTTTGGGAAAAACTTCTTTACGCTGCCTGATCTAGATGATCTTAAACCATTTTTTCAAATATCGAATAAAGGATTTCAACTACTGTCAAATATAAATGAGGTCTACTCCCGAATGCAACTTCTGTGTCAAACAAAAAAGGCTAGTCGATTAATATTATTTCTGCAGTTATTACAAATTTTATGCAATTCTAGTAAAAAACCATTATCGGAGTTCGTTTACCCAAAAGTGACTGGGCATATAGCTGGTGAACGACTACAGGTTGTTTTTGACTATGCCCTGCGTAGGTTTAATGAAGATATCAAGCTGAAAACAATATCAGACCTATTATATATGACTCCGAATGCATTCTGTAAATTTTTTAAACAACGCACCAACAAAACTTTTTTTCAATTCTTAAACGAGCTTCGAATTGAACATGCCTGTCAGCTACTTCAAAATAAATCAGATCTCTCGATTGCTGAGATTTCTGAATTTTCGGGCTTCAAATCAATATCAAATTTCAATAGAAAGTTCAAGTCAAATAAAGGTGTTGTAGCTTCGAAATACCGAAAAAGGGCTCAAAACGATGTTTTCTTATAATCTTTTGCATCCCTGTTTCAAGGCCTAATCATAAATTGAACTAGGTATCATCAATAGTTTGATTACTTTATTGAAGTTTTCACTATTTTTGACAACTTACCCATTAGATATAAATTGATGAAAAAAATTATACTAGGTGTCGTTGCCTTAACAATGGCCTGTAATTCGTCGCAACAAACGGTTTCGAAAACAGTTAAGGAAAATAGTACCGTTACAGTAACTGCATCTTCCATTGCAGAAACAATCACAGAAGAAGATTTAAAAAAACATCTTTTTATTTATGCCTCAGATGAATATGAGGGTCGAGAAACTGGTACGGAGGGGCAAAAGAAAGCTGTTGCTTACTTAAAAAATGAATATGAAAAATTAGGGATACCTGCCGCCAAGAAAGATGGAGATTATTTTCAGAAAGTTCCTCTTGAAGTATCTAAATTACCTACAGGAACAATGAAAGTTGGTTCAACCGAATACACTATAGGAACAGATTTTATTAGTTTCGGTGCATCTGAAACTTCCTTCGATAATATAATCTATGTGGGTTATGGTATCGAAGAAGGTGGTTATTCAGACTATAAAGATTTAGATGTAACTGGCAAACTTGTCGTCTTTAAATCTGGGGAACCAAAAAACGCGGATGGAATGTACACGTTATCAGGCACCTCAGAAGCTTCTAAGTGGGGAAGCGATAATGCCGTATTAGAAAGTAAAATTAAGTTGGCTGACGAAAAGGGTGCAACGGGAATGTTGGTTTATGCCCCTAGTTTTTACCCGAGAATCGCTGCCTATTACAACCGTTCAGTAAATTCTGATGGTGGTAGTATGAGTGTGAAAAGTGAAAAAGAAAGCCCATTTGTGGGCATTATGAATACGGAAATGGCCAAGTCAATTGTTTCAGATATAGATGAAAGCGCTTCGCCAAAAGTTCTTTCAATTACTGCTGAATCAATGGCAATTAGTAATTCTGAAGAAATTGACTCTGAAAATGTAGTTGCTGTGCTCAAAGGTGCTGAGAAGCCAGAAGAGTATGTTGTAATTTCATCTCATTTAGATCATATTGGGGTCAATGATGATGGAGAAATTAACAATGGGGCTGATGATGACGGCTCAGGCACGGTAGCATTATTGGAAATAGCTGAAGCCTTTAAAAAGGCCGCTGATGCAGGTAACGGACCTAAACGATCAATTGTGTTTTTACATGTTACCGGAGAAGAGAAAGGCTTGCTAGGATCGCAATACTATACAGATAATGATCCGATTTTTCCGCTTGAAAATACGGTTGCGAATTTAAATATTGATATGATTGGGCGTATTGATCCTAAACGTGAAGGTGATCGGAATTACATCTACCTTATCGGTTCTGATAAATTAAGTACAGATTTGCATGAACTATCAGAAATGGTAAATCAAAAGTATATGAATATTGAGTTAGATTATACGTATAATGACGAAAATGACCCCAATCGATTTTATTATAGAAGTGATCACTATAATTTCGCCAAAAATAACATTCCAATAATATTTTACTTTAACGGTACTCATGACGATTATCATCGCCCGGGAGATACCCCAGATAAAATAAATTATGATCTTCTACAAAATAGAACTCGGTTAATTTTTTATACAGCCTGGGAAGTTGCCAATAGAGCACAGCGCGTGGTGGTAGATAAAGGAGCAAAATAATACACAGTAATTGTTTTCACAAAAAAAGCCTTATCGTAGACGATAAGGCTTTAATTTTGGGTGGAAGACCGGGTTCGAACCGGCGACTTCTGGTACCACAAACCAGCGCTCTAACCAGCTGAGCTACAACCACCATTTGTTAGCGATGGCAAATGTAATTTTTTTTGAGGGATCTTTCAAAATAAAAGCTTCTAAAAATCGTGCTATTTTTTTTGTTCCAAACTTCCATTCGCAAAAATGATAAGTTGATTTTTAGCCTCACTCCTATTTAAAATTAGTATTGATTTATATAAATACTAGACACCAACTACTTTTAAGAACTATACTTTAAAGGGTGTCACATCTTTTTCAAGGCTTTTCACAACATAAATTAGAAAAAAACGCATTGCAAGATTAATTTCGTTTGCTAAATGCCGTTTTCAAAAAAATACAAGACCAACTTCACTTACCGTTATAATAGGAATTTAACCATTTTTCTATTGTTGACATTCCTATTTTCTATTACGTTAAAAGCAGATGAAATACAGAAAGACAGTATTAAATCAGAGCTTAATAAGCTAGAATCAAAAAATAATTTCAATCCAAGAGATACCATATACATCAACCTACTTAACAAATTAGCTGTTGAAATACGTTTTTATAGTCTAGATAGTGTATTGTTGCTCTCCAACAAAGCTTTAAAACATAGTAAAGCGCACAATTATAAAGAAGGAGAAATTCGAGCACTTATAGGTTTGGGTGATTATTATTCAGACAACGGTGATTATAATAAAGGTTCTTCCTATTATGGCGAGGCATTAGAATTAGCCCTAACCACAGCTCATCAAAATCTGGTATTAGAATGTCAAAATAGTTTAGCCAGTGAGTACGAATATCAAGGTAATTACGAAAAAGCATTGCAAACTTGGCTAGAGGCAATAGAAATTGCTAGACAAAATGAAGATGCAAAATGGCTATCTATAATTAATGAAAACATAGCCATGTTGTATGCAACACAAAAAGATTATGAACAATCTTTAGCCCACTTCAAGATTGTCAAAAAACTTAACGAGAAGATTGATGACGAACTATTTGTTGCGTATACTCAAAGTAATATGGCATATTTGTATGCCCAAAAAGGAGATTTAGAATACGCTATGTTTAATGCCAATGCCTGCATTGCCTCTTTTGAAAAGCACGAAGATATGGATTGGCTTGCCTATGGTTATACAACGAAAGGAAAAATATATCTCGAACAACGCAAATATAAATGGGCTCTTTTTTGGTATAAACAAAGTGAGAATTTGCACCAAAAAATAATTCATGATGAACGTTCTGAAATAGACTTATTACATGGACTTTCAGAAGCAAATTTAGGGTTAGGAAAGGACAGCATTGCCGAAAAATATGCCGTTCGAACCTTAGATATGTCCGAACGATTGAGTATTAATGAAGGTATTCGAAAAGCTTCAAAAACATTATATAAAATTAATAAGACTAGAGAAGCTTATCTTGAAGCACTTGCATATCACGAATTATATCAAGAACTATCTGATACTATTGCTAAAAATGAGACTAAAAAGAGTTTGATAATGCTTAAAACCAAATTAGGTCATGAGCAACAAAAAAAGGCACTTATCGCAGAAAACGAAAAAGCTCTGGCGAAGCAAAAAAATTATATCTATGTCTCTATTTTCATTTTACTAGTATTGATGACAATTACTTTATTAGTGAAACGCAGTGGCAATATTCAAAAAAAGCTAAACATTGCATTAAATAACAAAACAGTCGCTCTAGAAAAGAATCAACATGAATTACGAGAAATAAATGAGACTAAAGACAAATTATTCTCTATTATAGGACATGATTTAAGAGGGCCAATTGGTGCTTTTAGAGGCGTTTTACAGCTCTTGAGAAACGAAGAAATAGAGCAAAAAGATTTTTTAGAACTTATTCCAAAATTAGGTGCTGATATTGACCACATATCGTTTACCCTCAATAATTTACTTTCTTGGGGTCAAACACAAATGAAAGGAGCCGTAACCAAACCTTCAATGGTGTGCCTCGAAAACATTGTTAAAGAAAATATTAATTTACTTTCAGAAATAGCAGAGAACAAGTCTATTAAAATTGTTAGCCAAGTAGCTATTAACACCATGGCTTGGTCAGATCCAGATCAGATAGACATCGTCATTAGAAACCTTTTAAGCAACGCTCTGAAATTTACACCTAAGGATGGATTAATTACAATAAAAGCAATCGAAAAAGAAGCCTACTGGGAAGTAGCTATTCAAGACACTGGAATTGGCATTGATAAAGAAGCACAAGAAAAAATATTTGCAAAAAATTCAAACCTCACTACTTACGGAACAAATAATGAAAAAGGCACTGGACTAGGGTTGACCTTGTGTAAAGAAATGATCGAAAATAACAACGGTACTATTTGGGTTAAAAGTACGTCGCGAAAAGGAACCTGTTTCTATTTCACCTTACCCAAGATTAATAAAAAATACGAGCAAGCTAGTTAAATCAAATCGTCTAAACTATTAACCGCAGCATACCGTTCTACTGTAAAACCTTCAGCATGCGCAACATTAATGTATCGGCCTAAATCTCTTGATCTATAGGTTACACTGTCAATAAAATTTTTATTGCTTATAGGTGTTTCGGGTTCTGTGCTTTTAGGATCAAAAAATTGAGAAC
This sequence comes from uncultured Flavobacteriaceae bacterium, assembly GCA_937944485.1. GTDB lineage: Bacteria > Bacteroidota > Bacteroidia > Flavobacteriales > Flavobacteriaceae > Maribacter_C. The sequence continues at coordinate 213,397 of CALDYU010000002.1, read as the reverse complement.
CATAAGCCATTATAGCGGCTATCTTTTTATCAATAAAACCCGTAACATCAACTATAAAGTCAGGTTCTAAATTTTTCCATTGTATATAGTGATACACCCGTTTGGGTCGCCAAGCTTCTTGATTTTGACCCTCTAACCGCGTTTCAAATTTCACCAATCCACTTAAAAAACAAGAATCACTGACCAATTTGCTTCCTTTGGCGTGATCGATATGTCGGTCTTCAATCGCATTACATAGCACAACTTCAGGACGATATTTTCGAATCATCTTAATAACTTCAGTTTGATGGATTCTATCATTCACAAAAAAACCATCTGCAAAAGTTAAATTTTTTCTGATCGATAAACCTAAAATTTTTGCAGCAGCAGCAGCCTCATGATCTCTAATTTCCGCTGAACCTCTTGTACCTAATTCTCCGCGTGTTAAATCAACCGCACCAACCTTCTTTCCCAGCGAAATTTCTTTTGCGATGGTCGCTCCCGCTCCTAGCTCTATATCATCTGGATGTGCACCAAAAGCTAATATATCAAGTTTCATATAGTTTTTTTGATCGTTTATTTAGATATTATTTATACTTATTGTTACCCTGTTTCTTACTTGAATTGCACCTTACTAAGGGCTTGTTCTAAATCGGAAATAAGATCTTCAGGTTCTTCAATACCTACAGAAAAACGAATTAATCCATCTTTAATTCCTTGCTCGGCTCTTATTTTAGCACTCATCAATGCATGAGACGTTTCCGCAGGCGAAATGACCGTACTTTCTACTCCCGCCAAACTCATGGAGGATTTGATAAGTTTTAAGTGCTTTCTAAATTTTTTTGCATCTAAATACTCTTTAAGTTCAAAAGACATCATGCCACCAAAACCGTGCATTTGAGCTTTAGCTAACGTATGATTTGGATGAGATTGCAAACCAGGATAATATACTTTGTTGATTGCCTCGTGTTGCTCAAGATATTCTGCCATCCGTTGTGCATTCTGATTTTGAGCCTTGACACGTAAACCCATGGTCTTAATACTCCTTTCAAGCAACCAGACCGTATAATCACTTAAACTGCCACCAAAGTTTTTTGCCAAATCAAATATACGTTCAATATGCTCCTCAGAAGCCGCAACTGCACCCGCGCAAATATCAGAATGACCTCCCATATATTTTGTAGCGCTGTGGATAACTACATCAATTCCGAAGTCTATCGGGTTCTGATTTACCGGACTCGCAAAGGTGTTATCGATTATTGAAACTACTCCCCTATTATTGCAAAGTTTAGCAATGGCGGTTAAATCAGTTATTGTCAATAAGGGGTTTGATGGTGTTTCAATATAGATCGCCTTAGTATTTTCTTTAAGTTGTGCTTCAAAATCGTCTATTTCCCAACCTTTTGTAAAAGAATACGAAATGCCAAACTTTTCAAATGTTTCGGTTACCAAACTATAGGTGCCTCCATACAAGGTCTGTTGCAGCACAATATGATCACCTGCCTTAAGAAAAGCCATAAGCGCAGTACTTATAGCGGCCATACCACTACCAAATATCAAAGCTGCCTCTGCATGTTCTAATGCTGCTATCTTAATACTTAGTGCCTCTTGGTTGGGGGTATTAAAATATCTCGGGTATCTTTTGATTGACACATCTTCAAAGGCATATGAACTACTCATGTATAGCGGCGAAACAGCACCTTTAAATTGCTCATCTTTTAATTCTCCAACATGCGTGCAAATTGTATTTAAACCTTTCTTTATTCGGTTCATTTTAATTATTTAATTGGAAGGATAAAGTTACTAAAATTGGTTATACCTGAACCTTTTTCCAATTTCCTTTTCTAAACCAAACCATAGCGATGATGGCCAAGAGAACTTCTGCTGCAGTAATTGCAATAAAAACACCCAAAGCACCAAGTTCAAAAATTATCGCAGATACGTAAGCAAGTGGTAATTGAAAGGCCCAAAAGGCAATGAGATTAATTTTGGTGGGGGTACCCGTATCACCCGCGCCATTAAATGCTTGTGTAACTACCATTCCATAGGCATAGAAAACGTAGCCAATAGCTATTATCTGTAGACAAAGTCCACCATTTTTTACCACCACCTCATTGTCATTAAATAGGGTTACTAATTCGTGTCCAAATAAAAGGTAAATAATAGAGACAGCTGCCATAAAAAAGGCATTATACTTTCCAGTTTTCCATACTGACTTTTCGGCCCGTTCGGGTTTTTTTGCTCCTAAATTTTGCCCAACAAGAGTTGCTGCGGCATTGCTCATACCCCAACAAGGCATAAGGGTAAATAACATTATTCGAATTGCAATCGTATATCCTGCCAGTACTTCACTGCCAAATTCGGCCATCATGCGCATTAAAAAGACCCAGCTTGAAGTGCCGATTAAAAATTGGGCAATTCCTCCGAGTGAAACCTTAACAAGATTCAGCATCACTTTAAAGTTTAAGACCATGTCCTTAACTTTAATTTGCATACTGCTCCATCCGAAAAATAGAATTGCTAATTGAAAAATAACAGCGCTTCCTCTACCAATATTTGTTGCAATAGCGGCTCCCATAACACCATATTCGGGAATAGGACCCCATCCGAATATAAATATAGGATCTAGAATAATATTCAATCCATTCGAGAGCACCAAAGTCCACATAGCAACAGAGGCGTTTCCTGCGCCTCGAAAGATGGCATTAATCAAAAACAACAGTAAAATGGTGATATTACCCCCAAATAAAAGTTGCGTATACCCATAGCCTTCGGCTATGAGTTCTGATGATGCACCCATTAATGCAAGTATGTCTTTTGCATATATGAAGCCAAATACTCCCACGACAATGGCGACAATGGCACCAAGAGCAATGGCCTGCACTGCAGCCTCTCTAGCACCCTGGATGTCTTTTTCACCAATTCTTCGGGCTACAACGGCTGTAGCTGCCATACTTAGACCTATCGCTACGGCATAAATTAGAGTGATTACTGATTCAGTTAAACCAATCGTAGCTACAGCATTAACGCTTACTTGCGACACATAAGCGATATCAACAATGGCGAAGATGGATTCCATCATCATTTCTAAAATCATAGGAATTGATAGCATGAAAATCGCTTTTCGTATGCTACCAGAGGTAAATTCATTTTCCTTACCTGTTAAAGCTTGAATGAAATAACGGAAGAATTTGTTTTGAGTAAGTTTATTAGATGTTGTCATTATATACAGAATTATGTGAAAAAAAAGAGAAAAAAGATATCAAAAAGCACGACCTGAGGTCAACTACTACTTAGGCAAGTTCGCCAAGACATCTATAAAAAACATAATTCTTACAACTTCATGATAGCATAAAGATGCATTATTTATTTTAAAATAAAAAAAATACAAGCTATTTTAAGTAATTGGCCTTGTATCTCCACCAACTCAATCCGCCTAAAATAAAAATACTAAAGAAAATATACTTTACATAATCTGGTGTAACCGCCGCTCCGCCGCTTTGACCGTAACTATGCAGTCCGACCAAATAATAGTTCACTCCGAAATAAGTCATCATGATACTACAGTATCCTAAAACACTTAAGAAATTAAAGGTCCATCTACCCCGTAAGCCTGGTACCAATCGCGTATGAATAATGAATGCGTATACCATAATTGAAATCAATGCCCAAGTTTCTTTAGGATCCCAACCCCAATAGCGCCCCCAACTTTCATTTGCCCATTGGCCGCCTAAAAAGTTACCTATAGTTAACATTACTAAACCAACAGTTAGAACCAATTCGTTAATAATGGTTAACTCTTTCAGGTTAAGTTCCATTCTTTTTTTGTTCTTTTTAGTGGTCAACATCATTAATAGCATAGAGACAACACCTAAAATCATGCCTACAGTAAGAGGTCCATAGCTGCCTACAATAACAGCTACGTGAATCATTAACCAATAACTATCTAAAACAGGCACTAAATTGCCTATTGTAGGATCTACCCAATTTTGATTCGCAAAGGCAAGTAACATTGAACATACGAAAGCCGCTGCCGATAATGTCATAACACTTTTTCTAATAAAAAGCATTCCCATTCCCATGGTGGCCCAAGCAACATATAACATACTTTCATAGGCATCACTCCATGGCGCATGCCCGGAAATATACCAACGTAATATCAAACCTGCGGTGTGCCATAAGAAAAATATGATAATTGTTCCTTTTAAAACATACGCAGCGGCTTTCCATATTTCTCGTTCTTTAAATATCTGAAAAATCAGCACAAAAAAGAGTAAAACACTAACAAGCCCATACAGCATAAACAGTAGATTAAAAATGTGTAGCTTATTATAAATCACCTCCGTATTTATTTTATTCTCTGAAGGCAATACTTCACTGCCATGATTTACCTGATTTTTTTTAAAAGCCGCCAGTAATTTATCTGCTTCTGAATAATCACCGCTTTGAATTGCCTTTTTTAAAGAAATTTTATAATAAGGCAACGCATTTTTAATGAAATTGCTGTAAAGCGTATCCGCAACTTGGTATTGCCCCCCTCTATATTCTACCGCAGACACCCATTTATTATTTTCATGATTCATCAGCGGAAATATTTTTACAATACCACCACTTAAGGCTTGATCTAAAAGACTTAGGCGTATATTAGCATCTTTAAGGTCTTGTTGAAATTTATTAGGACTTAAGGCTGTAGTTGCATCTCGCAAGAAAGGCTCTAACTTATAAGCACCCTTCGCATCAAAAAAATCTGTCGCCTTCATGTATTCTTGTCCTTTCGGAATACCTAATACATTTCGAATACTATCATTTTGCCCTTTTTTATCAACTGCAATAAACTCTGTATTATACCAAGCCGGAGGATTTAAGATCATAGACAAAAAAACTTGATCGGCGTTTAAGTCTTTAAATTTATCTTTCAAACTTAGCTTTCGAAGTAACTCTGAAGAAAAGGTGTTTATAGGCTTCATACGCCCCGCATTATCTTGTATCACCAGCTTGCCGAAAGCTTCAGCGTGTTTTTCAGAAACGATAGTCTTTAATAAAAGTGAATCTATTTGTTCTTGGGTTGGCCCATTGCGATGATCATGCCCATCATCTTCGGAATGCTCTTGCCCCGTTGCCGATGCAATACTAAGAAGGCATAGGCCAAGAGAAAGAGCTGCTTTTTTAGCTTTTAACTTATCTAAAGCCTGCGTTAAATCTTTAAAACGGGTTTTCCCGAAAAACATAATGCCCATTAACCCAATGTAAAGAAGAAAATAGCCCAAATACGTTATCCACGTACCCCATTGATCATGATTTACAGACAGTATTGTTCCTTTTTCATCAGGATCGAAACTAGATTGAAAAAATCGATAACCCTTATGATCTAATATATTGTTCATATAAATATCATAGTCAAACGACCGTTCATCTTCAACCGTCACTTTACTCATAAAAGAAGAATAGCCCGTTTCGGTGCCCGGGTATTTCTCTGCGATGAAATCGTTCAATTTAACATGGAAAGGCAATTCATAGACCTTAGAACCGTAGGCTAGCGAAAAGTCCAAACCTCCTAGCTTTATTTTTTCTGAGAAGTTAGAAACACCCTTACCTCCTAGTAGTTTCTTCTGAATCGTATCTCCTTTTGAGGCGATCTGTACCACCAAAGCGGATAGGCTACGTTCCGTAATTTCATCTTCCTCGAGTGCTACAACATCATAAACACCACGAATCATGGGATCAGGAATAACAAACTGCATTCCCGCTAAAGTATAAAGTGAACGTGGTTGAAAATCTTGAAGGCTATCTTTTTGCACTTGTCCTCTAAACTGGTCTGCCATTCGCATAAATTGGCCAGCAAAAGGAGATTGAATTTGATAGGTAGAATCGGTGATAAAAAGATTAATGGCACCTGCGGTAGGTTTATTCAGAGCAAATAATAGATTATGAACTTCATTCACTTTATGATTCTCTAAATAATGTTCTTCACGTTGACCCGTACCTGATTCCACAATTTTCAAAAATTCCTTTCCGCTGTCATCGGGAATCAAACCTTCTTTGGCACCTTTAATAAAATCTACATAAGAAATTGAAAATTCTTGACCTTTGAAATCTTCATTCCACGGCAAATCTGACTTTAAGGCTTCTGGTGTCACTATTAGATCACGCGAGATGGTCTTTCGAAGACGCTGGTTTTCAGGCCCACCATCAATGAATGCTGTAAGAAAAGTTTTGTCTGAATAAAATACTTTCTCTGATGCCCCTTCACGAATAGGCATCATACCTTCGAAACTAATATATCGGGTTACAAAAGCACCTATAATAATAAGTATCCAAGAAAGGTGCAACACTAATACAGGCCATTTCTCCCAACGTAATAAGCGGTAGCGAAACATATTACCGACAAAATTGATTACGAAGAAAACCATAATGGCCTCAAACCATCGTGCATTGTATATCCATATGCGAGCAGTTTCAGTGCTATATTTACTTTCTGCAAATGTTCCAATTGCCATTGCAAAACCAAAAACAAAAAAAAGAACAGCCATTAAACGTGTGGAGAAGAAAAATTTCTTAAGCAATTCAATCATGTGATGTAGCATTAATTTTCAGGATGTAAAAATACCATCTTTTTGTGGTTTTAAACACTTAAAAAATGTGTTTTAGGCCTCATTTATAATGATAAAATTGAGTAAACCATAATCTTATAAATGTTAAAAAAGTAAGTTGTTAAATTTTGCAAGACTAATTATTCGTATTTTAAGGACAGAAAAGAAAATTAACCCTCAAAAATTGTTAGAACATGGATAGAAAAACTTTTATCAAGAGAACAACTGGGGCAGCCTTATTGGCTATTCCTGCTTATGCATTGTTAGGATGCTCAAATGACGATACTACCAATGTGCCTGAACCAGAGAACCCAAGCAGTACCGACTGTCTTGCCAATGGAGCAAATGCTACCTCAATCTCTAGTAACCACGGTCATACCTTAGCAGTTTCAAAAGATGATATCGAGGCTGGCGTAGCAAAAACATATTCAATTCAAGGTACTTCAGGGCATAACCATTCTGTAAGCTTGACAGCTGCTAATTTTGAAACGCTAAAATCAACAAAAACACTAGTAATTGAATCTTCTCGTGACAGTAGTCACAGACATGACGTTACGGTCTCTTGTGCTTAACAAGAGCGTTTAAGTAGTTTTTGGGCGTGCATTAAATAGATTAATATGAAAAAAGGTGCCCATTGTGCGCGCCCTATTTTTAGCAATGTTTACTTTCTCACCGTGAAATAGGTCATCTAAAGTTTCAAACCAAAGATTTAACCAAATGCCAAAATGCTTTTCATCTAAGGTGTAATTTGAAGCGGCATCAACAATTTGATGTTTAAGCAAAGGATTGCCTTTAAATTTGCGAACGAAAAACAAATTTGTCTCCCAAAAATCAGTCAATCGTTCAATATGCTTTGGCCAATTTTGAATATGTTTTTCAAATATTGGACCGAGCACTTGATTAGCTCGTATTTTCGTGTAAAAAACATTTACCAATTCAAAAACATCTTTACGAGTCCTTATTTCTTTTTTCATTCGAATCAAAATTATATTAAAGCAGTTACTAGAAGTAACAGATTAAGAACAAGACTTAAAATCAATAACCGAAACACTAGATTAGGTTTTAACTGTGCTAATATAGCAGCATTGTAGAGCATTGTTACTGTAATACACAAAGCCAATTGCAAAAGCATGAAAGAGCCCTTATTCATCAAAATATAAAGCGCGGCTACGGAACCAAAACAACTTTGAAAAACAATCGAAAGCGGGATCATTAGCATATAAGATGATTTAAAACTTTGGAATAAATTATTATAAATATTCATTGCTTTGTATTTTCAAGGTTGAAGCAAAACTAATACGAGGTAATACTTTAATTTTATGATTTGAATCATATCACAAAATGATAGAAAAAGATGTACTTCTCTCTTATGAAGCCAAAGAAATAGAACTGAATAAGAATGAATCTTTATTCAGTGAAGGTGGAAAAGCAAATTTTTATTATCAAATTTTGTCAGGGCAAGTTAAAATGTACAACCTGACAGAAACTGGTAAAGAATTTGTGCAAGGTATGTTTGTAGCAGGACAAAGTTTTGGAGAACCTCCACTTCTCGGTAATTTTGAATACCCAGCAGGTGCTATGGCTGTTCAATATTCTAAGTTGTATAAATTATCGAAAAAGCAATTTCTTTTGCTTTTAAAAGAAAATAATGACATACATCTTGAATTCACATCAATGCTTTGTAAAAGACTTGCTTATAAGGCGATGATAGGAAGAGAAATTTCTGTGTACCCGCCTGATCATCGTATTCTTACCCTACTACAATACTTAAGAAAGCAAAGCAATAAAAGTTCTTTTACAGTTGACCTAACTAGACAACAGATTGCTGAGCTTACTGGCTTGCGGGTGGAAACAGTAATTAGAGTTGTAAAAAAATTAGAAACTCAAAAAATACTTATGCTTGAAAACCATAAGATTATTATGTAATCGCTAATTTCGTGCTATGTTAACTATTACACTTATAGGCACTGGCACCGTTTCGCAACATTTACAAAAAGCATTTTCGAAAACGAATGAAGTTCAAGTAATTCAAGTGTTGTCCGGAAGAAGTCCTTCCTTAATAAAAGAAGTAAAAAAGAATATATCAGATATATATATACTTACGATCAGCGACGATGCCATAGAAAGTGTCGCTCAGAAACTCAAAGGTAATGGGCTACTCCTGGTGCATACTTCGGGCTCCGTAAATATATCAGCAATTTCCAATCAGCGGCGCGGGGTTTTCTACCCACTACAAACCTTTTCGAAAGAAAGAAAAGTTGATTTTTCAGAGGTGCCCATTTGTATTGAAGCTGAAAAAAATACAGATATAAAATTACTTGAAAAATTGGCAAAAAACATTTCGAAAAAGGTATTTCGAATTTCAAGTGATCAAAGAAGATCGCTACACCTAGCCGCGGTTTTTGCTAATAATTTTGCCAATCATTTGTATCAAATAAGCCAAACAATTTGTGAAGCAAATGAAGTTTCTTTTGAGATTGTAAAACCGCTAATTACCGAAACGGCAGCTAAAGTGCTTCAGCATGACCCATCTAAAATGCAAACAGGACCTGCCATTCGAAATGACAAACAAACCATAACACGGCATTTAGAGCAACTTCAAAATAAAACGCACAAAAAAGTTTATCAATTACTTACGAATTCAATTCAAGAATTTCATGGAAAAAAGTTATAAAGAATATTTAAAAAATATCAGCACTTTCGTATTTGATGTAGATGGGGTCTTTACCGATGGTACGCTCTTAATTACTAAAGAGGGAGAAATGTTACGAAAAATGAGTGTAAAGGATGGTTATGCTCTTAAAACCGCATTACAAAAAGGATACCGTATATGTATTATCACAGGTGGCACCAACGAAGGGGTGCGCCTACGATTTGAAGGTTTGGGAGTTCATGCTATAACAATGGGAGCGCATCATAAAGAAGGACCACTTCGTGAATATCTGGACACGAATAACATTGCTTTGAAAAATGTATTATATATGGGAGATGATATGCCTGACATACCTCCTATGAAAATAGTAGGACTTCCTACTTGCCCTCAAGATGCAATACCTGAAGTAAAAGAAGTAGCAAAATATATTTCGCATCGCAACGGTGGTGATGCCTGCGTACGCGATGTGATTGAACAAGTTCTCAAGGTTCGTGGCGATTGGAACAGTAATTACAGTGCTGCTAATGATTAGATGATTCTATAAGATTTAGAAAATGCTTCAAAACGAATTAGAAGGTTATAAAATTATCTTGGCATCAGGTTCTCCCAGAAGACAGCAATATTTCAAGGCATTAGGCTTAAAGTTTGAAGTTCGCCTTAAAACGATTGACGAAATTTATCCCGAGCAATTAAAAGGACATGAGATTTCGGATTATTTATCCGAATTAAAAGCTAGCATATTTAAAGATGAGCTTCATCCAAAAGAAATTCTGATTACCTCTGACACCGTAGTTTGGCATAATAACATGTCTTTAGCCAAGGCTGCCAATAATGATGAGGCCTACCAGATGCTGCGAAGACTTTCGAATGATTTACATGAAGTTATCACCTCAGTAACTTTTACAACTACGGAGAAGCAATTAACAGTTCACGGTATCACTGAGGTGAAATTTAAGGATTTATCAGATGATGAAATTTGGTTTTATATCAACACCTATAAACCGTTCGACAAAGCCGGAGCCTATGGTATTCAAGAATGGATAGGACTCATTGGTATTGAACATATAAAAGGGGGATACCCCAATGTTGTTGGTCTGCCTACTCATTTGGTTTACAAAACGTTAAATGAAATGGTCGCCTAATTGGTTTTGAGTAACTTTAAATATTTTAAATATCCTGTTATGAAAAAATATATAATCTTCTCATCTAGTATATTGGGGCTTGCTCTGATATTTTTATCGCTACTTTCTTGTAAAGAAAACAATGTTAATCAAAACAAGGCTATCGCAATGCAAATGCCCGCGGCGCCTGAGCTAGCCAAAAAAGTCACTTCGGAAGAATTTAAAAAATATTGGTATGCCGGTGACGCAGAAATTAGCTCGTACAAACTAGTACAAGCGCGATATGGTGAACTTCGTGAAGGTAAAGCTGTACTAATTTACGTAACCGAACCATTTCATAAAGAAAAACAGGTAAAAGCAGATCACAATAATGCTTCCAATATACCGGTGTTGAAATTGAATAGCACTAAGAACTATTTAACAGGCATCTACCCCTATTCTATCATGAGCAGTAGTTTTTATCCTGTTCATGATAATGATCACGCCATTAAAGTTTCGTTCTCTTCTCAAGAATGGTGCGGACAAGTTTATGCACAGCTTAATAATCGAGAAAAATTTGAAATAACGTCGCATTCATATTTTGAATCAGAAAGTGATTCGGAATTTAATTTAGATAAAGCTGTGCTTGAAAATGAGTTATGGAACAAGCTGCGAATTAATCCGAATGAACTGCCTGTTGGGAATTTAAAAATAATCCCATCTATGGAATACATTAGGTTGACACACAAAGAGTTAAAAGCATATAATGCAACCGCTAGTTTATCATTAAACGATGGACAAAAAACCTATAAAATTATTTACCCTGAACTGCAAAGAACCCTTGAAATTAATTTTTCTTCTAGTTTTCCATACCAGATTGAAAGCTGGTCTGATAGTTTCAAAGACGGATATGGATCTAATGCAAAAATGCTGACATCGACGGGCACCAAAATAAAGACTATCAAAAGTCCGTATTGGCAAAAAAACAGCAACCGCTTTTTGTCATTACGCGACAGCCTAGGCCTATAACTATAAATTATGACAGAATTCTATTTGGCGTACCAAAGTGAATTACTTTGGACCTTAATTACATTGATTAGTATAATACTGCTACAATTCATTGCTCGTAAAACTATTAAACGAGTTGGCCGAGTTAGTAATTTCATGGTGGCTAGAACCTTATTGATTTCTAAATATGTTTCTACCCTTTTAGTAATTCTTGCCATTGGCGCATTATTGTTTATTTGGAATATAAATTTTAAAGATCTAGGATTACTGTTTTCTTCGGTCTTTGCGGTAATCGGAGTAGCTTTATTTGCGCAATGGTCAATTCTAAGCAACTTAACCGCCGGAGTAGTATTGTTCTTTTATTTTCCTTTTAAAATAGGTGATGAAGTAAAAATATTGGACAATGAAATAAAAGAAGATAACGAAGCCAATAACATATTTTTCATTGAAGATATCAGTGCCTTTCATTTGCATCTTCGTAGAAAAAACGGAGAGCTTCTCACCTACCCAAACAATATGATGCTGCAGAAAGCGGTCTCACTGGTTCGTTCTGCGAATCAATCAAATACTCAAATTGGGTCTTAGTCAATGTGTTAAAGAAGTTCTAAAAGCAGTTTCTTGCGATCTTTATCTTTCTATCTTTGATTGCCAACTAAATTCAACTACATGCGTAAATTTCTATTTATCTCTGTTTGTTTGTTCTTTTCGAGTTCTTTGTTTGCGCAAACTCCTAAGAAAAAAACATCGGCTGAGATTTATCATTCATTACAAAAGCTAAATTTTTTAGGAAAAGCACTTTATATTGCTGCGCATCCTGATGATGAAAATACACGACTTATATCCTATTTGTCAAATCATGTTAAGGCAAAAACGGCTTATTTGTCATTAACGCGCGGTGATGGTGGACAAAATTTGATTGGACCTGAATTACGAGAATTACTGGGCGTTTTACGTACGCAAGAACTTTTAGCAGCGCGTCGTGTAGATGGTGGAGAACAATTTTTTACGCGGGCCAATGATTTTGGATATTCAAAGCATCCGAAGGAAACCTTAAAAATATGGGACAAAAAAGAAGTGTTAGGAGACGTAGTTCAACGCATTCGAATTTTCAAACCAGATGTAATCATTAACCGCTTTGATCATAGATCGCCAGGTTCTACTCATGGTCATCATACGTCATCGGCCATGTTAAGTTTTGAAGCTTTCGATTTAGCAAGTGACCAAACCGCCTACCCAGAACAATTGATTTTTACTGAAACTTGGAAGCCAAAACGCTTATTTTTCAATACCTCATGGTGGTTTTATGGAAGTAGAGAAAAGTTTGAAAAAGCTGATAAATCAACTATGCTTGAAATGAATGTAGGTGTCTATTACCCCGTTTTGGGGGTTTCAAATAATGAAATAGCTTCATGGGCAAGCAGTCAACATTTATGTCAAGGCTTTGGTCGCCTTACATCTAGAGGCAGCGAAAATGAATATGTAGAATTTTTGAAAGGAGATTTTCCAGAAGACAAAAGCAATATTTTTGATGGTATTAAGACAACTTGGTCACGTTTACAAGGAGGCGATGCTATAGGAAAAATTTTAAATGAAATTGAGGCAAATTTTAATTTTACTGATCCCTCAGAGCATTTAGCAGAACTCGTTTCAGCTCATCAATTAATTAGTGCACTTTCTGATGAGCATTGGCGAACCATTAAACTTCAGGAAATTGAGGACTTAATACTATCTGTTTCTGGTTTATACTTAGAAGCTTTTTCAGATACTGCAAGTACAAATCCGGGTAACGCCATAAAAATAAATATTGAAACATTAAACCGAAGCAATACAAACATCAAATTGCAGTCGGTGAGCATTCGCACTTTAGATGCAACAGCAGCGATAAAACCTGGACTATCGCTACAAAACAATAAAAAAGAAAAATTTGAAATTGAGTTTGCAGTGCCTGAACAAGCAAATTTCACAAGTCCTTATTGGCTTAATGAAAAAGGAAGCTTGGGTATGTACAATGTCAGCAATAAGCAATGGATTGGAAAACCTGAAACCCCAGCAGCCTTTAGTGCTCGTTTCGAAATGGCCTTTGACAATTACGATATAACTTTTGCCAAACCGGTAATTTATAAATATGCTCGAAATGATAAGGGAGAGTTGTACCAACCTTTTGAAATACTGCCTGAAGCCACAGCCAGTTTTGATGATAAGGTCTTCATTTTTGCTGATCAACAATCAAAAGAAATTGCTGTTACCATAAAAGCACATAAAAATAATGTGAAAGGCGAGGTTCAGTTGTGTTATTCTGAGTTATGGAAAGTAGATCAAGAATCTAAACCATTTGAAATAACCAAGAAAGGCGACGAGCAAGTTCTTGTGTTCACATTGACACCCCCTGACAATGAAAATGAAAGCTATATTAGTCCAATTATCAAAATAAATGGAAAGCAGATTACTAAAGAATTAGTCAACATTGCCTATGATCATATTCCCATGCAATCGGTATTACTTCCAGCAGAAGCCAAAGTTGTTCGCCTAAATATTGATCGCCTAGGTGACAATATAGGCTATATTATGGGAGCAGGTGATGATGTGCCCACAAGTCTTAAGCAGATTGGATATAATGTCATTATCATTGACCCTAGTACCATACAGGAAGGAGACCTTGATAAGTTCGATGCCGTAGTTGTTGGCATACGCGCATATAACGTCGTAAAAGAGCTCCAGTTTAAACAACGATTTTTATTAGACTATGTGAAAGGAGGAGGCAACATGATTGTACAATATAATACTGCTGGTCGTTGGGATAAGCAATTTACTAACATCGCACCTTACGAATTAAAGTTATCTCGTGATCGTGTTACAGATGAAAATTCTGAAGTTAGTATTATAGCTAAAAATCATGCCGTTGTGAATTTTCCAAATACTATTGTGAGTAAAGATTTTGAAGGTTGGGTGCAAGAACGAGGACTGTATTTTCCCAATAGTTGGGATGAGGCATTTACTCCCATTTTAGCAATGAATGATGAAGGGGAAACAAAAAAAACAGGAAGTTTGTTAGTAGCGCCTCATGGAAAAGGCAATTATATATATACAGGATTAAGTTTCTTCAGAGAGCTGCCAGCGGGAGTACCTGGTGCCTATAAACTTTTTGCGAATATGCTTTCTTTAGGGAAAGAAAAAGTAAAAAAATCGGATAATATAAAAGGCTAGTAATGAAAGACAAACCTAATTGGAAGAAGGAATATTCGCTGGTGTTATTACTTAATGTAATATACGTTTTAGTTTTTTCTTATATAATGAGTTCATTCACCTGATATGGAAATTATTGATTGGTCAGTACTAGTCGGAACCCTGTTATTTATAGTTCTTTATGGCGTCTGGAAGACAAGAGGTATTCAAAATGTAGAGGATTATGTTGGCGGAGGTCGTGATTCAAAATGGTGGACAATAGGTCTGTCAGTAATGGCCACGCAAGCAAGTGCAATTACTTTTCTTTCCACTCCTGGGCAAGCCTTTCATGATGGTATGGGTTTTGTACAATTCTATTTTGGATTGCCCATTGCCATGGTTATTATATGTTTGGTCTTCATTCCAATTTACCACAAATTAAAAGTATTCACAGCCTATGAATTTTTAGAAACACGTTTTGATTTAAAAACGAGATCACTAGCTGCTATTCTATTTTTAATACAAAGAGGGTTGGCAGCTGGCATTACGATTTTTGCACCTGCCATTATTTTATCTTCTATTTTGCAATGGGATTTATGGAAGCTCAACATCATCATTGGTAGTCTTGTTATCATCTATACTGTTTCTGGCGGGACAAAAGCAGTAAGTGTTACGCAAAAGCAACAGATGTTTATCATAATGACAGGCATGTTTATAGCCTTTTTCTACATTTTGGGTGCTCTACCTGAAGACATTACTTTTTCTAAATCGCTTGAAATTGCAGGTGCCAGTGAGAAGTTGAACATACTTGATTTTAGCTTTGACACTACTGAACGCTATACTTTTTGGAGTGGAATTACTGGAGGTTTGTTTCTTGCCTTAGCTTATTTCGGCACTGACCAGAGCCAAGTGCAACGGTATTTGTCAGGTAAATCCGTGCGCGACAGTCAGTTGGGGTTGATTTTTAACGGTATTTTAAAAATCCCATTGCAGTTCTTTATTCTTTTAGTCGGAGTTATGGTTTTTGTTTTTTACCAATACAATCAAGCGCCACTAAATTTCAATCCCGCTGCCACGAGTAAAGTTTTGAGCTCACCACTCTCTGAGGAATATAAGACACTTCAAGAACATCAACTCAATTTAGAAATAGAAAAAAAAATAGCTCAGAATGCATTTTCTACCGCATTAGAATTAAAGGAATACAATGCTATAGAAGACGCCAAAAAATCAATAATAAGTATTAATGGCAGAGACAGTGCTAATAGGGTTAAAGCAAAAACACTAATTAAAAAGGCATATGAACTTAATAATCAAAAGCCTGAAACTAACGACAAGGACTATGTATTTATTCATTTCATTTTAAACAACTTACCTAAAGGATTAATAGGTTTGTTGTTGGCTGTAATACTTTCTGCAGCCATGTCTTCTACTGCATCAGAACTAAATGCATTAGGTACCATTACCGCTTTGGACATTTATAAACGAAATACACAAACTTCTATGAATGCCAAAAAAGATGTTTATGCCACCAAGTTATTTACTATGGCTTGGGGAATAGTTGCTATTTTAATTGCTTGTGTCGCAGACTTGTTTGACAACTTAATTCAACTGGTAAATATAATAGGTAGCATTTTTTATGGTAACGTTTTAGGTATTTTTCTCTTGGCATTTTTCTTTAAGCATGTTAAAGGTAACGCCGTATTTTTTGCTGCCCTAGCCACACAAGTTATTGTGTGCCTCATTTACTACTTCCTCATACACATTTATCCGTCTGGGCAGGAAAAATTAGGATACTTGTGGTTAAATTTTATTGGTGCCGCTTTGGTTACTTTCATTGCCTTAATTTTTCAAGAAATAAACAACGCAAGAAAGTTGCGGAATAAGTAGTTTTGTGCGCGAAATTCTCAGAAGTTAATATAGTTAACATATATTTAAGAATAACTTATATTTGTTGTAAGGGTAAATATCTCTTAGGATCTGGTTATGTATAAAAAATATACCATCAAGGATATTGCTGAGTTAGCAGGTGTTTCGAAAGGAACGGTAGACAGGGTGCTTCATCAGAGAGGTAAAGTCTCTTCAAAATCTTTAGCCCAGGTTCAAAAAGTTCTTAAAGAAATAGACTACCACCCGAATCCGATAGCTCGAAATCTTAAGAACAATAAAATTTATAAGATATGTATTCTGATGCCCAATCCAGAAAAAGATACGTATTGGATACCCGCCGTACAAGGAATCCAAAAAGCGACAAATGAATTTAAACCCTTCGGTTTAGTAGTAAATGAATATTACTACAACCCCTATGATCGTTCTTCTTTCCTTGAAAAATCAAAAGAAGCATTACAATCTCCTTTAGATGCGCTACTGGTAGTACCCCTTTTTCAAAAAGAAGCCTTAGATATTTACAAGATATGTCAAGAGAGTAATATATATGTATTGTCTTTTAACAATGCTATTGACACCTACAATGCCAGTAACTATATTGGTCAAGATTTATACCAAAGTGGTAGAGTTGCGGCAAGTCTCATCGAAAAATTGGCACTTAAGAAAAGTGTTTTTGGTGTTCTACATTTAGACGAAGAGGCCAATATGAGGTTGAAAGAAAATGGTTTTAAAACTTATTTTGAAGAGAACTCCAATGCTCCTCAAATTAACACATTCAGCTTAAAAACGTCGAATAAAGAAACATTCAAAAAAGAGGCCATTAAACTGCTGCAGTCTAATCCAGAAATATCCGCGATTTTCGTAACTAATTCAAAGGCATACCGTTTTATTCAAGCTATTGAACATTTGTGCAACAATATAACCATTGTTGGTTATGACTTGTTAGAAGAAAATATTCGTTATTTAGAAAATGGCTGTATCGACTTTTTAATTCATCAAAAGCCCAAACGACAAGCGTATTTGGGGGTAGGCTATCTTGCAGAGTATTTTCTTTTCGGTAAACCAATTCCTTCAGAAAAATTACTACCTATTGATATCATAACCACCGAAAATGTGCAGTATTATTTAAATTAATAGTATCAATTAATTGTCAGAGGAATCATTCAGTATGATTTTTTTAGCATTTGCCAAGTAGCTTCTACCTATAGTGTATCGCACACCTAAAACTTCTAAACTATTACCTTCCACTACATTGATTTTTTCAATTGAAACAGTATATGAGCGATGTATTCTTATAAATTTATTGGTTGGAAGTTCCGCGGTAAATCCGCCTAAAGTTCTATGCACAATGTAATTCTCATTTACGGTAATAATTCGTATGTAATCTTTTAAACTTTCAACTACGGCAATTTCATCTAAAAATATTTTTTGTAATTTTTTCTTATCAACTTTAACAAATATGTGTCCTCTTTCTTTCGTATTAGTTGCATTTAGTTCCTCCGAATTTTCTGTGATTTTTAGTATTCGGTTGACTGATTTCAAGAATCTAGAAAAAGGTATAGGTTTTACTAAATAATCAAAAACTTCCAATTCAAAACTCCTCAAGGCGTAGTTTTCATGAGCCGTCGTCATAATTACAAAAGGTTCAATCTTCATACTTTCTAAAAATCCGATACCATCTAAAACAGGCATGTTAATGTCTAAAAAAATAATATCAACTTCATGATGCTGCAAATACGATTGTGCTTCAATAGCATTCGAAAAGGTACCCTCCAAGCGAAGCTCATTAATTTGATCTACGTAGTTTCTTAGAACATTTATGGCTAACGGCTCATCATCAATAACAATGGCATTTAATATTTTCATACTCTTAATTTTAAATCAACCTGAAATATACTATTTTTCGATACTATTTTTAAGTCATAATCTTCTCTATTATACCCTAATTCTAGGCGTTTTTTAACATTAGAAAGTCCAATGCCACTTGATTTTGAATATTTTCTTTCTTCGCGATTTGGTGGTACCGTATTAGATATTTTAAATAACAAGAAACTTTCGGTAACCTTGGCGTCTAGCTTTATAATAACATCGCCAATATTTTTGTTGGCTCCATGTTTAAAACAATTTTCAACAAGAGGAATAAGAAGCATTGGTGCTATTTTTTTATTCTCTATATCACCAGATATATTTACTTCAATTTTTAACGAATCATCAAAACGTATGCGTTCAAGTTCCATATAATTTTGAATACAATCTAACTCACTTTTTAAATCTTGTTTGGGCTTATTAGTTGAATACAAAAGATACCTCATTAAATCTGACAATTTCAATATAACCAAAGGAGCCTTATCAGATTTTTCGAGGGTTAGCGAATAAATATTATTTAGGGTGTTGAAGAAAAAATGGGGAGATACTTGTGTTCTTAAAAATCTTAATTCTGTTGTAAGCTGTCGCTTTTCTAAATCATGCAGTTTATTATTTTCTCTTAAGCGGTCTACAGTAATTTTAATGGCCGTTACAAAACATATCACATAAAATTCGCCAACCATAGTTTGAATGGCATATTCAAAAGTCAAGTTCGTAATATCTTGAGAAAGTTCGGGCATTACCTCGGTACTAACAAGATAATACGTTAAATTATACTTCACTAGCAACATGACCACTAAGGCGCTTAAAATTAAGAGCGTGTAACGAACATATTTGCGCTGATATATATATACAGGCATTAGGTAATAGATATTAAAATAAGCCAAAGCCATATGAATAGGAAAACCAATAAGGTTTGTCTTTAATGAGTATACAAAATCGTTATGTAGACTGCTCCATCGAATGGTATTAAAAACAAAATAAATAATCCAGAAAATGACATGATACCGAGTGCTAACTCTATAATCTTTGGGTGGATTAATCTTTAAAAAATGATTTAATTGATTATCTGTAATCATAGTCTAATTTAATATTTCTAATGCCCTACTTCTTATGACGATAATTGTTAATAGCGGTTCAAGATAAAATAAAAAAATCTTTACGATCTATTTTTTGGTATCTTGTGAATACAATAATATGTATTATTCAAAGTAACTGTAAATGGTTAATTACATAGAGATAGATATGCCGCGTTCATGCTTAGTACCGCTATTGTGTTTACTATTTGTATCGATTGCGTATTCACAACAAACTCCTAAGTCATATATCGCGTACAGAAGTTTTGAAAAATTTAATATTGATGGATTAGCAGACGAAAGTTCATGGCATGCTGCTGATAAATCAGATCTCTTCATAGATATTGAGGGCAAGAAAAAACCAAAGCAAGAGACCTTTATGAAAATGGTTTGGGACAGCACTTATCTCTATGTTTTTGCAAAATTATCAGAATCGCATATTTGGGGAAACTTAAAACAACGAGATACCATTATTTTTTATAATAATGATTTTGAAATTTTCATTGATCCTGACGGAGATTCTCATAATTACTATGAACTTGAAGTAAATGCATTGAATACTGTTTGGGATCTATTTCTATCGAAACCATATCGTAATCAGGGTACCGTTCTAGGTGATTGGGATTTTAAAGGGTTGCGATCGGCCATACACATTGATGGCACTATGAATGACGCATCGGATATTGACAAAAGCTGGTCTGTTGAAATTGCTATTCCATGGTCTTTCAAAACGGCTCCAGGAAGAGAAACGACAGTTCCAGAAAATAAATTTTGGCGCATGAATTTTTCGCGTGTGAATTGGCAATTTGAAATCTTAAATGGAAAGTACTATCGGAAAAAAGATGTGCTTTCTCATAAATTCTTACCAGAGTATAATTGGGTATGGTCACCCCAAGAAGTAATAAATATGCATGAACCAGAACGATGGGGATATGTTTATTTTGCCAATCAAAAACCTACAAATAAAGCTACTTTTGAAATTCCAAAAGATGAACACCTCAAGTGGTTTTTATACGAATTGTTTAAAGCTTATTCGAAGAATAAAGATCAAAGTATCATACAACCAAAAAAAATACTGGGTAAACAAATTGTTCCAAAACTACATACTACTCCATATGGATGGGCAATTGTGATTCAAAGTCCATTTACGAAAAAAGAAATATTCATCAGGGACAATGGAAAGTTGAGCGTATTATAACGATCCAATTTTAATTTTGCGTTCAAGATAGCTGCAATTACGTTATACTAGTATTACCCAAATTACAAGTAACTTCTTAAAAGTTCTAAATCTTTTCCCATAAAACATATTCAATTGGCACTATTTTAAAGTCGAAATCTCCACTTCTAAAAACAACTTATAACATTGATAAAATCTAGACTCATCAAATAAATGAATTCGAAATTTATGAGTTGACAAAATTAGGTCATTTAGCTTTTCAGCAATGTCGTTGGTCGAATTTAATCTAGTAATACAGGGTATTTAACAAATTTTAAGAGTTCAATCAATTAAAAAATTTACTAACTAAACAAAACTCGCATGAACAAAAGATTCAATTATTTTTTGACATTTTTGTCATTGCTCTTGTTACAGGGCATGATGGCACAAAACGGAACAGTAACAGGTACTGTAACCGACAACAACGGCTCTCCCCTGCCGGGTACAAACGTAGTTGAAAAGGGAACATCAAATGGCACCTCGACAGATTTTGATGGAAATTATTCTATCAATGTTTCAGATGGGGCTACTTTAGTTTTTTCTTCACTCGGCTATGCCACACAAGAAATAGCTGTAAATGGAAGAAGTACCATTAATACATCGATGGAAGAAGATGCAAGTCAGCTTGATGAAATTGTTGTTACGGCACTAGGTATTAAAAAGAAAACAAAAGCTCTTGGGTATTCGATGACCGAAGTTGGTGGCGATGCTATAGCTACAGTAAAAACGCCCAATGCAATCAACTCTTTACAAGGTAAAATTGCAGGTGTTAATATTACCCAAAATGCAACAGGTGCAGGTGGTTCAAGTAGAGTTATCATTAGAGGTAATAGCACATTGACAGGGAATAATCAACCTTTATATGTGGTAGATGGTATACCAATAGGTAATGATAATAACGGTGCGGCTAGTCTCTGGGGCGGCAATGATGGAGGTGACGGTATTTCAAGTATCAACCCAGATGAAATCGAATCTATTTCTGTTTTAAAAGGTGGATCCGCAACGGCGCTCTACGGCTCAAGAGGTGGTAATGGAGTTATCTTAATCACTACAAAGAATGGAAGCGGACAAGAAGGTTTTGGCGTCGAAGTAACCAGTACTATTAATTTTAATAAAGTAGACACCTCCATTCGTGACTTCCAAACAGAATATGGCCAAGGTTTAAGAAATGAGAAGCCCGCCAATCAAGAAGCAGCTTTACAAGCTGGCTTATCATCTTGGGGGCCAAGACTTGATGGCACTAATGTTATTCAATGGGATGGTGTAGAAAGACCCTATTCTTATGTAGGAAGTAATTTAGATCATTTTTATAGAACAGGTACAACCTATATTAATACGGTGGCAATATCAAATGGCTCAGAGAAAGGAAGCTATCGTTTTTCTGTTTCCGATTTTGATAACGATGATGTCGTACCGAATTCTAGGGTTTCTCGAAAAAGTTTCGGACTGAATGCAAGTGCAATTTTGGCAGAAAAACTAACCTCTCAAGTAAATATTAAGTATAATGTCGAAAAAGCTAACAACAGACCCCGTTTGTCGGATGCACCAGGTAATCCAAACTTTACTGTCGGATTATTGTCTCCTAATGTCGATGTTCGTTTTATGAACCCGGGAGTGAATGATGACCTCAGTGAACGACAGTATTCGAATAATATTTTTTCTCAAAATCCGTATTTCGCTGCCTTTAATTTTAGAAATGCTGATGTTCGGAATAGAATAATCGCATCAACCTCCTTGCGTTATGATATTACAGATTGGTTGTACATAACTGGTAGAGTTGGTGTTGATCACTATACTAGAAAAGCAACATCTGTAACGCCTTTTGGTACAGCATTTCAGCCTTTGGGGAGTATGAACGAAAATGAACGCAGATATACTCAGATTGATTCTGATTTGATTTTAGGCTTTGATAAGGGTATTACAGAAGATTTTGCCATTAATGCCTTTGTAGGAGCTAATAGCAATCAAATTGAATTTGAAGAATTAAACCTAGGCGGCGGTAACTTTATAGTACCTGGTTTAGAGGATATAGCAAACCTTCAAAATCAAAACAGAAGTAGAGGGTTCAATGAGAGAGAAATCGGTTCTTTATATGGTTCTGTAGAATTGTCGTATAAGAATTTTGCTTACCTAACCTTTACTGGCAGAAATGACTGGTTCTCTACACTTTCGTTCCCCGGTAAAACCACGCCGAATAATGACTTTTACCCTTCTGTAAGTGGTAGTTTAATTTTATCAGACGCCTTTGACATGCCCGCTGCAATTGACTTTTTAAAGATAAGAGGTAACTATGCTGAAACAGCTGGTGGTGCCCAAGACGCATATCAATTAGCATTAAACTATGAAATTTTTGGACAAGGTCATTTAGGGCAGCCTTTAGGAAGAATTTCTGGTGGTACCGTGCCTAATGCAAATTTGGTTCCTTGGAATAAAAGTGAAATAGAATTTGGTTTAGATGCGCGTTTGTTTGGTAATCGACTATCAATAGATCTAGCATTGTATTCCAATGAAACAACTAACGACATTGTAAATGTTACCACTTCGGTAGCCTCTGGTTTCGGAGCGGCTTCTGCAAACCTAGGTAGAATTGAAAATAAAGGTGTTGAACTTTTACTTTCGGGAACTCCTATTAGAACAGAAGATTTGAATTGGACAACATCTTTTAATTTAGCTTTCAACGAAAGTTTAGTCGCTGCTACTAATGCGGATGATTCTCCAATTGGTTTAGATGAACCTCGTACGCGTAACGTACGTATACAACATATTGTAGGCCAGCGTTATGGTACCATTTTTGGCACCTCCTTTGTGCGTGATAACGATGGCAATATTGTTTATGATATCGATGGAGATGGTGTGCCAATCGCGCGTCAAGGGGACCGTAAAATACTTGGAAATGGAGTACCTCCCTTAACCTTAGGTTTTTCAAATTCTCTACGATATAAAAACTTCAACTTGAGTTTCTTAATAGAAGGTAAATTTGGAGGACAACTATTCTCAGGTACTAATACTGTAGCATATGGAACCGGTTTACATAAAGCAACTTTAGAGGGTCGAGAAAATGGTCTTTCTGTAAGTGGTATTGATGGGGCTTCTTTTGATGGAGATACAGGAACCGGTACTGCATTTACTACTACTGTTGATCCAGAGAATCTTTCAATTTATTACGGTAGGGTAAACGATATTGCGGAATTCTTTGTAGAAGATTCTGATTATATTCGTTTTAGACAATTAAGTATTGGTTATACACTACCCTCAGAAATATTAGAAAAAACCTTTTTAAATAGTGTAACTGTTAATCTTATCGGTCAGAACCTATTCTTTATTAGTCGTAATATCGATAATGTTGATCCTGAAAGTGCCTATAACGCAGGTAACTCTCAGGGGCTTGAATACTTTGGTGTTCCTACAACCAAAGGGTATGGTTTAAGTGTAAATGTTAAGTTTTAAAAAAAAAATTATGAAAAAAACAATTTATCTATTACTGTTTGCACTAATAATAAGTGCATGTGATGACGGTTTTGAAGAATTAAACGTAAATCCTACAAAACCAACACAAGTAAGTGTTGCGAATAAATTAACCGCTGCACAACTATTTGCTTCAAGTGAACGCTATGACAATTGGCGTGCGAATTTGATTTACCAGTCCACCATGATGCAACATATTGCGACCACGGCTGGATATTGGGACGGAGATAAATATACTTGGAATCGAGGTTATGCATCATCTTTGATGGACAGATATTATGGTAATGCTGTAAAAAGTCTTGAAGACATGTTGGTGCAACTAGATAATGAAGGTGCTCCTGATGAAATGAAAGCAATCACTAGAATCATGAGAGTGTTTGTATTTTCAAGACTTACCGACCTTTACGGTGACATCCCTTATAGTGAAGCTGGAAAAGCTGTCTTAGAAGGTATATTAACTCCAAAATATGATCCGCAAAGTGAAATTTATGCAGATATGCTTAAAGAGCTTGAAGAATCCGCGGCTGCACTGGGCACAGGAACGTCAGGCTTCGGGTCTGCTGACATTATCTTCAACGGTGACCAAGGAAAATGGAAAAGATTGGCAAATTCTTTGATGCTCCGACTAGGGTTACGATTAATAAAAGTTGATGCGGCTGGGGCACAAGCATGGGCTACCAAAGCAATTTCTGGTGGTGTAATGGAAAGCAATGATGATATCTTTTTCGTACCTCATACAGCAGGGCCTGAAGGAGTAAATCAAAATGGAATCGGAGAAGTATTTCAAGCAGATGGCAATCCTCGATTGAGTAGAACATTTGTTGATTTTATGAAAGATCGTAACGATCCTAGGTTACCAATTCTTGGAGCCAGAAGAGGTGATGGTAGTACTGACCCAGCAGATTTAATCGGATTTCCAAATGGTTTAGATGCTCAAATGTTAATGGACATGACAGGAGAAGAAAATACGGATGCCTATGCAGAACCTAATAGAAATATTATTACTGGTTTAGATGCACCTATGATTTTCCAAACCTATGCCGAAGTTCAATTTATGTTAGCAGAAGCCAATGTTAGATGGGGACTTGGTGGTGATGCAGAAACAAGTTACAATAACGGGGTACGTGCCGCTATGGAAATGCTGTCTTTATATGGTGCTGCAGGTACAATTGCAGATGCTGATATTACCGCTTATTTAGCTGCCAACCCTTACGATGCTGCGAATGCCTTAGAACAGATCAATACCCAATATTGGGCAGCGACATTCTTTAATGAATATGAATCGTTTTCAAATTGGAGAAGAACTGGCTTTCCAGTATTGGTACCGGTAAATTACCCTGGAAATGTTACAGGAGGTACCATACCTAGAAGAATGTCTTATTCTGAAAGTGAAGCTACCAACAACCCTGATAATTATCAAGAGGCTATTTCACGACAAGGACCAGATCTATTAACCACACGAGTGTGGTGGGATGCCAATTAAACGAAAGTGTCAATCAAGTTAGTTTGAGTTAGTTTGAGTTAATTGTGATTTTAAAGGAGGGGAAACCCTCCTTTATTTTTGTTGTATAAATAGTATCCCTATCTTGTATTATGAATTTTTCCTTACGAACAAATAACCTATTAAAATATTTGTTTATCGGCGTTAGCTTAACGCTCTATTCGTGTAGTAGTAAAAAAGAAGTTGATAACGACATTAGATTATTTACTACAATACCTGCTTCACATAGTGGAATAACTTTCAACAATAAGATAAAAGATACCGAAGAAGCTAATATTTTACTATACGCCAATTTTTATGGGGGTGCTGGCGTCGGTATTTGTGATGTGAACAATGATGGTCTGAAAGACATTTTTTTTGCTGGTAATAACGTTCCTGATCGCCTTTATTTAAATCAAGGAGATTTCACTTTTAAAGATATCACTAAAGAAGCCGGCATATTAGATGATGGCGGGTGGTCCACTGGTGTTACCGTTGCTGACATTAATAATGATGGTTATTCTGATATTTATGTAAGTCGCGAGCTTCATGATGAAAAACCGGAATGGCGTAAAAATTTGCTTTACATAAACAATGGTGACAATACCTTTACAGAACAAGCTGCTGACTACCACATAGCAGATAGTGGGCGTACGCGTCACGCTACATTTTTAGATTATGATAAAGATGGGAAATTAGACTTATTTCTATTGACGCAACCCCCTAATCCCGGAAGTCTTTCACAATTCTCAGGCTCTGATCTGTCTAAAGAAGAATATAGCATTCGGTTATATCGTAATCTAGGAATTCAATTTGAAGATGTAACAAAAGTAGCTGGACTTTTAAAAACAGGGTTCCCAAATGGTGTATCAGCAAGCGATATAAATAATGATGGGTGGACGGACATCTATGTTGCCAATGATTTTGAGGCTCCTGATTTTTTATTTATAAATAATCAAGATGGCACCTTTACTGATATTGCGAAAACTGCCTTAAATCAAACTTCATTTTATAGTATGGGCATTGACATTGCTGATATAAATAATGATGCTTTACTTGACATTTTTGTACTTGATATGGTTGCCGAAGATAATTTCCGCCTCAAATCGAATATGAGTGGAATGGACATAGATGCTTTTTGGAAGGTTGTGAACGAAGGTGGCGGTTATCAATATATGTATAATTCATTGCAGATTAACAATGGAAATACCACTTTTAGCAATGTAGCTCAATTTTCAGGTATGGCCGCTACTGATTGGAGCTGGTCAAACCTCTTAGCCGATTTTGACAACGACGGCTATAAAGACGCTTATATTACCAATGGTTTGTATAGAGATATTCGCAATACAGATGCCGATAAAAAGGTGGCAGAATATATAAACCAAACGCGTCTTAACTGGTTGCAAAAGCATCCTGACGGAGGGGGAATTACAAGTATTTGGGAAATCATTGATTTAGAGAAAGTCATTAATTTAATTCCTTCCCAGCCTCTCAAAAATTATGCTTTTCAAAACACACAAAACCTTTCATTCGAAAATGTTTCAGAGAACTGGGGCCTTGATCAAGAATCTTTCTCGAACGGTTCTGCCTATGCCGACCTCGACAATGACGGTGATTTAGATTTAGTGGTCAATAATATTAATGAAGAAGCCTTTATTCTTGAAAACAACGCCAGTAAGATTCTTGAAAATAACTACTTACGAATACGACTTATAGAAGAACATCACAAATCTGTTTTTGGAACTCGTGTATATGTTTATACAGATGGCAAGGTTCAAATGCAAGAAACCACAAATGTTAGAGGAATTTATTCTACCAGTGAATCGGAAGTACATTTCGGATTAGGCAAGGCATCCAAAATAGATAGTCTCGTTATTGAATGGCCGTTTCATGCAAAAACAACAAAATTGAATGTTGCTGCAAATCAGCATTTAGATATATACAGTAGTAAAGCCCTGCCCAAAACTAATACAATAAATCAAAAGGAATCTGTTACGCTATTTGAAAATACTACGGATTTAGACATCAAACACAAGCATACTGAAAATGACTTTGATGATTACGCAAAGCAAACACTATTACCACATAAATTGTCACAATTAGGACCCGCTTTGGCTGTTGCTGATGTGAATAATGATGGTCAAGAGGATGTTTTTATTGGTGGTGCAGCTGGTGAAAGTCCGAAATTGTATTTGCAACAATCAAGTGGTTCTTTTTCTTCCACTGATAACGTTTTTTGGACCAAGGAAAAGGCCTATGAAGATGTAGATGCGCATTTCGCAGACTTCAATGCCGACGGGTTCGTAGATTTATATGTAGTAAGTGGCGGAAATCAATACCCAAAAAATGACCCGCATTATATAGATAGAGTCTATATGAATAACGGTGATGGAAAATTCGTGAAAGGGGCAATCCTCAATGTGAATCGTGTAAGTGGTTCTGCTGTTTCCGCAGCAGATTACGACAATGACGGTGATACTGACCTCTTTGTAAGTGGCAGACATACTCCGCATCAATACCCCACCCCCACATCAAGTAGTATTCTTGAGAATGTTAATGGTCAGTTGGTCGATGTAAGTTCGCAAGTGGCACCAGAGCTAAAAGATATAGGCATGATTACAGACGCCGTCTGGTCAGATTTTGACAGTGATGGTGATTTTGACCTTATAGCTGTTGGTGAATGGATGCCCGTTACTGTATTTGTTAATGAAGGTGGAAAATTAATAAGAAAGGCTTTTAAAGATTTAGAAAATACGTCGGGTTGGTGGTTTCGAATTGCAAAGGGCGATTTTGATGCCGACGGTGATGACGACTACATCATTGGCAATTTAGGCTTAAATCAGAAGTATAAAACTTCTAAAGACACCCCCTTTGATATTTACTACGATGATTTTGACGCAAATGGAAGTAATGATATTGTATTGGGATATTACAATAAAGGTAAACATTTTCCACTTCGTGGATTTTCTTGTTCCTCAGAGCAAATACCTGAACTAAAAGAGAATTTCAAAAAATACGATGTATTTGCATCTTTAGAATTGAATGAAGTATACGGAGAAGCTAATCTAAAAAATGCGCTGCGCTATGAGGTTCAAACATTTGAATCAATTTATTTAGAAAATAAAGGGACTGGGAATTTCAAAATAACACCACTGCCCTATCTTGCACAACTGTCAAATATAAATGACATACTCGTTGATGATTACAATAATGACGGCCATCTTGATCTACTTGGCATAGGAAATTTATTTGATTTAGAAATTGAATCTCCTCGAAATGATGCTGGAACAGGCATATTGCTAGTTGGAGATGGCAGTGGGAAATTTAGTGCAATACCAAGCAAAGAAAGTGGTTTCTTTGCGAACAAAAATGCTAAGAAAATTAAACGGCTAAGAGGAAAAAATGCGACCTATTTTCTAGTGGCAAATAATAATGATTCACTACAAATCATAAAACAAGTAAGGAAATAAAGTTAGATTTCTTCAAATAAAAAAGCTCTAACTTATCGCTAGAGCTTTCTTTATAAGGTTGAAAAAATTACATTCCTCCCCATTCTTTTAACGAATCAGTATTCATTTTTATATAATCATCATTACCAGCTTCTTTAGCAGCTGCCAGTGATTTTTTTGCTGTAGCAATTGCACTTTTCTTATCTCCAGCTTTTGCTTGAATCAAAGATTGTTGGCGTAATTGCCAAAATGCCGGTTTTTCTGTCATCGACATCGCTTTATCCATCCACATTTTAGCCTTGTTAACATCTTTGTTTTCACTAGAATAATAAACCGCAGCGGCATAATAATCTCGAGCACTAGGGCCAGCTAAAACACGTTCAATATCTTTTTGAACAGCAGCGTCGGTTGATACTTGAAATGGAATAGCCACATAAACCTTCTCCCAAAGCACACCAATATTCGCAGAATTTGATGTTAAATCATCTATAGTAATTGTAAAAGTTTCCACAGGCATGTTTTCCGGCATTGGGTAAACAGAGGCGGTAGTTTTTGCTGCTACTTTACTATCATCCCAATTTCTAGGCATACCTCCACCATCAGCTTCGGTATAAAACATAATTTCCCAAGAAGATTTTCCAGGCTTGGTATATAAGGCATAAGAACCTGCTTTCAAAGTCTGTCCGTCAACGATAACATCATTGCTAAATGTTACTTTAGTTCTTGCATTGGCACCTGTACGCCACAATTTATCATAAGGCACTAGATCACCAAAAATAGTTCTACCTCTCATTGAAGGTCTTGAATATTCAACGGTGACATCAGTAAGGCCAACCGTTTGCATCAATTTAGATGCAGGGCTCGGTGCTGGTGTATTAATTTGTGCTTCTAAAGAAACTGAAACCAATACCGCAAATAAGAAGATTGTAATTTTTTTCATTTTTAAAAAATAGTTTTGTGTACCACAAAACTATACATAAAGAAGAATCGGGTTTGTTAATTAAATCTTAAATATATGATGTTCTAAAGAAAGAACTTAATTACGAATAAACGGAATAGCCACAATTTCCTTTTCAAAATAAAAGGTTAGATAATAGATACCATTTTGTAAGGTAGAAAGATCCACTTCGTTGGCAATGTCTATTGCTCTAACATAGCGAATGCGCTGGCCTGAAGCATCAAAAATAGCTCGCGCTCTTAATGGGGCATCTGTATTCAAACTATACTCTAACAATTCGAAATTAGGTCGTTGAAATAATTCAATATTCTTTTTCTCTGACTCAGGGTTAGGTGGCGGTGGCGGTGTTAACGCCACCGTTGTAAAACCAAATAATTGCGCTTTGAGATCTAATGGTGGATTCGAACTTCGAAAAGATTCTGAAGACACAAAAATACGCCTTTCATCAACAAAAGTTATGGCTTCTGTTTGAGCCAAACCAATGTTCAAAATAGTTCGCTCCCTATTCTCTGTAAAGATGTCACTTGTATCGACGTCTTCAAAACGTATCACAAAGGGTTGCAAAATGCTCGAATAACCTATTATAAATAGTACATTAGAAAGTGTATTATAGCTAGCTCCAGTGACCAAACCATCAACATTAAATTGGTCTATTCGCTGTGCTTCATAAGAACCAGGCACTTTAGGTATGGAATATGCTGTAGTTTGATTGCGCTTCCACTCCTTTGTTAAAACAATTAACTGATCATTGAATACAAAAAAAGCCTCAGCATCCCAATCACTATTACCATTATCAGTTAAATCCTCTTGATCTTCATAAGAAAAACGAATACGCTCAGCGTTTACCTCATTAGAAGCATTGAATTCTGCTTTTGCGATGCGGTATATTTGCAAATCGGTTCGTGTACCAACATTATTACCAAAATCTCCAATGTATATATAGGTTTCATCTTGAGCCAGATCTTCCCAATCTATATTTTCTACGTTGGTTACACGAACCACTCGGGTAACCTCAAGATTTACGGTATCAATCTCATAGAGCTGAGCAGCATTTCCAGAATCATTATGTGTCACCAATTTGCCATCAAAATAGAGAAGACCAGACGTTTCTGAAACCGAATTTGGCAGTTCGCCTAAAGCGGCAATATTTTCCTGCGAAACAAGAAA
This sequence comes from uncultured Flavobacteriaceae bacterium, assembly GCA_937944485.1. GTDB lineage: Bacteria > Bacteroidota > Bacteroidia > Flavobacteriales > Flavobacteriaceae > Maribacter_C. The sequence goes on along the minus strand of CALDYU010000002.1, from coordinate 182,344 downwards.
AATTGCGTTTATAAAAAGTAATATAAAGGTTAATCGTATTCTCATTCGCTGCGCTTACGTGGAAAATTACGAAAATGCCATCGCTTTATTAAAATTATGGGTTTAAGTACAAGAGATTGGGTTGTTTTTAACATAAATAAATATCAAATAGATGTTTTCTTTTTATTTTGTTTATTCTTTATGTAATATACTTAAACAAAATAAATATCTTTGATAAAACATATTAGATGAAACTCTATCAACTACATTCAAAACAAGTCTTACCCATTTCGCGAAAGGAAGCTTGGAACTTTTTGTCGAACCCCAGAAATTTAAAGATCATTACCCCTGATCATATGGGCTTTGAAATTCTAAGTGGCGATGATCGACCGATGTATGCTGGGCAAATTATTCAATATAAAGTTTCTCCTTTTCTTGGATATACTACTCAATGGGTTACCGAGATAACACATGTTAAAGAAGGTTCTTATTTTGTAGATGAGCAACGTTTTGGTCCATACGCGCTATGGCACCATAAGCATTTTATTAAATCTATTGATGGTGGTGTTGAAATGGAAGATATTATTGATTACAAAATTCCATTTGGAGTATTAGGGCAATTGGCCCATCCGCTCATTGTAAAAAAACAATTACAAAAAATATTTTCGTATCGAACTCATAAGTTAGAAGAGCTCTTTGGAAAAATAGTCGGTATTCCCAACAAACTGCAAATAAACACTATTTGAAAATGAAAAACATATTACTCATTGGAGGTTCATATGGTATCGGATTTTCCATGGCAAAACAACTAGCGTCAAACTATAACGTTTACATAGCTTCAAGAACAAAAAATGATTTAAGCAATCTAAATGTCACTCATATTTCTTTTGATGCTCTAAATGATGAATTAGACATTTCATTATTGCCTGATGAAATTCATGGCTTTACTTACTGCCCGGGTAGCATAAATTTGAAACCCTTTAAAATGACTAGCATTGATACTATTCAAGAAGATATGTTCTTAAATTTTTTCGGTCTCATTAAAGTCATTAAGACTATTATACCTAGAATGGCTGAGGGGTCGAGTATGGTTTTTTTTAGTACTGTGGCCGTTGGAACAGGAATGCCATATCATACTAGCGTAGCTGCGTCTAAAGGGGCAATAGAAGGTTTCGCAAAATCGTTGGCTGCGGAATATGCACCTAAGATTAGAGTAAATGTGGTTGCGCCCTCTTTAGTAGATACACCTTTAGCAAAACGCTTGTTAAGCAATGAAAGAAAACAAGAAATGATGGCAGAAAGACATCCTCTTAAGCGTGTAGGATGCGCTGAGGACATTTCGAACATTGCTGTATTTTTGTTAAATACTGAAAGTTCATGGATAACCGGACAGGTCATTGGTGTAGACGGGGGAATTTCGACTTTGAATATTAATTAAATGAATACTAAAATTATTATTTTTTGGTTTCGACGCGACTTACGTCTTGAAGATAATCGAGGCCTTCAAGAAGCTCTCAAGGGAAAGTTTCCTGTGCTTCCCCTTTTTATTTTTGATAAACAAATTTTAAATAAACTAAAGAAAAATGATGCTCGGGTCAGCTTTATATTTGATTCACTTCAAAAACTACGTTCTAAATTAATTAGTACTCATGGAAGTTCTTTAGCTATACTTTATGACAATCCTGAAAATGCATTCAAATCATTAATTGAAAAATATGATATAAAAGGGGTGTTCACCAATACTGACTATGAACCTTACGCCTTAAAACGTGATGAAAAAATAAAATCAATTTGCGCTAACTTTCAAATTCCGTTTAGAACCTTCAAAGATCAAGTAATTTTCGAAAAGGATGAGATTCTCAAAGACGATGGATTACCTTATGTGGTATACACACCCTATAAGAACAAATGGAAATCGAAGTTTAAATCCAGTTTCCCATGGGAAAATGATATAAAACCAAATTTTAAAAATTTGGTGCAAAATATCGAATTATCCAATAAAAGCTTAGAACAAATAGGTTTTGAAGCATCTTTAATAAAAGTTGCTGATTACACCGTAACCCCAACGCTTATTAATAATTATGAAGCTACCCGTAATTTTCCAGCTAAAAAAAACGGAACATCGCGACTCGGTCCGCATTTGCGTTTCGGTACCGTTTCAGTAAGACAAATGATAAAAAGTGCCATTGCTGAAGAGAACGAAGTGTTTTGGAATGAGCTGATATGGAGGGAATTTTTCATGCAGATATTATGGCATTTTCCACATACCACAAAACAATCTTTCCGTCCCAAATACGATCGTATCGAATGGCGCAATAATGAAGCTGAATTTAAAAAATGGCAACTGGGTCAAACAGGCTACCCACTTGTTGATGCCGGTATGCGAGAGCTGAATACTACTGGTTATATGCATAATCGGGTACGCATGCTTGTAGCAAGTTTTTTGTGCAAACATCTATTAATCGATTGGCGTTGGGGAGAAGCCTATTTCGCTGAGAAACTTTTAGATTATGACCTCAGTGCCAATGTAGGTAATTGGCAATGGGCAGCAGGCACTGGTGTTGATGCCGCACCTTACTTTCGCATTTTCAACCCAACAACACAAATCACAAAGTTCGACAAACAACATGAATATATTAATAAGTGGGTTCCCGAACTGCAAGAACTAACTTATCCCTCTCCAATGGTTGATCATAAAATAGCACGAGAACGTTGTTTAAAGACATATAAAGAAGCTCTTACTTAGTCCATATACGCTATAGTTGTATCGCAAATTAATCATACTTCACTACGAATTGAGAGTATAATTCTAATAGTTACTATGAGTTCACTATATTTAAGACAATAAAATAATAAACCATCCGAAAAATGAAAAAATATACGACGCTATTCGTTTTACTGATTGTTGGTTCTGTATCAGCGCAGAAAATGACCAAGAATAAAAAAGCAATTCTTGCTTCTGTAGAAAAACATGAGGCGCAACTCATAAAAATTAGTGATGCCATTTGGGCTGCCGCAGAAACGGCATTTGAAGAAAAAGAATCCGCCGAAATACTAGCTTCCTACGCAGAAGCAAACGGATTTACAGTAACACGTGGTGTTGCCGACATTCCGACAGCATTTACCGCTACTTATGGATCCGGCAAACCAGTTATAAGCATTTTAGGTGAGTATGATGCCTTACCAGGAATTTCTCAAAAAGCGCAACCGGAAAAAGAACCCTACAAAGAAGGAGGAGCGGGACATGGTTGTGGACACAATCTTTTCGGAGCCGCTAGTTTAGGTGCTGCAATTGCTGTAAAAGAATTAATAGATGCAGGAAAATTAAAAGGTACTATTAAATTCTTAGGAACACCTTCGGAAGAGAAATACTTTGCCAAAATTTGGATGGTTCGTGAGGGTCTTTGGGATGATGTTGATGTGAATTTAAGTTGGCACCCTTCAGCAAGAACAATGGCTGATGTGCAAAGTTCTTTGGCGTTGGTTGATTTCAAAGTAGAATTTTTTGGCCAGGCTGCTCATGCCTCGGCAGACCCATGGAATGGTCGATCGGCTTCTGATGCCCTAGAATTGTATACAACAGGAATAAATTATTACCGAGAACATGTAAAACCAACAGTCCGCATTCATTATCACATTCAAGATGGCGGACAGGTAGTAAATGTCGTGCCTGACTATTCGAAAATATGGGTGCGTGTTCGGGATACAAAAAGAGAAGGTATGATGCCCGTTTACGAACAAGTACAAAAGATGGCAGAAGGCGCAGCGATAATGGCGAATGTAGATTATAAAATTTCATTAATATCAGGTATATACGAGGTTTTGGTAAATCGTTCTGGGGGAGCGCTAATGCAAAATAATTTAGAATTATTGGGTCCATTAAGTTATACCCCTGAAGAAACCGCCTTTGGAAAAAAGATTCAAGAGGCTACTGGTAAACCGCAAGTGGGTATGGATAGTTCAATTAACCCGTTGGAAGAAACTCAAGAACACCCTGGTGGTGGTTCTACTGATGTTGGCGATGTAAGCTGGAATGTGCCCAATATCAACCTAGGAGTTACTGTTGCTCCGAAAGACACCCCTTGGCATTCATGGGCAGTAGTAGCTTGTGGAGGAATGAGTATTGGTCATAAAGGAATGGTACATGCAGCGAAAGCACTTGCTATGACTGCGACAGATTTGTTTGAAGATCCCAAAGCCGTTGCCAAAATTAAGGCAGAATATATAGAACGAAAAGGCGATGTCGTATATAAACCGATTATTCCTGAAGGGCCACCTCCTATTCCCGCGGAAATGAAATAGCCGAAATTAATAGCTTTAATATTAGGGAAAGAACTGCAAATTCCAAATGATAATTCATTTGGAATTTGTCTTTTTATAATATCACAAAGCTATAGTATCTTTATATAAAATGATCTACTATGAGCAATGCAATAAAAAATATAGTTCCTTTAGGATTTCCATGGCAGACGCAAGACCCTTTTCTATTTTGCGTGTATCACCTCGATTATTACCCCAAAGGAAATGAAGATATGAGTCCAGCCAGTAGTCTAGAAGGGCGTAGTTTGGGCAATGACTTTACGATCAAAGACGGTTGGCGTATGTATCACGGACACACCATACCTGGTTTTCCTTCGCATCCACATCGTGGCTTCGAAACAATTACCATTGTCAATAAAGGCTTTTGTGATCACTCTGACTCACTAGGTGCTGCCGGACGATTTGGTGAAGGCGACGTGCAATGGATGACTGCAGGCCGCGGGGTGCAGCATTCCGAAATGTTTCCACTACTAAATACGGACAAGGAAAACCCTCTCGAATTATTTCAAATATGGCTCAACCTGCCGAAGAAAAGTAAATTTGTAGATCCTCATTTTGCGATGTTATGGCATGAAGATATTCCTATAATAAAAACGAAAAACGCAAGTGTGAAAATAGTGGCAGGTAGATATCAAAATATAAATGCCCCAAAACCTGCTCCCCATTCTTGGGCGGCTGATGCAGTTAATGAAGTTGCTATTTGGAATATTCATGTGGATGCTGATTCTAACTACACTCTACCTAAAGCCAACTCTGAAGTCAATAGAACACTTTATTTTTATGAAGGTTCAACCATTGAAATCGAAGGAAAAACAATTCAACCCAATCATGGTATTGAGCTAGATGCTTCCAAAAACTTTGACATTAAGGTAAATGGAGAAAAAGCACATTTTTTAATGCTTCAAGGAAAAGCTATTGCTGAACCTGTGGTACAACATGGGCCATTCGTGATGAACACACAAGAAGAAATCAGAGCTACAATGAAAGATTACGGACTGACACAATTTGGAGGTTGGCCTTGGCAACATACAGATCAAGTGCATGACAAAAAGAAAGGACGCTTTGCGAAATACCCTGATGGCAGTCTGGTTGAAAAGGATTAAATAAACTATAGCTAAATGATGTCACTGCAATATGTTATAAATTCATTCTACACAATAAGACGAATGAACAGTGATTAAAAGAATGAAAAGATAAAATTAAGCTCATCCAAAAAACAATTAATATCAAATTAGGTAAAGAAAATTTGCGGTATTTATGTCCAGAACATTCATTCACTTTTTTTTTGTTTTTTATATATTTCTATTTATACAAAACGCGCATCCGCAAAGTTCTTTGGAACAGGAAGAGGGAGTTTTTTCGAACGCTTTACATGCTGAAAAAATATACTTACAACTCTCTGGGACTACCTTTAATACCTCAGAAACCATTTGGTTCAAAGCCATAATAACGGATGTACTTCACCATAGGCCTACAAAAAAAAGTGGTGTACTTCATGTAGAGCTGATTGATCCGTTAGATAATCGGATAGTCGATAAAAGTCTTCTAAAAATAAGTGATGGTACTTCAAGTGGATTTTTTCAAATGCATTCAAGTTATAGGGAGGGAAATTATATACTTAGGGCTTATACAGAATGGAATAAAAATTTTGGTCAGAATTTTATTAGTTCCATTCCAATTACACTTTACCGAGTTGAAAAAGCAGATAGCAAACCTTATCCCATAAGGGATATTGTCTTTACCAAAGACCTTACTTCCAATGAGTTTTCTTTATCGTCTACCATTGTGGTTAAGGAACTGGACAGTCTTCATAAGGGTGACGCCATACTATATATCAATTGGAAAGGTGGCAAAGACTCCATTCTAATAGAACCAAAAAAAAAGAAACCAATTATTAACGTGCAGCATAAAGTTCCACTGAACGTATCGATAATAAATTACCAGTTAAAGACCAATAATGAGGTGTTTACAAAGTCAATAGTCCTTGATGATGAATACGGTTCATTACAATTTTTCCCAGAAGGAGGGTCTTTAGTAGAAGGGTTACAAAGTGTGATTGGATTTAAGTATTTAGATTATAAGGGACAGGGTACCGAAATCAAAGGAACAATACAAGATGAAAATAATACCCAAATTGCTCAATTTAAAAGTAACGCTTTAGGAATGGGCAAAGTAATTCTTATACCAGAAGCGGAACATACTTATTATGGGGTTTTGACCACCAAAAACGGAAATACCTTTAAGTATGAGTTACCCAAAGCAAAGAAGAAGGGTCAGGTTTTGAGTTTAATCCCAAAGGGATTAAATAAGGAATTGAGAATTTGGAATAAAGAAAAGAATAGGGATAGCGTCTTTATTAAGCTATTCCACAGAGGCAAAAATCTTTTCTATCTAAAAGCAAGGTTCACAAATGGAATGTTTTCATTTAAAATCGTTCCTGAAAACCTGCCCCATGGTGTGATTGGACTTACCGTTTTTGATAAAAACTTCTCACCAGTGGCGGAGCGCCATTTTTTTAATGACCTTAAAGAAGAAAACCTTGATATAAGGTTAGAAACGAATAAAGATAACTATGGCGTTCGTGATAGTGTTCAAGTTTCCATTTCAACGCAACAACATGGCCAATCCGTACCGGCATCCGTCTCTGTTATGGCAGTAGACTCTAGCTATTTTTATGGGACAAATCTGAAAAGAAATAATATTGTCTCTTACTTCTTATTGCAATCCGATATAAGGGGAACTTTAGAAAACCCATCTTACTATTTTGAGAACGAGGAAAACTTAGCGGAACTAGACTATTTGATGTTGACCCAAGGTTGGACCAATTATAAATACAAAGAGAAGAAAAAAAACAGACTTATTAGTCCCGAAAGAGGTTTGGAAATTAAGGGTACAGTAAGTAGTATTGACAATCCAAGTAAATGGAAATACAAAGTAAATATGCTCCTAATGGGAGAGCCCATGGAGGCTTATACCATAGCTACTGACAATACAGGCTATTTTAGGCTTGCGCTAGATGACAGCTATGGACTTGGCAGAAAGTTTGTGATACAGCCCATAGATGTTAGTAACAAAAGGGGTAAACTAAAGATTGATATTAATAGGAATGAGGCTCCCGGAATTTTCTATGAAATAGAAAAAGTAATTGCCCCAGTAGATAGTATTATCGAAAAGAAAATGATTCAAAAAATAGAAGAAGATATTCGATTAGATCCCTTTGTATTGCCAAACACCGTTGCCCTTGATGAAGTGGAAGTAAGTGATTATAGAATTACTCCTGAGCGTGCCGAAATGGTAGAACTACATGGGATACCAGATGTTGTTATAGATAACGAAGAGTTAATAAAAAAACAAAAGAAATGGACCAGAGGCTTATACAGGTGGTTACTCTATAATTACCCTAAGGATATACGGATCACTAGGGCTCAAAACGGAACAAGATTTGAACTGGCGTTTGTGTACGGTGCAGGATGGACCTATGTGGTTATCGATGGTATTCCTGTACATGAAAGAGATTACGGACTCATCGGTAATATTCCGGTAAGTGCTGTTAAAAGTGCAGAAATCATTCGAAATACAAGTACGGCCAATAAATACCACTATCAGGTTTTCGATTGTGCGCCAATATGCCCTCCTCCCTCTTTTCCTGCAATTCTTGCCATTTACACCTATCCGGGAGAAGGACTATCCGGGGCTTTCCCTAAAACTAAAAGAACTAATCTTATAAATGATACCGCTCCACAATTCTCCCCAATTCGTGAATATTATGTTCCCGAATATAAAAATCAAGAAAAAATAGATTGGAGTATTTCAGACAGACGTACATTACTCCATTGGAAACCCAATATTATTACCAATAGTAACGGTAAAGCAAGAACAACTCTTTTTAATAGTGATAGAAAAGGAAAAATGGTGATTATTTGTGAAGGAATTACTTCAAATGGAAAAATAGGTTACTCAGAACTCGTATATAAAGTAAATAATCGCTGAAAGTGAAAATCTGTAATACTTCAAAATATTTTGATACGAAGATTACTTTTGATCAAAATAAATAATTAGAATAAGAAAGTGATTAGGTCATACCCAGAACCTATGTGTCTTTTGTACTAACTTAGTAACAAAAAAAAGGAATGTGCAAAAAATGCACAAAGCAACCTATCCTCTTTTAATCTTCTTCGCTAAAGCCTCGTTTTCCTTAGTACCACATAAAATTGACATCATATTTCACAAAGAATATGATTACATAGAATCAAAGGATAAAAATTTAGGGTAATTAAAATAGGGTGTCGCTGTAATACATCAAAAGATTGCGTATCTACATCTAAAACACCAACCCAAAAATCCTATAATGAAGAACCAAAGTCTATCACCCTGAAATAAAAGAATAATCACTACTTTTAAGAAGCAAGCCATTATTGGAATTGATGATTTTACCTGAATTTTAAATTCGAAAAAATGAAAACCACAACATTTTTAACCTTTGTAGGCGATCAATGCGGAAAGGCTGAAGAAGCGATTAATTTCTACACTAGTGTTTTTCCTAGTTCAGAAATTAAAAGCATCACTAAATATGAAAAAGGTGCTATTGGGGGTACGCCCGAACTAATCAAACATGGTGCATTTACCTTAAATGGTACCGCCTATATGATCTCTGAAAATAACTTTAAGCACGCTTGGTCTTTTACTCCTGGCGTATCCCTTTTCGTTGAATGCACTACCGAAAAAGAGATAGACACTTTATTCGAAAAACTTAGTTCAAATGGAGGTATGGTTATGATTCCTCTTGATAATTATACTTCAGGGGATGATTACGGTTTTGGCAAGAAATTCGGTTGGTGCTCTGATAAATATGGAGTCTCATGGCAGTTTAACCTATCAGCATAAAACAGATAAAATGCCTTGATTATGAAAAGCAGTTTAAATTCAATTGCAAAGATTGTTTTGACTTACTATTCATATTAAATGCCAGGAATTTTATCAAAAAAATTGGTCCCTTTCAAACACGTTCTATCTTCGCTCCTATGGCTCTCAAACGCTCATCAATATTCTCATAGCCTCGGTCGATTTGCTCAATATTATGAATCGTTGATGTTCCTTTAGCAGAAAGCGCAGCGATTAATAGAGAAACCCCCGCTCTAATATCTGGTGATGTCATGGTAGTAGCTTTCAAGGTTGATTTAAAATCATGGCCAATAACCGTGGCGCGATGCGGATCACATAAGATGATCTTGGCTCCCATATCTAAGAGTTTATCAACAAAAAACAAGCGACTCTCAAACATTTTTTGATGAATTACTACCTCTCCTCTAGCCTGAGTTGCCATTACTAAAATGATACTCAATAAGTCTGGCGTCATTCCAGGCCATGGTGCATCAGCAATAGTCATTATAGACCCATCAATATAGTTTTGAATTTCATAACCTTCCGTATGTGCTGGAATATAAATATCGTCTCCTTTACGTTCAAGTTGTATCCCTAATTTTCGAAATACAGCTGGTATTTGGCCTAAGTCATCCCAACTAACATCTTTAATGGTCAACTCACTTTTTGTCATTGCCGCTAAACCGATCCAGCTACCAATTTCAATCATATCAGGCAACATGCGATGTTCTGTTCCGCGAAGAGCATCCACACCTTCGATAATCAACATATTTGATCCAACCCCTGAAATTTTAGCGCCCATGCGGTTCAGCATTTTGCAAAGCTGCTGTAGGTAAGGCTCGCAGGCAGCATTATAAATAGTAGTTTCACCTTCGGCTAGCACAGCAGCCATAACGATATTGGCGGTTCCAGTCACAGAGGCCTCATCGAGAAGCATATAGGTCCCCTTTAATTTATCTGCTTCAACGCCATAGAAATATTCTTCTTTATTATACCTAAATTTTGCTCCTAGATTAATAAAACCTTCAAAATGCGTATCTAGTCTTCGTCGGCCTATCTTATCACCACCAGGCTTAGGAATATAGCCTTTTCCAAAACGAGCTAATAAAGGACCTACTAACATAATCGAGCCTCTTAATCCTCGTCCGTCTCTTTTAAAATCATCAGATTGCAGATAATCAAGATTGATATCATCTGCCTTAAACGTATAGGCTCCTTTTCCTGTTTTAGCAACCTTAACACCTAAATCTTTCAACAACGAAATAAGTTTATTAATGTCAATGATATCAGGAATATTAGTAATAGTGACTTCTTCTGGAGTCAATAGCACAGCGCAAAGAATCTGTAAGGCTTCGTTTTTAGCACCTTGTGGTGTAATCTCACCTGAGAGTTGGTGACCACCTTCAATTTTGAATGTTCCCATGAAAAAAGCAGGAAGTTAGTATCGCTTTTTACCGCGATTATTATTATTTCTATGATTTTTCTTATTCGAAGTATGGCGCGGAGTTTTAGCCACTCTGTTTTTCAAAAACTGTCCGCTATCCGTTAATATGGTTTCATCCGTTAAATTGATTTGACCATCTGACAACTCTACCAGATGTTTAAAAATCGCTTTATCCTCAACCGTATCTTTGTTCCAGTTCAGATAGCATTTTTTCATATGATTGGCAATCGCATACTCCAAACCATCACGCATGTCACCTTTTTCCCATTTAATGGCGACATCGATCATACGTTTGATATTGTTGCCGTAGAATCTATATTTTGGATGATTCTGAGGATATTCTAAAGGTTCTGGACGTTTTTGTAATACTTCTTTCGAAGTGATCGGAAAAGGCGAATCAACATCTAATTTAAAATCAGACATAATAAACAATTGATCCCAAAGTTTGTGCTGAAAATCAGGCACATCACGCAAATGGGGTTGTAAATTACCCATGACATCAATAATAGATTTAGCAATTTTATTTCGCTCTTCACGATCTTCAATAGCTACGGCATGATCGACCATTTTCTGAAAGTGTCGCCCATATTCTGGAATTATTAAATGCGGACGCTCTGTATTATACTCTAAGTTCTCTACTAAATTCAAATTGAAATGTTTTTGCTTAACAAAAGGAAAGTGTTCTTATAACGTACGCAAATTAGCAAAATTATGCTACATATACTATTCTATAAAGATATTACCCCCTCAATAGCCCCTACTTCTTTATATTTACGAATAACAGCATCTGCATTTTCCATTCGAACAGTTACTGAAACACTAGTATAAGTTCCTTTTTTAGATTTTTTAGATTCTATTACAGCACCTTGTATATCAAAGCAATTTTTAATGCTTAGAATTTTATCCTCTTCTGTAGGAACGATGAACTTATAGAGATACGTTGATGGCCATGAAGCTGTATCTTCTAACTGCGTTTTAAGGCGTGCATAAAATTCATCAGATTTCTGACTGCTCATAAGAAATTACTTTTTACAAAGGTAAGCCATCTATGCTATTTTTTGGTATGACCCGTTTATGTACTTTTGTAATAGAATTTTTCATCTTGATTTCAAAAAAAATAGTCATTACTGGTGGGCCGAGCACTGGAAAAACGGCAGTAATTAATGCTTTAGAAGCTGCGGGATACACTTGTCTTCATGAAATAATTCGAACGATGACTGCTATGGAGAAGGACAGCAATCATGAGCAGCAATTCACATCGAACCCCATTGTTTCTGTAGCAGATCCGAAAGCCTTTAATCAAGCTATACTAGAGGCTCGTATTTCGCAATACGAATCTATTCAAAAGACAAACCAAAAATTCATTTTTTTTGATCGAGGTATACCCGATGTTCTTGCATATATGGATTGTTTCGAACAAAGCTATGATAACAGTTATACTAAAGCTTGTTTAGACCATCGCTACGGTTTCATTTTTTTAATGCCTCCGTGGAAAGCCATTCATCGTGTGGATAGCGAACGATTTGAAACCTATGATGAGTCCCTTAAAGTATATCAATGCTTGCACAGCACTTATACATCATTAGGGTACCAAGTGATTGAGGTGCCTAAAGATAGTATTGCAAACCGCGTTGCTTTTATTTTAGCACATATAAATAGTAAAAAGTAATGCGTTCTCCCAAAGAAATTCTAAGTCAATATTGGAGATTCTCGCATTTCAGGGGATCGCAAGAACATATTATTGAAGCGATACTTCAAAATAAAGATGTACTTGCCTTATTACCTACAGGGGGTGGGAAATCAATTTGTTATCAAGTGCCTGCTCTGGCTAGAGAAGGAATTTGTATTGTTATATCACCTTTAATAGCCTTAATTCAAAATCAAGTAGATCAATTAAAAACCCGGGGTATCAAGGCGGTAGCCCTTACAGGTGGTATTCCATATAATGAGCTTAGTACTTTACTAGATAATTGTCTTTATGGTAATTATAAATTTCTATACCTCTCTCCTGAGCGCTTACAACAAGACATTGTACAAGAACGCATTCAAAAAATGCGTATTAATCTAATTGCTATCGATGAAGCGCACTGTATCTCGCAATGGGGGCATGATTTTCGCCCAGCCTATTTAACATGTTCAGTATTGCGTGAGCTAGCGCCCGAAACACCCATCATTGCTTTAACAGCTACGGCCACCGAACCTGTAGCAATAGACATAAAAAATCATTTGAAGTTTATTGAAACTATTATTTTCAAAGATTCTTTTCTGCGTAGCAATATTGCCTTTTCAGTTTGTTGGGAAGAAGACAAAAGATATAAACTTAAACAATTGTGTTTGGGCCTAAATAAAAGTGCCATAATATACGTTCGTACCCGTCGTCTTTCACAAGAAATTACACAATACCTTAATACCAATAAGTTAAGTGCTACTTTCTTTCACGGTGGCATTTCTAAGCATGAGAAAGAAAAAAGATTGAAGCAGTGGTTGGCTAATGACATTAAAATAATGGTTGCAACTAATGCCTTTGGAATGGGCATTGACAAACCTGACGTTGAATTGGTGGTACATTATCAAATTCCAGATGCTATCGAAAATTATTTTCAAGAAGCAGGTAGAGCTGGCAGAGACGGGGCACCTGCACGAGCAATATTGATTACGAATAAAACCGATGTGGCCTTATCCTATAAACAGTTTATAGGAGTGTTGCCCGATGTTGCAACACTTAAATTAGTATATCGAAAATTGAATAATTATTTTCAAATTGCCTATGGGGAAGGCAATGATAAAACGTTTACAATAAACTTTAACGAATTTTGTAACACGTACAATTTAAACTCCTTATTGACCTACAACACTTTGAAGCTTTTAGATCAACATTCTGTGGTTAACTTGAACGAGGCATTTACTAAGAAATCTACTGTTCAATTTATAGCGACCAAAGAGCAACTACAAGGTTATTTCAATAACAATCAAGCACTTGTTACCGTAGTGCAAACTATATTAAGAAGTTATGGGGGTATCTTTGATTTTGAAACCAAAATCAATGTAGCACTAATAGCAAAAAAATCAAATGCAAGAGAAACACGAGTTCTGGCAATTTTAAAACAATTAGAAAAAGATGAAATTATTACATACACAGCGGAGCATAGTGATTTAGAAATTTCATTTTTAGTTCCAAGAGAAGACGATCACACCATTAACGTGTTTGCAAAACAGATAAAAGAAAGACATGCAATTAAAAAAGACAATTTAAACTGCATGTTAAATTACATTAGTTCTGATAAAACTTGTAGAAATAAACAACTCTTGCAGTACTTTGGTGAATCTTTAGCAAAAGACTGCCAAATTTGCGATGTTTGTGTTGAAAATAAGCCAAGAATTGAAGTATCAACAATTAGTCAAGATATTCTTCAATATCTAAGGCTTGAGGCACGGACTTCGAGAAAATTGATTGCCCATCTATCGTATAGCCAGAATGCCATTTTAAAAACTTTGCAAGAGCTACTCGAAGATGAACAAATTCGAATAAATTCAAAAAACGAGTATGAAATAGTATCACATGAGAAAGCTTAGAATTGTATTTATGGGTACTCCGGAATTTGCGGTAAATACCTTGGCACAACTTATTGAAAACAACTATAAGGTCGTAGGTGTAATAACCGCTCCAGATCGACCGGCAGGCCGAGGGAGAAAAATACAAGAATCTGTCGTAAAAACTTTTGCAGTGAAAAAAGGGTTACAGATTTTACAACCAACCAATTTAAAAAGTGAGGTCTTTTTAAAAACCCTTGCCGATCTAAAGCCCAACCTGCAAATTATTGTCGCTTTTCGAATGCTTCCAAAAGTGGTTTGGAATCTTCCAGAGTATGGCACTTTTAACTTGCATGCCTCGCTACTACCCCAATATAGAGGTGCAGCACCGATCAACTGGGCTATTATGAATGGAGAAACAGAAACGGGTGTAACTACCTTCTTTATTGATGATAAAATTGATACGGGCGAGATCATTCTACAAGAAACAGTACCTATAACAGAAAAGGATACCGCGGGTAGTTTGCATGATAAGCTCATGCAGTTTGGAGCCGATCTTGTACTTACTACGGTACAACATATAGAAAAAGATGACGTGCAAACTCAACAACAAAAAGAATCGAAAGATTTAAAATCGGCCTATAAAATATATAAGGATACTTGCAAGATCGATTGGCAAAAACCAATTCATGAAATCTATAATCATATTCGCGGCTTAAGTCCATACCCTGGTGCATGGACAAGCTTAAAAAATGGCAGTAACAATTTACTTTTAAAAATATATAATGCGACCATAGAAAAATCATCACATGATTTCGAAATAGGAATGATCATCGCTACTAAAAGTGAAATTAAAATTGCGGTAGCTGAAGGCTATGTGAATCTACTCGAAATACAACTTCCGGGGAAACGAAAAATGAAAAGTAAAGAGGTATTAAATGGTTTTAAATTAGAAAAAACTGCCCAAGTCTTGTAAAGTACCACTATCATTGGGCTGCGCGAAAGGTCAAAAAAGCCCTACTTTATCAACAAACACCCTGACTTATCAACAAAAACGGGTATTTAGCGAGTATTCGTTTGCGTTAAATTCAAATCCGTATAAATTTGCTAAAGGTTTAAAATTATTTTAACAACAATTAATTTAATCACATTATGAACAAAACAGAATTAATCGATGCAATGGCAGCTGATGCTGGCATCACAAAAGCAGCAGCAAAGAAGTCTTTAGAGTCTTTTTTAGGAAATGTAGAAGGGTCTCTTAAAAAAGGAGGTCGTGTATCTTTAGTAGGTTTCGGATCTTGGTCTGTAACTAGAAGAAATGCAAGAGAAGGTAGAAACCCATCAACTGGAAAAACTATCCAAATTGCAGCTAAAAATGTTGTTAAGTTCAAAGCAGGTGCTGATTTAGGTAAAGCTGTGAACTAAGTTCACGCGAACACAATACATTAAGAGCATTCGTCAGTTGGCGAATGCTTTTTTTGTAGGTCAGTTTTTGGGATTTATAGGAATTATCTTATTTTAGAGTAACTAACGAATATCATTGATGGTTGTTCTAAAACCTAAAAAAGGAAAACTCCTAATAGCCGAACCCACTTTAAGCGGTGACGTCTCATTCAATAGGTCAGTGGTATTACTGGCTGAGCATAATGACGAAGGATCAGTCGGTTTTATTTTAAATAAACCATTAGACTTTAACACGAGTGATTTAATTACTGATATTACAATCCCCTTTCAGGTATATAATGGTGGGCCTGTAGAACAAGATAATTTATACTTTATTCATAAAGTGCCACACTTGATTGCTAATAGTATAGAAATTTCCAATGGTATTTATTGGGGTGGTGATTTTGAAACTACAGTTCGTTTAATCAATCAAAAATCTATTACAGAAAATGATATTCGATTTTTCTTAGGATATTCTGGTTGGGCTTCATTACAACTCGATCAGGAACTTTCTTCAAAATCATGGATTATATTGAAAAACAACTACGAAAGCGCAATCATTGAAAAATCATCAGTAGCATTTTGGAAGGAAAAAATTGAAGAATTGGGAGGTGATTATTTAATATGGTCTAATGCACCAGAAAACCCTAGTCTGAACTAGTGTATTTATTACTGGACATGTTAGTGGGTTAGACAAATAACTACTTCCATTTAGTAGTTTAGACTAGTATAATATTGTAGTTGTAGGGACTTCTATATTTATCCCAATTGCACCGAAGCATTTAACTTACTTAAAAGATCTTTAGAAATGGTATGCGCAAAAGACTTTTTTCGATATTTTGTAATGGGCTGAATTCCCACAATACTGTTGGTCATAAAAAGTTCATCTGCCTTTTGTAGATCAAAAGGTGAAATTGATGTTTCAACACATTCATAGTCTTCTATTTTGTGAAGTATCGCTACTAATTGCTTTCGAAGAATTCCGTTCAAACAACCATCTTCAAGTGGTGGCGTAATTATTTTTTTGCCTTGAACTAGAAACAAATTCCCGTTGAGAGCTTCAATAACTTGCTTGTTATTATTTAAAAGTAAGCAATTTTGATAGCCATTCTCATTGGCATATATACTACCTAAAACATGCAATATTTTATTATTTGTCTTTAAATTCGAAAGCATATTGGCATTAACATAAAAGTCTTTATACAGTTCTACCTCATAAGCTTCGTTATTCAGCGTATAAAATGAGCTTTCGAGCTCGTTTGCTTCTATACAATACGATATTTCATTGGTGTCAGGCAGGTATAGGCCTCCATCATTTCTAAAAACGGTCAACCGTACTCGAACGGCTTTTTCCTCCATTCCGTTGGCAGCAATAGTTTCTAAAACTTGTTCTTCTAAAAACTCCATGGTGAAATGCATAGGAATTTCCATACGTAAAACACGCATAGATGCCATGAGTCGTAAGTAGTGTTCTTCCCAAAAGAATATTGTATTACCAACTACGCGAAACGATTCAAAAAGTGAATCCCCGTATCGCAAACCTCGATTTTTATAATTTAGAAAAGTGTGATCAGCATCGAGAAGCTCACCATTAAAATTGACAAATACACTCATAAAAAAAGCCTTGAAAATCAAGGCTCAAAGATAACTTATAATTAAAAAAATGTATTATTTAGAGCCTAATACTTGCTTTAAACTTGATACCTGATTTGTCCAAAGCATTTTAGATTCTTCTACCTCATCCTCTTCGGCAAAATCGGTGATGAACAAAGACACATCTTTTGTGATTTCATCAACAATGATTTTCATTTCAAAATATGCGTCGTCATCTGCATCTTCCCAGGTAAATTTTACAAATTCATCACTTTTTCGCTTAATCATTTTTGCTTCTTCTTCAGCACCATCCCATATAAAAATGAACTTCTCTCCACGAGAATTCACATTATCCGCAAACCATTCTGAAAGTCCAGAAGGAGTAGCTAAATATTGATATAACATTTGAGGAGAAGCCTGTATTACAAACTCCATTTGAAATTTTGTTTTATCACTCATTTTAATTGATGTATATAACGGCAATATATATATTTATCAATGATAAAAAAATAAATCAACCAGAATATTTTTTAGTTATCGAAAGTTGATGAAGAACGAATTAAACTATATATTTGCAGCCGTTAAATTCAGCTGGCGAGGTAGCTCAGCTGGTTACCCGCCCGTACCGAACGGCACGTTCGGGCGGGGAGCGTCAAAAAACATAATAAAAAACAAGATATGGCGAGGTAGCTCAGCTGGTTAGAGCGTCGGATTCATAACCCGGAGGCCGTGAGTTCAAGTCTCACTCTCGCTACAATAAAACCCTTCCAATTTTTTGGAAGGGTTTTCGTTTTTAACCTCATTCCGAATTAAGTGTCCTCAATTAATTTAATAAACATGTTTGATGTTTCTGTTTAAAAAAAATTAGTTTCAGTCCGTTAGTTTACAAATTATATATCGGATTGAATATGGAAAATCAATCAACTAGAAAGGTTTACGCTGCCAGTATAATTCGTAACTTATATCATTTAGGTGACTTGCACAAAGTACTTAATTGGTTTATTTTAAAAAAAGCAATACGCAACATTATAAATAGAGTTCACAACATTTCTTTGTACTATTCTTCTGACTACTGTTTTTTTGTGTGAAATTCTACGAGTAATGTTACGACCAAAGTGTCCCTTTCAAATTGGTATTCTATTACTATTCTTCTTTTTTGGAAGTAAGAATTTTGCACAATTGAGTGATTTGCATTATTTGCCACCTCTAAGGCAGGGTAGTAACAACCAAGCGATTCAACAACAATCCATCTATTTATCTACACCGGAAACCACCTCATTTACAGTCAACGTGTTTCAAGGAACCAATACGACCCCCATTACCAATTTTACCATATCCAATACGGCCCCACAAGAATATGTCCTAGGCAATGGAGATAATGATGTTACTCTTGTAAGAACGGACAGTACTGGTGTTGTTCTAAGGACTGCAGGTTTGCGTTTTGAGTCCCCTGGCGGAAATGATTTTTATGTAAATTACCGAGGAAGATCGGGCTCTCAGGCTGCTTCCCTAACCTCCAAAGGTCGCGTTGCATTAGGAACCAGCTTTAAATGGGGAGGTGTTCCCAATCTAGGGACCCAGATTTCTAAATCAAATACCTTAGGGATTATGGCCACCGAAGATAATACCACTATTACCCTTTCTGGCTACGACCCAAATTGTGAATTTAGAGTAGGAACCAATCGTGCAGGAATTACAGATGATAGTTATACCATTACCTTAGATGAGAATGAATCTTTTGTTTTTGAAACCTATATAGGTAATACGGCCACTCTGGCCCATGAACGTGGATGGATTGGTGCCTCAATAGAAGCAGATAAAAATATTGTAATTAGCAATGGTTCCTTGAATTACGGAAGGCAGGCGGGTTCAACCAATCGCGATGCAGGTATTGATCAGCCAGTTCCAGAAAATAGATTGGGAAAAGAATATGTTTTTGTTCGTGGTAATGGAAATGCAAATGGCTGGACAGAATTTCCTTTAATAATCGCAACGGAAAACAATACACAGATTTTTGTAAATGGTTCCACAACTCCGATGGCAACGCTAAATGAAGGAGATTTTTTAGAAATTCCAAGTAGCAACTTTTCTGCCAACACGGTAGGCTCCAATATGTATGTAGAAGCATCAAAAGACGTGTATGCCTATCAGTGTATTGGTGGTTCTACCGCTGCCTATACCCAAGGATTAAACTTTGTAGCACCAGTAAACTGTCTACTTTCAGATTTTATGGACAATATTCCAGATATTAGAGATGCGGCAGGGGTTACTATAACTGGAGGAGTTACCATAATTGCAGCAACTACAACTCCTGATACTAATATCTCCGTAACTGATGGCAGTGGTAGTGTTACACTACCTGCTTCTTCAGCTGTTGCCGGAACGACGGATTGGAAAACATTTTACCTGCCAAGTTTAACAGGCAACGTAAGCGTACATTCTACTGGGCCTATTGCAGTAGGCTTCTTAGGTTTTAATGGAGCGAGAGGTCTTGCTGGCTATTACTCTGGCTTTGATACGGTGCCAAGCATTGATCTTGCAATTACAGGAAATAACTGTTTGCCAGGTGCAGTTCTGGAAATTTCAAGTGGCGAAATTTTCGATGCATATCAATGGTTTGAAGATGGTGTTTTAATTCCTGGTGCAACCACAAGCAGTTATACTGCTTCCACGGCAGGTGATTACTTTCTTAGAGTAACACGCGGGCCCTGTACTTATGATTCTAATTCGATTTCTGTATACTATTGTGATCCTGATGTAATTTTAAATAAATCAGTAGATCAAAATAGTGTGTATGACGGAACCGACGTTACTTTTACAATAACTGTTGAAAATTTCTGGGATGAACCCGTAACAAATTTAGTGCTAACAGATATACTTCCCGATGGTTTAGAATTTGTTTCTGCTTCAGTTACATTAGGTACTTTCACAGCTCCAAATTGGAACGTAGGCGGCTTAAATCCTGGACAGTTAGAGACACTTACTTTAACTGCTAAAGCCCTGATAACTAATGTTTATTTGAGTTCTCAAGTTTATACAAATACAGTTACCAACTCACAAGATCAAACAGATTTAAATATTACTACGGACAATCCGAGCGTTGATGTTACTGTAAATATGATACCACCTACTTCAGTAATTACCAACAGAAGAATTACCTATCGTGTAAATCGGAATTGAAAATTGCCGCCTCCCATTTAATTCGGATAGTTCTAAAGTAGAAAAGTTAGCAAGAAAAATCGTCTTAAAATAATGCTAACAAATCGCGTAAATTTTTACGCATCAGCAAATATTTAGTAAATTTAGAACAAAGGCTATGATCATGAAAAAAGCTTTTGTCATCGTATGTTTTGTATCAAGTACCCTTGCTTTCGCACAGCAAACACCTAGTCCATCTTTAAATAACACAATACTCAGCAACAGTTTGGCTACACCGCTTCAGAAACAGAGTTTGAATATGGAATCTTTTATTTCTGGCGATTTCAAGCAAAACATGAGCATTTTATCTGAAGTGCTTCGAAAATCAAATACCAAGAGATTAAAACCGAGTACTACTATGCCAGTTTTTGAACCTGAAGGAAAATACTTTCTCGAAATATATAAGGTTAACAATACTATTGATTATAAGCTCAAAATATTCGATTACGAAAAGTCATAGTGCTTTGATATAAATTTTGGTCAGGCTTTATACCATTCCCAAAAAATCATCTTCTGAAATAATTTGAATACCTAAATTCTCGGCTTTAGTTCGTTTACTCGGACCCATATTATCGCCAGCGACTAAATAAGACGTCTTTGAGGATACTGAAGAACCAACCTTACCCCCATTGTCTTCAATGAGTTTTTTAAGTTCGTTTCGACTTACTTTTTCAAACACCCCGGATACTACAAAAGTTTGTCCTTTTAATTTCTCGGTTTGATTCAAAAGTTTATCAGCAGAAATTTCAAATTGAACACCATAATCTTTTAATCGATTTATAATTAAGCGATTACTTTCATTCTGAAAGAAATCGACAACGCTTTTAGCAATTCGTTCCCCTATTTCATCAACAGCTGTTAATTCTTCTTCAGAAGCAGTCATTAAAGCGTCGATATTTTTATACGCTTTGGCTAACTTCTTAGCAACTGTTTCACCAACAAAGCGTATTCCCAGAGCGAACATAACACGTTCGAAAGGAATTTTTACAGAAGCAGCAACACCGTTTACTAGGTTCTCCGCAGATTTTTCGGCCATACGTTCTAATGGCATGACTTGTTCTTTTGTAAGCGTATAAAGGTCAGCATAGTTAGTAATCAATCCTTCTTGGAATAGAAGGGTGACAGTTTCACTTCCCATTCCTTCAATGTCCATCGCTTTTCTCGAAATATAGTGCTGAATACGCCCTGTTATTTGTACGGGGCAGCCATAGTAATTGGTACAATAATGCTTAGCATCACCCTCAGTTCGCAATAATTCGGTATGACATTCAGGGCAATGATTAATATATTTGGTAGGTTCAGAATTCTGATGTCGCTTGCTAAAATCTACTCCAATTATTTTGGGTATAATCTCTCCTCCTTTTTCTACGAAAACAGTATCTCCCTCACGAATATCAAATTTCGCAATCTGGTCAGCATTATGCAACGAAGCTCTTTTTACGGTAGTACCAGCCAGCAAAACGGGTTCTAAATTCGCCACTGGCGTTATCGATCCTGTGCGCCCTACTTGATAGGTTATTTCATTCAACAGGGTAGAAACCTGTTCGGCCTTGAATTTATAAGCCATTGCCCAACGCGGTGATTTAGAGGTATGTCCCAACTCATCTTGTTGTTGCAAACTGTTCACTTTAATGACCACGCCGTCTGTTTCATAGGGCAGATCATGTCTATGTATATCCCAATATTCGACAAAGTCCATCACTTCATCCGTAGTTTTGCAAAGTTTTGCTATGGTCGGGACTTTAAAGCCCCAATCACGAGCTTTATCAAGCATTTGCCATTGTGAACGGATTCCTGTATTATTACCTACAATACCATATAACAAACAATCTAATGGTCTTTGGGCTACCGCAGCGCTATCTTGTAATTTCAAACTACCCGAAGCCGTATTTCTCGGATTCATATAAGGTTCTTCTCCATTTGCAACGCGTTCGGCATTCATTCGTGCAAAGCCCTCAAACGGCAAAACTATTTCTCCTCTAATATCGAATTTTGGTGGGTAATCGCCTTTCAATTGCAGCGGAACAGATTTAATAGTTTTAATATTGGTAGTAACATTATCACCTTGAAAACCATCACCACGAGTAACTGCTTTCATCAATTTTCCGTCTTCGTATGTAAGACTAATTGAAGCTCCATCATATTTCAATTCACAGGTAAATTCTACTGCAACGTCGCCTAGAACTTTTTGTATTCTTTTCTCCCAATCTTCTATATCCTCTTTGGAATAAGAATTATCTAATGAATACATACGCTGATCATGTGCAACTGTTTCGAAATTTTTGGTAACCATACCTCCTACCCTTAAGGTTGGTGAAGTTGGGTCATGAAATTCAGGGTGTTTCGATTCTAAATCTTGCAGCTCCTTTAACTTCATGTCAAAATCATAATCTGATATCGTAGGTTTGTCCAAAACATAATAATTGTAATTATGCTCTCGAAGTTCTTTTCTTAAGGATTCTATTCGTTGTTGGGTATTCATAAAATTTTATTATTGCTATACCTGATCTTTATTAATCCATTTTGGTACTGGTAATGGTTTGTAATTTCTCATTTGATTCAATAAACCAGTAATTGTTTCATCGACGATAATCATATCAAAATTTTCTTGTTTGACAAAACCTTGTGCTACCATTTTAGCCAACATATTCATTAGTTCTGTATAAAATCCATTCGTATTCAAAATGCCTATAGGGTATTGATGCAAGCCTAGCTGCCCCCAGGTTAGCATTTCAAAAAATTCTTCTAAAGTTCCGTAACCTCCAGGAAGCATAATAATGCCATCTGAAAGCTCATGCATTTTAATTTTGCGCTCATGCATATCTTGAGTAACAATCAGCTCTGTAAGATTAGCATGACATACTTCATGAATTTTTAAAAATTCAGGAATAACACCAATTACTTTTCCTTCAGCATCTAAGGCCCCTTGGGCGACGGCACCCATTACACCAATCTTTGCCCCACCATAGACCAAAGTGATTTTTTCTTGTGCTAAAGTGCCACCTAAATCGTAAGCTTGTTTCATATAAACGGCGTTGCTCCCTTCACTACTACCACAGAATACAACGATACTATTCATACCAGACTCCTTTTAACATACGGTCGTTTTCAAAAATATCTTTACGAAGTTCAATTTCAGAAAAATTATGATCTCTTAAAAGCCGTTCGGTTTCTTTTCCTAAATATTGATTAATTTCGAAAAAAAGCATTCCATTGTTGTTTAACTCGCTAGCTGCAAAATTGGAAATTGTCTTGTAAAACAGCAAGGGGTTTTCATCGGCAACAAACAAGGCTAAACCTGGTTCGTTTTGTAGCACGTTCTCATTCATTTGTTTTTTCTCCAATGTTCTAACATAAGGCGGATTTGAAACAATAATATCAAATTTCATATCTAAAGATTCTAAATCGAGCATATTTTCTTTTAAAAACCTAACATTTACTTTGTTCGCAATCGCATTTTCTTTTGCTGTCTCTAATGCTTTCTCAGAAACATCTATTGCATAAACTTTTGCTTCCGATATGTTTTTTGCTAAGGCAATAGCAATACAACCACTGCCCGTTCCCACATCAAGTATATTTAGTGATCTTCCATATGCTAACTTGCTCCTTATATTTTGTACTTCGGCAATAATCCACCGAACAAGCTCTTCAGTTTCGGGTCGGGGAATCAAAACATTGGCGTTCACCTTAAATTCTAAATCTAAAAAGATGGTAGAACCTATAATATACTGAATGGGTTTTTGTAGTTTCAATTTACTAAGTGCATCAAAAAATGGATCTTCTTCGACTTTTGAGACTGTCAAATTAGGTTCTAATGCCAAAACGAAACGTTCTAACTTTAAATAATGTTCAATCAACATATAGAAAAAACTATCGACCTCTTCCTTGGCATAAAGAGAATCAAGTTCTTTATGAAATACGTTTTTTATTTCGCGTAAAAGCATCTGTAGCAATAGTAATTAAAGTCCTATTTTTGTGAGGTGAAGATACATTAATTCCACCTCATTTTTTATGCGTAAAATCATTTTAATCGTAGCGGTATTAGCATTTGTCAATGGTTGTAAACTGACAGAACAACCAGAGTTTGTAGAAATTAATAAGGTGGCTGTGGTCAGTGCAGATTTAAACACTGTAACTTTAGAAGCTGAAGCTATTTTTATAAATCATAATAATGTAGGAGGTAAATTAAAAACAGATAATATTGATGTTTTCATTGATGATAACTTGATTGCAAAAGTATCTTCAGAAGAATTTAAGGTTCCTTCGAAAAACGAATTTATGATTCCCTTATCTGTAAATTTTGACACTTCAAAGCTTATAGACAGTAAAAATAATGGACTTCTAGGTACGCTAGTAAAACAATTATTGAATAAAAAAGTTAATGTGCGATTTAGTGGTGAAATAATTTATATAGTCGCTGGTTTTAAAGCTTCATATCCTATAGATCATACCGAAGAGATTGAAATAAAATAATTTGAAAAGAGTTGATTCTTTTATGGCTAGAGCGCTACAGCTCGCCAAAAATGGTTTAGGCACTACTGCTCCCAACCCTGCTGTAGGTGCTGTGATAGTGCACAATGACAAAATAATCGGAGAAGGTTTTACAAGTCCGTATGGAGGTCCTCATGCAGAGGTTAATGCTATAGCATCTGTTACTGATATTTCACTTTTAAAGGAAGCTACTTTATATGTCACTTTAGAACCTTGTTCTCATTTCGGAAAAACGCCCCCTTGTTCTGACTTAATTATTAAACATAACATTCCTAAAATAGTCATTGGATTAATAGATCCCCATGAGAAAGTAGCGGGAAAAGGAATTCAAAAATTGAAAAGTTCGGGTTGTGATGTTATAACTGGAGTTTTAGAAAAGGAATGCCGCGAACATCATAAACGTTTTCTGACCTTTCACGAAAAAAAGCGTCCTTACATCATTTTAAAATGGGCGGAGACTTTAGATGGATTTATTGCTCCTGAAAAAGATAAACGCGCTAAAAATCCTGAACCTGTTTGGATAACTGGAAGATATTCTAGGCAACTAACACACCAATGGCGGGCCAAGGAAAGTGCTATTTTAGTGGGAACCAACACGATACTTGATGACAATCCTAAATTAGATGTCAGAATGTGGAAAGGAAAGAATCCTGTTCGAATAGTACTAGATCGCAACTTAAAAATTCAAGGTGATTTTCATGTGTTAGATGGTAGTACTCCTACGTTGATACTAACTGAAATTGAGGACAATTCTAAATATCTTGAAACAGTTGATTATGAGTTTCTTGATTTTTCGGGAGACCTAGCACGACAACTCTGTAACATTCTTTGGAAACGCAATCTCACAAGCCTAATTATAGAAGGTGGCACTAAAACGCTACAGACATTTATAGCTAAGAATTTATGGGATGAAGCAAGGGTTTTTAGAGGAAATACATCTTTTGGAAATGGAATAAAGGCTCCAACACTTTCGAGAGACATAAAGAGTTCAAGAAAAATGGATCAAGACTTATTAAACTATTATCGTAATGATTAAAAATATCATTTTTGACTTCGGAGATATTTTTATCAATTTAGATAAAGAAATCGTATTTCGTGAAATTGAGAAATTTGGTGGCGATCCTGTTTTGAGTCCTGAAATTATTGAAATCAACAGACAGTACGAGGTTGGTAAAATCTCTTCTGAAAGATTTGTTACTCTGCTATCAGAGGTTTATCCAAAGGCGACTAGAGAAGATATTCTAGCTATCTGGAATGGGATACTTTTAGATTTTCCCGATGAAAGACTTGACTTTATTGAACAGCTTGCGAAAGACAACACCTATCGCTTATTTCTACTAAGTAACACAAATGCCCTACATATTGATGAAGTAAAACGTAAAATGGGCGTGGAAAAATTCAATCGGTTTAAAAACTGTTTCGAACAATTTTACTTATCACATGAAATCAATTTGAGAAAACCGAATAAGGAAATTTATCATTTCGTACTAGAACAAAATGAATTAATAGCAGAAGAGACTTTTTTTATAGATGATACCAAAGAAAATACTGATGCTGCAATGGCACTGGGCATTCACTGTTGGAATCTTCAAGTGGGCAAAGAAAGTGTTATCGAGCTAAAAACCAGAATTTAGTATGCTAGATCTTGCTTTAAGTATTCTTTTTTCGAGTTTAATTTTTGTGATTTTTAAGCTGTTTTCAGTATATAAAATTGAAACCTTTTATGCCATTATTGTAAATTATATAGTGGCATGTACTGTAGGTTTGTTTTTTTATGAGGGGGAGGTAAGCATTGTAGAAATTCCTAAAAAATCATGGTTCTATGGCACTTTTGCCTTAGGAATACTTTTTATTCTTGTTTTTAATTTAATGGCCGCAACCTCTCAACGTTTGGGGGTTTCGGTGGCTTCGGTAGCAACGAAAATGTCATTCGTTATTCCAGTTTTAATAGGCATCTTTATCTATAAAGAAGAATTAGGTTTGTTTAATGCCCTAGGCATCATTCTCGCCCTTGCAGCTGTTTACTTTGCTTCTGTAAAAGAAAATTCTATCACTTTAAGAAATGCTACTTTACTATTACCCTTTTTAACTTTTATGGGTTCGGGAATGATAGATGCATCTCTTGCCTATATACAAAAGGCATTCATTAATAACTCTGAGGTGCCCCTGTTTTCTGCAACGGTGTTTGGTTCTGCTGCAGCAATAGGTATTCTAATTGTTCTATTCAAGTCATTCAAAAAACCTTTGAAAATTAACTTTAATAATATTGTGGCTGGAGTTTGTTTAGGCATTCCGAATTACTTCTCCATTTATTTTTTGCTCCGTGCACTGCAAAATGATGCCTTGCAAAGTGCCTCGATATTTACTATTAATAATGTCGCCATAGTCATGTTTTCGACCTTTTTAGGAATTTTACTTTTCAAAGAAAAACTTAATTCTAAGAATTGGGGAGGCATTTTATTAGCGATTATAAGTATTATTTTAGTTGCTCGTAACAATGGGTGAATTCAAAGATACTTATCAAACACTTTCAAAACCTTCCCCAGAAATCTTGTTTAAGGAAAAGAAAAGCAAGTTCTTCGGCTATGCATTCCCTATTCTATCAGATGATGAAATAAAACCACTTATAGCATCCATAAGAAAAAAACATCCCAACGCTGGTCATGTGTGCTATGCCTGGCAATTAGGTGTCCAAAATATTCGATATCGTGCCAATGACGATGGTGAACCCAACAATTCTGCAGGCCAACCCATATATGGCCAAATACAATCTTTTAAGGTCACTAATATCTTGGTGGCTGTCGCTAGAATCTTTGGCGGTACCAAATTGGGTGTCGGAGGACTCATTGCTGCCTACCGCACTGCAGGGCAAATGGCACTTTCAAGTGCTGATGTGATTACCAAAACCATCACTGCGCATTTTAAACTAAATTTTGGTTATGATGATTTAGATAGGGTGATGCGAATTATTAAACAGAAAAAGTACAAGGTTGTATCACAAGAATTAGAAATTAAATGTGCTCTTGTCATTTCAGTTCCGCAAAATCAATCTGATGAGTTAGTAAGCGTTTTTCAAGAATTGCATAAAGTAAGTATTACCGAAATAAAATAGAACTAAAATGCACCGTGCTGCTTTATAGTATCTAATAGGTATTGAGGGCATCGAATGGGTTTCTTTCTTTCGATATCCATAAAAGCGAGAACAACTTTAGCGTCTGCTAGTAGTTCTTCGACTTCATTCTTAATTTCAAAGTCAAATTCTATTTTTACGGTAGGTATTTTATGCAATTTAGTGCGCACCGTAATTAAGTTATCATAAACAGCTGGTTTCTTATAATTTACCTGTAAAGAAATTACAGGCAACATAATGCCGCTTTCTTCCATTTTTTTGTAAGAAATACCCATAGATCGTAACCACTCTACCCTCCCCATCTCAAGAAATTGGGCATAATTGCCATGATATACCACACCCATTTGGTCAGTTTCCCCATATCGAATGCGAAAAGAAATTTCGTTAAATTTCATGGCTAATTAATAAAAAAAATCTACATTTAGTACTTGCCAAAATTCGGCTCGTGAACTTGAGAAAAAAAAAGCGAAAATTCAATACCATTTCATTTTTTTTTTAGGTTTTTTGTTCACATATTTGCTCATATAGAAAATGAGGTCTGCTCCGGCTGAATTTTCCACCTACATTACGAAACACTAACTAACCGATTAACACTAGAATTTAAGAATGGGTGTAACTGCTAATTCTGTATGGAATAATTGTTTGGCTTTTATCAAAGATAATATCCAACCGCAGGCATTCAAAACGTGGTTTGAGCCTATCAAACCTGTAAAGCTAGCAGAGAATGCCTTGAGCATTCAGGTGCCCAGCAAATTTTTCTACGAATGGTTAGAAGAGCATTACGTCAAACTTTTGAAGGTTGCCTTGACGAAAGAGCTAGGTGAAACAGCCAAATTAGTTTATATCATACGTATGGAAAATACATACGGCAATAAAGAACCCTTTACGGAGAAAATTCCCAGTTCTAACAGGGGCAACCTTGTTCCGCAAGAAATGGACGTTCCTATAAAGTCAAAAAATCCAGAATTGCGTAATCCATTTGTTATTCCTGGCATTCGCAATATAAAAATAGAGTCTCAGCTCAATCCGAATTATAATTTTGATAATTTTTTAGAGGGAGATTCTAATCGTCTTGCTCGCTCTGCAGGTATGGCGGTAGCCAATAAACCCGGTGGAACATCTTTCAATCCTTTATTGGTATTTGGGGGCGTTGGATTAGGAAAAACCCACCTAGCACATGCTATTGGGGTTGAAATTAAAGACAAATACCCTGAAAGAACCGTTCTTTATATTTCTGCTGAAAAATTCACGCAGCAGTATATTGAATCGGTAAAGAAAAATACGAGAAACGATTTCATACATTTTTATCAATTGATTGATATTCTCATTATTGATGATGTACAATTTTTATCAGGAAAATCAGGTACTCAAGATGTCTTTTTCCATATTTTCAATCACCTACATCAAAATGGAAAACAAGTCATATTAACATCTGACAAGGCTCCAGTTGATATGCAAGATATTGAGCAGCGCCTGTTATCACGATTCAAATGGGGGCTTTCTGCAGAATTACAAAACCCTGATTACGAGACAAGAATTTCTATTTTAAAGAATAAACTATTTCGTGATGGTGTAGAAATGCCTGATGATATTATTGAATATGTTGCAAAACATATTAAAACGAATATTAGAGAATTAGAAGGAGCTATTATTTCTTTAATTGCTCAATCTTCCTTCAATAAAAAAGAAGTAACTCTAGAACTAGCACAGCAAGTCGTTGAAAAATTTGTGAAAAATACGAAACGTGAAGTTTCTATAGATTACATTCAAAAAGTGGTATCTGACTACTTCGAAATGGATGTGGCAACACTGCAATCTAAAACACGAAAAAGACATATTGTACAAGCACGTCAGTTGGCTATGTTCTTTGCTAAGAAATTTACAAAGGCTTCATTAGCCAGCATTGGTTCACAAATTGGCAAAAGAGATCACGCAACAGTCTTACATGCTTGCAAAACTGTTGATAATCTGGCAGAAACTGACAAACAGTTTAGAAAATACATCGACGATCTCACCAAGAAATTATCCTAACATTTGATTACGCATAAAATAGTAATGGTATGCCTAGGCAATATTTGCAGGTCGCCATTAGCACAGGGAATTCTTGAAAGCAAAGTAGATTCTGCCAAAGTCATGGTAGATTCTGCTGGTACCGCTGGATATCACATAGGTAACAAACCCGACCATCGCAGTATTGCTGTGGGAAAAAAGAACGGACTAGATATATCGAAGCAGCGTTGTAGAAAATTTGAGTCTGGTGATTTTGATCAATTTGATCAAATTTATGCCATGGATAAAGATAATTTTACAAATGTTATGGCGCTAGCTCGAACAGATGAAGATAGGAATAAGGTTAAATTATTGTTAGCTGAAATAGATCTAGGCATACAGGAAGTGCCCGACCCTTATTACGGGGGTGACGATGGCTTTGATTATATTTATTCTCTTATTGATAAGGCCTGTGACGGCATTGTGGCAAAGCTTCATTTAAGATAAATTAGTTCGTATGAGTGATCAAAAAATACCTAAAGGAAAGCTTTATTTAATACCTACTACTTTAGGTGAAAATCAACCACTTGAAGTTTTACCTATTTCTATCAAACGGGCTATTGAGAACATCAACTATTATATTGTCGAAAATGAAAAAACAGCCCGTAGCGCCATAAAAAAAATAAGTCCTGGCAAATCACAACCGCGACTACAAATTGAAGTATTAAATAAATATACAGAGTCCCTTACTATTCCCGATTTTCTAAATCCTTGTTTCGAAGGTCATGATGTAGGTATATTGTCAGAAGCTGGCTGCCCTGGCATAGCGGATCCTGGTGCTGCAGTAGTCAAAATTGCTCATGAAAAAGAAATACAGGTCGTTCCTTTAGTGGGTCCTTCCTCTATAATACTTGCCATGATGGCCAGTGGTATGAATGGACAAAATTTTGCTTTCAACGGATATTTACCTATTGATGCTGCTGATCGAAAAAAAGCCATTAAAAAAATGGAAAAAACATCGGGGACACTACAGCAATCACAAATATTTATTGAAACTCCCTATCGCAATGATAAGCTTTTATCAGAAATGCTTCATTCCCTATCAGATCAAACCTTATTATGTGTAGCTACTGATATTACGCTGTCTACGGAATTCATCGCTACTAAAAGTGTAGCCGACTGGAAAAAAACTTCAGTTGACCTTCACAAGCGACCCTCAATTTTTATAATTCAAGCCTAATAGGTTCAAAAAAAGTAAGCCCTGACGAAAACGCCAGGGCCTACCCATCTTCATATATACATAGTATCTTTATATCTTGGCATTTCTTTTAGGCACAACAACAGAAACGTCATAGCCTGAAAATTTTCTTATATAGGCCGCTATATCTGTACCATAAGCATCTTTTACATCATATCTTCCATACGAACGTAAGTACTTCTTAACATTACCGGGACCCGCTAAATGTGCAGCAGCCAACATTCCTGATTCCGTAACTTCTACTCCACCAACCCATTTTCTATCAAATTTTTCAATATCTCTTCTTAAAATCCATTTGTTCCGAGCGATATTGGTTTGAAAAGCTTTCTCTTGCAAGGCAGGGTTGTTTAGAAAGTTAATGGTATCATGAACTCCCATCAATTGCAAGGTACCTGCACCAAATTGGTATTTGCCGAGATAACCTAAACCATTGGTAATGAAATAATTTCCTTGTGACTCTTTAAAGGCTAAAGCTTCTTTAAAACCCAAATAGGTTCTTCCTAAAAAAGGAGTCGCTACAGGGGTTTCGTCAAAGACACTTCTATCTTGAGGAAAATGAACCTCAAAAGGCTCTTTTACCACTAGAGATTCAGGTACTTTGACATTTGAAGGCATAAAAGCCATGCTAAGCAGACCAAAAATAACGATTAGGGGACTTGTAAAACGCATCCACTTTCTCATACATTAGTTTTCTTAAGACTTAAAGCCAATTGGGGCTTGCTTAAATTTCTCGCTGCAAAGATATTATGCTTTTTTACTAGTAAATGACAAGGCTTTGTTAAAACTATACAATTTTAGTTAACAGGTATTAATTCTCAGATAAGAGACCTATCTCGTAATTTTTTGAGCATTTATCCATCGGATATACTGCACCTTATTCTGGTTATGTTGTGCTAAGGATTTGGCGAATTTATGATACCCAAAATTTTCCACGTTCGATACCATATACAAATAATCATGCTTTTCAGCTTTTAAAACGGCATCAATGGCCGAAATATCGGGCATTGTTATAGGCCCCGGAGGAATACCAGCGTATTTATAGGTATTATAGGGCGAGTCAATCTTCAGGTCTTTCAATAATACTCTTTTAATTACAATATTAAAATCATTATGATGCTTCTTTAGAGCATAAATCACTGTGGGATCTGCCTGCAAGAGCATACGTTCTCTAATTCTATTTAAATACAACCCTGCCACACGAGGACGCTCTTCAATTTTTGCCGTTTCTTTATGAACTATTGCTGCCAAAGAGATCACTTCTTCAGGAGATAGATTTAATGTTTTAGCCTGGTTTTGCCGTTCGTCATTCCAAAATCTTCGATACTCTTTCAACATGCGGTCACGAAATTTTTTTGCTGATGTGTTCCAGAAAAACTCATAACTATTGGGTATATACATAGCCAACATGTTATCATCATTAAATCCATTTCCTTTTAAAAAATCAGGTTGTCTAAAGGCCTTAACAAGGGCTACGCTATCAGGCTCGATTTGCGAAGCTATTCTACCGGCAAGATCTTCAATTGTTTCTTGATTATTAAATGCCACTTTAACGGGAATATTTGCACTACGAAGTGCATTAACAATATCATTATTGTTCATTCCTTTTGTTAAAACATATTTTCCAGCTTTGACATTAGCAGCATATCCTTTTTGATCGGCAATCTGCAGAAAACTATCCATATCTTTTAATAGCGGGGATAACATGGTTTTGACATCTGTAAAAGTGTCTTCAGAGCCAATAAACAAAACTTCTTCCTTATTATTAAATGCCGTATTCGGATTAAAAATGGCGCCATAAATATGGTATGCGAATAATCCTCCAATAACTAACCCTATTAAAACTATTAAAAGTAGAATCTTTTTTAAATACATTAGCTTCCTATTTTTTGATACAATACTTCATCTTTATATACTCCATTAGATAAAATCCAATCCTTTTTAACACCAACCTTCTCGAATCCTAATTTTTCAAAAAGCTGCATACTCGCCACATTGTCAATGGTGACATTGGCATATAGTTGATGTACATCTAAAGTAGCAAAAGCGTAATCAATTACAATTGTTAGCGCTTCATGACCAAAACCCTTGTTTCTTTCAGTATCTTCAATGATAATGCCTAAACCCACGCGTTTGTTTTTTGGGTCGAAATCAAATAAATCGACGAGTCCAATAACCTTTTTTTCATCATTACAGATACACAAACGAAGTTGCTTCACATCATAAATGTCTCTATGAGCATTTTCTAAATACAATTGTAAAACATGCTTTGAATAAGGTGATGTAGTACCGCTAATTTCCCAGATAGCAGTATTATTTTCTAATTGATATAGAAAATCTAAATCATTTGGTTCTAAAGCCCTTAAATAAATAGTATCTCCTTCTAATTTCAACATTCTATTTCGCCTTTATACACTAACAATGCAGGCCCTATTAGCTGCACTTTTTGATACCCATTTTCGTAATTAAACCGAACCTTAAGCGTACCACCTTCTGTCTGTATTACTATTTCGTTTTGTTTGGTTAAACCAGAATAATGCATAGCAAGAGCAACAGCAGTGACACCTGTACCACATGATAAAGTTTCATCTTCCACTCCTCTTTCATAGGTTCTCACGGCAAATGAGTTATCTTCTTGTTGTGTTACAAAGTTTATATTACTACCTGACGCTCCGTACAAGCCATAACGCAGCTTGGCACCTTCTTTTTTAACATTGAGCTGCTTCAAATTTTCAACCAGTTGAACATGGTGCGGTGATCCTGTATTTAAATAATAAGCGTTCGGTTTCATTTTAATCTCTGCGACGTCATTCATTTGCAAACTTATCTCATCATTGCTGAAAATAGCTTTATGTATACCATCTACGGCGACAAAAGATGTTTCGATGTCAATAATACCCAAATGATTTGCAAAAGCAACCAAACACCGTCCGCCGTTACCACACATAGTACTAGGGTTTCCGTCTGAATTATAATACACCATTTTAAAATCAAACTGCGAATCGTTTTCCAAAAGAATTAATCCGTCAGCACCAACACCAAATCTTCTATCACATAAAAAGGACACCAATTTTATATTTTCTTTCGGAAAGAATAATTCTCGATTATCAATAATGACAAAATCATTTCCCGTTCCCTGATATTTATAAAAAGTCAATTTCATTAGTTCAATTTCGATGGTAAAGATATCATTTTATTAAGGTTTTTTTAGCAGTTAAAAACTAGTTAAAGCGCTATTTAACAAAATTCAATTTTCTTATTTTTGAGTGTTAATATTAAATAGATTGAAGTATGAAAAAAATTGGAAGTTTGTTTTTGGTAGCTTTATTCGCTGGGGGAATTACCCTTTTGGCTTACAAAGTATTTTTTGAAACTTCAAAATACGCCATTGTAGATTCGAATGCGCAGGGGGTTGTTTTTAATACAAGTACAACTCCAACATCAGCAAGGGGTTCAGGAATTAACGAAGTTGATTTTACCGTTGCTGCCGAAAATACAGTCAATGCTGTCGTACACGTGAAGAATGTCACCAAAGGACGAAGCGTTCGAAGTCCTTGGGACTTTCTCTATGGATCTGGAGACTCTAATCAAAGAGCGCAGGTAGGTTCTGGATCTGGAGTTATTATTTCATCAGATGGTTATATTGTAACTAACAATCATGTGGTTGCGAAATCAGACCAGTTACAAGTCACTTTGAATAACAATAAAAGCTATAATGCCGAATTGGTAGGCTCTGATCCGAATACAGACATTGCCCTATTAAAAATAGAAACCGAAGGGCAGTTACCCTACCTTGCCTTCGGAGACTCTGACAATACAAAAATAGGAGAATGGGTACTAGCCGTCGGTAACCCGTTCAATTTGACTTCTACTGTTACTGCGGGTATTGTGAGCGCAAAAGCAAGAGATTTAGGTAGAAATCAATCTTTTATACAAACAGATGCCGCCGTGAATCCTGGTAATTCAGGTGGGGCTTTAGTAAACACCAACGGAGATTTGGTTGGCATTAATACGGCCATTTCCTCACAAACAGGATCTTATGTCGGCTATTCATTTGCTGTACCGAGTAATATCGCGCGAAAAATTGTTGAAGATATTATGGAATATGGCTCTATTCAAAAGGGAATATTAGGAGTTAATGCCGTCAATGTAAATTCGCCTTATGCTATTGAAAATGGTATCGACGAAATTGAAGGCGTTTATATATCTAATATAGAAGAAGGTTCAGGTGCTGAAGAAGCTGAACTACGTGAAGGCGACGTTATAAAAAAGGTTGACAATATTACGGTGCGTAAATTCCCTGATTTAACAGGCTACCTTTCTACGAAACGCCCTAATGATAAAGTGGAAGTAACTATTGATCGTGCTGGTGATCTCTTAACAGTACCCGTAACTTTAAAGGAACGCCAAGTGGTAATTTTACCTATTATGGAATTTACTGTAAAAAATCTTAGCGAAAAAGATAAAAAAAGGTTTAACACTAAGAAAGGAGTCAAAATAACAGCCGTACCCGAATCTTATCGCAATTATGGTTTAGTTGGTAAAGTTCTCCTTTCGCTAGATGGTGATGAAATCAACAATATTGATGAAGCGCGCTCGTTATTCAGTGGTATTTCGCGTTATGGAAAAACCGTGATAACAATGATTGACGAAAAAGGGGAACGAGAAAGGCTAATATTTCAATAAAATATAGCATTCTTAAAAAACACCTCTATCGAGGTGTTTTTTTTGCGAATAACTTAACCATAAAGCGTAAAAAGATATATTTTTGCAAACAAATTATAAACAACACAACCAAGAATGTCGAATTCAAAATTGTATGAAAAAGAGCTTGCATTTCAAGCAGACCGAAGAAAAGCCACTACTGAATTTATTAAAATAACCAGTGATTTATGGTACGATAAATCTATTGAAGTGGTGCTTTTCAAAAATCAAATCATTGATAAAAATGTTAGTGATATTATTCATTTGCATGAGTATGCTGGAGAATTTGTTCAGAAACCTATTTCTATTTTTGATTCCGTTGAGATTCTCAGAGCTATAAATTCGATAAAATTACCCCCAGCGAAACTAGACATCGGCAAACTTACCTATGAATATCATGCTGATGATAACAATTTTAACAATGCCAAGGCATTTGTTTTAAGTAAATTGAAAGATGCAAATAGCTCGGGCGAGATCAAACCCAAAGATGTTATTTTGTATGGATTTGGTAGAATTGGCAGGTTGCTTGCTCGTGAGTTAATGGCGAAAACTGGTAAGGGTAATCAACTAAGACTTAGAGCTATTGTAACACGTGGCGAAAGTACCGCCGAAATATTAGAAAAAAGAGCTAACCTTTTAAGAACCGATTCCGTACATGGTAAATTTATGGGTACCGTTGATGTAGACGCAGCTAAAAGTGCTTTAATCATCAATGGAACAACGGTACACATAATCAATGCTGCTAAACCAGAAGATATTGATTACACTGCATATGGCATTTCTGACGCCCTAGTTATTGATAATACGGGTGCCTTTCGCAATAAGAAAGAATTGAGTAGACACCTTAAAGCAAAAGGAACCTCACGCGTTTTACTTACCGCCCCAGGCAAAGAAATTCCAAACATTGTTCATGGGGTTAACCAAAATGAGCATGACCCAGATGTGGTAAAGATTTTTTCGGCTGCCTCTTGTACAACGAATGCCATCACACCAATTCTTAAGGTAGTTGAAGATTCGTTAGGGGTAAAAAAAGGTCATCTAGAAACGATACATGCCTATACCAATGATCAAAATTTGGTAGACAATATGCATGGCAAATATCGCAGAGGAAGAGCAGCGGCTTTAAATATGGTAATTACAGAAACGGGGGCTGGTCAAGCAGTCTCTAAAGCTTTGCCAACTTTAAAAGGAAAACTAACCTCAAATGCTATTCGCGTTCCTGTTCCTAACGGATCACTTGCTATTTTAAATTTAGAAGTGGAAAACAAAACTAGTTTAGACGGTATTAATACCATTCTTAAAAAGTATGCTCTAGAGGGAGATTTGGTAGAACAAATTAAATATTCTTTGAGCAAAGAAATGGTTTCATCAGATATCGTTGGCACTTCGGCTCCTGCCATTTATGATAGCAAAGCTACCATTGTTGAAAAAGGCGGTAAAAATATCATTTTATATATATGGTATGATAATGAATACGGGTATTCCCATCAGGTTATCCGACTTGCAAAGTACATCGCTAAAGTTAGAAGATTTACGTATTACTAAGGGTTTTTTTTCTTAATTAAGATTATTGAATTAATTTAGTTCTCTCTAAATCATATATGAACCTATTATTTACAACTTAGCATGAAAGGTTTTAGAAAACTATTTACAGTCGTAATCTCTTTATTTGTAGTAACGATGTCGGCTCAAGAAACGGGGGAAGCTAAAAAACAGCTATCTCTCGATGAAGGCACGATTAATAGCCAGTTTGAATATGTTTATAAAAAATCTGGTAATTATAGAGCTGATGGCAAAAGGTATGAAGTAGTTCGCGTTATTTCTTTAGATAAACTTCGCAAAAATGTTCTAGACAGCCTTGGTGGTTATAATTCAAGAATATCAGAATTGAAAACAACTATTGCTGGTCATGAATCATCTATCAGCACTTTAAATAAAAAATTAGAAGAGACTACGAATAGTTTGGCGGGAGTAACTGAAGAAAAAGATAGCATGTCATTTTTAGGTATGCTTGTGTCTAAGGTTACCTACAATACAATCTTGTGGTCTATCATTGCTGGTTTAATGGCATTAATGCTGTTATTTATGTTTAAATTTCGACGTAGTAATATTCTAACTCAGGAAGCCAAAACTTCACTTTCTGAATTAGAAGAAGAATATGAAGATCATCGTCGCAGGGCCTTAGAAAGAGAGCAAAAAATTAATAGGCAGCTTCAAGATGAACTTAATAAACAGAAAAAAAACAAATGATTTAAAAAGCTCCTTCAGGAGCTTTTTTTAATTCCTTCGTTATGCACATCATAAAAGCAAACCTGGAGCAGCTAGCTAATATTGCCTTCTTATTTGATCAATATCGCGTTTTTTACAAACAAGAGACTAATTTAAAAGCAGCCACACAATTTATTAAAGAACGTCTCATTAAAGAACAATCCGTTATTTTTTTGGCATTTGTTGAAAATAATGCAGCGGGGTTCGTTCAATTGTATCCGTCATATTCATCAGTTTCTTTGAAACCTATTTACATATTAAATGATCTTTATGTCGAGAAATCGTATCGTAGAAAAGGTATTGGTGAAGCTTTACTTGTTAAGGCCAAGACTTATTGCAATATGAATGCCGGTAAGGGTTTGGCGCTAGAAACAGCGGTAGACAATCCCGCTCAAAAGTTGTATGAAAAATTGGGGTGGAAAAAGGATACTACTAGTTTTCATTATTTTTGGAGTTCAAGCATAAAGAAAAACATCAATGAGAATTGATATCATAACCGTATTACCTGAACTTTTAAAGAGTCCGTTTGAAGCCTCTATACTCAAAAGGGCAATTGAAAAAGGTCTGGTAGAAGTGTACTTTCATAATCTACGTGATTATACAAACAAAAGTTACAATCAGGTTGACGACTATCAATTTGGTGGTGGCGCGGGCATGGTTTTAATGATTGAGCCTATAGATAAATGCATCAGCGCACTTAAAGAAGATCGTGATTATGACGAGGTGATTTATATGACCCCAGATGGTGAAACTTTGAATCAAAAAATGGCCAATAGCATGTCATTACAAAAGAATATCATCATACTATGTGGTCACTATAAAGGGGTAGATCAACGTGTTCGAGACCTATTTATAACGAAAGAAATTTCAGTTGGCGATTATGTTTTATCGGGTGGTGAATTAGGGGCAGCTATAGTCTGCGATGCTGTGATACGATTAATTCCTGGTGTTTTAAATAACGAAACTTCAGCACTTACCGATACTTTTCAAGACAATTTGTTGGCACCACCTGTGTATACCAGACCTGCCAATTACAAGGGAACCAAAGTCCCTGAAATACTACTCAGCGGTAATTTCCCCAAAATTGAGGAGTGGCGTGAAAACAAAGCGCAAGCACGCACTGAAAAATTACGTCCTGATTTACTTAAATAGTACTTTAGCCACTATACACTTCTCACAAAAAATCCTCGCAAATAACTTGTGGTTTTTAATATATAGCCTATTTTTGCACACTGTTAAATTAACCTCTGACGAAAATCGTGAATGTTAATTGATGAAATAATAGAAAATTAAAGCATGGAAGCATTAATTCAATATGTAGAAAACGAGTTTGTCACTAAAAAAGAATTTCCAGAATTCTCAGCAGGTGACACCATAACCGTTTATTATGAAATTAAAGAAGGTGAAAAAACGCGTACCCAATTTTTCAAAGGAGTAGTTATTCAAAGAAGAGGTTCGGGGGCAACTGAAACTTTCACCATCCGAAAAATGTCAGGAACAATAGGTGTTGAACGTATTTTCCCAGTTAATATGCCAGCCTTGCAAAAAGTCGAGGTCAATAAGAAAGGTAAAGTACGTAGAGCACGCATTTACTACTTTAGAAATCTAACTGGTAAAAAAGCAAGAATTAAAGAAGTTCGTAAATAAAGAACTTCAACAAATTATAAACCGCTATTTACTAAAAGTTAAATAGCGGTTTTTTTATGCACAATTGTTAACAACGTTTGTTTGTATCGTGTTGATTATTAGAATGTTAAAAATTTATAATTTTCAAAAAATTTATATATATTTAACTATGATTGGAAGCAAAAGTCTGGATTGGATGATTGTGGAAAATCAGTATAGAGTTTACGTTCTTTATAGTATGGAATAGTTGAGGAAATGATATAGTTATAGTCTAACTGCGGTTATATCATTAATACAACGAGCATAGTTACAAAAGGCTGTCGCTTTTTGCTAAGGATGTGGATAAATCAAAAATTATGAAATGTATATTTCGGTAGGTATTTCGTAGTAAATTTATTAATTCTATATAAAGAAATAACAAATATCACTCGGTTTGATAATTGAGGATAAATGTAATTTCAAAACGTTGAAAAAGCAATACAACTGCAATCAATGGTTGCCGTTTTATTTTCGAATAAAACAAAAAGTTGATACGCTTTTTCTAAAAACCCATATCAATGTACATGTACGATGATATGGGTTTTATCATTTATCACAATTCTTCCCATTAACCACTACAAAAGATTCGCTATTTACCACTTTCAATAGCGTCTAGAAATTGTATCTTTGCCACGCTTAAAATCTAAATTACAGCGTACAAATGCCTAAAATTTTATACACGAAGACCGATGAAGCTCCCGCTTTAGCAACACAATCGTTTCTACCGATAGTTAAAGCTTTTACTAAATCTTCCGGGATTACCATTGAGACTAAAGATATTTCATTGGCAACCAGGATTATATCTACCTTTCCTGATTTTTTAAAAGAAGAACAGCG
Source organism: uncultured Flavobacteriaceae bacterium (assembly GCA_937944485.1). Taxonomy (GTDB): domain Bacteria; phylum Bacteroidota; class Bacteroidia; order Flavobacteriales; family Flavobacteriaceae; genus Maribacter_C. The sequence goes on along the minus strand of CALDYU010000002.1, from coordinate 141,616 downwards.
CTTAGCCAATGATCTAGAAGAATTAGGTCAAATGGCGAAAAATCCCGATGCTAACATTATTAAACTCCCAAATATTAGCGCATCCATTCCACAGTTAAAAGAGGCCATCACCGAACTCCAAAATAAAGGCTATCAACTACCCGACTATCCGAATGAGCCAAGTTCAGACATAGAAAAAGAAATTAAATCACGTTATGATAAAATAAAAGGCAGCGCTGTAAACCCTGTTTTAAGAGAGGGCAACTCTGATCGTAGAGCGCCGAAAGCGATAAAAAACTACGCCAAGAAAAATCCACATTCCATGGGTGCATGGAGCCCAAATTCTAAAACTCATGTTGCAACAATGGGTGCAGGTGATTTTCAGGCAAATGAGAAATCCCTTACCCTTGATGAAAATACAGATGTGAAAATTGTTTTACAAAAGAATGATGGCTCATCAACTGTTCTCAAAGAAAAGATTTCCTTATTAGCTGGCGAAATTATCGATGCTACCGTAATGCAAAAAAAGGCGCTCGTTAGCTTTTTAAAACAAGAAATTGCCGCTGCTAAAGAACAGGGAGTGTTATTTTCTTTGCATATGAAAGCTACCATGATGAAAGTATCGGACCCCATTATTTTTGGACATGCAATGGAGGCCTATTTCTCTTCTGTATTTGAAAAGCATAGGAATAGTTTCGACGCTATCGGAATTAACCCAAATAACGGACTTGAAAATTTACTAAACAAACTCAACGAACTACCAGCAGATAAAAAAGCAGCTATTGAAACAGATATTCAACAGGCAATTGCAGATGGGCCTGCTTTGGCGATGGTAAATTCAGACAAAGGCATTACAAACCTGCATGTACCAAGTGATATTATTATTGACGCCTCAATGCCAGCCATGATTCGCAATTCAGGACAAATGTGGAATGCCGAAGGCAAATCGCAAGATACGAAAGCAGTCATACCCGATAGTAGCTATGCGGGTATTTATACGGCAACCATTAACTTTTGTAAAGAACATGGTGCTTTTGATCCAACAACAATGGGCACAGTACCTAACGTAGGGTTAATGGCTCAAAAGGCAGAAGAATACGGTTCTCATGACAAAACCTTTGAAATTAAGGATTCAGGTAAGGTTCAAATTATAGATTCAGCTAACAAAGTGCTTATAGAACATCTGGTTAGTGAAGGTGATATTTGGCGAATGTGTCAAGTAAAAGATGCTCCAATTAAAGATTGGGTGAAATTAGCAGTAGGAAGAGCGCGAGCTTCTCAAACACCAGCGGTATTTTGGCTTGATGAAAATAGAGCACATGATGCCGAATTAATAAAAAAGGTAAATACCTATTTGAAAGAACACGATACTACTGACTTAGATATTCGCATCTTATCTCCTGTTGAAGCAACAATTTTTACTTTAAATCGAATCAAAGGCGGTAAGGATACAATCTCTGTTTCTGGAAACGTTTTACGTGATTACCTCACAGATCTTTTTCCGATTTTAGAAGTAGGTACCAGTGCGAAAATGCTCTCTATCGTTCCTTTAATGAACGGCGGAGGTTTGTTTGAGACAGGGGCTGGTGGATCAGCACCCAAACATGTTGATCAATTTTTAGAAGAAGGCCACTTACGATGGGATTCTTTAGGAGAATTTTTAGCTTTAGGTGTTTCTCTTGAATTTTTTGGGGAAAAATATGATAATCAAAAAGCTAAAGTTTTGGGTGCTGCGCTTGATAATGCCACAGAAAAGTTTTTAGATAACAAAAGATCACCATCAAGAAAAGTAAATGAAATAGATACTCGTGGCAGTCACTTTTATTTGGCTATGTATTGGGCGGAAGCTTTAGCGGAACAAACTATAGATGCAGAGTTGAAAGCTAGTTTCGTTAAAATAAGCAATCAAATAAAAGCATCTGAAAAAAAGATTGTAGAAGAATTAATACAAGCACAAGGTACATCTCAAAACATTGGGGGTTACTACCAATCTGATCAAGAATTAGTTAAAAATGCCATGAGGCCAAGTACCACTCTAAATGATATTTTAGAAAATATGTAAACACAGAAATTGCTTTACATTATTCTAAAAATATTCATTTAAATAAGTGTTAAGGTCTCGTCATTCGATAAATTTCTGAGTATTTTTATTGAAAATTTGCTTGAATGACAAAGTCAATCTCGGTACTACTTCTTTTATTTTTCTGCTTTACTTTTTTAGGTTATTCTCAACAGAAATATACGCTCAGCGGCACTATAACAGAATCAACCAGTAATGAAACCTTGATAGGGGTAACCATTGCAGTACCTGAATTGCGAACAGGCGTAATCACTAATGAATACGGATTCTATTCTTTAACCTTACCTGCGGGTGAATATCAAATCCTAATTAGCTATTTAGGCTTTGAAGATATTCTGCAAACTGTAAATTTAAATACAAATCAAAAAATTAATTTTCAATTAAAGGAAGAGGCAGAGCAATTAGAAGAGGTCGTTGTTACAGAAGATATTGAGAAGATGGATATTCGAACACCGCAAATGAGTGTGAATACAATGTCTATTGAAACCATTAAAAAAATTCCTGTAATTCTTGGCGAAGCTGATGTTATTAAATCAATACTATTGCTACCTGGAGTTACCAATGCCGGTGAAGGAGCCTCTGGTTTTAATGTTCGCGGTGGGGCTGTTGATCAAAACCTTATCTTATTAGACGAAGCAATTATCTTTAATTCTTCACACCTCTTTGGTTTCTTTTCTGTCTTCAACCCTGATGCGATAAAAGACATCAAATTGTATAAGGGCGGAATACCTGCTCGGTATGGAGGTAGAGTATCTTCGGTATTAGACATTTTTCAGAAGGAAGGGAATAGTAAAGAATTAAAGGTAAACGGAGGCATCGGTGCCGTGGCCAGTAGATTGCTCATTGAAGGGCCTATTAAAAAAGATAAGGCCGCATTTTTAGTCGGTGGTCGTGGTTCGTATGCCCATTTGTTTCTCCCGCTTTTCGATCAAGATAATACTGCATATTTTTTTGATTTAAACACGAAACTAAGCTATAATATTAATGAAAATAACAGCATTTACTTATCAGGTTATTTTGGAAGAGATGTATTCGGAATTAGTGAGAGTTTTGTAAATACTTATGGTAATTCTGTTGGTAACTTTCGTTGGAACCATCTTTTTTCTGATAAACTATTCTCCAATCTGTCCTTAATTTATTCGGATTATTATTATGGACTTAAATTGGATTTTGTAGGATTCAACTGGAATTCTGGTATTCAAAATTTCAACTTAAAATATGACCTCAAACATTATGTAAACGATAAATTACAAGTTAACTATGGTATCAACAACATTTATTACAGCTTTAATCCGGGTAAAATTGAACCTAGTAATTCAGATTCTGGTATTGTTGAAGATCAATTAACTGAAAAATACGCAAATGAATTTGCCGCTTATGTAGATATAAAACATGACATAAGCGAAAACTTGAGTTTGGGTTACGGCATTCGCTACAGTAATTTTATACGTTTAGGTCAAGATGAATTAAACGTATATGAAAATGATAATCCCGTTATTTTTGATCCGTTTTTACTCATTTATCAAGAGGCCGAACCGATTGAAACTGTAAATCCGGGGCGGAAGGGAAATCTTGCTACTTTTTCCAATTTTGAGCCGCGAGCGTCTTTATCATATACATTTTCTAACAATAGTGCTGTAAAAGCTAGCTATACGAGACTTGCGCAATATTTACATTTACTCTCAAATACGAGCTCACCTACCCCACTTGATGTATGGACGCCTAGCGGACCATTCACGAAACCACAATTATTAGATCAGTATGCCCTCGGATTTTTCAAAAACATTAAAGAGGGTGCGTATTCATTTGAAACAGAAGCCTTCTATAAAGACATTCAAAATCGCATTGATTATATTGACGGGGCCAATTTAATTGCTAATGATGCCATAGAAACGGTTATTTTAAATGGTCAAGCAAGAGCCTACGGATTAGAGGTATTACTTCGTAAAAATGAAGGTAAATTTCAAGGTTGGTTTGCATATACGTTATCAAAATCAGAACAACGAACTCCTGGTAGGGTATCTTCCATTGATAACGGAAGATCTAATTTAGAAACCGGAATTAATTTCGGAGAATGGTATAATACTCCCTATGATAAAACCCATGACCTATCCTTATTTGCAAGCTATGACCTGAATAAAAAATGGAATTTCAATTCGAACTTCGTCTTTCAAACAGGCCAACCAACAAATTATCCTGTAGGACAATTTGAATTTCAAGGTTTAACCGTACCCTTTTTCGGCTTGCGAAATATTGAACGACTCCCCAATTATCATCGCCTTGATTTGTCGGCCACATTAACACCCAAAAAAAATCAAACGAGAAAAACGAAGTCAGAATGGGTATTCAGTGTATATAATGTATATAACAGAAGAAATGCTGCTTCTATAAATTTCAGAAGAAATGTTGATACTGGAGTGAATGAAGCCGTTCGAACTTCGATTTTCGGCGTCGTTCCGGCTGTTACTTATAATTTTAAATTTTAGTATTATGTGGAGATTAGGGTACTTACTTATTTTAAGTTTTTTCTTTATTTCGTGTGAAGATGTTGTTGAGGTTGCTGTTCCACAGACACCTCCTAAACTTTCCATTGACGGATTAGTACGGCTTGACTCCAGCGAACCTATAACTACTGTTACTATTAAGGCTAGTTTAACCAGTTCATTTTTTGATACAGTGAGTCCTGCAACATTAACAAGTGCCGCAATCATAAATTCCGATTATGTTCCGTCTGGCCCTCTTGACCTAAGTGTTATCCCTTTGGTTGAAATTAGTCCCGGTGTATATCAAGGATCAAAACAGACTTCTTTTTTTACAGAAGGACAATTACAATTAGCCATTGAACATGAAGGGCAACGCTATTTGGCATTAACGCGTTTTGCACCTTCCACTCCCATTACGAGTTTAGTACAGGGCACGGGTACTTTATTTTCAGGAAATGAAACAGAAATTATAGTAGAGTTTGAAGATGTTGATGAGCGCGAAGATTTTTATTTGGTTGATCTAGATTTCGATGAATACTTGGTTACAGATGATGAGTTTTATCAAGGGCAAAATTTTGAATTCTCCTATTTTTATGATGAGGGAGTAGCACCAGGGCGTGAGGTAACGGTTAGTTTACTTGGGGTTGATGAATCTTTTTATAATTATATGAATCAATTGATCGTGCAGGCTGGTGGTGATCAAGGTCCGTTTCAAACTCCAGCTGCGACGGTTCGCGGTAATATTATTAATGTTACTAATATTGATAATATTAATAGTTTTGATAATGTCGAAGATCCGAACAATTTTGCTTTGGGTTATTTCGCTGTTTGTGAAACTTTTACCAAAACCATCCTTATTGAAGAGTAATGCATACCAATAAAGACTTATTAATAAAAGGACTTAAGCACCTAGGGTACACCACTCTATTGATGTTTATAGCACCAATACTATTTTATCAAGCCTTTAAAAATGAAGGTCACCCATTTTATTGGCCTGTAGTTATATTAGGTGCGATTGCCGCTATAGCTGCAATAGCAATGGGCTTTTATAGTATAAAAGTGTTTATGGATGCTATTTTCACAAAAAAAGAAAATAGAAAATAAGAGTAAAATAAAAGCTTATCTAATTACTTCTTCTTATTTTTAGTTTTATCAACATCACCCCATTTATTATGAAGTTCAGAATAATCATAATCAAGTACTGACTTCTGACGTTCTAAACGTTCTTTAGCAAAAGCGCGCTGCAGAATGTCTTCGATTAAATAATCTTCTTGCACCTCTTTAGGGTTAAACTTTTCCTTCAAACTTATTTTAAACAATTTGGCAGTGGTGCTATACCAAAATGCCCGCCAACCACTGCGAAGTTCTTTTACCAAGGCAAAGGCAGTTGACCCTGTTTGTCGGTGTATTAACTTCACTAAAATCTGACCTTCCGTTCGTGTCAGTTTCTTTAATTCTTCAGAAAATTCATTCTCAATATATTTTTGAATCTTTTTTGTATATTTTTTTTGCTTAGACCTCCTCTTAATTTTAGAAATACTGTCATTTAATTCCACCAATCTTTCAGCGGCTAATTTGGCATACGGGTATACTTTTAAGGTTTTACGCCTTAAAATATAGTATCGAAGTTTAGATTTATAATCAGGAAAATTCAATTTACCAAAGAGATATACTTCATCTAAATCAATGGCAGCTCTAACTATAGAATCACCTTCAATGATAATCATCTTTTCAGTAACAGAATCAAGTGGTTGCTCTTTTACTTGAGACCAACTTTGATTAAGCAGTGTAAAAAATAAAATGACAAGTATTTGATTTCTCATGAAAGGAATTTAGAACAAAAGCCTTGCCAAAATTAACGATAATTCACAACCGTTATTACTAATTAATTGTGAATATTACTAACTTCGTGTGCTAAACACAGGCAAATGGCTAAAAAAACAATTCTCACCAAGAAATCTTTAGATTTTTTTGAAAAATACTTGAATAATGCTGCTCCGACGGGCTACGAATGGGAAGGGCAAAAAATTTGGATGAATTATCTAAAACCTTATGTAGATACTTTTATTACCGATACGTATGGTTCGGCTGTGGGAGTAATCAATCCTGAAGCGAAGTATAAAGTTGTTATAGAAGGGCATTCTGATGAAATTTCATGGTATGTAAATTATATTACGGATAACGGCTTATTGTATGTTATTCGGAATGGAGGTAGTGATCATCAAATAGCTACGTCAAAATGGGTAAATATTCATACTAAAAAAGGTATTGTAAAAGGAATTTTTGGATGGCCGGCAATTCATACAAGAAATCGTGCCAAAGAAGAACCTCCGAAACCAGATAATATTTGCATAGATATAGGTGCTAAGGATAAAAAGGAAGTAGAAAAAATGGGAGTTCATGTGGGCTGTGTAATTACGTATCCAGATGAATTTCAAGTACTTAATAAAAATAAATTCGTTTGTCGCGCCATCGATAACCGTGCTGGTGGATTTATGATTGCGGAAGTAGCGCGGTTGTTACACGAAAATAAAAAGAAACTCCCTTTCGGTCTCTACATTACCAATGCCGTTCAGGAAGAAATAGGATTGCGTGGTGCGGAAATGATTACGCAAACCATAAAACCGAATGTTGCTATTGTGACTGATGTTTGTCATGATACCACTACACCAATGATTAATCAAAAAAAACAAGGTCATACCGAAATTGGCGCAGGACCTGTAATTTCGTATGCTCCGGCAGTTCAAAACAAGCTACGAGAGCGCATAATAGAAACGGCAGAAGCTCATAAAATTCCATTCCAACGTATGGCTGCTTCACGTTCTACAGGAACCGATACTGATGCGTTTGCTTATAGTAATGGTGGGGTTGCCTCAGCATTAATATCCCTTCCATTGCGTTATATGCACACTACTGTTGAAACAGTTCATCGTGATGATGTGGAAAATGTTATTCGATTGATGTATGAAACGGTTCTTAATATAAAAGATGGGGAAACCTTTAGTTATTTTGACTAAAAGCCCATTCCAACCCTCCTCAAAAGGGAGGACTTTAAATTTTTCTCAATGGATGAGTTAATTGATATTTTAGACTCAGCAGGAAATATTACTGGAAAAACAGAATTAAAGTCCTATGCACATCGCATGGGACTTTTTCATGCTACCGTTCATATATGGTTTTATACTTGGGATGCAAAAATTTTGCTGCAACAACGAGGTAAAGAAAAAGATACTTACCCCCTACTTTGGGATGTTTCAGTGGCGGGACATATAGGTAGCGAAGAACAAATTAATTTTGCTGCAATGCGCGAAGTTGAAGAAGAAATAGGGCTCTCAATTTCAGAAAACGATATTGAAAAAATAGGTGTATTCAAATCAATTCAGAAACATCATGCTGACTTGATCGATTGCGAATTTCATCATGTTTTTTTATGTAAATTAAAGGTATCTCTAGACCAACTTAAAAAACAGGAAAGTGAAGTTGAGGCTTTGAAACTAATTTCATTAAATCAATTTTCTGAGGAAATCTGGGGTATGGCCAATCTCAAAAAGTATGTACCACATGACATTTCATATTATATCACTGTAATAAAAGCAATTAAGAAAAGATTAGGTTAAGTACGCAATTCCTCTTTTTTGTAGGTTTTGTTAGCTGTAGGCATTTATCTGTGTTTTGTACGTTCTTTCCAAACGCTGTATCCAACATAAATACCTAAAAATAGTGCTGGAAAATGCCAAGAAATGACTTTTCTATTCACTAATATTGCTAAGATAAACGTGAGTCCAAAAAACACAAGGTCCAACCAAATGTTCTTTTTCTTTTTTCCTTTTTCTGATAGTATAGGTTTTGTTTCAAGCAATTTTGACTGTTTTTCATGTTCATCCAGGAATATAGGAATTTCGCTTATTAGCATTTCTCTAGAGTACCAAGTTTCATCGTCTACATAAACTATTTTAGCATCACATAAATCAATAAGTGAGGTTGAGATAATTCCAATACACGCTCCGGCGATAAAGTCATCTCCCCATATGAAAGATATGCCAGAATCGAATATATCTATGTCCTTATTCAAGAAAGGGTAGTCATCCAATATTTCCTCTTTACTTTGTATATAAGTCTCAAAGAACGTTTCTTTCTCATTTAGTTGGCATTTCCCACTGAATTGGTCAAGAGTGTCAAATTCCTCAAGGAACTTAAAATCTAAGTTGAGTTTTTCAATTTCCGAAAGCAAATCTGGTTTAGAAGGTATTTTTGCTTTCTGAAAAAAAGCAATCATGGTCATCGACATAGGCTAGGTTGGTTTCATGCTGTTCGTTAAGAGACATGGTTTACACAAGATAAAGATTAGTGTTTAGTTTTACTTTTTCCTGTCCAAAGCTAAATCCATAAGGTTTAGCGAACATCATAAAAATATGCAAACCTTTTTGTTTGAGCCCTAGGTCAGTATTATTTATAGGAATTGTTGTAATAAATTTTTTTTGAGAAGCCTAAAAACAGCCAGCAAACCACCTATTCCAATTGCCAATAGATTTAACTTCAATTTTTTATCATTTTTAATTTTATGGTATTGATTTATTCCAATGAATTTATTCATGAGAAATATTAAACTGAGTGGAATTATGAAGAAAAGAAGGGTTTGAAAAAAATCAGTAGCATCTTTAATACCGTCTTCAAAGATATTTCTAATTCCGTTTGTAAATAAAAAGTAGAACCATCCAGTAATTAAAGTCCATCCAACGTTATTCTTAAGAAAAAGTCCAACACCTAAAACCAATGCGGCAAAAGAAGCAGTAAACATATCGGTGATTTTTAGAGCATAAAGGATATTTCCTATTTCCAATCGTTCATTCCAGTTATAGAATGATTTAAGAAATTTATCAAATTCCGTTACTTCCCAAATCCATATTCCCAAAGTAAAAACGAAGAACAGTGAGTATATCCCCAGAGTAAGATGTCGATTGGTTATATGCTTTTTCAAAATTTGTTGCAACAGTTAGGCTATGATTTTGTAGCCGCGATTCCCAACGGGAATTGTCGGACTGAAATCCAGCCGTATTAAAAGTAATTATTTTTAAGCTAGCAGAATATAGCTATGAATTATATTATAGCCGTTTGTAACAAACTTATAAAACAGGCCTATAGAATATCAAAATCAGGTTTGGATTATGACAGAAATTATGTAGGTAAATTGAGCTGAATTTTGTTTGTTTTTTAGCTCAGTTCTTTGTTGCCAACAATTTTTATAAACTAGATATTAATTCCGTGTGATTTTTGGCTTTTTGTACATCGGCTTTCCAACTACTTAGAATCTCATACTGTTCCGAATCCGCTTTCCATTGCTCGTTTTTTTGATTGTCGTTCAAATCAGAAATCCGTTTTATTATAAAACTTTTTAATTCCTCTAAACTCATTAGGTCATCGGTATTCTGAAAGATAATTTTGGTTTTCCAGACATTGGGAATAAATCGTAACCAATTTCTCCAATTTTCAGTCATTTCCTCTTTTTTTATAGCCTTGTAGATTTTTCCCATGCTATCGCAAAAAAGATGGTCTTGATAGTATTTTTTAAAAATAGAATCCTTGCTGGTATATATATAATCTTCATAAATAACGTATTCCATTAGGTCTTCGTAACTCCATTTTTTTACAGATATGTCTATTGCAGGAAATGTCATTTACAAAATTATTGCTAACTTAGAAATAAAAGCACTTACATCATTTAAGTTATAAGTCTTTTGTTCCCCATTTGCCATGTTCTTTACGACAAAGGTTTTATCTTTTAATTCTTGCGCACCCAATAAAATAACGAAAGGCACCTTGCGATTATTGGCAAATTTCATTTGTTTTTGCACTTTAACATCCGAAGGATAAATATCTGCACGTACGCCAGCCGCTCTTAGTTGCTTTGTAATGCGCAAAGCCTCTAACGCTTCTTGTTCCCCAAAGTTTACACAAAGAACATCTAATGATTGCTCAATGGTATTAGGGAATAAACCGAGTTCTTCCAATACCAAATATATCCGATCTAGTCCGAAAGAAATACCTACTCCACTGACATTTTTTAATCCAAAAATTCCTGTAAGGTCATCATAACGTCCACCACCACCAATCGAACCCATTTGAATTCCTTCTGGTGCAGCAACTTCGAAAATTGCGCCTGTATAGTAGTTTAATCCTCGCGCTAGTGTAACGTCAATCGAAATTTGAGCAGATTGCAGACCTACTTCTTCAACAAATTCAAGAATAAATCGAAGCTCCTCTACCCCTTTGGTTCCAATTTCGGAAGAAGACAACAAATATTGAAGTTGGTCGAGCTGCTCGGTATTACTGCCCTTTAAAGAAAATAACGGATTTGCTTTTGCAATAGCTGCTTCAGAAATACCCTTGGCAAGCATTTCTTTTTTAACACCATCTATTCCAATTTTATCTAATTTATCAAGAGCTACTGTAAAGTTGATAAGGTTATTACCTGCCCCAATAACTTCGGCAATACCAGCTAATATTTTTCTATTGTTTAATTTAATATGTACACCTTTCAATTTCAAATCAGTAAAAATAGCATCGTAAAGCTGTACTAATTCTACTTCTTGTAGCAAGGAGTTTGAGCCTACAACATCTGCATCACACTGATAAAATTCTCTAAAACGACCTTTTTGTGGTCTGTCAGCCCGCCAAACAGGTTGTATTTGATAACGTTTGAAAGGAAATTCAATATCATTTTGGTGTTGCACCACATAACGCGCAAAAGGAACCGTTAAGTCATAGCGTAATGCCTTTTCAGAAATTTTAGGTGCGAGCGAACTTGATTTTTTAGAACTATAGGTAACATCATCAACCTTACCAATAAAATCGCCCGAATTCAATATCTTGAAAATTAACCGATCTCCCTCATCACCATACTTTCCTAGTAAAGTATCTGAATTTTCAAAAGATGGGGTTTCAATGGGTTGAAATCCGAAAGTTTGAAAATGTTTTTTGACGATGTCAAAAATATAGTTGCGCTTACTTACCTCGGAAGGAGAAAAATCTCTTGTTCCTTTAGGAATAGAAGGTTTTTGTGCCATTTATAGTTTAATTCTTCCTTGGGCTGTGTGCCGGAAGCTTTTAGTATTAGAAACAAATATAATTCTTTAGAAGGGCTAAACAATACAAGCAGTACTTGCAAACGTTAAAAAGAACTATTTTACTTCAATCATGGTTTCGAACCATTTATACAAATCGCCTTTGGTTATTACGGCACCCTGTTCTATTAATTTAAACTTATCCAGATTTATATCTACATAAGTCTTAGTAGCAGTCAAATACTCCACAAAATCAGATTGCCAATTTTTCTTGAACCAATTGAACCCAATTTTAGTAGTTAAGTCAATTTCGGGATTCAATATCTTAACAGAAATTAATTTCATTTCCTTTTCAGCACAATAAAATAGATGCATGTGCTGCTCAGATACATTTTCTAAGTACGTAACTTTGGTAAGAACTCCTTCCCAAATTAAATCGCTAAAAACGTCAAGTTCATCTTCAGCGACACTAGGCTTATCTTCTTTTAAATTTTTCCATTCCTCCCCAGTAATCGACTGAGTAGCCAAAAAATTCACAAATTCAGGTTGTAACTCCTCTAACTGCTGTTGGGTAAGTCTTCTATATTTCAAAGCGGTACTATTTATAGAAATAAAAAACCGTTCTCATCAGCAAGTTCAGAGAACGGTAATTATATATTATAAGAAATTCTTATTTCTTTTCGGCAACAACATCAAAAGGAAATTCAACTACAACATCTCTGTGCAAACGAATTTGTGCATTCGCTGTTCCTGTTCTTTTTACTGAACCACCATTGATACTGATGTATTTCTTATCGATTTCATGACCGTCTTTTGCCAAGGCTGCTGCCAAGTCAATAGTAGTAACTGAACCGAATAACTTATCCCCAGCACCTGTTTTTGCAGGTATTTTAATCTCTAAGGTTTTTAAAGCTTCGGCAGTCTTATTAGCTGCATCGACTATTTTCTTTTCTTTATGCGCTTTCTGCTTCAAGTTTTCAGCTAAAACTTTCTTTGCCGAAGGAGTTGCCATAGTAGCAAGACCCTTTGGTATTAGAAAATTTCTACCGTAACCGTTTTTAACGTTAACCAAATCGTCTTTAAACCCTAGGTTTTCAACGTCTGCTTTTAATATAAGTTCCATGGTTTCGCTTCTTTTATTTTAATAAATCACCTACATAAGGCATTAATGCAATATGTCTTGCACGCTTCACTGCTTGAGCCACCTTTCTTTGATATTTCAAAGAAGTACCAGTAAGTCTTCTTGGAAGCAATTTACCTTGATCATTCACCAACATCATTAAGAAATCAGCATCTTTATAATCAATATACTTGATGCCATTCTTTTTAAAACGGCAATATTTCTTTTTGGAATTTGTTTCGATATTTAATGGCGTAAGATACCTGATTTCGCCATCTTTCTTTCCTTTCGCTTGTTGTTCTATTGATGCCATAGTACTTATGCTTTAGCTGTTTTTAATCTTGTTCTTCTTTTTTCTGCCCATGCAATAGCATGTTTATCTAATTTCACCGTCAAAAAGCGCATAACACGTTCATCTCGCGAAAATTCTTGCTCATAAGGCGTCAAAATTTCACCAGGAGCGGTGAATTCGAACAAGTGATAAAAACCACTTTTTTTGTGTTGAATGGCATAGGCTAATTTCTTCAGCCCCCAATTCTCTTTAGATACCATTTTGGCACCATTCTTAATTAAGAAATCTTCAAATTTCTTAACTGTTTCCGCAATCTGAGTATCAGAAAGCACGGGATTCAAAATGAAAACAGTTTCGTAATGATTCATATTAATATTTGTTTTAAGGAGTGCAAAAATAAGAATATTTAACTCATGCCACAAGAAAACGCAAAATTCTTCGTTATAAATAGGAATCATTTTAAAGGAACTTAACCCAAATCTAAACCTATGATCATAAACCGATTACACAAATTAACAATCAATGTGAACAACTTTAATTGTTCCCAAGTATGTTTTTTCAGTAATTTGTTTACGATTTAACCCCACAAATCTACCCATTTATGAAATTACGTAGTATTATCGTAGACGACTCCTCTATGCAACGGATGGCGGTGGCCAAGTTGGTCAATAACCACCCAAATTTGGCAATGGTAGCCGAATACAGCAACGCAATCGAAGCCAAAAACGGCATTAAGAACAATGAAATCGACTTGATTTTTCTTGATGTTGAAATGCCAATTATCACAGGGTTCGACCTACTCGAGTCCCTAGAAAACAGCCCTCAGGTAATTTTGATTACCGGAAAACCTGATTATGCCCTTAAAGCTTTTGACTATGACGTAACAGATTATCTACACAAGCCAATAACAATGGCTCGTTTCGATGCTTCTGTAAAACGTGCCGTAGCAAAATACGAGCAAATGCATCGTGTGCATGAAGATGAAGAGCATATTTTTGTAAAAAGCAACCTTAAAAAGAGAAAGGTTATATTAAATGATATTAAATGGATCGAAGCCCTTGGTGACTATATAAAGTTGGTTACTGACGAGGCTAATATCGTAATTTTATCAACAATGAAATCTTTCGAAAAGCAATTACCGGAAGAGAAGTTTTTAAGAATTCACAAATCATATATTGTGAACTTAGAAAAAGTTGAGAAATTCAATAGTAAAAATGTTGAAGTTAGCGGAAGATCAATTCCACTAAGTAGAAATAAGAAGACCGAATTAGCTGAAGCGCTGAGTAACGTCTAAACTTCTACAATATAATTTCATAAAAGAAAACCGAAAATCTTAGCGATTATCGGTTTCTTTTTTTATAGCATAAAGAACATCGCTTAACGACCTAGAATAGTAGCAACATATGCTTGTAATATAGTTTTGGGAGTATCGGTTTTTATATATGATCAACATTATAAATAACCCGCACACTGCGGTAAACGGCTATAGCATTAAAGGAACGCTCAATTCGTCTGATATTACTTTTTACCAATGCGCTTGTATTTTTCCTTTCAATTTTAACCAAGACATTTTTTAGATATTGATTGCGAATTCGAGCTACTGGGGGAAACTCAGGGCCGAGAACATTTGCTCCAAAAGCATTTCGTAATGCTTTCGTAAACCATTCAGCCGCTTCATTCAGTTTATTATAATCTTTGTGCTTAAAAGTGATTTTAATAATTCGATTAACTGGCGGGTATTTGTACTGTTCGCGCTCGTAAATTTGCTCTTTATACATTTCTTCGTACGCACCAGTGGAGACCTGCTGTAATATTTGATGGTAGGGATTATAACTCTGAATAATGACCTTGCCCCTTTTCTGTGTACGCCCTGCCCTGCCCGCAACTTGCGTCAATAACTGATAACTACGTTCATGAGCTCGATAATCTGGGAAATTAAGCAGGGCATCTGCATTCATTATCCCTACCAAGTTTACATTACGAAAGTCTAAACCCTTAGTCAGCATTTGTGTTCCCACCAAAATATCAATTTCTTGTTGTTCAAAAGCATTGATGATACGCTCGTATCCGTGTTTGCCGCGAGTTGTATCTAAGTCCATGCGGCCAATTTTAGCCTCAGGAAATAAAGCAATAAGCTCTTGTTCTACTTGCTCCGTTCCAAAGCCTTTAGTATCTAAAGTTTGGTTATTACAGGCTTGACAACTTTCTAACAGAGCCATATGATGACTGCAATAATGACAACGGAGTTGTTTTTTATATTGATGATAAGTTAAACTCACGTCACAATTAGGACATTGAGGAGAATGTCCGCAGGTGGTGCATTCCACTATAGGGGCATAGCCTCTTCTATTTTGAAAAAGAATAACTTGCTCACCCAATCTTAAAGTTTCTGTTATCTCAATAAGCAAACGCTCTGAAAAATGTCCTTTCATTCGCCGTTTTCGAGATTCCTCCTTAATATCAACCAACTCTATTTCAGGCATTAGCACATTACCATACCTCCTAGCTATAGTCGCAAAGCCATACTTACCCGTTTGTGCATTACTATAACTTTCGATACTCGGAGTTGCAGATCCTAAAACGATATGAGCTTTATGAAGTTTTGCCAATACTATGGCAGCATCTCTTGCATGATAGCGTGGGGCGGGGTCAAATTGCTTGAAAGAACCTTCATGTTCTTCATCAACTACTATTAATCCTAAATTAGAGAACGGCAAAAATAAAGAGGAACGAGCCCCGATTACAATTTGTGCTTTTGTCTTTTTGAAGAGTACATTATTCCATACCTCTATTCTTTCTTGTACGTTATATTTAGAATGATAAACGGCCACTTTTTCACCAAAATAAGATTGTAGCCTGCCTATTAATTGTGTGGTCAATGCGATTTCTGGCAATAAGTACAAGGCTTGTTTTCCGGATTGAATGCAATCTTCTATTAATTTCACATAAACTTCGGTTTTACCAGAAGAGGTAACGCCTTGGAGTAGCGTCGTTTTATTTTCCTTAAAGGAATTTCGTATATCCTGCAGTGCCTTATCTTGGTATTCGTTAAGCTTTTTTAAATCGTTTATTTCAGCACCTTCATTATATTCAATTCGATCTCTACGGATGTGATATTCTTCTAGAATTCCTTTATCTATTAGTGTTTTGACGATAGCCGTTGACCCACCACTGGCAACTACTAAATCAGAAACTTTTATGGGCTCAGAAGAGGCAGCTTGCAACTGAAATAATGACAAGACCACATGTGTCTGTTTAGGAGCACGCTTTAAAGATTCTAGCAATTTTTCTAAATTCTCTTCAGAGACATATGCAGTCGCAAGTTTGATGTAGCGGACTAGTTTAGGTTTGTATTGCTCATAAATTTCTTCCTTTAAAAGAATTACACCTTTGGCTATCAATCGATTTAAAATGGGAAGGGTATTCTTTCTTTCAATAATCGATGCAACTTCATGAACTTTTAAAACAGGTTGGTGCTGCAGGGCTTCAAATATTAAAAACTCATCATCTTTTAAGTTGCGCTCATCAATGGTGCTCTGCTCGTTCTTAAGAATCAAAGTTTCACTTTCTAATAAAAAAGCACTAGGTAAAGCACTTCGAAAAACTTCGCCTATAGTACACATATAATAATCGGCAATCCATTGCCAATGCTTCAATTGAATAGCATGAACAATAGCATATTCATCTAAAATTTGATGAATTTGTTTGGCTTCATATACCGTAGGTGGTTCTACTTGAACGGCATGAACTAATGCCGTATAGATTTTTGATTTGCCGAATGGAACAGCAACGCGCATACCAGGTTGGAGGAAATCAGCTTCTTCTTTCGTTATTTCATAAGTAAATAACTTCTCTAAAGGAATTGGTAAAATTACATTAATGAAATACTTCATACGCTAAGCATCCTCTTATTCTTTATAGCGCACCCAAGTTTGAGTTCTATAAAGAAAGGCTAAATACCCTCTAACTTTAAGTTCGTCACTATTTTCTGGATTAAGCCAAATTTTAAATCGAAATGTCATTGCCTGCTCAGGATCGAATAAATACTTCCCCTTCCACTCTCCATTTTTATTTTTTCGACCCTCTTTAATTAGGGTGATACCAACGACAGGTTTTCCTTCTAGATCACCATCGCATTTTTCACAAATAGCATTTTCTCTTCCTTTTTCTAAAACTTTTAAAATTTCACCATACATCAAACCATTCTTTTCATAAATCTTAATAAGTCCTTTAGGTTTACCTGTACGATCATCAATTGTCTTCCATTTTCCAAAAACACTTTGAGCACTTCCACTAAGGCAACATAGCAAACAAATAATAAGGGGGGAATTTCTTAATAATGCGGTCATTTAATTTTTATGTTTTTTCTAAGTCGATTTAAGGTGGCGTTTAACTCAAACCCGAGCAATAGAATATTAGAATTCAACCAGATATATACCATCAGAATTAATAGTCCGCCTAAGGCACCGTATAATTCATTATATCTAGCAAATCTATCTATATAAACGCCAAATAGGTATGATGTTAATAAAAACAAGAGTGCCGTCATTAGAGCGCCGGCTGAGAAAAATTTGGCCTCCTTACCCTCACGAGTTCCGAAGTAATAAAGAATTGCCGTTGTAAAGTAAGAAAGAATCATAAAAAATAACACCTTCCCTATTTGAATGCCTATAACTTCTCCTTCTTCTAAAACGGAACCTCCTAAACGCTCTGCAAATCCGTTTAAATATCCGAGCACATACACTTGAAAATAAATAAAAACTACAAAACCCACTATAATCAATATAGAGAGGATCAAACCAACCATCAAGGCATAGCCATATTGTTTAAAAAAATTCCGAGTCAGTTTTACATGATACGAAGTTTCAAAACCACTGAATATTGAATTCACACCATTTGCCATCAAAAAAATGGAAAGCAGAAAAGCTGATGACAACAAGCCCCCCTGCGGTTTTTGATTTTTTATTTGTCGATAAATCCCTTCAAAATAATCACCTGTAGCAGATGGCAAAAAGGATTCTAAAAACTGTGGAAAATCTTCATCAAATTTGGGGTTCTCTAGATTAAAAATATCGATAATAAAAGGAACCAGGGTAACCATGAAAATAAGAAGTGGAAATAATGCTAAAAATAAACTAAAAGCGATGGAACTAGCACGAGTAGACAATGCGCCCTCAACGATACCTAAAATATACATTTCAAGAAGGTCATAAATTGACAATCCCTCAAAACCAGGTAGCTTCACCTTTTTTAAGGCACGAGCCACCCAATTTAATACGGGTATTTTATCAATTCGTTCTTCAATCTCTTTAGACATTTATACCGCTTTTAGGCTCAGATCCATATTGTAAACAGAATGCGTGAGTGCGCCCGAAGAAATAAAATCAACACCACATTCAGCATACTTGCGTATGGTCTTTTCATTGATACCACCAGAAGATTCGGTTAGACATTTATCACCTATCATAGCTACTGCCTTTCTAGTATCTTCATAATTGAAATTGTCAATTAATATGCGATACACCCCATCAGATCGTAGAATTTCTTCAATTTCTTCTAGGCTTCTGGCTTCAACAATAATTTTTAGATCGCGATTCGTTGCTTTTAAATATGATCTTGTCTGCGCAATGGCTTTTGTAATTCCGCCAGCAAAGTCAATATGATTGTCTTTCAACATTATCATATCATATAATGCAAACCGATGATTTTCTCCTCCGCCTATTTTAACTGCCCATTTTTCTAGAGCACGCAGGCCGGGGGTTGTTTTGCGCGTATCTAATACTTTTGTTCCTGTTCCATCTAAAAGATCAACAAAAGATTTAGTTTTTGTAGCTATAGCACTCATGCGCTGCATAGCATTAAGCACCAAGCGTTCTGCCTTTAATATACTTTGAGAACTTCCTGAAACATAGAAGGCGATATCTCCATATTTTACTTGCGAACCATCTTCAATCAAAACATCAACATCCATATGACCATCTACATAATGAAATACTTGTTTTGCAAATTCAATACCCGCAATTATACCTTCATCTTTCACGAGTAGTTTGGCCTTTCCTTTGGCAGTATTAGGAATACAAGATAAAGAGCTATGATCACCATCACCAACATCTTCACGAATGGCATTTGCAATAATTATATCAACTTCTTTTCGGAATTGTTCTTCTGAAATCATGTATTTGCTTGCTTTCCGCTAAAATAAGCAAAACAACAACCAATTAAGAAATTCAATTAACTTTGATAAATGACAATTCGACTTCTAGCGATAGGCAAAACGGACAATAAAGAACTACAGCAATTGATATCGCTATATCAAAATAGACTAAAGCACTATATAAAATTTGAAATAGAAATCATTGCTGATATAAAAAATGCTAAAAATTTATCTATAGCCCAGCAAAAAGAAAAAGAAGGTGAGCTTATTCTAAAAAAAATGAGTGCTACGGATGTAGTGGTTCTTTTAGATGAAAACGGCAAACAATATACGTCGATTGATTTTTCGAACTACCTTCAAAAAAAAATGAACTCTGGAATCAAGCAACTGGTTTTCGTAATTGGTGGCCCTTACGGATTCAGTGAGGCAGTCTACCAAAAAGCAGAAGCAAAAATCAGTCTATCAAAAATGACTTTTTCACACCAAATGGTACGCCTATTTGTTGTGGAACAAATCTATAGGGCCTTTACGATTTTAAGAAATGAGCCCTATCATCATAGATAAGTGACGTTAGACAAAAAACATAATAAAATACCAACTGCTAACTACTAACTGCTAACTGCTAACTGCTAACTAATAAAGCACTCTAAACTTAATCGTATTTTCGATTTTTTTCAGCGCTTTTACTACGTCTTTGTTATATTCCTTATCTAAATCAGTGATTACATAACCAACTTCATTATCTGTAGAAAGGTATTGGCCCGCAATATTCATTTCATACTTCGCCAACACTTTATTGATTTTTGCCATAACACCAGGAACGTTTTTATGTATATGTAAAAAACGATGTGCTTTATTTTGCTTGGGGAGTCTTATGTTAGGAAAATTGACAGCATCAACAGTACTTCCTGAGTTTACATAGTCCATTATTTTATTCGGAACAAAATCAGCAATATTACGCTGGGCCTCTTCAGTACTTCCACCTACGTGTGGTGTTAAAATAACATTGTCTAGACCTTGCAATTCGGTATAAAAATCTCCATTACTTCTTGGTTCTTGGGGGTATACGTCAATTGCGGCACCCGATAGTTTTCCAGATTTTAAAGCACTAGCTAGAGCAGGAATATCAACCACAAAACCTCGAGCCAAATTAACGAATATAGCCCCATCTCTCATTTGATTAATTTCACGTTCCCCAATAAAATTCTTATTCGCCTTGTTATCATCAATATGCAGGGTAACCACATCAGAGACATTCAATAAATCTTCAAGACTGTTACATTTTACAGCATTTCCGAGCGCCAATTTATCGTCAATATCGTAATAATAAACCCGCATTCCTATTGCTTCAGCTAACACAGATAGTTGTTTACCTATATTACCATAACCGATAATACCTAAATTTTTACCACGCACCTCTCTCGAACCAACAGCGGTTTTTTTCCATTGTCCATTATGGATTTCAGTACTCCGCGGAAAAACACTCCGCATTAACATTATAATTTCGCCTATGGCAAGCTCTACAACAGAACGGGTATTACTATAGGGTGCATTAAATACGGCTACTCCTTTTAGTCTACAAGCATCTAAATTAATTTGCGTGGTACCAATACAAAAAGCGCCAACAACCAATAATTTATTGGCTGCTTCAAGAACTTTTTCCGTGACTTGAGTTTTCGATCGAATACCCAAGACATGAACGCCTTTTATCTTTTTTATCAACTCCTCTTCGGAAAGGCTATGTTTTATTAGCTCTACTGAAAAACCATCTTCAGATAAATTTCTAAAGGCATCAGCATGAACATTTTCTAACAATAGTATTTTAATTCTATTTTTAGGATATGAAATGTTACGTGGCAAATCATTAACAAATAAAAATTCATCAAGATTTGGGGTTACATGATCTGCATTATTAGCCGCCTTCTCGCGATGCACATTTTCTGTATAAGCAAAGAATTTATCAGCAATACCAGCCTCTCTCATTACGTAATCACTATACCCGTCACCAATAACTTGCACTTCACCTTCTAAGTTCATTTGCCTTAGGCATTCTATTTTTCCATTGTGCTGTGATAGCGGATTTTCTTCATCAAAACCTACTATCATTCCTTCATCATCAAATGTAAAAGTATTCGCGTATACACGTTCTGAAGGAATATTATATTCAGCAACTATAGGGTCAATAAACTCTTTGAATCCGCATGAAATCACATAAATATCATCTGAAAACTTTTCAAAAAATTCTTTATTTGATGCTATCGATTTTGAGATTTTTTGGCGCAGCTCGTCAACCAAACCTTCTAAATCACTTTTATTCGCATTCAATAACCTAATGCGTCTTTCTAAAGATTCTGTGAAAGAAATATCACCATCAATACCTAAATTGGTAATCGTCTGAATCTCGTCAATGATTTTATTGCGATTCGAATTCCCCTCTAAAGTCATTTCAGCCAATACATCAAGTGCCTCTACCCTAGTCAATGTACTATCAAAATCGAAAACATATTTACGCGCCACGTCAATCATTTTTAGGAATATATCATAAAGGTTAAGCTTCAAAAATAAAGATTAAATCAAATCGATATGCGGGAATGTCATTAAAATTGAAGCAGTTAACTCATTGATCTGCAGGAATTGTAGATTCCATTTTTTAAGCCCATAAAATTTATCAAATTCGCAAATGAAAATAGGGTTTAAAGGAAAGAAAGAATAGCTTCTGAAAACGCCTTCGTCTTATAGGTGCCATTATGGTCTCCATCAACGATCTTGAATTTACTCTTAGGAATTAGATTATGAAGTGCCTTAGGGTCACCATTATCTTTATCTTCATGACCCGCAATAACTAAAACTTTTGCTCTGACAAATTGGAGTTCCGCTGCAGACGTAACAGGCTGGTGCTTTTGTTGTAAATACAAACTTTTTAGATCGGCACCGATGGATTTTGCATATTCCACGGCACCTTTAGTGACTTCAGTTACTTTACCGTTAAAAGCATCTCGAAATAAAATACGTCTATCCCAATTTCTATTTGTGAAATCAACTCCCATTCCCCCAATGACGGCTTTTTTCAAGCGACGATCTTTAGTTAATAATTTGGATAGTATAATGCTTCCTCTTGAATAACCTATCGCCCAATACTTTCTAATCTTGAGTTCAGCCATTAGAAACATTAAATCAATAACCTCAGCATCTTGCGAATAAGCATCATCATTGTGTGGTTTGTCAGAATCTCCATTTCCACGAAGGTCAGGTGTAATTACACGGTATCCTTTAGCTAACAAATCTTTTTTCAAAGCCGTTTTATCCCAAGATGTTCGCGTATTAATAAAACCATGTATGAGTAAAATAGGTTTGCCCTTTCCTTCATCGGTGAAAGCAATTTTAGTGTCATCAAAAGAGATAAAGTACTTGGTTTGAGCATTACTTGATGCGATAGAAAGTATTGCAACTATGAGTGCAAGTCTAATTTTCATGATAATTTAATTATAAACTCTTATAAATAAGACCTGTTAGTAAGGCAATGCCGAAGCTTATTAATGTGCCAATCAAAATATACTCGGTCAATTTACGATTGTTACTTTCTTTTAAATCATTAAATCTAAATACAGATTTTGCAGTAATTAGTAAGCCTATAGCCGCCCACTGATTTAAAATTATAAAGACAAGTATAAATAAGCGCTCCATAATACCAATATACTTACCAGCATTTGGCAAAGATTCATGATCCATTTCTAATTGCTTCGACATCGGTTCTAAAAATTTACTGATCACAATGGCAGCAGGAAAACTAACAAAAAAAATAGCGGTTACTAAGTACCAATCTAAGCTTTCAAATAGTTCTTGAGTATGTATCCATAAATTATTAAAATATGCACAAGCATATAATACGAGAATATGAAGTGCCTGATCGATAAGAAATGGAGTTGTTTTGTTATTGAATAAAGGATCAACGTAAAGCTTGATTAGATCAATTAGGTAGTGTGAAACCAAAATAATTAGTGTGATTTTCCAATAACTTAAATCCCATAACAAAAGCATGGTAACTGAAAAGTGAATCAGCACATGAAAGTATAGGTATTTAGAAGCAACTTTCTTTTTTGCTTTGTGAAGCACCCATTTATTCGGCTGTAATAAGAAATCACCAATCAAATGTGCTAGAAATAGTTTTGTAAATAAAATCATGGCTTCATTCTTTTTACGGTTTGCGAATAATACTGTATCAGTTCTAGCACTAATTGAAAACGAGCTCTTTTTTGTCGTTGGCTAACTGCAGATTGTTGAATTCCAAGTAACTCCGCTATTTCTTGCTGCGAACTCGTCGAATTTATCAAAGCTATCGCCATAATCTCCGCAGAAACAGATGACCATTGATCCATGAAATCTAAGGCAAGTTTAATCATCAGATTAAGATTTTTATCTACTTCTATATTTCCAGTAGCAAAAACTAAATTTACTTTCGAGTCTTTCAAACGTTCAAAAGTTTTTCCAGAACGCTGGTAAGCCGTACCGTTTGACTCACTGACACTTACGCCTTTATAACTTTCAGAACCCACACCTATAGCCATTCTAACATCTAATCCTTTCACTGATTTGATGAGTGCCTTTAGTTGAATTGCTGCTATAAGGGCTTTTGAAGGGTCTATTTTTAATTGAAATTCATCCCCTCTATAAATCTCCCAATCCATAGGGGTTTCTCCCCATTTTGAAAATTGATTCTTGAGTGTATCAATCCACTCTGAAGCTTGGTGTTCTTCTGAATTAATGATATCTCCTGTAATAATTGCGATCATAATATATAAGCTAAAGCACTAATATATAAAAATATAAGTTAATGTGCTAATAATTAATAAATATAAGTTATTTTACTAATAATTGACAACTATAAGTCAATTCGTTAATATCTTAAAACCACCTGCGAACCAAAACGCAATAGTGCTTGTATTCTTTACCAAATAATTCGATTAACGCTTCCTCTTCAGGTATAATTTGAAACCTATTCAAATAAGCCACAAAACCAGTCGCTATTAATACATTAAAAGCATTTTCTAACCACAAACCCCAAGCGAGTAATACGACTAAAAGGGCAAGATACATTGGGTTTCGTGAAAATTGATAAATTCCTGAAGTAACCAACTTTGAAGCATTCGCGGGCTTTGTAGGATCTACCGTAGTTTTTGATTTGAAAAATTGAAACAACGAGATGCTAGCAATACTACAAGCAATTCCTAATAAAAAAAACAGCAGTACTGATCTTCCATAGAAATCAAAATTACCCACAGGCAGCCATCGTGCCAACAAATACATTAAAAACCCAAATACAATAAAAACCAAAACAGGGGGTACTTTCAGACGCATATAGAATAATTTGAGATACTAAAATTACTACTTTTGATTTCAGAATAACATTTTGAACCTCGAATACATGAAATTAGTCTTTGCCACACACAATCAAAATAAATTCGATGAGGTCAAAGTATTACTTCCTGCTTCTATAGCATTGTTGTCATTGACCGATATTGGTTGTTATGAAGAAATACCTGAAACTGCTCAAACCTTATTAGGCAACGCACAAATCAAAGCTGATTTTGTAACCAAAAAATATAATTTACCTTGTTTCGCTGATGACACAGGACTCTTAGTTGATGCTTTAAATAACGCTCCGGGCGTATACTCAGCACGTTATGCTGGCGAACAAAAAAACGCTGACGACAATATGACTAAATTGTTGCGAGAATTACAAGATAAAAAGTCGCGTACAGCACGCTTTGAAACCGTAATTGCGCTTAACTTAAAAGAACAAAACATCCATTTTACAGGCGTAGCAGAAGGACAAATTACCAAAAGAAAAAATGGCCAAAAAGGCTTTGGATACGACCCTATTTTTCAACCTAAGGGGTATGATAGAACATTTGCAGAACTCCCTTTGGAAATAAAAAACAAAATCAGCCATAGAGGTAAAGCTATCAAACAACTGGTTTCCTTTCTCCGCAAAAATTCATATCAATAAATAAACCTATCTTTGCCGCTTTAATTAATGCCGCTAGTATAGCATGTGTTGCGCCGAGTATAATAGGTTATGTCGATAATCGCTCTATGCAACATACATATTTGCGATTGACGTAACACATATTATGACAAAATTTGAAGCATTGGGGCTTAACAAGTCTCTATTGAATGCAATTACTGATTTAGGGTTTGAAAATCCGTCAGAAGTACAAGAAAAGGCAATTCCTATATTATTAAACTCAGAAACCGATTTGGTCGCTCTAGCCCAAACGGGCACAGGAAAAACGGCTGCTTTCGGTTTTCCGCTTATTCAAAAAATAGATACCAATAGTAGAACCACCCAGGGCTTAATTCTATCTCCTACTCGTGAGTTATGTTTGCAAATTACCAATGAGCTTAAACTTTATTCTAAATATGAAAAGAATTTAGGTACCGTTGCTATTTACGGAGGAGCTAGCATTACTGAACAAGCCCGACAAATAAAGCGAGGCGCTCAAATTATTGTAGCAACACCGGGTCGAATGAAAGATATGATTAATCGGCGTTTGGTTGATATTTCTAAAATCGATTACTGCATATTAGATGAAGCCGATGAAATGCTTAATATGGGCTTCTTCGAGGACATTAAAGATATTCTTTCAAATACGCCTGATGAAAAATCCACATGGCTGTTCTCTGCAACCATGCCTAGGGAAGTTTCCCAAATCGCCAAAAAATTCATGCACAATCCACAGGAAATTACCGTGGGGACAAAAAATGCGGGCACCTCTAATGTTCAACACGAATACTATGTAGTCGGCGGCAGAGACCGGTATCCAGCGCTCAAGCGTTTGGCAGATACGAATCCGGATATATTTTCAGTTATTTTTTGTAGAACCAAAAGGGATACGCAGCGCGTTGCAGAAAAATTAATTGAAGACGGCTATAGTGCTGGTGCGCTTCACGGAGATTTAAGTCAAAATCAACGTGATTTGGTCATGAATTCTTTTCGCAAGAAACAAATTCAGATGTTAGTTGCTACTGATGTGGCGGCTCGTGGTATTGATGTTGATGATATAACACACGTTATTAATTATCAACTTCCTGATGAAATAGAGACCTACACTCATCGTAGTGGTAGAACAGGAAGAGCTGGTAAATCGGGTATTTCAATGGTTATTGTAACGCGCAGTGAAATGCGTAAAATAAAATCCATAGAAAATAAAATTCAACAAAAATTCCTTTCAAAAAAGATTCCTACAGGTATTGAGATTTGCGAAATTCAACTCTACCATTTGGCAAATAAAATAAAAGACACTGAAATAAATGAAGATGTAGAAAGTTACCTTCCTGCCATTAATGATGTATTAAAAGATGTTGATCGCGACGAACTCATCAAAAAAATTGTCTCTGTTGAATTTACGCGCTTCTATAACTATTACAATAAAACTAGAGACTTAAACACAGCTGATTCTGGAGACCATGGAAGGGGCCGTGATTATGGCAGTGGTGGCTCTAATTCTGGATCTGTACGTTACTTTATCAATGTTGGAGAAAAAGACGGCTATGACTGGATGTCTTTAAAAGATTTTCTAAAAGAAACTGTCGGCTTGGGGAAAGATGATGTCTTTAAAGTAGATGTAAAAGATAGTTTTTCATTCTTCAATACAGAAGCCGCGATTACCGAGAAAATTTTAACCACCTTCACAGACCTCAAAGTTGATGGCAGGTTTGTAAACGTGGAGGTTTCTAAAAATCCGGGTGGGGGTCGAGGTCGCAGAGAACGCAGTAGAAGTGGGGGTCGTGGAAATAGAGGAAGAGATCGCGGAAGTAGTGGAAACGGTGGTCGAAACAAAAGAAGAGACCGTAGTTATGGTAAAAGCGCAAACTCAGGAAACCGCAGAAGCAAGGGCAAGAAAAGTGATTTCTTTTAGTGCCAGCTGTTAATTGTATATTAAAAAATGTGCTTTGGTGCATTTTTTTGTTTTGTTTGTACCTTTAGAACTAATATCAGTTAGCATGAAGAAATTTATTGGCTTCTTTTTTATTCTTATAGGTTTACTTGGATTTGGTCAAGAAAATTCAAAAACCGAAAACCAAGAATTCAAAGCTGTAGTCGTTAATGCACAGACAAAATCTGTAATGGAAAGTGTGCATATTGTGAACCTAAATCAAGTGGTCGGAACGATTACCAATGAAAAAGGAGAATTTGCAATCACCGCAGCTGTTAATGACACCCTTTACTTTTCTTTCTTAGGTTTTAAGTCTCAAAAAATTAGAATAACCAATGATATGTTCAAATTTAAAGACACCAAAATAGCCCTTACTGAATTAGCATATGCCCTAGAAGAGGTTATTGTTCGCCCCTATCAACTGACTGGTTATTTAGAAATTGATGTAAAAAACTTACCTATAAATAGTGGATATCAATATAGTATCTCAGGACTCTCAGTGGGTTACGAGTCTGGCAATAAAAGTCCTAGTGCAGTTACTAAAGTCCTAGGAGCGATACTGAACCCTGCCGATTTGCTGCGTAATCTCTTTGGTAAAAGACCTGCCCAAATGCGAAAACTACGTCAAGTTAAAGAAGATGATCAAATTAGGGATTTGTTATCTTCTAAATTTGATCGTGAAACGCTTGTTGAATTACTACAGCTTGAAAAAATGGATATTGAAGATATATTAAATAATTGTAGCTATTCAAAGTCGTTTATACAAACCGCCAATGATCTTCAAATTCTAGACGCCATAAGTGGATGTTACGAAGATTTCAAAGTACTGAATCGTAATAAAAAATAAGGCGTTTTATTATCCCTCGTTGTTTTCCATTTTCTTTATTTGAAATAGTTTTATTGTTTTAGCCAATTTTTATAGCTTTAAAGAAAATATGTCTTCATGCATAAAGGGCTCCTACTTATCATTACCATTCTTTTAATTGCGTCTTGCAAAGAACAAGTAAAAACTTCTGAACTTTCTGAAAGTACAGAAAAAGAATTGACCACCGAAAATAAAAAAACAACCCCTTTTGTCTGGGAAGGAGCGAATATCTACTTTTTATTAACTGATCGATTCAACAATGGAAACGCGGCGAATGACACTACCCTAAATAGAATAAAACCTACCGCTACTCTTCGCGGATTTATGGGTGGAGATATCGCTGGAATCACTCAAAAAATCGAATCAAATTACTTCACAGACCTTGGAATTAATGCCATTTGGTTCACCCCAGTTGTAGAGCAAATTCATGGAAGTACCGATGAAGGCACAGGAAATACTTATGGTTATCATGGCTATTGGGCAAAGGACTGGACGGCTTTAGATCCTAATTTTGGAACCGGACAGGAATTGGCTACTATGGTTAAAACCGCTCACTCTAAAGGCATTCGCGTGTTGATGGATGCCGTACTAAACCATACGGGGCCCGTAACGCAAGATGACCCTATTTGGCCTGCTGAATGGGTTCGTACTGAACCTGTGTGTGGTTTCACCAATTATGAAAACACAACCAGCTGTACTTTAGTGAATAATTTACCAGATATTCTTACCGAATCTGAAACTGCCGTAAAATTACCCGATGCCCTACTTGCCAAATGGAAGAATGAAGGAAGACTAGCAGACGAATTAGATGAATTAGCCGTGTTTTTTAAACGTACGGGTTATGCAAGAACCCCAAGAGCATATATTATTAAATGGCTGACTGATTATGTCAAAGATTTTGGTATTGATGGTTATCGTGTAGACACGGTTAAACATGCCGATGAAATTGCTTGGGAAGAACTTTATGAAGAAGCTTCCTACGCTTTTGAAACCTGGAAAAAGAAAAATGCAACTGACGTACTAGATGACACCCCATTTTATATGATGGGCGAAGTATATGGTTACGGTATTTCTGGAGGAAGAGAATATGACTTTAGTGATAAAAAAGTAGATTATTTTAATTACGGATTTAATAGTCTAATCAACTTTGAGCTAAAGACAGATGGGCACTCAGATTATGAAACCATTTTTAAAAAGTACAACAGCTTGCTTCACAATCAATTTAAGGGAAAAGGAGTTGTGAATTACCTTACTTCACATGATGATGGCCAACCTTTTGACAAAGACAGAAGCCAACCATACAGAACAGCTAATGTACTACTCTTGACACCGGGGACTTCGCAGGTATATTATGGTGATGAAAGTGCTCGCAACCTTATTATCGAGGGTACCCAAGGTGATGCTACTTTGAGGTCGTTTATGAACTGGAAAGCTATTGACAGCTCAGAAACTACGCAGAACATTTTAAAACATTGGCAAAAATTAGGTCAGTTTAGAAACAATCATCCAGCAGTTGGCGCAGGCAAGCATAAGCGATTGGCAAAAAAACCCTATGTGTTTAGTAGAACCTTCGTCAAAGATGAATTTAAAGATAAAGTAGTCGTAGGTCTAGACTTGCCTAAGGGAAAAAAATCACTTTGGGTTAAAGGTTTTTTTGGGAATGGCACAAAATTATTTGACCGCTATTCTGAAACTGAGGTAATTGTTAAAAACGGTAAAGTTACTTTAAATAACGCTTACGATATTGCGCTTTTAGAGCTGCTTGAATAAGACTGATTTATTAATTATTTGAATGTAAGGCAATTCTATTTCCTTCTGTATCAGCAAATAAAGCCATAAAACCATGCCCCTCGCCTATTTGAGTTTTGGGTTTGAGAATAGTTCCTCCAGCAGCAGCTACTTTACCTAACTCCTTTGATACATCCTTGCAAGAAAAATAAACCAGCGCGCCATCAGTTGTACTGGGTTTGTACATTTCATGTTGCACAAGTGAACCCGTGGCTCCCTTCTTTTCTGGGTCATTGGGAAACCATCCCATTTTAAATTCCCCGAATTCATGAATTGTAATTGAGATGTCAAATACAATATCATAAAATTTCTTTGCCCGATCCATATTTAAAACCGGTATTTCAAACCATCCTACCATAAAACTTAACTTTCTAATTTAGCTTTTAAACTCGCCATACCTTCCTCAAAATCAGGCCCAACCATGCTATCCATACTTTTAAATAAAGACATAATGGTCATCGGAAACTTATTTTTTCCTGTAAATCCCCATTTTACTTCAGTAATACCAGAACCCATATCATTGACATCTAAATAACAATCAGAAGTAGATTTGAAGGGTTTTAAAAATCGTAATTCTGACTCAATACGGTCATTATTAATAATCTTTTTTATTTCTTGTTCACCCTCGCCCACCGCTTTATTTCCATTCCAATAACTTACAGATCCAACCTCACCATCGGTACCTGTAAATTTTTTTTGCATGTTTGGATCTTTTTTTGCCCATGGCGACCAATCATCCATATTTTTTAAAGACCTTAAATAGGTAAATACTTCAGATTGAGGCCTAGCTATTTGAACAGTTCTAAATACTTCATAATTCTTAGGCCCTAAAAGATGTAAAAGAAGAATTAGGGCTAACAGCCCACCAATGATGTAGAGTGCAGTCATCATAATGAATAAATTTAGTTGGTTATGAGTTTAAATGTAGTGAAAATAGTTATTTACGGCCTTCATAACGTGTTAAAATTGAATCAATACTTTTGATACTTTTTTTTGTCCAATCCAATCGCTTTTCTAATTTTTCTGCTTCCGTAAGTTGCCAGTTAAAGTCTGACTTTTTTAACTGCGTAGACAGTTGTTGCAAAATTATAGCAGCTGAAACTGAAATATTGAAACTTTCAGTAAAACCTTGCATTCCTATCTTAAGAAACCCATCAGCTTCATCCATGACAGTAGCGCTTAAACCATCTCTTTCGGTACCAAAGAACAAAGCAATTTTATTCTCTATTTTAAAATCAGGCAATAGACAATCATCGCGATGCGGAGTGGTAGCGATAATCTGATATCCATTACCTTTCAAAGTGTCAATACACGATTGGGTAGTGTTATAACTATGAACATCAACCCATTTTTCAGCACCCATGGCAATGTTTTTATCCAATTGTTTTCTATTACGTGCTTCAATGACATGCGCATCTTGAATACCAAATATTTCACAACTTCGCAAGACCGCGCTGGTATTGTGCATTTGATATACATCTTCTATTGCCACAGTAATATACTTGGTACGTTGTTCTAATATTTCTAAAAAACGTGCTTTGCGTTCTTCAGAAATAAATTCTTCTAAATAAGATAACAATTGATGATCAATCATAAATCGAATATAATAAAAGTATATTTTTAAAGAATGAAGAAAAAAATTGTTGTACTGACTGGTGCCGGCGTTAGTGCTGAAAGTGGCATCAATACCTTTAGAGATGCTGGTGGTTTATGGGAAGGACATGATGTTATGGAAGTAGCATCTCCTCAAGGTTTTGCTAAAAACCCCGGATTGGTTCTCGATTTCTATAATCAAAGGCGTAAGCAACTTTTTGAGGTAAAACCCAATCGAGCTCATGAGGCTTTGGTTCGTCTAGAACGTTTTTTTGAGGTGTACATCATTACACAAAACGTTGATGATTTACATGAAAGGGCAGGCAGTACTCAAGTGCTACATCTTCACGGTGAATTGCTTAAAGTTCGAAGCACGGCTAATGAAAATGATATACAATACTGGAAAAATGATCTACATCTAGGGGATTTATGCGCCCAAGGACATCAGTTGAGACCACATATCGTATGGTTTGGCGAACAAGTACCATTACTTGACAAAGCCATTCAAATAACGGAGCAAGCAGATATTTTAATAATTATTGGCACCTCCATGCAAGTATATCCGGCAGCGAGTCTTATTAATTTTGTACCAGAAGAAACTGCGATATATTTTATTGACCCCAAACCGACGGTAGACTCTTCACGTTATAAAAATTTAAAAATAATTGAAGATACCGCTGCTAAAGGTGTTTCTATTTTGGTTGACGACTTAATTGATACAGTGCTCTAGTTTGATTAGCCCACATTACAACAGCTTTCCGTTGTTCATCGCTTAGTTTTGCTTCTTCATGCGTCCATGTATATTCATTTAAAGGCATTTCGCCAGCTTCGACCATTTCGACAATTTCTTCGAGCTTATGATCTTTTTTCTTTAAGGAATAACGCTCCCAATCGGAAAAATTCAAGTGTTTTTTTCCATCTTTAATATGGTTGGCTAACCAATATGATACAGGAGCAATATTATTATACCATGGGTACTCGGTATTATTGCTATGACAATCATAGCAGGTTTGTTGAAGCAATACTTTTATATCTGGTGGAGGATTCGTCTCGGTTAAAAATTGTGCAGAATGATTACCGTTAGATTGGTTTTTTTTGGGGCGATAAAACTGAAGCGCAATAAATACCAATAAAAGGACAATTGCCACTTTTTTTACTATTTTCATATTGAATTTTGAGGGGATTGTAAAGTACAATATTTATGGATAAGGCACAATTGATTGCCACATTAGATTATGTAAATCATTCAAGAGAAAAACGACTAGAAATGGCAATACTCGTTTCTAAAAACCCTCATCTCATTCAGCCATTGCTCGAAATCGCATTTGAAGACACGAGTCAAATTTCATCAAAAGCCTGCTGGGTTTTAGAATTCACGGCTAAGGAAAATTTACCATATCTATTTCCATATATCACGTTTTTCACGAATAATATTGGAGTGCTTACGCGTCATTCTTCTATTCGTCCAGCTGCTAAAATATGTGAGTATTTAATTATAGGGTATTTTCAAAAAAAAGACTCAAAAATCATAGAAACCCTTCAAGAGAAACATTTGCAGATGATTACCACTGCATGTTTCGATTGGCTCATCGGTGATCATAAAGTCGCAACTCAAGCATATTCTATGACCTGCTTATTGTTGTTAGGAAGAAAGTTTAACTGGATACATGCTGAACTACAACTCATTTTAGAGCAAAACTATAGCTCGGGCGGTGCGGCTTATAAAGCTAGAGCGCGCATGACCTTGTCTAAAATCAAGGCTTAATTTATAGTTTTCTTCTAGCGGTATTACTATTTGAACTTGTAGTTGATATGCTTTTAATCTCTTGAACTATTAGTTACCTTTACGGCTTGAAAAATTTCAATTCTGCTTCAAATGGCATTAAATCAACTTAACGCAATTTCGCCTATTGACGGGCGCTATAGAAACAAAGTAACCAATTGTGCTCCTTTTTTTTCAGAAGAAGCCTTAATAAAGTATCGTGTACGAATTGAAATTGAATATTTTATCGCTTTATGTGAAATTCCGTTGCCGCAATTAGAGACGTTTGACACTGCAAAATTCGAGTCGCTCCGTGAGATATATCTGAATTTTGACGCCATGGATGCTCAAGAAATTAAAGACATTGAAAAAGTAACCAATCATGATGTAAAGGCCGTTGAATATTTTATTAAGAAAAAATTCGATGCCCTGGGTTTAGCTACTTTCAAAGAGTTTATTCATTTTGGTTTGACATCTCAAGATATCAATAACACAGCTATTCCACTTTCCTTAAAAGAAGCCATGAATGAGGTTTATGTACCTGCGTATTTTGAGATGGTTGAAAAACTAAAAACATTAGTCACCGAATGGGCTGATATTTCAATGTTAGCGCGAACACATGGTCAACCGGCATCACCAACCCGATTAGGAAAGGAAATTGAAGTCTATGTTGAGCGGCTAAAAG
Source organism: uncultured Flavobacteriaceae bacterium (assembly GCA_937944485.1). Taxonomy (GTDB): domain Bacteria; phylum Bacteroidota; class Bacteroidia; order Flavobacteriales; family Flavobacteriaceae; genus Maribacter_C. The sequence continues at coordinate 107,817 of CALDYU010000002.1, read as the reverse complement.
AACAGTTCAATTTGTTAAATGACATCCCCAGTGCTGCTAAGTTTGGTGGCGCAACGGGCAATTATAACGCCCATAAAGTTGCATACCCCAGTATTGACTGGAAAGCTTTTGGTCAACAATTTGTACAAGAAAAACTAGGCTTACATCATTCTTTTCCGACAACTCAAATTGAACACTATGATCATATGGCTGCTCTATTTGATACATTAAAAAGAATAAACACCATAATTATTGACTTAGATCGAGATTTTTGGACCTACGTATCTATGGACTATTTCAAGCAAAAAATTAAGGATGGAGAAGTCGGCTCTTCCGCCATGCCGCATAAGGTGAATCCTATTGATTTTGAAAATTCAGAAGGCAATCTTGGTTTGGCAAATGCTATATTTGAACACTTATCTGCGAAACTTCCAGTTTCAAGATTACAGCGTGACCTTACTGATAGTACGGTATTACGCAATATCGGAGTGCCTTTTGCTCACACGATGATAGCATTTCAATCTACCTTAAAAGGTCTCAACAAATTACTTTTAAACAAAGAAAAATTTGAACAAGATCTAGAAAATAATTGGGCTGTTGTTGCAGAAGCTATTCAAACTATTTTAAGACGTGAAGGGTACCCTAACCCTTACGAAGCCTTGAAAGGACTCACGCGAACAAACACAGTAATCAACAAAGAATCTATTGCAACTTTTATAGATACGCTAGAAGTTTCTGATACGATTAAAACTGAACTGAAAGCAATAACGCCAAGCAATTACACCGGTATCTGATTTATCTGATTGTATTTTTGAAACGAAATAAAAAAGACCGCTGTACTAGCGGTCTTTTATTTTATAAGAAATTGTAGAACTTATCCCTCTTTTTGGATTTCAACTCCGTGTGGATAAGGTATTTCAATACCAGCTTTATCTAATGCTAATTTGCTTCCTTCAACGGTTGCAAAGAAAACATCCCAATAATCTTCAGGTTTACAAAAAGGACGAACCGCAAGGTCCACTGAACTATCTCCTAAATTCGCAACATTCACAGAAGGAGCCGGGTCTTTGAGTACTTTCGGGTTCGACGTCAATACTTCAAGCAATACATCTTTCGCTTGTTTTATATTTTCATCATAACCGATGCCTACCATCGTGTCGACTCTAATTTTACCTTCAGCCGTGTAATTAACAATATTACCATTACCCATAGCACCATTCGGCACAATTGCCAATTTGTTATCAGGTGTAGTCAATTTCGTTGTGAAAATTTCAATTTCCTTAACCACTCCTGTAATACCTTGTGCTTCAATGAGGTCGCCTACTTTAAACGGCTTGAAAATAATAAGTAATACGCCACCCGCGAAATTAGCTAACGATCCTTGCAAGGCCAAGCCAATCGCCAGACCAGCAGCGGCAATTATAGCAGCAAAACTTGTAGTTTCTACTCCAAGTTTTGAAATTACCATGATAATTAGGAAAATCTTTAAAGCCCAACTTACTAGGTTCAAAAGAAATTTTTGAAGTGCTTCATCATAGTCTTTTTTCATCATCACCTTCTTCAAAACCCCCATCAATTTTTTAATGACCCATGAGCCTATAATATAAATGACAATTGCGCCAATAATTTTAGGACCATAATCAGTGGCAAAATCAATTGCTTTGTCAATCAATACTTGTGTGTCTTTCATAATTGTTAAGTGTTTAAATTTATTATATATGTTTATAGTTGCCGAAATATAAGCATTAGAAATTAATATTTTAACTAATTCGCAAAGAACACTAAAAACATAGGTTTTGTTTAAACAAAAAACTCGTTGCTAAACTTTAGCAACGAGTTTTATATGAGGAAGTAACGTTTTTTAACTTTTAAATAAATCTTCTAAGCGTTCCAAACCTTCTCCTTTATAATCTGATTTTTGAATTGCTTCAAGCAAATGCATCATATTTTCAGGCTTCATATCATTACCTAAAACGCGAATTAGTAAAAATCCCTTTTCTTTATTATCTCCGTAAACAATTACTTCGTCAATGGCGTCGGTATCTCCCAAATATTTGATCGTCGCCTTGCCATAAGGCGTATTCATTCGCATTAATTCATTAAAATCTCTGTTTTTCAAAATTGTTTTTACTTTCCCTTTCTCGACCTGATAAGACGCGACATTGTCTTCTGTCATTCGAAAAGCAAGTATGTTCAATTTACGTAGTGATTCAAGGGCTTCAGTCTGCGTATTAGTCAATGTTACTTTCTCTAAATTTAATATACTAGCCGGCAGGTCAAAAGATAGAAAATTAGGATTCTCAGCACTATCTACATAATATTCTTGCAAACTTTGTGTTGAAGAACAGGCCGTAACCAAAACAACAATTAAGCAGCATATTGACACGTATATTTTTTTCATGACTTTACTTTTTTAAACGCAACAGTTGTCTCAAATAAAATACGACAACTGCACGAATCTGTTTGTATTAACGTCTACCTTTTTTTGCCTTTTTAAGATCTTTAGGTAAATCCATCTTATTAGTGATCTCTCCTATTTTATTTAAATCAATATCGCCCGTCATTGAAACTAAGACAGTTTCGAATTTTCTTCCATTCACATCAAGGTCTACATCTTTAATACCAGACACGAACATTAGAAGTTCTTTTACATGATCTTGGTCTTTACCACTTCTGATGTAAAATTTGACATTGACATCTTTATCTTTTACGCGCATTAATTCTTCCATTGAAGAAGATTTTAAGTATTTTTTGACTGTAGCACTCATACTTGATGACACTCCTTTATCTTCTGTTATGAAAACTTTAATGCCTTTAATTCCTTGAGCGATTTCGGCAAATTCCTTGGCCTCTTCATCATCGGCCATACTTCCAATTTTCGAAACTAAATCGATCATTCCTTTATTAATGATCACGGTACCCACATTATCCATATTTTCATACTTATCGAATACGGATTGTGAAAAACCGAATAAGGGTAAAATTGCGATTGCTACTACTAGACTTAATTTTTTCATGACTGTTTTGTTTTTAACTGACTCTCTTTACGTGAACCAGCATTGATTTATTAATGATTGATGTTACTAATTGTTATTAATTTTTTTCTTTAGTTGCTTTACCTAATTTGTCGCCTCCTGGTAAATCCATTTTTTCAGTTAGCTTTCCAATTTTTTGCAAATTAATGTCTCCTGTCAAGGATAATAATACGGTTTCTATCTTTTTTCCATTAATTTCAATATTCATATCTTTTATGCCAGTAACAAACATCAAAAGCTCTTTTACATGATCATCATCCTTTCCTTCTTTAACATAAAACTTTACATTTGAGTCACCATCTTTAATACGCATTAACTCCTCATAAGTTGTGTTTTTTAATCTATTGGTAACCCATGAACTAATGTCATTAGAAATAGATTTATCTTCTGTCTGAATAACCTTAAAACTTGTAATTGAGTTTACAAATTCAAAAAATTCTTGGGCCTCAGGGTCATCAGAATTAACACTCATCTTCGCCAACATTTGAAACATTTTTGGCTGCATTGCAACAAAGGTCACATTGTCGTTATCTTCATATTTGTCAAAAATTTCTTGACTAAAGTTTACAAAGGGCAAAAGGATTAATACGCTTAATACTATTAGATTTTTCATGTCTTAAATTAATTATTTACGGGGGTTATTACTTTATTAAAAATTTATTAGTGTTTTTTTCAAATTCTTTTAAATGAGCTAATTGTTGAGAACCTTTATTAAAGTTCATAGACAAAAGACTCAAAGCTTGCTGCGCCTGTGCTATTTCTTCTTGGGTGTATTCTTCCTCTAATTTTGTTTCAATATTACCAAAATATAGACCGAACATCAGCAGCCCAACTGCCGCTACAGAAAGCCATTTATAATTAGCTTTTTTTCTTCTAGGTGCTGCATTTGCGATTTGATCTAAAGCTACTTGTTGTGTAAACTGTTCTTCTTTAGCCCCTGAAAAATAGCGAAACATGGGTGCGTACTGTTCTAAATGACTTGCAACCTCATCTTGAGCGAAATAGACTTTAAGTGCTTTTTCTTCAGCAACGGTCGTTGTAGCCTCTAAATACTTTTCTATTAACTTTTCAATATTATCCAATTCCATAACTATGTTTTTGAACTAATTTTTCTCTTACTGTTTTTCTTGCTCTTGATAAGGCAACGCGAACCGCTGTCGGTTGCATATCTAACATTTCTGCTATTTCGTCATAATCATATTCCTCAACATCTCGCAATTGTAAAACCATTTTTTGTTGTTCGGGCAATTCAGCCATAATTCGTTCTACCCAATTGACACTATCTTTCGCTTCAATCTGTTTTTGCAACAGACTCCCTTTCTCTTGATAATTACTGTGTACCAACTTCAAATTGCCAGCTTGTTTTGACTTTAATCGATCTAGACAAAAATTCTTAGTCATCGTCATCGCAAAAGCCTCAACACTTTTATATCGGTCAAAAGATGTGTTTTTTGTCCACAACTTCAATAAAATTTCTTGCGTAGCATCTTCAGCCTCTTCCGTTGAGACTAGCAATCTTTTTGCTAACCTAAAGAGTTTATCCTTAAAGGGCATTACCACATTTAAAAATTCTGACTGCTGCATTCGTTGGTTGTTGTTTTGCAAGCTGTTCTTAACCGTTTACAATAGGAAGACGAAGATCATCTAATTTTGTTACAATTTATTTTTTATTATCCGCAATGTCCCTATTTTTAGGGCTTTCATTTTTTATTCTACACTATATCTTGCCTTCATTTTGATAGTAATAATGGTAATTCTAAAACTGGTAGGGTTTTTGAGAAATAAATTGTTATTTCACTAGCATATAGCTTTCCTCATGTAATTTTTATTTTATGAGGCGTACTAAATAAAATAAGAATTAAAAATTTCATCACTGCGATGAATTTACTTTAAACTAAATTATATATGAAAAAGTATCTTTTATTAGTTGTAGCCATTGGGTTTATTTTTACAAATTGTAAAAAAAATGATGATGATGGTGGTGCACCAACCTCAGTAAATACTGTTGCCGATTTTCCCGTTCAAAACTTCATGTGGTTAGCGATGAACGCTTATTATTTTTGGCAAGCTGATGTTGACGATTTAGACGATAGTAAAATAGACGATCAAGAAGCATATGTTGAATTCTTATCTTCTCAGGCAGATCCTGAAGACTTTTTCTTTAATATTTGCTATCAACACAGAAATGTGGTAGGCGATGCTGCCGCTATTGATAGGTTTAGTTTCTTAAGTGAGAATTATAAAGATTTAGTGCAACGTTTTCAAGGAGTTTCAAAAAGTAACGGACTCGATTTTAATTTATTTGCTTTTAGTGATAGCGATGATGTATACGGTGTTGTAAATTATATTGCGAATGATTCTGATGCCTCAACCAAAGAAATTAAACGGGGTGATGTATTCACTGGGGTTAATGGTCAAACGCTAAATAGAACGAATTTCAGAGACTTACTTTTTGGTGATCAAGACACGTATACTTTGAATTTAGCGAGTATTGACAACAATACAATCACGCCTAATGGTATGGAAGTTTCATTAACTAAAGTCGAGAACTTTGTTGAGAACCCAATACTCATTAGCAAGGTTATTGAAGAAAACGGAATTAAAGTAGGTTATTTATTGTACAATTCCTTCATTGCAAATTTTGATGAGCAATTAAATGATGCATTTGGAGACTTTAAAGCAGCCGGCGTTGATGAAGTTATTTTAGATTTCAGATATAATGGTGGTGGTCGCGTATCATCCGCTGTACAAATTGCAAGTTCAATATATAATAATGGTTCAAATACAGATGAAATATTCTTACAACCTCGTTTTAATGATAAGCTTCAAGCAGGTAACGGCGCTCCAACAAATTTTATTTCTACAACGATTGGTGGTTCACCAGTTAATGCATTAAACTTAGATAAAGTTTATATTATTACCACGGGTTCAACAGCATCTGCAAGTGAGCTTGTAATTAACGGCTTAGAGCCTTATGTTGATGTTGTTCAGGTCGGTGAAAGAACTGTTGGTAAAAATGAATTTTCGGTGACTTTTGTTGATGATCGTGCCAATAATTTCTTTTACGATGAAGATAGAGAAGGTAATATAAACCCTGATAATCAATGGGCCATACAGCCTTTATTAGGTAGAAATGAGAATGCAGATGGCTTCTCAGATTATACGGCTGGTTTGGTGCCCGATAATGAATTAGAAGAAGACATTGCTAATTTAGGCGTATTAGGCGAACGATCAGATCCGCTGTTAAACTTAGCGCTCAACATAATTACAGGGGTAAGTTCAAAATCTCGCTTTAGTACAAGTCTTCCTTTTCCTAAAGCTGAACTTGTTTCAAGTTCTGCAATCATGAAAGGCACAAATAATATGATGCTCATGGACGGAATCTTAAAACCTGAAGCTTTTTCGTTAGATTCAAATAAAGAATAAGGTTTATGCGTTATCCAACTATAGTATATTAGAATAACCAGAAGATCCCTTGCGCGAGATGAAAAAATTAACCCTAATACTAGTACTTTTTGTTTTTGGAATTTCATGTAATAAAGAGGAAGACTTAATTATCCCAAAAACGGTTGAAGCTGAAGCTAATTCTGGTGCCGATGTACAAGATTTCATGTGGAAAGCTATGAATTATTGGTATTTCTGGTACAATGAGGTTCCTAATTTGGGTGATGATCGATTTCCTATAAGTGCTGAAGGTTCTAAAGAATACACAGAATTCTTATTATCTGAAGACAATCCAGAGGATTTTTTTAATAATAAACTGCGATTTTCAGAGGATCGATTTAGCTTTCTTTCAGATGATTTTGTTCAACTCACGAATCAGTTAGCAGGAATTTCTAGAAGTAACGGACTAGAATTTGGACTTGTTAAGTTTCAAGATAGTGAAGATGTTTTTGGTTATGTACGCTATATTATTCCCAATTCTGATGCAGCAACCAAACAAATACGTAGGGGCGACTTATTTACAGCAGTTAATGGGCAGACATTAAATACTACAAACTTTCGTGATTTATTGTTTGGTGAATCTAATACCTATACGTTAACCCTAGCTTCTATTATCGATGGAGAAGTTATTCAAGGAACTGATGAAGTAACACTAACCAAAGAAGAAGGACTTTCAGAGAATCCTGTGTTTTTAGATAAGGTATTTGAAATTGGCGATAAAAAAATAGGATACATCGTTTACAATGGGTTTACAAACGAATACGACCAGGAACTCAATGAAGCTTTTAGCCGTTTAAAATCTTCAGGAGTCACTGATTTGGTACTCGATTTAAGATACAATTCAGGTGGTTCGGTACGAAGTGCGACGTTTTTATCGAGCATGATTTATGACACCAATACCAATGATGTTTTTTTAAAATCACGATATAATGCCAAGTATCAGGCTATACTTGAAGAAAACGAAACAGAAACACGACGTTTTTTTGCTAATAAATTGACTAACGGCAACTCCATAAATTCTTTAAATCTTAGTAAAGTGTATGTGCTCACCACTACAGGTACGGCATCGGCTAGTGAATTGGTAATTAATGGTTTAGATCCTTATGTCGATGTGATTCAGATTGGTGAAACTACCAGAGGTAAAAACGAATTTTCTATTACGATGGTCGACGATAGAGCTAACAGATATATTTTCAGTCAAGAACGAAAAAACAAAATTAAAAGTGGCAATAGTTGGGCAATTCAACCCCTTATTGGTAGAAATGAAAATGCGGATGGTTTTTCAGATTATACTGCCGGATTGGTTCCTGAAATTGCTTTAGAAGAAGATTTAGCTAATCTGGGTATCTTAGGCGATCAAAATGAACCCTTGCTTGCTAGGGCCATTGGTCAAATAACAGGATCAGGCAAGACCAATTTCACAGTTAAAATGCCTGCTACAATTTTGACCAGTTCTAAAATGTTTACGCCATTAAAAGATAATATGTACGTTACAGAACTCCCGTTTATAGACATAGAATAGCTAAAAGAAACTATAAAAAAAGACTCCGTATTTCACGGAGCCTTTTCTTTTGGTTATAAGTTCAAATTAAAACCTAAGCGAATATTTCTACCTCTTGTTGTAAAACCTAATATCTCGGTAAATTCTTCATTTAAAAGATTGTTGGCACTAAAAAACACCTTTAGTTTATTGGGAATCATAGTATAGCCTAAATACAAATCAATAAGAGAGAAGGGTTCTAAAGCAACTTCTTCGGCGGGGAATACTCCGAAATCAGAATCAAATCGCTTCCCAGTAAGGGTGTAAGATACTGAACCATACAAGCGCGGCGAGAAAGTGTACGCTATGTTGGCATTCAACTTATGTTTTGGCAAACGAATCGCATTATCACCTTTGCGCTCTGTAAAAGTATAATTCATATTCAGTTGTAGTTCTTTGGAAGCCCTCCAATCAAATTCTATTTCAACACCTTGAGCATCAATGGTATTTGCGGCATTAATACTACCAAACGTCACCGGATCAAACGTGATAAAATTTTCTTCTTTGCGATTAAAATACAGAGCACTTACTCGAAGTTTTTGGTCTTTCGAATATTCTAAACCTCCTTCTATGGTTCTGTCATTTTCAGGCTCTAAATCAGAGTTAGCTCCAAAGGCACCAAACAACTGGGTTAAATTAGGCGTGATATATGATGTTGCATACGAACTCAACAATTTAAAATATCCCTCACCAGAAGGTATAACAAAAGATGGGTTTACATTATACACAAAATTGCTCCCATATTCTGAATGCATATTCAATCGGGTCCCAAGATTCAAGTGAAGTCCGAAATCAGTTAAATATACCAAGTTGGCATACGGGTCCGTAATGCTAAACTTTTCTTGCATTTCTAAGTCAGCCTTATCTTCTATATAATTAAGACCAAATACCGTATAAAACTTATCGTTAAAGTTGTGCGTATTATAAATATCCAAAACAATATTTTCCGCTGAAAAAGTATTCGGAAAAGCGCTAATACTCTCCGAATTATAGTCGCTAAATGCTGTTTTTAAGTGTACTGCACCTTTCTCATAATTATAATTGGCATACATTCCCACACGTTCTTGTTTCGAAAGAAATTGATACGGTGCATCTATTAAGCCGAAAGATTCGTCAAAAGCGTTTTTGACTTTCGTTTGATTAAAATAAAAATTTAAGTCAAATGCTGTAGAGAAATTATAGCCTAATTTAATATCAGTACTAATTTTAGAAAACGGATCTTTCTCATCGGTCTCCGTAACCAAAGCCGATAATCCATCGGCATAAGTATTTGCAAAACCAACAGCATAAGTCAACTTATCTAATGTGCCACTAATATGAACTGCGTTCGTAAAATCTGAAAGGGTATAGTTTTGGTTTGCAGCGGTTTGGTTTGTCCCAATACTGGAAGCAACATTCAAAGCAATTTTCTTATCCGCTACTTTTTTGGTGGTAATATTTATGACCGCAGTGGCCGCATTCGGCCCATATAGTGTACTGGCAGCTCCTTTTATGATCTCAATAGATTCTATATTAGCTAGAGATAATAACCTCAAATCGTACTCTGATGAAAATGAAGAAGGATCCGCCACACGAACACCATCAATAACTATAAGTACTTGACGCCCTCTTCCCCCTCGTGCAAAAACACCTAAAACAGCACCATTTCTTCCTCTACTCGATGCAATCTCAAAACCACCCTTTGTATTTAATAGTGTTGCAATTGATTTACCTTGGTTTCTTTCTATTTCAGCTGCATCAATTTTTATAACTGTTTTACCAGACTTTTCTCGCTGTAGCGGAAATCGAGAATCACTAACCACCACTTCATCTAATTGCTGTAAAGCCATAGTGTCTTTTTGTACCTCTTGCGCAAAATTATTGGCGCATGCCAAAGCAGCAGCGCAAGTACTCATAAAGTATTTGTTCATTTTTTAATCTGTTACCGGGTTACGATATGCATGTTATCATTCGTAAAACTTTTATCCCGAAAGTTTAACAATAGTTGTTTGAAAGATGGCAGGTCTCCTGACTTACATTTTTGTTATTAACCTTCCCATCCTCCAGCTGGCGGACAGTGGTATTGCAGTAAATAACAACTTTCCTTTTCAAGAAAGATGCCGAAACGAATCAGCATATGTTTACAGTTGCGGGAACAGTTCTGGATTCACACCAGATTCCCTTTTAATTTCACGACTTCAAAAAGTAATGAAAACCAAAATTCGAGGTAAAAGTAAACATTTTGTTTAATCTATTAAATGAAAGATTAAATAATACTACTTTTGAAAAATGCAGATTTTAATTCGATCAAAAACACTTATATACCTTCTCTTAACCCTCCTTTTCATTTCTTGTAAGGAGAAAAAAGTTGTATTAAATCCAGCGGATTCCGAAAAGCAAATGGATATTACTTTTGCAAAAGGGTTTTCCATTGAAAAACTAAAGAACGGAGTTAGCATCATAAAAATCACTTCGCCATGGCCTAATGCCGAGGCTAGTTTTACCTACGCCTTAGTTCCTAAGGAAAAAATAGCTCGAATTACCTTAAACGAAGATAACTACGACGCTATTATTGGTGTTCCTATTGAGAAGATTGTAGCAACGTCAACGACTCATATTCCTGCATTAGAAGCCCTGGGTGTTGAAAATAAACTCAAAGGTTTTCCTGACACGAAATACATTTCCTCAATAAAAACTCGAAAACGAATTGATGACGGATTCGTAACAGAACTTGGCAATAACGAATCACTGAATACCGAAATGGTACTAGCCATGAAGCCTGATGTAGTCATTGGTTTTAGCATAAACAGCCAAAATAAAACCTACGAAACCTTACAAAGGTCAAATATTCCAGTTGTATACAATGGCGACTGGGCTGAAGAAACGCCTTTGGGAAAAGCGGAATGGATTAAATTTTTCGCTCCTTTTTTCAATAAAGAGGTTCAGGCTGATAGTGTTTTTAGAGCAATAGAAGAGTCTTATGCGCAAGCCAAAAAATTGGCGCAAGGCGCAAAAAAAACACCAACAGTGCTCAGTGGAGCCATGTACAAAGATGTTTGGTATCTGCCCGCAGGAAAAAGCTGGGCCGCTCAATTTTTAGATGATGCCAATGCCACTTATTTATGGCAAGAAAACCAAGAAACGGGAAGCCTTTCTTTAAGCTGGGAGAGCGTTTTGTCAAAAGGCAAAAAAGCAGATTACTGGATTGGCCCTGCGCAGTTCACCTCCTATAAAGCAATGAAAGAAGCTAGTGCGCATTACGCACAATTCACTTCTTTTCAGAATAAAAAAGCGTATACTTTTGCAAATACAAAAGGTGCTACGGGTGGCTTATTGTATTATGAACTGGCTCCTCAACGACCTGATTTGGTTTTAAAAGACCTTATCCATATTTTTCATCCTGAGCTTTTACCCTCATACAAAACCGTTTTCTTTAAGCCTTTAGAATAGTTTGAAAAATCTTTCTAAATACCGTTTTTCATTTTTACTGCTGCTATTTGCTCTAGCATTATGTTTCATATTGAATATCAGTCTAGGATCTGTTACAATTCCTTTTAAAAACATAATTGGTGAATTATTTACTGGAAAAACTGAAAACGAATCGTGGCATTACATTATTTGGAATTACAGGATACCCAAAGCATTCACCGCCATACTTACCGGTGGTGCTTTATCCATAAGCGGTCTTTTAATGCAGACCTTGTTTCGAAACCCGCTCGCTGGGCCTTTTGTATTGGGGATTAGCTCTGGCGCAAGTTTAGGGGCGGCACTACTTCTTATGGGTGCTTCCGTTTTCTCAGGTCTAGCAACTTTCGAGGCTGCCCATAGTATTTCACTTGCTATTGGAGCGAGTTTAGGAAGTTTTTTAGTGTTGTTAGCCGTATTATCTGTGGCATCGAGGGTAAAAGATACCATGGCACTCTTAATAATAGGTTTAATGTTTGGCAGCATTACGGCAGCCATCGTCAGCGTACTCTCTTATTTTACGACTTCGGAAGAACTACAACGCTATGTATATTGGTCTTTTGGTAGTCTAGGAGATTTATCATGGTCACAACTTTCCCTACTTACGGGAATAGTTTTTCTGGGAATCACCTTAAGTATTGCTTCTATAAAATCTTTGAATGCCCTATTACTTGGAGAAAATTATGCGCGAAGCTTAGGTGTGCGATTAAAAAAATCAAGATACATCATCATCATCGCTACCGCTTTATTAGCAGGAAGCGTTACTGCCTTTGCAGGTCCGATTGCTTTTGTGGGGCTCGCCGTACCGCATTTAACGCGGCAACTATTTAACATCACAGATCACAAAATACTGTTGCCAGCAGTACTATTATACGGAGCAATTTTAATGCTACTATGTGATATCGTAGCCCAATTACCAGGTTCCGAAAGTGTGCTACCCATAAATGCTATAACGAGTATCATTGGAGCCCCTGTGGTCATTTGGTTATTAACCCGAAAAAGAAAAATGTTGTTTTGAATACCCATAGCCAACATAGCATCTTAGAAGTAAAAGACCTTAGTATCGGCTATGGTAAAACGGTGGTTATTGATGGGGTTTCTTTTGAGTCCCAATCCGGAGAGTTAACAGGTATTGTCGGTGCTAACGGCATAGGAAAATCTACTTTACTCAGAACACTAGGCAACTTACAAGCTTCGCTTTCTGGAAGTATTAGCATTGCTGAAAAGTCAATAAATAATATCAATCCAATAGACTTCGCGTCAAAAGTCAGTGTTGTTCTAACGGAACCCATAGCTTCAAAAAATCTAACAGTACAAGAACTGATTGCTTTAGGAAGGCAGCCTTATACAAACTGGATTGGCACCTTAACCGAAAATGATATTCGTAAAATTTCAGAAGCGCTACATATGGTTGAGCTCCATGATTTGCGCGATTCTAAATGTTATGAATTAAGCGATGGTCAATTGCAACGGGTTATGGTAGCTCGGGCACTCGCCCAAGATACACCCCTTATTTTATTAGATGAACCTACCACGCACCTTGATTTATATCATAAAGTGCAAACTTTGAAATTACTAAACGTGATCACTAAAAAAACAAAGAAAGCTATTCTCTTTACCAGTCACGAAATAGAAATGGTATTGCAACTTTGCGATAAAATAATCTTACTCAAAGAAACGGGGAGCACTTTCGGAACCCCAGACCAACTTATTGCAGCAGGCGAATTTGATAACTTATTCCCTGCCAATACTATTTCTTTTGATGCAAACACAAGAACCTTTGGTATTCAAAAGTAAAAAGGTTGCGGGTTTCATTTTGCGGGTCAAACTTGTATATTTACTTACTCACTTTTGAAAACAAATGAACGAATTTTTAATATATCTACTCTTAGCTCTTGGCTGCCTCGCTGCAGGTTATTTTTTAGGGAATTACATACAAAGCCTAAAAACAAAATCTAGCCAGAGTGCCCTTGAAGAAAGGCAACAACAACTTGCGAATAATCTGAGTGTTCTTGAACAGCGTTTGCAAGAATCAGAAATACAGAAAACCAATTTACAAACGGAGAAAGAACAGTTAGGCAATCAAATCGTACGCTATGAAGCAGATATGGAGAACCTCCATTTAAAAAACAGCGAACAAAAACAGGAAGTTGAAAAATTACAAGAAAAATTCACTAAAGAGTTTGAAAATCTTGCCAATAAAATTTTAGAAGAGAAAAGTTTAAAATTTACAGCGCGTAATGAGAAAAATATTAAGGATATTCTCATGCCCTTAAATGAAAAGATACAGCTATTCGAAAAGAAAGTTGAAGCAAGCCAAAAAGAAAACATTAGTATACATTCTGCACTAAAAGAACAACTTTTAAATCTCCAAACGCAGAACCTAAAAATTACGCAAGAAGCTGAAAATTTGACAAAGGCGCTTAAAGGTGATAGTAAAATGCAGGGGAATTGGGGGGAATTAGTACTTGAACGTGTATTGGAAAAATCTGGTTTAGAGAAAGATAGAGAATATACTGTACAGCAAAGTTTTACCCTAGAAGATGGTTCTCGCGTGCTTCCTGATGTTATTATTAACCTCCCTGATGGTAAGAAAATGATTGTCGATTCTAAGGTCTCACTTACTGATTATGAACGGTATGTAAATGCAGAAGATGACGAAACTCAGGCAAAATTCTTAAAAGACCATATCAATTCATTACGAAGACATGTAGATCAATTATCGGCCAAGAAATATGAAGATTTGTATGAAATGGAAAGTCCAGATTTTGTGCTTTTATTTATTCCTATAGAACCTGCATTTGCCATTGCTATAAATAATGACAATTCGCTTTATAATAAGGCATTTGAACAAAACATTGTAATTGTTACTCCCTCCACGCTTTTAGCGACTTTACGTACTATAGATACGATGTGGAATAATGAAAAACAACAGCGAAATGCGATCGAAATTGCTAGGCAAGCAGGTGCACTTTACGATAAATTTGAAGGCTTTGTTAGCGACCTTACCAAAGTGGGTAAAAAGATGGACGATGCCAAAAGTGAGTATAAAGGTGCTATGAATAAATTAGTAGAAGGGCGTGGTAATATCATTACCAGTATCGAAAAATTAAAGAAGATGGGCGCTAAAGCAAAGAAATCTATTCCTGAGCCGATTTTAAAAAGAGCCCTAGAAGATGATTTTGCTATTGATGAAGATATGGAAGAACCGAAATTAGAATTGTAAGATGGAGAAATTTAAAACTGCCCGTGAGTCTCGCATTTCGATAACAGAATTGATGCTTCCTTCCCATTCCAATTTTGGTGGGAAAATTCATGGCGGTCATATTCTAAATCTTATGGATCAAATTGCCTTTGCTTGTGCATCAAAACATTCGCAAAAGTATTGCGTAACTGCTTCGGTAAATCGCGTAGATTTTAGAAGTCCTGTTGAAGTAGGTGAATTATTGACTTTAAAAGCCTCTATAAACTATACGGGTAGAACATCAATGGTAGTAGGCGTTCGCGTAGAATCTCAGAATATAACCACAGGAAAGAAAAGGCATTGCAATTCGTCTTATTTTACAATGGTAGCTAAAGGAGAAGATGGAAAAAGTGTTGCAGTACCTGGTTTGTTAATACATGACAAACAGGGAGTGCGTCGTTTTGCACGCAGTAAATTTCGCAAAGAGGCTGCTTTTATTCGCGATACGCAATTTGATGAAAGCAACTTTGAAACGAAAGACTATTTGGCATCATTGTTTGATGAAAACGTGACTATTGATCTCAAATAATTCCTACAGCGGCTTCATCTAAAAACCAAAGTAATTTTCCTGAGATCGGTTGTACCAAACTTGCTGGGTAATCTTTATAGCTGCTTTCACGGTTTTTAATACGGAGAAACTTTTCCGCTTTGCCGGCCCCCGTAACTAAAAAAGATACCACCTGGGCATTATTAATTATTTCGCCTGTCAGTGAAACCCGTTGTTGGCCAGATTCAGGGTGTTCGGCAACCTCACAATACTTTTTAGAGTGCCATAAGGCAATCTCATGCGGGAAAATAGAAGCCGTATGCCCATCATCGCCCATACCTAAAATCACCAAGTCAAACTGCGCTATACCCTTCAATTTCGGCAATTGCTTATCCAATAGACTGGCATAACGCTTTGCTTCATATTCCGGATCGTTTTCTCCTTTGATTCGGTGTATATTTTCTTTCGGAATCGCAATTTTAGAAATCAAATGATCTAGGGTCATTTTATAATTACTTTGTTCATCGTCAGGTGCAACACAGCGTTCATCACCCCAATACAAATGAACATTGCTCCAATCAATTTCATCTAAAAATTCAGTCGCCAAGACATCAAATACAATTTTAGGAGTACTACCACCAGAAAGCGCCATATGAAATTCTTCTTTGCCAGCAGTCAATTCGGCGAGATACTTTGAAAATTGCATGGCAACTTCCTGTTTTGTTTTAGCTATTTTTAATTCCATTACATTCTTGTCATAAATCATTACGGGTAATATCCCTCGAACTTCATAATTATACTAAACTTAAAGAACACCATCATCCGTCATCCGTCACCAGTCACCAGTCATCCATTCTAACAAATTACACAAAAGCCCTGATCATCCGCTAAATTAGGGCCAGGGTTACGCCACATCCCAAAACCTTCGATCAAATCATCGGCATTTTCAGGTCCCCAAACTCCGGCTGAATAACCATATACTTTTTCATCTGATTTTTTCCAATACTCCAATATAGGGTTAACAAATGTCCATGCTGCCTCCACTTCGTCTGCCCTTGCGTACAATGTAGCATCTCCCTGCATCGCATCAAGCAATAAGCGCTCGTAAGCCTCCATAACATGCGTTTCCGTTAAGCTAGAATAATAAAAGTCTAGATTAGCACGCTCTACCTTAAAGCCTTGCCCCGGCACTTTTACTCCGAATTTAACAAGTATACCTTCATCAGGTTGAATACGAATTATCAGTTTATTATCCTTATCAAACATACTAGCATCTTGAAATATCTGATGGTGTGGCGTTTTGAAATGAATGACAACTTCCGTTACTTTCGTTGGCATTCGCTTTGCCGTGCGCACGTAAAAAGGCACATCTTTCCAGCGCCAATTATCAACAAAAAACTTAATAGCTGCATAGGTTTCGGTAGTCGACTCTGGGTGTACACCTTCCTCTTCACGATAGCCTTTAATTACGTCCCCATCAATTTGAGAGCTGACATATTGCGCTCGAATGGTATGCGAATGAAGTGTTTCGTAATCATTCATAACCCGTAACGAACGTAACGCCTTCACTTTTTCATTACGTATTTCCTCAGCATTAGCATCAATAGGTGGTTCCATAACAATTAAGGAAACGATTTGTAGCAAATGGTTTTGAAACATATCACGTAAGGCACCCGATCCATCATAATACCCGCCTCGGAGCCCGACCCCATCACTCTCTGCATTCGTTATCTCAACATGATCTATATAATTACGATTCCATAAGGGCTCAAAAATACTATTCGCAAAACGCGTGACTAGCAAATTTTGCACAGTTTCCTTTCCTAAGTAATGATCAATACGATAAATCTGTGATTCTTTGAAATATTTTTGCAGTCCTTTATTTAGTGCCTTCCCCGATTCTAAATCATAACCAAACGGTTTTTCAACTATCAATCGTTTAAAACCTTCCCGTTCTTTATTTAGATATTGGGCGTATAAATTTTTAGCAATTGCCTCATAGAGTAATGGAGGCGTGGACAAATAAAACAAATAATTGTCATCGGTACCCAATTTCTCATTTAGCGTGGTAATGCGTTCTTCTAAATGCCTATAATCAGTATCATAATCACTACCAACATCTTCGTAATAGAATTTACTTGCAAAGTCTTTAAGTACCTTTTCATCAATATGGGCATCAGCACGCTTAATAAATGAACTTTCTAGAACCACTTTTTTGCGAAAATCTTCATCCGTCATAAAACTTCGGCTCACTCCTAAGACCACAAAATTCTTAGGTAGGTAATTTCCAAGAAAAAGATTGAAAAGTCCTGGTACCAATTTTCGAGCCGTTAAGTCACCTGAAGCCCCGAAAATAATGAGCATTTGATTTTCTGTTTTATTCATAAGATCTTTCTATTCTTAAGTTTTAAATATAACTATCCTATCGGAGTTTACAAGCAAACAAAGGAGCAAAACCGAATATTTTAATTTATTTTTGAGGATGTTGGATTTGAATGCTTTTTTATTCAATTAATTCAACGCTAAAAAGAGATTCTCAACGTCACGGGAAGCGAAGCAAATTAATGAATAAATGAAGGATACATACGATTTCGGATTGGTTGGATTAGGCGTGATGGGGCGCAATTTTATTTTGAATGTTGCCGACAAAGGGTTTTCAGCGTTTGGAAACGATCTTGACGCCGAAAAAGTCAATGCCCTTATTGCCGAAGGCGGCAATACGCATAAAGTAAACGCTTCAACAGATGCTAAGGTTTTTGTAGAAGCACTGGCTAAACCTCGAAAAATAATGTTATTAGTGCCCGCGGGCAAGATTGTAGATGCCATTATTGAGGGACTATTACCACTACTTGATAAAGATGACATTATTATTGATGGTGGTAATTCTTTCTTCACAGATACTGATCGGCGAGAGGCCTATTTAGCTGGAAAGGGAATTCATTTTTTTGGTGCTGGAGTCTCGGGTGGAGCGAAAGGGGCACGATTAGGACCAAGTATCATGCCTGGCGGAAATAGAGAGGCTTATCAACATGTAAAACCTATTTTCGAAGCTGTTTCTGCAAAATATAAGGGAGAACCTTGTGTCGCTTATTTAGGGCCTAAATCAGCAGGGAATTATGTAAAAATGGTGCATAATGGTATTGAATACGGACTCATGCAACTGACTTCTGAAATTTACGACCTATTAAAAAAAGGTGGCAATTTCAATAATGATGAACTCCATGAAACTTATTCCAAATGGAATGCAGGAAGACTACAATCTTTTTTAGTTCAAATTACTTCTGAAATTTTTGCCCAAGATGATGATCTTGAAGCTGGTAAACTTGTTGACAAGATTTTAGATAAAGCCAAACAGAAAGGCACTGGTAAATGGACTAGCCAAAATGCGATGGATTTAGGCATACCAGTACCCTCAATTGACATTGCAGTAAGTATGCGTGAAATATCTGCCTTAAAAGAAGAGCGTATAACTGCTGATAAATTATATGATCGCCCTACAGTGGAGCATATGAATAAGGCTTCTATAGAAAAATTGACTGAAGAAGCCTTGTATTTCTCTTTTATCATTACTTATGCGCAAGGTTTGCATCAATTGGCTGATGCCTCGGCTGAATATGGCTATGAATTACAAATTGCTGAGATTGCTAAAATATGGCGTGCGGGTTGTATCATTCGCGCAGAACTTTTGGCTGATATTACAACAGCTTTTAACGCGAACAAAAAACTATCGAATTTGTTACTCTCACCTTCTTTTGTAGAAAAAGTACAAAACACGGTTGCTTCAGCGCGCGAGCTGGTTGCTTATGCTGCTAAGAATGGTATACCTGTGCCTGGGCTTTCAAATTCTTTGACCTATTTTGACGCTTATACCTCCGCACGGTTGCCTTTGAATTTGATTCAAGCCCAACGTGATTATTTTGGCTCCCATACCTATGAACGTTTAGATCGTGAAGGTGTTTTTCATACGGAATGGGAGCAGTAATAAATCAGCAAATGAAAAATACTTATAAATTGCAACGCTTATTAAAGATAAAACATATATTCTGAAATCAATGAAAGTCGACTAAAGAAGCTATTCAGGAATTAACTGATGTATTTATAATCGATACACCTTCACAATGAACAAGAGAAGATTATAAATAGCATAGTACACCGATGTAAATTATTAAAAATGCCGCGACCTTTTAAAATATCAGCAATCAATCAGGGTAACTTGTTACGAAACATATCCAATCGTAAGTTCCTCCTAATATTTGTATTTATTTCAAATTGTCTTTTTAGTCAAGATTCTATTCAGCAAAAAATCAATTACTATATATCACAAGCCAAATTAGATTCTGCCAAAACCTTTATTAACAGTCAACTAAAAGGAAGCATTACTAGTGAAGTTAAAAGCCAGTTAAGCTATGAATTGGTGAAAATATACTTCATGCAATCCTCCTATGACGAGGCATTAAAGGAAGCATTAAATTCATTAGATACGGTCAAAGACAAAGAACAACGGGCTAAATTCAATTTCATGATAGGGGTTATTTACTCAGCGGTTAAAGATTTTGACAAATCAATTGAGTATTTTGATTTAGCCGTTAAAGACAGTGAAAATCCTTCGCTAACGGTAAAAGCCCATCTCCTTCTATCTGATTTATACCTAGGAAAGAATGACTCTCTAAATTCTGGTCAATCTTTGACTGAAGCATATAAAATTACAAGTAATTTAAATTTAGATGTCCAACTCACAAAGCATGTTGACATGCAGTACAGCTTTTTTAGTGGCAATTATAAGCGCTGTAAAGAGCTAAATTTTGAAATAGTACAAGACACAACCAGTTTTCTGCAAAGCAAGAGTTACGCCTATTCAATGATTGGCGATTGTTTAATAAAACAGGACTCCCTCATTGAAGCAACCAAATATTTTGATGAATTTTTAAAACTTACTGTGGAAACTAAAGACCCTGAGCAAATCAAGGTATCTGCCCAAAAACTAATCAATGTTTATGAACTTCTAGGAGATCAAGAAAAAGCTAACGCTTACCATAAAATTTATAATGAAGCCGTAAACGATTCATTGAGTTTCTCAGTTGAAAAATATAGAGACCTATACAATGTAGAAAGAATAAGAGAGTTGAAGAAAGCCGAAACCAAAAATATGTGGCGCAATATTATATTTTGCGGACTACTTATATTTCTTCTTTCAATTGCCACTTTCCTTTTGGTAAAACGTAAAAATGTAAAAAAGATACCTGGTAAGAAGATTTCAATTAGCACTGATGAAATAGCAAAAATGAATGTTGCAATTAATGAACTTACCTCAAAACAATTATTTTTAAAACCTAACATTACAAGAAAGTCTTTTTGTGAAGACAGTAAAATAAAATCAGAGCGCTATTTAAGCCAGTTCATCAACGAAAAGTATAAAAAATCGTTCTCTGTTTTTATCAATGATCTCCGTGTAGAATTTGCTTATAACCGACTTCAAAATGAAAGTAGATTTCGAAACTACAAAATTGAAGAAATCGCTAAGGAATCTGGTTTTGGTTCTAAAAAGAGTTTTGAACGTGCCTTCTTCGCTAAATACAGCGAAACTCCCTTTAAAATTATATCTAAATTAAATAACTGATATTCAATTATTTAGTAAGTGTCAATTCGCGAAATGACTCGACATTTCTTCAATTATATCTTGACAAAAACCAATCTTGGTACTTCTCTTGTATAGCTTTGTATTCAAAATACAAATGCTATGAAAACAATAAAGTTAATCGTTGCGGTACTATTCAGTCTAATACTAATAAACTGTTCAAAAGATAAAACGAAAACTGAAAATCAAAATGATTTACTCTTTTCCGAAGTGGTCGCAAAAATATTAAAGGGCGGAAAAGAAATAATCTCTTCGCAAATTGATAAAGCAATAACAGATGAGCAACAAATCGATTTTGACAAAATAATTAGTGATATAGGTAAAATTCAGGGTGTAACTTCTGTCGAAGTAAATACTACTGGATCTGTTGTTCTTGTACAAACAGATACTAATGAAAGTATTAATTTACTTGTATTTAACAAGGCTGATAATCGATTTGACATAGATAGTGATTCTGATTCTGGCAAAAAAAACGACTATAGCTCTATAAAACCTCCAGTAAAGCCTAATGGTAGCGGTAAAGCGATTATTCTGGCACCTTTTCAAAAGGAATTTAAAGAAGAATTAGATTTCTTATCTACCATGCTTGAAAATGCAGGTTACCAAACAACCATATATGAAAATCAAGAAGTAACCCTAGATAAAGTTAGAGGCGATTTTATATCTCAATTTGATATTGTGTTCATTAGTAGTCATGGTTCAAGGGATGCAAAACTTTTTAAAAAAGATGAAAAAGCTCCAATACTATCAATTGCTCCTGATACAGAAGAAAACAAACTTAAGGAATGGAATAAGCTAACCGACGAAGAGAAAAATACGATTGCCTTGATGGGTACTGACCTAGAGAATGCTAATTTTGCGGTTTCTCCTGAATGGTTTAGAATTACCACCTCTGGCACTTTTAATAATGCATGGGTGTATTTAAACGCTTGTGAGAGCACAGCTGTCAATTCAGGAAATAATTCTTTCGTTACCACTTTCCATGACTTAAATACTGCTGGTATAAACGGTTACTCCAATCTAATTGCAATATCACTGGCTAATGCAATAGCTGAAAAAGCAACTGGTGATTTCACTTCAGGAGAAAATTTTAATACGGTCTATCAAAATGTTATTGATGATCCAAATATTATTGCCGTAGAAACTCGATTAAAAAGAAAAATAGCAAATCTATTTAAGCGTACAATTCTCAATAGAAAACTTTTTACTGCAGAAAAACAAATAGAAGATCCATTCTATTTAGTATTTCCAGAAGATAAAGTTGGTACCGCAACAATAACGCCTAACTCCGGACCTGAGGATACTGAAGTTATTTTCAAGGTAGTCATCGAACCAAATTTTATAGACAAAGTAGACAGCATCACTTTTGATATTGATACTACCAATCAAACCGGATTTGTAATGGAAAAAGTTAGTGACGATACTTGGGAGTATACCGGGTTAAATGCACCAGATGGGGTTTATCCACGAATTGACACCTTTGCCTTTACAGCATTCGATGTTGATAATAATGTACTTGGTAAAGGCTCAGCTGCCTTCTCATTTTCAAGCAGTTCTAGTGGTAAAAATAGTATTACTAATGTCGGCAAGTGGTCAAAATAGCCTAATACATAATTTAAAATAATAGAATGAACAAATTAAAAAATCAAAAGAAAATAATTCTAAAATTTTCCCTAGTCACTCTCTGTTTCCTACTGCTTACAAGCTGTAACAGTTCTGAATCAGATGAAAATGAAAGCTGTGCAACCGTTGGTTGGGCCGAGGCTTATGCAGAAGCACAAACCGAACTTAATGAAGCATCGCAAGCTTATGCTTCAGACCCTTCTTTTGAAAACTGCACAAATTTAGTAAATGCCTCTTTCGAGTTTGCAAATGTCTTTGAAGAGTATAAAAACTGTCTTCCAGAAGACACTCGTGAAGGATTCGCGGAAGCAGCTGAAGAAATACGATTAGAAGCTGAGAACAGAGATTGTTCTTCTTAACGAAGAAAAATCATTTTATTGATGCTAAAAAACAATTTTTAAACTACAGATATAAACAGATGAAAAAAATTACCCTATTATCAGTATTTATATGCTGTTTTACCATTCCATCAAATGCACAATTTTTCAAAAAATTAGGTGAAAAAGTTACCAAAGCAGCAGAAAGAACGGTTGAACGAAAGGCTGAACAAAAAACCCAAAAAGAAACCGAAAAGGTTTTCGATTCTACTTTCAACAAAAAAAGAAGCTCTAAAACCAAAATACCAAGGGCATCAAAAGTTGATGCAACAGAAAAGTATACATTCAAATATGAATCAGAAATGTATATTAAATCTGGTAAAGATGAAATGACTGTAACATACTTTCTGCCAAATCATAACAACTATTTTGGTATGAGCATAAAAGATGAAAGAGTTGAAGACGATTTTTTTATGGTTTATGATACTGCGCTTGAAAGCATGTTCACTTTTATGGAAAATCAAGGGCAAAAGATGCAAATTGGAGTTTCATTTAAAGTTGATGAAAAAGAAAGTGTGGTGCCAGAATACGATATTAAAGCTACTGGAAATTCGAAAACAATATTAGGTTACAACTGTAAAGAATACAAGGTAACAGGTGAAGACATGGTCGCTTATATTTGGGCAACCAAAGATGTTGATGCGCGTTTTCCGAATACCTTACCCAGTGGCAAAAAAAATAAAACTAGTACAAACAAATGGCTAAATGATGTTGATGGGTGGGCAATGGAAATGGAAATGACCTTAACAGAAAAAAAGAAGTCACATACGGTAACAATGAAGTGCCTTTCTATAAAATCAAGCAATTTTGAAATAAATTCAAATGATTACCAAAAATTAGGATACTAAAATGAAGAAACTAAAATACACAGCACTTGCGCTCGCATTTTTATTAATTGGATGCAATGCCTTAACCGGAGAAGAAATAGGGCGTCTTAAAATTAATAAGGTCAGTTCCTCAGAAAATTTTATTGTTGATGAAGTGAGCCTTGATTTAAAAAAAGGTGATGAAATTGCGCTTTGGTCTGATATGGATATAGCATATGATGGAGACGTTAATCTAAGATTTAGAATAAAAATGTATAAAAATGGTAAGAAGGATTCCGAATTAGAGGTTGATCCTACCCATAAAAACATTACCATTGGTGAAGTAAAAACAAAATTGGGCAATACAACTAAATGGAGTTTTATGGGGAAAAATTCTGAACTTAAGATTAAGGAAGATGGTAATTATACCATAAAAAGTATACTGGTTGCATCTAAAAATTCGAGCCTAAAAGTAAATAGGGCAGAACTGGTATTGAAAAAATAATCAACGTAACAAAACATATTATGAAGAACCGCTTACTTATTCTCGTCTGTATTGCATTATTGACCAACTGTAAAGAGCAAACATCAAAAGTAGAAACAACAATTACCAATGTCTCAAAAACGGAGACAAAAAAACCGGAAGGAAAAGTAGAAGATTTTGATTGTGAAAGTTTTTTTGAAAAAGGGGACTATGCTGCACTTTGCTTTACAGATTCGAAACTCCCTGAGTCGATCAATGGTCCCTGCATTTTTGATTTCGTGACTAAAGGCAACAAGCAAGTGGAGAGTCTAAAAGTTCAGTTCGCAGGCAAAAGTTCATCAATGCTTGCAGAAAATAGTTTTAGACTAAAAAAAGGTAGGTATTCCAAAGGTAAAACCAGCGATATACCCAATCTTGGTAACGAAGCTTTTTTTGATGTGTATAGCACAGATTTAAAATCTTTAAGTAGAAGTCATAAAGATTTACATGTTCGTTTTAAAAATATAACCTTTGTTATAATGGCAGAGTATATGACCAATAAAAAAACATCTTGTTTTTTTAGTAATGAAGAAATGATTGCTTTTGCGCAAACAATCATTAAAAACATGCAGTAAAAATGAAACATATCATCTTTTTTTTGATAGCACTTTTTGTTCTCTGTTCGTGTAAAAAAGATTCAAAAAACTCCAAATCTACTAGTCCGGAGACGCGACAAACTCAAAAATCACAGCAAACAATTGATGCTGCAGAACAAATAAAAGATGTAATCAATGACTTTAACAAAGATTCAGATACCAAATCAAACACTGCGGAATCGTCAGATAAGGCCGAAATTGAAAAGCTGTACCAACTAAGTGGCGTTCCAAAAGAGATTTATCAAGAAAAACTGAACAATCCAGACACCCTTAAAAAACTCATTAAGCAAGTCGAAAAAAACAATAAAAAGCGCAAGCCTAAAAAGAAGTTTCCGCTTAAAGGCGACATTACTTTAGAACAATTGACCAACAAAAACACCACTACTGGGGTGTCAATTGAAGAGGCGATTTTAGTATTACAAGAGGATTTAAAACGCGACATCACACCAGAGAAAATACGAAAAGCGGATTCCATATCTGGCACTAATCTGGTTTCTAAGTTAAATGAAAAAGACTTTAAATACCTTAATCGATATGTTAATATTCATGAAGGTTATAAATTGAGGGTGTTATCAAATAGAGCATCTAATCTTCATAGTAGAGAAGAAGCTCAGGCATTTATTGAAGAAATGACTGACCTATTTGAAAATTATAAATCAGGGAGACTAATAGGAAGTCCTAAATATATTTCTAGACTGGAGCGCATCATAAAATCTAGTGGGACGACTCTTAAAAAAATGGCAAAGAAAGAAAAAATTGCCCTTACAGAATTTAAAAAAATGAATCCCGATTTATATTTCGGAGAAGATGTCGGAGAGACTTTTTTTAGCAGTCGGGTCAGAGCGGCAGTCTATTTGCCTTTAGGTAAATTATCTTTTGCAGATAAAGTTATAAGCGCAAACCACCCTGATTTAAATGTACGTAATCTTCAAAATGTTATTGGCACGCCAGATGTAATTGAAGATCTTGGCGCACAAACTGTAACGGGAGAGTATAGCATTGGTAAAGCAGGAACACTTACTGTTCAATTTACTGATAATGCGCTGACTGATGTTAACGGCCCTGATTTATATATTTTCGAAATTGGCAAAGTAGAACCTACAAACCTTGAAATATCTAAAGATGGTATCACTTGGATTAAAGTTGGAAAAATTGATGGTGGTGTGTCAGAAGTGGATATAGCAGAATTTGTACAACCTGGAGATTTATTTTATTACGTGAGACTCACAGATTTAATGCAGTACAGTGCATTGCCGGGTGCTGACGTTGATGCCATTGCAGCTATAGGTGCTGCAATGCGACTAAAATTAGATAGTAAAGTGCTGTTTGAAACAGGAAAATCTGAATTGAAGCCCGAAGGGTTAGAGGCACTTAAAGAACTTGCAGAAAGCATTAAGGTACTTAAAAAAGGAAATATTATTGTGGAAGGTCATACTGATGATGTTGGAGATGGCAATTTTAATAAAAAACTATCGCTTGCCCGCTCCAAAAGTGTTGTTATTAAACTTCAAGAGTTCATTCCAAGCAATCAATTTAAGTGGAAGAAAAAAGGGCTTGGGGAATCTAAACCTATAGTAAAAAACGATTCAGATGAAAATAGGGCTAAAAACAGAAGAGTTGAGGTATTAGTTGTTCCTAACTAAACTATATTGCATGTAATTCTAAAGTACATGCCTAAAACCCAATACCGCTTCTACGTCATCGAACTCTCCAAAAAAGTATTTACTGAGTCCGCCAAATCTTTGGCCCCGAAGCGTCTGGGTTGTTTTTTAGAGGGACGAAGAAAAAATCTGCCTACCGAAAGACAGGCCAAACCGTTGTCAATCATGTCTCTTAATGAACATATAACAAAAATTTAGATTTGGTTCGTTTTTGGTGTAAATTAGCATCAGAACATATTTCTTATGGCTGGACAAAGCATATCTTTCACGCGACCCAATGATGAGTGGTTAAAGACGCAAGTAGACAATCAGGAATACTCAAGCAAAAGCGAGCTTGTGAATGATTTAATTAGACAAGCAAGAAATCAAGAAATCGAAATTAATTGGATTAGGGCTAAATTGGAAAAGTCTGAAAATAGTGGGTTTACAAATGATACCAAATTTGAAATACTAAAGCAGTCCAAAGCCACTCTTAATGGCTAAATACAAACTAAGTAATTCCACAAAAGAAGACCTAATACGAGTTCCTCATTACGGAGTTAAAAAGTTCGGAATGAGTCAAGCCGACAAATATTTTGATTCATTTTTCAAATATTTTGACATAATTGCGCAAAGACCATATTCGTTCGAATCGGTGGATTTTATAAAAAACGGATATCGAAGATGTGTTTGTGAGTCAGACATCATATACTATCGAATTAATGATGACACCGTTGAAATAATGACGATTGTCGGAAAACGGGATTTGAAAAATATACTATAAATTGTTCGTAAAATATAACCATACTTGCTGGAATTAAAAAGACGGATTTTGACCTTTTCCTACGAAACGGACAAATATTGTAACAAGCCAAATTAATTCCAACCCTCAAAAATGGAGACGAAATGATTAAATTAGTTCTAATAAAATTGGAGAACCATGTATACCAAAAAAATATTCACCGCACGGCAAATGGCTTGGTGGACTCGATTTGAAACCCTATTGTTTATAGTAATAATTACCGTCTGCGTAGCTGCATACTATTTTCTAGATCTAGCGTGGATTAAAATTCCGTGGACGCCATTAGCACTTATTGGTACCGCAGTAGCCTTCGTAATTGGGTTTCAAAACAACTCAGCATACGGTAGAATTTGGGAAGCCCGAAAAATTTGGGGAGGTATCGTGAATACTTCAAGAACTTTCGGAATGTTTTTACAAGACATGATTACCAACGAGCATGCATCCACTCCAATTTCCGAAGAACAACTCAAAACGGAAATCAAAACCCTTACCTATCGACATATTGCTTGGATGACTGCCCTTCGTCATGCCATGAGAATTCCAAAACCATGGGAGACAACTGCAGGGCATAAAACCAACCAAGAATGGAACATACGCCCCCCAGAAATGGACTCGACTCTAGAGGAAGACTTAAAAACATACATTTCACAAAGTGACCTCGATGATGCATTGTCAAAAAATAATAAACAAACAGCATTATTATATCAGCAATCACATCATTTAAAAAAACTAAAGGAACAAGGTATACTATGGGAGTTTTCCTTTTTGGAATTGGAAGCGGTTCTTCAAGAGCTTTTTACACTTCAAGGTAAAAGTGAGCGGATTAAAAATTTTCCTTACCCGAGACATTTTGCGACGCTCAATCACTTTTTTATGTGGGTTTTTGTGTTATTACTGCCTCTAGCCTTGGTACCTCAATTTGCGGAAATCGGAAACGGATTAAAAGACAACTACCCTATGATCGGAGACTTGTTTGTCTGGTTTACAATTCCGTTTTATGTTATAGTAGCATGGGTATTTCATACCATGGAAAGAATCGGAAGAACTGGCGAGAACCCTTTTGAGGGCACTGCCAATGATGTACCTATTTCAACTATAGCGAGAGGAATTGAAATCGATCTTCGACAAAATCTAGGAGAATCAAATGATAAGATTCCAGAACAATTCCCTGTAAGACTAAATACCCAATTTTAACCCATGCCTAAGACGGAGTATCGTGTTTACGTAGTTGAACTCTCCAAAAAAGTATTTACGGAGAATAGAAAATTTCGTGAGGCGAATCCGCAATTCAATGGCGTGTTACAATGTTTGTATGTGGGCATGACCAGCAAATCGCCAAAAGAACGTTTTGAGCAACATAAATCTGGCTATGTCAATAAAAAAGGACATAAGATTTCTGCGAATATTGTACAAAAGTATGGCATGTATTTACGGGGCAGTCTTTTCCAACATATCGATCCGCTTGCAAGCCGCGCCGAAGCATTAAAACTAGAAGAACATTTAGCCTTAGAGTTACGACGCCAAGGTTACGCCGTCTGGTTTAATTAATTATTTTCGTTTGTATGTCTGAAGGTCAAAAGCTAAAAGAAATCGCACTCTTATTTTTTAAGTTAGGTAGTATCGCCTTTGGTGGGCCAGCAGCTCATATTGCGATGATGGAAGATGAGGTGGTGCGCAAAAGAAAGTGGATGAGCCAAGCTCATTTTCTTGACCTAATGGGAGCAACAAATTTGATTCCGGGTCCCAACTCCACCGAGATGACCATGCATTGCGGACATGAACGTGCCGGCTGGAAGGGGTTATTCGTGGCGGGCATTTGCTTTATTTTTCCGGCGGTAGTCATTACAGGGCTTTTCGCTTGGCTCTACCAACAATACGGACAACTACCCGAAGTAGAGCCTTTCATTTATGGTATTAAACCAGCGGTCATTGCTATTATTATTATGGCAGCCTATAAGCTGGGTAAAAAAGCGGTAAAAAATACGACCTTAGCGCTACTTGGTCTTATCGCTATAATTGTTTGCCTTTTAGGGGTCAATGAAATCATCGTACTATTCGGTTGCGGTCTAGTTGGTTTGCTGATTTATTTTATAAGTAGCAAAAGCAATACCTTGCATACTTTAATTCCAGTATTCTTAGTGCAAGGTATATCCGAAACCAATATTGGTCACATTAAAATATTCCTGACTTTTTTAAAAATAGGAGCTATACTCTATGGAAGTGGTTACGTGCTTTTTGCCTTTCTCGATGCCGAATTAGTAGCCAATGGATGGCTGACACGACAAGAACTAATTGATGCTGTAGCTGTCGGTCAAATAACTCCAGGGCCCGTTTTATCTGCAGCCACCTTTATCGGTTGGCAACTGAACGGACTTTCTGGAGCCGTACTTGCTACCCTAGGAATTTTTCTTCCCTCCTTTTTATTCGTACTCCTATTGAATCCTTTGATTTCTAAAATGCGACAATCGAAAATAATGCGTGCTATTCTTGATGCCGTAAATGTAGCTGCTGTTGCTTTGATTGTTGTTGTTTGTATTCAAATGTCGAAAGACACGCTTACCGACTGGCGCACTATTTTAATAACTTTTGCTAGTCTTACGACCGTTTTTATTTTTAAAAAAACAAACAGTGCTTATATCGTTTTAGGAGGGGCTTTTCTGGGATATATCTTGCGTTTCATTTAGTTGCACAATGAACAAGTAAAGTTTCTTAAGTAAATGTTATTTTACTATTCCGTGATATTCTCGTGAAGTTTCTTCATTAGTTTTAAGTATAAATTAAATGATATGCGAAATTTATTAGGCGTTATACTACTGTCCATTACAATATCTGGTTTTTCTCAAGAAAGGACATCCCCAAAAAATCAAGACAAAGAACTAGGTATGGTAAGCTGGTATCGTGATTATGATGATGCGGTGAGTCTTTCGCTACAACAAGACAAACCCATATTAATTTTATTTCAAGAAGTGCCAGGCTGCGCTACTTGCAGAAACTATGGCAAAGATGTTTTGAGTCATCCTTTAATGGTAGAAGCGATTGAACATCTTTTTATTCCTTTAGCCATATTTAATAATAAAGGAGGTAAGGATAAAGAGACCTTAGCTAAATTTAATGAACCCAGTTGGAATAATCCCGTAGTTCGCATTGTTGACCCCTTAGGAAAAGATATTGTAAAAAGAGTAGGAAGCGATTATACAGCATTGGGCTTATATACTGCAATTATTTATGCATTACAATCTAAAAACAAAGAAATTCCAGAGTTCTTAAGCATGCTTGGTGCAGCCCTTACGGCCGTTGAAAATAATACCGTAAAAGAAACGTATTTCAAAATGTATTGTTTCTGGACAGGTGAAAAACAGTTAGGCGCTAAGAAAGGCGTACTGCATACGGAAGCTGGTTTTATGGGCGGACATGAAGTAGTAAAAGTGCAGTTCGATAAAAAAGAAGTCAGCTATGGCGAATTAACAAAATTTGCTGGCATGAATGATTTCACGCCTATTGCTAAAGATCGTACGTATCGCCCAGCAACGAATGATGAAGATTATTACCTACGCCATACCGATTACAAATACTTGCCTTTGACAGTAATGCAGCGAACAAAAATCAATAGTGCTTTAGGAAATCGAAAATCAGCAGAAAAATATCTGAGTCCCAAGCAACTGAAATGGTTGAAGGAATTAAAAAATAAGAAAAATAAAGGTAAGGTACGTTATAACAAACCTTTTGAAGACGCCTGGGCATCCCTTTAGAAAGAGCATTATTTTAAAACTATCAAAAACAGAAGCCCGATAACTCAAAAGAATTTCGGGCTTTCATTTTTTATCAGCAAAAAAAATTATTTGCTTAAGTACATTTTTCGTCTACCATATAATTCATAAAACTCATCATCTTTTAGACTATCGATAAACAAGATACTCTCTCCTGTACTTTTCATTTCAGGTCCCAGATTCTTATTGACATTCGGAAATTTATTAAATGAGAATACCGGTTGCTTTATGGCAAAACCTTCCAATTCAGGATTAAAATCGAAGTCTTTTACTTTCTTTTCACCGAGCATTACCTTCGTTGCGTAATTAACATATGGCTCTTTATAAGCCTTTGCAATAAAAGGGACTGTACGAGAAGCTCTTGGATTCGCTTCAATGATATATACTTTATCATCTTTTATGGCAAATTGAATATTAATTAAGCCAACGGTATTCAGGGCTAAGGCAATCTTTTTAGTGTGATCTTTTATCTGTTGCATCACAAATTCTCCTAAGTTAAAAGGAGGTAATGTCGCATTTGAATCGCCAGAGTGAATTCCACAAGGTTCTATATGCTCCATAATGCCAATGATATATACATCCTTTCCATCACATATTGCATCTGCTTCCGCTTCAATTGCACCATCGAGGTAATGATCTAAAAGCAATTTGTTATTCGGTATTTTACGAAGGAGGTCTACCACATGTTCTTCGAGCTCTTCTTTATTAATAACTATTTTCATGCCTTGACCACCTAAAACATAGGACGGACGCACCAATAAAGGAAAATCAAGTTCATCAGCTAATTGCAAGGCTTGATCTGCTGTTTCAGCAACGCCAAACTGAGGGAAAGGAATATTATTCTCTTTCAACATTTCAGAAAAACTCCCGCGATCTTCTGCTAAATCAAGGGATTCAAAACTAGTGCCTATGATTTTTATACCGTATTTTGATAATTTTTCAGCAAGCTTTAAAGCAGTTTGCCCTCCTAACTGTACAATGACTCCTTCTGGTTTTTCATGACGAATAATATCATAAATATGTTCCCAGAAAACAGGTTCAAAATAGAGCTTGTCAGCGGTATCAAAATCTGTAGAAACTGTTTCAGGGTTGCAATTAATCATAATGGTTTCATAGCCACATTCTGCAGCAGCCAATACCCCATGTACGCAACAGTAATCAAATTCGATACCCTGGCCAATACGATTCGGACCTGAGCCCAAAACCACAATTTTTTTCTTATCTGTAACAATACTATCATTAGCTACATAACGTTCGCCTTCTGTTGTTTCTATTTCGGCCTCGAAAGTAGAATAGTAATAAGGTGTCATTGCTTTAAACTCCGCAGCACAAGTATCCACTAACTTATAAACGCGATTAATATGAAGCGCCGTACGTTTGTTATAGACCTCGCTTTCGTAGCAATCTAGCATATGCGCAATCTGGCGATCTGCAAATCCTTTTTGTTTGGCCTCTAAAAGCAATTCCTTTGTAATAGTTGCCACAGTATATTGAGAAATTTCCTTTTCTAACTGAAACAGCTCTTCATATTGCTTCAAAAACCACATATCTATTTTTGTGATCTCATGAATTCGACTTAAAGGAATACCCAATTGAATGGCATCATAAATAACAAAAACCCGATCCCAACTAGGAATGGTAAGCTTACTAATTATTTGGTCATAATCTTTATACCCCTTACCATCAGCCCCTAATCCGTTTCTTTTAATTTCTAAAGATTGTGTGGCTTTATGCAGTGCTTCTTGAAAAGAACGTCCAATACCCATCACTTCGCCTACTGCTTTCATTTGTAGGCCTAAAGTACGGTCAGAGCCTTCGAATTTATCAAAATTCCAACGTGGAATTTTTACAATCACATAATCTAAGGTAGGCTCGAACAATGCTGATGTAGATTTCGTGATCTGATTATCTAATTCATCTAGGTTATACCCAATGGCTAATTTTGTAGCCACTTTCGCAATAGGATAACCCGTCGCTTTAGAAGCTAAGGCCGAAGATCGTGATACCCGAGGGTTGATTTCAATAGCAATAATATCTTCGTTCTCATCAGGACTCACAGCAAACTGCACATTACATCCTCCTTCAAAATCACCAATACTACGCATCATGTGAATGGCCATATCGCGCATTTTTTGATAGGTCTTATCAGAAAGCGTCATCGCTGGTGCTACCGTAATCGAGTCCCCTGTATGAATTCCCATGGGATCCATATTCTCAATAGCACAAATAATAACAACGTTATCATTTTTATCACGTAGTAACTCTAATTCAAACTCCTTCCAGCCCAGTAAGGCTTTATCAATCATTACTTCATGAATCGGAGATATTTCTAATCCTCTACTCAACAGCTCATCAAAATCTTCAGGGTCATAAACAATAGAAGCCCCTGCCCCACCTAAGGTATATGAGGCGCGAATCACCAAAGGAAATCCGAATTCTTGAGCAATTTCCTTGCCTTTCAAGAAAGAAGTCGCTGTAGCTTGTGGCGCCATACCAACACCAATTTCTAACATTAATTCTCTAAACTTTTCTCGGTCTTCCGTAATATTAATGGCAGCAATATCAACGCCAATCATTACAACACCGAAATCTTCCCAAATGCCTTTTTCGTCTGCTTCAATACATAAATTCAAAGCAGTCTGACCTCCCATAGTAGGTAATACAGCATCGATTTGCGGATGTTCTTTTAAAATTTCAACAATTGATTTTGTTGTTAAAGGTTTTAAATAAACATGATCAGCCATTGACGGATCAGTCATTATGGTTGCGGGATTACTATTAATTAGAATAGTTTCAATTCCATCTTCGCGCAGCGAACGCAAAGATTGTGATCCGGCATAATCAAATTCACAGGCTTGACCAATAATTATTGGTCCCGAACCGATAATTAAAATGGACTTTAAATCTTCTCTTTTTGGCATGTGCTCTAGGGTACTTTAGTTGTTGATATTTATGGTGTTCGTTTTATTTAAGGCCTAAAAAAAAGGTGCTACTTTCGAAAAAGTAACACCTTATTTATTTTAAAAATATGCAATCATTTATTTTTTGTGTCTTATCTCAGAGGATACACTCAATTTTTTTCTTCCTTTTGCTCTTCTTCTAGCAAGAACTTTTCTTCCATTAACAGACGCCATGCGCTCTCTAAAACCATGCTTGTTTCTTCTCTTTCTTTTCGATGGTTGATATGTTCTCTTTTGACCTGGCATTGTAAACTGCTTTTCTTTAATTATTAATTTCACAGAACGACCTGTAAAACTGGGCGCAAATATACGAAGAGTTTTTGCTTTGCCAAATACAATTCAAAAAAATAACACACAATATTTTAAGTTAGTAATCAAGACTACATTTCTAAAGAAAATTGAATTACAATTAAATTAATACAATTGTTGTTCGTAATTTTATAGGCTCAAAAATTCGCCTTCCGAGGTTTCAAATTCTAAGTATGTTTAATAAAATTTTCAAACTAATCATCGCGGGTTTAATTATTGCTTTTGCCATATATCAGTTTTATGAAGGAGAAATAGGTAATGGCATTTTTCTCATCTTATTATCACTCATATTTATCTTTTTATACTTTAGAAACGAAATTATTCTTTTGGCCTTTTTGAGAATGCGAAAACAAGATTTGGCGGGAACCCAAAAATGGTTAACGAAAATCAAGAATCCCGAGACGGCTCTTACCATCAAACAACAGGGTTACTACAATTACCTTCATGGTATTATATTTTCGCAGACCAATTTAACACAAGCAGAAAAGTATTTCAGAAAAGCACTAAAGCTAGGTTTAACGATGGACTATGACGTGGCTATGGCCAAGTTAAGCCTTGCGGGTATCGCCATGCAAAAACGTCGTAAGAGAGAAGCAACAATGCTACTACAAGAAGCCAAAAAATTAGATAAAAACAATATGCTGACTGATCAAATTAAGATGATGCAGCAGCAAATGAAGAAAATCTAGTTATAATCTTTGGCAAGCAACTTTTCCCTAATTATCGCAAATACCAAAATCATTTAAATGCGATTAGAAATTTGCAAAAAATCAAGTTAGCACTTACTCAGAATCTTTATAATAGCCCTTATTCGGAATTTCAATCGCATACTTCTTACGAGATTGATTATTCAAGTGAGGTTCACGAAGCCAAGGGTTGTGACGTTTTAGTACTTTATAATTGATACCGTACTCCTTGGCGAAGTCCGCAAAATCAGCAATAGGTTGATCTACTTCAACCGTAAAAGTCGGCACAGCTTCATACAAATCATCTTCTTCAATATCAAAACCATACTTTTCTGGGTCACCTAATATCTCTTTAATGGCCAATATTCTGAAAACATAACGACCGGTTTCTTGCCCAAGCAAAAGATCATAATAGTCATTTACTTTTTGCGTACTCAAATACTTATCCACCGACCCCGTACCTGTATTATAAGCAGCAGCAGCCAGAGTCCAAGTGCCATATTTCTTTTTATACTTATTTAAATATCTACACGCTACGTCTGTAGACTTTTCTAAATGATAACGTTCATCAACATTTGTATTAATTTCAAGACCGTATTCTTTTCCTGTAGCTTTCATAATCTGCCAAAACCCAGTAGCTTTCGCATGTGAAACTACATTTTGCAGGCCGCTTTCTGCCACGGCTAAATATTTAAAGTCATCAGGTATTCCGTTTTTAGCCAAAATGGGCTCAATAACAGGGAAGTACTTGTTGGCTCGCTTCATTAATAACAAAGCATTAGATTGCCAATAGGTATTTACCAAAAATTCGCGATCTATTCTTTCCTTAATTTCAGGATCGTCTTGTGGAACAGCTTCTCCGGCAAAGACCAAATTTTCGGGAATGTCTATAGCCGAAATACGGTAGCCGTCTGCCACATTTTTAGTTTCGACATCGGTAATAGATTCTTCGGTTTCCGTAGTACTTTGCACCGCAAAAATCAAAGTGCTAATTACAAAAAACACCCCTAAAATCATTAGTACATTTTTCAATAGTTTCATTTTACTTTCTTTTAATACCCAATAAAGGATTGACGTTAGACTTAAAGTGGCGTTACTATTAAACTCAATTAATTTAAAATAATTGTCGGTAAATTTTCATTAAACCACTTCGCACGATGTATAATCATGGTATGCGTTCCATTTTTTACGGGAATACATTCTTTAATATTGCTTATTGGAAAAACGCTATCCTTTTCACCATGAATATGAACTAAAGCATCAGGTGTATATGATTGCTTCCAATTAACAATCTGATCAATAGACCAATCTAAATAATATTTATCTTTCACCGAAAGATATTCTTCATAAAGTTCTAATCTTCTATGAACCGTTTCTCCAAACGCATATTTTGCTAAAAGCTCCATATTATTAACCAAACCCGTAGGTAACAATTTGTGTATTTTGGTATACTTCGCAAATAACATGCGTTTAGGCATTTCAGATTCATGCTTTACACTTGACACCAAAATTACTTTTTTAGCATCAATATGCTTCGCCATTTCTTGAACGAGCAAACCGCCGAACGAAACACCAACCAGAATTACATTTTGGTGATGTATTTCTTTAGTCATTTTTAAGGCATAATCAGAAAAACTCATATTCTTATCAGGCACAAACCACTCTAGTAAATGCTGTTCAAATTGAGAACTTGGTAGTTGAATATGTTTAAAAATAGAAGGGTTTGCAGCCATTCCTGGCATAAAATAAACATGTTGCACTGAAGGCTTCATTCTTCTCTGGATTACGTTTTACTTGGAAAATTGGCTTTTTTTCCTTACTTTTGTTTCTTGCCTTAAGATCTAAATTGGGGCGACTTTTCAACAAAAATATATAAAATTACGGTTTGAGAACTTCGTAATTTTTTTGTCTAAAGACCAACTTTAAAATCGAACTATATGAATGCAGTAGAAATTAAAGATAATAGCTTCTTGCGACAATTTGAGACAAGTGTTGAAGGACACCTTGCAAAAATTGAATATTCCTCTCAAGAACGCAAAGTTTTTTTAACCAAACTCGTTATCCCCGAAGAAATTACTAAAGATGAATTCAAAGAAGATTTTATAAAATCTGTTTTGCATCATATTCAAGAAAAAAACTTAAGAGTTGTTCCTACTAGTCCTCAAATTGCAGGTTTCCTCAGAAAAAATAGACAATATAAAGAAATGTTACCTGTAGGAATACGTATATAAAGGCGTGCCAAGACAGCAAATTTCATAGCATACTAAAGCTCAATTACTCTTGTAGAAATTGAGCTTTTTTATGTTATATTTACACAGCTCCCCCCTTATAATATTTTCTAACTTCAAAAAACGATCAGTACAATGAAAACGAAATTTTTAGCATTAAAAACTATTACTCTTATCTGTATAATCGCACTTTGCGGCCCTAATCTACAGGCGCAGAAAAAGAAGAAAAAAGGCAAAAAAGCAGCCACCGAAAAGGTTGATGCCGCAAAAAAGGACAAAAAAAAGAAAACGATTAAAGAACTTGTAAAATCAAGTAAAAAAAGTGAAGGGTTATTTACCATTTATCGTGATACCGTAACTGGTTCAGCCCAAATGCAAATTAACGAAGATCAACTTGACCAAGAATATATTTACTTCAATCAAATATCTGATGGAGTTTTAGATGCTTTCAGCTTTAGGGGAGCGTATGGTAGGTCACGTATTTTTAAAATCACCAAATTCTACGATCGCCTAGAATTTACATTTCAAAACAATTCTTTCTATTTTGACAAAGACAATGCCTTGTCAAAATCTAGGAAAGCAAATATTAGCGAAGCACCTTTTGCTAGTTTCAAAATTGAGGCTGAAGATTCGAAAGCGGGGCAATACCTCATTAAAGTTGATGATCTTTTTAAGAAAGAGACTTTAACCCAGGTTAAACCGCCACGTTTTCCTGGAAGCAAGCCCACAGATTTTACTTTAGGTAGTTTAAGTAAAGATGCTACCAAAATAAACGAAATTCGCAACTATCCTGAAAATACAGATCTTGTTGTTTCTTATGTATATTCTTCTCCCTCTGTACTAAACGGAGGTAGTCAAGCGGTAACCGATGGTCGTAATGTGAAAATCAATATTCATCATAGTTTTATTAAAATTAACGAGAGCACCTATGAACCAAGGTATGATGACCCTCGAGTTGGTTATTTTTTAACGCAAACCAATGATATGACTACTGCAAAAGCGGCTAATTACCGTGATAAAATTCACCGCTGGCATTTAGAAAAAAAAGACCCCTCGGCTGCAATTTCAGAACCTGTAAAACCTATTACTTGGTGGATTGAAAACTCAACCCCTAAAGAATTTAGAGCTACAGTAAAAGAAGGTGTCGAGCGTTGGAATATCGCTTTTGAAAAAGCAGGATTCAAGAATGCGATCGTTGTTAAAATTCAACCTGACAGTGCTACATGGGATGCCGGTGATATTAGGTATAATGTTTTACGATGGACATCCTCACCGAATCCACCATTCGGAGGATACGGACCCAGCTTTGTCAATCCTAAAACTGGAGAAATTATTGGCGCAGATATTATGTTAGAATGGGTATATCATACCAACCGAGTGCGGGTTGAAAAATTATTCGATGATATTACTGCAGAAAATCAAAACACCAATTTGAATTGGTCGAATTCCAAAAATCAAATCAGTTGTTCATACGGACACATGATG
Source organism: uncultured Flavobacteriaceae bacterium (assembly GCA_937944485.1). Lineage (GTDB taxonomy): Bacteria > Bacteroidota > Bacteroidia > Flavobacteriales > Flavobacteriaceae > Maribacter_C. Next base: position 69,207 of record CALDYU010000002.1, on the reverse strand, counting down.
CAATTTAACACCCAGTTTGGAAAAACGGCACTCGCCATTTCAAATGCAAGCGATTTAGCTATGGAGGGTCTAAAAAAAGAAGCTATGCTTGAGCTAATCATGCATGAAGTAGGACATACCTTGGGGTTAAATCACAATATGAAAGCGAGTCAATTATTTAGTCCCGCTGAATTAAGTGATCCAAATTTCATAAAAGGCAAAGCGCTAGTGGGTTCTGTGATGGACTATACCGCTATAAATGTTGCCAATGACCCAAGCAAACAAGGACATTATTATTCTACAACAGTTGGGCCATACGATGAATGGGCAATTCAATTTGGCTATCAAGAATTTAAGTCTGATGCTGAAATGCAAAGTCTGCTCAGTCAATCCACTAAGCCCGAATTGCAGTTTGGCAATGATGCTGATGATATGCGTGCACCAGGAAAAGGCATTGATCCACGCGTGAATACAGGAGATTTATCAAATGATCAAATCGCCTATTCTATCGATCGAATCGCCCTAGTAAATCAAATGTTTGGTAAATTAAAAGATCGCTATACTACAGAAGGAGATACCTATAATGACTTGCGCATAGCCCATGCTATTCTTATGGGGCAATATGCACAAGCAGGTAACGTCATGTCACGATTTATTGGTGGTGTTTATGTAGATCGTGCCATGGCTGGTCAAGAAGGTGCAACGCAACCTTTTACACCCGTAGCTTATGAAGATCAAAAAAGAGCAATGACGGCTATCAATAAATATATTTTTAGTAAAGATGCTTTTAAATCTCCAAAAGAGCTTAACAACTATTTGGCAAGACAACGTAGAGGATTTAATTTCTTTGGAGGACCAGAAGATCCGAAGATTCATGCGACCATATTGCGTTTCCAAAGAAATGTACTGAATCATATTTTACATCCAAATACCTTACAACGTATTTCTGATTCTGAAAAATATGGCAACACCTATGATCTGTCAGAATTTATGACCGCACTTAATAAAGGTATATTTAGTGCAGATATCTATGGAAATGTAAACACGACCCGTCAAAATTTGCAGCTAGAGTATGTAAATAAATTGGTGGGCATGGTTTCTGGTAAAGCAAAGAGCAGCTATACAAATGCAGCGAGAAGTATGGCACTTTATAACTTAAGAACCATTAATCAAATGGTTTCAAATTCAAGTGGAAACACCTCGTCAAGAGCGCACAAATACCACATTAAAACATTGATTAACAATACGATGAAAGAAGTAAAATAAGACTTCAGAATTTATAAAAAAGCGCTTCATAATTACTTATGAAGCGCTTTTTTTTACTTTTTATACTACTAAAGCAAAGCAGCCACTGCTTTTTCTGATACAAAATCAAAACGAACTAAACCATCATGATCTATTGCTGTCAATTCGACCTCATGTAAAGTATTCACTAAATTTGGGTTCCATGGTGCTTTTACTTTTACGTAATTCTCTGTAAAACCATGAATATATCCGCCTTTATTCTCTCCTTCAAAAAGCACGATTCGTTGGCTACCTAATTGACTTTCATAAAAAGCTCTTCTTTTCTTTACTGATAGTCCACGTAACATTTTACTACGCTTAACCCGTATCTTCTTAGGGACGACCTCTTTCATATTTGCCGCTTCAGTATTGTCACGTTCAGAGTAAGTAAATACGTGTAAATAAGAAATGTCAAGGGTGACCAAAAAATTATACGTTTCCAAAAAATGAGCGTCTGTTTCTCCAGGAAATCCGACAATAACATCAACACCAATACAGGCATGAGGCATTGCTTCTTTGATGCGACGTACGCGATCGATATATAAATTACTCAAATAGCGCCGGCGCATTAATTTAAGTATTTCGTCACTGCCGCTTTGTAATGGAATATGAAAATGAGGCACAAATGAATTACTATTAGCTACAAAGTCAATAGTCGCATTTTTCAGAAGATTTGGTTCTATTGATGAAATTCGAAGTCTATGAATATCTTCAACTTCGTCTAAAGCCTTTACCAAATCTAAAAAAGTATGCTCGTGCTTTTTGTTACCAAATTCCCCCTTACCATAGTCACCTATGTTCACCCCTGTTAAAACAATTTCTTTAATTCCTTTGGAAGATATTTCAGCCGCGTTCTTCAAGACATTCGCAACAGTATCACTTCTTGAAATACCTCGGGCTAACGGAATTGTACAATAGGTGCATTTATAGTCGCAACCGTCTTGCACTTTCAAAAAAGCTCTGGTTCTATCACCTATAGCATAGCTGCCCACATAAAAATCAGCAGCCTCAATTTCACAAGAGTGGACTTCACCCATGTCATTTTTTGACAAATCATTAATATAATCGGTAATCTTAAATTTTTCGGTAGCACCTAAAACAAGATCCACACCGTCAACAGCGACAAGTTCTTCAGGTTTTAATTGGGCATAACATCCTATTGCTGCAATAAATGCATCGGGATTCACCTTCAACGCTTGCTTAACAATGGTTTTAAAGCGTTTGTCAGCATTTTCGGTTACAGAACAAGTATTAATCACGTACATATCTGCATGTTCTGCAAAATCAACGCGATCAAAACCCTCTTCTTGAAAACCCCTAGCAATAGTAGAAGTCTCCGAAAAATTTAGCTTGCAGCCTAAAGTGTAAAATGCGACCCTTTTTTTCATCACACAAATAATACTATTTAATAATTACGCCATTTCTTCGTCAATTCAAATACATGCTCTAATATTTTGGCTTCTTTGGCGTCGAATGTCACTCCCCTACGTGCCATCATTACTTTAGCAGCCTCAAAGGCTCTTTTCGGAAGATATTCCGTAAATCCTGATGCCCCACCCCAACTAAAACTTGGTACGAAGTTTCTTGGAAATCCTGGAACATATATATTACAATTAACGCCAATAACGGTACCCGTATTAAACATGGTATTTATCGCAGTTTTGCTATGATCTCCCATCATAAGTCCACAAAATTGTAAGCCCGTTTGTTCAAAACTTTCTGTTGCGTAATTCCACAAACGTACTTTAGCATAGTTATTCTTAAGATTCGAATTATTAGAATCTGCACCAATATTACACCATTCTCCTAATACAGCATTACCTAAATAACCTTCATGTCCCTTACTTGAATAACCAAAAATAACCGCATTGCTAACTTCGCCACACACTTTTGAATGAGGACCGATTGTGGTAGCGCCATACATCTTACCTCCCATTTTCACTGTTGCATCATGACAAAGAGCAAAAGCTCCACGTATCAAACTTCCTTCCCATATCTGTGCATTTTTACCAATATAAATAGGGCCATCAGTAGCGTTCAAAATACTATATTCCACACTAGCACCTTCTTCAAGAAAGATGTTTTCGGCATTGATTAAATTGTTCGTTCTAGAAATCGGTTGGCTTTTTCTTCCTGCAGTAATAAAATCAAAATCAGCTTGAATAGCCTCTTGATTCTTAGAAAAAATATCCCATGTGTTCTCAATCTGTAAAAGAGTTCCTTCAAATTCTATTTGCTTAAAAGTACCAAGATCAATGTCATCTTGGGCTTCCTTCGCAAAAAAAGCAATAACATCATCCTTATAAAAAAGGGCTTCACTTTCTTTAAGTGATTTAATATAGTCTACCAATTCTTGATTGGGCAAGAAAGAAGCATTAATTAAAATATTTTCTTTCATTTCAACCATAGGATACTTTTCAGAAAGGTATTCCTCAGTAATTGTGGTGGTGGTATTCCCTAGGTACTTTTCCCATTTTTCGCGAATAGTCAAAATACCAACACGAATATCGGCAACGGGCCTTGTAAACGTAAAAGGTAGCAAAGCATTTCGGGCAGGACCGTCAAACAGAATATAGTTCATGTTTTGAAGTTTTCAGCAAAAATAACAAAAAACGCCTCCGATACTAGGTATCAGAGGCGTATGGTATGTTTTATCTTTAAATGGTACTACTCCTCTTCCGATGAAGCTTGTGCTTCTACTTTTGGAGCTTCAGGCTTGGCTTCTTCAGCAACAGGAGCAGCCTTCTTTTTAAATTTATCGTATTTGCTTTTGAATTTATCAATTCGTCCAGCAGTATCCAAAAATTTAGCTTTACCAGTATAAAACGGATGCGAAGTTCTTGAAATTTCTAGTTTCACCAATGGGTATTCAACACCATCAACCTCTAATGTTTCCTTTGTATCAGCGGTTGATTTTGTCAAAAACACTTCTTCGTTAGACATATCTTTGAAAGCAACCAACCTATAATTTTCTGGGTGTATCCCTTTTTTCATTTTTAAAAATCTTTAATGCGCCCATTTCCGACAGGCACTATATTTCAGGCTGCAAATTTAGTTATTTTTATACATCTGGCAATTTAAATCACGAAAAAGAATTGTAAAATTGTAACTTTATGAGAAGACGAGCAACTAATTAAAAATAACAACCTTAAAACTATTTTAAAATGGAAGAACGAAAGCCAACAACTGGTAAAATTGCGCTTAAATATGGTTTAATTTTTGGGGTAATAGGAATTATCTTTACGCTAATGCTCTATTCACAAGAATTACACTATCAAATAGACTTAAAACGATTCTTTATCAACATAGCCTTAGGGCTTTTATTTGTGGTAGTTGGGTCTATTTTAGGAATGAATGAATTTAAAAAAGGTAATAATAGCTACATGTCTTTTGGTCAAGGGTTAAAGATAGGTGTAGGACTTTCCTTAATCTCTGGAATAATCGCAATAATATTCTCATTTGTAATGACGGAGGTGATCGACCCAGATATGCAAGAAAAAGCAATTAATTACGCTACCGAGATGATGCAGGATGCAGGTATGACGGAAGATCAAATTGATAAACAATTGGCGGGTCAAAAAGAGCCAAACATTCCGTTAAACATTGGAATAGGTCTTATTTTTGCCATTTTTATTGGTTTTATAGGTGCATTGATTCCCGCCATTGTAATAAAAAAGCAAGAAGAAGTGTACTAATTTGTACTTTTGAAAAGATAAGCAGAAGTACCCTATGAATTTATCTATAGTAATTCCTTTACTTAACGAAGAAGAATCACTTAAAGAACTTCATGATTGGATTGTATCTGTAATGCAATCCAATCATTTTTTATATGAAATTCTCTTTATTGACGATGGAAGCACTGATAACTCTTGGCAAGTTATTTCTGAGCTAGCAGTAAAAAATAAGGCCGTTCGAGGCATACGTTTTCAAAGAAACTTTGGTAAATCGCAAGCCTTACATGCTGGTTTTAAAGAAGTTCAAGGTGATGTTATTATTACGATGGATGCCGATTTACAAGACAATCCTGATGAAATTCCTGAATTGTACCGCATGATTCAAGAAGATGGCTTTGACCTTATCTCCGGTTGGAAAAAAAAGCGCTACGATTCTGTACTTTTCAAAAACATGCCTTCCAAATTATTCAATTGGGCCGCTCGAAGAACATCTGGCGTTCGGTTGCATGACTTTAATTGCGGACTCAAAGCCTTCGATAAGAAAGTGGTGAAGAACATTGTAGTATCTGGCGAAATGCATCGCTATATTCCTGTATTGGCTAAAAATGCCGGCTTCTCTAATATTGGTGAAAAAATAGTACAGCATCAAGCTCGAAAATATGGTAAAACAAAATTTGGAATTGAGCGATTTGCAAATGGTTTTTTAGATTTAATAACCATTTGGTTTGTTTCCAAATTCGGTAAAAGACCTATGCATTTATTTGGAGCATGGGGTGTAGTAATGTTCATTATTGGCTTCGGATTTGCATTCTATCTAGGTATTGACAAACTGTTTATAAACCCTACAGGAAGATTAATTACCGATCGACCACAGTTTTTTATTGCACTAACTGCCATGCTTATCGGATCTCAGCTTTTTCTAGCTGGTTTTTTAGGTGAAATGATAACGCGCACCAAAAAAAATGAAGTTCGTTACACTATTGCAGAACAGTTAAATAATACCTCGAAGCAAGAATAATATTCTTCTTAAATTTGTAGGCTTAAACAGGATATATTTTATGAATGCCATTTTAGAAACTGCCAAAAGTTGGTTGACTGACTTTTTTGATGAAGAAACTAAAAAAGAGGTGCAACAACTTATTGATTCCAACACGGAAGAATTAAAAGATCGTTTCTACAAAAACATGGCCTTCGGCACCGGTGGAATGCGTGGAATGATGGGGGCTGGCACCAACAGAATTAACAAATACACATTGGGCAAGAGCACTCAGGGACTCAGCAATTACCTTAATAACACCTATAGCCAAGAAGAAATCAAAGTGGTTATTGCCTACGATTGTCGACATAATAGTGACACCCTGGCGAGAACAGTAGCTGAAGTATTTTCGGCCAATGGCATCAAAGTGTTTCTTTTTTCTGAATTACGCACCACACCTGAATTATCTTTTGCCGTGCGTCATTTGAATTGTCATGCAGGTATCGTTTTAACCGCATCGCACAATCCGCCAGAGTATAATGGTTACAAAGTATATTGGACAGATGGCGGGCAAATTGTTCCTCCTCAAGACGGAGAAATTATAGCAGAAATAAATTCCCTTTCTTTTGAAGACATCAATTTTTCTTCTGATGATAGCTTGATTGAAAGTATTGATGAAGAAGTTGATGAGGCTTTCATTACCAAATCTGTTGAAAATGGTAGTTTTGGAGCTACTGGAAAAGACAATTTTAAAATTGTTTTCACTTCATTACATGGCACCTCAATTACTGCGATCCCCGAAGTATTGAAGCGTGCTGGTTATCATAATGTGACCGTAATCGAAGAACAAGCCAAACCAGATGGAGATTTTCCGACAGTAAAATCGCCGAACCCTGAAGAACCAGAAGCTTTATCGCTAGCCGTTGCAAAAGCAGAAGAAATTGGTGCCGACATGGTAGTGGGTACTGATCCCGATAGTGATCGACTGGGTATTGCCGTTCGAAATTTGGAAGGCAAAATGGAAATTGTAAACGGAAATCAAGCCATGGTTTTGATGACAAAATTCCTTTTAGATCAACAAAAAGAAAAAGGATTTCAAGGCAATGAATTTATTGCTACAACCATAGTTTCTACGCCGATGATGGAAGTCATGGCAAAAGCCTATAATGTGGCGTTTAAAACGGCTTTGACCGGATTCAAATGGATTGGCAAAATGATCAAAGATTTCCCAAATTCGAAATTTGTCGGTGGTGGCGAAGAAAGCTTCGGATATATGGTAGGTGATTTTGTACGTGATAAAGATGCCGTAACTGCTACCCTACTCGCTTGTGAAATTGGGTCTCAATCAAAAGCAAATGGCAGCTCCTTCTATAAAGAATTAATTGATTGTTATGTGGCCTTCGGGTTTTACAAAGAACATCTTGTTGCCCTTACTAAAAAAGGGATGAGTGGTGCTGAGGAAATCAAGCAAATGTTGAAAGATTTTAAGGAAAACCCTGTTGATTCTGTTGCTGGATCGAAGGTAAAATGGATTGAAGATTATAATACATCAATTGCCACCAATGTCATTTCAGGCGAAGAAAAGCCCATCGATTTACCAAAATCGAATGTTCTCATTTATGAAACGGAAGACGGCACTAGGGTTGCTGCACGACCCAGTGGTACAGAACCTAAAGTGAAGTTTTATATCAGCACCAACGCGCATTTAGATAAAGCTGAAGATTTCAATAGCGTCAATGCAGTCCTTGATACCAAAATACAAACCATTCTTTCAGAACTCCAATTGAGTTAATGGACTATTTTAAAAAAATTCTACGTTTTGCGAAACCGTATGGCAAGTACGGCTACCTTAATATATTTTTTAATGTCTTATACTCCATTTTTAATGTACTCTCTATCATTATTTTTATTCCAACACTAGGTATTTTATTTGGAACACAAGAAAAAGTAACGGTCGCCCCAATATATGACGGCCTTGGAAATCTTAAAGAATATGCTGAAGGCTCATTAAATTATTTTTTAACTGAACAAATGGCGAATGACGGTCCATTAGCTGCCCTCGCTTTTATTTGTATTGCCAGCATTGTCATTTTCTTTTTTAAAAATCTTTTCCGTTATGCAGCTATGTATGTTTTAGCCTACCTACGAACAGGAATGGTCAAAGACATTCAAGACCAATTATACCTCAAAACAATTGAACTACCACTAGCCTATTTCACGGAGCAAAAGAAAGGTGATCTTTTGGCGCGAATGACTTCTGATGTAAAAGAAGTAGAAGGCTCCATTATTAATTCTTTAGAGGCACTAGCCCGCGAGCCAATTACTATTCTGATTGTACTTATATCAATGTTAGCCATAAGTGCTAAACTCACGCTCTTTGTTTTTATCTTTTTACCAATTGCTGGTTTTTTAATTTCAGTTGTAGGTCGCAAATTGAAAGCGCAATCCTTAGAAGCTCAAAAAGAAACAGGTATTTTTCTTTCCTTTCTAGAAGAAACATTAAGCGGGCTCAAAATAATTAAGGGCTTTAATGCCGAACCCAAACTCAGCGAGAAGTTTACGCAATCTACTTCAAAATTTAAACGCATTATGGTCGCCGTTTTGCAACGTAAAGGATTGGCTTCGCCCTTCAGTGAGTTTTTAGGTGTTGCTGTTGTTATCACTGTTTTATGGTATGGCGGAAATCTTGTGTTAGGTAACGAAAGTCCGTTAACACCTCAAGAATTCATGGGTTATATCGGATTGTTTTACACCATTATTAATCCTATAAAATCAATTACAACAGTCAATTACAATATTAAAAAAGGGAATGCATCAGCAGAAAGAATATTTGAAATTCTTGAAACTCAAAACACAATAATTGAAAAAGCTGATGCTATTGCCAAAACCACTTTTGAAAAGGAAATTCGGCTTGAACAAATATCCTTTAAATATAAAGATGATTTGGTCTTAAAAAAATTCGATTTAAATGTTCCAAAAGGACATTCTGTGGCACTGGTTGGTCAATCAGGTAGTGGCAAAAGTACTATTGCTAACTTAGTGACTCGCTTTTATGATGTGAATAGTGGTGCCATAAAAATTGACGGCATCGATATTAAAGACATTAGCAAAAAATCGCTTCGTGGATTAATTGGCTTGGTAACTCAGGATTCCATTTTATTTAACGACAGCGTTAAAAGCAACATTCTTCTCGGAAAAAGTGATGCTACCGATGATGAAGTTATCGAAGCTGCTAAAATTGCGAACGCTCATGAATTTATTACAGAATTACCAGAAGGTTACCATAGTAATATTGGAGATGGCGGTAACAAACTCAGCGGAGGGCAAAAACAACGTTTGTCTATTGCCCGTGCCGTTTTAAAGAATCCGCCAATCATGATACTAGATGAAGCCACCTCTGCTTTAGATACAGAAAGTGAGCGTTTAGTACAAGATGCTTTAGAGAAAATGATGCGTAATAGAACGTCAATTGTTATTGCCCATCGCCTATCTACTATTCAAACCGCAAATACGATAGTCGTACTCCAAAAAGGTGAAATTGTAGAGCAAGGTTCCCATGAGGAATTACTGGCTAAAAACGGGACTTATAAAAAGTTAGTAGCGATGCAATCTTTAAGTTAAATTGATGGCAATAAGCTCTAAAACCATGCGTTCTCTTATCTCTCTATCATAGCCATTGCAGCGAAAACTTCTTTTATGTGGCTTGGCTAAGTCACAGCTATCATTCTAAAGTGAAAAAATAATTGAAGGAATTTTCTTATTGTTTTGTAATAATTTGGATATATACTCGTTATCTATCCACATTAAATACAAAATTTTAACCCAAAATCTTAAATTGTATGAACCTACAAATTTCTAAATCCGTTATTATAACGGGCGTTTTCGCAATGACTTTATTTTCATGTTCAAAAGAATCTTCTGGTGAAGTACTATCCATAGGGCAGTCTTTTGAGAATCAAGAAACTGAAGAACCTGCAACGAGCACAGTTGAAGATGCAAAATTTGATCTTAAATCTGGCGAATTTAGCGTCTTTAAATATGATGAAGACAGAACAGCAACTTTTCACAATCTCTTTACCGATGGGGAAGATTTCATGTGGTCTTTTCCTGGTGCAACGCCAGCGACATCTACGAAATCAGATCCTGGATTAGTAGCTTTTCCTGCAGCTGGTGATTATACGGTAACATTAAACGTTACCATTGATGATGAACAGTATTCACATTCAGAAACAGTCTCTTTTGAATAAGATTTTACATGTGTAGCTAAACCTACGAGCTACTAACATTTGAGATAAAACCATTAAGCCTAGAAGTATTCTAGGCTTTTTTTTTAGTTATTCAGCATTAAACCTTTTTGTAAATTTAGAGTCTTATAGAAAAAATTCTAACAATCATCTATTGGTAGCCGAAGCTGACTTGCTAGCTCAATTAAAAGATTCGAACACGCAATCAGAAGCTTTCGAAATCTTAGTAAACACTTATAAACAAAGACTCTATTGGCATATTCGTAGTATCGTATTAAATCATGATGATGCCGACGATGTATTGCAAAATACCTTTATTAAGGTGTTTCGTAATATTAATGGATTCAAGGGAGATAGTAAATTATATTCTTGGATGTATCGTATAGCAACAAACGAGTCTCTTAGTTTTTTAAAAGCTAAATCAAAAAAACAAGGAATAAACAGCGAGGTGTTACAAAATCAAATGTTAGCCAATTTACAAGCAGATGTATATTTTGAAGGTGATGAAATTCAGCTAAAATTACAAAAAGCAATTGCTTCTCTTCCTGAGAAACAACGTCTGGTTTTTAATATGAAGTATTTTCAAGAATTGAAATATGAAGAAATCTCAGAAATTCTTGAAACTACGGTGGGCGGATTAAAGGCCTCCTACCATTTGGCTGTAAAAAAATTAGAGGCCTATTTAACTGATGATTAAACCATTTAAGATGTTGATAGTCAAATAATAAAATGAAAGAAGCAAAGAAAAATAATCCGTTTAAAACCCCTGAAGGTTACTTTGAGAACTTTACTGGTAAGCTTTTGAATGCATTGAATGAAGAGAAAGTGGATTTTCCCCAAGAAACTGGCTTTGCTGTTCCTGACGATTATTTTGATGAATTACCGAATAATATTGCTGAGAAAATTACTGCTAAAGAAACCGAGGTAATTCGATTAAAGCCCTATAAAAAGTACTTTATAGCTGCAGCATCGGTTGCGGCAATAGCATTAATAGCTCTAAGTTTTAATTGGAACTATAGCGAAAAACCTACATTTGATGAATTAGCTGATTCAGACATTGAAGCATACTTTGAGAATAACGAATATGATTTGAGCGCTTATGAAATCGCCGAAGTATTACCCATAGATGAATTAGAAATCAATGATATTTTAACAGAAAATATTAATGAGAAAATTCTCGTTGATTATTTAGATGAACATATAAAAGATTTTGAAGAACTAAATCTTGATGATTATGAATAACCTATCAAAATACACCTTATTACTAATTTTAGTTGCTAGTACACATATATATGGGCAACGCAGACCAGATCGAGAGAAAATCAAATCACTCAAAGTTGCATTTATTACCGAACGTTTAGATTTATCAAGCAGTGAAGCAGAAATGTTTTGGCCCATCTATAATGATCATGAAGCAAAAGTTACTGCCCTTCGGAAAAAAGAACGTACTGAAATACGGTCTAAATTAAAATCTGTCAATGAATTATCTGAAAGTGAGGCCGATAAGTTGCTTCAATTAGCCATAAAACTTGAAAGCGATAAAACTAAACTTAGTGTTGCTTACTTTAAAAAGTTAAATGAGACTATATCTTCGAAGAAAACGATTCTTTTGATGAAGGCTGAAGAAGATTTTAAAAGACGCCTTATCAAACAATACCGTCATAAAAAAGGAGGCGGTGGTTATCGATAATAGTACTCGTCATTTTATACTGTCAATTGGAAGAGAACGCTTTTAATATCGAATAAATTCCTAGTGCCTCGGAATGACAAAAAAGGGTAATGAATAACAAAAAAGGGTTCTGCATAATAAAAAATAGTCCCTAAACGACAAGATTTTCAATAAAAATAAGCTAGCATTGCCCTTCCGAATCCCGTTATAAATCGGGTGAGGAAACTCATGATATATAATGGATTCTTCGTACCTCGGAATGACAAAAAAAGGGCAATGAATGACAAAAAAAGTACTACGGTACGACAAAAAAGCCTTAAACAAAATCAGAGTTTAGAAGTGACCCTTATATTTATTTAAATGTAAGTTTGGCTATTCGATTTTTTCCTGCTGCATAGGCAATGGAATCATTCAAAAAACGTAATGTATAAAAAGATTCCTCTGAGAGTTGTTTCCATGTAGCACCCGTGTCACTAGAATACGATATTCCTGTAAAACCAAGTGCAACAATCCCCTTACCGTCAGAATTTGGCACAAATTGCACACAACTTTTATAAGGCGGTTCTTGACCATCAGCGATAAGTGTCCATGTTTTTCCACCGTCTTTGGTGATAGCTTTATTAGCCGAATTTCCATCAGCATTCGTATAATCACCTCCGAAAGCAATTCCTAGATTGTCATCGTAAAAGTTAATAGTATATATCCCTTCAGCTTCCTTCGTATTCAAAATTGGTGTTTCATATGCCTTCCAAGTTTTTCCTTTATCCGGAGAATATAGTATGCGTTTAGTGGTAGCCACCCATGTTTTATCATTGATTGTTTTAATATTCGTATTACTTGCAGCAAAAGCACCTTCACCTTCAATCATTTCTGGAAGCGTATTACAGGGTAGTTTCTTCCAATTTTCACCACCATCCCTGGTAATAATAATTGAAAAGCATCCATCAACAGTATCGCCTACAGCAATACCTTCTTGATCATTCCAAAAGGTCATTGCATCATAAAAGACTTGGTCCCCTTCTTCCGTATATACCAAATCCATTTTACCGTGATCGCCCGTTTTATACAGCAATGCCGGACTACCAATCGAAAGCATAAAAAAAGCTGTTGATGTATGGGCTATAGCCCGAAATTCGGGTACTATAGTGTCATACTTTTGAATGCCTTCCATAATCTTCCCGGTTCGTAAATCTATATTGCCGAAAGTGCCCTTATTGGCAGCGTAACGCAATGTATTTCCGACAATATCAATAGCGCGGATACTCAGCGTATCTTCATAAATAGAATCAATTACTACGGAAGTAAAAGGAAGTTTGTTCTCTCTTTCAACACAAGAAAACAACATCACAAAAACTAGAAGTATAAAGAGTTTGCGCATACTCAAAAATAGCACAAAAATCAGAGCTCTTTTTTAAGAATTTCAATATGCCGTATCAAACGCTTTACTTCAAGGGCAAGTGTACCATTATAAACACCTCTAATGTATCCCTGTTTGTCTACTAAAATGAAGTTTTCGGTATGAATAAAATCTGAAGCTTCTTGGGTCTTTGTGAAATCTTCATCAGCAAAATATCCGTTTCTCGCGATATCATAAATTGCGTGAGTATCGCCGGTAACCAAATGCCATTGGGGTAAGTTGACACCGTTTTGTTCGGCATACACATTTAATTTATCGACAGAATCATGCCAGGGCATTACCGAATGTGACAAAAGCATAATATCTGAATCGCCCTGGTATTCATCTTGAAGCATACCCATATTTTTCGTGAGTTTCGGGCAAATACCTGGGCAAATAGTAAAAAAGAAATCAGCTACATAGATCTTACCTTCAAAGGTTTTATTGGTTACTTGCTCTCCATTCTGATTACGAAAAGAAAACTCCGGAATCTTATGTTCTCCCTTTTCCCATTCTGGTGTAAATAGTGCCGAATTAAAGTATGGCAATTTGGTTTCTGAAGTTTGCTCATTCGCCATATCGTTTAATTTATTCTTGTTACCCTCATTACAGGAAACAAGTATAAACAACATTGCCAATAAAAAAACCCAGTTATTTGAGTTCATTTGAATTTACGTTAACTGTATAACACTTCTTTAAACCAATCAAACCGAATCGCTCGCCGTTTTTGACTTCATAATTTGCTCTTATCTTTCCTGTTTCCGTCCACATTCGTTGACTTCCGACTTCTTTTCCTTTTGAGTAATTGAAATCACGAATTAATTGTCCGTTTTGATACCATTCTTTCCTACTCCCTTCGAATTCGCCCTTCTCGTTGAAGTTATAATAGAATTTTTCACTTCCATCTTCCCACCATCCTAAATGATTTCCAACTTTTATTCCTTTTGAATAGGTACGACTTTGCGCAATTTTGCCATTGGGGTACCATTGTTTTTCGTATCCATCTTTACGTCCTTCTTTATAGGCTAATTTCATTTTAAAAGTGAGTGAATCATAGCTACTAACCAAGATCCCATTAAAAGGAAGGCCTTGATACAACAAAACACCATTATTTAATTGAAGTTCGTTGCTTGATTTATCAACGATTAAGGACTCTCTTTCACAGGAAAGAAGCCAAATTGAAGCGCAAAGAATAAAAACAAGAATTCGCATGTATTTACATACTTACATTACCGGGAGTACCATAATAGCCATTGCCATTCAAATAAGGGTCAGCATCAGTAATATGATAGTGATAGATACGATTGGGAAATTCTGCTGTAGCGCTTGTATGACCATGAAAATCATCTAAATCGGCATTCGTGATTTCAGCACCATTCTCCATAGGGCCGTACACCGGAAATCCGTCAGAAAGTAATCCTAAGAAAGCATCAGCCCCATATTCGCCAGTCAGAAATGTAGGTTCAATATGATAGTGATAAGCACCTATATTTTGTGGATGGCCAAAATATTGGTCAAAAGAGTTTATCTCATTCGTCAAAGGTTGATTATTAGGGCCAGCATACTGATTAAAAAAGACGACACCGTTTCTTGAAATACCAATCGGACCGAGACCCGTCTCTTCATTGGTACTTGCTGCTTCAGGAAACAACGGTATGGTAAAAACAATATTCTGTTCCGATATTCGATTCGGATTCAAATTAAAAGAACCGTTATCACCATTGTACGCCTCATAAAGTTCGTGTGAAGTATCCCAATACGGACTCTTATGGTCGGGAAGATCTGTTGTTGTGAAAATTACATTATCGCCACTAACTTCGTAAGAAAGACCTGTGCCTTCGAACAAATCTAAAATAGGCGTAATATCATAAGATGTCTCCTCGGTTTCCTCTTCATCTTCCATACTCTCCATGTCAACAGGGGTATCGTTTTTATCTTTTGAACATGAACTGATGCTAGATCCTAAAAAGCTGATACCTAACATAATGAGAAATCCTAATTTCAAACTCTTCATACTATTTATTTTATACTTTATTGATATTTGATTTTAGAGAAACAACATCTCAACACCACAAAATTGTGGTGAAACTAGTTTCTAATTGCATTAGATGCGTCAAGAAGTTTGTCTAACTCTGAACTATTTTCATCACTTAATGGTAACCTATTCGCATTTAATAAATTTGGTTGTTCAAGTGGGTTTGCACTTAAATCATATAATGCCTCAGTGCCATCGGCGAATTTGATATACTTATGTGTTGCGTTTCTGATGGTGTAATCAGAAGTACCTGAATCATTGCCGACTTCAGTATAAACAAACTCTCTAAAAGAAGTATTTTCAGTACTCAACAAGGCTCTAAAACTTTTACTATCATGAATTTCAGTTGTACCACTACCTGCTATATCAGCAATGGTGGCGAACAAATCAGTAGTGTTGATCAAGGCATCATCAGTTTCGTTTTGACGACTTACTTCAAATCCTGAAACAATCATAGGAACATTCACACCACCTTGATATACTTTTCCTTTGGCTCGTTGGCTATTGTATTCTTGCACTACTTGACCTGGTGTACCGTTGTCGCCAACAAAAATGATGATGGTATTGGCTCTTTCTTCGTCAGACATAGAGGCTAAAAGTCTTCCCATTTCAGTATCCATAGCTTCTAAAGCTGCCATATAATAAGGCATCGGATTATTACTTATGCTGGCTTCATCCGTAGGTAAATTACCCTGTGAATGCAAATCTGAAGGAGGTAGATGAAAAGGAGTATGGGGGGCATTATACGCCAACCATAAAAACCAAGGTTTGGTTTGATTATCAACCCAATCAATAGCTAAATCAGTAAATTTTGTTGTAGTATATTCTGTAGAATTGGTGGAGTTTCCGTTTTCAATAAAGGTCCAGTCTGAATAGTCTTGAACACCCCCGCTTAAAAATCCGGAAAAGCTGCCCACGCCCATGTCGGTGACATGATTGACATCTCTTGACAAATGCCATTTGCCAATAACGGCATGACTGTACCCTTCATTCGTGTTTTCATCCAAATACTTTTGAATAGTAGTCTCGGTAGTGGCTAATGGATCATCAACCTTCATCACATTAGTTCGAAAGCCATATTTACCCGTAATAATGCTGGCTCTTGTAGGCGTACATGTAGGATACGACCACAGATTATTAAAGGTAACACCCGTATTAATGAGCTGTTGTAAATTGGGCATATTCGGTTTAATAGTTCCAAGACTATAACCAGGACTAGCATCTAAGCCCATGTCATCAGCGATAATCAAAAGAATATTCGGGTTCTCGCTCGTAGTTTCTTCAAACGTGTCCGTTACATTGTCCTCATCTTGAGCATCTATGACTTCGTCGATTTCTTTATCAGTACTGCAGGCGAAAATTAAAAGTGTAAAGAAGAGCAAAGGTGATTTCAGGATATTCATATAGACTTGAAGTTTAATTGTTACTTTGCCTCTATAAAACTAAAAAGGTTTAAACATAACCCTTAATTAATTGATTTTATTGTGTAAAACTAGGAAGTTCTTGGTAAAATTTAACCTTTATTTTTTAGCGTTTTTATATCGGTAATCAATTGAGCAATAGAAGCCCTATTCAAACCATTATAAATACCTCTAATATGTTTATTCTTATCTATAAGTAGGAAGTTCTCCGTATGCAAAAAGTCATTAATATCCTTCGGTATCCCTAAATCATTTTCAACAAAATACTGATTTCTGCCAAGATTATATATTTCTTTTTTATCTCCTGTTACCAAATGCCATTTATTGTCAATAATACCATGTTTTTCCGCATAATTTTTAAGAACAACTACAGAATCTATTGAAGGAGTAACTGAATGAGAAAGCAAAACAATTTCATCATCATTCTTGAACTCTTCTTGTACTTTCAGCATGTTGGCCGTCATTTTTAAACAAATACCTGGGCAACTTGTAAAAAAGAAATCGGTAACGTATATTTTTTTATCGAAGGTTTTTGAAGTAATGGTATCGCCTAACTGATTGACCAAATTAAAGTCAGGTATTTTATGAAAGCTTTGTTCTTCTTTCGTATTTGGTTTGATCCAATGAGGCGTGAAGGTTTCATCACTATAAAAAGGTAAATAGGCTACCCTACTCGTCTCAATTACCTTGATTTCTTCTTTTTTTAATTCTTGTTTACAGCTAACAAAAAGAGCGATACAGAAAATTAAGATATACCAATTACAATTTACTTTGTACAACTTGTTCATCCTTTAATTGATAACAAGAATTCGCTCTTCGCATACCGAAGATTCGACCATTCTTGGCTTCATAATTAACGTATAAAATTCCATTTTCAAGCCATGCTTTTTGTAACCCATGTTCTTTGCCATCAACCAAATTACGCACTTTTGCCAATTGACCAGAAGCATACCATTGCTTTTCAATACCATTGATTTTGCCGTTTTCATAATTAGCTTCTGAAGCTGCAACTTGGTTATCCCACCAAGTAGTATATCGACCATGCAAACGATTGTTTTTATAGTGAGATTCAACGAGTAGTTTCCCGTTTGCAGACCATCGTTTAGCTGTACCTTCGCGCTTTCCTTTATAAAAACCAAGTCTTTCGGCCAAAGCTCCATTAGAATGATATTTCACAGAGTACCCGTTAAATGGTTCTCCCATAAAATACCAGGCACCCTTAATTTGATTAAGCAGTAATTTCTTTTTCAATACTTCAACACTATCGATAACAATTTGTATATCGACAGTGCTTTTGGTAGCTACATTCTTTTTACAACTGAAGCTAGCGCAAGTAACGAGTACCAAAAGAAAAAGATGAATCGTTTTCATAGGTTTTCTTAATATCCTTGAAACGGACCAGCAAAAGCAATATACGACCCTGTTGTAGAATAAATTTCATTAATAATATGATAGTGATACTCTTCTTTACTATTACTATGCTGAGTGACCGAAGTATGGCCACCGGAAGCATCTAAATCTGTTGGATAATCTTCAATTGCATTACACTTTCTTCCATAAAGAAAAATACCGTCATTTAAAATACCCACTAGTTTATCATCATCATTCGTAAAAGCTTTTGGTTCTAAATGATAGTGGTATACACTCGGACCGATATGAGCGCCTGTCCAGTCTAAACTGCCCGCTGCCTGATCTAATGCACCGTTACCTTCTTGGTCATTAAATATATAAGACCCGCTCACCGCAACGCCAATAATACCCAGTTCTGTGGCTACGGTACTTCCTGTCAAATTCGGGGTCGCATCAACCGTTATGGTCTGTGCTTGATCTCGGTCTGGTATTCTAGTTGGTGTGAGCCGCACATCAGGTTCTTCTCTATATAAAACATTCCCCTCTCCCCAATAAACTGATTCATGATTTGGCAAACCCGTTGTTTCAATAACCACATTTGACCCATCTAAAAATATGGTAGTGGCGTCTTCGTTAAATTCTGCAAAGGCTGCGTGAAGTTCTGTAACAACTTCGTCATCTTCATCTTCCATTCCTTCTTCATCAGCAATTGGATTGTCATTGTCATCTGAACTACAAGAAATAACACCTATACTCATAATAAATAATGGCAGCAGTACTAGAGATAAATTCTTTATTGTCTTTTTCATGGTAATCTATTTTTAATATTTAATCTTTAGATGTATTAATTTTAAAAAACTTGTGGATACTATTCTAATTTCTTTTTTCCCTTCTTTTAGGCTTTGGAACCTTTTTAAATTCTTCTTCTGTAATGAAACCATCTTCATCTAAATCAACTTTGGAAAAACGTTCTTTTAAAGGACCTTTTATTTCTTTCTTTGAGAGTTTGCCGTCTTCATTGGTATCCATTTTATCTAGTAATTGTTCAAACGTTGGTGGCTTTCTACGCTCGTTGTTATCTTGAGATTGTGCAACCGTACTATTCGCAAAAAACAAAGTCGCTCCAAAAACCAATACTGCTAATCTTAATCTAAAATTCTTCATGTGGTAACTTTTAGGGTTATGATGATTTAGATGCAGATGTTTTTATAAACTTGTGCGCGGCTATGTTAAAAAAAGCACAAAAAAAGACCCAATCAAAATTAGGGTCTCTTGAAAATTTAAAAACAGCTTAGAATCCATGCGGTGGCCTATTCTCCTTATCACGTCCACCATGAGGAGGCCCACCTCGATCAGGAGGTCCGTTTCTTCGTGGTGGTCCTGGTCGACCACTCAAAGCATCTTTTATAATAGCTTCAAAGCGCAGCTTTTGATCTTCGTTGCATAACTTTCGAACTGCTTTAAAGAAAAGGAAAGTCTCCACATCTTTTGCTGCTTCCTTTTTGCCTATAGCCGCTGCAAGCGAATCAATGACTTGATTGTTTATGGTATCATCAGATAAGAAATCATACAAATCATCTTTAGCAACTTTAATATCATGAAGTAGCAAATTCATCTGCTCTCGATGTAACACATCTAATCTCTCAAAGGCTTCGGTTTGCGCTGCATCAAAATTCAATTCTTCTGAAATAAAACGTGCAGGGCCTCTTCTTGGAGCATCCTGTATCTCAGTGCTACCAAAATGTTGGAATAAGAAAAATGCATTCATCACCACTAAGAAAACCAACAAGATATATAAAAGTACATTATTCTTCATTGCGTCTAATTTTGGTACAAATATGAATCGGTGGTAGTTTCTGATAATCCGTAGACATCAGCGAAATTCTCAAACGTATCAACATCGCTGTTATCTGAGTTATTAGAAACTAAAACGTAAGCATTTAAAATCACAAAAAACACCAGTGCTGCAGCTTGATAGCTCGGTGTAAACCAATTTAAATAACCCACATCTGCATTCTTGATAATATCTTGCTTTGCAATGTTATTGAGCACTTTTTCTTTAAAGAATGGAGACGTTTTAACAGCGTTAATATTTGAAGCACTATCAATGGTGGCTTCAATTAATTGGTCAATATTTGGTTTGCTTTGCTTACTCATACTACTTTGGTCTTTTATTTAGATGCACATATTTTAAAAAACTTGCGTCAGTATCCTTCTTTTTTATAATAGTCATGTAAAATCTCTTTCAAATTCTTCTTTGCCCTAAACAAAAGTGATTCAATTGAAGAAATGCTTTTCTCAGTAATAGCACTCACTTCTTGATAACTTAAGTCCTCTATTTTATTTAAGGTATACACCATACGCTGAGCTTCTGGTAATTTATTAATGGCTGCAAATAGTAGCTCACTTTTTTCTTTGTTTTCTAATTGTATACCTGGGTGATTAAATTCTGTGAAATAGGCGCTTTTGTCGATTGGCATGTCATTTCCTAGTAAAGACTGCATAAAGCCAAAACGTTTTTTGGTGTTTTTTCTTCGGATAAATTCCAGACTCTTATTTACTGAAATACGATATATCCATGTAGATAATTTTGAATCTCCTTTGAATTTGTGAATACTTTTGAAAACTTCAATAAATACCTCTTGCGCAATGTCTTCAGCATCTTCTTGATTGGGCACGAATGAGATACAAGTCGCAAATACTTTTTGCTGGTATTCATCAAGTAACTGACCATAGGCTAGGTTCGTTCCTTCTTGTAAAAGTGTGATGAATTGTTGTTCTTCCAAATGGAGAATTTGAGATGCAAATTACACAAATTAAACGATTACAAAAGAGTATCTTTGCCCTCTTAATTTTCTGAAAGACAGTAGCAATGAAACTCCATAGAAATTTAGTATTTGCAGCTATTGATGCTCTTGAAATGATTTTTAACGAAAATCAGTATGCCGATAAAGTTGTACAAAAAGTGCTCAAATTTGATAAGCGCTGGGGCAAACGCGATCGCGGTTTTATTGCTGAAACCACCTATGAAATTGTACGTTATAAACGTTTGTACACAGAAATAGCAGAGGTGCATGAACCTTACTCTAGACAAGATTTATATAGAGTATGGGCGGTTTGGGCGGTACTTAAGGGAATTCAATTACCTGATTGGAAACAAATTGAAGGTACCCCAACACGCCGTATCAAAGGAAAATTTGATGAGCTTTCTAAAATTAGAAAGTTTCGCGAAGCTGTACCTGATTGGATTGATGAATTGTGTGAAAAAGCACTCGGAGACAAATTATGGACGCAAGAATTGGCGAAACTCAATGAACCTGCAGAAGTTATTCTAAGAACTAACACCTTAAAAACAACCAAAGAAAAGCTACGCAAGGCACTGTTAGAAGAAGGTATTGTTGTAGAACCTATCAAAGGCTATGCCTCTGCCCTTCGCCTGCCTGAACGCGCCAATGTTTTTCAAACAGAATCATTTAAAAAAGGCTTTTTTGAAGTGCAAGATGCTTCTTCACAGCTCGTGGCTGAAATGCTCGAAGTAGAACCAGGCCAACGTGTGGTGGATACTTGCGCCGGTGCTGGCGGAAAATCATTGCACTTAGCTGCCCTCATGGAAAATAAAGGTCAATTGATTTCTATGGATATTTACGGCAGTAAACTAAAAGAACTAAAACGCCGTGCACGCAGAAACGGAGCTCACAATATTGAAACTCGAGAAATTGAATCTACCAAAGTCTTCAAAAAACTATATGGTAGTGCTGATCGAGTGCTCATTGATGCCCCTTGTACAGGATTGGGTGTACTTCGTAGAAACCCCGATTCAAAATGGAAGATGCAGCCTGAGTTTTTAGAAAAAATCATTAAAATACAGCATGACATCATTCGTTCGTACAGTAAGATTGTAAAAGCGGGTGGTAAGATGGTTTATGCGACTTGTTCTATTCTCCCTCAAGAAAATAATGATCAAGTCCTTTCGTTTTTAGCGTCGGAAGAAGGCAAGGATTTTACCTTAGTAAAGGAGAAAAAAATCTATGCCTCTAAAAGTGGTTATGATGGGTTTTATATGGCGCTTTTAGAGCGGATTTAGGGTATTGTAATAGTATCTTAGTTCGTTTCTCTTGTCCCTTTTTGCTTGTCCAAAAAGGAACCTAAAAAAGACCCCTTCTCACTATGGATTTTTACTGCGTAAAACCGATTACAAAACTCCGCGCTTTACGCCGTAAAGCTGAAATTCGGAGCTTTTGTTTCCCTATCCTACGGAGAAGGAAAAACCTAAAAACAAGCCTTTATCATCAAAAAAATCAATAATTTCAGTATCCCTGTAACCTTTCTAAATTCTGTGACTCTATATAATAAAACCAAGACTTAAAGCCTGAAGTATGAAACAAGCGCAAATGGCAATGGCAATACTACTAATAAGCATATTTTATAGCCATGCTCAAATCGATAGTACTCGCATTGATAGTATTGTACAAAAATCGGTGGTCGAAGACCTTTTTGAAGGAAACATCTTAATCGCTGATCAGGGAACAATAGTATATCATAAATCCTTTGGCTATGCTAATAGTGATCATTTAGCGCCGATAACCAATAGCTCCCATTTTTCGATTGCATCGATTACGAAATTGTTTACGGCAATCACCATTATGCAATTGATAACGGAAGGTGAATTTCAATTAACGGATTCCCTCAAAACATTGCTGCCAGAATATCATATTCCTAATGTTAACAAGATTACCGTGCATCATCTTTTGTTGCACATATCTGGTTTACCTAATGAAAAAGACGCGATATATGGCGAACAAAAAACGCCTCAAGCCTTTGTTTCCGAAACTTTGAACAATAAAAAAAGTGCCTTCGGTACTTTTAATTATGCCAATATTGATTATGTATTGCTGGGATTACTCATAGAAAAATATGATAAAACGCCTTGGCAACGAGCTGTCAAGAATCGAATTCTAGCTCCTTTAAAAATGAAAAACACAGGGTTCTTAAAGAAAAATGCCTATCCTGAAAATTTTGCTTACTCTCGCTCTTACGATCAGCAGGGTTTAAAACAAAAAGATCCGTTATTTTATATCGAAAATTATTATGCCGCGGGCTGTATGTATGCTAATGCCGAAGATTTGTTGAAACTTGATCAAGCCATGTACGGCAGTGTATTACTATCTGAGAAAAGTAAAGCACTAATGTACACGTCTTACCCAGAATATAATTATTCAGGGTATAGTGTTTGGACCTACGACTACCCTTTTGCGACATCGCAACCCAAAATTATGGAAAGACGTGGCGGAATTCTAGGCGCAAATTCAGTTTTGATACGAATGCTAGACACTAACAAAACCATTATCATTCTAAGTAATACTAACAAATTCAATCCCGATTCTTTTGGTGATACTTCAAGTTTAAAAGAAGCTTTGATGATTGAAGTCGCTAAAACAAATCCTTAACCCTCGATTGCCAACTAAATTTAGCAACCACACCTCCCTTAATCCCTCCTTACTAGGAGGGAAACTCAAATGCAAAAAAACTCAAATAGATTCCGCCCGAGTATTCCCCTCTACGACGTTATTAGATCAGCGGGCGCGATCTAGCGTTAGCGAGGTTAGGTATGTATAGTCCCCATTCAAAACAAACCATTCAACTACACCTGCCTTAATTCATCCTTACTAGAAGGGAAACTCAAATAGATTCCACCCGAGTATTCCCCTCTTGTAAGAGGGGTTAGGGGTGTGTAACTGAAATGTTTATATTTAACGCCATATTTAATCATCTATTAAATGAAAATTAAATACAACCCAAAACTAAAAGAATACGCTCGACAACTTCGAAACAACTCCACAAAATCCGAAATCAGATTGTGGCAGAAATTGAAACGCAACCAAATGTATGGTTACGATTTTCATCGCCAAAAACCAATTGACGAATACATAGTAGATTTTTTTTGCAATAAACTACAATTAGCTATTGAATGTGATGGGTATTCACATGAAATCATAGAAGTCTGGAAAAAGGATGTTAAAAAAACGAAACGATTAAATCAACTAGATGTGCGGGTACTTCGTTTTTCAGATTATCAAATCATGAATGACTTAGAAAATGTTATAAGGCACATTGAAGATTATATTTTGAAGTTTGAGGCCAATGGTTTTACTCCGCCTTCGATTGAAGATTTGGACTAGGTTTTACTTTTTAACTTTGTTCAACGACACCTCCCTTAATCCCTCCTTGATAGGAGGGAAACTTAAATGTAAAAACTCAAAGATTCCAACCGAGTGTTCCCCGTTACGACGTTGCGAGAGCAACGGGCGAGATCTAGCGTTGGCAAGGTTAGGGGTGTGTACCAACCTATAACTTATTAAAACCCAACACTTCCCTCAACCCTGCTTATAGATAGACCTGCCAAATCTAACTCGTTTTGTCTTACATAAATGTTAATAACTATTATTCTTAGATACAGATTTCTGCCCTATTATTAGATGGCAAATTCCTACTTTAAACAACCTATTAATGACAATTAATGGTGTCCTTAAAGTATATATATACCGTATGAAGACGCTTTAGGTTGTTGTATAAAAAGTGGGCATTAACTATAGCAAATGAAACGAATCCTCATCTTAACCACCTTTTCCTTCTTATTTAGTTGTAACAATAATGACAAAAGCTATACTATTGAACTTCAAAAGAAAATAGACAGTCTAAAAACTGAATTACAAAAAAATGAAACCCTAAAAACGGAAGTTAAAATTGAAAAAAAAATAACTCAGAAATATAATAATGAGAGTTTTAATAGCTTCTTTCATTCGTTTATGACGGACTCTGTTTTTCAAAGAAGTCGCATAAAATTCCCATTAGAGTACCACACAACTGATATTGAATTAATGAAGGACACAATAATCAATATTAGTGAAAAGGAATGGAAACATAATTCTTTCTATTTTAATGCTGCTAGCGAACGGACTCAAATCTATGATAATTATGAATTGAAATTTCAACCGACAAACAAAAGGCTTTTACATTGGTATGGCGTTGAATCAGGTGGAAATTCTAAATATTACTTTACTGGATTTGACGGAAAATGGTTTTTGACTAAAGCGTGGGATTCTGGCATATAAATAATAACTAACACCATCAATGTCTCCTATTAATGCGGATTTTGGTTCTTAACCCTAATGTGTCTATTTATTGTGCCCGCCAATTCTTTTGGATTTGGTAATTAAAAAAGATAAAATAATTACACAACAAAAAGCTCTGGCTCTCAGGCCAGACGGAAACATAAAGTTTCATTGTCTGTCCTAATTACCATAGTCGAACTGTTGCGAAATAAATAATAAATGATTCAAAAAAAACTTACCAAACTCGTTGGTCTTAAAAAAGCCGATTTCGATCTATTTGTACATCGTGGTCAAATAAAAGTACAGCAAGCCAAGTTAATCCCGACATTGAAAACCGGAGATGAAATGGCGTTAACATCAATTTTTCTCGCTACAATTCGCCTAGTAAAAGAATATAGGGATGGTATTTTCAAGAGTATCAAACTAAGTCGTGCAGGCAGAGCGTACTATTATACGGAAGCTTCCTTTCCAGATATTAGCAAATCTAGAATCGATGGCTTAATTATTGTCGTTATAAAAGGTGTTATATCTGAGGCTGTTTTCTTTGAGATGAAAAATAAAAATAATGGTATTGACAAGAATCAAATTGAAGATTACCTATCTATCGCTAAATCACTAAAAATTGATACTTTAGTTACGATATCGAATGAATTTGTAGCTGATTCGTCACATTCTCCTGTTTCTGTAAAAGTTCCTAAAAACATTTCTTTATATCACTTTTCATGGACTTATCTCATTACCAAAGCACGTCTTTTATTATTTGATAATGAAACTCAAATTGAAGATGACGACCAAGTAGAAATCATTAAAGAAGCCTTGCATTATTTTGAAAGTCCGCTATCTGGAATTTCTGGTTATATTCAAATGAAAGCAGGTTGGAAAGAACTTGCGGAAAGTATTCGAGCACAAAAAAACTTAAAACAATCTGACTCCTACATTGAAGAAGCCGTATTGAGCTGGTACGAGGAGGAAAAAGATATGGCATTACTTCTAAGCAGAAAGCTTGGAGTTCTAGTTAAGTCCTCTGCTAAAAACAAAGACAGCGTTAAAAAGGACATTAAAAAAGTGATTAAAGACAATTGTCTTAACAGTGAGTTATTTATAAAAAATGCTGTTTCTGATATTAAGATCATGGCCGAATTTGAACGAAGAATTGTTGCCATGTCAATTAAATTAACCCCACCTTTAAACAAAGGAAGCAAAGCAAGAATAACATGGGTTGGGAAACAACTTGAAAACTGTAAAAAAAAGAACGAAAGTATATTTGCTGTATTAGAAAAAGAAATAATTATTGAAGCAGATATAAAATATGCTCAAGCAAACATAAAAGTTAAACTTTCTGAACTAGATCAACTTATCGAAGTTACTAAAGACAAAGAGATACAAGCCTTTAAAATTACTTTAAACAGATCATTTGGAGCGGGTTTCGCAAGCGTGAAAAAATTTATAGTTTTGATAGAAAAAATGGTTTTAGAATATTACGAAGGCGTAGTACAACACACAAATTCTTGGAGCAAGCCCACACCTAAAATTCATAAAACAGAACTAGAACTTATAAACGAATAATATCTTAAAAAATAATGCAAACGAACTACGCTCTTTTACCTAATCGAGTCAAAGCTGCTGTCATTGATGCCATTGTAATTGTTGCTGCCATGTATTTGACTTCAGAAATTTTTGCCTTATTTGATCAGGTACCCAATTATGTTCGAATAATTGCGGCAGTCCTGTTGAGTATTCTATATGACCCCATCTTTACTAGTCGCTTTGGTGGTGCCATTGGTCATTCGTATAGCAATATTGCAGTAAAAAAAGAAAACGATACTAGTAAGAACATTTCTTTTCTTGCTGCTTTGGTGCGTTTTATACTCAAAGCGACACTAGGCTGGTTATCCTTGTTAACGGTGACTGGCAATGAGAAACGACAAGCTATTCATGACATCGCTGTGAAATCGGTAGTCTTAGAAACGGGTAAATAAATGCTACAGCTGTGCTTTGAATTTTATCAACACCCCTCGTTCAAAACTGTTTAAAATCCTTCAAAAAAAAGATAGAAAAAGACGTAAATTTGTGCCTTTATTAATCATTCCAATTCAGGTATTCAATGATTCACTTTTTCGGGGAGCGCAACACCAAAGTTTTTGCAGTACAAACCCATCAAGAACTTTCTCAGGAAGACACAAAAAAATTGACTTGGCTTTTCGGAGACCAAGAAAAAATAAACGCGGCGTCTGTAGACGCCTTTTTTATTGGCCCACGTGCCGCCATGATTACGCCGTGGAGTACCAATGCTACTGAAATTACTCAGAACATGGGTGTTTCAGGCATTGTCCGTATAGAGGCATTTAAAAGTGTTGACGAAAACTTTAGCGATTTTGACCCCATGATTTCGCAAAAATATGCAGCATTAACACAAGACATCTATACGATTGCTATACAACCCGAAGCCATTTTAGAAATCGATGATATTGCAGCCTACAACCAACAAGAAGGGCTAGCATTAAATGAAGAAGAGGTGGACTATCTGAATAATTTGGCGACTAAAATGGGTCGTAAACTCACTGATTCTGAAGTCTTTGGTTTTAGTCAAGTAAATTCGGAGCACTGCCGTCATAAAATATTCAATGGAACCTTTGTAATTGATGGTGAAGAAAAGCCAACCTCTCTATTTAAATTAATCAAAGAAACCTCAAAACAACATCCCAACGATATCGTTTCGGCCTATAAAGACAATGTCGCATTTATAAAAGGACCCAAGGCAGTACAGTTTGCACCAAAAACCGCTGACAAACCAGATTTTTACCAAGAAGAGGAGTTTGATGCTGTGATTTCCTTAAAAGCAGAAACGCATAACTTCCCTACTACCGTGGAGCCGTTCAATGGTGCCGCAACAGGCTCTGGAGGTGAAATACGCGATCGACTGGCCGGCGGTAAGGGTTCCTTGCCTTTAGCGGGTACGGCCGTGTATATGACTGCGTATTCTAGATTGGAAGCAGAAAGCCCCTTCGGCTCCGCTCAGGGCAGGCCTTGGGAAAACGGAATGCCAGCCAGAAAATGGCTCTATCAAAGTCCCATGGATATTTTAATTAAAGCTTCTAACGGAGCTTCCGATTTTGGCAACAAATTCGGGCAACCTTTGATTACGGGTTCTGTTTTGACATTCGAACACCAAGAGAAGGTCTCGACGGCGCTCGACCAGACATTAGGAAGGCGACTCGCCTATGACAAAGTTATCATGCAAGCGGGCGGTATTGGCTATGGCAAAGCAAATCAGGCCTTAAAAGACAAACCTGAAACAGGTGATAAAATTGTAATACTTGGGGGCGACAACTACCGCATCGGAATGGGGGGTGCAGCCGTCTCTAGTGCTGACACTGGCGAATTCAGTTCGGCAATTGAACTGAACGCGGTACAACGTTCGAATCCTGAAATGCAAAAAAGAGCCGCCAATGCCATTCGTGGTATGGTAGAAAGTGATAAAAATTCAATTGTTTCTATTCATGATCATGGTGCTGGGGGACACCTCAATTGTCTCTCCGAATTGGTAGAAGAAACAGGTGGAAAAATAGATTTGGAT
Organism: uncultured Flavobacteriaceae bacterium; assembly: GCA_937944485.1. Taxonomy (GTDB): domain Bacteria; phylum Bacteroidota; class Bacteroidia; order Flavobacteriales; family Flavobacteriaceae; genus Maribacter_C. Next base: position 40,490 of record CALDYU010000002.1, on the reverse strand, counting down.
GCGCTTCCCGTTGGTGACCCTACGCTTTCCGCTAAAGAAATTATAGGCAACGAATCGCAAGAGCGCATGGGACTGGTTATTGGAAAAAGCGATGCCGCTTTACTTGAAAGAATCGCAGAAAGAGAACGATCGCCCATGTACGAAGTGGGTGCCGTTACTGGAGATGACCGTTTTACTTTTGAGTCAAAAACCACCGGTGAAAAACCTATGGATGTCAACCTTTCTGATATTTTCGGAAGTTCTCCAAAAACGATTTTGACTGATTCGACGGTTGAAAGAAACTACGCAGACGCCCAATATTCCTTAGAATTCTTTCATGACTATTTAGAACAGGTGTTACAGTTAGAAGCCGTTGCGTGTAAAGATTGGCTTACCAATAAAGTAGATCGCTGTGTAGGCGGTCGGGTTGCGAAACAACAATGTGCTGGTCCTTTACAATTGCCCTTGAACAACGTAGGCGTCATGTCCTTGGATTTTAAAGGAAAAGAGGGTATTGCCACAAGTATTGGCCACTCCCCCATTTCAGGACTCATTGACCCTTCCGCAGGAAGTAAAAATAGTATTGCCGAAGCCTTGACGAATATCGTTTGGGCACCTTTGAAAGATGGATTGCAATCTGTTTCCCTTTCTGCCAATTGGATGTGGCCTTGTAAGAACGAAGGGGAGGATGCGAGACTCTATGAAGCAGTACAAGCTATTTCTAATTTTGCCATTAATTTAGGCATCAACGTACCGACTGGAAAGGATTCCCTTTCAATGAAACAGAAATACAAAGATGGAGAAGTACTTAGTCCTGGTACAGTGATTATTTCCGCTGCAGCAAATTGCAATGACATTACCAAAATAGTAGAACCAGTCCTCCAAAAAGGTGGTGGTGCTATCTATTATATCAACCTCAGCAAAGATGATTATAAGTTAGGTGGAAGTTCTTTCGGGCAAGTGTTAAATGCCGTCGGAAGTGAAGCCCCGACCATCAAAGACGATGCCTATTTCAAAAAAGCCTTTAATTCAATTCAAACTTTAATTAAAGAAAGGCAAATTACTGGTGGACATGATGTTGCATCAGGAGGTTTGATTACTACTTTATTAGAATTATGCTTCGCAGATACTGATTTAGGAGCACAATTAGACCTTTCAAGTCTAGGAGAAACAGATACCATAAAATTGTTATTCTCAGAGAATGCAGGTATCGTTTTTCAAGCAAAAGATGTATCCGTAGAACAAACACTTTTAGCGGCAAATATTGATGTCGTAAAAATAGGAACCGTTGTTTCAGAAGGAACCTTGACCATCAAAAATAATGGCATGGAAATGGGCTTGAATGTTTCATCACTTAGAGATATTTGGTTCAAAACTTCCTTTTTATTAGACGACAAACAAACCGCGAATGGTTTAGCGAGAAATAGATTTGATAATTATAAAGTGCAGCCTTTGCAATATGTTTTTCCGAAACACGCGACCTCTACTTCGCTCAGTCTGCCAAAGAGATCTCTGTGGCCCCTGAGCGGAGCCGAAGGGGGCCAAAAACAAGGGAGACCCAAAGCAGCCATCCTAAGAGAAAAAGGAAGTAACTCAGAACGTGAAATGGCAAATGCCATGTATTTGGCTGGCTTTGATGTCAAAGATGTACACATGACCGATTTAATATCCGGCAGAGAAACCTTAGAAGACATTCAATTCTTGGGTGCTGTAGGTGGCTTCTCTAACTCTGATGTGTTAGGAAGTGCCAAAGGATGGGCCGGCGCCATCAAATACAATGAAAAGGCGAATAAAGTCATCAATGATTTTTTTGCACGACCTGACACCCTATCGATCGGAATCTGTAACGGCTGTCAATTATTTATGGAATTAGATCTTATCAATCCTGAGCACGAAAAACATGGAAAGATGACTTATAATGATTCTGGCAAACACGAGAGTAATTTTACGTCGGTGAAGGTTCAGAAAAATAATTCCGTCATGTTATCGAGTTTAGCAGGAACAACATTAGGAGTTTGGATATCGCACGGAGAGGGCAAATTTAACCTTCCGCATTCCGAAGACAATTATGATATTGTGGCAAAATATGGCTATGAAGGCTATCCCGCAAATCCGAATGGAAGTGATTTCAATACAGCGATGTTATGTGATGCCACTGGAAGACATTTGGTTACCATGCCCCATATTGAACGCTCTACCTTCCCATGGAACTGGGCGCACTACCCTGCTGATAGAAACGATGAAGTATCACCGTGGCTGGAAGCATTTGTGAATGCACGGCAGTGGGTTCTGGAGAATAATCGGCTGTAAGAGGATGGGGTTGACAGTACTATTAATATGAATGAAAGATGAAAATCAGAAGAGCAGAAAGCAAAGACCTTCCTTCAATCGTGGAGATGATTGCCCATGATAAACTTGGGCAATTGAGAGAAGATTTTCAAAATCCGCTTCCTGAGAAATATTATGATGCGTTTGAACAGATAACTTCAGATTCTAAGCAAGAGTTAGTGGTCATGGAAAATGAATCTGGTCAAGTTATCGGCACACTACAGTTATCCTTTATTCAATACCTGACTTATCAAGGCGGAATTCGGGCGCAAATAGAAGCTGTTCGCGTTCATGAAAAGTATCGCAACAAAGGTGTTGGACAGCAATTATTCGAATGGGCTATACAAAGAGCGAAAGAAAAGGGAGCACATTTAGTTCAACTAACTACAGATAAAAAAAGACCACAGGCTCTTAGTTTTTATGAAAAACTTGGTTTTAAGGCAAGCCACGAAGGCATGAAATTACATCTTCATATCTAACTATTCTTGTTTAAAATAATCCTTATAAATAGCCTTTTCAAAAGCTTCCCAATGTGCTGGTTTCATTCGTTCAGGTGTAAATAAACAAATACCTGTTGCTCCGTTTTCCATGGAAGTTCGTATCGCAATTTCAATTTCAGAAGGGAGTAAACCATGGTTTTCAGGATCATTCTCTTGGGTTTTGTTTTGTGGATTCGGGCAAATAAACAACCCGCTATATACAGGTTTGAGTCCCTCAACAGCCGACACTTCTTCCTGAACAACGTCTCCAACCCATTCGGGTCCTTTCAAATAAAAATCATTATAATTCATGGGGTATACGGCATCTAAATTCCATTTATTCCATTCTTGACGAACCAATTTTTTCGCAATGGTAGGCCCTGGAAATACAGCCGCATTAATTTCCTTTCCTTCCGCGTGAACAACTTCTGCCAAACGACCGACCATATTGGTAATCAAATCGTACCTAAACTGCTTCCATTCTTGAACTTGCTGGGCATCATCTTCAAGCGCTTTAATATCAATTCCTGTTTGATCTTTAAAAGTACCCGTACAGCTATCACAGTAACAATAGTCATATTCAGGATATTCTTTATCCATTACTAGTCCGTATTTATCCCATAAACCTTCTGCCAGAATAACATCAGGAAAACGGATATAATCTAAATGAATACCATCAATTTCGGGCACTGTAGCGACCCCCTTATACAACTCCTCCAAAAAAGTATAGGTTCCCTCTTTACTCGGGCATAAAAATTTATAATAATTGACATAGGCCGGTTTTTCAAAGGCTGATTCTCCATTTCTGTTCCAAGCATACAATTCTTTTGAAATCTTAGGATTCTCGCCTTGAACCATTGTAGGTATCCAAGCATGAAATTCCATACCAGCCTCTTTAACCAACGCACCTACTCTTTTATAGGTCTTTGGATCATGACCTCCATTATACATTAACCCATCAATTCCCTTTGCTTTGAAATCAGTGAATTTATCTAGTAGTTCTTGATCAGAAGCTTCACCTGGTCCACCTGTCCATGCATATACGGGTATTTTTGACACTTTTTCACTACATGAAGCTATACCGAAAACAACTAAACATAACAAGACTATTTTTTTCATACCAATAGATTATTAATGTGTTCATCGAATGTAGTAAAAATTAGCATAGGTATCATAGAACTACCAAGACTAGAAATAGCTTGTGCATTAAAATAAAAATTTACGTTCTTTGATTTCAAAATTCATACAACTCACTTTATCATTACCAATACAAGCATATTTCAAGAATAAATCAAACGAATAACTATCATTTTATCAATCACATTTTAAATATTGCATTGCTTTGCCTATTTTGCAATTACCTAATAGAAACCAAGTATGCAAAATATTACTAGACTTTTTGACTTTCCCTATTATGCCTTAGAAACATACAACTTAGATGATTGCTTTTTAGATAAAAGAAATGGGCAATGGGTGGCGATGTCAAATCAAGAATATCTGGATAAAGCGAACGCCATTAGCAGGGGCTTGCTTCGCTTAGGGGTTCAAAATGATGATAAAATTGCATTAATATCTATGACCAACCGTTCGGAATGGAATGTTATGGATACCGGTATTCTACAACTTGGTGCTCAGAACGTACCTATCTATCCGACCATTTCAGAGGAAGACTATGCCTATGTATTGAATCATTCAGAATCAAAATACTGTTTTGTTTCATGTGCTGAAGTCTTAGCCAAAGTTAAAGCCATACAAGATCAGGTGCCGAGCTTAAAAGAAGTGTATTCGTTTGACGAATTAGGTGACTGTAACAACTGGTCTGAAGTATTGGCTTTAGGTGCTGACACTTCTAACCAAGATGAAGTTGAAAAAAGAAAAGCCAACGTAACTCCAGAAACGCTAGCAACTTTAATCTATACTTCAGGAACCACCGGTAGACCCAAAGGAGTTATGCTCTCACATGATAATGTGGTTTCAAATGCCAAGGCAAGCTCGAAACGCTTGCCGATTGCCAAGGGAAATTCAAGATGTTTAAGTTTTTTACCCGTATGCCATATTTATGAACGTATGATGGTGTATCTCTATATGTATAATGGTGTTAGCATTTATTATGCAGAATCGATGGAGAAAATAAGCGACAATCTTAAAGAGGCGCAACCACATGTTATGACAGCTGTACCTCGTTTATTAGAAAAGGTATATGATGGTATTCTTGCTAAAGGAAGTGCTTTAACTGGAGTCAAGAAAAAATTATTCTTCTGGGCCGTAGACTTAGGTTTGAAGTATGAACCTTATGGTCAAAATGGTTGGTGGTATGAAAAGCAACTAGGCTTGGCTCGTAAATTAATTTTCAGCAAATGGCAAGAAGCACTCGGTGGGCATTTAAAAGTAATTTCTTCAGGAAGTGCTGCTTTACAACCCCGACTCGCTCGTGTCTTTAATGCTGCTGGTATGGGCGTAATGGAAGGCTACGGACTCACGGAAACATCACCAGTGTTATCTGTAAATGAAATGAGTAATAATGGTTTTAGAATTGGCACCGTTGGAAAGTTAATAGATCAAGTAGAAATCAAAATTGCCGATGACGGTGAAATATGTGCAAAAGGACCAGGGGTAATGCAAGGTTATTACAAAGACCCTGAGAAAACCGCTGAAGTTATGATAAACGGATATTTCCATACTGGAGATATTGGAGAAATCGATGAGGATGGCTTTTTGAAAATAACAGATCGCAAAAAAGAAATGTTTAAAACTTCTGGCGGAAAATATGTTGCACCGCAGTTGCTTGAGAACAGATTTAAACAATCGCGATTTATAGAACAATTGATGGTTGTTGGCGAAGGAGAAAAAATGCCAGCAGCCCTTATTCAACCAGACTTTCCCTATTTATTCGAATGGGCAGCTAAAAACGGAATTACGATCAGTGAAAATTCTGATATTGTGTTAAACGAAAAAGTATTGGCCAAATATCAAGAAGAAGTCAATTTAGCCAATGAAGCTTTTGCTAAATGGGAAAAAGTGAAGCAGTTTCGACTGACTCCAGATGTTTGGAGTATCGAAGGAGGCCACCTCACCCCTACTATGAAACTGCGTCGTAAAATTATTAAAGAAAAGTACATACCCCTGTATAATGATATTTACGGGCATTCGTAAAACTAATAGTTTATAAGGAATTAGCCATTCCTCCCACTTCAACAAAAAAGTCTAGGCTATCACTGTTTTTTATCAAAATTTATTATGCATGCATAGTAAATTTTTTCTATCTTTGACTTCCCACAAAAGAAATATGACAGAATTTACCATAGATTACGTACTTCGGGCAACATGGCAAACGGTAGCAAGAATGTACAATGAGCAAGCCAAGCCCTTTGATTCAACTATGGCAGTTGGCTTTACCTTGTTAAGTATTGACCCAAAAACGGGCACCCCTTCAACCGCTTTGGGGCCTAAAATGGGGATGGAAGCAACAAGTCTATCGCGCATTCTAAAAAGTATGGAAGAAAAAGGGTTGATTGAACGAAAACCGAACCCGAAAGATGGACGCGGTGTTTTGATTCATTTAACTGATTTCGGGCTTGAAAAAAGGAATCTCTCTAAAGAAAAGGTATTACGCTTCAACGAAGTGGTTAAAGCAAATGTTTCTGAAGAAAAATTAGATCATTTTTTTGAAGTGGCGAGCACCATTAATGGCTTAATCCTCGAAAAGAAAATATACAGTAAAGAAACTACTAATTCATAGCAAATTTATTCATGAACAAGCATATTAATAAAGTAGCAGTAATTGGTTCTGGTATTATGGGTAGTGGTATCGCTTGCCACTTCGCTAATATTGGCGTAGAAGTCTTACTCTTAGACATCGTTCCGCGCGAACTCAATGATAAAGAGAAAGCCAAAGGACTAAGCCTAGAAGACAAAGTTGTACGCAATCGTTTGGTAAATGATTCGCTCAAAACAGCTTTAAAATCAAAGCCTTCTCCTATCTACAATCAGAAATTCGCTCATAGAATTACTACTGGTAATTTAGAAGATGATATTGCTAAGATATCAAAAGTAGATTGGATTATCGAGGTTGTTGTGGAGCGCTTGGATATCAAAAAGATAGTCTTCGAAAATATTGAGAAGCACAGAACACCAGGTACTTTAATCACTTCTAATACTTCTGGTATTCCTATTAAATTTATGAGTGAAGGTCGCAGTGAAGACTTTCAAAAACATTTCTGCGGCACACACTTTTTTAACCCTGCAAGATATTTAAGGCTGTTCGAGATAATTCCGGGACCCATAACTTCCCCCGAGGTACTGGAATTCTTGAATGGCTATGGCGAACAATTTCTCGGCAAAACATCGGTCATTGCAAAAGATACGCCTGCATTTATTGGAAACCGCATTGGCATTTTTAGCATTCAAAGTCTTTTCCATATGGTTAAAGACTTAGGATTAACCGTTGAAGAAGTTGACAAACTTTCAGGCCCCGTCATCGGTCGTCCGAAATCTGCAACCTTTAGAACAGTTGATGTGGTTGGCTTAGACACCTTAGTTCATACGGCCAACGGGGTATATGACAATTGTAAGGATGATGAAAAGCGTGCTGTTTTCCAGCTGCCCGATTTCATCAATACAATGATGGAGAATAAATGGCTAGGAAGTAAAACAGGACAAGGTTTCTATAAAAAATCGACCAGTGCCGATGGCAAAAAAGAAATCTTGACTTTAGATTTAGACACACTGGAATATCGTTCTAAAAAGAGAGCGAAATTTGCAACACTTGATCTGACTAAAACTATTGATCGTGTTATCGACCGTTTTCCTGTTTTAATAGACGGTACAGACAAAGCTGGCGAATTCTACAGAAAGAGTTTTGCTGCGCTCTTCGCTTATGTATCGCATAGAATTCCAGAAATCACTGATGATTTATATAAAATTGATGATGCCACCAAAGCAGGTTTTGGTTGGGAACACGGTCCTTTTCAAATCTGGGATGCTATTGGTGTAGCGAAGGGATTAGAAATTATGAAGGCTGAAGGCGAAGTTGCTGCTCCTTGGGTCGCAGAGATGTTGTCCTCTGGCCAAAAATCGTTCTACACCGTAAAAGATGGTGCTACCTATTGTTATGATATTCCGAAAAAGACTTTGGAAAAAATTCCAGGTCAAGATTCCTTTATCATCTTAGATAATATTCGCAAATCGAAAGAAGTCTTTAAAAATGCTGGGGTTGTTGTTGAGGATTTAGGCGATGGAATTTTAAATGTGGAATTCCAGTCAAAAATGAACACTATTGGTGGTGACGTTTTAGCAGGTTTAAACAAAGCTTTTGATTTAGCGGAAAAAGATTTCCAAGGTCTGGTTGTTGGTAATCAAGCAGCCAATTTCTCCGTAGGCGCGAATATCGGAATGATTTTCATGATGGCTGTGGAGCAAGAATACGATGAGTTGAATATGGCAATTAAAATGTTTCAAGACAGCATGATGCGGATGCGGTATTCATCAATTCCGACAATTGCAGCTCCGCATGGAATGGCTCTTGGCGGAGGATGTGAAATATCATTGCATGCTGACAAAGTCGTGGCCGCAGCAGAAACCTATATGGGTCTGGTAGAATTTGGTGTTGGTGTAATTCCTGGCGGTGGTGGTTCTAAAGAAATGGCGCTACGGGCTCAAGATACTTTTCACAAAGGGGATGTAGAACTAAACGTTTTACAAGAATATTTCTTGACCATCGGAATGGCCAAAGTGTCCACTTCAGCTTATGAGGCTTTCGATTTAGGCTTACTTCAAAAAGGAAAAGATATTGTTGTTGTGAATAAGGACCGACAAATTGCTACGGCAAAAGCTCATGCCAAATTAATGGCCGAAGCAGGTTATACGAAACCTCCCATGCGCAAAGACATTAAAGTACTGGGTAAGCAGGCGTTAGGAATGTTTGTCGTAGGCACAGATTCTATGGAAGCTAGTCACTATATCAGTGAGCACGATAAAAAAATTGCTAATAAATTGGCTTATGTTATGGCGGGTGGAGATTTATCAGAGCCTACACGCGTATCTGAGCAATATCTCTTAGATATTGAACGAGAAGCTTTCTTATCGTTGTGTTCTGAAAAGAAAACCTTAGAACGCATTCAGCACATGTTAAAGACAGGGAAACCATTGAGGAATTAGAAAATAGAGTATAAAGACTAAAAGAAGAAAGACTAAAATGACTCATAATTTTCGAAAGCTTAAGATTTGGCAAGAAGGCATGGTCATTGTAAGTGCTACTTATAAAATGACAAGAATTTTTACAGATTTCGAAAATAGAATTCAACAATTACAAAAAATGATATCAAGATTTCAAGGTGGTTTGGATAAATAGTCATTTATCTTTTTGTCCTTCCTCTTTTAGTCCTTAATAATAAATAGAACATGAAAACAGCATATATAGTAAAAGGATATCGTACCGCCGTGGGAAAAGCTCCAAAAGGTGTTTTTCGTTTTAAGCGTACTGATGAATTGGCGGCAGAGACTATCGAACATATGATGAAGGAATTGCCCGATTTCGACAAGAAAAGAATCGATGATGTTATTGTTGGTAATGCCATGCCTGAAGGTGCTCAAGGCTTAAACATGGCCCGATTAATTTCTTTGATGGGACTCGATATTGTAGATGTACCAGGGGTTACTGTGAATCGCTTTTGTGCTTCGGGTCTAGAGACAATAGGTGTTGCGGTTGCAAAAATTCAAGCAGGTATGGCTGACTGTATTATCGCGGGAGGTGCTGAAAGCATGAGTGCTGTTCCTATGACAGGAAACAAACCGGAGTTGAATTATGACTTAGCCAATCAAGGACACGAAGACTACTATTGGGGAATGGGTAATACCGCAGAAGCGGTGGCTAATGAATACAAGGTGTCTCGTGAAGATCAAGATGAGTTTGCATACAATTCGCATATGAAAGCCTTAAAAGCGCAGGCGGAAGATCGTTTTCAAAGTCAAATAGTGCCTATTGAAGTGGAACAAACTTATTTAGATGCTCGTGGAAAAAAAGCAACGAAAAACTATACAGTTACTAAAGATGAAGGTCCTAGAAAAGGGACTTCTATTGAAGTTTTAAATAAGTTGAGAGCGGTTTTTGCTGCAGGCGGAAGTGTGACAGCGGGTAACTCATCTCAAATGAGTGACGGTGCCGCTTTTGTACTTATTATGAGCGAAGAAATGGTGAAAGAACTAAATCTTGAGCCTATTGCGCGCTTAGTCAATTATGCTGCAGCCGGGGTACCACCAAGAATTATGGGCATTGGTCCAGTTGCCGCCGTGCCAAAAGCACTAAAACAAGCAGGATTAAAGCAAGACGATATTGAGTTAATTGAACTCAATGAAGCTTTTGCATCGCAATCTCTAGCAGTAATACGCGAATTAGAGTTAAACCAAGATATCGTAAATGTCAATGGTGGCGCAATAGCCCTAGGGCATCCTTTAGGGTGTACGGGAGCTAAATTGTCCGTACAGTTATTTGATGAGATGCGTAAACGCGACATGCAAGGTAAATATGGAATGGTAACCATGTGTGTAGGAACAGGACAAGGAGCCGCGGGGATATTTGAGTTTTTAAACTAGATTTCTAGAAACTAGAACCAAGAATCAAGACAAATGGGGAGGCATAATTTTAAGAAGCTCAAGATTTGGAATGAAGGAATGATTCTGGTAGATGAGACATACAAAATGGTTAAGAAGTTTCCTGATTTTGAAAAATTTGGATTGACTTCTCAAATAACACGATGTGCAGTTTCGATTCCCTCAAATATTGCGGAAGGAACTAGTAAATCGACAGATAAACATTTTAATAAATATATTGAAGATAGTCTAGGTTCGGCTTTTGAATGGGAAACACAATTAAACATTGCTTACCGACAAAAGTATGTCAGTCAAGAAAATTTTCAATTGTTCGAAAATAAAATACAACAATTACAAAAAATGCTTTCAGGTTTCAAAAACGGACTAAAGTTATAGTCTTGTTTCTTGATTCTTTAATCCCAAAAAAATAGTTATGAGTACAAAAGTTGCAAATAAAGAAATATTAAGAGGCGGACAGTTTCTCGTAAAAGAAACCAAATGTGAAGATGTATTTACTTTGGAAGATTTATCCGAAGAACAAAAAATGATGCGCGAGAGCACCAAAGATTTCGTTGACCGTGAAATTTGGGCACATTGGGAACGCTTTGAAAGTAAAGAATATGACTTTACCGCTGAAACCATGCGGAAAGCTGGGGAGCTCGGACTCTTAGGTATTGCAGTACCCGAAGAATATGGAGGTATGGGAATGGGTTTTGTTTCTACAATGCTCGTATGTGATTACATATCAGGTGCTACGGGTTCATTCAGCACCTCGTTTGGAGCCCATACTGGTATTGGTACAATGCCAATCACACTATATGGAAATGAAGAACAAAAGAAAAAATATGTTCCTAAACTAGCCTCTGGAGAATGGTTGGGTTCCTATTGTTTAACAGAACCAGGGGCTGGTTCTGATGCGAATTCTGGTAAGACCAAAGCCGTTTTATCAGATGACGGAAAATATTATAGTATTACTGGTCAGAAAATGTGGATTTCAAACGCTGGTTTCTGCAACTTGCTTATTGTTTTTGCAAGAATAGAAGATGATAAAAATATTACTGGTTTCATCGTAGAAAATGACCCTAATAATGGTATCACCATGGGTGATGAAGAGAAAAAATTAGGTATTCACTCCTCCTCTACACGTCAAGTTTTCTTTAATGAAACTAAGGTTCCTGTTGAAGACATGCTTTCTGAAAGAGGCAACGGATTCAAAATCGCTATGAACGCGCTGAACGTTGGTCGTATCAAATTGGCGGCAGCTTGCTTAGATGCGCAACGCAGAGTAATTAGAGAGGCTGTCAACTACGCCAACGAACGTATTCAATTCAAAACACCTATCATGAATTTTGGAGCTATTAAAGCTAAAATTGCTGAAATGGCGACTAATACGTATGTTGGAGAATCTGCAAGTTATAGAGCTGCAAAGAACATTGAAGACAGAATAGCTATCCGCATGTCAGATGGCAATAGTCACCAAGAGGCAGAATTAAAAGGGGTTGAAGAATACGCCATTGAATGTTCTATTTTAAAGGTAGCCGTTTCTGAACATGTTCAGTTTACGGCAGATGAAGGGCTGCAAATTTATGGTGGCATGGGTTATAGTGCCGAAGCTCCTATGGAATCAGCATGGAGAGATTCTCGTATTGGGCGAATTTACGAAGGCACCAACGAAATCAATCGTATGTTAGCGGTAGGAATGCTTGTAAAGAAGGCTATGAAAGGTCATGTGGATTTACTAGGTCCAGCAACTGCGGTCGGCGAAGAATTAATGGGCGTTCCATCTTTTGACGCTCCAGATTTTTCTGAATTATTTGCTGAAGAAAAAGATTTAGTTGCGCGATTGAAGAAAGTATTTTTAATGGTAGCGGGTTCGGCGGTTCAAAAATTTGGTCAAGAATTAGAAAAACACCAGCAGCTAATGATGGCTGCCTCCAATATTTTAATTCAAGTGTATATGGCTGAAAGCGCCATTTTAAGAACAGAGAAAAACACAAAACGTTTTGGCGAATCAGCGCAAGCTACTCAAATAGCCATGGCACGATTAAATTTATACAATGCCGTTGATATTGTCATAAAAAATGGCAAGGAGGCCATTATTTCAATCGCCGAAGGTGATGAGCAACGCATGATGTTAATGGGACTAAAACGATTTACAAAATATACCAATTTCCCTAATGTGGTGGCTTTACGCACGCAAATTGCCGATAAAGTAGCAGCCGACAATGGGTATACCTTTGACTAATTCAGATTGAAACTTTTGATGAGACAGAAGTTGAACCGTTCGCTAATCAGCGAACGGTTTTTTTATTTGGTTTCTTTCAACGAAGAGGCTACATTTAATGATGCAAAATGAACTCCTTAAAGCAGCATATTCTCCAGAGAATTTTAGAAAAAAAGGGCATCAGTTAATCGACGAGCTCGCTGACCATTTAAATGCACAAATCTACCAAGAAAGTACAAAAACACTAGAATGGCACATTCCAGAAGATGAACGTGTTTTCTGGAGTAATTTCCTTGAAAATGGCAATGACAATGAGCTTTTTCGAAACATTTTAAAGCGAATTACAGCCGTGCATAATCCAAAATGTATCGGGCACCAAGTTACTCCAACAGTACCTGTTACGGCACTTACTGCTATGATAAGTGGTTTATTGAATAACGGAATGGCAGTTTACGAAATGGGTATGGCTCCTTCCGCTATCGAGCGTGTGGTTACTGATTTACTTTGTCAAAAAATCGGATATGATACAAATTCGCGTGGGTTTCTGACTTCTGGTGGTACGCTAGCGAATCTAACTGCTTTACTATCCGCCAGAAAAGAAAAAATTACAAATGACATCTGGAATAACGGTCACAAAACTGCTTTGGGAATCATGGTTTCTGCAGAAGCGCATTATTGTGTAGATAGGGCGGCTAAAATTATGGGGCTCGGAGAAAAAGGAATTATTAAAATTCCCGTAACCGATGGGTATCAGTTGGATACATCTCTTTTAGAAAGCGAGCTCCAAAAAGCAAAAGCAAATAACATTCAAGTGTATGCCATTGTAGGAAGTGCTCCTTCAACGGCTACAGGTATATACGATGACTTAGCGTCTATTGCAGCATTTGCTAATAAAAATGATCTCTGGTTTCATGTCGACGGTGCCCATGGGGGTGCAGCAATTTTCTCTGAAAAGTATAAATACACCGTTGCCGGAATTGAAAAGGCAGATTCCGTTGTTATTGACGGACACAAAATGATGATGCTACCTACCATCACAACAGCATTACTTTTCAAAAACGGAAATCACTCCTACACCACATTCAGTCAAAAAGCAGACTACCTCCTTGTTCAATCGGATGAAGAAGATTGGTATAATAAAGCCAAACGTACTTTTGAATGTACCAAAACTATGATGAGTATACATTGGTTTACCCTATTCAAAATTTATGGGGAGTCCATTTTTAAGGAATACCTTGACCAATTATATGATATGGGGAGGTCCTTTGGTAAAATCATTGAGGAAACGCCACAATTTGAATTGGCCGTGCAACCGCATTCGAATATTATTTGTTTTCGATATGTAGATGGACTACGAGCTAATGCAGCCCTAAATACTATAAATCAAGAAATTCGACAACAGCTTTTAGAAGAAGGGGATTATTATATTGTTCAGACCAAACTTAAAGAGGTGCATTATTTACGCTGTACTATTATGAATCCGTTTACTTCTGAGGAACATTTTTCCGTTCTTCTGTCTAAAATTATATCGATAAAAAACGAAATTACATCCGATTTGCATTAATCTGATGTATTCTCTTCGATAATAAATAGCATTGATCGATTTTACTTTTCTTTCCTTCGAAATAAAAGTAATATTGTGTTTTATAAGACGAATAATCTCGTTATGAATAAAAATGTAATAATAAACAATCTAGTATTCGTGCTGCTATTTATTAGCATTAGTACCCTTTACGCCCAGCCGAATACCAATATATACCTATATGACATTGTAGAAAAAGAAGGTAAAATTAGTTTTGAAAACATTCGAACTATTGCGAATAATACAGGTTATAATAACCAACCGTCTTTCTATGATGATAATACCCTATTGTTTGTATCTACGCGGAATGGACAAACAGATATCGTACAGTATACTATAGATCAGGGTGATTACAAATGGTTAACCGACACTCCTGGAGGAAGTGAATATTCTCCTTTACGTATTCCGAATTCAACTCATATTTCTGCAATTCGACTTGACACGACAGGTTTTCAGCGTTTGTATAAGTATAACTATGATACAGGAAAATCAAACCTTTTGCTCGATCGATTGAAAGTTGGTTATCATGTCTGGGATAACAAAGATCAATTGATTACTGCTGTTCTTGTAAAAGATGAGATGAATCTCATGTTGAGCTACCTGCCTGAGAAAAAAAGCAATACGGTTGATATGGGGGTTGGTCGATCACTTCATAAAATTCCTGAAAGTAATTTAATCAGTTTTATAAGCGCGCAAAAGGGGGCTGGATTAATTTCGTCGTACAACCCTGTTTCTGGTGAAATCAAGGGACTTATCAATATGCCTTTCAATGCACAAGATATGTGTTGGTTGAACAAAGACACTGTTTTAATCCCGAATGGAAAAAGTATCCTAAGTGCTTCAGTAAAAAGCAAAAACAAAGAGTTAACAACCGTACAAACCTTCAAGGAGAAAGAGATTTACAAAATTTCACGTATGATTGTAAGTCCTGACGGAAAATATTTGGCAGTTGTGTCTGATGAGAG
This sequence comes from uncultured Flavobacteriaceae bacterium, assembly GCA_937944485.1. Lineage (GTDB taxonomy): Bacteria > Bacteroidota > Bacteroidia > Flavobacteriales > Flavobacteriaceae > Maribacter_C. The sequence goes on along the minus strand of CALDYU010000002.1, from coordinate 25,346 downwards.
CCCAGAGCTTCTTGTAGATCGACAAGTTGATACCTTTAATTTAGGCGATTTAGAAGGCTTTGTAGGCTGCTTTTCTGATTCTGTTTCAGTAAATATATTTCCCGATCAAAAGCTCTACTCAGGCAAAAACAAAATGAGAACTAATTACGGGCAGCATATGGCTAAACAACTTAAAACCCAAGTTGCAGTCGTCAAGCGTATAAAAATTAACAATGTAATTATTGATGAAGAAATCGTAAAAGAAGGTAGCGAAGCCTATCACCAAGCTGCGATTTATGAAATTGATCGCGGACAAATAGCAGCCATGACTTTTATTCACGAAGCAAAACCGCCATCACCAGTAATAGAGGAAACTGTTCAAAAACAATTGAACGCCTATAACTCTAGAAACTTAGCAGCTTTTATGTCTCATTACGCTGACGATGCCGTCATTTATAATTTTCCAAATAGGGTAAGTTTAACGGGTAAAAATGAAATTAGAGCTTCCTATGCCAATTTTTTTGAAAGAGCAAGTGACTTGCATGCTAATATAAAATCTCGTATTGTTGTTGGAAATAAAGTAATCGATGATGAAATTGTTCATATTGGTTCCAGTAATTTTAGAGCTGTAGCCGTATATGAAATAGAAAATGGTTTGATAAAAAAGGTTACTTTTATTCGATAACAACATGAATTGAATCAAAAACCACATATTCTCCCCCTAATTATTGTATCACAGTTTACCTGCACGTCTTTATGGTTTGCAGGTAATTCTATTTTAGAGCGGCTCATAGAAAAAACGAATCTTGGTACAGAAATTATTGGCTACTCGCTATCATCGGTTCAATTTGGATTTATAATTGGCTCACTGCTTTTTGCGATCTTAATGATCGCCGATCGCTTTTCACCTTCGCGTGTCTTTATGATTTGTGCTCTTTTGGCGGCGTTATGCAATCTCTTTTTACTTGATGATCAAATCACTAAATGGACACTAATTGGTGTGCGCTTCGGCACTGGATTCTTCTTAGCTGGTATTTATCCTGTAGGTATGAAAATAGCTGCCGATTATTATGAAAAAGATTTAGGTAAAGCATTGGGATATTTGGTCGGCGCCTTAGTTTTTGGTACGGCGCTGCCATATTTAATTAGCGGGGGTTGGAATAATGATCCTGTAACAGTAATTAAAACGGTATCTGGTTTAGCAGTATTTGGCGGTATTAGCATATGGCTTTTTGTTCCGAACGGGCCGTTTCGCAAACCTAGCGCTCAATTACAATGGGCTGCAGGCATAAGACTTTTTAAAATATCTCCATTTAGAAAAGCCGCATTCGGGTATTTTGGTCATATGTGGGAATTGTATGCCTTTTGGGCCTTTACGCCTTTAGCAATTCACACCTATAATACGACACAGGCCACTGCTATTTCGGTGCCTTTATGGACAGGCATCAGCATTGCTCTTGGTAGTTTGTCATGTATTCTCGGTGGTTATTTATCTCAAAAAATGGGCAGTTTGAAGGTGGCCAAAATAGCCTTAGCCAGCTCAGGGTTTTTATGTCTATTATCACCCATGTTTTTTGTTTTGCCTTCTGAATTATTTTTATTCGGCTGGTGTTTATGGGGAATGGCCGTTGTGGCCGATTCACCGCAATTTTCAACTTTAGTAGCTGGCTCAATTGTTCCTGAACTTAAGGGAACAGGTTTGACACTTGTCAATGCCATTGGCTTTGCCATCAGTATTGTCAGCATTCAATTACTTTCCTATCTATCTAATGAGATTCATACGCCGTATTTATTCTTGATCCTGGCATTAGGACCTTTCTTAGGAATGCTCAATCTTAAAAGCAAATCGCCTTAAACCTATCGACAATTACTAAACTCAAAGATTAAGCGTATTTTAGAAGGACTAAAAATTAAAACGATGAAATTACTTTTTACTGCATTGCTATTTGCAACTACTTTGAGTTTTGCCCAGACTGACCAACACATTTATGATATTATTAATGCCGTATCTGCGGAACGTATCGAAAAAGACATCACAACATTGGCCAACTTTGGTACAAGACACACCCTCAGCGATACCATTTCAACGACGAGAGGAATAGGAGCTGCTCGCCGTTGGATAAAAACTGAGTTTGATAAAATTTCAAGTGATTGTAGTGGTTGCCTCAATGTATCCTTTCAAAGAGATTTAGTTGAAAAAGGAAGAAACAATCGTATTGTCAAAGACGTCTATATCGTAAATGTGGTCGCCGTTCAAAAAGGAACAAAATATCCGAATCGTTATATCATTATGAGTGGTGATATCGATTCACGCATTAGCGACCCTACTAATTTCACAGATGATTCTCCAGGAGCTAATGATAACGCAAGCGGTATGGCAGGTACTATAGAAGCTGCTAGAGTGCTTTCAAAATACAAGTTTGAAAATAGCATCATTTATTTAGGCCTTTCAGGAGAAGAACAAGGCTTGTTTGGCGGACAAGGATTGGTAAAAAAAATGAAAGCAGATGGTTGGGATATCATCGGCATTTTCAATAACGATATGATCGGAAACATCAAAGGTGTTGACGGCGTCATTAGCAATCGCGACTTTCGCATTTTCTCAGAACCAGTACCCGTTACGGAAAGTGAAAAGCAAAGAAAAGCAAGACGGTTTTACGGGGGAGAGGTTGACGGCGTTTCCCGTCAGCTCGCACGATATGTGCACCGAACTACTAAAAGGTATATGCCTGAAATGAACCCTATGATGATTTATCGATTAGATCGTTTTGGTCGTGGCGGACACCATCGTCCTTTTAATGATGCTGGTTACGCTGGAATTCGAATTATGGAGGCTCATGAGAATTACACGCAGCAACATCAAGATATTCGTACTGAAAATGGTATTAATTATGGTGATGTATTAGAACATGTCAATTTTGAGTACGCAAAAAAATTAACGGCGGTAAATGCCATAAGCATGGCCTCGTTAGCCTGGGCACCACCAGCTCCTGCAAAAGTTGAGATCGGAGGCATTGTGCAGCCTTCTGCCAAATTTAAATGGTCGAAAGTAGATGGTGCAATCGGTTATAAAATCTATTGGAGAGATACCACCTCTCCTACATGGGACAATAGCCGATTTGTTGGTGATGTTTCTGAATATACGCTCGACGGCATCGTTATTGATAATTTTTTCTTCGGAGTATCCGCCGTTGGCAAAGGAGGCTTTGAGAGTCCTGTAGTTTTTCCTAATGCTATATTCAGATAAAAATGCGCGATACCACCCAGTTAACAATAATTGATATAAATACAATGAAAATTAAAATTCTGCTTTTTATATTTTGTTTCGCCGCAATAACGAACGCCCAGACCTTTACAGAACAGGACACACTACGAGGGAGCATAACGCCTGAACGTGCATGGTGGGATTTAAATTATTATCATTTAGATATTGAAGTTGACCCCGATAAAAAATATATCTCTGGAAGTAATACCATACGTTATAAAGTTCTAAAAAAGAAACAAAAAGTTCTTCAAATTGATTTACAAGCTCCATTAAAAATCGATAAGGTCACTCAAAATGATAAACCTTTGCAGGTAGTTTCAAATGGCAACGCGCATTTTGTACATCTTGAAAAAAAACAAAAGAAAAGACGTTTCTATACGATTAAAGTATTCTATTCAGGAAACCCTAAGGAGGCTGTTCGCGCACCTTGGGATGGTGGTTTTTCTTGGAAAAAAGATACTAATGGAAAACACTTTGTTGCAACTTCTTGCCAAGGCTTGGGAGCGAGTGTTTGGTGGCCCAACAAAGACCATATGTACGATGAAGTCGACAGTATGGCAATTAGTGTAAAAGTACCCAAAGGGCTCATGAATGTTTCGAATGGCAGGCTCCGAAAAGTCGATAAAAATACCAATACCTATCATTGGTTTGTAAGCAACCCCATTAATAACTATGGTGTAAATGTGAATATTGGCGACTACATATATTTTGGAGAGAAATACAATGGAGAAAAAGGCGTGCTTGATCTAGATTATTATGTGTTACGAAATGATTTAGAAAAAGCCAAAATACAGTTTAGAGACGCTCCAAAAATGATGAAAGCATTTGAACACTGGTTTGGCCCCTACCCTTTTTATGAAGATAGTTTTAAGCTGGTACAAGTACCTTATCTTGGCATGGAGCATCAAAGTTCAGTAACCTATGGCAATCAATTCAAACAGGGCTATTTAGGTCGAGATCTTTCTGGTACTGGGTGGGGCTTAAAATTTGATTTTATTATTATACATGAAGCTGGGCATGAGTGGTTTGCCAATAACATCACCTATAAAGATGCCGCTGACATGTGGATTCATGAAGGTTTCACAGCCTATTCAGAAAATCTGTTTTTAGACTATTACTATGGCAAAGAGGCCGCTACTGATTATGTTATTGGTACCCGTAAAAATGTGCGCAATGATCGACCAGTTATAGGCACTTATAATGTGAACCATGAGGGTTCTAGTGATATGTATTACAAAGGCGCCAATTTATTACATACCATTCGTACTTTAATAGTTGATGATGACAAATGGCGGCAAATTCTACGAGGCCTCAATAAAACTTATTATCATCAAACCGTTAGTACAAAAGAAGTTGAAGCTTATATTTCAGAACAATCAGGTATAGCCTTATCTAAGGTTTTTGACCAGTATTTACGAACTGCCGATATTCCAATTTTGGAATATGAATTGAGTAACAATGTTTTAAAGTACCGCTATACGAATGTTATCGATGGTTTTGATATGCCTTTAAAAATTATGGGCGAAATAGAACATCACATTCAACCAACAACAACATGGCAAACTTTGAAATTAGCAGCTACAATACCTGATATTACAATAGATCGAAATTTCTATGTAAAAAGTAAAAGAAAGAATTGATGCTATGTAACTTTAACCGTGATGGTAAGGTTATATAATTATTCAAAACTATCTGAAAGTTATGACTAAATAAGAATTACATTTATTAAAAACGTACTTGATACTTTAGGCTTCGTATATGGCTAAACGAATTGTTAAATGAAAAGAAATTGTTCAACTCTTAGATAGTAAAAGATTAACATTGAATAAAACATCCCATATAAACTCTTAGTCTAAAGACGACATTATTTATGAAAAAAGCATTTCTAATTTTATTTTGTTTTAGTTGCAATCTTTGCTTATCACAAACAATAGTTGAGCAATTAGAGTTGTCTGATTATGCCCTCGACTTGACGAAACAAAATGTAACTTATGATCCTAGTTACTTCGCCATTGATTATCCGAATGGAGACGTACCCAGTGATAAAGGTGTTTGTACCGATGTCGTGATTCGCGCTTATCGCAAAATTGGAATTGACTTACAAAAAGAAGTTCATGAAGATATGAAAGCTAATTTCGTGGCTTATCCGAAAATATGGGGACTCACATCGACTGACAAAAATATTGACCACCGTAGAGTACCAAATTTAATGACCTTTTTTAAACGGAAAGGAGCAGAAAAACCAATATCTACAAAAGCAACTGACTATAAACCAGGCGCTATTGTATGTTGGAACTTAGGAGGTGCTATAACCCATATTGGTATTGTTGTAGACAAAAAATCAAAAGACGGAAAACGGAACTTAATAGTCCATAACATTGGTGGCGGACAAGTATTAGAAGATTGTCTTTTTGACTTTAAAATAATAGGGCACTTTAACTACAAAATTTAAAATAAGTATGACAAAACTTATGACTTAATTTATACTCTGTAAATAGTTCTATTTGACCAATGCCGTACTACTTTCAACAGCATCCCAAAAAAATTGTTATCCATTTAAATATTGCAACACATTGTGCTCTATGCGCTCTTGAATACGAGAAATATCCGCTTTTATAAAGGTTTCACCAGTAATATTCTCGTACAACTCAATGTAGCGGTCAGAAACACTTGCTATATATTCGTCTGACATATGGGGTGCCGTCTGCCCTTCTAAGCCTTGAAAGTCATTTGCGATCAACCACTGACGAACAAACTCTTTAGAAAGTTGTTTTTGGGCTTCTCCCCTATCTTGTCGTTCTTGATAACCTTCTGCATAAAAATAACGCGAAGAATCTGGCGTATGAATTTCATCAATGAGAACAATTTTTCCCTCTTTCGTTTTTCCAAATTCATATTTGGTATCTACCAAGATCAATCCCTGCGCAGCAGCAATTTCAGTACCTCTTTGAAATAGGGCTCTGGTATATCTTTCTAAAATCTCATAATCTTCTTCGGAAACAAGACCCCTTTTTAATATATCTTCCCTAGAAATATCTTCATCATGATCGCCCTTTTCAGCCTTTGTAGCTGGCGTAATAATAGGCTGCGGGAATTTATCATTTTCCTTCATCCCCTCTGGCATAGGCACTCCACATAACATTCGTCGACCTGCCTTATATTCACGAGCAGCATGACCAGACATATACCCACGAATGACCATTTCAACCATAAAAGGCTCACAAGCATGACCGACCGCTACATTAGGGTCTGGGGTTGCTAGTAACCAATTGGGCACAATATCTTCAGTAGCAGCCATCATTTTGGTGGCTATCTGATTCAATATTTGTCCTTTATACGGAATCCCTTTGGGCATCACAACGTCAAAAGCCGAAAGCCGATCGGTAGCGATCATTACAAGAACATCTTTTTCTAGAGCATATACCTCTCTAACCTTTCCTTTATAGACACTTTTTTGATTCGGGAAATTAAAATTAGTATCGATAATTGTATTACTCATTACTTAGGTTTAAATTTTCAAGTTTCTGATTGCTGATTAAAAACTTTTCGAGACACGCATAGCACTAGTTTTCACGAATCTAAATTCCTATACTACTTCCTAAAAAAACTAATTCTGATGCTCAATACTTTTATAAGCCGTTATTACTTTCTTCACTAATTTATGACGAATAACATCTTTATCATCGAGATAAATGACTGCTATTCCTTCTACATTCTGCAATACTAAAATCGCTTCTTTCAATCCTGAAATAACGCGGCGGGGTAAATCGATTTGTCCAGGATCACCAGTAATTAAAAATTTAGCATTTTTTCCCATTCGCGTTAAAAACATTTTCATCTGCGCATGAGTTGTATTCTGAGCCTCATCTAAAATCACGAAAGCATTATCTAAAGTGCGACCGCGCATAAAAGCCATGGGCGCAATTTGAATCGTTCCGTTTTCAATATAATGTGTGAGCTTTTCAGGAGAAATCATGTCGCGCAAAGCATCGTATAAAGGTTGCATATACGGATCTAATTTTTCTTTTAAATCCCCTGGTAAAAAACCAAGATTCTCACCAGCCTCTACCGCTGGTCTAGTTAAAATAATTCGCTTTACCTGCTTCTCTTTCAATGCTTTAACCGCTAAAGCAACTCCAGTATACGTTTTACCTGTTCCCGCCGGGCCAATTGCAAAAACCATGTCATTTTTCTTAGCAGCATCTACCAACTTTCGTTGATTTGCAGTCTGCGCTTTAATCAATCTGCCTGCTACACCATGTACTAAGGTCTCGCCTGCCTTATCGGTTGACTTATTTTCATTCGCGCCATTACTCATCAAAATACGTTCTATGGCATTTTCATCAATCTTATTATATTTCAAAAAGTGACTCGCCAACATATCAAAGCGTTTATTGAACTCTTCTAACAGTTCTTCATCACCATAAACTTTGATTTTACTGCCCCGAGCAACAAGCTTTAGTTTTGGAAAATATTTTTTTAATACGTTGATGTTCTCATTACCCTGTCCAAAAAAATCTCTAGGGTTAATATCGGTAAGTTCTAATATAAGTTCGTTCAAAAAAGAAGGTCTTTTAATGAAGCCTTTAAATATAATTTCTACAGGCTATTTTTTTGACTAATTTTGTTAAACAAATTTAGGTAAAATTCGGTTTTCTTAATCAAAAACATATCAACATTGCTGTATGGCAATAATTACACTTACAACTGATTTCGGACTTAAAGATCACTTTGTAGGTTCTTTAAAAGGTGCTATTTATACAGCACTACCTGAGGCCATAATTGTTGACATTTCTCATGATATTAGTCCGTTTAATATCGAAGAATGTGCCTATATACTAGAAAACTCTTATAAAAATTTCCCAAAAGGCAGTATTCATATTATTGGTATCGATTCGGAAGCTACTGTAGAAAATCAGCATATAGCGGTTTATTTAGACGGCCACTATTTTATTGGAGCAAATAACGGAGTGATCGGATTGATTGCTTCGGAAATTAAGGCGGAAAAAAGCATTGAAATACAGCTGCCTAATCAAACAGAAGTTGCTATGCAGGCTATGGCGATCTTTGCTCAAGTTGCTTGCCATATTGCCCGTGGTGGCACCTTAGAGGTTGTAGGCAAGCCTTTTAAGGCTTTAAAAGAACTTACTGGTTTTCTACCAAGTGTTACCGATAAGGGTAATAAGATTGTTGGTAGTGTTATTTATATTGATAATTATGGCAACATTGTCACCAATATTAGAAAAAAATTCTTCGAAGCCTATCGTAAAGGCAGGGCTTTTGAAATTAATGCGCGTACGAATAAAATTACTCAAATTCATAGCACGTATAGCGACATCATTAATTTTGATTTAGAAAGCAGCCATCGCAATGGGGCTGGAGATCTTTTGGCACTCTTTAATTCCTCCGAATATATTGAATTGGCCATTTATAAGAGTGATTTAAAAACCGTAGGTGGAGCTTCGTCTCTACTGGGAATTGATTATCGCGATACTATAACCATAAATTTTCTTTAAATGCTCATTCGAATTGTGAAAATGAAGTTCAATGACAATCAAATTGAGGATTTCAAAATTGTCTTTGAAACTCATAAAGAAACGATTCGTCAATTTGAAGGATGTTCCTTTTTAGCTTTGTACCAAGACAAGGGTGATGCGGCTACTTTTTTCACCTACAGTTATTGGGATACGGAAGCAAATTTAAAAGCCTACCGTAATTCGTCTTTTTTCAAATCGGTTTGGGGGCAAACGAAAAAGCTGTTTGCTGACAAACCCGAGGCATGGAGTGTCAATGAAGTCCATCGACTACCTTAACATTACTACTATTTCTTGTGTTTTGAAATTAACATTTACGTACACTTATAAACAACTATTGGGGTACTGGTAAGATACTATAAGATTCAAAAAATATTTATGGATGTTCGCGCTTGCCCACTATTAGCATTGTCTGGACATTAGCGTAGAAAGTTCGCGCTAAATAAAATTAATTTGTTGTCGCTTACCTGAGGTATTCCTGTTAATAAGTTTGTTTCGTAAAAAAGCACAATTCAGATATCTTTGCTTGTCTGTCAAACTCGAATTTTTCGTGCTTTGACTAACACAACAATCAACGAGTTCTAAAATTTTAAGCACATGAAGTTTATTGTATCCAGCACCTATCTGTTAAAACAATTACAGGTTTTGGGTGGTGTTATTAACAATAGTAATACCCTACCCATATTGGATAATTTCTTGTTTGACTTGAAAAAAAACAAGCTAACAGTATCTGCATCTGATTTAGAAACCACCATGAGTTCTGTGCTCAATGTTGACTCCGACAACGAGGGAGTGATTGCAGTACCTGCACGGTTATTGCTAGAAACACTAAAAACCTTTCCTGAACAACCACTTACTTTTATTGTGGAAGATAATAACACGGTAGAAATCAGTTCGAATCATGGTAAATATGCGCTTGCCTATGCCGATGGTGCCGAATTTCCGAAAGCTGTTGAACTAGCGAACCCAAGTTCAACCGTTTTACTAGGTGATGTTTTGGCTTCAGCCATTAATAAAACAATTTTTGCAGCTGGCAATGATGACTTAAGACCTGTAATGAGTGGTGTCTTTTTTCAATTTTCTCCTGAAAATTTAACTTTTGTTGCAACAGATGCGCACAAACTAGTAAAGTATCAGCGTGAAGATATTAAGGCCTCTCAGGTCGCCGAATTTATTATGCCGAAGAAGCCCTTAAATCTATTGAAAGGTATTCTTGCAGGAAGCGAAGCAGAAGTAAATATTGAATATAATGACAGTAACGCCAAATTTAGTTTTGAAGAAACTGAATTAATTTGCCGTTTAATCGATGGTAAATATCCGAATTATGAAGCGGTAATTCCGAAGGAAAATCCGAATAAATTAACGATCTCAAGAAACCAATTTTTAAGTTCTGTACGGCGCGTATCCATCTTCTCAAATAAAACGACGCATCAAATTAGATTGAAAATTGCCGGAGCAGAATTAAACATATCTGCTGAAGATATAGACTACAGTAATAAGGCGGAAGAGCGCTTAACTTGTGCCTACCAAGGTGACGATATGCAAATTGGTTTTAATTCGCGCTTTCTTACTGAAATGCTGAATAACTTAAGTTCTGATGAAGTTTCTTTGGAAATGAGTTTACCTAATAGAGCTGGAATACTGACCCCAACTGACGGATTGGATGAAGGCGAAAATGTGATCATGTTAGTGATGCCGGTTATGTTGAATAGCTAGAAACGCATTATATATACATCATAAAAAAACCTCGGTAAAATTAAATTTTACCGAGGTTTTGTTTGTTTATGAATGTGATTAAATAAACTTAATCGTAGCAAAGTGACTAGGCGCCTCTCCATTAGCAGCTCTTATCGCATTTACTATAGGAAGAATAAATCCGACAACACCCACAAAAATAAAACCTAAAATACCTAAGCCAAATAATAAAAGGGCTGGAAAGCTAATAACAAATATTAAGATTAGCGTCAATTGAAAATTGACAATAGACCTGCCATGTTCATCCATTCCTGCCACATTATCTTTTGAGGTTAACCATATCATTAAAGGCACTAAAAGGCCTCCAAAACCGGTTATGTAAGTTAATAATTGCGCAGCATGCGTCAATGCTAATAATTGATTATCTGTGCGCTGTACTGATTTTTGATTGATGAGTTCCATAATAATTGTTTTACGGGGTTATACTAATAAGACCCATTTCCGTGCAATTTGTTACAATTTTTCGTAATTATTGTTTCTTCACTAGTTTGTCAAGTTTCTCTTTATCCTTAACAATAGCAAGTTCTAGCTTATTAATTTTATGATTAATCTCCATTTCGTCAACAGATGACATTTTTCCTTTTTGTTTCGCTTTTGCAAGTTTATTTTGGAGTTTTTTAATTTTCGATTCGTTTTTTGCTATCCCTTTTTTCTTTGAAGCTATGGCCTTTGCAAGCTTTTCTTTCTTTTTTATTTCTTTCTCAGCCTTTTTCTTGGCTTTCTCTGCTTTCTTTTGAGCTTTTTCGGCTTTATCAACTTTTTTCTGCGCTTGTTTCGTAGCTTTTAGTTCTTCCTTTTGTTTTTCAAGTTTTTGTTGCGCAATTAAAACCGAATCTGTTGTTTGTTCAACTTCTTGCCCAAAGGCTATTTGAGTGCCTATTAAAATAGCACCAATACATAAAACTCTTTTCATTTTATTCATTTTACTCGTTAATGGTATTCTAAAGATATTAAACCTCATTAACTTATACCTATACAATAACGAAAGCTTAACAGCATATACCATAATTATACTTTAGTCGTATTTTAGCTATTTTTGCCTATGCATTTAAAAGACACCATTATTGCTTTGGCCACCCCTTCTGGAGCTGGTGCAATTGCCGTTATTCGAATTTCAGGGGAAAGCGCAATTCAATTGGTCGGGCAATTTTTTAAATCTATCCATGGCAAAAATCTTTTGAAGCAAAAAAGTCATACTATTTTACTAGGTCTTATTGTGGATGGTAACAAAACCTACGATCAAGTTTTAGTATCGCTTTTTAAAAATCCGCATTCGTATACAGGAGAAGATGTTGTTGAAATATCGTGTCATGGCTCGCAATACATTCAGCAGCAAATCATTCAATTATTTCTTAGAAATGGCTGTCGCATGGCAGACGCCGGAGAATTTACATTACGTGCTTTTCTCAATGCCAAATTAGATTTAAGTCAGGCAGAAGCCGTGGCAGATCTTATAGCTTCAGACAATGAAGCGAGTCACCAAATCGCAATTCAACAAATGCGAGGGGGTTTTAGTAATGAGATAAAGGCTTTGAGAGATGAGCTTTTAAACTTCGCATCGCTTATCGAACTTGAATTAGATTTTGCAGAAGAAGATGTAGAATTTGCGAATCGAGATCAATTCAAAGAACTTTTAAGTCGAATTCAAAATGTACTGAGACGATTAATCGATTCTTTCGCTGTTGGCAATGTCATTAAGAATGGAATTCCTGTTGCCATTGTGGGCGAACCAAATGTTGGCAAATCTACCCTGCTCAATGCGCTTCTAAATGAAGAAAGAGCCATAGTGTCAGCAATAGCTGGCACTACGAGAGATACTATTGAAGATGAAATTTCAATTGGTGGTTTAGGGTTTCGATTTATTGACACTGCAGGAATTCGAGAAACTGAAGATGTTGTCGAAGGAATAGGTATTCGAAAAACTTTCGAAAAAATTGAACAAGCTCAGGTTGTATTATATCTTGCTGATGGTTGTTCTCTTTTCGTTGATGGGAATCATATCGAAACATTGAAAGTTGAAATAGAGAAGGTAAAAAATCAATATCCTTTAAAGCAAGTCTTGGTTATCATCAATAAAAAAGATATGCTATCTACAGCAAATCTATCCGACATCGATCAGCAGCTTACAACTGCTTTACAACTATCTGCAAAAACAGGTGAGGGTGTTGAAGAATTAAAAAATCAACTGCTTGAATTTGTAAATACAGGTGCGCTTCGGAATAATGAGACTATTGTCACAAATACGAGACACTATGATTCGCTCATTAAGGCTTTAGAGGCCGTTGAAAAAGTGAACTTTGCCATGAGTGATGGTGTTTCTGGAGATTTACTCTCTTTAGATATTCGCGAAGCTTTAAATCATTTTGGCGAAATCACCGGGGAAATTACTTCTGATGATTTATTGGGTAATATTTTTGCTAATTTTTGTATCGGGAAGTAATTGTATTATAGAAATTAATGCCATTACCAAAAGCTCTTTCATCATTTGATTCTGCAATATGATGTGAACTTCGTTCCTTAACTATACTAATTATATATTTTCTTTACGATGGGGCCAACGGTCAAACCTTGCACAAGTATAGAAAACAAGACCACGCTATAGGTGATAAACAAAATCATTTCTGAAGCGAGGTTATCCGTAAGGCTTAAGGCCAAGGCAATGGAAATACCTCCTCGTAAACCACCCCAAGACAATACAAATACTGTTTTCAAAGGGGATCTTTCGGAGTGTTTTAATAACGAATAGGGTAATAATACGGCTAAAAACCGAGCTATTAACACGATCACTATTGCCAAAACACCCAATACTAAATGATTCATTTCGAATTTGAGAAGATGTATAGACAAGCCAATGAGTACAAACAAAACACCGTTCAAAACATCATCTAGTATTTCCCATATATCATTGAGTAATTTTTGCGTAGCTCCTATATTCGAAGCAACATTTATTTGATTGCCTATTATAATTCCTGAAACTACCATCGCTAATGGTCCTGAGACATGTATTAATGAAGCAATGGTATATCCACCCATAGCGATCGCCAGACTTATCATTACTGCTAATTGGGGGTTCTTATCGATACTTTTAATACTAAGGTATCCTACAAAACCTAATACGGCACCATATATAATTCCACCAATCGCTTCCTCTAAAAATAACTTCCCTATTTCAAGACCAACGGCATTGTCTATAGTTGTTGTTTCCATTCCTGAGAGTATCAAGATTCCCATGAAAACTACCACACCGATACCATCGTTAAAAAGAGATTCCCCTTCAATTTTAACTTGAAGATTTTTAGCAATTTTTGTTTTTTTAAGTATTGCTAGAACAGCTATGGGATCAGTCGGTGAAATCAGTGCACCGAATAATAGTGCATTCAAAAAAGATAACTCGACACCAATCCATTGCGCCGCATAATAGATCAAGCCACCAACAAGACCCGTAGAAATTAACACCCCAAAAGTGGCGAATAATAGCACAGACCATTTCTCTCTAGCGAGTTCTTCTATATTTACATGAAGGGCTCCGGCAAAAAGAAGAAAACTAAGAATGCCTTCAAAGAGCAATGTTTTAAAATCTGAATTCGCAACAATATCGCAAAAGAATACATAGAAATCAGGAAAAACACTTTTACTTAATAAAATTAAAACTACGGTAACCAAACTCATAGCCATTAATCCGATAGTTGCGGGAAGCTTCAACCACTTATAATTGATAAAACTAAAAAATGCAGCGATGGAAAAAATGATACTAAAGGATTGTAACATAATTTAAGATTTTACATTAATAAATTTCCCAACAAAAACAGCAATCACAATAGCCAAATAATACTGACCGATTTTGTTGAAGCGATAAGAGAACTACCTAATATTAGCAAAGAGAAATTTATAACGATTATAACCTAGGTTATACCCACTTAGTACAATATGTATAGGGGGTTAATAAAAAATTGAACACGCTAACCAGCGCTATAGCATATTTGTAATTTGCCAAAACAGTTATTATGGCATCTCTTATTAAATTAAGCTTACATCAGTAATTATCTCTAATAACGCTGGGCCCTTCTGGTTAAACAAATCTTTCATAACCGTATGTAAATCACTTTCTTTTTCTACACGCTTACCCCAGGCGCCACATGAAATAGCATATTCTGCAAAATTCGGATTGGATAAGTTTGTTTTCCAAACATCAAATTCACCTGCTCGCTGTTCTTTCGATATTTTACCCAGTTCATGATTGTTTAAAATGATCAGTTTTACAGGCATATTGTATTTCACCAAGGTGGTTATTTCTGCCAAATATTGGCACAAGCCTCCATCTCCTGCTACAGCAACAACAGGCCTTGTATTACCAACCGCCGCCCACGCCCCTATGGCCGCCGGAAGTGCAAACCCAATGGAACCTAAATAGCCAGACATTAAAAAGTCTTGCTCCTCTGGTTCAAAATAGCGTCCGAAAGAATAGGCATTATTTCCTACATCAACGCACATTACAGCATCTTTCGGTGCTAACGTATTCAGGGCTTCGAACACGGTAACAGAACTTAATCCATTTTTAGAAGTTTCGTTAAGACGTTTTTCTTTTTCAGCCTTCCAGATATCCCATCGTTCTGCAATTTCATCAGTTTGGTCAATACTGTTGGTTTTACCTTTCAATTCGGAAGTAAAAATGTCTAATGTTCTTGAAATTTCACCCCAAACAGCAACATCTACTTCATGAAATTTACTTAATGCGAGTGGATCAAAATCAACTTGAATTGTGGGCTTCTTATAAGTGATTCCCGTATGGTTTGAGAAAGAAGCTCCGAATACAATTAACAAATCCGCTTCATTCATGAACCAAGACGCTATGGGTGTGCCACTTCTACCCAGTACACCACAGCCAAGTGGGTGGTTATCGGCAATTAGGCCTTTTCCTTTAAATGTTGTTACCACGGCTGCCTGCAAGCTTTCTGCAAAAGCAACTATTGCTTTTTTATGTGTACGGGCGCCATGTCCCATAATAATTAAGGGGCGTTTCGCTTTTTTAATTAAATCTATAGCTTTATCAGACATTTCTTTGGGAGGAGCTATTTCCATAGGGGTAATTCTATTAGTCGCTGTTTGTGCTTTTGACCCAACAGGAACCTTTAGTTCTTGTATTTCATCTGGAAAAGTTAGATGTGAAACATCCCGCTTTAAAATCGCATGTTTTATAGCGAGTGACATTAATTCGGCATGCTTACTATTTCCCTGAACGCGCTGATTAAATTCAGCAACAGTATCGAAAGCACGTACTAAATCTACCTCTTGAAAATTTCCTGTACCTACAACCTGGGTAGCAACTTGACCTGTTAACGCTAAAAACGGAGCGCGATCAACTTTAGCATCCCACATGCCCGTATATAAATTCGTTGCTCCTGGACCTGCAATTGTGAAACAAGCTGCTGGCTTTCCCATAAGTTTGCCATAAGCAGATGCGGCAAAAGCTGCTGCGCCCTCGTGTCGAATACCATAAAAATTAAGATTTCCTTTTTCTTCTTGCCGACGCAAGGCATCAGCGAATCCGAGATTGGAATGACCGACCATTCCAAAAACCTTGTTAACTCCCCAATTTATCATAGTTTCTACCATAATGTCTGATACGGTGATTTCATGAGTTGCTTCTTCTTCCATACCGACATAAATGGCATCATCTTCTTCTTTGGTAGGAAACGTTGTTACGCCATCATCAAATCCGCCAGAGGGCTTACCTGTACAAGGGTCGAAATCCCAACCATGCCATGGGCAACGTAGCAGTCCGTTTTCTATAGAGCCTTCTCCTAAAGGTCCTCCTTGATGCGGACATCGATTATCGAGGGCCGAAAATTTTCCTTTGTAATGGGTCAAACAAATGCCTTTGTGAGCAGCAGTTACGGTCATAACGCGACCTTCTTTTAATTGGCTTTTGTTTTCTAGTACCTTATGCCAAATGACTTTTTTATCCATGGAGTATGTTTTTAAATAATTTGATATTCGAAAAAAGAAGGTGTTTGAAACGACTATTCAGATGGATTTAGAGCGCTTTGAAAATTGAAATAGTCTCTTGAAAAAAGGCTATTGCTTTTGTTTCATCCATATCTTGCATTGGCGCTACTGCACCCTTAAAACCTTCATTCTTCCAAGCACCAGAAGTTAATTTTTCGAAAGATGTTGTAGCGATACCTCCATTACTGTTATAGCCACTGGTATAGAGGTAGAAATCGTCAACCAAAGTATCAGGCACCGCCATACCAAAGCCTACGCTCAGGTTCTTTGTAGCGTCTAAAACCGCATAGCCACCGGTATCAAAATGATGGGGCCATATACGAATTTCTGTATCTAATTGAAATTCCTTAACAATATGCTCTAAAGCATTTTGCGCAATAATTCGAAGCGCAAGCAAAGATTTAAGCTCTTCTCGGGATGGCTTTTGAAACATAAAATCATCTGTTATCTTATCATAGGGTAAATCATAATGAAATCGATATCTAAAAGGCGCTTTTTTACCAAGAACCACCGTAACGCTATTTATCCATTTTACAATTTCTTGATGGGTTTTACCATCTAAGCTCAATATTTGCTCGTTTGCGTCATTGGTCAACCAACGCAGGGAAAAAGCATCATAATCAAAAGCTAATTGATAGCCCTTATTATTTAAGAGCCAAGTTTCTAAATAGCCTTTTTCAACATTAAAACCAACATTGGTATGGCTATCGTCAGCTTTTTTATCTAAGAAATTAATACCAGCTGCAGCTAAATATTGAGCGGCCAGATGCACTTGTTTTTCCATAGTATTTCTCTTTCAATCCGGTTAATTAGACCATGCGTAATAACCCTATCTAAGCATGGTAATAGCGCTCATTAATTATTTTTCCGTTTTTCCATTGCGAACGAACTGCTTGCTCAAATTTATGTGATTCGCCATCATTCGTTTTGAATTCCATTACGGCTTCATAAAAGGAAGTATCTCCCTTAACAGCTGGACCACTAAGTACCTTATAACCTCCAAATTCAACCACGGTACTCAATAATTTTTCTTCTTCAGTAAGACAGAATTGCTTTCCTACTTTCGGGGGATTATTGCCCTCAAAAAGCAGAACATCATCATCTAAATATTCGGTCATGGCCTTAATGAACTGACCTTCTGATAATAAACCTAAAACCTTATTGACGTTTTCTAAAATTTCATTTTCTTGATTTGTTAAACTCATTTTTTAATTCAATTTAAATATTAATAAAATAACTTATTCCTTTTAATGTTTTGAGTGCGGTCGTTTATTAAAAACCACATTTGACACATTTTTAATTTGTTCTTCAAAGGACTACATTTTCTTAAATCCCTGCGTAACTTATTCCTGTTAACTTGTGCATATCCCAGTTAAATGTGGATAAATCATCATGATTAAACTTTGTAATATCATCATAGCCGCAAGACCTTGCCACTACCTTTATTAAATCATTAGTAGCATCGAAAAAATTATGCAGTTGTTTTGCAGATGTTTCTATAATCAATCGACTTCTTAGAGATTCTTTTTGAGTAGCAATACCTACAGGACAGTTGTTAGACCCACAAGCCCGCATGCCTAAGCAACCGATAGCCTGTAAGGCAGAATTTGATACTGCAATCGCATCGGCACCAAGCATGATGGCTTTTGCGAAATCTTCAGCCACACGCAAACCACCCGTAATCACTAAGGTAACATCTGTTGCCCCTATTTTATCCATATACTTTCTAGCTCTTGCCAAAGCTGGAATTGTAGGTATATTAATATGGTCTCTTAAAATTGTGGGTGCAGAACCTGTTCCACCACCACGACCATCTAAAATGATATAGTCTACGCCAACATCTAAAGCGAATTGAATATCTTTTTCAATATGACTTGCTGCAATTTTAAACCCAATAGGAATTCCGCCAGTGCGTTCTCTTACTTTATCTGAAAAATCTTTGAAATCTTGAACAGAATGAAAATTAGGATTTGCCGCAGGTGAAATAGCCGTTTCTCCTTCCTTTAATCCGCGAACCGCTGCAATTTCTTTACTTACCTTGTTTCCTGGTAAATGGCCTCCTGTTCCTGTTTTTGCACCTTGACCCCCTTTAAAGTGAAAGGCTTGAACATTATCTAATTTATCCCAAGTGAAACCAAACTGTGCAGATGCCAATTCATAAAAATATCTTGAATTGCTCGCTTGTTCTTCTGGAAGCATGCCTCCTTCCCCTGAACAAATTCCTGTTCCCGCAAGTTCAGCCCCTTTAGAGAGTGCAATTTTTGCCTCTCTCGATAGCGCTCCAAAACTCATATCACTAACAAATAAAGGGATATCAAGTTCAAGTGGTTTTTTTGCTCGGGGACCGATAACAACTTTTGTGGCTACTTTTTCATGATCTAACAGGGGTCGTGAAGCCAATTGCGCTGGTAAAAACTGTATATCATTCCATTTTGGAAGTGTATTTCTATCCACTCCCATGGAAGCCGAAAATCCGTGATGGCCAATGTTCTTTAATCCATTTTTTGCCAGTTCTTTAATATATCCCGTATACGGTTCGGTATCTTCTGGATGCGTATCTGCATAAGCCCCTAAATATTCATCGCGCTTAAAAGGTTGGGCATGCGCAACTAAATAATCATCAATCTCAACCTCATCTACCCAAACTTTACCATCTTCTATTTTAGTAGAGAACTTATGAAGTACTTCATTATTATTATATTCTGACACTCCTGTATCGTATCTATAATCCCAACCGTGAACCCCACAGATTAAATTATCACCATCGATATAGCCATCAGACATTAAAGCGCCCCGATGCAGACAGCGCCCGTAAAGCACTGAAACTTGAGTATCATATTTTATGACTACTAAATCTAGGCCATTCACCAAGGCATGCGCTGGTTTTTTATTTTCAAGTGATTTAAAATCTATAACGGGAATTGGTTTTTTCATATGAATTTGTTTTTCATTGGGTTAATAAAAAAATTAGCGACAATTTCTTATTGAATAACTATGCTATTAAAGCTTTAATTAGCTACAAGGCTCTTTTACTACATGTATAGAATTGAGCTACAGGTATTTACACATTTATCAAATGTAAAATGCTAAATCTTGTAAATACTTAAAGCACTAAGGGGGGACACTATCCAATTATCTTGGGAGAAATCAAGAATGCACAAGGTAATAAAAACACTTGTAATACTGATCATGATTTAATCATTCGGATAAAAAATATTAAATACAAGTGTACTTTTTACATGAACCTATACTATTTCAGAACATTATTATCTAAGCAAGATTAACACCTAGTTAATTAAGAAATTTGTAAATCTTATAAATATCTAAACAAAAGGTTCTTTAAAACGCTCAAAATGACAGGTGTATCCGTTTGGTATACGAACCAAATAGTCTTGATGCTCGGATTCTGCTGGCCAGAAAGTTGTATAAGGTTCTAAAGTGGTAACGACTTTTTCTAGTATATCCAACTTATATTGTTTACGCAGTTTATTGGATATTAACTTCGAAACATTTTAGTACTAAGAAAGAAGACTCGCTCGTCATTAATTGTCTTTGTTTTGGTCCGTTCGTCTCTTTCTATTTCCGTATTGTTTTAACTGCCGACTAAGCGAAGGCTTATTATTTACTTTTAAAACAAGCCACATCATCCATTCATTTCACAACAAAAGTATAGGCTTGTACAACATTTGTAAGATATTACTTACAATAATAACGTTATTACACCCCTACATCAAAAGATTATTTACACCGCTATGACAAAACAGCAATATTCCTATAACTTTTCAAAATATTCCATCCTTTTTATTTTATTTCTTATTAAGTGCCCATCGCTTTTGGCACAAACTATAGAAATAGTTGATAATAACGTCAATAAGAACGGCATTACGAACCTACATGGGTATTGCAATAATACTGTATTTACGTATCATGTGTTTTGGGAAAGTAATACGGTTACTACTGTAGAACTTGTCAATGCCTCTAATACCGTTTTAGCAAGTGGCAATACTTCTCCCTTAACTGTTACGGAAAATACAACAAATTCAACTCCAGTTACCCTTCGTTTAAGAGACGCTATAAATACAACTGCTGAATCTTCTCCTTTTACGGTAAATATTTTAAACTGTTCAGATTTTACTCCGAGAATAAGTAGAAGTGGCGGCAGCTATACTGTTCCACCTTTGGTTACTTCTGTACAAATCACAGCTGTTGGTGGCGGTGGCGGTGGCGGTGGTAAAAGTACTGGCAGTAATCAAAACAAAGCCGGCGGAGCAGGCGGTGGTAGTGCCCGTAGTACTATCGCAGTTACCCAAGGCCAAGTTTTGGCCTACACGGTAGGTGCAAGAGGTAACCGTGGCACCCCCAGTTCTCAAAATGGACAAAGTGGTGGCACTACAACAATGACTAGAAGTGGTGTAACCCTTTTAAGGGCAACAGGAGGTGGTGGTACTACTAGTAATGGTAATAATAGGCGTCCGGGTGGACAAGGTACCATTGGTGCTTCAAGGGCCAATGGTGTTGGTGGTGGTACTAATTCTTCAGGTGGTGCCGCAGGATGGCATAGAACAAGTATCGCTACTAACGCAGGTAATGGTGGAAACGGTAGAACAGCTAACTCTCGAGGTAATGGAACTCATGGTCAAGCAGGAGGTATTTCAATTATACCATTGACAGTAAACACGGCACCTGATGTAACAATAAACCAACTTGGGGCTGATCCGAACACTAATATAAATGAAGGCGTCTACAGGGTTGTGTTTTCAATTCCAATTGACCCTACTTCATTTACCATACAAGATATCAATTTGTCAGGATTAACAGGATCTTCAGTAATTTCTATCATACAAGTAGCTCCAAATGACGACACCACTTTTGATGTTACCATTCAAGGCACTTTTGAAACAGGAACTTTAATGGCTACTATACCTGAGGCCAGTGTGAATACAACAATAGGCGTAAATAACAATGCAAGTACAAGTACTGACAACACTATTGCTTTTGAATTTATTGTACCTGGTGGCGTTGGCGAAAATTTAACACTTTGGTTAAAAGCAGATGACGGTGTATCAGGAGGGTCAACTGTAGATGAATGGAAAGATCAATCGGGAAATAGTTTTGATTTTACCGCCACTGGAACCAGTCGCCCTCATGAAACTCAGAATGCTATTAACTTTAATCCATCGATTTCTTTTGACGGTGTAGATGATCGTCTTGATAATATTGAAAGAGCATACGGGTCTGGAACTATTTCAGATGCACATTTCTTTGGGGTATATACCTTAGAAAAAGACGCATCAACTGCATTTGGAGGGATCAATCCATCTTTTACGAGGTTAACACATTATTCAAGTCAATCATTGGCGGATGCTGGAGGTAATGGTAACAGCAATAGAATAGGAGGTAGCGGAGGTATTCCAGCAACTGATTATGGTACTCCTTTCCTTTTTGGTTTTAATCATCAAACTACAAGTGTGCCACTGCAAGAAATAACACAAAATGGAGCAGTTATTATTACAGATAACACCGCTACCCCTTTTTTAGCTCCATCTACAAGTTACTTAGGATCTTCCGGCGGCACCCAAGAAAGGTTACAGGGAGATTTGTCTGAAATTATAGTTTACCCTGCTCAATTATCCAATGTTCAAAGACAGCGAATTCTGTCTTACCTAGCACTAAAATATGGTATTACATTAGATCAAACCATAGCAACCGACTACCTAGCCTCAGATGGTAGTACTCTTATGTGGGATGCTAGTGAAAACACGGGCTTTGGTCATGACATTTTTGGTATTGGTCGTGATGATGATTCTGCTCTGGGACAGGTACAATCGCAATCAGTAAATTCAGATGGAATTATTACACTATTGGCTGATGGCGAGGGAACCAATGCTGCAAATACCTTTACTGATATTGATGATTTAGAGTTCTTGACCATTTCAAATGATAATGATGCAGGTAGCTCTACAGCGGGTAGCATTGAAATTATTACCACAGAATTAGATAACATCGCCTATTTAAACAGAACAGACAGAGAATGGAAGGTTAATGAAACTGGCGAGCTTGGCAATGTTGAACTCTCCGTACAACTTGGTGGACTATTTACTGAATTTCAGAAAATATATCTTTTAATTGATGATGATTCAAATTTTGATGCCGATTTAGTTTCTGAAATTGAGGCTACTTCTTGGGATGGTACAACGGCTGTTTTTGCAGGATTAGATTTGAATGATGAAGACTACATTACTTTTGCCGCTACTGAAGAACCATCAACTCCGGGTGGCGTTACAGCTAACCTTGCACTCTGGTTAAAAGCCGATGCAGGAACAAATACAGTCACTGAAGATGCCGACGTTGATTCTTGGTTAGACCAATCAGAAAATGCATATGTAGCGGCCGCCAATGGTAATACCAGCAGACCAACGTATAAAAATAGTATGCTTAATTTCAATCCTAGTTTAAATTTTGGGGCAGGCTCCAATAATACAGGGTTTACCTTAGGCAATCAATTTATCTTTTCACCAGCAGCTAATGAAGGGGTTCATGTATTTAGTGTTGTGGCACCAAATGCAAATGGTTTAGTTAAATCCATTTATGATTTTGGAGACAATATTGGCCGAGGATATGGATTAGAATTTTCACGAGATAATGCGCGTATTTATGAAGCCGGACTTGGTGGTATTAATGCTAGTCCGAATACGCTTTCAACTACAGGTGCGTATACCAATACGGCAAGTTTGGTTGAGGGTAATTTTGAATACGGAGCGAATAAGTCCATATGGTATAATGGCGAAGTCATTGCATCAGATATGATGTTTAATAGTGCTTTGGATAATCCTCAAATTAGACAATCAGTTACCCCCACGAACAGAACAGGTCCTGTTTCCATAGGACGTCAATCTAGAGGTGGTGGTCTTAATAATAATGGAGGTAAACGTTTCTTAGGCGAAATGTCAGAAGTAATTGTCTACACAGGAAATCCTAGTCCAACTGAAGAACTTAAAATTCGTTCTTACTTAGCACTTAAATATGGGATTACTTTAAACCAATCAACGCCAACTGCATATTTGGCAAGTGATGGTATTACAAAATTTTGGAATGAAACAGTTAATGCATCCTACAATAATGATATTGCAGGTATTGCGAGAGATGATGATGCTTCTTTACTGCAAAAAATCTCCCGAAGTGCGAATGCAAACAGTATTGTTACCATGTCTTTAGATAATGATATTAGTATATCTAATACAGATGCTTCACGAACCAGTACCTTGACCAATGACTTAGAAGCTCTGACTTGGGCCAATAATGGGCAAGCCAATACTTTTGCTGCAAGCAATTTACCAGCAGGTACTGACTCTGATGATGTAGATCTGATGCTACAACGTATCTGGCAAGCACAAGAACTTGGCGATATTGTAGGATCTAGCGGTAATTTATACCTAGCTTTTGACTTCGATAACATACAAACTACTGGTGGTACACCAGCAGCTACAGATGTGTACTTATTAATAAATGGTAGCGATGATTTTACGGGACTTGCAAATGCGAATACCTTAAATACAGGAACTATTGTAGGTAATCAAATTGTTTTTGAATTAGCAGAGACCGATTTAGAAAATGGACAATTCTTTACCTTAGGATGTGCCATTAATGGTGCCTCACACTTAACAGACCCAACGCAGAGTATTGTAACAGCGACAAGTCCGATTGAAGCGGATGGAACTGCGACATCAACCATAACAATACAATTGATTGGTATTGACGGCAATTACTTGACCGAATCTGGTGGTACCGTTAGTTTGAGCAGTACAGGCAGTGCAGTTTTAAGTAACGTAGTAGACAATAACGATGGCACCTATACAGCTACTGCGATCAATAGTACCGAAGAAACAGTAACTATAACTGCTAAAATTGATAATATTCTTATCACAAATACAGCTGATGTAATCTTTGAAATTGGAGCACCAACTCCTGTAATTGATCCTGTAGCGAGTATCGTCACAGCGACAAGTCCGATTGAAGCGGATGGTACGGCTACTTCGACTATTACAGTACAATTGTATGATACTGACGGACAGCCATTAACCGCTGGAGGAGCAACAGTAGTACTCGCCACTACAGGTGACGCAGTTCTTAGTGCGGTAACTGATAATAATGATGGTACGTATTCTGCAACAGCTTCGAATGGAACTGCTGAAACAGTAACTTTTTCTGCAACCGTAAATGGAACAGAAATTCTCGATACTGCTGACGTGATCTTTGAAATTGGAGCACCGACTCCTGTAATTGACCCTGTAGCGAGTATCGTCACAGCGACAAGTCCGATTGAAGCGGATGGTACGGCTACTTCGACTATTACAGTACAATTGTATGATACTGACGGTCAGCCATTAACCACTGGTGGAGCAACAGTAGTACTCGCCACTACAGGTGACGCAGTTCTTAGTGCGGTAACTGATAATAATAATGGTACGTATTCTGCAACAGCTTCGAATGGAACTGCTGAAACAGTAACTTTTTCTGCAACCGTAAATGGAACAGAAATTCTTGATACGGCTGATGTAATCTTTGAAATTGGAGCACCGACTCCTGTAATTGACCCTGTAGCTAGTATCGTCACAGCGACTTCACCTATTGAAGCAGATGGAACGGCAACATCAACCATAACAGTACAATTGTATGATACTGACGGTCAGCCATTAACCACTGGTGGAGCAACAGTATTGCTTGCTACAACTGGTAATGCTGTACTTAGTGCGGTAACTGATAATAATGATGGTACGTATTCTGCAACAGCTTCGAATGGAACTGCT
>CALDYU010000001.1 GCA_937944485.1 uncultured Flavobacteriaceae bacterium | reverse complement strand
TGTTGAAGAAGCCCACGAACTGCTCGATATGTATCTACCGGGTGCGGCAAAAAAACCATCTACCCCAGATACGCAACGAACGCACTCCGAGGATAACCACAATGAGGGAGCGCAAAAGTAAGAGCACGCAAAAGCTCTTTTTGCATTGCGCTTTGTAGCGATACAAAACACTCGTTAACGCGGATACCTCGAAGGCAACACCACAGATCGAAACAGCCGGTATATCAAATACATAAACAGCAGCGGAAAAATGATCGTCTGCAGTACAAACACGACAATCAGATTAACGGCGTTCTCACTGACAGTTTCTGCTGATTGCTTGTAATCGTCAAGCATTCCGTCGAAGTCAAATTTTGATGTCATAGAGCTATACAACTGCTTAGCGCGGTCGGTTATTGAGCCATCATTTTCCGGTTCGTCTGTTTGTCGGGTACTAATTTCCTTTATACGTTCGCTGGCAACCGTAAGCTCTGCCGAAGCCTCTTCGTATTGAGGTTGCAGAAACTGTTTATAAACCCAATCGTTGGCAAGTGCGCCGACGGGAATCAAAAAGCGTACAAGCAACATCGCAAGCAGCAGCTTACCGGCTATATCGGCCATGCGTGCAATGGAACTGTTACGCAGACGGGTAAGCAAAAAAAACAATCCCGCGCCTGCAAGCAGCACGCTGATGCCGGCCCAGCTGCTGACCTCAAGCAGGATCTGTTGAATTCCGATCGAGCTCGTTGCAAGCAGCATCACCCAGGAGAACCGCTCAACCAGATCGTTAACCGGATCAAGTATTTCACCCGGTGAAAAGTTAACGCCCACCCCTGCAGGTTGCACGGCAAATTCAGTTCCCTGTGCTACCGATATAACACCGTTAAGCGCTCTGGCCAGACCAAAGCCAATCATTGCCCGGGTAAACGCGCTATCAAGCTGTGACTGGCTGGACGAGTCGATGGGCTTCAAAAAAGACACAGCTACCATCACTGCAATGGCAAGTGCCATGAGACCATACTTCAACGGCGCCGATAATTTGAAGTCCAGCACCCGGGCAACAAATCCTTTTTTCTCCTCAGGCTGAAGTTTCGATTCCGCAGTGTTGGCGACTGCTTGCTCATAACGGGCTTGCTCATCAGGGTCTCGACGATCTGCATATCGGTCGTGCGTCACTCGTCGACGCTGCCCTCCGAGGGGTTCCCGAAACTCTTCAGATCTCCGCTGATGGCCTGCGGCATCACGCCACTCTCTATCGTTTGCGACATTACCGGAGAATTCCCGGTCGTGACCCAGCCCGGGATTGACCGCATCGCGAGACTGCCTACCTACAGCGACGTCATGCTGTCGCTGACCTCTGTCTTCGCGCATTCGCGCAGCGTCGGTTTGCGTACGGTTCCGCTGATGTACCGGCCCGGCTTGCGAGCGTGGTGACTTTGACCCGGTTCTGTCATATCTGGGTTCCGGTGCTCTGAAGTTATCATCTAGGGCATAACCCGCCGCAGCGCGGTTTGACGCCGTTGACGGATTGGCTTCAATACCTGCCATCTCAGCCACAGATTCACCACCGCGGTGCTGTTCCACTTCATTGAGCTGTTCATCGCTGAGCTGTTTAAGATGGCGGTCGCGCCACGAAGGTCGCGATTTTGAAGTCGCCGATGTCGTGTTGTCTGATCCCATGATAATCTCGTGCGTATAGCGGTTCGTTGATAATGATAGTGCTAATTCCGGCAGCCGGGGTTACGACGTCTTTGATGACCACAACTGATGTGGTGACTGATTACAATCAGGGCTATATTCAGGCCGGCTGTCATTGCCACATCGGCTTGATACCGACCGCATCGAAGAGTTCTGCGGCGAACGGCTGACTCAGCTTTCTTGCCTTTATCGCGCCGGCATGCAGCACTTCACCGATCACAGCAGGCTTTGCGATGAGTTCTGCATAGTTCTCACGCGGTTCTTTTAACACTTCGTTAAGATGTTCGAACAGATACTGTTTCATTTCACCCCAGGCAATTCCATCTGCATACTTTTGCCGCACATCTTCAACCTGCGCCTCACTGGCAAAGGCTTGATAAATCTCGAACAAGGTGTTGCCCTGCGGGTCTTTAGGCTCACCGGGTTCGAGTGAATTGGTCTTGATTTTCATGATCTGTTTGCGAAACTGTTTTTCAGGCAAAAACAAAGCAATCGTGTTGTTGTAGCTCTTGCTCATCTTGCGACCGTCAAGCCCGGCCAGCACTGCTGTTGAAGTATCTACCTGCGCCTCGGGCAGCACAAAATGCTCGCCGTAGTGATGATTAAAACGCTGAGCCATATCGCGAGCCATTTCAATGTGCTGAATCTGATCCTTGCCTACAGGCACCTTATTGGCTTTGAACATCAGAATGTCAGCTGCCATTAATACCGGGTAGCTGAATAGACCCATCGTAATACCCTTGTCCGGATCATTCGAACCTGAATCTTCGTTTTCCTGCACCACAGCTTTGTAGGCATGCGCGCGATTCAGCAAGCCCTTTGCCGCCTGACACGACAGCAACCATGCAACGCCGGGGATTTCCGGAATATCTGACTGACAGTAAAAGTAGGCCTTATCGGTATCCAGACCCAGTGCCATCCAGGTGGCTGCGACTTCGATTCGTGAACGACGAACGTCTTCTGCTGCGAAACCTTTGATCAACGCATGCAGGTCGGCCAGGAAATAGAAGTGCTCGGTATCGGGGTTGGCGCTGGCTTCAATTGCCGGCCTGATGGCCCCGGCATAGTTACCAAGATGCGGTGTACCGGATGTGGTAATACCGGTTAAATAAACCTGCTTCATCCGGGGTGATTTCTCTTGTCGTTGACGGCTGAATTACCGGAGCATCATGTTACCAGCTGTACACGCTAAAAACGTTAAAAGACAATGCTGTAGAGCCAATCATTATTACGAATTCTACACCTGGCGGCACTTCGCGTTGATCAATTACCGAAAAGCCCATCTGCAAGGAATCGATCTAACATTTTTGTCTTTCTCCTTCGTGCCGATACAGACAGGAAGGGTTGGCATTCCGATTGCACGTTATAATTCCGTTCTAAAGTGTGACTGAAGTCTCACGCCTGACGCACGCGTAAGCGAGCAGTCAAACTCGTGACGGATGCATTCAGTTTGGTACATGCCCGGACCCGTTAATCTGACAGAGTCAGATTTGCACCTTGATGCTGGCGACAGGATTTACGCACCAACCTGGCCGCCCGAATGTACTGTTGGTCGTGGATAGTCCGCTCTAATGAATACAAAAAGAAGCGCCATCAACAAACGCACAGATAGCGAACTACGGGTCGCCATCATCCACGACTGGTTGCCACTGGTGGGCTGCTTTACGGTTAGTTTTGCATTTATTGAAACAGCCTAGTGAACAGACCACTCGTCTTGCTTCGGCATTAGAAAGTTTAAGAAGTACCGTGAAATTTTGTTCTAGGTGTCATAATATATCAGATGTAACCTTATGTGAAATATGCGCGAGCTCGAAGCGAGATGAAAGCCTTGTTTGTGTGGTGGAAGACATACGAGATGTGATGGCGATTGAAAATACAGGGCAATTTAAAGGATTGTATCATGTATTGGGAGGAAAAATATCACCTATGGAAGGGGTAGGGCCTCAAGATTTGACTATCGGTTCTTTGATAAATAAAGCTAAAGAAGGAAAAATAAAGGAACTGATTTTTGCGTTAAGTTCGACGATGGAGGGTGATACTACGAATTTCTATATTTATAAACAGCTTGATGGCTTAGCTATCAATACTTCTACGATTGCGAGAGGTATTGCTGTTGGTGACGAATTGGAGTATGCAGATGAAATCACTTTAGGACGAAGTATTTTGAATAGAATTCCGTTTGAAAACTCAATAAAGGCAAATTAGCGTCTAATTTTTTGACTGAATTAAATGTAATAATTAGATGATATATTTATTATTTTTGCAAAAAATATAATAAAAATAGCACTCCAAATATCAATATGGCAAAATTTGAATTAAAATTACCACGAATGGGTGAGAGTGTTGCAGAAGCAACATTAACCACGTGGTTGAAAGAAATCGGAGATACTATTGAGATGGATGAACCCATTTTTGAAATAGCCACTGATAAGGTAGATTCTGAGGTGCCGAGTGAAGTAGAAGGGGTTTTGGTGGAGAAACTATTTGAAGTAGATGAAGTAATAAAAGTTGGTGATACTGTAGCTGTTATTGAAATTGAGGGTGATACTTCTGAAGAAATCGTTCAAGAAGAAAGTACTACTGAAGTTGAAGTTTCTGAGGAAACGGTGACGGCGGTTGAAGATACAATTACGGTTGCCAAAGAAACGGTTGCTGCCCCAGTTCAAGATTTTAGCACATCGAAACGATTTTATTCTCCATTGGTTAAAAATATTGCCAAACAAGAAGGTATTTCAGTTGCGGTTTTAGATACGATTGCCGGAACTGGTGCATCAGGCAGGCTTACTAAAAATGATATTTTAGCCTTTATCGAAAAAGGCCATATTGGTGGCGATAAACCAGCTTCAAACCCTACTGCTCAGGCCGCAACACCACACAAAATATCGGAAAGCATTTCAGCCCCAGTTGCCAAGGGAGCTTCTGATGAAGTTCATCAAGTATCACGGGTTCAAAATACGGGTTCAGATGAGATCATTGCAATGACACGAATGGGCAAATTAATTGCCAAGCATATGACAGATAGTGTCGCCACTTCAGCTCATGTACAAAGTTTTATCGAAGTTGATGTTACCAACGTAGTAAATTGGCGCGCAAAGAATAAAGATGCGTTTTATAATAGTGAAGGAGAAAAATTAACCTTCACGCCTATTTTTATGGAAGCGGTTGCGAAGGCCTTGAAAAAGTATCCTTTAATGAATATTTCGGTTGATGGAGATTCCGTTATCAAGAAAAAGAATATCAATATAGGGATGGCTGCGGCTTTGCCTGATGGAAATCTAATTGTTCCGGTGATTAAAAATGCAGATCAATTGAACTTAGTTGGTATGGCAAAGGTGATTAATGATTTGGCGCATAGGGCTAGAGAAAATAAACTGAAACCTGACGAAATTCAAGATGGTACCTATACCGTTACTAATGTAGGTACTTTTGGTAGCGTTTTTGGAACGCCCATCATTAACCAACCACAAGTAGGTATACTAGCCTTAGGAGCTATTCGAAAAATGCCTGCGGTTATTGAAACCAATGAAGGCGATTTTATAGGAATTCGAAGTAAAATGTATATTTCGCATAGTTATGATCATCGGGTTGTAAATGGAGCTTTAGGAAGCATGTTTGCAAAAGCGGTAGCTGATTATCTAGAAGCTTGGGATGTAAATCGTGAAATATAAGTAATCAATCCCTTAAACTTTTTTACTTTTGGTTATGCTTTATGATTACGATGGCATAACAGCTTTTCATTATTCGGCCTATCGACCGCAATTACATCATCAAATTTTAACCCGTTGTTTAGGGCAAGAAGTATCATTTGTGTCTGGACTTGATATTGGTTCAGGCACGGGGCAATCAAGCTTAGCTCTAACTAACTTTTGTAATGAGGTGGTTGGGATTGAACCGAGCCAAGAAATGCTTTCTAAAGCCCTTATACATCCAAAGGTGACCTATCGATCTTACGATAAGCACACCATAGCTAGCGAGGATAATATTTTCAACATTGTCACCTTAGCAGGTTCGCTATGGTATGCCAAATCGCAACAGCTATTAGATGAAATTTGTAGGGTAGGAAAAAATAAGGGATTAGTGATTCCTTATGATTTTGACATGCTACTCACAGATATTTTAACTTTGCTCGGCTACAAGGCGAATGATAATAACTCGTCGGCCTATAACCATCAAGAAAATTTTTCAGGCTTGAATACGAATCAAATTGAATGGATCGAAGCAATCAATGAACAAATAGAATTTAATATTTCAATACAGAACCTTGGTCATTTAATACTTTCCGAAAAAGAAAACTATCTTTTTTTTGCTGAAAATTATGGCAAAGAAGATTTGTTTTCAAAAGTGGTTAAAGAACTATCTAAGCTGACCCAAACTGAAAACATGAGTGTGTCAGCAAATCTTTTTGCGACAAAATATTGCATTTCGAAGTAATACTCCTTTCAAATAAACTAAGCTCCTGATTTTTGTTGCAGTATCTATCCTGTATCTTTGTACAAAAGAGTATAATTAATGGAATTAAATTTATCAAAACCGATTTGCTTTTTTGATTTAGAAACTACGGGTACCAATGTTGCTAAAGATCGCATTGTTGAAATCGCAATTTTGAAGATATTTCCTAATGGAACTAAAGAAAGTAAGACCTGGTTGGTAAATCCTGAAATGACAATCCCTCCTGAAGTTGTTGAAATTCATGGTATATCAGATGCTAAAGTGGCCAATGAACCTACATTTAAAGAATTATCCAAAGAGATTTATGCAATAATAAAAGACAGTGATTTAGGCGGATTTAATTCTGATCGTTTTGATATTCCACTATTAGCTGAAGAAATGTTAAGAGCCGAGATTGATTTTGATATGAAGAATATGGTCTCTGTTGATGTGCAGACTATTTTTCACAAAATGGAAAAACGAACACTTAGTGCCGCGTATAAATTTTATTGTGACAAAGAATTGACTGATGCTCATAGTGCTGTTGCAGACACGAATGCTACCTATGAAGTGCTATTGGCACAACTTGGTCGCTACCCTGAACTTGAAAACAATATTAAAAAATTAGCAGAATTTTCATCGCACAAACGTACTGTTGATTTTGCTGGTTTTATTGTATGGGATGAAGATGATGAAGAACAATTTTCTTTTGGAAAACATAAAGGTAAAAAGGTACAGGTCGTTCTAGAAAAAGAGCCTGGTTATTTTAACTGGATTTTAAATGCAGATTTCCCACTGTACACAAAAAAAGTACTAACGCAAATTAAACTTAAAGCTCTAAATAACAAGCTAGGCTAAATGAAATCGCTGCTATTTTTCTTCTTTGTTGTTCTTCATATACATGCACAAGAAGTATTGTTTGAAGGTCATATTTATGATCAAAAAACGAAAGAGACAATTCCGTATGTCAATCTTAGTTTTTTAAATACATTAAAGGGAACCTCAACTGATGAAGAAGGTCATTTTTTTATTGATATTCCTACATCTTATCTAGAAAAGAAAGTACATATTTCCTCTTTAGGTTTTAAAGACACTATAGTAGATGCTAGTATACTTTTTAAAGCGAAAAAAATGTATATGCTTGAGGAATCTTTTGAATTACAAGAAGTAGTACTCACCGAAAAATTAGATAATACCAATGTATTAAACCCTATTAGTAGCTCTAGTTTAGCCAGCGGTTTCTCTTCGTCTTCTACACCTTGGGTTCTCGCCTTATATTTTCCTAATATAGGGGCGCAAGAGAAAAAGGTAAATAAGGTGACTGTTTTTTTTAAAAAGAACGAGAATTTTAAAAGAGCCTCTTCAAAATTTAGAATTCGAATTTACGATGTAGATGAAGTTACTAAAAAACCAAATCGTGATTTATTAAGGAAGAGTATTGTTTTAGAACATAATATTAAGCAAGAATATGTTTCTGTTGATCTCGACGCATTGAATATCGAAATGCCCCGAGAAGGTCTCTATGTGGGAATTGAGTGGCTTTTTGTGCCCAGCAATTGGTATAAGCATACGACGTTAAATAAGACGTTGAATAAAAAGGAAATTGAAGATCGTTTTGCTCCAACCTTTAGTGGGGCATATACGCAAAACCAGAATTATAAAGTGATGGTCTATGGCATGGGGGCTTGGTCAGATTTTAAAGTTCAATCTAAAAACAACACAAAGAATTTAGTGCCTGCAATTAGTTTAAAAATAAAAACGGAATAAGTACCTTCAATAAATAGTCATGAAATTAATTTGTATGGGCCGTAATTATGCTGCACACATTCATGAGCTTGCAAATGAAAAGCCTGATGAGCCAGTAGTTTTTATTAAACCCGATTCATCAATATTGCCTAAAGAGCAAGATTTTTATATTCCAGAATTTTCGAATGAAATACATTATGAAGTTGAGGTTTTGGTGAAGATAAAAAAGGTAGGGAAACATATTGACGAAAAATTTGCGCATAAATATTATGACGAAATTGGCTTGGGCATTGATTTTACGGCGCGTGATTTACAATCAGCTTTGAAAGCAAAAGGACTCCCATGGGAAAAAGCCAAGGGTTTTGATGGTTCGGCAGTTATTGGCAATTGGTTTCCAATAGAAAATTTCGAAGATTTGAGCGATATCAACTTTTCATTGCTAAAAAATACTGAAGTAGTTCAGAAGGGTAATACGAGCCTTATGCTATGGAATATTGATGCATTGATAGCCTACGTTTCAAGATTTTTTATGCTAAAAAAGGGAGATATTATTTTTACAGGTACACCCGCTGGTGTTGGTAAAATTAAGGCAAATGATTACCTTTCAGGATTCATAGAAGATCAAGAAGCATTTACAGTTAAAATCAAATAATGATATACAGTTTAGATAAAATAAAGGAAATGGCTGATGGGGATGAAGATTTCATTAACTCAGTTATTTCAGTTTTTTTAGATGAAGTCCCCCAAGATTTACAAGGTCTAGAAAATGCGTTGCAATCTGGCGATTACCAGCAAGTATACCAATTGGCGCATAAGATAAAACCGAATGTTGACCTTTTGGGAATGGAACAAACCCGAGCCGCTGCCCTAGAAATTGAAACACTCGGTAAAAGTGAAGCCAATATGTCTGAGATACAAAGTGTTTTTCCAGGATTGAAAAAAGACATTGAACAAGTTATTTCAGAACTCAAGAATGATTTCGGTTTATAATTCCTAAAATGCTCTATGTTAGCAGAAATTATCACTATAGGTGATGAAATACTCATTGGTCAAATTGTAGATACGAATTCCGCTTTTATAGCTCAGGAGCTCAATAAAATAGGAGTTTCAGTATATCAAATCACTTCAATACAAGATGATCGTAAGCATATTTTAGAAGCGCTTACCATAGCCAAATCACGAGTTCAGATAATTATTGTTACTGGCGGTTTAGGTCCTACGAAAGACGACATTACGAAACATACTTTTTGTGAATTTTTTAATGATGAACTGGTTCGAAATCAGGATGTTTTAGAACATATTGAAGCATTATTTAAAAAGTACATTACTACTTCTAAAATATCGGATATTAACCGTGATCAAGCATTGGTGTTATCAAAAGCCGAGACATTGCATAATGCGTATGGTACGGCTCCAGGAATGTGGATTCAAGAGAGCGGTGTGGTCTATATTTCGTTACCTGGTGTGCCTTTCGAAATGAAAAATTTGATGAAAGATCAAGTTATTCCAAAACTTGTACACACTTTTGAAAGGCCTTATATAGTTCATAAAACCTTAATCACCTACGGATTAGGAGAAAGTGCGTTAGCGGAGAAGATTGAGGACTGGGAAAATAACTTACCCGCATTTATAAAGTTAGCGTATTTACCGAATTTAGGGAAGGTTCGATTGCGTTTAACAGCTAAAGGATCGGATAAAGAAGTACTAGCAAAAGCAATAGCGACAGCGGTCGAAAAACTGTACGCATTAATAGGAGACATAATTTATGGCGTTGAAGATAATGAAACCATTGAAGAAGTTGTAGCCAAAATGTTGACGGCCAAAAAGTTCACCCTTGCAACAGCCGAAAGTTGTACAGGAGGTCAAATTGCGCAGAAGATAACTGCCATTCCGGGGGCATCCAGTTATTTTAAAGGTAGTATTGTAAGTTATGCTACAGGCACGAAGATTGATCTGCTTCAGGTGCCTAAAAATGTTATCGATAGGTATTCTGTAGTAAGCGAAGCTGTAGCAGCAGCTATGGCTAAAAATGCGCAGCAATTATTAAAAACGGACTTTGCAATTGCAACTACTGGTAATGCCGGACCTGCGAAAGGAGATTCGGATGCAGATATCGGTACTGTCTTTATTGCAATTGCGACACCGAAAGGCGTATTTACAGAAAAATTTATGATGGGCAATCATCGAGAGCGAATTGTGCAAAAAGCTGTAAATAAGTCTTTTGAGTTACTGCAAAAAGAAATTTTAAAATTCTGAAGTAGAATTTTGTACGTGCCGTAAAAAAGATATAAATTTGCAGCCTGTTTAAAAAATAGACGCAATGTCAAAAGTGTGTGAAATTACGGGTAAGAAGGCAATGTTTGGAAACAACGTATCCTTTTCTGTCAATAAAACAAGAAGAAGATTTAACGTAAACCTTTCAAAAAAGCGTTTTTATATTCCTGAAGAAGATCGATGGGTAACGCTTAAGGTGTCTGCCAAAGGATTAAAGATAATCAACAAAAAAGGTATTTCAGCTGTTTTGAAAGCAGCTAAAGCTCAAGGAGTGTTGAAGTAATTCAGAAATTACAGATTATAATGGCAAAGAAAGGAAATAGAATACAAGTCATATTAGAATGTACAGAGCATAAAGAATCTGGTCAACCAGGTACTTCACGTTACATTACAACTAAGAACAAAAAAAATACGCCAGAAAGAATGGAGATTAAAAAATTCAATCCCATTTTAAAGCGAATGACTGTTCATAAAGAAATCAAATAATTGCTGCTAACGCAGAAAGAAGTTTAAAGATTATTACTCATGGCAAAGAAGACGGTTGCAAGTTTACAAACTAGTTCAAAAAGATTAACCAAGGCGATAAAAATGATAAAATCTCCTAAAAGTGGTGCTTACACTTTTGTAGAATCTGTAATGTCGCCAGAAATGGTAAATGATTGGATCGCTAAAAAATAAGCTCCATCACTTTAAAAATAGTAAAGTCTCTTTCTTAGAATGAGGCTTTTTTTTATGTCCAATTCTATATCTTTGAAAAAAGCGATTTAGGGTAATATGAGTTTATTTAAGAATATTTTTTCGAGTAAAAAGAAAGAGACTTTAGATAAAGGTCTAGAAAAAACGAAAAGTAGCTTTTTCTCGAAAATGACAAAGGCAGTTGCAGGCAAGTCTAAGGTAGATGATGACGTATTAGACAATCTTGAAGAAGTTCTGGTGTCATCAGACGTTGGCGTAACTACAACTTTGAAGATTATTGATCGTATTGAAGCACGTGTGGCTAAGGATAAATATGTTGGCACTAATGAATTGAATACTATTTTAAGAGAAGAAATCGCAGGTTTGTTATCTGAAACTCATGTGGGTGAAGCTGTTGATTTCGCAATACCTGATGATAAAAAGCCATATGTAATTATGGTTGTTGGTGTTAATGGGGTTGGTAAAACGACGACTATCGGTAAGCTTGCGCATCAATTCAAAGAACAAGGTTTCAAAGTCGTTTTAGGGGCTGCCGATACCTTTCGAGCTGCCGCTATCGACCAGTTGCAAGTGTGGGCTGATCGTGTAGATATACCTATAGTAAAACAAAGTATGGGTAGTGACCCAGCTTCTGTTGCTTTTGATACGCTAAGTTCTGCGGTTACCCAAAATGCTGATGTTGTCATTATTGATACCGCTGGTAGACTACATAATAAAGTGAATTTAATGAATGAACTTTCTAAAATAAAGCGTGTAATGCAAAAGGTTGTGGAAGAAACTCCCCATGATGTATTACTGGTTTTAGATGGTTCTACAGGTCAGAATGCTTTTGAACAAGCCAAGCAATTTACCAAGGCCACTGAAGTAACCTCACTCGCGGTTACGAAATTAGATGGTACGGCAAAGGGTGGTGTTGTTATTGGTATTTCAGATCAGTTTCAGATTCCTGTAAAATATATCGGCGTAGGTGAAGGTATTGAAGATCTTCAAGTATTTAACAAACATGAGTTTGTAGATTCTTTTTTTAAGATGGAAAATGAATGATTGATTTAAGTGATAAAAAGACCTTAAGAATTATAACTTACATCGTTCTTATTTATTCCATACTACAGATTTTAAATTACATGATCTCTTTTCTTCGGAGTTATTTTAATTTAACTAGAAGTACACTAATTCCTGATTCTTTGATTGATTACGTAGCTTTTCCACTTTTTTTTATTCTCCCCATATTTATAGGAATTGCTGTTTTCGCTTTGAGGAGTTTGCTTAATAATAAATTTGATAAAAGAGTAATCATTATATCTTTAGCAATAGTAATTTTATATTTTATATTCGGAAGTACTATTTATGGTTTGATAATGGATCATAATCCGTATAGAAATTAATAGTACATTAGGCATAAGTGCAGTTAATTCGGAATATTTTAAAAAATAAGCTATATGAAATTTCCATTGATAACTTTCTTTTTTCTTTTCGTATCACTGGGCTCCGCTCAATTGAAACACCCTAAGGCAAGTCCCGCAGCCACAGTTATTCAAGAAGTTGGTTTTACAACAATCAAAATAGAATATTCAAGACCTGCCGTACGTGGACGAAAAGTTTTTGGAAATCTTCCTGATGGAAAAAAGGGATTGGTTCCCTATGGAAGAATTTGGCGCGTAGGGGCTAATGAATCAACTAAAATAACAGTAGATGGGTCTATTTCAATACATGGTAATACCCTTGTTAAAGGCACCTATGCCCTATACGCTTTTCCTGAAAAGGAGGAATGGGAAGTTGTATTTCATAGCAATACATCACATTGGGGCGACGGAAGAAACAATTATGAGCCTGAAGAAGATGTTTTTCGCATAAAAATAAAGCCTAATTCAGAAGCTTCTTTTCAAGAGAACTTTTTAATATCTTTTGATAATATAACGCATAATAGTGCTGATATGATTTGGCATTGGGAAAACACCAAACTGGTTATTCCAATGCATGTTGACACTGATGATATCATGCAAGAACAGATTACAAAGGCGCTACAAAAGAACCCATCTGCGCAAACCTATTATGAAGCGGCCCGCTATTATGTGGAGCAAAATAAAAAGTACCCTGAAGCTTTAGCGTACTTAAACAAAGCTATAGCCTTAAGTGGTGACACCTACTACTTTCACCGGGTGAAATCATTAACAGAAGCAGCTTTATATGATTATAAATCAGCGATTGAATCTGCTCGAAAATCTTTAGAAATAGCAGAAGCACTAGGTAAGGATGAATTTGTACGCATGAATCAAAAGAATATTGATCTTTGGGCGTCTAAGTTGAAAAATAAGAATTAAAAAGTTGATTTCTTAATTCGCATTACTTCTTGAATATACGGCGTAGATCAGGGTATTAGTCGTATTTTTGCACTCCATAAAATTGTTATGCGCACAAAAACTCTTAAAAAGAATAAAATCAATGTTGTCACCTTAGGCTGCTCTAAGAATGTATATGATTCTGAGGTCTTAATGGGGCAGTTACGTGCCAATGATAAAGACGTCGTTCATGAAGAGGAAGGTAATGTTGTGGTTATCAATACCTGTGGATTTATTGCAAATGCTAAAGAGGAAAGTGTCAATACAATTTTAGAATACATACAGCGAAAAGAAGCAGGAGAAGTAGACAAGGTTTTTGTAACAGGATGTTTAAGCGAACGCTACAAACCTGATTTGCAAAAAGAAATACCCGATGTAGATGCCTATTTTGGCACAAGCGAATTACCAAATTTGTTAAAAGCTTTGGGTGCCGATTATAAGCATGAACTGATTGGAGAACGATTGACGACCACCCCAAAAAATTATGCTTATTTAAAAATTGCTGAAGGCTGTGATCGACCTTGTTCGTTTTGCGCCATTCCGATTATGCGAGGC
Source organism: uncultured Flavobacteriaceae bacterium (assembly GCA_937944485.1). Classification (GTDB taxonomy): domain Bacteria; phylum Bacteroidota; class Bacteroidia; order Flavobacteriales; family Flavobacteriaceae; genus Maribacter_C. The sequence goes on along the minus strand of CALDYU010000001.1, from coordinate 66,114 downwards.
AAACATCGAAGCAAAAAAATTGAAGACCTTGTTACCGAAACGGAAAAGTTGGCCGCTAAAGGGGTTAAAGAATTGATCTTGATTGCCCAAGATTTAACCTATTACGGATTAGATGTATACAAGAAGCGCAACCTAGCTGAATTATTAGAAGCCCTTGTAAAGGTCGAAGGTATTGAATGGATTCGCCTACATTATGCTTTCCCAACAGGTTTTCCGATGGATGTGCTCGATATTATGAAGCGTGAACCTAAGATATGTAATTACTTAGATATTCCGTTGCAGCACATTTCCGATGCCATTTTAAAAAGTATGCGCCGGGGAACTACAAAGGCTAAGACCACAAGATTGTTACAGGAATTTAGAGCAGCTGTTCCTGAAATGACCATTCGAACCACTTTAATTGTTGGGTACCCAGGAGAAACTGAGGAAGATTTTCAAACTCTTAAAAAATGGGTGTCAGCAATGCGTTTTGAGCGTTTAGGTTGCTTTACCTATAGCCATGAAGAGAACACGCATGCTTATACGTTAAAAGATGATATTCCGGAAGCGGTAAAACAAGATCGTGCTAATCAAATCATGGAAATTCAATCTCAAATTTCTTGGGAACTGAACCAACAGAAAATTGGCCAAACCTTTCGCTGTATTATCGATAGAAAAGAAGGCAATCATTTTATCGGAAGAACAGAATTTGACTCTCCTGATGTAGATAATGAAGTGTTGATTGATGCCACGAAACATTATCTCAAACAGGGAGAATTCTTTGATATTAAAATTACCGAAGCTGCCGATTTTGATTTATATGGAGAGCCTCTAACTTCTTAAAGAGGCAAAAATTTATTGCTTATTTTTAGTGTTCTTAGTAGCTACTTAAATCGAACACTATGGTTTTTATTATTGGATTATTACTTGCAATTGCGCTTATTATCTTGGGTATCGTACGTTTTAAAATCCATCCTTTTTTTGTACTTCTTTTTGCAGCTATTTTATACGGGTTTATCACCAGAATGGAAGTTTCTCAAATCATTGCTTCAATAAATGATGGGTTTGGTAGTATTATGGGTAAAATCGGACTCATTATTTTCTTCGGAGTGGTTATCGGCGAAGTCTTAGAAAAATCAGGAGGTGCCATGGTCATTGCAACCAGATTAATTCGGTTTATAGGAGAGCGGTCTATACATTTGGCAATGCTACTTACCGGATACTTATTATCGATTCCCGTCTTTGTTGATAGTGCTTTTATAATAATGAATTCTTTGAATAAAGCCCTTTCTCATAAAGCTAAAGTTGCTTATGCCGGTACCACGGCGGCTTTGGCTTTAGGTTTAATGGCTACGCATGTTATGGTTCCGCCAACACCCGGACCCATAGCAGCTGCAGGCATTTTAGGCGCAGAATTAGGAAGTGTCATTCTCTGGGGATTACTCATTAGTTCACTAGCATTAATACCCTGTTACTTTTTTGCAACCAAAGTGGCATCAAAAATTGAACTGTCGATGCATATGGAGGCAATTGAGCATAGAGGTCACAGCCCAAAATTAAGCTTATCGCTTTTAACAATAGTAGTACCTATACTACTTATCGTACTAAAATCAATTTTTGATTACCCAGATTGGAGTTTAAAAAAACATGCCGTCTATCCGGTTGTAGCTTTTTTAGGAAGTCCTGTTATAGCGCTACTAGTGGGAGTACTATTAGCTATGCTTTTACCAAAAAAATTAGACGACAAGGTGTTTTCAACAACAGGTTGGTTTGGTGAGGCAGTTCGGGTAGCTGCACCAATTATATTAATTACGGGTGCCGGAGGTATTTTTGGAGCCATGCTTCAAAATTCTGGTATTGCTGATGTTATCGTAACCTATTTTACGGATATACGTTTAGGTTTATTGATACCATTTTTGTTGGCGGCATGCCTAAAAACAGCGCAAGGCTCATCAACGGTCGCTCTAATCACTTGCGCTTCAATTATTGCGCCCATGATGTCGTCTTTAGGGCTCGAATCTCCTTTTTTAAAAACAATGACGGTATTGGCGATAGGAGCGGGGGCTACTGTTGTTTCTCATGCTAATGATAGCTTCTTCTGGGTGTTAACTCAATTAACAGGTATGAATATAAAACAAGGCAATCAGGTGTTGACCATGGGAACCTTAATTCTAGGATGTGCTGCTTTTTTGTTGATTTATTGCATTAGTATGCTTGTTGGTTAATAGTTATTTGCGTTTGCAAAACCATTGTTAGTTCTCTTTCTATGCCTTGATAATCTGGCTCTCTGTAAACTTGCTTTTTTTCATGTGACAGTTAAAAATTTAAAGTTAGAAAATTCTAATTTTAAGCTGTCCTATTTTTAGGGAAGCCTACAGTATTGGGAATAAAAATTACAGGATCAAAATTGCTTTTAGCTACTGTGTTTGTTGCACAGGTTCTTACTAAAAAAACTATTTTTCTTCACGTAAAATTTTTTCCATTTTACGACCTCTTGCCAATTCATCAATCAGTTTTTCCATTTGTCTACATTGTTTATACAATTCGAATTCATCTTCTATTTCTTCAATTCTATAACCGCATACGACTCCTTTAATCATGTGCGCGTTCTTATGAATTTTAGCTTTTTGAAAAAATGTTTTGAAAGTTGCTTTTTCATCAATAAGCGTTTGTAAAGCATCTTGATCAAAACCAGTAAACCATTTAATAACTTGGTCGAGTTCTTCTTTAGTTCTACCATTTTTCTCCAATCTATTTAGATAAAGTGGATAAATGGATGCAAATATCATAGAGGCAACCTTTTCATTTTTTTCGGGTGTTACTTTCATTTTTATTTGATTTTTGAATTGATTGACGCTAATTGCGTATTTAAGAATACAGTTTTCTTCTAAGAAAGGCAAACGGTATAGAAAAATATCTTTTAGTGCGCAGGTAACCCTAAAAGGAAACAAAAAATTAAATGCAACAAAGACCTATTAATTCACCATAAACAGGGCGTTAGCAAAAAACAACTTTCCGTTTTCCCAAAATCCTCTAAATAAGGGATTATCAACCATATAAATCACACTGCCACGACCATGATATTCTACGCCATACACGAGTGTTTTTGCAATTTTCTCTTGCGCTTTGCTACCTGCAAAACCTGACATGGGTTTGTTTTGATTTTCCTCTAAATAAACCACATTTCCTTGTTTGAGATATTCATAAGCGTCATCGCCTAGTTTTAAAGTAAAATAACTATTGTCATAACCATAAGCCAACGGGTGTGTTGTATCGACCTTTGTTTTGAAAATAGCTCCAGTAATTGCATTTTTAATACGTTCACGCTCTGATCCGTCAAAAGGTTGTATAGGCTGTGTACTATCCTTCGCTACGGTTTTTGCTTTTATCGAGAAGCCATTATCTCCCGTTAAAGATTTAATAGCGCGCCCCATAGCAATTAGTTTACCACCATTACTGACCCATTCTTTCAATGCCTTTAGTTTATCTTCTGATAGAAAAGTTTGGTAGCCCCATCCGCTAGGTAATATTAAAATATCATAAGTATCTAGATCGATACGATTCATATAATTACTGCCAATTACAGAAACAGGATATTTCAGTTGTTGTTCAAAGAAATGCCAAATTTCACCGAACTGTAATGTTGAGGTAGGACCATCAGATAATACCGCTATTTTTAAATCATCGACCATTTGCACATAGGCAGAACCAAAATCTTTACCCCTGTCTACAAAACCGGTCTGAACAGACGTAAGTTGTACCGCATGATCTTTTACTATACTACTTAGTTGCGTATTAAATTGCTTGTTATTTTTATTGTCAGCGCGTGTGATGATCAAGCTACCGCGGTCATGGCTTTGCCCATCAAGAGCAAACGGTTTATGGGCAACGCGTACACGAATTTTTGCTTTTAATAAGGCCGCTAAAAATCGAGCATCATTCATGCTCTTCCAATTGGCAACGTAAGCATAGCTTTCTTGATCGATTTGCGACATAGGGTTCTCATTGCTGAGAAGAGTTGAACTAGTCGGTATTTTTTGCTCAGAAGCGACAGCGTCTAGGCCATAGGCATAGGGTAAAGACCAAGCCGTAATATCATAAGTTAATGAATCGCTGAGCATCGTTTTAGGTTCAAAAAGTACCTTTACCAGTTTTCCTTTAGGCTGATTCGTAGAAACTACCAAAGTTTGTTGTGTAGTTTTGAGACTGCCATATTTGCCAGTATGATAGGTATAGCCTTTCGCGGTACCATTGGCACCTTGTTCAAATTGAATATCATGTTTCGTTAAAAGCGCTTTCAAAGCTTTTAATTTATCAGCATGCCCATTCAAGGCGTAACTTTTGTATTTAAAATTCTTTGTGGTATAAAATTTCTTGAACTCGTCATTTAATTTTTGCGCATTTTTGGAAGCCACCTCAACGGTAGAGATTCCTGTAGTATAATGATGCGCTATTCTATCTTTCAGTGTAAGCGTATCGCCAATACTTGTTGTAATACCCAAACCTGCACGCCCACTGCCTCCTTGCTCATAGGTCATGCCTATGCCACCATTATAGGTAGGGTAGGTGTCCCCATAACTTGGGTATAATAAATCAAAGACTTCTTTTGTAAAATAAAACCAACCGTTGGCATCGAAATACTTCGCATGATTTTTTCCGATGGTTTTTTGAAACCCCCTTTGAAAATCGGTAATAACCTCATGTAGGGGTTCCGCAGCCGGAGCGAAGAAGTATGGGTTATCAACCCCTTGCTCATGAAAATCAACATGCACGTGCGGTAACCACTCTTTAAATACTTTCAAACGTTGTTGGCTTTCAACTTGGGTAAGCCAAGCCCAATCTCTGTTGAGGTCAAACATATAATGATTAGCTCTACCATTCAACCAACCCTCATGATGTTCTTTACTATTAGGGTCTACATTATAAGGTGTATTCTTAAATTGATTATACCAATTGACATAACGATCACGTCCGTCAGGGTTAATACAGGGGTCAATCAATACCACTGTATTTTCTAGGTATTTCTGTTCACTGGTAAGTAAATCATAAATAGTTTGCATTGACGCTTCTGTGCTCACACTTTCGTTACCATGTACGTTATAACTCAACCAAACTATGGCCTTTGTTGGCGAACCTTCACCAGTAGTATTTTTTAGATGTTCTTTTCGAATTTCTTCTAAATTCTTAAGATTATTAGCAGAAGAAACATAGGCAAGCACTAAGGGTCGTCGTTCATAGGTTTTACCATATTCTTGTAATTGCATACGATCACTAGCGACTGACGCTAAGTATTGATAGTAATCAATCACTTCATGATGTCGTGTAAATTGTGTTCCTAATTCATACCCCAAAAACTCAGAAGGCGATTTTATTTCTTGTGCAATGGTGTAGTTTAAAATGAATAATAGGCTAAGGCGTAGTAGTTGCTTCATCGTGTTCTTTTAATTTTGAGCGAAGGGTAAGGTAGTAAATAAAGATTAATTTCTTAAGCTTAATTCTTTGATTTGTTTCATTTTTAAGATGAAAGGTTTGCAGTAATTAACGTAATTTTAGCAAAGCACAGAATTCAAGTCTTTTATCTTTACAAGCTGATCGAATGTGGTGATTGAAATTTGGTATTTGTAATTTTTTTTTATGGAATTTGTTTTTAATAGGTACTATGGATGTTGATTGTTTATCCTTTGAGGAAACTGGGTATTTTTCGAATTTAATTTGTGATTATGTAGATCAAAAAGAAGAGCTGAAGCCACTATACAATCGTTTTCCGCTGCTCGAAAATTTTGAAGCTCAAATAGAAGAAAAGGTAAAACACTTCACAGCTGAAAGTAGAGCGATTTTGTATACTGCTATTCAAAATCAATATGTGAACACCAAGCTTACTAAAAAAACTTCAACGAATATCAAACAACTTAACGAACCGCATAGTTTTACAGTTGTTACAGGGCATCAATTAAATGTTTTTACAGGACCTTTGTATTTTTTATACAAAATAATTTCAACCATTAATTTAACTGTTGAACTTAAAAAGAAATACCCCAAATATAATTTTATTCCAGTATACTGGATGGCAACTGAAGATCACGATTTCGATGAAATAAATTATTTTAATTTCAAAGGAAAAAGATTACGTTGGCACCATGATGCTTCTGGTGCTGTAGGTCATTTAAACACGGCTGGCTTAAAGGAAGTTTTTGAAGCTTTTTCAAATGAATTAGGAAGCACAAAACATGCGAAAAACTTAAAATCTCTTTTTAAAGAAGCTTATTTAGCAAATGAAACGCTAACTGAAGCAACGCGCTATTTGGCGAATGCCTTGTTTGGTGAATATGGTTTAGTGATAGTTGATGGTGATGATAAAGTTTTAAAGCAACAATTAGTACCCTATATAAAAAAAGACATTTTTGAGCAGCTTTCTCATGAGAAAGTCACTCATACGATACAACATCTGAGCACTATAGCTGACAATTATAAGATTCAAGTGAATCCGCGTGAAATAAACTATTTCTACCTCACGAAGAACGATCGTAAACGTATTGTTAAGAGTGATGAAAACTATAAGGTAATAGATTCAAACATTACATGGAGGCCCAATGAGTTGAGTGAAGAAATTGAAGCCTTTCCTGAACGATTCTCCCCAAATGTGATTGCGCGTCCGTTATATCAAGAAGTAATTTTACCTAATCTCTGTTATATTGGTGGTGGTGGTGAGCTTGCTTATTGGTTAGAGTTGAAAGGGATGTTCGCTGCGATGAAGGTGCCTTTTCCGATGTTGCTTCTACGAAATTCTGCCTTAGTGCTTACTGAAAAGCAGCGTAAAAGATTGCAAAAGATGAAAGTTGAAGTGGTTGATCTTTTTTTAAAACAAACAAGCTTTATCAATAAGAAAATAAGGACTATTTCGAATATAGATATTGATTTTAGTCCGCAAAAAGAATTATTAGAAGACCAGTTCAAGGCGCTTTATGTGCTTGCTGAAGAAACAGACCTCTCTTTTTTGAGCGCCGTAAAAGCGCAAGAAATAAAACAAAAAAAGGGACTGCAGCATCTTGAAAAACGACTCTTGAAAGCGCAAAAACGAAAGTTAAAAGATCATGTAATTCGAATGACCGAAATTCAGAATGAATTGTTTCCGAATCAATCTCTTCAGGAAAGGAATCAAAATTTTTCTGAATTGTATTTAGAATGGGGTGAAGAACTAATTCCTACCTTAATGAAGGCCTTAGATCCTTTAAAATTGAAGTTTAGTATCGTTACCATTTAAACTGGCGTTTGAAAACATATTTTCAAACTTTCTAAAAAAAATGCAATTTGAAGTAGGGTTTTTTAAAACATGGTTGTTATATAAAAAAATTGCTATGATTGTTTATTTGAGTTAGTTAAATAATCAATCGTCAAACAATAGTGTTTAGGTTGGTTTTTGATTTTGATGAAAGCTCGGGGTGGTTCCCGAGCTTTTAATTTGAATGAAGTCTCGATTTGATTATTTAATGTTTAGTACAATCCTGTTTACAACATTAATTCAATTTCTTTTTCTGTAAGGTTGTACCCAGCAAATACGCCAACCGCACCTTCTTCTTGAATATTATTTGGAGCAATGGCATATTCCACAAAGGGATTACCATCGACATCACTATTGGTAGAGGCTGTTTTCAAGTTTTGAAATAAGGTTTCTTCAACATTTGCCAATTGAAGAGTGATTGTAGTTGCTATAACTTCCGTGTCATTCCCGATGTATTCCAGTGTATTACCGCTCAATGTATTTCCATCGACTAGATTGTCTCGTAAAAATTCATCTGTATCAAAAAATAGGGAGAAAGAGAAGGTTGACGGTTCTTCACCTTCAAATTGAACAGTTGTGGTGACCAAACCGCCTAAAACATAAAAATTTTGTTCACCTAGAATATCTTCAAAAGAAAGATTGATATCAACCTCCCGTCCGCCAAAATTATCATCCCTTAGATTAATTCGTTCATTTATTTCGGGAACCTTAGTCGGAATAGTACAGAAAGAATTGTATTCCTGTCCATCCACGAGTACTCTTAAAAAATAATCTTGATTCGCTACAATGGCCAAAGTACTAGCATCTGCCAAGTAGGTTCTATCTTCTTCAGAATATGATAAATTAGAACTATTGCCAGCTTCATCTGAAATAGTAACCTGTGCATCTTTGATTAAGAATTTCTCTTGGTTGGCTTCTTGGTCTCGGACGCTCAAAGGGGTGCCAAAAGCGGGAAGTGCCTTTGATACATGAACGCGAAGAACAGTATCTTGAGGAGATATATATCCCCTTATAAATACCTTGGCCTCTGTATCTAGTAATTCATCTGCATCTACAACTTTTTGGCAGGCAGCGCATAGCGTTAAGGTTGCAATAAAAAATAGGATATACTTTTTCATAGCTTAAAATTTATAAGTGTAGTTAAATGACGGAATCAACATCAGTACAGAGGTTCTAGTGAGTTCGTTTTCTACTGTGGCATTCGGGTCGTCAAAATCATAACGAGATTCTCCTGTAGTATAGATAAACGGATTTTGCCGAGCATAACTGTTATATAAAGAAAAGCCCCAAGTACGTTCGCGCCCTTTTTTTAGTTTTTTATGAAACTGTACCCCTAAGTCTAAACGATGGCTTGATTCGCCTCTAAAGTTATTTCGTTGCGTAGAAAACTGTTGGGTAGCACCATCAAAGAAATTGCTGGAATTTTGAATTGGAAACCCGTCAGGAGTATCTAAACGTTGCAAATTTGGCAAAGTATAATTGTTGCCGGTAGCAAATACCCAAGTTGCGGAAAGTGTGATACGGTCATGTGGCTTGTATATACTCACTAATGAAATGTCGTGTCGCCGGTCATAACGATCAAAGAATTTCTTTCCTAAATTCAATTCATCAAATTGCCGTTCAGACCAAGCAATGGTATAGCCCAGCCATCCGGTAAGTTTACCGGTTTGTTTTCTTAACAGAATTTCTCCGCCGTAGGCCCATCCTTGTCCTGATGTAATATTATCTTCCCAATTAGTGGTCTTACCATCTTCTAAATCTTCAATAGCTAAAAAAGAGGCTCCCTCCTTATAAGCTATGACATCATCCATAGTTTTGTAATACCCTTCCACGGTAATCGAGTAATCCTTATCAAAAAAATCTTTAGCTACTCCAATAGCGAACTGTTGTGAGGTCTGCGGTTTTACTCTGTCTGTAGAAGAAACCCATAAATCCGTGGGGAGCCCGATGCCCGAACTAGATAACAAATGAATGTACTGATTCATTCGAGTATAGGAGGCCTTAAAGGCTAAATCTGGCTTATAATTATAGGCAAGTGCCAGGCGTGGTTCTGGATTTATATATTGTTTGACAGCTTGTTTAAAATAGCTCAATCTAAACCCAGGGGATACTCGCAATTTATCCGTAAGTTTCCAATCATCTTCCAAATATACAGCTCCTTCAAAAGAGTTGAGCTCTTGGGTGGCATCAACATTGCCGGCGAAATCGTCTTTGATTAAAATGCGTTGTGGCTTAAATTTGTGATTGGTGGCCAATGCGCCAAACTTAATGCTGTGTTTACTATTAGGAAAATAATCAAAATCGGTTTTCAATGTATAATCATTTATTCCTGAACTGGTTCTAAAGAATGATTCTTCAACTTCACCATCTTGAAACGTCTCTTTAAAATCACCTGTCACCTTAAATTCATAGTTGCTAAAAATAAGTGAGGTGTTTGAGAAAAGTTTGTTATTGTATTGATGATTCCAACGTAGGGTTGAGGTAATATTTCCCCAGCCGAGGCGAACTTTATCTTCATAATTTTGCTCATTTGTTTCCCCATAGAATTTATCTCTTCCATAATAATTACTCCAATAGATTTTGTCTTTGGGGCTAAAAATATGATGGATTTTAAAATTGAGATCTGCAAAATAGTACCCGCCGGCTCCCTCACCGTCAGTTTCTGCTTTAATAAATGGACGTGCCAAAATATCAGCATAGGTACGCCGTCCACTAACTATGAAAGATGTTTTCCCCTTGTTAATTGGACCTTCCAGTAACACTGAAGAGGAAATTAGGCCGATATTGAACTTTCCGGCAATCTTTTCTTTGTTACCATCTTTCATATCGATTTTGATTACTGAAGATAACCTCCCGCCAAAACGGGCAGGGAAACCACCTTTGAAAGCTTCAACCGATTTTATGGCATCACCGTTAAAAACAGAAAAGAATCCGAAGAGATGATTGGAATTATAAACTACAGCATCATCTAGAACGATAAGGTTTTGATCAGGAGTACCCCCACGAACGAAGAAACCCGAACTACCTTCAGACCCCGCCTGAATACCAGGAAGTAGTTGCAGCGTCTTTAAAACATCTTTTTCTCCTAAAAGTGCAGGCACATCTTGAATAACCGATGGATTAATCTTCACGGTACTCATTTGTGTTACTTTACTCTCCTTGACTTTTTCATCTGCTGTGACTATAACTTCTTCTAATGATTCTGTGGAAGTGGTCAATTCAACAGTCCATACGGTGTCTTTGCTTAGTTCTAATTTTTTAATCTCCGTGCCATATCCGATGTACGAAATATAAACCTCATGGCTTCCTTCGGGAAGGGTTAATGAAAAGAATCCGTAGTCATTCGAAGTCGTTCCTAGCTTCAACTCAGGAACATAAACGGAAACGCCTAAAAGGTTTTCTCCACTGCCAGTTTCTGTAATATAACCACTGATGGTATAATCGGAAGATTGATAAAGTAGTTTTGAATTGACCAGAGGGTTGGTGTTGTTTTTTGCAAATCCTTGAAAAAAAAGGGCTAGAAAAATTGATATGCAATAGATTTTGTTTGTCAAACTGGTTCGGGTTTTGGTTCGTAAAATTTGCAAGAACTACCAACTAAAATTTTTAAATATCGAGTTGAATTAGTGGCAAATGGTTTGGTTTTTTACGTGCAGTTTTCCAGCAATACTCAATTCGTTGGTTGGTTTGATTTGACTGCAAGAAAGAACTATTTTTTATATGGCGTTGTTAACAAAACGATAAATGTGAGTGTAGACCTACAATCGTAATTGTTTTTTCGTTTTACGGTCTAGAATGGATAAGATAATGTCTTGATAGAAGAAATACGGCAGATACAAGGTGTCTATTTATTTCAAATAGACTTATTCTATACTCATTTTTTTGAGTAAATAAAAAGATTTCGTTTTAACAAAATTTAACGTATTAAAATGAAAGTTTTGTGAAAGTTAAGCGTCTAAAGAGGCATAATAATAGGTTTAGATTAGTTTGTTTGGTTGGTTGATTTCGATGACTAACATCGATTCAACAAAAATAGCTCGGGGTGGTTCCCGAGCTTTTCTTTTTTATAGTGAAACGAAGTTGACTTTTTTGAGAATATAAGTTTGTTAAAAACCTATTACAAATATCTAGAAAGAACACTTCTTCAAATTTTCGATTTTCCTATTTTTGCCCATGCAAAACAAAGTCCTGATTCTAGACTTCGGTTCACAGTATACCCAACTCATTGGTAGACGTGTTCGAGAGTTGAATATTTTCTCTGAAATAAAACCTTTTAATAAGCCTCCGAAAGACCTTTCTGAATACAAGGCTGTGATACTTTCAGGTTCACCGTATTCGGTGAGAGCCGATGACGCTCCACATCCTGATTTGTCAGCAATTAGAGGTAAGAAGCCTTTATTAGGTGTTTGTTACGGAGCGCAGTATTTAGCACATTTTAATGGCGGTAAAGTTGAGAAGTCGAATACGCGTGAATACGGTCGCGCAAATCTTGCCCATGTTCAAACAGGAAACCCATTTTTAGCTAGTGTTAACAATGGAAGCCAAGTTTGGATGAGCCATGCCGATACCATTAAACAACTTCCTGAAAACGCAGTGCTTTTAGCAAGTACACATGATGTAGAAAATGCCGCTTTTAAGTTCGAAGGAGAGGAAACCTACGGCATACAATTCCATCCTGAAGTATATCATTCTACAGATGGAAAGCAATTGTTAGAGAATTTCTTAGTTCATATTGCAGGAATCGAACAAACTTGGACCCCTGATGCTTTCGTAGAAACCACAGTTTCTGATCTCAAAGAGAAGCTCGGTGATGAAAAAGTAATCTTAGGCTTATCAGGTGGTGTAGATTCTTCGGTAGCTGCCGTATTGCTTCATAAAGCAATTGGTTCAAACCTACATTGCATATTTGTAAATAACGGTTTGCTTCGTAAAAATGAGTTTGACGGTGTACTGAAACAGTATGAAGGTATGGGTCTTAATGTCAAGGGTGTAGATGCTTCGGCACGCTTTTTGGATGAATTGGCTGGAGAGAGCGATCCAGAGAAGAAAAGAAAAATCATCGGTCGTGTTTTTGTTGAGGTATTTGATGATGAATCGAAACTGGTGGAGGGAGCAAATTGGTTAGCACAGGGTACGATTTATCCTGATGTGATTGAGTCAGTTTCGGCGACGGGCGGTCCTTCCGCAACAATAAAGAGCCATCATAATGTTGGTGGATTGCCAGATTATATGAAATTGAAAGTGGTAGAACCCTTGAAAATGCTATTTAAAGACGAAGTGCGAAGAGTAGGAGCTAGCATGGGATTGGATCATGAATTATTGGGAAGGCATCCTTTTCCAGGTCCTGGCTTAGCAATTCGAATTTTGGGTGATATTACGCGAGAAAAAGTAGCTATTTTACAAGATGTTGATCATATATTTATTAACGGACTCCGTGACTGGGGTTTGTATGATAAAGTATGGCAAGCCGGTGCTATGTTATTGCCTGTCAATAGTGTAGGAGTAATGGGTGATGAGCGTACTTACGAAAAATGTGTAGCTTTACGAGCGGTTGAAAGTACTGATGGTATGACAGCTGATTGGGTAAATTTACCGTATGAGTTTTTGCAGAAAACATCAAATGATATCATTAATAAAGTCCCTGGAGTGAATCGTGTCGTATATGATATAAGCTCAAAACCCCCAGCAACGATAGAGTGGGAGTGATATTGAAGTTATGAGCAATGAATATCAATATTACAGTTGACCTTTGACCCCTAAACCAATACAGTATATGAATCAAGTTTATAAAAAGATACTAATTCTTCTATTATTTGTTTTTGTAGGATGCAAAGCAACTGCTCAAAAGTTTACCACGCATGCCGTTAAAAAAGGAGAGTCCTTAGAACAAATTGCAAAGCAATACAAGGTAACGCCTAAAAATATATTGGCTTATAATAAAGAGATCAAAGCTGGTCAAAAATTAAAACCGAATACCATATTAGTTATCCCTGTGAGCGGCACCGTGAGCCAAAGTACCCCAAGTGTTTCTGAAACTAAGGGCACCTCGAATACGCAAGTAAATAAAGAGGACCAAGAGGAACCTATTGGCTTCACTTCGCATAAAGTGCGAAAGCGTGAAACATTATATGGCATTGCTAAACGGTATAAAATTTCTGAAGAAGATATAAAGCGTTACAACCGAGCTTTATATTCGATGCAGTTGAAAAAGAAAATGGTGCTTCGCATTCCAAAATATAAAAGCGTAAAGCCTGAGAATAATGTGGCAATTGATGAAAATAATTTTGAGACCTATACTGTTGCTCCTAAAGAAACACGCTGGAGTATAGCGCATAGGTACAGTATTACAATCGATAGTATGTTAGTGCTAAACCCTGATTTGCCCAAAGAATCTAGTTATTTAGCAGAAGGTTATCAGCTAAAACTTCCTAAGATAGGTGGTAATGCCGTTGAAGGTCAGAAAACACAATTGTATCGATCGTATACTGTTCCGAAAGGAATTGGAATTTTTAGAGTTACTCAAGAATTTAATGTGACGGCTAAAGAGATCATGGACCTCAATCCTGAGATTAAAGAAAAGGGTGGTTTGAAGGAAGGTATGATTATCAGATTGCCGATAAAAAAAGTAGATTTAGGTGCGGTAACTACTGATAATTTTATTTTTTATGAAGTAAAACCAAAGCAGAACGAATTTCGTCTCACTCGTAAATTCGGAATGACTTGGAAAGAATTGGTACAATTGAACCCTGCTTTGAGCGATGGAGTAAAAGCAGGTATGATTTTGAAATTGCCTAAAGAGCAAGAGGGCGACTTTGAAATTCGTAATACTTTGATATTAGATAAGTTTAACTTAATAGATAGCATTCAAACCAGTAATAGACCTCGACTATTATTTATGTTGCCTTTTCGTTTAGATAGGTTAAATCTAGATGATGCTAGTAACATGCAATCTAAAATTCGTAAAACAAGAAGTCTTCAAGTGATTTTAGGCTTATATTCAGGGGCATTAATCGCTGCTGATTCTATTGCCGAATTGGGCGTTTCGGTTGACATCAAGACTCTTGATAATGCATATAGCGCACTTAAAACAAAAACAGCATTAGTTAGTCAAGACATTTCAAAGTATAGCGCTATTATTGGGCCCTTAGATGCACCTTCAATAAAGCTGGTAGCTGCTAATGCTTTGGCTCATGAGGTGCCCGTAATATTACCTATGCGGCCTCAAGAAGAGTTGCGTTTCAGTAATGTGTTTTCTTCATTTTCGCCAAAAAAGGTACTTCAAGAAAAAATATTAAATCATATAGAGCAAAAAAGAACTGATGAAAATATAATAGTCATTGCGGACAAGGCCAATGAAGTTTTAAGAGATTCTATAATCTCTAGGTTTCCTGATGCTAAAATAGTAGACGTTATTGAAGAAGAAAAAAATATCGGAGTCGACAGAGAAAAGGTAGCTGAAAATTTGGTTGAAGATGTGCAAAATTGGGTCATTGTAGAAACCGATAATTACAGATTGGCAGCCAGTATAACGTCTATTTTAAACGCGTTTCATAATACTCCTTTAGATATAGAGCTTAGTGATAAAAAAGTATTTGTAAAAATGTTCACAACGAATAACAGGGCTTTCGAAAATGATGTAATCTCTAGTTCGCATTTATCTAATTTAAATTTTACCTACCCATCGGTTTATCGTGAAGTGACTTCAGGAGCTTTTGTGAACCGTTACCGAAAACGTTTTGGTAACAAGCCCGATCGTTACGCAACAAGGGGGTTTGATCTTACCTTTGATCTATTATTGAAATTAGCGTATAAAAATAATTTGATGGAAGTCTCTAATTCAATTGGTGAAACAAGCTATACGGGTAGTAAATTTGACTACGAAAAGAAGTACAGTTCGGGGTATTTTAACCAATCTTCTTATCTTATGTCTTTTGATAAAATGAGGATTAAAGAAATTGAAGAATAGTGATAACGTCTAAAGTAACTTATACAGGAGAGTTAAGAACCTCATGTGAGCATTTGCGTTCAGGAAGTACATTTATTACTGATGCTCCAATTGACAATAATGGTTTAGGGCAAGCTTTTTCGCCTACTGACACTGTAGCAACTGGCCTAGCAAGTTGTATTTTAACAGTGATGGGTATTAAAGCTCAAGGGTTGAAAATAGATTTGCGTAATGCTTTTGCTGAGGTAACCAAACACATGGCTTCTAATCCACGACGAATTTCTAAATTGGAAGTTGATTTACATTTACCGAGTAGCTTTTCTGAAAAGCATCGTAAAGTTTTAGTACATACCGCTAATACTTGTCCTGTACATTACAGTTTACACCCCGATATCGAAAAAGAAATTAGATTTCATTGGAATTTGTAAAATATAATTTGCTTCTAGGTTTATGGGCATTGATTAGTTTTTTGCCTATACAAGATGACATTGTTATTGCTTGGCGTGCAGGTGAACGCCTATCTTGGAGTGATTTTAAAGCGAAGCCACCCAAGGGCGCGCGAGCTGCGGCAACTACCGCAAGCGGAATTACCTATCGATTTTCAACGTCGAGTACCATAAATAAATTTGAAGTCGATTTTAAAATAGAAACTCATTTTTATCCAAATAAATCGTGGTATCAACCTGATTTGTGCGATGATGTAATTTTAAGTCATGAACAATTGCACTTTGATATATCTGAGTTATTTGCACGTAAGCTTCGAAAAAAACTGAATACCACCGTATTTACCCATAGTAATGTCAAAGCACGAGTGAAAGCGATATATAGAAAAAACAACCAAGCGCTTAATGATTTTCAGAATCAGTATGATAATGAAACCAATTTTTCTAGAGATCGTGAAGCACAACAGCGTTGGCAAAAAAAAATAACCACACTCTTACAAGAATAAAAGCATGGTTATTGAATTATTGTACTAACTATTAGAGTTTTAAAGCAACCCCTAAGTTTAGAAAAGCAACTCCGTATCCGACTTCAACTGATGCTGCTAAATTATCCGAAAAATAATAGCGCGCACCAGCAAAAATAGTCGCTCCTAGGGCACTACTAAAATTACTTCCTTGGCCCGAAAAGGAGACATTGTTAAAAGAAATCATAGCCCCTCCATAAATATCTACATTGTCGATATTTAAACTATTGAAATGGTATGCTCCTCGAGCTCCAATAATGGTGTAGGTCAATTTACCATCGATAGCCCCATTGAAATTAAAGGTTTTAAGCCCTAAATATCCGCCAAGACTAACCACATCATCACCAACATCCCAAAGGCCGTGTTCGTAGTTCAAAGACAGACCTATGCTTTCAGATCCACCAACACCAAAGGAACTTCCTATACCGATATGTGCAGATACTACATTATCACCGACTTCAAATTCTTGTGCAAATACCAAAGAAGAGAAACATAGTGATATAATGCTTAAATAAATTGTTTTTTTCATAATGTTCTAATGTTAAGTGGTTTATAAAAATATTGGTTTTACTCCATCTTTCAATGTAAAGTTTTAATAAAGAAAGATACTATATTCTGCGAATTTATATGCTAATTAAACGTCACAAATAGTGATCCCTTCTTTTAAAGCTGCCAGTTTATCGTCCCAAGTAGGGATAAACTCTTGAGCGACATAGCCCTTGTAGCCAGTAGCCACGATAGCCTTCATAACAGCTGGATAATATATTTCTTGCGTTTGGTTTATTTCATTTCTACCGGGGTTACCCGCGGTATGATAGTGACCAAAATAGGTGTGATTATTTTGTATTGATCGTATAAGGTCACCTTCTTGAATTTGCATGTGATAAATATCAAAAAGTAGTTTGAAGTTTTCAGAACCCAGCGCTTTGCACAAAGCAATGCCCCATGCGCTACTATCACACATATAATCGGCATGATCTATTTGATTAAAAAGTTCCATTTGAATAACAACGCCATGTTTTTCGGCTAGTGGCATAATTTGGCGTAGCCCCATGACACAATTCGCTAAGCCAGTATCATCATCCATACCACGACGATTACCACTAAAGCAAATCAGATTAGTATACCCAGCTTCGGCAACTTTAGGAATCATCTCCGTATAATTTTTAATGAGAGTCTCATGGTACTTGGGGTCATTCCATCCTTCAGTAAGACTAATTTCCGCCCCATTACACATGGCACAATGAATATCATATTGCTTTAATAATGGCCATTCTTTCGGGCCCATTAAATCAATGGCTCTTATACCTAAATCGCTAATATTTTTTAAAAAATCTTCTAAAGGAATATTACTATAGCACCAGTGACATACACTGTGATTAATATTACCTTTTAAATTATTGTTCAATTTAGCTGTTTGCGTAGGCATTGCTGCTGTTGTTTTGCAGGCGAGCAGTCCGACGGACGCTACGGCAGAAGTGCCAATAAAATTTCTTCGCTTCATTTTCGTGGTATATTTGTGTTTTCTAAAGATATATTTTTTTCTAACATCCATATGAATATAAGTCCTGATAAAGATAAGTTGATTGAAATTGCTCACTATCGAATGCCTTTCGGAAAATATAAAGGACGTTATTTGGTTGATTTGCCCGAACCATATTTGGTGTGGTTCAATCAAAAGGGTTTTCCTGAAGATAAATTAGGCATATTACTTCGATCAATGCACGAAATCAAGGTTAACGGATTAGAGCCTTTAATTCGGAGAATCCAAAAAGATTTCCCGAAAGGCTGACCCTTATTTGAGACAACTTTGTATCTTTATGCCCCGTAACAAACAATTCTAGAATGTCGCAAACCAAGTATATTTTCGTTACGGGAGGTGTTACATCTTCTTTGGGTAAAGGAATCATTGCCGCTTCTCTTGCAAAGCTCTTACAAGCAAGGGGTTATAAAACTACCATTCAGAAATTAGACCCTTATATTAATGTTGACCCGGGTACGTTAAATCCCTATGAACATGGTGAATGTTATGTAACTGATGATGGTGCAGAAACTGATTTAGATTTGGGGCATTACGAACGCTTTTTAAATGTGAAAACCTCACAAGCGAACAATGTTACTACGGGTCGTATTTATCAAAGTGTTATTGAAAAAGAACGACGGGGTGAATTTTTAGGAAAAACAGTTCAAGTAGTTCCTCATATTACCAATGAAATTAAAGAGCGTGTTCAGCTTTTAGGTAATAGCGGCGAATATGATATTGTAATTACCGAAATAGGTGGTACCGTTGGCGATATTGAGTCACTCCCTTATATTGAAGCCGTGCGTCAGTTATTATGGGAATTAGGTGATGCTAATGCGATTGTCATTCATTTGACATTAGTACCTTTTTTATCTGCGGCAGGTGAATTGAAAACAAAACCAACGCAACATTCTGTAAAAACACTAATGGAAAGCGGAATTAAAGCTGATATTTTAGTGTGCCGAACAGAACACGAAATATCAGATGAGATTAAAGAAAAATTGGCGCTGTTTTGTAATGTCAAAAGGGAAGCTGTTATTCAATCAATTGACGCCTCTACGATATACGATGTTCCTGTTTTAATGCAAGAAGAAGGTTTAGATACTGTAGCCTTAGAAAAGTTAGCATTAAGTGATGACAAAGAGCCCGACCTTAAGCAATGGAATCAATTTTTGAAGCAGCATAAGAACCCCAAGAATGAAGTTGTAATTGGTTTAATAGGAAAGTATGTCGAATTGCAAGATTCGTATAAGTCCATTTTAGAATCTTTTATTCACGCAGGCGCGGTAAATGAAGTCAAAGTAAAAGTACGTTCAATACATTCAGAACATATTGATGCTAGTAACATTGGTATTAATCTCAATGGTTTAGATGGTATTTTGGTTGCCCCAGGCTTTGGCGAGCGGGGTATTGAAGGTAAAATTAAAGCGGTACAATATGCAAGAGAAAATAAAATTCCTTTTTTAGGAATTTGCTTGGGAATGCAAATGGCAGTCATTGAATATAGTCGCAATATTTTAAACTTGACAGATGCTAATTCTACCGAGATGAATGAACATACAAAGCACCCAGTTATTAATTTAATGGAGGCTCAAAAAAGCATAACAAATAAGGGGGGTACGATGCGATTAGGGGCTTGGGCTTGTGATTTGGTTAAAGGCAGTCTTGCCTCGCAATCTTATGGTGACACTACCAGTATTTCTGAAAGACACCGTCACCGCTATGAATTTAATAATGAGTATAAGCAACAATTAGAAACTGCCGGACTTAAAGCTACAGGTATTAATAAAGAAACAGGTCTTGTAGAAATTATAGAGCTGCCTGCGCACCCCTGGTTTATAGGTGTACAATACCACCCAGAATATAAGAGTACCGTTGCAAACCCGCACCCATTATTTGTTGGCTTTGTGAAAGCAGCCTTGAACTACAAAAAGGAACAAACTAATGCCAGTTTGGCATAAACTGCTCATTTGGACATATATTTGCTTGTTCAGAATTAGATGCAGATAAAAAATCATAGAATTACCAAACGACACTTTATATAGATGGAAGAAAAAAAATTGGACGTTAACTCGCTAATAGGTTTTGTCCTCATATTTGCCATAATCATTTACATGTTGTGGCAAAACAAGCCTACTCCTGAAGAATTAGAGGCCGAAAAAGCAAAACAAGAACAGGTTGAAGCACAGCAGAAAGCCACTGAAAATGTGTTACAAGAAAATAAAGTTACTACGGCAAAACCGATTAATTTACAAGACTCGGTAGCCGTTGCTAACTATCAGAGTAAGATTGGTGCTTTTGGTTATACGCAACCTAATGAAGGAACTACAACATTAGAAAACAACCTCTTATATCTTGAAATAAGTAATAAAGGCGGGCAAATTATTGAGGCGCGAATGAAGAAGTATAATGCCTATGATTCTGTACCCATCTATTTGGTAAAAGATGGCAATGCTGATTTCGGATTGAACTTTACTACCACTGATAATCGAGTTTTAAATACGAAAGACTTGTATTTTGAACCTTCATTATCCCAAAATGGGGATAATCAGGTGCTTTCTATGAAAGCCAAGGCGGCTGCGGACAAATATTTGGAGTTTCGATATGAAATGAAACCAGAAGAGTATTTGGTTGGCTTTAATGTTCGTTCACAAGGAATTAGCGGAATAATTAACTCCAGTCAGCCCATACAAATAGATTGGAACTTGAAAGGTATTCGCCATAATAAAAGTGTACAGTATGAAAATAGATACACAGAAGTCATGTACAATTTTGAAGCTGGTAAAATTGATTATTTATCTGCAGGAAGTTCTGATGAAGAAACAGAAGAAGACGTACAATGGATTTCATATAAGCAACACTTTTTCACCTCTATACTAGCAACGAAAAAGAATTTCAAAACTGCTAAATTAAGTTCTGAAAATCTTGTAGAAGAAGAGAGTAAATCTGTTGCTTTTACTAAGAATTTTGGAGCATCAATACCTATTACCCTTGAAGGAGGTGAGTTTTCAGAAAACCTAGACTGGTATTATGGCCCTGCAGATGTTGCCGTTTTGAGTCAGTATGATACTTATGAATTAGAAGATACTATATATTTTGGTTGGGGAATATTCGGCTGGATTAATAGGTATATTTTTACTCCTTTTTACTCATTTTTAAGTTCTGTTTTTAGCGGATTCTTGAGTCCGGGTTGGGCCTACGGTATCGCTGTGGTCGTTATGACAATACTGGTGCGATTAGCCATGTCTCCTGTGACTTACAAATCATACTTGTCGCAAGCGAAGATGAAAGTGCTTAAACCTGAAATTACCGCTTTGGGTGAAAAGTATAAAGACAATGCTATGAAAAAGCAGCAAGAGACAATGAAGCTGTACAGTAAAGCTGGGGCTAGCCCCATGAGCGGTTGTTTGCCGGCTTTAATACAGATGCCGATTTTTTACGCCTTGTTTATGTTTTTTCCGACCTCGTTCGCACTGCGTCAAAAATCATTTTTATGGGCCGATGATTTATCCTCGTATGATAGTATCGCACAACTTCCTTTTGATATTCCTTTTTATGGTGATCATGTGAGTTTGTTTCCGATATTAGCATCGATTGCTATTTTCTTCTATATGATGATGACTACAGGTCAGAATATGCCAACCCAGCCAGGAATGCCGAACATGAAATTTATCATGTATCTCATGCCATTTATGATGTTGTTCTTCTTTAATAACTATGCAAGTGGATTGAGTTTGTATTATTTTGTATCGAATTTGATTACGATAGGCATCATGTTGGTGATAAAAAACTTCATTTTAGATAATGATAAAATTCATGCGCAAATTCAAGAGAATAAGAAAAAACCAAAAAAAGAAAGTAAATTTCAACGTAAGATGCGTGAAATGATGGAGCAAGCGGAAGCTCAGAAAAAAGCAGGCAAACGCTAATCATATAATTGCCTATAAATTAAAAAGCCCCAACAAAACTGTTGGGGCTTTTAGCAATAAGTAGGTTAAGTTTGGTAAGATTTGGGGATGTAAAGATGTACCCTTTTTAAAGAATAAAAAAAATTGAGTTGTCAAGTCTTCATTTTTGTATGCTAACTATGAATTAAATGATGTATGAGATATTATGCGCCTGATTATATCGACGAACTGCACAAAGTTATCTTACCTGCCACTTCTTAATTGCAGTTTTAATTGACGCATATTCGTAAATAATAGTTGTCTGGGTTATTTCGTATTTTTGTAGCCCAATTTTTAAAAGAAATGAAAAAAGTAGTCGTCGGGCTTTCCGGTGGTGTTGATTCAAGTGTTGCTGCATACCTATTAAAACAAAAGGGGTATGAGGTAATTGGTCTTTTCATGAAAAACTGGCACGACGATTCTGTGACTATTTCTGAAGAATGCCCATGGTTAGAAGATAGTAATGACGCTTTAATAGTTGCCGAAAAATTAGGGATACCTTTTCAGACAGTTGATTTAAGTGTTCAATACAAAGAACGTATTGTCGATTATATGTTCAAAGAATATGAAATGGGGCGAACCCCAAATCCTGATGTGCTTTGTAATCGCGAAATTAAATTTGATGTTTTTCTTAAAATAGCACTTCAACTTGGGGCCGATTTTGTGGCAACAGGACACTATTGCAGAAAGGGAATTATCAAAAATACCGATGGTAGTGAAACCTACCAATTACTTGCCGGAGCAGACAATAATAAAGACCAATCCTATTTTTTATGTCAGTTGTCGCAAGATCAGTTGGCTAAAACACTTTTTCCTATTGGAGAACTGCAAAAACCAGAAGTGCGTAAAATTGCAGCTGAAAATCATTTAATTACCGCAGACAAAAAAGACTCTCAGGGACTTTGTTTTATTGGAAAAGTGCGTTTGCCTGAATTTTTGCAGCAAAAATTAAAACCCAAAAAAGGTGTTATTGTAGAAGTGCCAAAACAAGCAGAACAATTTAATCGTTTGAAAACAAAATTTGAAACGAAAGAAGAAGAGTTAGCTTACACTGCTGAAAAACCTATCTATCAAGTAGCGGATGGTAAAGTTGTAGGTGAGCACCAAGGAGCGCACTATTTTACGAAAGGGCAACGGAAAGGACTGGATGTTGGGGGTACTAAAGAACCCTTATTTGTTATTGAAACGGATGTTGAAGAAAATATCATTTATACGGGACAAGGAAAAAATCACCCCGGTTTGTATCGCAGAACACTTTTTGTTACTGATTCAGAGATACATTGGGTACGCCCAGATGTGGCGTTGAAGTGTGACGAACAAATGATAGTAATGGCACGTATTCGCTATCGCCAGGCGTTAGAAAAAGCGACACTTTATAAAATTGATGGCGGACTTTACGTTGATTTCGAGGAAAAACAATCTGCAATCACCGAAGGTCAATTTGTGGCTTGGTACTTGAATGATGAGCTCGTAGGTTCAGGAGTAATTTCTTAATTCGCATGCAAAACAAAATAACTCAACTTTTCGGAATTCAATACCCTATTGTTCAAGGAGGAATGATCTGGACCAGTGGTTGGCGATTGGCATCTGCTGTCTCTAATGCGGGCGGTTTGGGACTTATTGGTGCAGGTAGTATGTATCCGGAAGTATTGCGAGAACACATTCTAAAATGCCAAAAAGCTACAGATAAACCATTTGGGGTAAATATTCCGATGTTATATCCTGATATTGATAAATTGATCGATATTATTATTGCCATGGGTGTGAAGATTGTATTTACTTCCGCGGGAAACCCAAAAACATGGACTTCTCACTTACAAAAAAATGGAATTATTGTGGTACATGTAGTAAGTAGCTTGAAATTTGCTTTGAAATCTCAAGAGGCGGGTGTAGATGCTATTGTAGCGGAAGGATTTGAAGCTGGAGGGCATAATGGACGGGATGAAACAACTACTTTGACCTTGATTCCTTCCGTGAAAGAAAAAATAAAAACTCCCCTTATTGCTGCTGGAGGAATTGCAACGGGACGCGCAATGCTGGCGACAATGATATTAGGTGCGGACGGTGTACAAGTTGGTAGTCGTTTTGTTGCTAGTGATGAAGCCTCCTCGCATCATTTATTTAAAGAAAAAGTAATTGAAACCACTGAAGGTGAAACGCACCTTACCCTGAAAGAATTGGTGCCAGTACGTTTATTAAAAAATAAGTTTTACAATGATGTGCAGGCGGCCTATAATAGAGGTGCTACGGTTGAAGAACTAAAACAAGTGCTAGGTCGTGCACGCGCCAAAAGAGGTATGTTCGAAGGTGATATGGATGAGGGCGAATTAGAAATAGGGCAGGTTTCCACGTTAATACATGATATTAAACCGGCGGCACAAATTATTGAAGATATGATACGTGAGTTTACTGAGGCGAAAGATAGTTTAGATCAATTATGATATCGTTTAACTATTAGGGTACAGTTATATTTGCAATTTCTTTATTTGAAATATAAAAGCACAACCGCTGCGAGTGCCATTTACGACTTTAATAGTACCACCTAAATTTTCAACTAACCTTTTTACCGTAGCTAACCCTATTCCTTTTCCCTTTTTTCCATCTTTGTCCACTTTTTTTCCGACCTTAAATAAATCAAATACCGCATTATGCAAGTGTTCAGGTATACCTGGGCCATTATCTTCTACGTGAAATTCGTAAAAACTGGACTTCTCAAAAACACGAATCGTACTAGTAATATTTTTTTTGTCGGAGTAACGAAGCGTATTAGAAATTAGATTGACCATGATTTGATATAACATGGTGCTATTTGTAACGATATCTTTTATAGACGTTTCTAGCTTTAAATGTAATGATGGTTCATAATTAAATTGTTCAAACAACTGATTGTAAAATTCTGAGATACGTATCACAGATACTTCCTCGTGCATTTTGTTTTCATTGGTATAATAATTTAAAATATCATTGATAAGCACTTTCAATTTCTTTGAAGACTTATTGATAAGCATTATTAATGCGTGGCCTTCGGTATCTAATTCATTATCATATTGTTTTGATAGCAATTCACTGATAGCAGCAATATTGTTTAGCGGTGATTTTAGGTCATGCGCAATAGTAAAAGCGAATTTATCTAAGTCTTTATTTTTTCGACTGAGATGTACAATTGATTGTTTTAATTCATTGGTTACCCTTTTGCTTTCAAAGAGAATCATTACCTGCTTTGCAAGCAATTTAAGTGCTTGAATACCTTGTGCATTTATTTGACGAGGTTTATTATCAATAATGCATAAGGTTCCTAATGGTAATTTGTCAGAACCAATTAACGGAACACCTGCATAAAAAACAACCTTAGGTTCACCAATGACAAAAGGGTTGTTTTTAAAACGTGGATCTGTTCTACAGTCATTAACCACAAAAATATCTTTCTTGCAATTAATAGCATGCGCACAAAAAGCATATTCCCTTGGCGTTTCTCGAATGGCCAAGCCATGGTGAGATTTGAACCATTGTCGCTTTTCGTCGATAAGACTGATTAAAGCAATAGGCATTTTCGAAATTTCAGATGCTAACTCAGTAATGCTATCATATGAATCTTCGTATGGGGTGTCAAGAACATCGTATTTGTCAAGTACTTCGAGTCGTAGAGACTCTTTAATATGTAGTTCTGGTAAAATCATAGCTCGATGCGTTATGGAAAACTATAATTTAGTTTTCAGCAAAAGCTTAATAAGTCATTAATATAGTCTTATTAATTGACTTTATTAAAAATAGGGTAAGTTATTACAATATTGAAGAAGCTTGCTCAAACTCATTATTATGAACATAAACCTCTACGTTGTCTTGCATTACATTACCAAAACCAGCTAAACGAGCTGATTCAGCTTCATTTTTAAGAATGGCAACAATACCGATCTCTTTTAAATTATCAACAATACGCTCTGCCGCTACACTACTGCCAATAAAAAGTCTGATATAATTTGAGTCCATAATAATTTTGAAAATGTATACTATCTAAAATACGAATTTAAATTAGAGCATTGCGGCTATTTCTTGTAAATGCTTGTTAAAGTTCTTAAGGGTTTTTGACAATTTTATAATCTGATCTTGTGCCTCTTTCCAGTTCTTTTCTTCTACCGCTTCTCTTACGCCAGGCAATGTTTTAACGCCATAACCTGTGTAGAAACCAGGGGCATAAATTTGATGTTTGTACCATGAACGCCTTGGTAGGCCTTCTTCTGAAGTTAAAACACGTTCTGCAAGCATTAGACGACTATTTAAACTTAAGAGGCGTTCTTTAGAAAGCGTCGAAATTTCAATTTTAGATAAGGCACTAATGGTTATTTTTAACTTAGCTAATTCATTTTGTAGGGGGGTAAAATCCATATAGGGCACAGCTTCTTTTTTAGCTGGTTTTAGAAAAGGTTTTTTAGGGTCAGCCGCTAATTCAAACATATTTTTGGCGACCATCATATTATGCTTTTCAACAGAGGTTCTCATTTTATCAGTCTCGGTCATTATTTCAGTGAGATAGCCAGATACGGTACTATGCCATTGTCTGAATTCAAAGGGTAATACATCGGCATTTGCCAATCGTAATGTGATTCGCCCAGCCGTATTTGCTAAAGCTACTCCGTAAGCAAAATCGGGATCTTTAAAGCGTTTGTAATGTGGGTAGGTATCGTATATGGTATGGTATTCACCACCGGCATTTTCTCCACCGAACCCAAGGTTTAAAGAAGCGATACCAGCATGTTGAATAAAGGGGGTGTAGTCTGAACCAGAACCTAAAGCATAAAGTTCAAAGGCTTCGTTACCACCACGAACCATATCTACCGCACTTTTTCGTTCTTTGATAGAAACTCCTTTTTGAGGGTCAGCAACCGCAGCACCTACTTGACCAACCATCGCTTGCAAACTATGTGAACCTCCTGCGCCCAGAAAACCGCGACCGTTGCCATCTGTATTAATATAGGCTACTACCTTCTGTTGTAATTCGGCTTTATGGTCTTCCACCCATTCGGTAGACCCAATAAGTCCAGGTTCTTCAGCATCCCAAGCACAATACACTAAGGTGCGTTTGGGTTTATTTCCTTTTTTAACCAATTCACCCACGGCACGGGCTTCTTCCATTAAAGCCACCATTCCACTTACGGGGTCATTAGCCCCATGTACCCATGCATCGTGGTGATTACCGCGCATTACCCATTGATCAGGAAAGTCTGTTCCTTTCATGGTAGCGATTACATTATGGGCTGGTACGAGTTTCCAATCAAACTCTAATTTCAAATGTACTTTGGCAGGTCCAGGACCAATATGATAGGTAATGGGTAAACCACCTCGCCAAGATCGGGGGGCTACGGCTCCGTCTAAAGCTGCCAATAAAGGTTGGGCATCTTCGTAAGAAATTGGTAAAACGGGAATTTTTGTAATCGTTGGTGCGTCTTTGCGATCCAAACGCTTGGCGTCTTTAGTTGCTCCATAGCCTGGTGTCAATACATCGCCAGGGTAGGTAGGCATATCCATTACCGAACCTCTTTGCACTCCAGTTTTATTTTTAAATGCTCCTTTGGGATAAACATCACCGCGACCGTAACCATCATCCGCAGGGTCAGAATAAATAATACATCCGATAGCTCCTTTTTCTGCTGCCAGTTTTGGTTTGATGCCTCGCCATGAACCTTGGTATTTAGCTATTACAATTTTACCCTTCACATCAATTCCTAATTTTTCTAGGATTTCATAGTCTCTAGGAATTCCGTAGTTCACGAAAACCAACTCTGCTGTTACATCTCCATCCCTAGAAAAGGCATTGTAACTTGGAAGTAAAGCATCACCTTGCGCTGTGAATTCATCTCCTGCCACAGGTACTGCCTTTAATTTTGCTTTATAAGGTGTTGGACTTTTTAATTCCAATAATCGAATTTTCGGATACGGAAATAAGACGTGATAGGTTTCAATTTTGGCATCATAACCCCATGATTTGAATTGCTTTTGAATCCAATTGGCATTTTTTTCTCCGTACGCTGTGCCTACCCAATGGGGTTCGGCAGCCATGCGTTGCATCCATTTATCAAGATTGCTAGCCTTTAATTTAGATTCAAATGCTACTTCTAATTGTTGTTGCTTTTTTGTATTTTCAGGAGTAAAGCCTAATATCGATTCTTGTGCGTTTAAACTGCAAAAAATTAAGGCGGATAGGAGAGTCAGAAGTTGGTGTTTCATTTTCCGAAATTTTAGATAAGAAAGATACTGATTTTTAGATCTTTCCAAGATAGTGGAATTGATAAAAAATTTTCATATTATGTAACTCAAAGCTAAACATGGCGTCATATCTTTAAATAATAAAAAATCAATCCCAGCATATTATGAAGAACAGCAATAAAATAGGTACGCTTATATTATTTGTAGCGGCGATGTTAAGTAGTAATTTTTCACTTACACAAAACTTTGAAAGCAAAGTTGATGACCTTCTTTCTCAGGATTATTCAGGAAATAACCCTGGTGTTACTGCTTTAGTATATAAAGATGGGAAAGTGCTGTATCGTAAAGCTTTTGGAATGGCTAATTTAGAATTACAAGTTCCTATGAAACCAGAGAATGTCATAGAAATAGGATCAATTACCAAACAATTTACAGCTGTTGCAATCTTAATGCTTGAAGAACAAGGAAAATTGGCTATTGAAGATGAAATCACGAAGCATATTCCAGATTATCCTACGAATGGAAAAACAATTACCATACACCATTTATTAAATCATACGTCGGGTATAAAAAGCTATACGGGTATGCTAGATTTTATAGAATTCGCACGCAAAGATCATACTCCAAAAGATATTGTGGACTTTTTTAAAAATGAACCAATGGATTTTGATCCAGGAGAAAAATATTTGTACAACAATTCGGGCTATATTCTTTTGGGGCAGATTATTGAAAAGGTATCAAGGCAGTCTTATGCTGATTTTATTACAGATCATATTTTCAAACCTTTGGGCATGAAAAATTCTTATTACGGTAGCAAGACAAAGTTAATTTCAAATAGAGCAGAAGGTTATTCGCCTTATCAGGATGGATGGCAGAAGGCTATACCAATGAGTATGACTTGGCCTTATGCAGCCGGTGCATTAATGTCTACTGTAGATGATATGTTATTATGGCATAGAGCTATTCATAGTAATACTTTAATCTTGCAAGAAAGCAGAAAAAAAGCATTTTCTAATACTACCCTAAATAATGGCAAACCAACAAATTACGGTTACGGATGGGCAGTAAGTGAAATTAATGGAACACCTTCGATAGAGCACGGAGGAGGTATTTTTGGCTACACAACTTCGGGAATTTATGTTCCTTCGGAAGATATGTATCTCATTGTTTTAACTAATCGCGACGGATCTCACCCTCAAGAAATTTCTGTTAAAATAGCAGCACATGCGCTGGGAAAGCCTTATGAAACTGCTGCTACTGCTAAAATTTCTTTAACTGATGCGCAAATGAAGAAATGGGTAGGAAACTACGTTTTTGATGAAGATGTTTTAAGGTCTATAACTTTCGAAAATGGCAGTTTATTTAGCCAAAGGGAGGGTAGTGATAAGCTTCCTATTTATGCACTATCAGAAAACGAATTTGTTTTTAGTGACGGATTAGCCTCTTGTAAATTTGCAATTCAAAATGGTAAGAAAACGGTAATTTTTTCTGAACGTATAAACAAAAGCGAAGGTGTTGAAACAGATAGAAAACCAGCTACTGAAAAAGAAGAAATCGAGATAGACACGAAAATATTACCGCAATATGTAGGGGAATATGAGCTCGCTCCTACATTTAGTATCACGGTAACTACGAAAGATGACAAACTTTATATTCAAGCAACAGGGCAACCACAGTTTGAAGTTTTTCCTGAATCAAAAGATACTTTCTTTTTGAAAGTAGTGGCGGCAAAACTGGTCTTTGACCGAGACGATTCTGGTAATGTAATTCAACTTACATTACATCAAAACGGACAAGAAATACCTGGCAAAAAGAAATAGACTGAAAAGTTGAACACGGCGCATTGTTCTGTTTAATTAGATAGCCAAATTATTTCTTAATGCGATCTATTTTAATCAAATTTGAATGACCTTTCGCGATCATTTGCGTTTTGTCAGCATTCCATACCTCGCAAGAGGTATTGACAATTTGATTCCCGTTTTTAGTAATCGATGTTAGCGCAATTATAGTATCTCCTGCTTTAGCAGATGCAAAATAATCAACGGCTAAATTTACAGTAGTATATATATTTGGTTTACCTAAGGAATAAACGGCTGCACCTACCGCATCATCAATAATTGCAGCGGTAGTGCCCCCATGTAGAATGCCCATTGGGTTGGTCATTTCTTCACGAATAAGATATGAAAATTCTAATACTCCTTCAGAAGCACTCAAAAGCGTAGGGTTTAGCCAGCGCATTAAAGGAGAAATAGAATTTGAAGAGTCTTTACCCAAGTATGATTTAAATAAGGCCATTGCTTTGTTCATATGTAGGAGTTTTAAAAAAAATCTCAATGCGCAGCATCGTGTATCATTTATTTCAAGATGTTCGTAATTGTACTTCTCAAAAGTAGTTTTTTTCTTTAGATGAGTTCATTATATTTACTGTTACCTAATCACTATTGAAGATAACTATGAAAATTAGAACCGTCATTACCCTTGCTGTACTTTTAGTAAATGTGTTTTTTGTGGCTTCTCAAGATATGAAAGCACTTGAAGGACGGTGGAACCTTACCATTACTGAAGATGATAAAGAGGTGCCTTCATGGTTAGAAATCAAACATTCAGGTAACAGTACACTAATAGGTCGTTTTTGTTATAAATTTGGTAGTGCGAGACCTGTTGCTGAGATCAAGTTTCACGACGGTACGTTTAATTTTACAATTCCTAATCAATGGGAGCCCAAAGGGTTCGATATGCAATTGTTTGGTACGTTAAAGGCTGATGAACTAAGAGGCACTTTAATTTATACAGATGGGAAGGCATATGCATGGAAAGCCAAGAGATCGCCAAAATTAGCTTATGTTGAAAATCCGAAATGGGGCAAACCAAAAGTACTATTTAATGGAAAAGATTTAAGTGGTTGGACAGCCTTAGGTGAAAACCAGTGGGTTGTAAAAGATGGCGTACTACAAAGTCCGAAATCAGGAGCGAATTTAATAACGGATGAGAAGTTTACAGATTTTAAATTACATCTAGAATTTAAATACCCTAAAGGAAGTAATAGCGGTGTTTATTTGAGAGGACGTTATGAGGTGCAAATTGCTGATAATATTGGTTTAGAGCCTTCGAATATACTTTTTGGAGGAATCTACGGATTACTAACGCCCAATGAAATGGTAGCCAAACCAGCAGAGGAATGGCAAGAATATGATATTACACTCATCGGACGACGGGTCACCATAGTTGCTAATGGTAAAACGATAATTAATAATCAAAATATACCTGGAATGACTGGTGGTGCCTTAGACAATAATGAGGCCGTCGCTGGGCCTATTATGATTCAAGGAGATCATGGTCCGGTTGAATTACGCAATATTGTAATTACGCCAATTAAGTGATTTAATTGCAATTCTATTTTACTTCATAATTTTTAAAAAACGTAGGTTTAAAATCAATCAAGATACAATAATTTAACATTTTATCTGTTTGGTTGTAAGCGTCTTAGCTAAAAATATAGGGCTTCGACGTAATTTCCCAAAAACCTACGCCCATGAAACTTTTCAATCACATTTATGTAGTTGCAACCATCGGATTTTTGTTTGCTTCTTGTAGCGCTACGAACCAATTAACTATGAACACGGTAGAACCCGCCCCCGTGTCGATCGCTTCCGATGTTTTACACATTGGTATTATTAATAGAAGTCTTCCTGCTGAAGGTACACATGGTATCGATACAATTGATAAAATATTGTCAGCTGAAGGAAAGAATTTAGATAAAGACGGCGCAGCGGCAGCGGTAGCATCTGTGAAATCAGAACTAGAGCGCTTAGGACGTTTTGATGTTGTTCGAGTACTCGAAGCACCTAATGTACGAAAAGGATTGGGTGTTTTGCCTGCTGCTTTAACTTGGGATCAGGTAGAGGCTATATGCGAGGAACATAAGGTTGATGTTTTGTTTTCTCTTGCATTTTATGATACAGATACTAAAGCCGATTCAGAGGTGACAGAAATGGAAATTCCGAATGCTTTCGGAATAAAGAAAAAAGTTCCAGCTGTAGCCTTAACCTTAAGAACGAAAGTAAAAAATGGTTGGCGTATTTATGATCCAGCAGTTAAACAAATTTTGGATGAATATGCGTTTGACAATAATATAGTTTCAAGTGGGAAGGGTATTAATCCTATGAATGCTGTAAAAGCAATTTTAAATCGTAAAGAAAAAGTGATTCAAACGAGTAGTCATATTGGCGATTATTATGCGAAACGGATATCACCTCAAAAGCGAAGAGTGACACGTGATTACTTTGTAAAAGGCACTGATAAATTTGAAGCTGCTATGCGTAGAGCAAGAAGTGGACAGTGGGATAGTGCTGCGGAGTTATGGCAAGAAGAAGTATCAAATGATAATGCTAAAATAGCAGGTCGGGCATGTTACAATATGGCTATCATTAATGAAATTAATGGTGATTTAAACAAAGCCCTAGCATGGGCACAGCGCTCTTATACAGAATATGACATTAAAGAAGCATTACGTTATATTAATGTATTGAAATATAGAATTTCTCAGCAAAAAGAATTAGATAGGCAATTGGCTAAATAGTACTATGCTGATATGGAATGCTAAGCGAAAGTTTGGCATTTTTTACTTACGGCAAAGGATATTTCGGGTCAGTAGAATAATTTAACCAGTGTTCAATATTTCTAAGTAGAAATTGATAAAATATACGCTTTATCTTATTTAGAAATTAGGTTATAATGATTTAGAAATTAATAAATTAAGTTTGCTGCATCTTTGAAGATGTTAATTTTACAATACATTTGAACTTTGAACTTTGAATATTTAATGATTCATGTTTTATCTAACTATTGATGTTTTAGGTACAGCAGCTTTTGCCATATCAGGGGTTTTAATTGCGATGGAAAAGAAACTCGATTTATTTGGGGTATTTATCATTGCATTTGTAACTGCAATTGGCGGGGGAACGCTAAGAGATATATTAATTGGTAATACACCAGTTGTTTGGATGCGTGACCATACATACATCGTAATTGTTTTGGTGAATGTAATATTGGCAGTTTTGCTCGTAAATCAACTGAAATACTTAAGAAAAACGCTATTTCTTTTTGACACAATTGGTATCGGCCTTTTTACTATGGCGGGTATAGAAAAGGGACTTTCGGCAGATTTGTCTCCAATAATTTGTGTGGCTCTTGGTACTATTACGGCGAGCTTTGGAGGCGTACTACGTGATATTTTATGCAATGAAATTCCGGTTATTTTTAGAAAAGAGATTTATGCAACCGCGTGTATATTTGGTGGGTTTTGCTATTTTCTTTTTCGATTACTGCCGATGAATGCAGAATACGCTTATTTAGGAGGTATACTGGTGATTATAGCAATACGTCTACTCGTTGTAAAATTTAAGATATCATTGCCTTCTATCTATAAAAAAGAAAGCTAGTAGTATGAATCATTTCAGTACCTCTACTTTTTCAATGTAAACATTATTAAAAGGCCAATCTCCTTTGCCAACAGGTACATTATTAATTTTATCAACTACGCTCATGCCTTGAATGACTTTTCCAAAAGGGGTATAGTCACCATCAAGATGATAGGAACCTGGTTTGGTAACCACAATGAAAAATTCATAGGGTGATGCCAACTTATGCGGATTATCAGTTTCGCTACTGGGCATAGAGATAACACCCCTATGATGTTTATGACCTTTACGCGTATCTGGGGGTAATAAATAACGCCCTATTTTTCGTCTTCGGTCTGCCGTTGCCTTGTCATCTGCATTTCCACCTTGAATAATAAAATCTTTAACTACCCTATGAAATTGTGTGCCATCAAAATAGCCTGATCGTGCTAAATATATAAAATTGGCCTTGTGGTAAGGTACGTTGTCAAATAATTGCACTGTAAAACTACCTAGATTTGTAGTTAGTTTAACCTTATTAACATTCAGTCCTTTTTGATAATTAAAGAAAAATTCAATAGCATTTTCTTCCGTTAATTTAAAGGGTTCAGATTTTTTCTCTACAGTGTCAATTGGTGTTACGACGGTATCCACTACAATTTTTTTAGTAGGTGTAGTGACACTTTTTTTTCTAGAATCATCTTTGCACCCCACTAAAAATAATAGTGTTATTATTGTAAACAACGAGACTTTCCGAGATATCATGAATTTTAATTTATTTACACAACGAATTTCAAAAATAGAAAATCTACCCTTACCAGGAGAAGAGGCACACTTTTTAATGGCTCCAGAAGGTCGTGTTGCGGAATTGCGGAATTCAAAATTTGATCGCAACGCTGCTAAGAAAGCTGGGGTAATGGCCTTGTTTTATCCTGATGCACATGATCTGACACATTTATTATTGATTTTAAGAAAGACTTATAAAGGCGTGCATTCAAATCAAATCGCGTTTCCTGGGGGTAAATTTGAAGCCATTGACGTTGATTTGAAAGCAACAGCCCTTCGTGAAACATGGGAAGAAGTGGGTGTTCCAGTTTCCGAAATAGAGGTGCTAAAGCAATTGAGTGCGGTCTATATTCCTCCAAGTAATTTTGAGGTTTATCCTTTTTTAGGTCTCTATAAAAACCCACTACCTTTTATAAAACAAGATGAAGAAGTAGCGGCGCTTGTTGAAGTTTCATTAGTCGATTTTATGGATGACAGAAATTTATTTGAGCAAAATTTAAGTACCTCATATGCTAAAGATATTCTTGTACCTGCCTTTAGCCTAAATGGTTACACGGTTTGGGGAGCAACGGCAATGATGCTTAGTGAAGTCAAAGCACTTTTGAGACAGGTACTTTAACCTACTTATTTTGTACATTGCACAAATACGAATTCCCCTGATAGTATGTAGTATGAAATTATTTAAAAGAAATCCTTTCGGACATATTTTATTATTAAAAAAATGGGTCATCCGCATTTTAGGAGTGATGACGCATCAACGATACAAACGTTTTAATAAACTCGAAATTGAGGGGTCTGAAATAATACGAAACCTTCCTGAAAACAATGTTCTTTTTGTTAGTAATCACCAGACTTACTTCGCAGATGTAGTTGCCATGTTTCATGTATTTAATGCTAGTTTGAAAGGGCGCGACGATTCTATTCGCAATTTGGGATATTTGTGGCAGCCTAAGTTGAACTTTTACTATATCGCGGCTGCTGAAACAATGAAAAAGAGCTTTTTCACAAAGATAATGGCCTATGCCGGTTCTATCAGCGTAGAACGAACATGGCGTTCAGAAGGCAAAGATGTCAATCGCAAAGTAAAATTTAGCGATATTTCTAACATTGGTAAAGCTTTAGATGACGGTTGGGTTATAACCTTTCCACAGGGAACTACAACCCCTTGGAAGCCTTTGCGTAAGGGAACCGCTCATATCATCAAAAAATACAAACCTGTTGTTGTCCCAGTTGTAATTGATGGATTTCGGCGTTCTTTTGACAAAAAAGGCTTGCGCATAAAGAAAAAAGGAATTCTACAATCAATGGTCATTAAAGAGCCTTTAGAAATTGACTATGAAGAAGAATCTTTTGATGCGATAATTGAAAAGTTAGAGTATGCTATTGAGCAACATCCATCCTTTTTAAAAGTTATACCTAAAGAAGAATTATTAGCCTATGAAGAAGAAAACCAAGCAAGAAGATATAGTGCTAAAAATTAGACTTCTAGCTTTTTAAGCTCTTTATAATTTCCATTTAACCTTCGCAGCAAAAGCCCATATAAAAGAAAATAAATTGCCCCCATAACAAGTATCATTACAACGGAGAAAATCCCCATTGTCCATAATAACATGCTTCGAAATTTGTCAGGAGCAACAGCAAGATCATTACCATTCTGATTAAAAATCGTCAATAGATTATCTGATAATGCCATACTGATAAAGAGAATACAGCATGTTAAAAATAAAAAAGAGAGACTGTAAATTACATAGTATTTAACCGTTTTTCTTGTTTTTAAAATTTTCTCCATTAACCCTTTGGTACTGTCAAGAATAGAAATTTCTTTATAACGCCTATAGAAAAGAAAAATAAAATATCCGGTGATGCCATACCCGGTAACCCATAACCCAATTGATAAATTTTTAATACCTAATTTTTCGTACATCAAAATACTGTCTTTTGTTCCTGGTATTAAATAGAGTAGATGCGGTAAGGCAAATTCAAGTATACTTATAATCACAATCCATTTTACTATAGAAGAGGATTTCTTCCAAATCATGGTATGTAATTCTTTATAAGACAATTTTGGGAGCTGATCGTCCTTTTTTTGCCAGTCTTTTTTTAATAATTCTAATTCGTCTATCATAATCCTAAGGATTCAATATGGTTCTTAATTTATTTTTTATTCGGTTCATTTTCACTCTGGCATTCACTTCTGAAATACCTAAAGTTTCCGAAATTTCTCTGTAATCTTTGTCTTCCAAATACAAAAATACTAAGGCCTTGTCAACGTCCCCTAGTTGCTTTACGGCCCTGTACATCAAGTTCAATTGTTGTTCTTCTGTTTCATCGTACTCTTCGGCCTTTATTTTAAAAATAACAGATTCATAATCTTGCGTCTTTACTCGTTTCTTCGATTTTCGATATAAGGTAATGGCCGTATTTAGGGCCACACGATACATCCATGTACTAAATTTGCTGTCTCCTCTAAATTTAGGATAGGCTTTCCATAATTGTATTGTTATTTCTTGAAACAAATCATTGTGTGAATCTCGGTCATTGGTATACAAGGTACAGACCTTGTGAACAATGTTTTGGTTGTTCTCAAGTTCCGTCACAAATTGATGTTCCAGTGCTTTATTCACTTAATTGGTTGGAGGTGTTACTAGTTAGTAGCTAGATGATGTCATTTGTTACAACGGACTATATTAAAATAATTCGCATAATTTCAAATGTGAAAGGTGCAGCCAGTTTATGGTATATTATTGTCGGTAATTAAGTGCTGGTGGCCTGTCTCCTAGAAGTGGTACATATTTAAAATCAATACCACGTCGCTCAATAAATTCGGCCTTTGCTTTAGCAATAAGTTCATCGTTTTCGAATAAATCAATAGCTGTTAGTGTCAATGTTTTAGCGGCTACCATCATTCCTTTTTTTCCGATGGTGGTTCCACCAGCAGCCACTGCCTGCCAGCTATGTGCTGAGGTGCCAGGTACCCAGGTCGCAGTACCAAAACCAACGGTAGGAACCACAAAACTCACGTCGCCTACATCTGTCGAACCATAAGCTCTTGCAACTTCTTTATAGGGTTGCACATTTTTGGCAACATCAAGGTTGGCTTGTTTTTGTCCTAAACTGATTGCTATTTTATCGGCAAATATTTTTTCTTCGGTAGTATAGGTAACTCCTCCAACTTCAGATAAATTCTCATGAACTATTTTTTGCAGTACTAAATTGGGCAAAAGTTCATGAACACCATTTACAATTTCATAGTCCATAGTAGTACCTGTACCTAGGGCTGCTCCTTCGGCGGCTTTTACGATACGATCAAAAACACTTTTAACAACATCTCTTCGATTGTGGCGGGCATAGTAGTAAACTTCCGCAAAATCAGGCACTACATTTGGTGCCTTTCCCCCATCAGTTATGACATAATGAATACGCGTTTCTTGTGGAATATGTTCACGCATCATATTGACCATGGTATTCATTGCTTCAACCCCATCTAACGAAGAACGCCCTCTTTCTGGTGCACCTGCTGCGTGTGAAGAAACACCATAAAAACGAAACTTAGCAGAAATGTTAGCCAATGCAGCGGCCGCACTGGCTGCGTTTTGAGAACTTGGGTGCCAATGTAAGGCAACATCCACATCATCGAATAGACCAGCGCGTGACATATATACTTTTGCTCCGCCACCTTCTTCAGCAGGTGTTCCATAAAAACGAATGGTGCCTGAGGTTTTATTAGCGGACAACCAATTTTTTACAGCAATAGCTGCCGCGGCAGAAGCTGTTCCGAATAAATGATGACCACAGGCATGACCTGCAACCTTACCTGCTGATTTTTTTTCGGCTACCGCTTCTTGCGATAACCCAGGTAAAGCGTCATATTCGCCTAAAATGGCAATTACTGGAGTACCATTTCCGTATTCAGCAATAAATGCGGTAGGTATTGCTGCTACCCCTTTCTTTATAGAAAAACCAGCATCGTCTAAAGTTTGTTGTAGCAGGGCTGAACTTTTTTCTTCTTGATAACCCATTTCTGCAAGGTTCCATATCTCTTGTGCTATGGCACTATAAGATTCTGATTGATTATCTAATTTTTTGAGTACGTCTTTTGCTTTTTTTTGAGATTGCAATGTAGCTATAGAAGCTAGCATAACGATGAGAGAAAGAAGTTGGTTTTTCATACTAATGTCGTTTTTGAGTTCTTTAAATATATAAAATGTATTGGTTTTAAGATCAATTTGTTAGCTTAGTTTGTAAACACATGCCTGATAAGGCATAAGTTCAAAAGTGTTTACTTGATTCGTTTCGTAAACTTCGTCATTTGATATGAGTAATGTTACTTTCTTAAACTCAATTTCATCAATTTTTATATATGTTTTTTGTGTTGAAAAGCTCAGTAAGACCAGGCATTTTTCCTTACCTAATGTTCGTAAATAAGCATATACTTCTTCGTTAGAACGCAGTAGAAGTTGATACGAACCGTAAATCAAAGTCAATTGATCTTTGCGTACTTGTACCATTTTCCGAAAATAGTTTAATACCGAGTTTTTCTTTCCTTCTTGAGAAGCAACATTAATACCTTCTTCGTAATTAGTATTTACTTTTAACCATGGTTTTACTACTGAAAACCCACTGTATTCATTAGTATTCCATTGCATTGGTGTTCTAGCATTATCTCTACTAGCATCTTTTTCATTTTCAATGAATGTTTCGAGGTCATCGTTATTTTGTTGCGCTATTTTATACCGATTGAGCGTATTAATGTCTTGATAATCTGTAATATTATCGAATCGAATATTGGTCATGCCAATTTCTTCTCCGTAATAGAAATACGGAGTACCTCGCATAGTTAATAAAAAAGTTTGTAGCATTGTAGCAGAATTAAACCAATGCGTTCTAGAATCGTTTCCCCAACGGCTCACGGTTCGTGGAAAGTCATGATTGTTTAAAAACATACTGCCCCAGCCTTTTTCAGAAAAAACAGCGTCCCAATCAGAATGTATTTTTTTAAACTTTGTAAGTTTCCATAGTTCCGATGCCATTAAAAAGGGTTGGCCATGTGCCCGGTCTAATTCCATCAAATCAAAATGAAAGAACATGTTTAACTCTTCACGATCTTCGTCAACAAATTGTAAAGCCTGATCTATAGTAACACCTGGTGCTTCTCCGACTGTCATAACATCATAGTTGCTAAGTACAGTTTGGTTCATTTCATGCAGGTATTCATGTAGCTTTGGTCCGTTAGAGTAGAAGGGAATGAATTTACCGTTATAAGCTGTTGGTAATTCAGGAAATTCAATATCCTTTGAAATAAAAGAAATGACATCCATTCGAAATCCATCTACCCCTTTATCAAACCAAAATCGCATTAAATCGTATACTGCTTGACGTACCTTTGAATTTTCCCAATTAAGGTCCGGTTGCTTGACAGCAAAGTAATGTAGGTAATAGGCATCTGTAGTTTCATCATATTTCCAAGCATTGCTATCTACATCAAAATAGCTCCATCTTTTGGGTGGCGTACCTTTTTCAGCTGGCCACCAATGGTAATAATCGCGGTACGCATTATCTCTTGATTTTTTTGACTCTTGAAACCATTGATGTTCATCACTAGTATGGTTAACCACCAAATCCATCACCAATTTAAGTCCGCGCTCTTTCATTCCAGCCAACAATTCATCAAAATCTGCCATGCTACCAAAGGCCTTCAGAATGTTCCGGTAGTTACTGATATCATAGCCATTATCATCATTAGGGGACTCATAAACCGGATTTAACCAAATGATATCAACGCCAAGGCTCTCGATATAATCTAATCGTTGAATAATACCTTGAAGATCACCGATGCCATTACCCGTTGTATCTTGAAAACTTCGCGGATAAATTTGATAAACGACACCTTCTTTCCACCATTTACGGATAATTTTTTTTTGCATAGTGAATTATATTTATCCTTAAATATATTATTAAAAGAGCATATAATAATTAGAAGTTGTAAGCTTAGCGAACTACAAGGTTTGTTGTTTAAAAGTTTTATGATTTTCTAGGATGATATTGTTGCATCACTTTCGCTAAATGCGAACGATCAACATGAACATAAACTTCTGTAGTGGTAATGCTTTCATGGCCTAACATTTGCTGAATGGCTCTTAAATCAGCCCCATTTTCAAGTAGATGTGTTGCAAATGAGTGTCGAAATGTATGCGGACTAATTTTCTTTTCAAGACCGATTTTAGTCGCTAGTTGTCTAATTATAGTAAAAATCATACTGCGTGTTAGTTGTTTACCTCTTCGGTTTAAAAATAGAATGTCATCGGCCCCTTTCTGAATATTTTGATGCGACCTTATTTCTTTTTTATAAATGCTAATATATTTTTTGTTTACCGCACTTATTGGCACAAAACGTTGTTTATTTCCTTTACCCGTTACTTTGATAAAATCTTCTTCAAAATAGAGATCTGAAATTTTAAGATGCACCAGTTCAGAAACCCGAAGTCCGCAGCCATATAGTGTTTCGAGTATAGCGCGATTGCGTTCCCCTTCTGGTTTTGACAAATCAATGGCTCGAATGAGACTATTTATTTCTTCTTCTGAAAGGGTATCAGGTAATTTTCGCCCTATTTTCGGAGATTCAATTAAATCCATAGGGTTGTCATCTCTATAATTTTCGAAGATCAAATAAGAGAAAAAGCTTTTTAATCCAGATATTATTCGCGCTTGCGATCGCGGATTAACTTCTTTGGCAATGGTATAAATGAAGCTTTGAATGGACTCTTTTCGAATTTTAAGGGGCCCTTCAAGTATCTGGTGTTCATCTAAGTAAGCGACTAATTTGTTTACATCTCGGCAATAGTTGTCTATAGAATTTTTGGACAAGCCTCGTTCTAAACGAAGGTAATTTTCATAATCTTTTTGTGCAGGCTTCCAATGCATATGTAAATATACATATTGGGGAATGGCTCTTGGTTTTTAAATGTTGATTTTTGGCAATTTGGCATGGTGTTTGAAAATTGCATGCCAAAGTTTTATATATTTGAGAATTAACACTAGAACAAACTATTATGAAAAAAATACTTTTTATCTGCTCTTTACTGGCTTTAACGGCAACCACTATTCATGCACAGGGTAATGTGAAAATTGGTTTATCAGGTGGATTATTAAATGTGAATACTGATGTTAAAATTGATGTACCAATAATCGGTAACATTGCAAATTTTGATGCTATTAATGAAACGGGTTTTTATATTGGCGGATTGGTGGATATTGAAGTAACTCCGAAAATTCATGTGCAACCTGAATTATTATATGGTAGCGCAGGTGATTTGTCATTTGTTTATCTACCCTTAATGGCAAAGTACTATGTAGCAGGCAAATTAAATATTCAAGTAGGGCCTCAGTTTACTTTTTCATCAAATGTTGATGAAATTAAGCAAGTAATTGAGCTCATTGATTCTGATTTAGATGACGTTGTTAAATCTACAGGAATCGATTTAGGAATAGGTGCAGGCTACGATGTTACGAATAAAATTGCGATACAAGCTAGATATAGTTTTGAGTTAACAAATAGGTATTCAGGACCAGCATCAAGTGCTTTACTGATTAGACCAAATAACTTATTTGTGGGAGCCGTATTCACTTTTTAAAAAGTAAAAAAATATTAGAAAGCCGCTTTAAGCGGCTTTTTTTATAACTTAAGAGTAAAATAATACAGGTATTATGCATACAAAAAAAGGCATTTCAGGTATACATTTATAGGTTTGACAACAAAAATACGGCAGTGGTTCAAAATGCGTTTAGTTTTATAGCTTAACCAACAAACCACAGTTATAATGAAAAAGGGCATTCTTAGTTTACTTTTTGTTTTTACCGTTTTGGCGTTACATGCGCAGCGAAACGTTGATATAACCAATTTTAGAGCAGGCGTCAATGGCGGTCTTGTTGTTGGTGATTTTTCTGATTCTTATAGTTTTTTATTGGGTGTTGACATGTATCATCATTGGGGTGTTTCTAAAGTTTTTGATATCGGCGTAACAACCGGGTTCTTTAATGCTTTTGGCGAAGAGCCAGAAACCGTAAACGACCCAATATTTGTCGACGGTTTTGATAATTTACAATTTGTACCAGTAGGTGTCTCTTTTCGAATTTACCCAGGTAAAAATGTAGGTTTCAAATTTGGTACAGATATCGGTTACGCTATAGGTATTAATGAAGGTAATAATGGTGCTTTATATTATCGACCGTCACTAGGTATTGATGTTCGCGGCGGCACTTCAGAATTTCACCTTTCTTATTTTGCTGTCAATGATGAGACTGTATTTTCGTCAGTTCTTTTGGGTTATTTGTTTCTTTTTTAGTTGAATCTTGACGCTGTCGAAACCAATAACATTTTATTGCATTAATGGTTTTTTTTGATGCTAGTTTTATTAGTACATTTACTCTGTGAAAATTCTTATACTTAATGGCCCCAATTTGAACTTATTGGGTACACGTGAACCTGAAGTATATGGCGATCAAACATTTGAATCGTACTTTAAAAGTTTAAAAAGTAAATTTTCTGAGATTGACCTTGATTATTTCCAGTCGAATATTGAAGGTGAAATCATAAGCAAAATTCAAGAGGTTGGTTTTTCGTTTGACGGAATTATTTTGAATGCAGCCGCTTACACACATACTTCAGTCGGCATTGGTGATGCCGTTAAAGCTATTGACACACCGGTTATTGAAGTGCATATTTCAAATACGCATCAACGCGAAGAATTTCGCCATATTTCCTATATTTCTCCAGGGGCTAAAGGCGTAATTTTAGGTTTCGGCCTGCAAAGCTATGATTTAGCCATTCAGAGTTTTCTATAGCTTAGCTCATAGAATCCGTATAGATGTTCGTAAAAATTGCTCAAATTTAGAGCGGCTCTACAACTTTTATGGGCTAGTTCTCGTAAATACATATAAATTCACTGCTATGAATTGGAACTATTGTCTTTTATTTTTTGGAGTTTTTTTTATGGGATGCGCAGGTTCAGATAATACACCAATGAATCCTGATGAATCGGAAAACCCTACAGAAGAACCTCCGGTGGGTGAAATGACAGTTTCTGCAATAAACGCGTTTCCGAATTTAAATTTTGTCAGACCCGTTGATTTTCAAAGCCCTTCTGATAATACAGATCGAATTTTTGTGGTTGAGCAAGGGGGTACCATAAAAGTTTTTCCCAATGTGGAGGAAACCACTGACAGTAATACATTTCTTGATATTAGTAATCAGCTAGTAAGTCAGAATGAATTGGGACTTTTAGGTTTGGCGTTTCACCCCAATTATGGTGATAATGGCTTTTTCTACGTTATGTATACGCCTACCAGAACAATGTCAGTAGTAGCGCGTTTTCAGGTAAACCCTTCTGATGCGAATAATGCAATTGCAAATAGCGAAACTATTTTACTTGAAATTCCGCAACCCTTTACGAATCACAATGGTGGTCAAATCGCGTTTGGTCCCGATGGCTTTTTATATATAGCATCTGGTGATGGAGGCTCAGGTGGTGATCCGCAAGGCAATGCTCAAAATTTAACCAATTTATTAGGTAAAGTTCTAAGAATTGATGTTGATACTAATGAAAATGGACTAAATTATGCCATACCAGGTGATAATCCGTTTATCGAAAACACAGGTGCCCGTGATGAAATATATGCCTATGGCCTTCGCAACCCCTGGCGATTTAGTTTTGATTCGGAAACTGGAAATATATGGTTGGGTGATGTTGGTCAGAATAAAATTGAAGAAATTAATGTGATTGACAGAGGAGGTAATTATGGTTGGAATATTCAAGAAGGTACCTCTTGTTTTGGTTCAAGTAATTGTGATACAGACGGATTAATCGCTCCGGTTTTTGAGTACGATCAAAGTAATAATGATCGATCTGTTACGGGCGGGTATGTTTATCGAGGTATGAATACACCTTCATTAGAGGGAAGGTATATTTACGGAGATTTTATATCAGGA
Source organism: uncultured Flavobacteriaceae bacterium (assembly GCA_937944485.1). Taxonomy (GTDB): domain Bacteria; phylum Bacteroidota; class Bacteroidia; order Flavobacteriales; family Flavobacteriaceae; genus Maribacter_C. The sequence goes on along the minus strand of CALDYU010000001.1, from coordinate 22,104 downwards.
AGAATTTGGGCACTGACAACCAATTTAAATGACGACTTAGAAAATCAACTTCTTGTTGACCTTGGCTTTAACGTCGCATCTTTTGGTACTGATATACGCAACGAATTGTATATCTGCGGTTTTGATGGGGCGATCTATAAATTGGTTGAAAATTAAGAAAGGCTTATTGACTTATTTTGATAGCGGCTGTAAATATTTTTTATCTACATAAAAGGTAGCAAAAGGCAAGAGAGAAGCCAATAATAAAACAAATCCTCTTTTGTACGACCATTTTTTTTGATACCAAAAAACTATCGCCAAAAGCACATAAGCTATAAATAGAACCCCATGGGCATAACCTGCATATTTATTTGGCATAGGTAAACCTGCTAAATATTTCAAGGGCATGGTTACAGCGAAAAGCGATAAATAGGATATACCTTCTAAAATTGAAGTAAATCTAAAGAGGTTCAACATTTTCGTTTTAACTAAATAAGATTAATATTATAACAGGAAAAACCAATCCAGCTAGTGCTAGTTTCCACCCTCTTTTTCTAAAAGTGTTTTTTCCTTTGGTTATTATAAACATACCCGTAAAGGCAATTACCAGCATGCCAATTCCGAAGATATCAGAATACCAAATCCAAAATTTATTCGTGGTTTTATGTAAAAACATGGTTTGCCCTACAACTGGCGTTTTGCGTTTGTATTCAACAACTCCTTTACCTGTTTTTATATCGGCATCTAAAACAATATTGTTTTTGTAATATACCCGTAATTCATTATCGCGAATTCGATGACTGTCATATTCGGCATCTAGTTCCCAGGTTGCCGAAATACCTTTAATGTATTTCTCAAGAACAACTTCGTTTTTATCGGCCGGCAGTTCTAATTGTACCTCTTTCGTTTCATAGGAATAATCCATTGGATACCAATCTTGACGATGATTTAAGATGATTCCAGAAAAGGAAAAGGCAATAATCAGCCCAATGTAAAAATAGGCCACATCTCTATGAATATTTCTGTTTACCCATTTCATTTTACAAATGAATTACTTCGTCATAGGCATCAGCTACAGCTTCCATCACCGCCTCACTCATTGTAGGGTGCGGGTGAACAGCTTTCAATACTTCGTGACCTGTAGTTTCTAATTTTCTAGCTACTACAGCCTCCGCAATCATATCTGTAACTCCTGCGCCTATCATATGACAACCTAACCACTCTCCATACTTGGCATCAAAGATTACCTTAACAAAACCATCAGAAGCACCTGATGCTTTTGCTTTACCACTTGCTGAGAAAGGAAATTTACCAACTTTAATATCATGACCTACTTCTTTAGCCTGTGCTTCAGTAAGACCGACAGATGCAATTTCAGGTGAGCAATAAGTACAACCTGGTATATTACCGTAATCTAAGGCTTCGACATGCATACCTGCAATTTTCTCTACACAAAGAATACCTTCTGCTGAGGCTACATGGGCTAAGGCCTGACCTGGGGTAACATCACCAATAGCATAGTATCCCGGAATATTTGTTTGGTAAAAATCATTAACTAAAATCTTATCTCTATCTGTGGCAATACCAACAGTTTCTAAACCAATATTTTCAATATTTGTTTTAATGCCAACTGCAGAAAGTACCATATCAGCTTCTATTATTTGTTCTCCCTTAGAAGTTTTTACCGTTGCTTTTACACCTTTACCTGAGGTGTCTACACCAGTAACTTCAGCAGAAGTCATTATTTTAACCCCTGCTTTTTTAAAGCTGCGCTCAAGTTGTTTCGAAACGTCTTCGTCTTCAACAGGAACTATTCGTTGTAAATATTCTACAACGGTAACTTCAGACCCCATGGCATTGTAAAAATGTGCAAATTCAATACCAATGGCACCACTACCTACTACGATTAGTTTCTTTGGTTGGTCATTCAGGGTCATTGCTTCACGATATCCAATAATTTTTTTACCGTCTTGCGGCAAACTTGGTAATTCGCGACTTCGGGCACCAGTAGCTATAATAATATGATTCGCACTATATTCGGTCTCTTTACCATCTTCACTTTTAACTGAAACTTTTTTTCCCGCTTTTAAAGTTCCGAAACCTTTAATGACTTCAATTTTGTTTTTTTTCATCAAAAATTGAACTCCTTTACTCATGCCATCGGCAACACCTCTACTTCGTTTAATTACGGCATCAAAATCTTTATCAATCCCCTCGGCTTTAAGTCCATAATCTCCCGCATGTTGCAAATATTCGAATACTTGTGCCGATTTTAAAAGTGCTTTCGTGGGTATGCAACCCCAGTTGAGACAAACGCCTCCTAAGTTTTCTTTTTCAATAACGGCGGTTTTTAATCCTAGTTGAGAAGCTCTAATTGCAGTAACATATCCTCCAGGACCACTACCCAAAACAATCACATCAAAATTATTCATAAACTTAATTTTTAGTATTCAACCCGAAAGCTATCGGGGCGAATGCAAAAGTACGCAATTCAAAGGGCAAAAACCAAGAGGCAAAATCCGAAATATTGTGATAAAATTGATTCTAAAAATTCCAAATAAAAAGCACCAAATAACAAGAGGTTCTCTTGAATATCTGGTGCTTAATTTTTTTAGCAGTATGATGGAAATTATTCCGCAGGAACGAACTTTAAAGCCACTCCGTTAATACAATGACGTTTTCCAGTGGGTGCGGGTCCATCATCAAAAACATGACCTAAATGACCACCGCAGGTAGCACAATGTTCTTCAGTACGTTTGTAGCCAATATTATAGTCTACATCATAAGCCACATTCCCTTCAATTTCTTGATAAAAGCTAGGCCAGCCGGTTCCTGATTTATATTTTGTACTACTTTCAAAAAGCGGCGTATCGCATCCTTGACAAACATAAACGCCCTTTGCCTTATTATTTAATAATTCACTAGTAAACGGATTTTCAGTGGCCGCTTTTCTTAAAACGTAATATTGATCTTGTGTAAGCTGTTTACGCCACTCCGCATCCGTTTTAGTAACAGGGTACACTTTTTCTTTTTGACTTGTTTTATCAGTCATTTTTTTATTCACTTGTGTGTTTCCTTTACAACTTGCTAAAAGAAAACAACATAAAACTAAAATTGTTCGTAACATAACGTTGCTTTAATTTAAAATTAGACGGAATAAATGGATGTACCTTTCAACCACTTTTATTTTTTAAAAGAAACATATGCACAATAATAAAAACTTGCTGAACATTGTTTCAATTCCTAATTTTTAATGATAAATGTAGGACTTTAAAATAAAAAAATCCTGTCTTTTGCAAAACAGGATTTAAACTTGGGGCTTCATTGAAAATGTTAATCCAATGTTATTTTTTTTACATCGTTTTCCTGCATATTTAGAAAAGACATAACAGCAGAAATATCTGATCGATCTATATTTGATTTGCTGGTAGTCTCTGCCGGTAATACTGCAATTCGAAAAACTTGATCGTCAGTATCGCCAGGCAACAATGTTGCAAGATCAAAGTCTGATTCTAAGAAAATATCGACATCCACAAAGGTATGCTCGTAATTGTATATAAGCAGCCCTTGATCTAAAATTCGAGTTTGCGGAAGTAACCTCCATATGTCAATAGGTTCACCATCAGAACCATCTACTTGATCCCAAAGAATATAGACTAATACGACATCAGTAGGTAAAACTTCAATTGAATTGTCAAAGGTATGTCTAATACCAAAATCATTAGATGCGTCAAAAGTACCAACAATGTCAATTACCTTCGGTAAAGGTGCATCAACGCCATCAACACCATCGCTGCCGTCACGGCCATCGAAACCATCACGACCGTCCACACCATTTATTTCGCATGAAACTAAGAATAAGGTTAAAAATGTGCCGAGTACTAGAGTTATTTTCTTCATAATATTTAATTTTTAGTTTACATGATTTCTTTTAACATAATAGCTTGCTTTCAAAAAGCGTTCCACTTTTTGATTTTCGTAAAAATCTATTTAATTATTGCGTATTTCGCAATTCGTTTTAGCGAGCTTTAGGTATACTAGGTCTTTCTGAATTTGTACTGTAAAGTTGATTACTTTTGTTATAAACAGTAGTCAATGCCAAATGTTATTGCACATAGTTTATTTTCTGAGTTTGATATTGATTTATTCAAGTCAGGAAAGCACTATCGCTTATATGAAAAGTTGGGAGCGCATCCTTTAGAATTAAATGGAAAAGAAGGCACTTACTTTGCGGTATGGGCACCAACGGCAAAGACCGTTTCTGTTGTTGGAGAGTTCAATGCTTGGCAAGAAGGAGAGCATGCATTAAATGTACGCTGGGATGAAAGTGGTATTTGGGAAGGATTTATTCCAGCTATAGGTCATGGCGAAATATATAAGTATAAAATAAGATCAAATAATAGTGAAATAGTTACTGAAAAAGCAGATCCTTTCGCCCGTTACTGTGAACACCCACCCAATACAGCCTCAATTATATGGGATGCGAAATATACTTGGAAGGATAAAAAGTGGATGGGTTATCGCGCTGAAAAAAATGGTTTAGATCGACCCTATTCGGTATATGAAGTTCACCTAGGTTCTTGGAAAAAGAAAGGTGAAAATGAATTTTTGTCCTACGATAATTTAGCAAAAGATTTGGTGAGTTATGTTAAGGAAATGGGTTTTACGCATGTTGAGTTTATGCCAGTTATGGAATACCCCTATGATCCTTCATGGGGCTATCAACTGACTGGTTATTTCGCGCCAACCTCAAGATTTGGGGCTCCAGAGGGCTTAAAACTGCTTATAGATAAACTACACCAAAATGATATAGGTGTTATCTTAGATTGGGTGCCTTCTCATTTTCCTGAAGATGCCCACGGACTTGGTTTTTTTGATGGTTCGCATTTGTATGAGCATCCTGATAGACGAAGAGGCTATCACCCCGATTGGAAAAGTTTAATTTTTAATTATGGACGCAATGAAGTCCGTGCTTTTTTAATAAGTAATGCGTTATTCTGGTTAGATCAGTTTCATGCTGATGCATTGCGTGTTGATGCTGTAGCTTCAATGCTTTATTTAGATTATTCTAGGGAAGAAGGAGAGTGGGAGCCTAATATGTACGGAAATAACGAAAATTTAGAGGCACTATCTTTTATTCGTGAACTGAATCAAGCGGTGTATGATAATTTTGAAGGAGTTCAGACTATTGCTGAAGAATCTACGGCGTTTTCAGGGGTGTCTAAGCCAGTTAATCAAGGTGGACTTGGTTTTGGAATGAAATGGATGATGGGATGGATGCATGATACCTTAGAATATTTTAAGAAAGACCCGATCAATAGAAAGTATCATCAAAATGATCTGACATTTAGCATGACCTATGCATTTACAGAGAATTTCATGCTTCCCTTTTCTCATGATGAGGTCGTTTATGGCAAAAAATCATTAGTATACAGAATGCCTGGAGAGGAGTGGCAGCAATTCGCAAATCTTCGATTACTTTTTGGGTATATGTATACCCACCCTGGTACCAATTTAATCTTTATGGGATCAGAATTTGGACAAACGGCTGAATGGAATTTTCAGCAGAGTTTAGATTGGCATTTATTAGATTATGAGGTGCATCCTGGTGTTCAAGAATTAGTAAAAGATTTGAATGTATTTTATAAATCACATCCGGCTTTGTATGAGAAACAATTTAGCCCTGATGGTTTCCAATGGATAGACTATGGCGATCATGAGAATTCTGTACTTACCTATGTTCGAAAAGGGCATGACGAGGAGAATGATATCTATGTGGCCTTAAATTTGACGCCCGTGCCACGCAAAAATTATAGAATAGGTCTTCCTAAAAAATCAGGACAAGTGAAAGAATTGTTCAATAGTGACGTTAAGAAATATGGAGGTTCAGGAATGGAAACCCATATTTCTAAGCTTAGCGCGATAGCATGGCATGGCTATAAGAAGTCTATCGAGATGACCATTCCGCCATTGAGTATAATTATTTTTAAATAGGACAATACGCGCAACCGAATAGATGTTATCACAAATTTATAAGGTCTGCCGTATTTTTTAAGATATTAATCAACCATTAATGATTACAAATACAGAATTAGAATATAAGGGGAATTTATACCCGAATCAAATTGTCGATTTTTTACAAGATGTTGACAAGCTTTACTTTACTTCAGAAAACGGCGTTGTACTACAAATTACCGTGCTTAGAAATAGTATGCTGAGGTTTCGATATACAACAGATTATAATTTCAGTACTGATTTTTCTTATGCGATTAGCAAAGTCGGACGAAGAGGCTACGATAAACTCTTAGTAGAAGAAACCGCTACGGAATATCTGATTGAAACGATTAGAATGAAGGTTTTGGTTGATAAAAAAACCATGCGTGTTCAAATTTCGGATCCTGAAGGGCATATTATCAATGAAGATGAAATAGGCTTTCACTGGGAAGAGAATTATGAATACGGCGGCAATACCGTTAAAATGAGCAAAATAACCCAAATAGGAGAGAGTTTTTATGGTTTGGGTGATAAGGCTACACATTCTAATTTAAAAGGAAAAAGGTTTCAAAATTGGGTAACTGACTCTTATGCCTATGGTAAAGATCGCGACCCATTGTACAAGGCAATTCCGTTTTATGTAGGGCTTACGAACGGTAAGGCTTATGGAATATTCTTTGATAATTCATTCAAAACCCATTTTGATTTTGCTCATGAAAGACGAAATACCACAAGCTTTTGGGCTGATGGCGGTGAAATGAACTACTATTTTATTTATGGTCCTGATATGTCAAAAGTGGTACGATTGTACACCGACTTAACAGGAAAACCAGAATTACCTCCCCTATGGGCATTAGGTTTTCAGCAATCAAAATGGAGTTATTTTCCCGAGAGTAATGTAAAAGAAATAGCTCGAAATTTCAGAAATCTAAAAATTCCATGTGACGCCATCTACTTAGACATCGATTATATGGATGGTTTTCGATGTTTTACCTGGGATAAAACTCGTTTTCCTGATCCCAAACGAATGATCAATGAATTGGAAGAAGATGGTTTTAAGACTGTGGTCATGATAGATCCAGGAATTAAAATTGATCGCAATTATTGGGTGTATAAAGAGGCCATGGAAAATGATTATTTCTGCAAACGGGGTGATGGCCCATATATGCATGGTAAAGTTTGGCCAGGAGAATGCCACTTTCCAGATTTTACAAATCCTGATGTACGCGCTTGGTGGGCAGAATTGTATAAAGAATTTATGGCAGAGATAGGTGTTCATGCCGTATGGAATGATATGAATGAACCTGCGATTATGGAGGTTCCGTCAAAAACTGCACCTTTAGATACGAGGCATAATTATGATGGCAACCCCAGTACACACCGAAAGGCACATAACGTTTATGGTATGCAAATGGTACGTGCTACTTACAATGGCGTTAAAAAACACAGTTATCCAAAGCGACCCTTTGTAATAACTAGAGCGGCTTATGCTGGTACGCAGCGTTATGCTTGCACTTGGACAGGTGATAATGTTGCTACTTGGGAGCATTTGTGGTTGGCTAATGTACAGATGCAACGTATGTGTATGAGTGGTTACTCCTTTGTAGGTTCAGACATTGGCGGCTTCGCGGAACAACCAAATGGAGAACTCTTTGCAAGATGGGTTCAGTTAGGTACTTTTCACCCATTTTTTAGAGTTCACTCTAGTGGTGATCATGGTGATCAAGAACCTTGGTCCTTTGATAGCGATATAACAGATGTTGTTCGAAAATTTATTGAGCTGAGATATCAATTACTACCCTATTTGTATTCGATGTTTTATAATTATTCTCAAAATGGAATAGCCATGTTGAAGTCTTTGGTTATGTATGATCAAGAAGATGCCCAAACACATTTTAGAACCGATGAGTTTATTTTCGGAGATCAAATTTTAGTATGCCCCGTTCAAGAACCTAATGCACACGGAAGACGCATGTATATCCCAAGGGGGAAATGGTATAATTTCTGGACTGATGAAATTTTAGAGGGCGGAAAAGAAAAATGGGTAGAAGCTGATATTGATAGTATTCCTTTATTTGTGAAAGAAGGAGCAATTGTACCTAAATACCCAGTGCAGCAGTATGTAGGGGAAAAAGAGATAAAAGAGCTCTCTTTAGATGTTTATTATAAAGAAGGCGTTGAAAATTCTATGGTTTATGAAGATGGTCAAGATGGTTATGATTATACCAAAGGAAGATATAGTTTAAGAAAATTTAAACTTACGGGTAAAGCCACAGAATTGACTATACAACAACATAAGGATGGCAGTTATATTACTAGTTATGAGTTGTTTCAAATAAATTTACATGGTTTGCCTTTTGAGATTGATGGCATAGAGATTGATAATGAAAAGATAAGTCTAGATAAAGCTGGGCTGAAAGAGAATAAATTTTTTGAAGTGAATAAGAATTTTACGATTTTACGATTTATCGGAAAATAATTTTTTTTTGTACATTTCAAGACAACAAACACTATAACCATGAAAAAAATATTACTTGTACTTATTATCTTCCTTGGCGTATCAGCGTGCAAGACGAATCCGTTTACTGGTAAAAAGATGCTAAACTTTTACGGTAACAAGCAGATTTTTCCAATGGCTTTTGCCCAATACGATCAATTTTTAAGTGAAAATGCTGTACTAGAAAATACGGCAGATGCTCGAATGATTGAAAGAGTAGGACAAAGAATTGCATCTGCTGCTGAAAGATGGCTTTCTGCTAATGGGTATCCAGGGTATTTAAAAGATTACAAATGGGAGTATAATCTCGTTAAAGATGAAACAGTAAATGCTTGGTGTATGCCTGGTGGTAAAATAGTTTTTTACACCGGAATCCTACCAATAACACAGCAAGAAACTGGCGTTGCTGTTGTTATGGGGCATGAAGTTGCGCACGCCCTTGCCGATCACGGTGCACAGCGAATGAGCGCGGGTACTTTACAACAAATTGGTGCTGTTGCCGGTAACGTAGCTATAAAAGACCCCCGAAAAAGAAATATGTTCAACCAAGCCTATGGTATAGGATCTCAATTAGGTATTATGCTACCTTTTAGCAGAAGTCATGAAACAGAAGCCGATCGTATCGGTCTTCAGATTATGGCAATTGCAGGCTATAACCCTGAAGAAGCTGCTGAATTATGGAAACGAATGAAAGCTAAAAGTGGTGGTCAAGCACCACCCGAATTTATGAGTACGCACCCTTCCAATGATACTAGAATTGCAAATTTGACCGCATGGGCGCCAGCTGCGAAACAGGAAGCTGCTAAATTCGGGGTAACTTCCTTTAAATAATATATCTGTAATAATCGTATATTGAAAACCGTTCGCCAAACAGCGAACGGTTTTTTTGTAACCAAGTATTACGTATGGCGCGAACTATAGCATTAAAGGGAAGTAAAAAACTATTAAACGCTTGGGCATTCTACGATTGGGCCAATTCGGTATATAGTTTAGTAATTGCTTCTGCCATTTTTCCCATATTCTATGGCGCATTATTTAGAGCCGCTGAAATTGAGAAAATAACGGTGTTTGGTAGCGAGATTGCCAGAGCTCCTTTGATAAGTTATACAACCTCATTGGCATTTGTTTTTATTGCCATTATTACGCCTTTAATTTCAGGAATTGCCGATTATATGGGCAACAAAAAAGTTTTCATGCAGTTTTTTTGTTACCTCGGCGGGATTTCATGCATAGGCCTTTACTGGTTTTCATTGGAGAATATTTATTTGGGATTGATATGCTATTTTTTCGGAATAGTGGGCTTTTGGGTCAGTTTTGCCATTAATAATTCATATTTACCAGATGTTGCTTTTGCAGATCAACAGGATAAAATTAGTGCCAAAGGGTTTTCATTAGGCTATTTAGGAAGTATTATTTTATTAGGATTTAATTTATGGATGGTTTTAGAACCGTCTTTATTTGGAATTACAGATGGTTCTAATGAAATAGCCACGGTTAAAGCCATGAAAATTTCATTTGTAACCGTTGGAATCTGGTGGATACTCTTTGCGCAGTTTTCTTTTTATTATCTACCTAAAGGCATTAAGAAAGAGGGGAAACCAAATAATATCATTCTCAACGGATTTAAAGAGTTAAAGCAGGTTTGGAATCAACTTGGTCATGAGGTTCGTTTAAAAAAATATTTAATTGCATTTTTTGTGTATAGCATGGCAGTACAAACAGTGATGTTGATTGCCACCTATTTCGGAGAAGAAGAAATAGATTGGGGTGATAGCGAAGCAAGAACCCTAGGTCTTATTGGTAGTATTTTGATTATTCAGATTATTGCAATTTTGGGCGCGTATTTAACCGCCATAGCTTCAAAAAAGTACGGCAATATCAATACCTTGATTTGTGTCAATATTTTATGGATTTTGCTTTGTATTTATGCTTACTTTATGATTACCCCAATTGATTTCTATATTGGCGCAGCTGGTGTTGGCTTAGTCATGGGAGGTATACAAGCCTTATCAAGATCCACCTATTCCAAATTTTTACCAGATACTACAGATACTACATCGTTCTTCAGTTTTTATGATGTTGCTGAAAAAATTGGTATTGTAATCGGTACATTTATGTATGGTTATATTGCTCAAGTAACTGGCAGTATGCGCACTTCTATCATTTTTCTAGGGCTGTTCTTTTTGGCAGGGGTGCTATTACTAACAAGAGTTCATAAGAAAACGTGAACCTCTACTTATATTCTTTACATTTCTTAATTAAAAACTTTTTGATTAATTACTTTTGAGGGATCTTTAGTTGATTTCTTCCTTGACCACTCCACAATGCAACATGGTTTCACCAAAATATGGGTTTTCAACTTTTTCGTTAAGACTTAACCAACTTGCGCCTTTACCTTCATCTGCCATGGGACAAAATTGAACGTAAACCGTTTTTGATAGGTTTTTGGCATCTCTGATTATCCGAATTAAATCACGGGAAAAAGGCTTAAATCCTTTTCTTAGTGATGCTATGTCTGTAGCACTCATCAAAGTTTCCATTCCCCCTTGCATCACTTTTAGTGAAGCTTCGCTAAGTGATTCGTTTTTTAATGTTACTTCCAAAGCCTGATGTAGACTAACTGTTTTCTGTTGAGCTAGCTTATAATCTGCAGTAACCAATGCATCTTTAAGTTCAAAATAAACCTTAAGCAATCGTTCAAAGCCTATATTTTTGTCAATAGATAAAGTTTTACGTTCTCGGGTATCCAAAGTAGGTAATTCTTCCATTTGAACAGGGTAGTCGTTATTCTTGGTCTTGTTCATCATTGAAGTTTTGCCCATGAGTTGGGCTGCAGCATCAACGGTAAAAGCACCATGGGTAACGATTTCGTCGCCAACGGAAAGCCCTGAAATTACTTCGTAACTATCCGTAAAACTTTGTCCTAGTTCTACTTCTACCAATTCATATGTGGGTTTTTCGGGGTTAGGTTTTTTATACACTATAGAACGTTTTCCTGTCCAAAGAACAGCTGATTTAGGAATGGCTAAAGTATTTTCCTGATTGCTAGTAGCTTTAATTTGGGCTTCTGCGAACATTCCTGGTTTTAACTTTCCCTTTTCGTTTTTCAAAAGAACGCGTACAGCAATTGTACGTTTATTTTTTTGCATCACAGGTTCTACAAAAGAGACCTTTGCCGTATGAACCTCATTAGGCAATGCTGTAAATCGTAATTCCATTTCTTGACCAACTTGCAATAATTGAAGTTGTTCTTCGTAGGCATCTAAAACCACCCAAACCCATCTTAAATCTGAAACTCGATACAATGGGTCTCCCTGTTTGTAATAATTTCCTTCTGTAGCCAGAACTTCTGTAACTGTGCCCGTGACGTCAGCATAAAGTGGAAAGTTTACCATAGGCTTTCCAAGCGCAATCATTTCATCTATTTGGCTATCGTTCATCTTCCACAAACCAAGGGTATTTCTAGCAGATTCATACAAATTTTTATGGGTTTCCTTATATGAAACTGATGTTAATAATTTGTCTTGGGCTAAATACAGCTCTGGAGAATAGACTTTTCCTATTTCTTGACCATTTCTAACTTTTTTTCCAACATAATTTGGATAAAGGGCATCTATTCTGCCATCAAAAAGGATGGTTTGAATGGCATCGGTTTTTTTATTAGAGGTAACTGTCCCAGACAATTTTAGAGAAATACCTTCTGAATCTGTTGTGCCCACAACTGTAGTTTGAATATTGGCCAAAGCCGACGCTTCTTCACTCATGGATATTTGATTTGAAGTTAATACCTCTGGGTGGTTCGACATGAACACTAGATCCATGGCACATAACGGACATTTACCCTGCTCTTCACCATCTATGTTTGGATGCATGGAGCAAGTCCATCTGCCAGACTCAGCTTCAAAAGCCATTTCATCTTCTGGGGCTTTCGAGGGCTTGTCTAATCCAAAAAAAAGATAACCAAGAAGGAGCCCTGCGAGAACCAAAACAGTATAAACGCTCCATTTTTTTATCATAATTTTTATTAATTAGTGGATTGCTTTTTCAAAATTATTTCTTTTTTCCAACAAAAGAGCAAAGGCACGACGAATAGCGTAATTAATGCCATTAACATCCCTCCAAAAGCTGGAATGGCCATGGGAATCATAATATTACTGCCTTTTCCTGACGACATTAAAATGGGCAAGAGCGCCAGAAGGGTTGTCGCCGTAGTTATTAAACAGGGTCTTATTCTTTTTTTACCAGCTAGAATGACCGCTTCTCTTATCGCCGAAACATCATTTGTTTTATGATCGTTAAATGATTGCTTAAGGTAAGTAGCCATAACCACACCATCATCTGTTGCGATGCCAAATAAAGCAATAAAACCAACCCATACTGCAACACTGAGATGTACGGTTTGCATATTAAAGAGCTCTCTAAAATTCCCGAATCCTATATCCATATTCATAAACCAAGGTTGACCATAAAGCCAGATCATAATAAATCCACCCGAAAAAGCCACTGCAATACCAGAAAATACCATCAATGAAACTGATAGTGAACGGAATTGGAGATATAGCAATAATAAAATGATAATAAGCACCAAGGGTATAACAAAACCTAAAGTTTTTTGGGCATGGACATGGTTTTCAAATGTTCCACTAAACACGTAGTTCACACCTTGAGGAACTACAACTTCTCCCGAATCAATTTTATCAGAAAGTACTTTTTTTACTCTTTCTACTAGGGCTACCTCAGAAATACTTTTAACCTTATCGAAAATAACGTAGCTTACTAAGAAACCATCCTCACTCTTAATACTTTGAGGACCTTGTTTATAATTTATTTCAACAAATTCTGATAGCGGCAAGGTTCCACCATGAGGTAAATCGACATAGATATTCTTTAATGCTTCGGGGGTTCCTCTCAACTCACGTGGGTAACGAATACGTATTGAATAGCGTTCCCTGCCTTCAATGCTCTGCCCTACAACTTTTCCACCTATGGCAACTTCTAAAGTTTGTTGTATTGCTTCTATACGTAGACCGTACCTAGAAATTTTACTTCGGTCAATATCAATCAACAAATAGGGTTTTCCTACTATTCTATCAGCAAATACCGATGACTTACGTATTCCATTCACTTTTTTGACTTCTTCTTCCAATACTAGGGAAAAGGCTTCTAGGGCCTCTAAATTTTGTCCTTTTACCTTTATTCCGAGATTAGATCGCATTCCCGTCTGGAGCATCACCAACCTCGTTTCAATAGGTTGTAATTGTGGTGCCGATGTAACACCAGGCAATCTAGTGCTTTGCACTATCTCGTCCCAAATATCCCCCTCGTTATTAATGTGAGTTCTCCAATTTCTATAATATTCGCCACTACTATCTTCTACCAGTTGCTGGCGTTTAACGTGATTTCCTGCTGCAATAAATCCGCCTGAACGCAACTTAAAATTACCTTTCTCATTAGTTTCAAATCGTATGGGGTCCCCCTTTTCATTGAGAATGTATTCTGATTTATACGAGATTAGGTTTTCATACATGGATAGCGGCGCAGGGTCTAAAGCAGATTCAACACGACCAGCTTTTCCAACTACATATTCAACTTCTGGCAATGAAGCTACAGCAAGATCTAATTTTTTAAGAACTCTAGAATTTTGTGCAACTCCAGCCTGTGGAAGCGACGTAGGCATGAGCACAAAATCTCCTTCATCTAAAGTGGGCATAAACTCTTTGCCTAATGATAATAGTATTGCAATTCCTAAAAACACAAACAAAATAGGAGCAGCAATACTCTTCCATTTATTGAGCAGCACCCATCTTAGTATATCTTCATATCGCTTTATGAAATAATGTAATGGGATTAAAACAAAGGCTAAAAGTAAGATAATAAATAGGCCATTGGTAAGCCAATGGCTGCCCAGACCCAAGGGTTGCCAATAGTAGGATAATAATAAAACTATAACGCCCAGTGCTAAAATTAAGGTTATCCATTTTTTCTGTCTAGCACCTATTTTATCATAAAGAAAAAGCAATTGAAGCAATCCTAGCAATACCAAAAAGATGCCTATATAAAATCCATAAAAACAGACTAATATCCCTATTAATAAAAAGCATATGGCACCAATTGTGGGCATTGAATTTGTTTTACGACGATCAAACAAAATAACTGCTAGTGGCGGAATAACAAATAGTGTTAGCCCTATAGCAGCAATAAGCGCGACAGTTTTTGTGAAAGCTAATGGAAAGAAGAGTTTTCCTTCAGCACCAGTTAGGGTAAATACAGGAATAAAACTCAAAATAGTAGTTAAACCTGCTGTGAGGATGGCTCCTGAAACTTCTTTAGCACCACTCTTTACATTTGCTTTCAGCAATTTCTCAGGAAATTCTTGTTGATGCCTTACAATATTTTCTGTAAGTATAATGCCTAAATCAACAACAGTACCGATAGCAATTGCGATACCCGAAAGGGCTACGATATTGGCATCAACCTCAAAAAACTTCATGGCAAGAAATACCATCAACACCGCCATAGGCATTAGTCCGGAAACAAGAAAGGACACTTTTATGCTTCTAAGCATGACCAAAACCACGAAAATTGCAATTAAAATTTCATAGGCTAAAGCATTTCCTAAAGTAGTCAACGATTCACTTATCAGTTCAGAACGGTCATAAAATGGAACAATGGTCAGTTGAGAGGTTCTGCCATCTTTAAGTGTTTTTTTCGGTAAACCTGTACTCGTTTCTTCTATTGACTTTTTAAGATTTTCAATAACTTCCATGGGATTAGCCCCGAAACGTGCGGTAACCACACCACCAACCACCTCGGCGCCGCCTTTATCTAATATTCCTCGGCGTTCCGCTGGCCCCATAAATACTTGGGCAACATCGCCCACAATTATTGGGGTATTGTTTGTGGCTACAATACTGGTGCGCTCAATATCTTCAATAGATTTTATATACCCCAAGCCTCTTACGAAATACTCTGCTTGATTAATTTCTAGGGTCTGGGCTCCAACATCTCTATTTGTACTTTTGATTGCATCTACAACTTGGTGTAGTGAAATGCCATATTGCTTAAGTAATTCAGGTTTAACATCAATTTGATATTCCTTTACAAAACCACCCACCGATGCCACTTCTGCGACACCACTTGTAGCTGAAAGTGCATTTTTCACATAGAAATCTTGTATGCCTCTCAGTTCTGGTAAATCCCATCCTCCTGTAACATTGCCCAGACTATCGCGCCCTTCTAAGGTGTACCAATATAGTTGCCCTAATGCTGTTGCATCTGGCCCTAACTTAGGTTGCACTCCGTTAGGTAGAAGTTGCTTAGATAATGAATTTAGTTTTTCGAGAACCCTTGCCCTTGACCAGTAAAACTCAACATCGTCTTCGAAAATGATGTAAATGCTAGAAAATCCGAACATGGAATTACTTCGAATAGATTTAACCCCTGGTATTCCTAATAAATTTGACGTTAGGGGATAAGTGATTTGGTCTTCTATATCTTGTGGAGATTGACCATTCCATTCTGTGAAAACAATTTGTTGGTTTTCTCCAATGTTGGGTATGGCATCCACTGCCACAGGGTTTTTCGGCAAAAAGTCGCCGCCAAGATCAAATGGAGCAGTAATAAAACCCAATGCGATAACGAATAATAGACCTACTGAAGTTAAGATCTTGTTATCTATCAGAAAACTGGTAATTCTTGTAATCATGGTTTTGTGGTCAAGACTTTCGAGTATGGCCTAGAAGTTAATTAGCAAAACTAAAAAAAGCCTCTTTTATTGTTTTTTTAATTAAAATGCAAGCCTCCATTTCATGAATTATTTTTTGGCTTTTTACTACCATAAATCCAATGGTTTGAAAGTATGTTATTAATATCGAATAAGGAAATAGAACCAGTTTTTTCTGAAACCGCAATGAACCACATCCGGACCCACCTTTTTTTGGAGCTTATTTGAGGTAGATTTTGTCTTTTGAACTTGTTTTTTTTTGAAGGATTTTTCTTGCCAAAGAAACCTTTATCGAATAAATCATCATTTCAACTAATTCATTTCTGAAGCCTTATTCGATTTTTTTCCTTTAACAAGTTAAAGGGGAACCTAAGTCAAATTATACATGAAAAAAAATTACATAGCTCTTACAGTTACACTATTATTACTCATTTCTTTTAATCTTAAGGCACAAAACCAGCAGAATGTGGGAGAGTGGAGTGACCCCATTCTACTTAATCTGGTCCCCTCTGCGGTAGCTAATTTACCCGATGGTAGACTTCTAACATGGTCTTCTCGTTATCGTGATAGTCGATTTGACGCGGCTGACGGTTTTACCTATACCGAAATATTTGATCCAAATCTAGGCGTAAATGGGCAACCTCTGGGTTTGAAAATCACTGATAATAATCATAATATGTTCTGTTCGGGAATTAATAACCTTGCGGACGGAAGAATACTGGTAGCTGGTGGTGGTTCTGCCCCTAGAACGACATTATATGATCCTCAGACTGAGACCTGGACGCCATCCAACAATATGAATGTGGCACGGGCGTATCAGGGAAATGTTACACTAGCCAATGGAGGAGTGTTTACTATAGGAGGACAATGGGATGGAGGACGTACTGGAAAGATGGGAGAAATATGGACCCTTGAGAATGGGTGGAAGAGCTTGCCAGGTATTCCAATGGAAGTTTTGTTCAACAATAATGATTTAGCAGGGGGTCATAGTAGACCAGCGGACCATGCTTGGGTCTGGAGTGCACCTAATGGTAAAGTATTCCATGCAGGGCCGAGTGAAGATATGCATTGGCTTGATGTTAATGGAAATGGTTCCTTCACTTTTGCAGGAAAAAGATCAGATGACCTATACTCTATCTCTGGTACTACGGTGATGTATGACATCGGTAAAATATTAAAAGTTGGTGGTGCTATTAACTATGGGGAAGGAGCCCCAGCAAGTGAGAAGTCATATGTTATCGATATCAATAACGAGAGTAATGTAACAGTTACAAGAACTGCGAATGATGTGGCTTTTACAAGAACCCATCATAATAGCGTAGTATTGCCTAATGGAGAGGTTTTAATCGTAGGGGGGCTTAGTACAGCTCGTGTATTTTTCGATGGCGGATCTCGATTGAATGCGGAGATTTGGAATCCTCAGACTAATATGTGGAGAACAGTGGCAGGTATGCAAGTTCCCCGTAACTATCACAGTGTATCAGTCTTAATGATGGACGGCCGTGTATTTTCAGGTGGAGGAGGACTTTGTGGTGGCTGTACAGTTAACCATGAGGATGCCGAAATCTATAGTCCGCCTTATCTTTTTGATTCTAGTGGAAACTTAGCAGACCGACCTGAAATTTCAGCTCCTGAAATTGCGCAGTATAATCAAACAATGCAAGTACAAAGTAGCGACGATATTGAGTCATTTTCTTTCATTAGAATGTCGTCGGCAACCCACAGTGTAAATAATGAACAACGCAGAGTTCCTGTTTCATTTTCTAGAAACGGAAACACTTATTCCTTAAATGTTCCTAATGCAAATGTAATGCCTCCTGGCTATTACATGCTATTTGCGATAGATCAAAATGGAGTTCCTAGTGTAGCAGAAGCGGTTCGGATGGTACAAAGTATTATTTCTGTGACTGGTGTGGAAGTAAACCGTAATAGTATTGAATTGGCAATAGGGCGCACTTATTCTTTGATGGCAACCATTAGTCCAGCAAGTGCAGATGACCAAACTGTTAGTTGGAGTAGTTCAGATTCTAGCATTGCTACGGTCGATACTAACGGTAATATATCGGCTGTCGGAACAGGTACAGCAACGATTACGGTAACAACTAATGACGGTAGTTTTACTGCTCAGACTTTAGTAACTGTAGTTGAAAGCGAAGGCGTGTGTATTGCCAGTGGTACGATATTGATGGAACGATATGATGGAATTGGAGGGGTTTTATTAGAAGAATTGTTTAATTCGCCAAACTACCCCAACAATCCAAGTTCAACACAAGAACTTAATAGTTTTGAGATTCCGACAAATGTTGCAGATGATTATGGCGTAAGAGTTAGAGGTTATCTATGTGCCCCTGAGACGGGTACTTACTACTTTTGGGTAGCCGGCGATGATGAATCTCGCCTCAATCTGAGCCCTGACAATGATGTATCTAATGTTGCCATGATTGCCAACGTACCTAACTGGAGCGCATCACGAGAATGGAACAAGTTTCCTGAACAAAAATCTGTAGGTATTCACTTAGTTCAAGGATTGAGCTATTATATCGAAGCTTTCATGAAAGAGCGCGGTGGGGGAGATAACCTTGCCGTGGGGTGGAGAAGACCTAGCGATGGCAATGGTAGTGAGCCTGCTGAGGTAATACCTGGTAACGTGCTTTCTACAAATTTAATACTGGCTCCAGTAAATGTGACAGGCGTAATGGTAACACCAATTACGCTTGACCTAACTGCTGGTAGTAGTGCACAGTTGACCGCCAATGTTCAACCGACGAATGCAGATGACACTTCGGTCACTTGGTCAAGTAGTGATGAAGGCGTGGCAACCGTTGATGCAATGGGGCAGGTAACAGCAGTTTCTGAGGGCTCCGCAATAATTACAGTAACCACGAACAATGGTAGCTTTGAGGCTACAAGCACCATAACTGTAGAAAGGCTTCCAACTCTTGTAACGGGAGTAAACCTTAACACCGCAACATTGGAATTGCTTGAAGGGGAAACTGGAAATTTAACAGCTACCGTAAGTCCAGCTGATGCCGACGATTCGTCAGTTGCTTGGTCAAGTAGTGATGAAAGTATTGCTATTGTTGATGAAAACGGGCAGGTAACTGCAATAGGCGAAGGTACAGCAACCATTACCGTAACTACAAATGATGGTGATTTTATGGCTCAAGCGGAAGTAGTTGTCTCGAGTCTTCCTCTTAGACCAACTCAAAGTTCTCCAATTATTGTTGATTCGAGTACAAGAAGAGTTTGGGTGGTGAACCCAGACAATAATACCGTAAGTGTTCTTAACGCTGATACCTTTGCACTTATTAATGAGTATACAGTTGCTGCTGACCCCGTCAGTATTGCTAAAGATTCTCAAGGAAATATTTGGATAACTTGTAGAGATGCGGGTGTAGTTCAAATTCTAAATCCTGGAGGCACCCTACTGAATACGATAAACGTTGGTAGAGGGTCACAACCTTATGGTGTCGTAAACGATCCTGAAGGTGAATTTCTTTATATAAGTTTGTTTGCTTCAAATAAAGTGTTAAAAATTAGTGCGACGAACCAAACCGTAGTAGACGAACTATCAGTATTTGCTAAACCTAGGGCCTTGGCTATTACTGCAGATGGATCGCAGTTATTTGTAACTCAGTTTGTAACAGAAAATAATCAAGGAAAGATCGCGAAGATTAACCTAACTGATTTCGAACTTAATTCAAGTGTGAATATCCAGGCAGATACTTTTTCTTCAAATACGAGTACTGAGGCAAAAGGAATTGCCAATTACCTGGGGGGAATAGCAATACAACCAGAAAGTGATAAAGCTTGGTTTACGGCTAAAAAGGACAATACTTTGACTGGAGCATTTCGATCTGGGCAGAATTTGAATTTTGCCACAACGATCAGAGCTATGGTTTCAAACTTTTCAATCGGATCAGGACAAGAGAGAACAATAGATCGTGTAGATATTGATAATCATAGTTTACCCACAGGAATTACTATAAGTCCTTTAGGTAATTATGTTTTTGTCACCATGCTCGCAAATAACCGTATCGTAGTTCTTGATGCCAACAATGGTCTTGAGGTGTTAAGGCGAGATGTGGGATTTGCACCATCAGGTATTATAATTGATCCTACAAACAACCGCCTTTTCGTCAAGAACTTTTTAAGTAGGAGCATTCATGTTTTTGACGCGAATGATTTGATTACGTCAGGAAATCGAGTCTTACCTTTATTATCAGAGGTTGGTACGGTGTCCAGTGAACTTTTAAGTAATCAAGTGTTACAGGGAAAACAGATGTTTTATGATGCTCGTGATAGCAGAATGACGCAACAGGAAAATTCGGATGGCGGTTATATTAGCTGTGCTTCTTGTCATATAGATGGTACCGATGATGGTCAGACTTGGGACTTTACGCAGCGTGGAGAAGGCCTCCGGAATACAATTTCTCTAAGGGGGCGAGCGGGTAACGATCATGGAAACGTGCATTGGAGTGGAAATTTTGATGAAATTCATGACTTTGAGAATGATATTCGATTTGCATTTGGTGGAACAGGTTTTATGACTGATCAAGACTTTTTCTCTGAAAACCGTGAGAACCCACTGGGGGGAACTAAAGAAGGTAGATCTCCTGAGCTTGATGCCCTTAATGCTTATATTGAATCATTGAATAGTTTTGATGAAAGTCCTAATAAAAATGAAAACGGGACAATGACGGCGACGGCTCTTCAAGGAAAAGCCTTGTTTAATGACTTAAAATGTGCGAATTGCCATAGTGGTGAGGCATTTACAAATTCTTCTAAAGGGCTTTTATACGATATTGGCACTGTTGAAGCAAGTAGTGGTAAGCGTTTGGGCAGGGCGCTGCAAGGTATTGATGTTCCTACCTTAAGAGATGTATGGGCTACTGCACCCTATCTTCATGATGGTAGTGCGGCTACAGTAAAAGATGCTGTTGAACGGCATGCGATAGCAGCGAGCTTGTCTCAGAACGATTTGGAATTATTAGAAGCCTATCTGCTGCAATTAGATGGAACAGAGGCTGCAGCTTCAGAAGGAATCAATTTTGAACTTCAGGTGCCGACGACTGCGACTGTTGAGGAATCAGTAGTATTATCGGTTTCAACCAATATACTCAGTATCGAAGAAGTCATCTATTATGTTGATGATGTTGAAATTGGTCGATCTTCGACTTCACCGTATAACTTGAATTTCATCCCTGATGCAGCCAATAATTATTGTGTTTACGCTAAGGCAATTCATCAAGGTATGGCGACGGTTTCTCAAGGCCAGACACTTATCGTTACTGGCGATGAAGGCAGTCCTGATAATGATCGTTTGATTACTTTGGAAGGGGAAGACTTTGATCAGGTAGTTGATGGAAACGTTGGGAATTATCTTCCCGGATTTCAGGGGACTGGCTTTTTAGATTTAAGTGCCAATAATAGCTTTGGTGAATGGCAATTTAATAGTAGCGAAGCAGTAACAGGTTCTCTGACCATTGTTTATAATAGTGGCTTTGTATTTAAAAGACAGGCAAATTTGGTAGTAAACGGGAATAATTTGGGTGAAATTGAGTTTAATTCCTCAGCGAATTGTTTTAGTTGGCAATCCATACAATTAGACAATATTGATTTAGTTGAAGGTTTAAATACTATTAGAGTTACTACTGCTTCTAATTTTGGTGGAGTTGATATTGATTTCTTAGAGGTTGAGCTTCCGGCGACAGCCGTCACGGGTATAACAGTAAGTCCTACAACTTTGAATTTAGAAGTAGGTGAGACTAGTAGTATTACTGCTAGTATTGAGCCCAGTGATGCTGATAATCAAGAGCTAACCTGGTCAAGTGCAGATACGACACTTGCTACAGTCGATGCTAATGGACTAGTCACAGCCTTAGCAGCTGGTACGGTAGCTATCACGGCA